>JAWKLR010000009.1:0-185467 GCA_041392625.1 Saprospiraceae bacterium | reverse complement strand
TCCTCTACACGAATTACTTTAACCATGTTGGTGATGATCTTTGCATTCAATGCAAGTTCATCATTTGCGCAATCTGCAACTGCACCATCAGGAGTAATTAGCACCAATTCAATTATTGGTGATAATGTATCCCAATTGGAGATGTATTTGAATACAAGATTTCAAGGCTTGTTGAACAATACATCCATCGACAGCGAAGGCAATGTAGCATTGCAAGACAACCGCTTGAATGTGATTGAAATGTCCATTACTGAATTGGGCAGTTTCGATCAAATTGCATTTTCACAAGCACCATCCTCTACTTGCCTTGTGTGGTTTAGGATCGCTGGTGAAGGAGCCTGGAAGATTCCGGCGTTTGTTGGCATGGATGAAGAAGCAAACCCAAACTTTATCCTTTTTGACTTTACAGCACAACAAGGAGTAGTTTTAAAAGGGAAAAAGTCCCTTCCGGGTTTTGTATACCAAAGCCTGACTCAGACCTGGGAAGGACGTGGACTGGATCAGAATGTCAACTTTTCTGAATTTGAAGAACTTGCCGGAGAATACTGGCGTGCACACGTTTTGAATGACCGTGTGCCAAATGATTTGACTGAAACGTGTAACCCCAACAACACAAGTGCCCCACCATTTTGTGCCCCAACACCAAACTGTAGTGGAGGAAATAAGTTTCTTTGGTCACAAACGATTAATGAGAATAATGGTCAGCCGTCAACAGTTCGATTGATTTGTGGTAACATTATGACCTATACAATCCCGGGACCGTATCCAGCAGACTTCAATGGCCCGGTAACTGTTTCTCTATCTGATGCAGTTTCTTGGGACGGTTACGCCGCTCGTGGAACCGTTGAACAAGTAAATGAGCAGTGGCGTGTAGTATTCAAGAAAAACGGATCGGTTGTGTATGCAACTCCCTATACAGGTGATGTACCTGATTATGTGCAGCAAGGCTACTGGCGAGGTGCTTTGGGAGGATCTGTATTTTTGCCAAACGGAACGGATGAGATTGTGATTGAACACTGGGATGCTAATAATGGAGGTTGCCCAACAGGTCCAAACTCTGTTATCCCTTCCAGTGTTTGTGTTTCATATTCTACAACCTGTGACCCCAACGATACAAGCGGCCCTCCATTCTGTGCCCCTGACCCAATTTGTTCAGGAAATTAATACTTTTATGGCAACAAACTGTTGACCCAGGAACTGGAGCACCATCTATTACACGACTTAAGTGTAACAACCCATTGACTTATACCATTCCCCGGCCCATATCCTGCAGATTTTAATTCAACAGTAACCATCAATATTTCTGATGCTGTGTCGTATGATGGTTACGTTGGTCGCTCCACGACGTCACCTGTTCAAAACAATGAAAAATGGCGTGTTGTATTTAAGAAAAATGGCGCGGTAGTAGGAACATCTTCCTATACTGCCGATATCCAGGACGAATTAGAACAGGCATATAAAGAGAGAGCTTACCGGGCTCCGTATTTTTTACCCAATGGAACGGATCAAATTATACTTGAGCACTGGTGCCGTTGATAATGGTTGTGCCGATGACTCAACTCAGTTATTCAACCAGTGTATGCTCTATCATACACAACTTGTGATAACGTGACCAACCCCGGAACTATTGGACCAGGCCAAATTGGTTGTGGCCCTTCTTACAATCCAACGACTATTGGAAACCTGAGCAGCCCAACGGGTGGTTCGAGGTGCTGGAAATCATCTGGATTAAATCCACGACCAACTGTCTCCTCAGTCATTTAATGGCAACCAGTGGACGGTTATTTCAGAGAGTAATAGCCTCACATACAACCCACCTACAATTACCGAAACTACCTGTTACCGTCGTTGCGTACGTCGTGCAGGTTGTTCTGATTATGTGGAGTCTAATATCATAACAATCAAGTTACTCCGGAAATTATTCCGAGCGCCACAAAGGTGAATGTATCTTGTTTTGGTGGCTCCGATGGTTCGATCAGCAGTGTATCCGGTGGAACTGGTCCATACTCGTATGCTTGGTCAAACAATGCCACTAGCGGGACTTGAACAACATTCCGGCAGGTACATACACTGTTACTATTACGGATGCTAACGACTGTACTGCTACCTTGAGCCGGACAATCACACAGCCTAGTGCACTGGACTTGAGTGCTACAAAGGTGAATGTATCTTGTAATGGCGGTTCCGATGGTTCCGGTCGTCCTGACGGTTACCGGTGGCACAGGCACAAAGACCTATCTATGGTCAAACAATGCCACTGTAGGATTTGAGCAACCTTTCTGTCGAGGTACGTATACCGTAACCGTTACAGATGCCAATGGTTGTACAGGTACTTAGCGGGAGTGTTACCCAACCAATGCATTGAGCCTGACAATAAGTAGCAACAGATGCTACCTGTGGTGCCGCTAATGGTTGCAATTGACCTGACTGTGACCGGTGGTACAGGAACAAAGACTTATAAATGGTCAAATAATGCCACTACGCAGGATTTGAACAACATTCTTGCTGGCACGTACACCGTTACCGTTACCGATGCAAATGGCTGTACTGCTGTTAAAACAAGAGACGGTTGACAATGTTGGTGGCCCAAGTTTGAGCGCCACCAAAGTCGACGTTTCATGTAATGGCCTTTCAGATGGCTCAGTGTTGAGCGTATCTGGTGGCACATCATATGCCTATGGTTGGTCAAATGGAGCAACTACCCAGGATCTGAATAACATTCTGCCGGTACGTATACTGTAACCGTTACGGATGCCAATGACTGTACGGCAACCTTAACACGGACCATTAATCAATACTGTACTTACATTGAGTGCAACCAAGGTGAATGTATCTTGTAATGGTGGTTCGGATGGTTCCGATCAATCTTAACGTATCCAGGGGATCTACTCCATACGTATTTATGGTCAAACGGAGCGGTTACCCAGGATTTGAACAACCTTTCTGTTGGTACATATACCGTGACTGTTACAGATGACCATGATTGTACTGCAACATAGCCAGATCATCACGCAGCCAAATGCTCTGAACCTGACCGTAGCAACAGATGCTACCTGTGGTGCCGCTAATAGTGCAATTGACCCACCAGCTATGTGACCGGTGGTACAGGAACAAAGACTTATAAATGGTCAAATAATGCCACTACGCAGGATTTGAACAACATCCGCTAACTGGCACGTACACCGTTACTGTAACGGATGCAAACGGTTGTACTGCTGTGAAAACAGAAGTTGTTGACAATATTGGAGGCCCAAGTTTGAGTGCTACCAAAGTGGATGTTTCATGTAATGGCTTGTCTGATGGCTCCATCAATTTGAGCGTATCCGGCGGCACCTCACCATATACCTATGTTTGGTCAAATGGGGCAAGTACTCAGGATTTGAACAACATTCCTGCTGGTACCTACACTGTAACGGTTTCCGATGCAAACAACTGTACTGCAACATTGAGCCGGACAATCAATCAACCAAATCCATTAAACCCAACAGCAGTTGTTACTGCACATGCATCTTGTGAGGGCAATGCTGATGGCTCAGGTAACCTGGCGTATCCGGCGGTACTACACCTTACACGTATTTGTGGTCTAATGGCTTTGCTGGTCAGGATCCATCTGGCTTGATCGCTGGTACGTATACCGTAACAGTGACCGATGCAAACAACTGTACAGCAACAACAAGTGCAACAGTTGTTGAACCAACTATCGAAATTACTGCTGTTGTAGCATCCCTTTGTGATCACTTACAAACACGTACTCCCGTAACGGTTTCAATAAGTTGGACAAATGCACCGAGCACTTCCATTACAGCAACTACCACTGGTGGTTACAGTCAATTTCAATAGGACTTGGATCAAACGGTTCACAAAATATTGTGATCAGCGGTTTCAATGGTGCTGTTGATGTGGATGTAACTGCTAAATTTAATAATGCATGTTCAGACACCGATATGGATGCATATGATGCTCCAATGAATTTGTACCAAACTCTATTGGTAACTATGTTTGGGAAGATGTAAATGCAAATGGTATTCAGGAGCCAGGCGAACAGGGCATTCCGTGATGTCACTGTGCAGTTGACAGGCACAGACCAAAATGGCAACCCTGTTTCACTTACAGATATTACAGATGTTTTCTGGCTTGTGTTGTTTGAAACCTTTGTTCAGGTGATTACCAACTTACCTTTATTACACCCGGTGGCTATCATTTCACTGCTTTGAATCAAGGTGGTAATGATGCGCTGGATAACTTGATACCAGATGATTCAACAGGTGGTACAACCGTAGTTGAAACATTGGATACGGAAGTGAAAATAACGACTTGATGTGGGCTTGTACCGCTATGCAGGGTGGGAGACTTCGTTTGGGAGGACACCAATGGCAGCGGTATCCAAGACCCAGGTGAGTCCGGAATCTAACGTGCCAGTTACACTGACCGGTACTACCGGATCAGGCACTCCTGTAACAATTACAATCAATACCAACCCTGACAGTTCTTACAACTTTACGGATTTGGTACCTGGTGACTATAAAGTAACCTTTGGTCAACCAGGCGGATATACCAACAACCCCAGCCAACCAGGGTGGCAACGATGCATTGGATAGCGATGCCAATCCATCAAACTTGATGAGCCCGGTAGTTACTCTGAAGAGTAATGAGATAAATAAAACCATCATCGACGCAGGTTTCTATCAGCCTGCTGCTTTGGGTGATTATGTTTGGGAAGATACCAATGGAAATGGTATCCAGGACAGGTGAAGATGGAATTCCCGTGTTCCTGTAACCTTGACCGGAACTACCGGCTCAGGTGTTCCAGTAAACATCTTCATCAATACCAATCCTGACGGTTCTTACAACTTTACCAACCTCGCACCTGGTACGTACAAGGTTACCTTTGGTCAGCCAAGTGGCTACCTGGTAACTCCGGCAGATCAGGGTGGCAATGATGCCCTGGATAGCGATGCCAACCCATCGACTTTGATGGGCCAATGGTAACCTTGGTTAGCAATGAGGTAAACAACACAATTGATGCCGGTTTCACGAAGGCGCATCTATTGGTAACTATGTTTGGGAAGATCTGAATGCAAATGGTATTCAGGACTTCGGTGAGCCTGGTATTTCTGGTGTTCCGGTTACATTGAACGGAACTACTGGCCTGAGCATACCAGTGAAGTTCAAAGCATGAATACCAATGGCGAGTGGCATGTACCTCTTTGACAACCTTGAGCCGCAGCCAGTACTCCATCACCTTTGGAACTCCTTCGGGTGGATACATTTTGACGAATGTTGACTTGGGCGGCAACGACGCTCTGGATTAGCGATGCAATGCCAGGATCTCCAGCAAACCGTTGTTGAAGATTTGATCAGCGGTGAGCACAACCTGGATTATGATGCCGGTTTCTACCGCTATGCAGAATTAGGAGACTTTGTTTGGGAGGATACCAATGGTAATGGTATCAAGATCCAGGTGAGTCAGGAATCCCTAACGTACCAGTTACACTGACCGATGCCGACAGTTTGGTAACCCAGTAAGCATTACGATTAATACTAACCCTGACAGTTCATACAAGCTTACCGATCTGGTACCTGGTGACTACAAAGTAACCTTTGGTCAGCCAGGTGGATATACAACTACCCACTCAAACCAGGGTGGCAATGATGCCTTAGACAGCGATGCCGATCCGAACAGTTTGATGAGCCCGGTAGTTACTTTGAAGAGCAATGATGTAAATAATACCATCGACGCAGGTTTCTATCAACCTGCCGCTTTGGGTGATTATGTTTGGGAAGATACCAATGGTAATGGTATCCAGGACCCAGGTGAAGATGGAATTCCAAATGTTCCTGTAACCTTGACCGGAACTACCGGCTCAGGTGTTCCAGTAAACATCACCATCAACACCAACTCGGACGGTTCTTACAACTTTACCAACCTCGCACCTGGTACATACAAGGTTACCTTTGGTCAGCCAAGTGGCTACCTGGTAACTCCAGCAGATCAGGGTGGCAACGATGCCCTGGATAGCGATGCCAACCCATCAACTTTGATGAGCCCAATGGTAACCTTGGTTAGCAATGAGGTGAACAACACAATTGATGCCGGTTTCTACGAAGGCGCATCTATTGGCAACTACGTTTGGGAAGATCTGAATGCAAATGGTATTCAGGACTTCGGTGAGCCAGGTATTTCTGGCGTTCCTGTTACTTTGAATGGAACAACTAATTCAGGCGTCCCAGTTGTTTTGACAATGAATACAAATGGCAGTGGCATGTACCTGTTTAGCAATCTTGCTCCTGGCCAATATACCGTTACCTTTGGAACACCAGTAGGTGGCTATGTTTTGACGAATGTTGACTTGGGCGGTAATGATGCTCTGGATAGCGATGCTCTGCCAGGATCTCAGCAGACAGTTGTTGAAGATTTGGTAAGTGGAGAAAACAACCTGGATTACGATGCCGGTTTCTACCGCTATGCCAAACTTGGAGATTATGTTTGGTTTGATCTCGATAAAGATGGAATTCAGGATGCTGGTGAGCCAGGTGCTCCAAATATCCAGGTGTTCCTTACCGGAACAGATGGATTTGGAAACCCAGTTTCACTCAGTGATTTTACAAATGGCTCTGGTTTCTATTTGTTTGAAAACCTTGTGCCAGGTACTTATCAGGTAACGTTTACTTCTCCAGGAAGCAACTTCATTGTTTCTCCTGCAGATCAAACGGGTGATGCCTTGGATAGCGATGCTGACAACAACCTGATGAGCCCGGTAGTTACCTTGGTTTCAAACGATGACAACAGAACGGTTGATGCTGGTTTCTATGTAGATATTGATTTGGTAACAATTGTTGTAGATGTTACCTGTTTCAATAGAACAAATGGTTCTATCGACCTCCCCCAGTTACTGGAGGCACTCCGGCATACACGTATCAGTGGTCAAATGGCTTCCCTGGCGAGGACCCAAGTGGTCTGCAGGCAGGAACATGTCTGTAACTGTTACAGATGTATACGGCTTTACTGCTACCACAACTGCAGTAGTTAACCAGCCACCTGTGATTGTGTTGACGACCACCGTAACCGACGTCTTGTGTTTTGGAGGCTCTGATGGTTCTATCGACCTGAATGTGAGCGGTGGTACACCGGAGCCTATACTTACCAATGGTCAACTGGTGCTACAACAGAAGATATTGATAATCTGACAGCAGGCCTTATACGGTTACCGTTACTGATGCAAATGGTTGTACCATGGTTACTTCTGTAACGGTTAATCAGCCCTACTGACTTAGTTGTCCGTTGTTGTTACACATGTATTGTGTGTAAACGGCTCTGATGGATCCATCAACCTGATTGTAAGTGGTAGCACCAGGCTATACCTACTTTTGGTCAAATGGCTTTACTGGTCAAGATCCTAGCGGACTTACTGCTGGAACCTATACAGTTTAGTTACAATTCTAATAGTTGTACCGATGTAATCAGTGGTACAGTAACAAGAACCACCGCTATTGCAAGTAAGTACTACCATGTCACCCGTATCATGTAATGGTGGTTCAGATGGTTCCCATTAACCTTTCAGTTATTGGTGGAACACCCGGCTATACGTATATGTGGTCAAATGGTTATCAAGGCCAGGACCCAACAGGTCTGAGTGCTGGTACCACCACAGTGACTGTAACAGATAATAATGGTTGTACAGCAGTTACATCTGAGACTGTAACACAACCTCCAGCCTTGAATCTTGATTTGAGTGTGACCAATGTTCTGTGCTTTGGTGGCTCCGATGGTTCAATCAATCTGACAGTTAGTGGCGGTACCCCCAGGCTACACCTACCTTTGGTCGAATGGCTTTGCAGCACAGGACTTGTCTGGCTTGACAATCGGCACTTATACCGTAACGGTTACAGATGCCAATGGCTGTACTGCAGTGAGCAGTGCAACCGTAGGCCAGCCACCGTTGTTGACTGCAAGTGTTTCAGTTTCTAATGTTCAGTGTTTTGGCGGTTCAGATGGATCCATTGACCTGACAGTTAATGGCGGCACCCCAGGCTACAGCTACCAATGGTCAAACGGCTTTACGGGTCAAGACCCAAGTGGCTTGCCAATTGGTACGTACACGGTTACAGTTACAGATTCACATGGCTGTACTGTGGTTACTTCAGGTACAATTACACAACCACCTTTGTTGGTATTGAGTCATGAAAAAGAAGATGTATCTTGCTTTGGTGGCTCTGATGGAAATATTAATTTGACAGTTAGTGGCGGTACACCTGCTTATACCTATCAATGGTCAAATGGCTTTACTGGTCAGGACCCAATGAATGTACCTGCAGGAACCTACACTGTTACGGTTACAGACAGCCATGGCTGTACAGCAATCGAGACCGTCATTATTGGCCAGCCTACCGACTTGTCCTTATCTGTCCAGGTAAATGATGCAGTTTGTTTTGGTAGTGCAGATGGGTCTATAGACTTGAGCGTAAGTGGTGGCACCCCCGGGTATACGTATCAGTGGTCAAACGGAGCTACAAGCCAGGATATCTCCGGCTTGTCTACCGGCAACTATACAGTTACCGTTACGGATAGCCACGGCTGTACAAAAGTGATCTCTGGTTTTGTTAATCAACCACCATTGATGACCTTGTCTACCAGCGTAGTGCCGGTTAGCAGTTGTGGATTAAGCGATGGTTCGATCATCGTGGATGTAACGAATGGTGTACCGGGCTTCAGTTATGAGTGGACGGGCGGTGGCCAAAGCGGTAACGGATTCAGTGCAAGCGAACCGTTTAGCATTGACAACCTTGGTTTTGGCAACTACTCCATCACCGTAACCAATGCCGATGGCTGTACTGCGGTAACTACCGCCCTGGTAACACAACCATCCAGCATGTATGTTACCTCGTACACCCTCCCAACCAACACCTGTAACTCCAGCGATGGAACGATTGTTATCGAGGTGTTTGGCGGAGATCCAAACTACGCCTATACCTGGGTAGATCAGGATAATAACATGGGTCAGGGATCAAACATCCCGAACAACCCATTTGAAATAAATAACCTTCCTGCGGGCTCATACAGCGTAACAGTAACGAGTTCCAATGGATGTATCGGCACTACCTTCGCGGTAGTTGAGTCTCCGTCTCAAATTGCTTTGAGCAGCAGCAACACATTGACCTGTCATGGAGATGCCGATGGCACCATTACAATTGATGTAACGGGTGGTTCACCCGGACTATGGCTATGAGTGGACCGGTGGAGGAACAAATGGAAACGGTGTTTCAAGCACCGAACCATTTACAATTACCGGGTTGAATGGTGGCAACTATACTGTTACCGTAACGGATGGTACTGGATGTTCTGGTATTGTATCTGTCTTCATCGTTGAGCCACCAGCGATCAACCTATCTGCCACCTGGGTAAATGCTACCTGTGGTGCGTCTAATGGTTCAATCAATCTTACAGTAAGCGGTGGCAATCCTGGCTACACGTACTTGTGGTCAAACGGTTACAGGTCCCAGGATCAAGTGGGTTGAGTGCTGGTACGTACTGTGTAACCGTAACGGATGCCAATAACTGTACAGAGACTACCTGTGTTACAGTAAATGCGATTGGAGGTCCAGTGGTAACAACCACAGTTACGGACATCCTATGCCATGGTGAAATGAACGGTTCGATTGATCTTTCCGTTTCAGGTGGTACAGGTCCATACATCTACAACTGGTCAAATGGCGAGTCAAGCCAGGATTTGACCAACCTTAGTTCACCAGGTACATATACTGTAACAGTAACGGATGCAACAGGCTGTAGTGTCACAACAAGTGGTGTTGTAAATGAGCCTTCGGCATTGAATTTGTCTCTTACCGCAACCGATGCAAGTTGTGGGCAAAATAATGGCTCCATTAACCTCACAGTAAAGTGGAGGAACTCCTGGGTATACGTATTCATGGTCAAATGGCTTTGCAGGCGAAGATCTTAACGGAGTATTTGCGAGTCTACATACTGTCACAGTAACCGATGCAAATGGTTGTACTGAAGTTGGAACTGCTACGGTAGGTGATGAGGGGCTCCTTCGGTAACAGCTCAGGTAACTCGGTTTCTTGCTTTGGTGGAAACAACGGAGCAATTGATTTGAGCATTACAGGTGGTACAACTCCATACACCTATGCGTGGTCTAATGGTTCTTCAAATCAAGATCTGAATAATCTGACCGCGGAACTTATACCGTCACAGTTACAGATGCAAATGGATGTAGTGCGTGTGCAGTTATTGTATCTCAACCGCCGGCCTTAAATCACAGGCACAGTTGTAAATAATACCACTTGTGGACAGTCCAATGGCTCGGTTTGACGGTAAGTGGTGGTACAAACCCATATACATATGCATGGTCAAATGGTTCTAATAGCCAGGATATCGGTGGCCTTGCTGCCCGGAACCTATACCGTTACTGTAACGGATGCAAATGGATGTACTTCTAGTACAAGTGTAGTTGTGTTGAACTCCAACAGCCCACAGCTGACAACGGTAGTAACCGATGCAACTTGTGGCGCAAACAATGGCTCAATTGACTGACTGTTACCGGCGGCGCTGCTCCATACATGTACATGTGGTCAAATGGAGCCACGACTGAAAGATTTGAATAACCTTACAGCCGGCACCTCTCTGTAACGGTTATGGATGCGAGTGGATGTACGGCAACTACTTGCGTGAATGTGAACAATGTAGGAGGTCTGACTGACCATGGATATTACGGATGGTGTGTGGAGATGCCAATGGCTCAATTGATTTGTCAGTCAATGGCGGCACAGCACCATATACCTATACCTGGTCAAATGGATCAACTACGGAAGACCTGAACAACCTGAGTGCAGGTACCTACTGTGTAACAGTCTCCGATGCGAATGGCTGTAGCGCTGTTAGTTGTGGTACGGTAGAAGATCCAGGAACCTTGATTTTGGGCGCTGATGTTGTAAATGCAACGTGTAATGAATCAAATGGCTCGATCGATCTGACGGTTACAGGCTGTCAGGCCCATATACATACAATTGGTCAAATGGGGTAACAACTGAAGACCAGACAAATGTACCTCAGGTACTTATACGGTTACGGTTACCTCAACGGCGCTGGCCACACAGCGACAACAACAGTAACTGTGATTAATATCAGTATTAATACACCAAATGCAGTAGCAGATGGAACCGATACAACCTGTGGTCAGTCAAACAGCTCCAGTAGACTTGACTGTTACCGGCGGCACCGCACCATACACCTACATTTAATTCAAATGGTTCCTACAACAGAGTTTGAACAACCCGATTGCAGGTACCTACTGTGTTACAGTAACCGATGTGAATGGCTGTACAACAAGCACCTGTGTGGCCATTAATAACTCAGATGGTCCTGAATTGACAACCAGTGTTACGGATGCAACCTGTGGCTCAAGCAATGGTTCCATTGATCTGAGTGTAACTGGCGGTGTAGGACCATACACATACGCTTGGGATAACGGTTCTACGACTGAAGACTTGAACAACCTGAGCGCCGGCACGTACTGTGTTACGGTAACGGATGCCAATGGCTGTTCTGCCACTACATGTGTAACTGTTGAATCTGAGGGTGGCCTACAGCGGTAACCGTACCAACGGATGCGACCTGTGGTCAGTCCAACGGCTCTATTGATCTGACAGTTACAGATGGCGCTGCACCGTATACATACTTGTGGTCAAATGGTTCTACCTTGAAGATTTGAATAACCTGAGCGCAGGCACCTACTGTGTGACTGTTACTGATGCGAATGGTTGTACAACAACATCTTGTGCTACTGTTAACAATGCAAATGGTCCACAGATCGGTGTAGTTTCCGTGACGGATGGAAACATGCGGGTCAGGCAATGGCTCAATTGATATCGATTGTAACTGGTGGTACTCAACCATACCTATACCTGGGATAATGGTATGACCACAGAGGATTTGAACAACTTGAGCGCAGGCACGTACTGTGTGACTGTTACAGATGCCAATGGCTGTTCTGCTACCACGTGTGTAACTGTTGAATCTGAGGGTGGCCCAAGTGTTGTTACGGTAGCTGTTTTACCGATGCGACCTGTGGTCAATCCAATGGCTCAATTGACCTTACGGTTACCGGTGGCTGCACCATATACCTACTTGTGGTCAAATGGTTCTACCGCTCGGAAGACTTGAATAACCTGAGCGCAGGTACTTACTGTGTAACGGTAACCGATGCGAATGGCTGTACTAACACCTCATGTGCAACTGTTGAAAATACCGATGGTCCACAGATTAGTGTGACCTTCTGTGACGGATGCAAAAAGTTGTGGATCAAGCAATGGTTCCGTTGATATCAGTGTAACTGGTGGTACTCAACCATATACTTATACCTGGGATGTGGCGCAACCGCGCAGGGATTTGGTGTCAAAGGTGCGGGCGCATACTGTGTAACAGTAACGGATGCCAACGGCTGTTCTGCGACAACCTGTGTGACGGTAGACTCTCGGGGAGGACCCGAGTTGGAAACAACTACAACCAATACAGATTGTGCGCTGATGACCGGCTCCGTTGATTTGACCGTTCACCGGTGGTACAGGTCCATACACCTACATTTGGTCAAATGGTGAAACGACGGAAGATATAACTGGTTTGGATGCCGGTACGTATTGTGTAACTGTTACCACGGACGCCAATGGCTGTACTGCATCTACTTGCGCAACGATTGAGTCTAACGATGGACCTGAATTGATCAATTCGGTAGTAATAAATACGAGTG
Organism: Saprospiraceae bacterium; assembly: GCA_041392625.1. Lineage (GTDB taxonomy): Bacteria > Bacteroidota > Bacteroidia > Chitinophagales > Saprospiraceae > M3007. The sequence continues at coordinate 172,703 of JAWKLR010000009.1, read as the reverse complement.
GTGGTCAGTCCAATGGATCAATAGATATTACCTGTGACTGGCGGTGTTGCACCATACACATATATGTGGTCAAACGGAGCAACAACCGAGGACTTGGACAATTTACCGCCTGGCATTTATTGTGTTACTATTTCTGATTCGAATGGTTGTGTAGCAGATCCGGATACCTGCTTTGAGATCACTGGCGGATGCAACTTCTCAGTAAATGCAATCGCAACGGGTACCAACTGTGGCAACAGCACCAGCAGGGTGATTCTGCTTGATATCATCGGTGGTGTTCAGCCTATTACACACCTGGTCGAACGGCACACACAAACAGGTAGCCTCACAGGTATTCCTGGAACCAATTTCAATAGAAAATCTGGGAGCAGGTATTTACAACATCACAGTATCCGACAACTCCGGATGTTCTACTACTGTATCTGTTACAGTTGAAGGCGGCGACTTTGGCGGTATGGCCTTTGATGATGAAAATACCGACGGCACCTTTGACCCCAACGACGAAAATGGTTTGGGCGGCATCAAAGTGTACCTGTATGAATGTGATAATCCGGTACCTGTTGATTCTACGATCGGATTCGGATGGCAACTTCTCGTTCAGCGGCCTGAACAACTATCCATACCGGATAGAGTTCTCGAATGCTCTTATTCCATGGATGAAGCCATCGTTCCACGGAGATGACAACGGAACTACCGTACAGTTTATCGATACCGTTGATTGTAACATCAAGGTTGGTTACTTCAACCCGGATAGTTACTGTCAGGCGAAGCCGAATACGTTCTCAGTTTCTCACAGGACTTGCGATTGCATCCAACAATGCATCAGTAGCCTTGTTCCCATACGACAGTCAGACACCGGATGATGTATTTGGTGAAGTGCCAGCCACGGAGTTGGGCTCTGTATTTGGTTGGCTTACGACCGCGAACAGAAGCAATTGTACGCGAGTGCGTTTGTGAAACGCCATGCTGGTCTTGGCAGTCTGGGCGAAGGCGGTATTTACAAGATTGATTACAGCAGCAGCGATGCGAATGTTGTTCAGCTGTACGTGGTACGGAGAAATGCTGGTGTAGTAGTACGTCCTTCTGGCGACCTTGGTGGTCCGCTGGATCCTAACCAGGATGCCGATGCGTTTGGCAAGATTAGTAAGGCCGGTCTTGGTGACCTGAATATCAGCATTCACAACCTTGGCACAATAGTTGGTGAATCTGAACACCGGTAATCTGGTACGGATCGACAGCATCCGCTACACGCCAAGCAGCGTAGAGATTCCGATCGCCACAGCACCAAATTATCGAACGGAGTGTTCCGTCCATTGGCCTGAAAGTCTATCGCAACAAGGTGTATGTAGGTGGAGTATGTACCGAGAAATGAATGGCAGCAGCGATGATCTGTATGCATCGATCCACGAGTACAACCCAAGCACAGGTAACTGGAAGATGATGTTGAGTTACTCGCTGACGTCCCGGCTGTACAACCACGGCGATGTGGTAGGCGGTGCAGAATCCAAGCCTTGGCCCGATTGCCGGGAGTGGGAGACCTGGACGGATGAAGGTACAGCGAGCGGAACCTGGTTCCAAATACAGGGGCAGGTGAGCCAAGCAGCATATTTGACGGCAACTTTGAGATCATCGGTGGCGGCCCGACGGGAGCAGAATTCCGTTGCCGTGCGCAGGCGATGATATCTGATATCGAATTTACAAGCGATGGTTTGGTGATCATCGGGATGATGGACCGTACGGGTCACCAGTTTGGTTACCGTCAGTACCGTCCGAATACAACAAGCGGCACCCCGATCTCGGCAGCCAACGGTGGTGACGTTCTGATCGCCTACCAGGCAGAGTCTGGCTGGGCACTTGAGAAGAATGGCACAATACCGTTTATCAACCGGGACAGTTGGTTTGGCGCAAATACCAACCAGGGTCCATCGGGCGGCGAGTTCTTCTACGACAACACCCGTTCGTACCACCTGGATGCAGATGCAGGCGGTCTGGTACTGGTACCTGGCACAGAGGAAGTGTTGAGTGCAGTAGTGAATCCAAACACCTCGGAGTACACCTTCGGAGGAGGGGTAGCCTACTACAGCCTGCTGAACGGTGCCTCCACCCGGAACGACCTTACAATCGTGGATCCAACCCTGGATGTAGTAGCGCTTGGCAAAGCCAGCCCGATTGGCGATATGGAAGCCTTGTGTGATGGCTTACGCTGCAGTTGGGCAACTACGCCTGGGCAGATTGCGATGCGGATGGGGTACAGGATGCATGTGAGGAGCGCTGGCTGGAATCTTGGTAAGTTTGTACGATGCCCAGACAGGCACCCTGCTGACCACCCAGACGGATGCCAACGGTGAATACTACTTCACCGGAATCGGCACCCCAGGAGAGAACTGGATTTCGACACCTGGCTTTGACAGCATTCAACCGAATACGGAATACAAGATTGTCTTTGGCACGGATGGCGTAAACAGCCAGTTCAACACCTCAACCGGTTGTTGAAATTGAATGGTCAGACCTACCCATTAACGATAGCGAACTCAGGCGAAGGCCTAGCCCGGATAACAACGACTCAGACCTTGGCTGTTGGCCAACGCCACAGGCATGCCATGGGATGGTTATCCGACGATTATGTACACTACGATGATGGCCGGCTGTACGGACCATACCCTGAATGTAGGCTTCCTGTGTGATCAGGCAATCATCATCTATGCATGTGAGAAGAAGCCGATAAGGCTGGTTTACGCTGACCGATGAGGGATGCGCTGGTAGACCCAACAGGCACACATATTGTTACTACCCTCCGAAGCGAATGCGCTTACCTTGCGGGCATCCAGGAGTTGCCAACTCCATACCTTGGAGTAAATGGCTACACCGTCTGGGCCCGGGTATTTGAAAAGCAACAGATGGTAGCGTAGAGGCAATCGAAGTGTTGTTGCAGACCTTGCCGAAGCCAAAGGCCTATGTAGCGAACCTGAAGGTATGTCGGATGAGTTCAGCGGCATGATGGGCACGTTTGTGTTGTCGAAGCGAATGCAATGGTAACAATTGGTGTATCTGGCCTGACAGTAAGTTACCACTTGTCAGAAGACGATGCGATAGCAGACGCTGCGCTTCCGGATACGTTCACAAGCGGTACATTGACGCTGTGGTCACGCATAGTAAATGGCGATGGCTGTTACGATGTGGATCTGTTGCAATTGGTAGTCTTGCCAAGTCCTGCAGTAGTACTGTTCACAGACGACAACAGTTGTAGTGGTTCGAACGACAGCGGTGTTACCACTGAGTGATCAGTGGTCCGATGGCCTACACCTACGACTGGTCAACCGGCCTTACAGAGGCCCTACGAACAACATGGCTTCCAGTATCAGCAACCTGAGTGCGGGAGTATACAGTGTGACGGTAACGGATGGCAATGGCTGTACGGTAGAGAAATCAGCGACGGTAGAAGACGGAGTAGCATTCTTCTTGTTGCCACTGGCAGATGTAAGTGCAGGCGATGGTGATGTGGTGGATCCGATTGCATTGACGACCAACCTGTGGGGCGCCCAGTTCAGTTGGACAGGCGGCGTTGCAGGCGGCATGCAGGATGGAACGGCTACAAGCCTGAACCCAATCATTCCACCGTTCACAGCAGTTGGCCCATCGAGCAGCAGTGTAGTGGTAACGGCAAGCCTTGGCTTGTGTACCGCTTCGGATACCTTTGAGTTGGATGTTACGGGTCTGTTGTACTCGGTAGGAGGCAACTTCATAACAGAAAACGGAACAGGGGTAGAGGAAGTAGAAGTACAGTTGGAAGGTGTTGGCGCCGGAATCACAACGGATCTGCAGACGGAATCAGGTGCAGAGGGTTGGTATGGCTTCATGAATGAAGTACCAGCATCAACAAACTACACAGTGATCCCACACAAGGACGATGATCCATTGAATGGGTTGAGCACAGCGGATGCAATCATGTTGCAGAAGTACTTGTTAGGTCAGGGCACATTGCCAAGTCCATACTTGTTGATCGCAGCGGATATTGACCACTCCGGAACGATTACAGCGAAGGATGTGCGTGATCTGCGTCGTTTGCTGGTAGGCTTGGATGCACAGTTTGTGAACAATACTTCCTGGCGCTTTGTGGATCGGGACTTTGTGTTCCCGAACCCATTGAATCCGTTTGAAACGGCGTTCCCGGAGACAATCTCCGCGATGAACATCGGAGAGGATCACCTGGAGGATGACTTTGTGGCAATCAAGATCGGTGATCTGAACCACACGGCATCGGGCGATGGCGTTAATCTGGGAGTCAGTGGCGATCGTCAGGGTGGAATGCTGTACTTCGATGCGAAAGACCGGAAGGTAGAAGCAGGTGAAGAAGTGCTGGTTACTCTGAGTGCCTCAGAGCGCGTAGCGGGTTACCAGTTTACGCTGGAACTGTTGGGCATGGAAGTGGAAGAGGTGCAGCCAGGTCGTGGTATGAGCCTTGACAACTTTGGTGTGTTCACGGGCTATGCAGGTGTAGCAGGTACGGTATTGACGACCAGTTACGATGGGGCAGAGGCCGGTGTGTTCACCTTGAAGTTGCGTGCGAAGCGCAGCGGCAAGTTGAGTGAGATGCTGAGCCTGAGCAACCGGATTACCCGGAGTGAGATGTACACAGCGGATGCAACGGGCGGTTTGACCCGTGGTTCAGTGGCCTTGCGCTTCAATGGCGAGGTGGCAATGGGCGATGCCTTTGCCTTATACCAGAACAGTCCGAACCCGTTTGCCAGCAAGACTCAGATAGGTTTTTACCTACCGGAGTCGAGTGAAGTGACCTTACAGGTGCATGATGAAATGGGCCGCTTGATCTACAGTGGAACAGGGAATTATGCGAAGGGCTACAACCAGATCGAATTGACGCGGAGTGAAGTACCGGCAAGTGGAGTAATGTACTACACGGTGAGCACGGACAAAGCGAGTGCGTCGAAGAAAATGGTAGTAGTGGATAAATAGTAGAAGATCACCCGAGTGGGTGCGTGTTCTGTACTTCGAGCGAGGTGCTGGCACGCACTCCTTTATGGAGGTGATGACTTTTCATGAGGGTTCCCCCTCCCTCAGTTTTGCAGGGCGTTGCAAATGTGCAGCGCCCTGTATCTGAAGGATACATCCTGAACAATTGGGTGAAAGTATATTCCCGAATTTTGCACATGCAGAATTCGGGAATTTTTTTACTCCAATCTATCAATTCAGTTCGTTGACCTAAAAAAATGCAGATAGAGACGTTTTTTATCGTACTTGCATAGGATTGAATTTAGGGATTGAAAACTCTGTTACTCGTATTTATAAAAACATTACAAGATGAAAATACCAACCAAAATCATTTCAGTGTTCCTCATGCTTTATTTCATTGGTTCCAATCTTTATGGACAGTCCAACTCCACCTTCAGTGATATGGATTCAATCATGCAACGGGTTCTGGCTGATTGGGATGCTGCTGGCTGTGCAGTTGCCGTAGTGAAAGGAGATGAGGTTGTTTATACCCGGGGATTTGGATATCGGGACATGGAAAACAAACTGCCCGTCACCGAAAAAACCATTTTTCCAAATCGGAAGTTCGACAAAAGCCTTTACATCTGCCCTGCTTGGAATTCTTAAAGAATCGGATGATCTTGATTTTGATGATCCCATTTCAAAACACTTGCCGGAAGTCCGATTTTTTGAAAAAGATATGGCCGACCGACTCACAATACGGGATTTTACCTGCCATCGAAGTGGACTTCCCAGACATGACTTTTCTTGGTACCTAAATCCGTGCTCAAGGGATAGCCTGGTCTTGCGAATGGAATATCTCGAACCTTCAGCCGATTTAAGATCTGTATTCCAATACAACAACTGGGGCTTCCTGCTCCAGGGGGTAATCGCTGAAAAGATCACAAAAAAATCTTGGGAAGATAATATTCGGGAACAGTTTTTTGAGCCCCTTGAAATGCGTACAGCCAATTTTGCGCTCTGGGAAATGGATAAAAATGCCGATAAAGCAAAAGGGTATTTTGCATATAAGGACTCTATTCGTTTTATGGAGTATTATAAAATCGAAGGCATGGGACCTGCGGGATCAATTTGTGCCAGCGCTTCAGAAATGGGGAACTGGTTGATTGCCTGGTTGAATGACGGAAAATTTAAAGACAAAGAAGTCATGCCACCATCGTATATCCGGGAGGCAATCTCTTCACAAATGGTGAATTCCGGGATGCCCCCAGGTAGTGTGCGCCCGGACCTGCATTTCAATAATTATGGGATGGGCTGGTTCCTGTCAAGCTACAAAGGCCACTACCGGGTAGAGCACGGTGGAAACATCAACGGGTTTTCTGCGAATGTGTGCTTTTTCCCTACCGATGATATCGGAGTTGTAGTGCTGACAAACCAGGATGGATCGCGTGTGCCAGCCATTGTCCGCAATACCATAGCGGATAAAATGCTGGAATTGGAGCCCTACGATTGGCACACGGAATTGTATGATGCACATAAAAAGCAACAGGAACTTGATGTGCCTAAAGACAGCAGTGGAGTCATCGAGGGAACCCGTCCTTCCCACCCAATTAACGATTATACTGGTGTCTTTTCACATCCTGGGTATGGCGAATATCGATTTGAACTTCATGAGGATTCTCTGTTCCTGATTACAAAGGAGATGAACTTTTGGCTCCGACATAAACATTACGATGTGTTTAAACCCATATCAATCGTTCCGGGAATTGAAGCAGATGATGATGGCCAGTTGGCTGTCTCGTTTTACACAAACCTGGAAGGAGAAATCAATTCCGTGGAAATATTTGGAATGGAACCATCCCTTGGCCCCTTGAAGTTTACCCGAAAAATCGAAGCCAAACCCGTGGATCGTGCTGTATTGGAAGGGTATACCGGAACGTATACATTGATGGGGACTGAGATTAAAATTTCTCTCAGAGATGATGATATGTTGATGGTACTTGTTCCGGGCCAACCCGAGTACGAAACGATGTCCCTCGGAAACCACAAATTCAATTTGGCCGGATTGGAGGGGTATAGCATTAAGTTTGACCGGAAAGACAATGAGCCTGCCACAGCCGTCTCATTTATCCAACCCAATGGAACGTTTAAAGCAATGCGAAAAGAATAAGTGGCTGTAATGTTGAAGCGGGCGCTTGGAATCTTTTCCAAACGCCCGCTTCAATTTCTAGTCTGTGCTTTTCGAGTGCAAATCTGCTCTAAAAATCAGTGCCCAACGCTACGTGCAACATGGGCTTTTGAACTACCCGTGTTTCAATTCCCCAGGCATAATCCAGACGGATGTGCATTCCAAACAACAGGGAGCGAAGTCCAACACCATAGCCGGCTACTAATGGATCGCGGAAGTAATTAACTTTGACCGATACCGTTGGAGGGTTTTCTACAACCACAGTGTTCAGTGGATTGTCCCCGCTATATGGAGTCCGGCCCTGCCAGGCTGTACCGGCATCAAAGAACCCTACCAGCTGGAAACTTCTCCAGAAGTTACTCATGACCGGCTTTCTGGAAAAGTACTTGAAAATAGGAACGCGCAATTCAGAGTTGAACAAGGCATACGAACTTCCATTCCGGATATTTTGCCGGAAACCGCGCAGGTTGGCTGCAAGGGTCTGGTACGCAAAATTACCATCCTGAGGAATAGGAATGTTGTTGTTAAATTTAGGAAAAACCCATTTGTCAACCCCACCCAAAAAGTAAAGTATGCGCTCAGAGCCAAAGTTCGTTGCTCCGGAAAGTCGCATAGCCAGAATGGACTTGCGATCCAGACGTTGGTAATGCCTTGCATCCAGTCCCACAACAGTCATAAATCCACTATTGAATTTCAGGCTCCAATTTGGCTGCGTATTAAATTCAAATCGTTTGACTGCCTCAACAAACACCTTTGCACGAGTTCCCGTACGCAGGTTCATATCAATGTCAACGGTATTATCATACACGGTGCTCAGGCGGAAGGATGCGCGCTGCTCGGCATAATCCGGAGCCTCCAGGGTTGGGGCATTTGTCGTAAGTGTAATGGCTTTATCCTGTCTCAGGGTAAATGTTCCCCGAATACTCGTGTATGTATTCAAGGGGTATCGCAGTTCATACTGCCCCAGCAGGGTGTTGGTTCGAACCTGGGTCGGGCCTGCCGGGTTTCCGATTTGCCCTGGGTCCAGTGTGGATATCAGGGTTTTTCTGTACAAAGCCACCCGTTTATCTATTCGTCTTTTTTTGTTGTCAAACCAAAGGTAATATTCTGCTCCATTGAAGGTGGTTGGGAGTCGGAACCCGGCTTCCAGTACATAGTCTTCCAGCAGGTCTTTCAGGTTCGCCTTAAAAAGCACACCCGGCGGTGGTGTCTGGAATCCGTTTGGAGAACCTGCATAGCTGTCCAGACCTTCAAAAAGCAGGTTGTTGTCCATGCTGGTTGAAATGTAGTCGGTTCTGAAACGAAGTCGGTAGGCAACTATGCGCGAAGGCATGAATTTAATAACAGATCCATCCTTGCCAAATTCTACTGCCGGTTTCCGTGCCGGCTCCTGTGCAATCTGTGCCTTCGGCTGGCTTTCTTTCCGTTCCGGAACTTCTGTTTCCGGATCTGCTACCTTGGCTTTCTCTACAACAGGATTTGGGGTGGATAAATGTTCTGGTACCTGAAAATAAGCCCCGGGGTCGATGACAATGACACTATCCCTGTTGTTTTGAATTTCAGGTAAAGGTTCGGGTGAAAAATTCGATTGGTCGTCGTCAACCGGTTCATTGAGGGGCTCGGAAATCTCTTGTATTACCGCCTGCCCGCGCGAACGCATGTTCATTGCCTGGTGACGGGTTATCCAAACAGGCTTTTGTTGTTTTGGATCGTAGTTGCTGAGTTGGATATGCGTTTGTCCATTCTGATACCATTGCTCAGCCAGTCGGACTCCATCGGCTGAATAGGAGTGGTTTATTAAATTCCGATTGTAATTTGTCTGATTGTACGTTTTAGCCCGTTTCTGAATAAATGGGACCACACGAATACTATCTATGGTTGTCGAGTCGATGTTTACCCGGACACTGTCCTCCGGAGCAAGGTATCCCAGGGCCTTTTCCGTCGGCCATTCCCCACTTTTATCCATGTTCAAACTCCGAACCTCTGCACCATCATTCAAATAAAATATGGTTTGGTAAAATGCGGTGTAGGGCTCCAAGAGGCCAGCCTGTCTGTTTAAAATGCCGCTGGCATCACTCATATACGAGAAATAGCCTGCACTTGTCCCTCTGGGTAGCCGCTCATCGGCATCCGGTGTAAATGTTATTTGACGAAGTACCGGGGAACGGGTTTGTAAGTCCAAAAAGAACACATCAAACGGCCCTAAGGGAAGGATGGTGTCCATTTTTTGAGGCTTAAGCGTATCCGAAATTCGGTTGCTGCTAAACAACACTCCTTTATGCCCGTCAAGCTCAGTAATGCTTGCATCCAGATCATCCCAGAAGTCCTGTGTCAAGCGTTCTGTTTGTCGGTTGACGGTATGGTAGATAAACAAATCTGAATACCCCTGAACGGCAGCAGAAAACAACAGGTCGCCGGGGTTGATGTATTCCATACTGAAGATTCGCTGATAATCCGGTGCAAGAATCGCACGGTTGGTTTCTTTTGTTTGCGGATCTATAACTTTTAAAAGCAACTCGTCTTTTTGTTCATACAAAACAGCCAGTTGCTGATTGTCCGGATGCCAGGCCAGAAGGGGGTAATTTAGGTCGGCAGTTTGTTGGGCATTTCGAACACCGCCCTTGAGCAGGCAGGTCCGTTTTTCAGTGGCAATGTCATAGTGCCATACTTTCCATTTGCCAATGTCATTTGTTACCCAAATCAGGCGTTTCCCATCGGGGCTAAGCTTAAGTTGAGTAATGGGAAGGTTGCGTTTGTTTTTAAATGAAATCAACTCTCCGTCGTGGCGGTTACTGGTATAGAGCGCTTCTTCCTGATAGCGTTGTTTGAAATACTCCATCAATGCCTCGGAAGTCCGGTCATACCCACTGCCCAATACGTATAAAAAACCAGCGTCCACACTGCGGTTGATTCGAGTAAGGTATAACAGGTTGCTGACCGTTCCCTTGCCAAAGTTTAACCCGATGTAATACCAGAAGGCATGCCCCGCCAGTCGTGGATGTTCAAGCGCTAGTTTATCAAAATTGCTATATTTTTCACTTAGAATCAGATCCCGCAGAGCATCATCCTGTTCTTCGCTCCATTCTTCACCACAATAAGCGAGTAGTCCGTTGGTATACCAACCAGGCAGGTTGAGCAAAACGGCATTTTGTACAATCTCCTGCAGGTTTGCGCCAAACAACATGGAGTTTAAGACCACCCCTGCAATTCCTTCCCGCAGTTGCTTGCGTAGGTTCAGGTGGTTTCCGTCAAAAAATGCAAAGATTTTGTTGCCTACAACCTTTGTCTCACCGGCTTTCAACTTAAATATCTCATCTTCCCCAATGTTGCTTTGCTTCAAATCACTCAGGTCAATAAAAACTAGCACTTCAATGCGGGCAGTCATTTGATGCTCAAGTAATTTCTGAATGGCTTCAAAATCATACTCTGCAAACTGCAAAGCAGCCTGTGCTACATTGCGCGCATCCCCATACCAATACGTGTCAAAATGAGGGGATTCATAATGAAGCCAATCGTCAAACTGACGGTGGTACTGCACCCTGTTTTTTCCAAACGAGGTCTGAGAGGTGGTTTGGGCAAATGAAAAACCCGGAAGCAAAAGGAAAAATAGGTATACGTATCGCATAGTGCGCTGAGTTTCAGAAAAGGAAGTACGGTTGCATGAGGCCTGTTAAATGTGAAAATGAGTTTCGACTCTGGAATGTATTTAAGTTCAAGAAGATCGATCCAGCCGAAAAATACAATTGATCGACAGAAAATTCACTCACATCTAAATCTAAACGCTATTTATGTCAAAAAGATTATAATTGCATAAGGCTTGTCGTTAAATGACAAACCAATGCGCAGAGAAGTTGCCTGCACCAAAGGCAATTCGTTTTTATTGAACTAATTTGATCTAAAATGGCAAATCAAACGCGTCCTCGTATAAATGTGGAAATGACTTCTTTTGACATGCTGCTCGAAGCGCTCGCAGCAGTTGGATTGATCTTGTTATTAGTCCTGCCAATTTGGAATTTCTACGATCTGCCCGATACCATTCCCACCCACTTCAACCATCTGGGTGAGCCCGATCAATATGGAAGCAAAAATCAGGTCTGGATTCTTCCGGTATTGGGTACAGGGCTTTTTGTTCTATTCACTATTTTGGCGCGCTTCCCCCATATCTACAATTATGCAGTGCGCATTACCGAAGAAAATGCAGCAAGCCAATACCGGATGGCTGTGTATCTGATTCGCGGATTGAAAGCAATGTGTATGCTGTTGTTCGCTTACATTATCTGGGCAACGGTTCAGGGAGCTTTACAACATGGAACCCCGCTGGATAACAGAGTCATGTTCGGCTTTATGGGCTCGATCGGACTTTTCCTGGCCTGGTATATATTCAGGAGTGTCTGGGTAAAACAGCCTTAAATCGTGTGGTTTATCGAACTGAAAATCCGTTTGGCCAGCCTGCAGCAGGTTGCACAAAACTGAGTTTGCCATCAGCATCCTCCGCCATCAGCACCATTCCCTGTGATTCCGTTCCCATCATTTTTCTTGGGGCAAGGTTGATCAATACCAGCACCAGAGTTCCGGGAAGGTTTTCCGGGCTGTAGTGTTCAGCGATGCCTGACAAAATAGTCCGCTTTTCAAAGCCTAAGTCTACTTCAAGTTTGAGTAGTTTTTTTGATTTAGGCATTGCCTCAGCCGAAAGGATGGTACTCGTCCGGATATCCAGTTTTTCAAAATCGGGAAACTGGATGGTTTCTTTAACCGGTGCATACGCTGCCGATTCAGCAGCGGGAGCAGATTGCTGTTGCGTGGCCTCCAGTTTGGCGATTTGCGCTTCGATCACCTCATCCGGAATCCGTTCAAACAAATGCGCCGCCGTTCCCAACGCATGGCGAGGCCGCAATACGGGGTTGCCTTCTGCCAGTTCATTCAGTACATCCAGCCATTCTCCATGGTCTTTAAACTCCGGCAGGTTCAACATGCTGCGCAGTCGGGTAGAAGCAAAAGGAATGAATGGGCGAATGGCGACAGATAGGGTAGCCAAAATCTGCAACCCAAGATTGAGCACCACTTTCACATTTTCCGGGTCGTCCTTAACCGTTTTCCACGGTTCGTTGAATTGGAGCAGTGCATTGCCGGCACTGGAAATTTCCATAACGGCTTTGAGCGCTTCCCGGAAATTATAGGCCTCAATGTGCCGACCTACCTGGTCCAGTTTTTTATGCAAATGATGCAATTCCGAATCGTAGTTGGTTCGCTGTTCCGGTTCCCAACCACTCCAGATTTCCCGGCTAGGATCGATGTCGGGAACCAAACCTCCGTAGTACTTATTGCTCAGGACTAGCACCCGGTTGACAAAGTTGGCCAGGTTGTTCACCAACTCCGTGTTGGTGCTTTCCTGAAACCCTTTCCAGGTGAATTCACTGTCCTTCTGTTCCGGCATGTTTTTAATCATGTTATACCGGAGCGCATCTTCCTGGCCTGGCAGTTCTTCGCAAAATTCGTGTACCCAGACAGCCCAGTTTTTGGACGTGGATAGTTTTTTCCCTTCCAGATTCAGAAACTGGTTTGCTGGCACGTTTTCTGGCAAAATGAATTCTCCATGCGCCTTCAGGATGGCAGGGAAAATAAGGCAGTGAAAAACAATATTGTCTTTTCCAATAAAATGCACCAGTGATGTTTCTTCGTCTTTCCAGTAGGGTTCCCAATCCTTATTGTTGTCCAGCGCCCATTGACGGGTGGCTGAGATATAGCCGATGGGGGCGTCCAACCAAACGTACAGTTTTTTGCCTTCTGAGCCTGGTAACTCCTGGGGAACATCTACTCCCCAATCCAGGTCGCGGGTCATAGCCCGGGGTTGAAGTCCGCCCTCCAGCCAGGAATTGCATTGCCCGATCACATGGTTTTTCCAAGTAGCCGGATCGTGCAGTTGTTCATTACCCAGTTTTCCTGTGTTGATCCATTCGCGCAACCAGGCTTCGTGCTCATTCAGTTTGAGGTACCAGTGTGTGGTAGGTTTTAATACCGGCGTACTTCCGCTCAGCGTAGATCTGGGTTGAATAAGTTCGGTAGGTGAAAGGGTTGAGCCACATTTTTCACATTGGTCACCGTAAGCATCTTCGTTGCCACATTTTGGACAGGTTCCTATAATATACCGGTCGGCAAGAAAGACGCCCGCTTCCTCATCAAAGTATTGATCGCTGCGCTTTTCTTCAAACTGGCCTTTTTCCAACAAGGTCCGAAAAAAGTTCTGCGAGGTCTCGTGATGGATGGGTGCACTTGTCCGGTGGTAGATGTCAAAATCGATTCCGATGTTCTTAAATGAATCGCGAATCAATGCATGAAAATGGTCCACAATTTCTCTGGGCGTTTTGCCTTCTTTTTTAGCCTTGATGGTGATGGCAGCACCGTGCTCATCGGAGCCACATACGTGCAATACATCTTTTCCAAGCAAACGCAAATAGCGAACATACACATCTGCAGGTAGATATGCGCCTGCCAGGTGACCGATGTGAAGAGGCCCATTGGCATAGGGCAACGCAGAAGTAACTAAGAACCGTTTTTTCATGGCGCAAAGGTAAAAACTTGTTGGAGAAATTGGCTTCTGGATTCAGAGTTTGAATTACTGGGAGTTTTTTTCCGATTCCCGTATCGGAACGATTTCAATTCCCTCAACCCGGCTTTCAAACCACTTGAGCGACGATTGGGTTTTGTCTCCCGTTTGGGTGTCGCATTTAAAGAACAAATAGTACAATTGTAAGAAGTCCTTTACCCGCACAAGAAGTTCCTCCAGGCTCTTGTTTTCATTAAAAAAATCAAGTGTGGAACCGCGCCGCTCCGTGTTCCAGGCATAATAGGCATCATCGTGTGTTTCCAAAATCTCCAGTACAACCGGATCATTGGTGTATGCTTCCATAAATTTTCTGGCCAACATCCCGTGGTGCTTACTCCAGTCTCGCGGACGGCTTTTGTCTTCGGCGTATTTGAATGCATCGTGTGCAAAAGAAATCAAACGCAATTGTTCCCGGGCTTTTTTGGCCAGACCGGGAATCCGATCCACATTGTCCAGAACTTCCCGTACGTGCAGAGCGACCTTCCCTTCCGGATGACCAAACCGCGGTTCACCCCAAAACATGCCCTCCCGAAATGCAGGTACTGAAAGCAGTTTGGCTTCCAGCGCTGTTTCCGGGCGCAACAAAAGTTCCAGGCCGTTAGGTTGTTCGAGGAGGCGATTCATTCCGGACGTTTATCGAAATACTATTGAAGTTTGTCGTGAAAATAATTTTTGAGCAAACGAAAGCGCTTTTTTTTCGTTTGATTTTCCAAGCACACTTGCATACCCTGCGGAACCAAAGCGGGGTTTTCAGTTGTTATACCCTGTATAACCAATCAACAAGGCAAAGTGTTGCCGGGCTTTTTAAATATAGGTTAACGAGACGTTAAAGTACAACTTAAGCACAGCAATTTTTTTACAAAGTCGTTTTAAATTCGTCTTCAGTTTTATGCAGTGAAAAAAGCACAAATCAAATTCCTGCTTTTATACACCTAAATTGAATGCATTTTATAAAAAAAAGTACTCGCTATGAACAAATTTTTTTCCATGCTACTCGCCGGTGCCCTAGGAGGCCTTGTCGTATTTGGAGCCGAAAAAGCGTTTGAAAAAGACAGCCCTCAGGCACAGTATCAGAACGACGTACAGCAAACTGCACCTGCCCGACAGGTGGCTTATGGGAACACACCCCCATCTTTTGATTTCACCCGTTCCGCTGAAAAGGCTATGCCTGCTGTTGTACACATCAAAGCCAGTGAAAGCAAAGAAACTGCGATTCAAAGACAACGGGAATCAAACCCGTTTCGCTTCTTCTTCGGAGATGACTTTTTTACCTACGATGATTATGCTCGCCCGCGTACCGGCTCCGGTTCCGGGGTTATATACAGCCAGGATGGTTACATCCTGACCAACAACCATGTGGTTGAATTTGCCGATGAGTTTACCGTGGTACTCCACGATAACCGCGAATTCAAAGCCCGTCTGGTAGGCCGGGATCAAAATACCGACATGGCCGTAATAAAAATTGATGCCGGCAACTTACCGGCAATTGAAATAGGAAATTCAGATGATGTCAAGGTAGGACAGTGGGCACTTGCCGTCGGAAACCCATTTGACCTGACCTCCACTGTCACTGCCGGAATCATCAGCGCCAAAGGTCGCGATATCAATATCATTCAAGGCGGTATGGCCATTGAGTCCTTTATTCAAACCGATGCCGCTGTGAACCCCGGTAACTCCGGTGGTGCACTGGTCGACATCAATGGAAAACTCATTGGTATCAACTCCGCTATCGCTACGCCTACAGGAACCTTTGCCGGATATTCATTTGCCATCCCGGTTAACCAGGTTACCCGGATTGCCGATGACCTCATCAAATACGGCGAATTCCGCCGGGCTTACCTCGGGGTGGATATTGCACCGATGGACGAAGACCTCGCCCACGAAATCAATGTGCCATATACGCAGGGAGTTGCCATTCTCGGCATTGATCCGGAAGGTTCCGCTTCCCGTGCCGGTGTTCAGGAGAAGGACATCATCGTGGAAATAAATGGCAAAAATGTGACAGGGCTGCCAGAACTTCGAGAACTGGTTGGACGTTCTAAAGTTGGTGAGACCATCACCCTTACGGTAATGCGCGCAGGCAAACGTACCGATATTCCGGTTCGTCTGCGTTCCCGCTACACCGGTTAATAACAAGACAACAATCCGGTTCATCCGGACTTAAATAAAGTTGGTTTTTCGTTTTGTTTTGATGTGTCTGCTCCGCGCAATGCGGAGCAGGCTTTTTTTATGCCATTAAAAAACGGTGTATTTCTGTTGTAGCATTTATTCATTGCCTTTAAAAATATGCTGACATGCTTGCTTTGTTCGCTACAATGTTCTTTTTTTGTGCCATAATCTCTCGGAGCAGCCAAACCTTGCCCTTACTTTCCTTTTTCTTTTTAACCGGAGTACTACTTCGATTTATTTAAAAAACCACTGCCATGAAACGAACTGTTCTGTTGGCAGCCCTCTTTGTGATTTTGGGCGCCAGCGCTGTATACGTGTTATTTCTCAAAGACAATTCCAACGCCTCCCGGGTATCCTGGGATATGGATTTTTCTGTTCCGGATACCGATAAGATTTACCGGATTTTCCTCGCCGATAAATCCGGCCGTACTGTGACACTGGACCGCAAAAGCGACCATTGGCTATATAACGAAAAGCATCGTGCCCGGCCAACTGCCGTTGAGTCGCTGCTCAGCACCATTGAGCAACAGACTGTTTGGTACATACCAACCAATGCATCTGAGCCAACACTCATTAAAAGTCTGGCCAGTGATGGAATCAAGGTAGAGTTGTACGACAAGAATGGAAAAAAGTTTAAAGTGTTTTTTGTTGGCGGCGTGACCAACGATGAGCGGGGAACCTTCATGATCATGGAAAATGCCGAACAACCTTACGTGGTACACGTTCCTTCCTTTATTGGTCAGTTACGGGTTCGATACATGCTGGATGAAATTGATTGGCGAGACCGCACGGTATACCATGAGAAGCCCGAAGCAATTGAGGAGATTACCGTAGAATATCCACAACAAAAAAGTGAATCCTTCAAACTGACAAAAACCGGAGAGGCCGAATACACGGTTGTCCCATTTTATTCCACCACAACACCCATCAACCGCCCACAGCGAAAAGGGGTGGCAGAAGCCTATTTGCTTCAGTTTGAAAAATTGGGTGCTGAAGGCCTGGAAACCAATCACCCACAACGGGATTCTATCAGCCAGTTAGTGCCTTTTGCTATCGTTAATGTGAAGAAAAATGATGGTGAAAACAAGGAAGTTCGCTTCTGGCCAGTGGCTATTGAAACCCGGCCCGACAACAATGAGCAGTACGTGATGCGGTACTTTGCAGAAGTAGATAAACGTGATTTTTTCCTGGTTCAGGACAATGTATTTGGTCCCATCTTCCGGGGGTATCCTTATTTCTTCGGTACTGCTGAAATCCGGTAGTAACCTATAACTGCTACTATTATTGGAAGAGTAACATCCTGTTTGTGGGTGTTACTCTTCTTTCATAAAGGCAGGAACGCGGACAGCCCGTGCAGCAGGTGCCAGCGATGCAAGGGCTCCAATGCCCAGAACGACAAGTATGACTGGGATAAAATCAAGCGCCCGCATGGATATTGGGTAACTTTCCACTAGGAACCCCTGAGGAATGGTTATGATGCCAAAGGTTTTCTGAATGGCGTATAAAATAATGGCCAAAACCATCCCGATCAACAGGCCAAGAAAGGTCAGCAGGCTGCCTTCAAGCAGGAAGATTTGTCGGATTGTTTTGTCTTCTGCGCCCAGGCTTTTCAAGGTAGAAATGTCTTTTTGCTTGTCGAGAACAATCATCCAGAGTGCCCCGATCATGTTGAATGCCATAAGTGCCAGCATCAGGCTGGTGATGGCAAATCCCATCCATTTTTCAAGTTGCATAACTTTAAAAAATGCTTCGTTTTGCTCGTATCGGTCTTTGAGTACAAAATCGGTTCCAAGCAAACCCTGAATTTTTTCTTTTGCCTGGCTTAGGCTCGCACCGGGTTTGAGTTTAAACTCGAGTGCGGATACTTCGTTGGGAGCAGCGCCCAGCAGCTCGCGGGCAAATGTGAGGTCGGTAAGGATGTATTGGTTGTCAAAATCCTGCTGAATGGCAAAGGTTCCGGCGGGGTAGGCATAGCGAACTTTAAAGGGTTTGTTCATGAGTCCCTTGTTTTCAATCGGCATATAGATGCTGAGCGAGGCCAGTGGGTTTTCGACGTTGACTCCCAGTTTGTTTCGAATTCCGGCTCCCAGGACGGTGTAGTTCAAATCGCCATCAAAGAGTTTGTAGCTGCCTTCCCGCAGGGTGGTGTCAATTCCGTTGATGTAGACATAGTTGCTATCTACACCTTTTACAATGCCAAAGGTCTGCACCTTTTCGTATTCAAAAAATGCGATTTCTTCCAGGGTCTCGCTGAGGTAGGCTACCTCGGGAAGTTGGTACAGGTCTGCACGGAGCGTGCTGTCCAGTTCGAAGGTTTTTCCTTTGGCTGGTGTAGCCATAATTTGCGGGTGGAAATAACCAAAAAGGCCAGCAAGCAGGTCTTCAAATCCATTGAAAACAGACAGAACCAGAATCAGTGCCGCGGTACCAATGGAGATGCCTCCAACTGAAATGCCGGTGATGATGTTGATGGCGTTCACTGATCGGTTTTTAAACAAATACCGAAAAGCAAACGGCGTGGCAAGGCCCAGGATGACCAACCCGCTCCAACCCACAAGAAAAAAGGCAACTATAGGCAAGGCCAGAACGAGCAGTGCCAGAAAGTTCTTCCAGAGATTATCCGGCTTGCGCGAAAACAAATACCTGCGGGCTATGAAAAGAGGAAAGTTCAATGATTCGAATTTTGCGCTAAGTTAAACGTTTGTCCGGGATTTTGCATTCCCGTAGAGACGCGATGCCTCGCGTCTACCCCAAACAATTACAAACCAGCATCCCTGGATTTACAAACCTTGATCTGTTCCATTTTAGGACATTCTTTTTGGGTAAAATGACGGGTAGACGCGAGGCATCGCGTCTCTACTGGCGTTTTTTCTTATTGAGTAAAAACGCTGGTCGTTTCTGACTGGGGTTGGGCCAATTGAGGGCCTGGTTTAGAAACGCAGAATCCTGTGTAGAACGTGCATGTTGGATCGCATTTTGCCAGGATTTTTCGCGAAGCAAAACATACCTGCCAGGAAGTTGATACACCTGACTGTCCTGCGCAAAGTAGGCTACCTCTTTTCTCCACACACTACCTGCAATGCGCCATAATTTATCCTCTGCAATCGGATATTCCGGTATCCAGGGCATGGCATCCGTTTTTTGTGAAAACGTATAGAACGCAGCTAGTGCATTGGGAGCAATCAGTAGTTCCGGAGACGGATTTTGATTTTGCAGTATGCTGGCTGCTTTTTGACTGCAATGATCAAAAAGTCGGTAGTCGGGGTCGTGCAAGCCGGGATTATAACTTTTCCAACTCCAACTTGAAGCCAGAAGTAAAGCAAGCGTTGGAACCCAAAGCATGGGAATTGGCCATGCTGCAAGAAGTAGCGGAGCAAGCAAAACAAAGACCATAAAAAAACGGTACGCCATCCCTGTAAACGACCATTCAAGGAACGGAAACAAGAGCAGAATACAGGTGGTCGCAAGGGCTGACAAAAGGGCTGATCTGGTTGGCCTTGCCCAAAAATAAACCAGAAATAAACATGCACAAACCAATTCAATAAGCCAAAAAACAGAAATGCGCTGGCTGCTAAACGAAGTAAAAAATGACCATGGAGCAAACTGGGGTAGGGGAGAGAGGAACTCGTTAAATCGGCCCAGATCCGTCCAGTTGAGAATGCCCGGGATAACAGCCATAAGCACGGCAAGAAGCCCAATGATACCCAGGATCCAGTATTTATTGGCCTTCAGGGAGTGAAACCAGACTTTTTTGTATTCAAAAAACCAATAGAGCAGGCTGGTGATGACTGCCAGGGCAAAGCCCATCCGGTGACTAAAAAAGGTAATGACTAAGGCGAATATAGTCCAGTAGAAAGACCTTCCCAGGGTGCTCAAAACCCCAATAAAGAGGATAACGCCCAACAGGTTTTTCGGGTATTGCGCTGTAAAATAGCTGAGGTGCGGACTGAAAACAAACCAACTCATTACAAGCAGAGTCAGGCCCGGGTGCTTCGTCCGGGAATGGATAAAATAACCAGCAACAAGTGTAAATAAGGCTGCCAGGGCCGCTGCACCTATTTTGTATCCCAGGATGTAATTGCCACCTGCGAGCAGAATAAAAAATGCTTGCCAGGGGTAAAATATGGACCACTCCGGGGAGTGCATTTGGCCGGTTTCAAACAGGGATTTTAGTTGGACCAGGTAGAAGTAACTGTCCCATCCATTTCCATATGTTGTCTGCTGCAAGGCCCAATACCGCCAAACCCCGGCGGCCAGGCCAAGCAGGATAAAAAACGGGATAAAGTACCGGTTTTGGGGTGTGCCCATTTTTATTTGCTGTAAAACCGCTCAATAAATCGGGTTCCCTCAATGGTTCCTTCCTTGTTGATGGTCAGGACATCCTTGAAGATTTTGGTGATTTCACTGCTTTCCGTGCCCTGGTAGTAACTGGATACTTTGCTGAAATCGTACCATTTCCCAAAAACCTTTATCTGTGCGGCATCTGGTCCGGAGTCCAGCAATTCCCAGTTGCCATCGGCCAGGATTTGGTTTTGATTTTGTTCGTAGTCGGAGATGCTCTCGCTGTACAGAACAAATGTCCCGTCGCTCCGTAGAATGAGGGATTGTTGGAGTTCCATGTCTCCATCAGCCAGTTCATTGAAGACCCGGCGGTCGAGGAGCGACTTGAGTGGGGAGTTGTTGGTTTTTTCGACCAGTGCTTTTTGTTGTTGTTGCGGGCGGATGCTTGCCAGCGAAAAAGCCTGTTTGCCATCAAAGAACAGGAGATCGCTGATGGCCAGATCCCGGTAGCTGTGTCCTGGATAAACCGACAGAATATGCAGTTCAAACTGCTTTCCTTTTGCGGGGATTCCGAGTTTAAATTCTTGTGCTTCGCCGGTATCAGCTAATTTAAAATCCTGGCTTGCATCGTTTCGGGCTCCAAACCGGATGTTTTTTGCTCGGGCATTGGCTGTTCGGTGTTGTTCGGAACGCTGGTACCCGTTTCGGATTTTGAAGCCTGTGATGTTAACTTCCTGGTCGAAGGAGAAGCGGAGCCATTCTCCGGTTCCGTCGGTGTCGGGGTTGCCTTCCACCCAGGCAAATTCTTTTCGAGCATCGAATAATTTGCTGGCATCGTAGGCGGATGCTGGTTCCAGGGTGGAAGATGCAACCACTGTGCCCGGGCGTTTTTCGGGCGCCAGAACTGGAAGAGGTTCTCCGTTGCTGTCAAGAAGGGTTAATTCCTGTAGTCCGATGAAACCGTTTGGTGGGAATTTAGTTTGGGTGAGGTCGGAGTTTTCCAGAGCGGTTTGTTCCTGAAACTCTTTTCCCGTTTGAGCAAACCGAATGTAGATGGATTGGATACTTGTTTTCCTTTTTCATCCAGCAGGCTAAGCCGGTCACCGGGTTTTCCTTCGGCTGCGGGTTGTCCGTTGATATACAGTTGGATTTTGGCATCCTTGACCTGAAAAGTATTTGGGAGTGGATTCACAACCAGGGTTGCCAGATCGAGGGAGTCCTCGGGGTTGAAGTACAGCATGATACCTTCGTCTGGCCCGGCGCCTGTTTTGGTTTTCCAGGTAGTCTGCGGGCTGGCATCAAACAGGTTTTCAATTGGATGCCCTCAGCCTCAGAGGTGGCGTAGATTCCTGCGAGGTAGGTTCCGTTGGGAACAACCGGGCTTGGGGCAAGTTGATTGGCAGTGGTGGTGCTGGTTGTTGTTGTAGGTGGCTCCTGCCCGCAGGAAGCCACGATCACCAGAATGGGAAGTAAAAATTTCGTTTTCATTTTGCTAAAGTCCAGCTAAGTTGGAAAAAAACCATAGCTTTGGAACTCAAAGTGCTTTTCAATTACTAAATATGAACGAAAAGGAAAAACATTTGGCGCAACTGGCAGACATCCGGACCATGATGGAGCGGAGCAGCCGGTTTATCAGTTTGAGTGGCTTGTCCGGAATTTGGGCGGGCTGTTGTGCCTTGCTGGAGCGGGTGTGGTTTATTTTATTGGGATCTGGCATCAATTATCCGGATGAGTCTGGCAGGAAGAGCGTTTGGAAGTGGGGATAAAGTGGCAGATTACCGGATGTCCCTGGTTGTAATTGGAATTATTGTATTGGTTGCTGCCATCTTGGGCGGACTTTTTTTACACGCAGAAAGGCACAGGCGAGGGGGCAAAAAGTATGGGATCATACGACTCGCAGGTTGCTTTGGGCCTGGCAGTTCCTTTGGTTGCCGGAGGGCTCTTTTTGCCTTGGTTTGTTATACTGGAATTTGATTGCACTGGTAGCCCCGGCAACCCTGTTGTTTTACGGCCTGGCATTGATCAATGGGTCGAACCATACATTCGGGATATTTATTACCTGGGCATCACTGAAATTGTTCTTGGACTTATTGGTGTTTTCTTTGTTGGATATGGATTGGAACTTTGGGCCATTGGCTTTGGCCTGATGCATTGTTTACGGAACTGTAATGTACTATCGGTACGACCGGGAGCGCGCATAGGAACTATGAAAGACCTTATCACACAATTGAATCCGGCATTTGACAACCGCAATCGTTTGGGGATTATGTCGGTATTGGTGGTGAATGACTGGGTGGAATACGTGACGCTCAAAGAAATCATGAACCTGACGGATGGCAACCTGGCCAGCCACCTAAAGGCATTGGAAGGCAATGCCTACATCACTGTGCGAAAAGAATTTGTAGGTCGAAAACCGCGAACCACCTACGCTGCTACCGAAGAAGGTAAAACGGCATTTAAGGCCCATTTAGATGCCTTGGAAACCCTGGTGAATATGTCGCGGGATGATGATTGATGGGATTTAACTCAGGCATCTGCAATTGGATATTCCATTGTGTTTCGTATAATTAATATTAGGTATTTTCGAAGCGCATGTTCTTTTCCTAGTGCCGAAATTTGTTGGGGTCAAAAAAGAGTGTTATATTAGATTTTAATATCATTCACTTAAATGCCTCAATATGAAACCAGCAGAATTAGAATTAGCTACTTATTCGTACTTTGTTCCATTCCATTCCTTCTAAAGGCTCAATCTGAATTGAGCGTCCTTCCTAAAGGACAACCTTCCTCCACATTAGGCAATGTTATTCAGCAACCAGTTGAACTATTAACTCAGAATAGTTCTGATTTGCTGCTAGCGGAACGGAGTGACTATTGGGATGGTGTATCCTGGCTAAACTGGGACTCAATAGAATATCACTATGACCCAAATGAACTTTTAGTGGAAAAAATCCACTTGCGGAATAACAATGGAACATGGCTAGACCATAGAAAATATGTTCATGAGTATACACCAGATGGTCAATGGCTTACACAAACTATTTATTATAGCACTGGAACCGATTGGGAAAATAATAGCAGAGGAGAAAACCATTATGATGGCATGGGTAATGTCGTATTTCGTTTTGGGCAGGTATGGAATAATGGCGAGTGGGTGTACTCGCTGAGTGATTCAATGGAGTACGATGCATTTCAAAACCTAGCGAAGAAGACTTCCTTCAAATGGAATGCAGGGTCTTGGGATAATTTGAATAAAGTCTTCTTATCCTATGATGGAAACTCTAATTTGACATTAGTTGAGTTCCAAAAGTGGAATACAGCAGATCAGTATTGGCAGAAAATGGTTCGAAATGAATATGTGTTCAATTCTGAAAATCAAAAGGTCGAAACCATACGTTGGGATTGGACCGGATCTGAATGGATACAGACTACTAGAACTCTAAATGAGTATGATGCAGAGGATAATCTGGTTTTTTCAATATCAAAATATGAGGAAAATGGCAATTGGTTGGACTCTGGTCGATTGTATTTCGATTACAACACAGATGGGTATTTGGTTTCAGAGTTATCACAAAAAAGCGTAGGCGGAAGTTGGGTAGATGAAGAGAAAAGCGAGTATGAATACGATAGTTCGAATAACCAGTTATATGGTGCAAGTTTCTATTGGGAAGGCGGAGTTTGGGTAAACTATTATGCCGTTGAATCTGAGTATGATGATAACAACAATCAGGTTTTTGCAAAATACCAATATGGTGATGGCTTAAACTGGATAGACAACGGTCGGTTTTACTATTACTATGATAATGCTACTTCTGTTATTTTAAGTGGCTCCCGTCAAGCAGACTTTTCTTGTTTCCCTAGTCCAGGGAATGGACTGTTTTTTCTGGACTATTCAAAACCTGTTGACAAAAATATCAAGGTACAGGTACTGAACCAGAACGGAGTAGTGGTGTACGTCGATACCGATTTGGAGAACATATCTCCCATTGATATACGTTCACTTCCTGCTGGTATTTATTTTGTAAAAATGGTAGTAGATGGTCGGTGTGTCGGCGTTCAACGTGTTGTGAAAAACTAGAATGTTCTTCTGATTATTCATATCCCCCACAATCATTTCTTATTCACTCCATCTAAAAACGGGACAAAACGAAAGGTGTCGAATACTTCCTCTTTGTATTTGGTTTCGGAAATGCGCTGAATGCGGTACATGGTTTGTACTTCTTCGCCAACCGGAATAACCAGGATGCCCCCAACGACGAGTTGCTGGCGCAAGGCTTCCGGGACTACCGGAGCGCCTGCCGTAACAATGATTTTGTCGTAGGGCGCAAAATCTTTTAGCCCCTGGGTGCCGTCGCCAAAAAAGCATCGGATGCGGGGCATACCCATGGCTCCCAGGAGTTTGCGTGCTGCCTGATGCAGTGCTTCCTGCCGTTCGATGGTGTAGACCCGGGCGCCCAGCACGCTCAGCACAGCCGCCTGGTATCCGGAGCCGGTGCCGATCTCCAACACGCGATCGCCCGGGCGAATGCAGAGCAGACTGGATTGGTAGGCAACGGTAAATGGCTGTGAGATGGTTTGTTCATTCCCGATAGGAAAGGCCTTATCTTCGTAGGCATGCTCCTCAAACGCTTTGTCAAGAAACCAATGTCTTGGAATGGAATAGATGGCTTCCAGGACGGCTTCGTCGCTGATCCCACGTTGGCTCAATTCCTGAACCAGTCGTTTGCGGAGGCCTTTATGGCGGTAGCTATCTTCCATTAAATTCAAATACTTTTTTTAAAAATTCACGAGGAGCGGGGCAAAATTACGGTCCTGATCTGATATTTTTGCACAGAGAACAAAAGAGCTGCTTTTTGAATGTATCTAAGCGCTCCATTTCAGATAAAATAAAAGAATCAAATACCATGGCTACTCCCATTAAGTTTGGCACTGACGGTTGGCGTGCGATCATCGCTGATGACTACACCATTGAAAATGTAAAACGTGTTTCCGAAGCGACTGCGCTTTTTATGAAACAAAATAAATTCAAGCGTGCAGTTATCGGATATGACTGCCGTTTTGGTGGAGCCATGTTTTCTGAAATCGCGGCTCGTGTGTTGGGTGCTTACGGGATAAAGGTTTTTGTTGCGCCGAGTTTCGTTTCCACTCCAATGGTGTCATTCGGTGTTGTAAAGCACAAGGCACAAATTGGTGTGGTTATCACGGCTAGCCACAACCCACCCAGCTACAACGGGTTTAAACTGAAGGCAGCATACGGCGGCCCGATGATTCCCGCTGAAATTGCTGAAGTTGAGGCGTTGATTCCGGATGTTTGCTCCTTGTCATCACTGCCAACGATGGAGGAACTGGAAGCAAAAGGTCTGGTTAAACATTCTGACCTCGAACGGGCCTACATCAACCACTGCCGCAAGAATTTTGATCTGAAAGCCATCAAATCTTCCGGGATGAAGTTGGCATACGACGCCATGTACGGAGCCGGTCAGAATGCCGTTAAGAAGTTGCTGCCACGCTCTTTGTTTTTGCATTGCGACTGGAACCCGGGAATGCATGGACAGGCTCCGGAGCCTATCCACCGCAACCTGGGCTTGTTGAGTGAAACCATTCGCAAGAAACCCAATGTTGTTGCCGGTTTGGCCAACGACGGCGATGCTGACCGGATTGGTATGTACGATGAAGACGGGAACTTTGTGGATAGCCACCACTTGCTGTTGATGCTGTTGTTGTATTTGCATAAATACAAGAAAATGAATGGCAAGGTGGTCTTTACCTTCTCTGTTACCGACAAGATGAAGAAAATGGCCGAGCAATTTGGCTTGCCGTATGAAATCACCAAAATTGGATTCAAATACATTGCCGAAATCATGACCACAGAAGATGTTCTGGTCGGTGGTGAGGAATCGGGTGGCTTGGCAGTAAAAGGCCACATTCCTGAGCGCGACGGCATCTGGATTGGTTTGATGGTACTTGAGTTCATGGCAGTAACCGGCAAAACCATGAAAGGCCTGGTGCAAGAAGTCTATGATGAAGTTGGAGCTTTTGCTTCCGACCGGGATGACCTGCACATCACCAATGAGCAGAAAATGGCGGTTATTGAGTCATGCAAAAAGCGGGCATATTCCTCCTTTGGAAAATACAAAGTGGTGGATGTGGATGACCTCGATGGCTTCAAATTCCAGTTTGGAGATGAGAAGTGGGTGATGATTCGCCCGTCAGGTACAGAGCCGGTTTTGCGGGTGTATGCTCAGGCTCCTGATCTTAAGGAGTGCCGGGAAATCCTGGATGCAACGCGTGCTACTATTTTGTAAAAAGACTGGATTCCGTTATTTGGCATAAAATATGGCCAATAAGGATATGGGCTTCCTGAATTCGTGGGGTTTGGGAGGATGGAACATTGAGCAGGATGTCGCACATGGCTGCAAGGGCACCTCCTTTTTCTCCGGTCATGGCGATCACCTTCATGCCGCATTTCTGGGCCGCTTCAGCTGCCTTCAGAATATTACTTGAATTTCCCGAGGTACTGATGGCTACCAATACATCACCGGGTCTTCCGGCGGCTTCGACCATGCGGGCGTAAACGGTGTCGAAATCGTAATCATTGGCAACTGCGGTCATGTAGGAGGAGTTGACATGCAGTGCTTCGGCGTATAGCGGAGCCCGATCGAGGTAAAACCGTCCGGAAAGTTCAGCGGCTATGTGTTGTGCATCGGCAGCGCTGCCTCCATTCCCACAAAAGAGTACTTTTCCTTTCGCCTGAAAGGTTTGAATCCACGCATTTGCGGCAGACAGGATACGCTCCTGCAAGCCGGAGTGATTCAGTACTGCTTGTTTTACTTCGATGCTATCGCGAATGGATTGATTTAGAACTTCGTTGGGCTCCATTTTTTATGAGGATAAACCATTAATTGAATGCATTTGAATCGGTTGCTCCATTTGGCCATATCGACCACCATTTGTGTCCGATCATTGAGGGGCAAAGTTCTGTGCTTTTTTTGTAAATAAAGATAATGTTGTAAACAAACACGGGTTACAACAGTGAGATATTGGATTATGTTTTGTGTTCTTCGGGCATTGGGCTGATCCTGTAGTGATTTCTCAAGTGCTTCAAGGCTACTTTCAAACCTGTGGATCAATTGGGTAAGGTTTCCGGCTTCCATGCATTTTACAGCTTCTGTAAGTACTCCGGCCTGCCGGTCAAACCAGACGTCGAAGATGTCGTCGCAAAGCTGAATATAGGCTCCAAATGCCATCCAGACTTCTTGTTCCCAGCGGGCTGTTTTTCCTGGAAACATGCATCGAAATAAGAGCACGGAGAGCCCCCCTTTGCGTGCAGCGTGTTCCCCTAAGTGGTCGGAATCGGGTGTCTGGGTTTCGAGTGAAAATATGGTCTGCAGGGTGTGCTCAAACAATTCTGCATTTTCTCCCGGTATGTTTTCCCGACAGGTTTTTAGCCAGGAAATGCTTAGGAGTTTTGGGTCCGTTTGGATTGCAAAATCTTCGGGTTTGTTTTGGGGTTTTATCCCGGGTAAATCACTGAGGTCATCGAAGGTGGCGGCCAGTGCGGCCAGGGTAGAATATGCTTTGCGGTTAGCGGGTAAAAGCTCGTTGGTTTGTCCCAGGCTAGAAAAAAGTGCGCTCAGGTATTGGGTGCCGTTTTGATAATGTTGTATGCGTTTTTTTTCTTTTGCATTCAACTGCTCTATGCCCTCCAATTCGAAATGAAAATAACGATATAGTTTCCACTTAGCCCAATGCAGCAGAAGGAAAAGGCTGGCAGGAAATAGGGATGCCCAATACAAAAGCATGTTTAAAACTCAATTTCCAGGCCGTCATAGCCCAAACTGACATTTGGTGGCAACAACTTCTCAACATCCTCGGTGAGGCCCATGTGGTGGCTGAGGTGTATCAGCCAGGCTTTTTCGGGTTGCACTTTTTCAATAAATGCCAGGGCTTCTGTCAGATTAAAATGTGTAGGGTGCTCCCGGTGGTGAAGTGCATTGACAATGAGGTAACGGACGCCGATTAACTTTTGAAATTGAGATTCTTCAACTGATTTTACATCGGTGAGGTAAGCCAGATCTCCAATTCTAAAGCTCAATATTGGCAGTCGGCCATGCCATACACCAATTGGCTGGATGGTCAGTGATTTAATGTGTATCGGCGTCTCTTCATCCAGGGTGTGGAGTTCGATTTGAGGTAAGCCGGGAATTGCTTTTCCAAAAATATAGGCAAATCGGTGTTTGACTTCATCGGCTACCCGCGGGAGTGCATGAACTGAGATGGCAGCACCAGAATGGTAGTTGAAAGGCCGGATGTCATCCAGGCCAATCACATGATCGTTGTGTTCGTGGGTGAGTAAAATTGCATCCAGGTGTTTGGTCCCGGATAGCAGCATTTGCTGTCGAAAATCTGGTCCGGCATCAATTACGACTTTGGTATTGTCATCGCCGGTGATGAGTGCGGCCGTACGCAGTCTTTTGTCTTTCGGATTCTGGGAAAGGCAAACTTCGCAATCGCAGCCAATAAGTGGTATCCCCTGGGATGTTCCTGTTCCGAGCAGCCTGATAGTCACTGGTTTTCGATTTTCCATTTTTCCAGCCATTCGCGCTCCTTTTCGGGGAGATCTTCCGGCGGAACATTCATGTTGTTTAGAATATCCAGCAGGCAGTTGATTCGTGCCTCTGTATCATAAAACTTATTGATTACCGCTATTTTGCGATCTTCCACAATACAGTATCCACTCTGGAAGCGGCCTTTTTCATATCGAATTGTGTATTTCAGTTCGCGAAATAGCTCCTCTAGTTTTTTTAATGTTGTTGCGGTATAGCGCATTGTATTCTGTGTGTATTCCTGTTGGAGCGGTTGGAGGATGGACAATTTATTGAAATGAATGCATGATCACCCGGTCCGCTTGCTAAATAAAGTACAAGTTTTTAAAAATATTGACGACATTCGTCTCAGGCCCATTTTGGGGCCAACTCTTGTTGAAAGCATTGTACATTTGTTCAAAATGTATTCATGCAAATGTATCCAAAATTTACCAGTATGTATATCCGTAAAAAACCCAGTCCGTTTGATTTTTTGCTTTTCAGTTGTCTGATCTTGTTTGGCATCATGTTGCCGAGTAGTCTGGAGGCTCAACAGCGATTTAAAGGAGGCTTGATCGCGGGCTTTACTGCGTCACAGATTAATGGGGATGAGTCCAATGGTTACAACAAGCTTGGCCTGCAGGCAGGAACGCGTGTTGAGATTTTATTGGGAGATCGGACATCAACGAGTTTGGAGTTGTTGTTTGCGCAGCGAGGCTCTCAAAGTGAGTTAATTAAGGATCAGTTTAGTTTCCAGTTTTTTTCACTGACATTGAATTACATTGATGTGCCGGTGCAGTTCCATTTTAAAGACTGGCTGGTGGATAATGGGGAAGAGGAGTTTTACCGGATATCGGTGAGTGGTGGATTCTGTTACAGTCGTTTGATCAGTACCAGTTCCAAGGATGAACTCAGTGCGGTAACCCTTGTGGCACCCTTGATTCGGAAGGATGATTATAATTATGTGTTGGGTGTGACGTACAATGCCACTCCCCATTTGGGCTTTACATTTCGCACCATCCGTGGGCTGGGTTTGATGTACAATCCAACGGATCACGCGGCACCACCGGAAAAAGATTCCTGGTACAACCACAGTTTGTATTTTCAGGCAGTATATACGTTTTAGTAGTTGAAATAAATGAGGAAAGCGGTTATTGATATGGGAACCAATACCTTCCATATGTTGGTATTGGAACAGGATTCCAATGAGGCCTGGGTGCCCCTGTATCGCAAACGGGTGTATGTGCGTTTGGCGGAGCAGGGTCTGGGCTGGCTGGCAGAGGATGCCCAGGAGCGCGGCCTGGAGGCGATGAGGGAATTTGCCGAAGTACTCGGACGATTGGGCATAGAGCCTGGATCGGCCCTTGCTTTTGGAACGGCTGCATTGCGTTCTGCTTCCAATGCTCCGGATTTCTTCAAACGCGTATTCGAAGAAACGGGGATTCCCGCAGAGGCCATTTCCGGAGAACGGGAAGCGGAGTTGATTTATCATGGAGTCCGCCATGCTGTACCCTGGCCAGATCCGGAAACGGTTTTGATTATGGATATTGGAGGGGGAAGTGTGGAGTTTATTTTGGCAAATAAAGAACGCTTGTTTTGGCGCGGGAGCTTCAACGTGGGCGTTGCTGTTTTGTACCATGCATTCCACAAATCCGACCCGATTCAGGCTTCTGAAGTAGAAGCAATTGAAGATTTTTTGGAAAAGGAGCTGGCTAGTTTGTGGGAGGCAGCATCAATGCATAATACTCAGATTTTGGTAGGGGCCGCGGGGGCATTTGATACGATTGATTTGTTTGCATTGGATCCCGCTACCAAGCCTCAAGGTTATGGGTACCTGCCGGTGGAACATTTTGAGCCGCTCTACGCGTATTTTGTGAAAAGCACCGAAGCGGACCGGCGGAACATGCCTTTGCTGCTTCCGGAGCGCGTGGAAATGGTTGTGGCTGCAGTAATCCTTATCCGCAAAGTGTTGCAGCGAGTAGGAATAAAAGAATTGTATACCTCTGAGTATTCTATGAAGGAGGGTATGCTGTTGGAATTGGGATAGGAACTGCCCAGTTTAAAGCCCCTTTTTTCAATAAAAAAATCGCCACCAGATCAGAATGGATCTGGTGGCGATTGGCGTTTCGGGCAAACAAGTTCTATTTGCCGAACTCTTCGGATGCCAGCGATGCCGACATGTATTCCCGGTTCATGCGGGCAATGTTCTCTACAGAGATTTCTTTTGGACATTCTGCTTCACATGCAGTCACATTTGAGCATTTGCCAAATCCTTCTTTGTCCATCTGAGCAACCATTGCGAGTACACGTTTTTGGCGCTCAACTTGGCCTTGAGGAAGCAATGCGAGGTGGCTGATTTTTGCAGAAGTAAACAGCATAGCAGAACTGTTTGGGCAAGCCGCCACACAGGCACCGCAGCCAATACAAGCGGCCGCTTCAAACGCTTTTCCAGCCACGTCCTTTTCAATTGGAATGGCATTGGCATCCTGAGCCTGACCGGTGCTGGCGCTGATGTATCCGCCCGACTGGATAATCCGGTCGAATGAAGAGCGGTCGACCACGAGGTCTTTAATTACAGGGAAGGCGGTAGCGCGGAATGGTTCAATGACGATGGTGTCTCCGTCCTTGTAATTGCGCATGTGTACCTGACAGGTGGTGGTGCCTTTCATCGGACCATGTGGTTGGCCGTTGATAACCAGGGAGCAGGTACCGCAAATGCCTTCACGGCAGTCGTGCTCAAAAGCAACCGGCTCTTCCTTGTTGTTGACGAGTTGTTCATTCAACACATCCAACATTTCAAGGAACGACATGTGTTCGTTTACATTGTCCAATTGGTAGGTAGCAAATTCACCTTTGTACTTGCCACCCTGGCGCCATATTTTTAATGTCAACTTCATAATTTGTTGATTTACTATTTTACTTGTGTTAAGCTGCAGTTATCGAGCAGTAGGTTTCCGTTGTAATATTCCTGGGATGTGCTTACGTGGGAAACTTCGAATATGATATTGCTAAAGTCAAAATCTTCAATTGTAAACATGAAATTGTAGTTCTCCCAGATTTTATTTTCAATTGGAATACTGGTTGCCAAGAGTGTATATTTTTGACACCCCAGATTCCCTCCATATATTTTTAAAATCACAGGTCCTTCATACTTAGAGAAGTCCATTACTTTTCTATTATAAGAAACCAACTCATTGCTTTTGGCCGCCCATGTAGATAATTTGTAGGTATGACCTTTTTTCATTGGATCCCTTAATTCTTGCAACACAGATTCCGTTGTGCCATCATTGCGAACCACCATCCCTAAATAACTTTCGCCATGCTGAGGCGGTAAGTAAACCCCAAATGCACCGGGTTGTATATCTGGCTGGGTTTCACTATTTGGACCACAGGATCTCCAACCACTTGGAGTTTTGCAGCATTGCCTTTCATCCTCGAACGACGGATTTTGTAGCATGTTCTCTCCTTGTGCACTGGCCGATGAAGCCAGAACAAGCAGACAGCAGAGTGTCAGGAAAAGTGTTGCTATTTTATTCTGTGTGTTCAAAGGTGGATAAAGTAGGTTTAGTTTATTTTGGTTAAGCTGCAGTTATCGAGCAGTAGGTTTCCGTTGTAGGTATCCATGTCTAGGTCTCTAAACTGTGGTGCCCAGTCAACCTCCAACTTGATATATTGATGCGTTTGTTTGGGTTGAAAAATAAACGTGTATTCCTTCCAGTATGTATGATCAATATAAGGTGTTGTAAGAAGAAGCTCCTCCGATAAACACTGCTCGTTCTGATCACCCCCGCCATATACTTTTAAAATAACAGGGGTGTTGTAATTTGTTCCTTCGCGTGTTTTTTTTGAAAGTGATAAATACTTATCACTTTGGGCAAGAATCACTCTAAATTGGTAGGTGGAATCTTTGAACAACGGAATCCAAAGTTCTTGGCCAATAGATTCCTTGGTGTCATTATCCCTCACAACCATACCCAGATAGGTGTTTCCATCATACGGTTCAGTTGTTACCTCAAATAATCCTGGTTGAATGTCTGGTTCCGTTTCATTTTTGTCTCCGCAATCAATCCAGCCTTTTGGTGTTTGGCAGCATCCAGCCTCTCTCAAATGAGTCATTAATAAGCATTGGTTCACCTCCTGCGCCATTGCAGGATTTGCGATGGTAATCTTGTATTGAGAACAGCCATCAGGGAGAAGAATATGCTTTAAGAACGGCATTGTTTGTTTACTTATGTTTCTCGCTGTGTAACTTTCACTACTTCGTACTCGAGAGGCTCCTTGTAGGAGTGCAGGCTCTGCACCTTCACCCTGGAATTCCCAGGTTGCGACATACATAAAGTTCTTGTCATCATTCCTTCGGTTTGGTATTCCTCTACGGAAGTGACCTCCACAGGATTCGTTGCGGTGGAGTGCATCGATACACATGAGTTCACCCAGCTCCATAAAGTCGGCTACACGCCAGGCTTTTTCGAGTTCCGGATTGAATTCGTTGGTAGTGCCGGGAACAAATACATCCTTCCAGAATTCTTCCCGCAGTGCGCGGATTTCCTGGATGGCTGATTTGAGTCCTTCTGCATTTCGTGCCATTCCGCATTTGTCCCATATATTTTACTCAGGCGGCGGTGGAAACTTTCCACACTTTGTCAGTTCTGGATTTCCATGAGTTTTTGATGCGGGTTTTAACATCCGTTTCAGCAGCCTCAAACTCCGGCGTATCGGTTGGAATAGCACCGGTACGGATTTCTTTGCTGAGGAAGTTGCCAATGGTGTATGGCAGCACAAGCAGTTGCTCGATAAGCCCTGCATAAGTGCGGATGCACCCAGGCGGTTGGCTCCGTGGTCGCTAAAGTTTGCTTCTCCTGCGGCATACAATCTGGGGATGTTGGTCGCGAGTTCGTAGTCGACCCACAGACCACCCATAGTGTAGTGCACTGCAGGGTAAATCCGCATAGGCATGGTTGGGTCATCGCCGGTAATCTTTTCATACATTTCAAACAGGTTGCCGTAGGGCCAGAATGGTATCGAGTCCGTTGCGTTGATTGCATCGGCAAAATCGAGGTAAACGGCCAGGCCTGTTTCGGTCCTACTCCGCGGCCTTCGTCGCATATTACGTTTTGCAGCACGGCTGGCAATGTCGTGCGGAACCAGGTTTCCGAAGGCCGATATTTCCGTTCGAGGTAGTAGTCGCGGTCTTCTTCCGCAATATCGTTTGGATGTTTTTTACACCTTCACCCGTCGGCATCCAGCATCGTCCGTCGTTACGGAGTGATTCCGACATCAGGGTTAGTTTGGACTGGTAGTCGCCTGAAACCGGGATGCAGGTAGGTGAATTACAGTACGTTTCCAAAATAGGCGGTCTTGCGGTGTGCTCTCCACGCGGCGGTGGTGTTGCACATCATGGCATTGGTACTCAGATAAAATACGTTTCCGTATCCACCGGTACAGAGCACAACGGCATGTCCACTGTGTCGTTCGAGTTCGCCGGTAAGCAGGTTGCGGGCAATGATGCCGCGCGCTTTACCGTCGACCAAAACCACATCCAGCATTTCGTGGCGGTTGTACATTTTCACAGTACCAGCTGCGATTTGGCGGCTGAGTGACTGGTATGCACCGATAAGCAATTGCTGTCCGGTTTGGCCGCGGGCATAAAAAGTCCGCGAAACCTGTACCCCACCAAACGAGCGGTTGTCGAGCAAGCCACCGTATTCGCGTGCAAACGGAACACCTTGTGCCACGCACTGGTCGATGATTAGTCCAGAAACTTCTGCCAGGCGGTGTACGTTGCTTTCACGGGCGCGGTAGTCGCCACCTTTGATGGTGTCGTAGAACAAACGATACACCGAGTCGCCGTCGTTGCGGTAGTTTTTAGCTGCATTGATACCCCCCTGCGCTGCGATTGAGTGGGCGCGGCGCGGGCTGTCGTGGAAGGTAAAGAGTTTGACGTTATATCCCAGTTCGCCCAAAGATGCAGCGGCGGATGCGCCAGCAAGACCGGAACCGACGATGATTACGTCGATGCGGCGCTTGTTATTTGGCGCTACCAAGGGAACTTTGCCTTTGTATGTGGTCCATTTATCAGCCATTTCTCCGGGAGGAATTGCTGAGTTGATCTTGGATTTTTTTGTATCAGTTGCCATATTTATAGAAACGTATAGTCTGAGAATGAATAGGGGTTAGTGCGCGCTGTGATTGAAGTACATAAGCACCGGAATCAGCGCAAATAAAGCAGGAACCAGCACGGCATAAATTGCTCCGATTGTTTTGATTACCGGAGTGTACTTGCGGTGGTTCAGGCCAAGTGTCTGGAATGCAGACCAGAAGCCGTGCCACAGGTGATACCCTACAACGATCATGCTGATAACATAGAACAGCACATAGCCCAAATTGCCATAGCATTCTGCTACCAGACTGTACAGGTCTTTTACAGGATGTTCCGCATGCTCATATTCCACAAATGGAATTGGACCCCAATGCATTTGGAACCAGAACTGGTACATGTGCAGCAGGATGAAAATGAAAATGATCACACCCAGCCATCCCATATTCCGGGAAGCGCGCTCAGACGCACGGGTGTGTTGTACTGCATACTTGACCGGACCTCGTGCTGCTTTGTTTTTTCTCCAAATCATAACTCCCTGGATTGCATGGAGCAGGATGGAGCCATAAAGCAGGTATGAAACGGTTTTGATCAGCGGGTTGTGCGTCATGAAATAGGCGTACAGATTGAAGGATTCTCCTCCATCGTCAGCAACTAATTGCAGGTTGCCGATCAAATGTACCAGAAGGAACGAAATAAGGAAAAGGCCGGTGAGAGCCATGATTACTTTTTGTCCCAGCGATGATGTTAAAAAGTTGGAAAACCAGCTCATTGAATACTATCTGATTGTGGTTGAATTTGTTGAATCGTTTTGTTGCTCGCTTGATGTGCTCTGGCTCCGACAGGAGATTCTGTGAAAACCTCAATTTCCAATCAGCTGCTGGTCCAAGCACGCGATTAATGGCAACAAAACTACATTTCAAAATGCAGTTGCCCAATTTTGGTTTGAATAAAGCCTGTACTTTCGGATTATTTAGAAGCGATCTAAAAAGGATGGATTGTCTGCGTTGTGGACATACTTGGTTCTTGAATCCGGGCAAAATGAAAAAATAAAAGCCATCCTTTCACAAAGGATGGCTTTTACAAATAGAAATCCGGACTTAATTACCCCGGTTCATCGGGCGTCGTGTTGCGTTGTTCTGCCTTCGCTCCCGGTTTTCCTGAATCTTCTTAATCAGGGATTCGCGGAAGTTCCGTTCCGCCTCCGGAATCTGGGCAATCTTCCGTGTCGGAATTATACCGCGAAGGTTTTCATATAGTTCCTTTTCCAGGTCCAGGTCTTTTTGCTTTTTTTCAAAATGCGATTTAATGTAGTCTTCTACTTCTGCATCGCTCATTGAAAGAAGTTGTTTGCCCGAATTGAACTGCCGTTGCAGGGCCTCCCGTTTATCGGTGTAGGCGTTGTATACAGGCCAAAAGCCCTGTGCTTCTTCAGCGGTGAGCTGGAGGACTTCGGTAAAGATCGCGATCCGAAATGCCTGAATGCGATCTTCGCGTTGGTTGGGTTGGGATTTTAAGGAGCCCAGGGCCAGAATAAGGCCCAGGAATGTAACTAATAGGCGATTCATATACTTACTTTTTTTGATTGAGCATTGATTTTAGTGAACGTAACAAAGGCGCTCTAAAGGATAATGGATTCAAGTTCTTCGTCGCTGAGGTCATTGAGCAGGAGGTCCAGCTCTTCATTGCTCAGGTCGTCGAGGAGTGCATCCGTGGGATTAGGTGATTGGCTAGCCGGCGTTTCACTCGGTTTGGGGGATTGGATTATTTCTTTAGTCGGTTCGGGTATGCTGACGTACGATTCCAGCGAGCTGGTTTCGAATTCGTGAATGTTTTCGAGTATGTAGGATTCGGCATCCTGGGCGGTCAGTGTGCTTGCCAATTCCTGGTAGTTGTTGAGGTATTGGGTGTCCTGACTGCTTCTGAAAAACCAGAGAGATGCCAGGATGAGTGTAAAGGTGGCAGCAATACTGAGCACAGCCATGCGCGGGAACCCCAGAATTTTGGCGCCGCCCTTTTTGGGGAAGGTATGGGTTAGTGCGGGCTCTTCTGCTTTGATTTTTTCAAAGACAGACTGTTCCAACTGCTCAAAGTAGTTGGGTGGAAGGGTTTGTCCACTGCCTTTATCGAGCAGGTCCAACAGCGATGGTGCATGCTGTTTGAGTTCTTCCTGAAGTTCTATTCTGTCCTTTTTCATATTCTTTCGTTGAGGGCTTAATTAGATTCTTGAAAAAAGCGCTCTATTTTTTTGCTTGCGTGGTGGAAGGAGGCTTTTAATGCTCCAACCGAAGTTTCCATGATTTCTGCCATTTCATGGTAGGGCATTTCTTCGAAGTAGCGCATGGTAAAAACTGCGCGTTGTTTTTCTGGAAGAGCGGCGATTGCGTGCTGAAGTTTTTCCTGGGCAGCATCTCCATCAAACCAGCTGTCGGCAGTGAGGTTGGAGGAGATATTGCTGTCGGGGTCATCCAGCGCGCTGGCCTGCCTTCGTTTTTTACTTTGAAGAAAACTCAGTGATTCGTTCGTGGCAATCCGGTAGAGCCAGGTAAAGAGCGCGGATTTGCCTTCAAATCGGAGTATCCCTTTGTAAATTTTGATTAAAGTATTCTGTAGTACATC
This sequence comes from Saprospiraceae bacterium, assembly GCA_041392625.1. Taxonomy (GTDB): domain Bacteria; phylum Bacteroidota; class Bacteroidia; order Chitinophagales; family Saprospiraceae; genus M3007. The sequence goes on along the minus strand of JAWKLR010000009.1, from coordinate 135,216 downwards.
GTCGGCATCAGCATGCGAATCAACCATTCTGCGGATATGCCAGTACAGACGCTCCTGATACGTCGACATCAGCAGGCGGAAGCCCCGATCAAAATGGGCTTCCTGTCTAAGTAGGAGCAGGATCTGTTCGTCTTTATCCGTTTTGTTGGCACTCATTTGCTGCAATGTCGGGATTTTGCATCTTTTGACGCAACAATAAAAGGAAGGTTTAATCCGGGAATCTCTTTTTTTTAAGAATCACAATTTGACGGAGGGGGACTAGGATTTTAGGATTCTAGGATGGTATGGGGTGAGTGGGAGGGGGAGATATCTGATTTCCGATTACATGAAATCCGATTTTTGATTTGGATTCTGCCGGATGCTCAGGAGTGGGGTAGGAGGTTTGGCCAAATTTGATTCAGAATAGGTCTGAAGGCGCATGCCTGAGGAGGAACTCAGAAAGCGAAGAGTAGGATAGCCTTAACATGCAAATGTGGGCTGTATTGTATAGGAAAGAAGAGGTGTCTGAATGAATCAGAACTTAGGCAGCAGCAGGGAATAGATCCATTTGGCCGTTCTTGGCTGCTGCTTCCAGGAAGCGAATTAATCTAAGTTTGATTTTGCTGTTGCTGCGGAGTGCAATTTGTTTGGCGAGTTCCAGCGTGATGTAGAAGTCCTCCACCGGATCTCCGGGGCGTGGGCGTTTGGCAAAATCGCGCAGTGGCTCTGGCCGACGAATGCCGTCTTTGAATTCATAGTGATCCCGGATCCATTTTCTGACAACGGTGCCGTATTGTGTGGATGTGGGGTGTAAGGCGAGGTAGAGGTTGGAGCAGGTCACAACCTTGGTGCCATATCTGCTTTCAAAAATCTCGAGTTGCATAGCGGACTCGTTTAGTGGCGGGATAAATGTTTTAAAACATGCTCAGAGAGGAAGCAATTTTCTTCTCGTTTGCATTTGATAAAACAAAGATAAAACAATTTATTTATAAATGCAACTATTTGTTTTAAATAAATGATTTTTGTTTTATGACCTATTGAGTACGCTTATTTTCATTCATTTGCGTATAAAAGTAGGGGAGAGGTATGCGGAAATGGTGCTACCAAACTCCTAAAAGTACCAGCAAAGCGTTGGAAAATAATTTTATTTGAAATCAACTTTTTAGACCTTTGTCCGTTTCAGTCTGATACTAAGGCCGTTTTTAGTTCATTAAGCCGGGCTTTTCCCGGTATAGAATGAACATCAATGCGGTTTTGGTTTAATACGGATAGGCCTTTGTAGCCTGTCTGGGCCGCAAGGTCTTTTTGCCCAACCATTTTACCACGGATAAGCAGTACCTATATATATATGTGGTGTGCTGCTTGCAATCAAAAACATCTGTTGGGGTGTGTTTGCAGTTTGAACTCGTGCAGCCACATCCATAATTTTTATTTGTATGGCAAAAAGAATGCTACCTATCGGTATCGATGATCTGGCTTGTTATGTACCTAAGATGTACCTGGACATCGAGACGCTGGCAGAGGAACGCGGAATTCCTTATGCAAAACTTTCCAAAGGATTGGGCTTGTACAAAATGGCACTGCCGGACTATCATGAAGATGCGGCTACCATGGCCGCAGAAGCAATAGCCGAACTTCTCGAGCGCAACCAGATTGATCCAAGAACCATAGGACGGATTTATCTCGGTACGGAAAGTGCCCTGGACATGGCAAAACCCACCGGTACCTATGCCGTGGAAATGCTTTCGCAGCGGTTCGGGGAAACGTATGGCTCCGATTGTTTCCAAAATTGCGATGTACTTGACATGACCTTCGCTTGTATCGGGGCAACAGATGCTCTTTTGAATACACTGGACTGGGTCGCCTCTGATCCGGAGCACATTGGGATTGTCGTTGCCAGTGATATTGCCAAGTATGAACTGCACTCCACCGGAGAATATACCCAGGGTGCAGGTGCCGTAGCCATGTTGGTGAAATGGCATCCAAGGCTGATGGCAATCCGCACTGTAGTTGGAGTCGGCATGGAAAGTGTGCACGATTTTTTCAAGCCTCGTCGCGAGCGGTTTTGCGAGACCCCGGTATTTGACGGGCAGTATTCCAATGAATGCTACCAAAACCGAATGGTGGAAGCCTTGCAGGACTTCCGAAGAAAAGCCATTGCAAAAGGCGTGTTTAAATCGGATCAATATCCGGCACTGAGCGATCGGTGGGAGCGAATGATTTTCCATTTGCCGTATGCATTCCATGCCAAGCGTATGTACGTGGAGACCTTTGTTTCGGAGCGAAAAGCATCCGGTACGTGGGAGGCTGATTGTGCGCGATACGGATTTGCAGAGCCTCTGCCCGATGTGTTTGATAAACCGGAAGAGTTTGTCAAGGCTAAAAACCGCTTTTTGAAATCGGTGAGCGACTCCGTATTGTATCAACGCTTTGTAGATCGGAAACTGGAGAAAGCCCAGCGGGCCAGCAGTGAGACGGGTAACCTGTACACTGCTTCGATTTTCATGGCCCTGATGAGCACCCTCAGTGTGGATTTCCAGGAAGGTAAAAACCTGGCTGGTCGTCGTTTTGGGTTTGTGGCATATGGCAGTGGTTCGAAGGCCAAGGTTTTTGAAGGAACAATCCAGGCGGGCTGGGAAAAGTTGGCAGGGCGTTTTGGTTTGTTTGAAAAATTGGCAGACCGGGTTGCCGTGTCGTACGCGGTTTATGAAGAGTTGCACGGTGCCCAGAAGAACCAGGCCTTGGCGCCGGATCCGGGTCGCTGGGGCTTGTCGCACATCGGCACCGAAGGGGCTTTAGAGGGTGCCCGGTATTATTCGGTGTTGGAAGGGTAGGGCGGCTGAGGAAATTTTCATTGTTTTTGCGGTGAAAAATGGCCTTAAATGCCTTAAAAAGGGGGTATTGACAGGCCGGATTATTTTTTTCATTTTTTTTTAAACTCTCCTTGGAAATTCGGATGGGTTGTCCGTATCTTTGCGGTCGCTTTTGAGGACAGGTATTTGTCAAATAATATTTGGTCCTATTTAGAAGGCTAAAAAGTTCTTAAAAATTTAGTACTTAGGTAATGAATCAAAAAATTCGCATCAAACTGCGTTCTTATGATTACAACTTGGTGGACAAGTCTACTGAGAAGATTGTAAAAACAGTTCGTGCGAGTGGGGCTGTTGTAACTGGGCCGATTCCGCTGCCAACTGAGAAAGAAATTTTTACCGTGTTGCGCTCGCCACACGTAAATAAAAAATCTCGGGAGCAGTTCCAGTTGCGCACACACAAGCGCTTGATAGAAATCTATACACCCACCCAGAAAACGGTGGACGCTCTCTCCAAATTGGAACTCCCGAGTGGTGTAGATATTCAAGTGAAGCTCACCTAACTCGTTCGAATTCATTTCAAGTCGGCAGTTTCCGACTGTAGTCAAAGTACTCACTAAAGGTGAACAACTGATTGCGGTCGAAAGCGTTTCCGGGCACGGAAAGTCGCTGTTTTTTTATTGCAGCTACCTCCCTGTTCAAACGCTTTAGAACCATCGTTCAATCAATAAAATCTAAACCTGTGAACGGTCTGATTGGCAAAAAAATCGGTATGACCAGCATATTTGACAAGAACGGCAAAAACGTTGCTTGTACAATTATCGAAGCTGGCCCCTGCGTGGTAACGCAGGTACGGACACCGGACTCTGACGGTTATTCCGCAGTGCAGCTCGCATATGGTGAGCGCAAAGAAAAAAATACACCACGTGCCCTGATGGGACACTTTAAACAAGCCGGAACTGGCCCTAAAAGCCAGGTTATCGAATTCCGCGACATGTCACTCGATAAATCGCTTGGCGATGTAGTGAAAGTGGATGAGATATTCGCTGAAGGCGACAAAATAAGTGTTGTTGGAACCTCTAAAGGTAAAGGTTTCCAGGGTGTTGTAAAGCGTCACGGCTTTGGTGGTGTAGGACAACAAACACACGGTCAGCACAACCGTGGTCGTGCTCCTGGTTCTCTTGGTAACGCATCGTATGCGGCTAAGGTAATGAAGGGCATGCGCATGGCTGGCCAAACCGGAAGTGAGCGTGTGAAAGTACGCCGCCTCCAAATTCTCAAAGTGTTCCCAGATCAGAACCTGGTACTTATTAAAGGTGCGGTTCCTGGTCACAAGGGCTCTATTGTTTATCTTGAAAAATAAGACTTCATCCTCTAATTCGGAACAATGAAAGTCAACATTCATAACATCAAAGGCGAAGACACAGGACGCAGCATTGAGCTTCCTGAGGAAGTATTCGGCATCGAGCCAAACGAGCATACTGTTTGGTTGGATATTAAGCGCTTCCGCAATGCCCAGCGCCAGGGTACACACAAAACCAAAGGACGGAGCGAAATCAAAGGTTCTACCCGGAAATTGCACCGTCAGAAAGGTACAGGTGGCTCCCGTAAGGGCGACATCAAAAACCCACTGTATCGCGGTGGTGGCCGGATCTTTGGTCCTCAGCCACGCAACTACGATATTCAGGTGAATGCCAAGGTAAAGCGCCTCGCTCGTCGCAGCGCACTTTCTGCTAAAGCCAAAGCCGGCCAAATTGTGGTGGTTGAAGACTTTAGCCTGGAAGCACCAAAAACCAGCGCATTCTATGATGTACTCAAAGCATTGAATGTAGCGGACAAGAAGCCGTTGACTGTGCTTGGAGCCTATGACAAGACACTTTATCTGTCTTGCCGCAATCTTCCAAAGGCATCTATCCTGCCTGCCAAAGATCTGAACACGTATCAGATTGTGGAATCAGGAGCCCTGGTTTTGGCTGAGAGCGCTGTTGAAAAAATTAAAGAATACTGTGCATAACACACGTTGTCCGTTTGGACCTCCACACAGGCTCAAGCGAATAACGACCAACGGATAAATGGTCATGACAAAGCAAATTTTGATCAAGCCGGTAATTACCGAAAAGTCAACACTGTTGACAGACAAGCGCGACACCTATGTGTTTGTAGTGAAGCGTGATGCCAACAAGATTGAGGTAAAGAAGGCAGTAGAGGAACTGTTCAATGTAAGTGTACTTTCAGTGAACACTGCTGTTATGCCGGGCAAGCCAAAAAGCCGCAGCACAAAAACGGCTGTAGTGCGTGGGCAAAAATCGCCTTACAAAAAGGCTTTTGTAACCCTTGCACCTGGCGATTCCATCGATATTTTCGGTGGCGAAGAATAAACAACAACTAATAACTCCTTTCGGACACTCATAATTGAGTTAAAATGGCAGTTCAAAAATTTAAACCGGTTACTCCCGGTTCTCGACATCGGATAAAACCAGATCGCTCAGAGCTCACCAAAGGTGCAAAGCCTGAACGTTCACTCCTGGTAGGCAAAAGCAGCTCAGGAGGCCGTAACAGTGCTGGTCGTATGACTCAGCGTTACCGCGGCGGTGGCCACAAGCGTCGTTATCGTGTAATTGACTTCAAGCGCGACAAAGACGGTGTATTGGCAACAGTTGACAGCATTCAGTACGATCCAAACCGCTCTGCATTTATTGCACTGGTTGTTTATGCTGATGGCGAAAAGCGTTACATCATTGCTCCTAAGGGCCTGAAGGTAGGTGATACCGTCAATTCCGGAAAAGGAGTAGCGCCTTCTATTGGCAACTGCATGCTTCTCTCTGAAGTTCCGTTGGGTGCATTTATTCACAACATCGAAATGCGTCCGGGTGCGGGTGGCGTTTTGGCTCGCGGTGCAGGTACAACTGCAACCATGATGGGCCGCGAAGACCGCTACGCTGTTGTTCGTATGCCATCCGGTGAAGTGCGCCGTATCCTGTTGACTTGCCGTGCAACCATTGGTGAGGTTGGTAATAATGACCACAACCTGGAAATCATGGGTAAAGCAGGACGGAAACGTTGGAAAGGTATTCGCCCACGCGTACGTGGTGTTGTAATGAACCCGGTTGATCACCCAATGGGTGGTGGTGAAGGTCGCGCATCTGGTGGACACCCACGTAGCCGCAACGGTCAGAAGTCTAAAGGACAAAAGACCCGTTCTAAAAACAAGCATTCAAATTCTCTGATCATTAGCCGTCGTAAAGGGAGCAAATAACTCCTGATGACTTCCGATCGTTCAATTAAACGGACACTCAAATTTTAAACATATGCCACGTTCGCTTAAAAAAGGGCCTTACGTACACCACAAGTTGCTGTCCAAATTGGCCAAAGCAAAACAAAGCAATAAGAAGCAGGTCATCAAAACCTGGAGCCGCTCATCCATGATCATTCCTGATATGGTAGGTGAAACGGTTGCTGTACACAACGGCAAGACCTTTGTTCCGGTTTTTGTAACAGAAAACATGGTTGGCCACAAACTGGGAGAGTTTTCACCGACCCGCAGTTACAAAGGCCATACTGGTAACAGATAATTTGAATTAAAGCATAAATCAAAATATAATGGAAGCAGTAGCTAAGTTGAAAAATTGTCCGATGTCTGCACGCAAAATGCGTGTAGTTGTGGACAATATCCGCGGAAAAAGCGTGGTGGATGCTTTGGGAATCCTTAAGTATACAAATAAGGAGGCCGCTGTATGGCTCGAGAAGCTTGTGCTCAACGCAGTGAATAACTGGGAGCAAAAATCCGAGCAAATTGGTGCAGCCGATGATTTCGATTTGTACATCAAGAGCGCATTTGTTGATCCGGGTGGCATCATCTACCGTTTCCTTCCAGCACCTCAGGGCCGTGCCTATAAGGTACGCAAGCGCCGCAACCACGTAACACTGGTAGTGGAGAACCGCACCTCTCTCGGGGAAACTGCTGAAGAAAATTAGTACCCCGAACCACACTTGACAAAAAATTAAATATCCACACATACACTCAGCACAATGGGGCAAAAAACAAATCCGATTGGTAACCGCTTAGGCATTATCCGTGGTTGGGACTCCAACTGGTTCGCCGATAAAGATTATGGCTTGAAAGTGGTTGAAGACGAAAAGATTCGCAAATACCTGCGTGCCCGTCGTCCGAAAACAGCAAATTCTGATCCACGTGATCGCAATAAGCCAGTTCAAAACGGCATCAGCCGCATCGTGATTGAACGTACGCTGAAGCGCGTAACCGTCACGATTCACACCAGCCGTCCAGGTATCATTATCGGTAAAGGCGGAAAGGAAGTTGATTTGATCAAGGAAGAGCTGAAAGTGCTCACCGGAAAAGACGTTCAAATCAACATCTTTGAGATTCGCAAGCCGGAACTGGATGCCAACATCGTTGGTGAGCAGATTGCCAAGCAGATCGAAGCGCGTATCAATTTCCGTCGTGCGATCAAATCTGCAATCCAGGGTACAATTCGCGCTGGTTCTGAAGGAATCAAAATCCGTGTGAGTGGTCGTTTGGGTGGTGCAGAGATGAGCCGTACCGAAGAATACAAAGAAGGACGTACTCCTTTGCATACTTTCCGTGCCGACATCGATTATGCACTTACTGAGGCATTGACCGTTTACGGTAAAATCGGTATCAAAGTGTGGATCTTTAAAGGAGAGGTACTAGCCAAGCGTGAACTGACTCCATTCGCTACACCAGAAGCTGGTGGTAGCAACGATCGCCGCGGTGGACGTGGTGGTGAGCGCCGCGGAGGTGGTGGTGGCCGCCGTGGAGGCGAACGCCGCGGAGGTGGTGACCGGGATCGCCGGTAATACAAAATAAACTTTGGGGGAGCGTGTTTTTCTATTTTGAAAATTTTGCGCTTCGCCGTATCTTTGCAGCCGCTTTTTAAAATTCAGGCTGTGTGAATTACTAATTAATTGATTGACAGGCTTTTAAATTGCAAATACCATGCTACAGCCCAAACGTCTTAAATATCGTAAAATGCATAAGGGCCGCAACCGCGGTCTGGCTCATAAAGGAAGCAGGGTTTCTTTTGGCTCTTTTGGCCTGAAGGCCATGGACTTCAGCCGGCTTACCAGCCGTCAGATCGAAGCGGCTCGTATCGCGCTTACACGTAACATGAAGCGTGAAGGTAAAGTGTGGATCCGTGTTTTCCCAGATAAGCCAATCACTACCAAGCCTGCGGAAGTACGTATGGGTAAAGGTAAAGGAGCAGTGGACCATTATGTATGCGAAGTACAACCAGGTCGTATCATTTTTGAAATCGAAGGTGTGGATAAAGAAGTTGCTTACGAATCCCTCCGCCTGGCTGCTCAAAAATTGCCCATCATTTGTAAGGCGGTAACCCGTCACGACTACGAAGGGTAAAAAGACAACTGCCGGGAGGGAAACTGAAGTTTTCCAGACACGAACTGCCGGAACCAAAATTGAATAGAATTAACGTTAAAAGCGTTCAATAAAATGGCACAACAAAAACTTGAACTCGCCGACAAAAGCGTCGAAATGTTGCAGGAAGAACTTGGCGTAATGGAGAAAGAACTGCAGGAAATGCAGTTTGACCATGCAGTCAAAGGCCTTGGCAATCCAATGGAATTGCGCGCACTGCGCCGCAACATCGCTCGTGTTCACACTGCAATTCGTGCACTCGAACTGGAAACTTTGAGCCCGGAAGAACTGGAACTCCGTTCCAAGAAGCGCGCTCGTCGCCGAAATCAAAAATAATATTGCTAAGCATCACATTTTAGAATACATGGAATCTAGAAATCTTCGCAAACAAAGGACTGGGGTTGTGGTGTCCAACAAAATGGACAAAACCATTTCAGTAAGGGTGGAGCGCCGCATCAAGCACCCGATTTACGGAAAAACCGTGAAGCGTTCGAAGAAATTTTTCGCACACGACGAAGAGAACAGCTGCAATATTGGCGACTCTGTTCGTATCATGGAAACCCGGCCGTTGTCCAGAAATAAGCGCTGGCGTCTGGTGGAAATTATTGAAAGAGCAAAATAATATACAGTTCGAGTATCCAAATCAACGATGTATTTGTCTCTCAACTGTTTAATTTTTTAAATAAAAAGTCATGATTCAGCAAGAATCTCGTTTGAATGTGGCCGATAACTCCGGCGCGAAAGAAGTGCTTTGTATCCGTGTGCTAGGGCATACAGGTCAGCGCTACGCTACCATCGGTGATCAAATCGTGGTTACGGTGAAGGATGCTTCTCCCGGAGGGGTTAAGAAAGGTACAGTGTCAAAAGCTGTTATCGTGCGCACCAAAAAAGAAATTCGTCGTTTCGACGGTTCTTATATCCGCTTTGACGACAACGCCGTTGTACTGCTGACCGCCGCAGATGAACCTCGCGGTACCCGTATCTTCGGCCCTGTTGCCCGTGAACTTCGCGATCGCGATTACATGCGTATCGTTTCATTGGCACCTGAAGTACTTTAAGTGCACTGTTCAGGTTCCATCCGGATACCACAGTACACCTCAATGTTGAATAATATTCATTATTAAAAGCACATTTGTAAAAAATGGCTAAGTCAAATAAAAAAAATCGTCCAACCAAATTGCACATCCGCCGGGGTGATACTGTCCTGGTGATTGCAGGGGATGATAAAGGAAAAACCGGTGAGGTAATCGAAGTGATTGCTGAAAAGAACCGGGCCATTGTGGATGGTATCAACATCGTTACCAAACACCAAAAGGCTACCCAAACCGAAGAAGGTGGTATTGTGGAAATGTCTGCACCTGTGCACATCTCCAACCTGATGGTTGTAGATCCTAAAACAGGAGAAGGAACCCGAATCGGTCGTAAAAATGTGGACGGAGCAAACGTTCGCTATTCTAAACAAACAGGAAATATCATCAAGTGATGAAACACGTACCTCGTCTCAAAACAAAATACCAGAGCACTGTAGTACCCGCTTTGATGGAGCAGTTTGCATACAAATCCATTATGCAGGTACCTCGCCTCAATAAAATTTGCATCAACCAAGGTATTGGTGACGCAACAGGCGACAAGAAAATGGTAGATCAGGCCGCTCAGGAATTGTCCATCATCGCTGGTCAGAAAGCAGTACCTACCCGCGCAAAGAAGTCCGTTTCGAACTTCAAATTGCGTGAAGGTATGCCGATCGGTGTACGCGTAACCCTCCGTGGCGAGCGTATGTATGAATTCCTGGATCGTTTTATCTCTATTACCTTGCCACGTGTTCGTGACTTCCGTGGAATCAATGACAAATCGTTTGACGGCCGTGGAAACTATTCCATGGGTATCACCGAGCAGATCATCTTCCCGGAAATCGATATCGATAAAGTAAGCAAAATCATGGGTATGGACATTACGTTCGTAACCTCTGCTGAAACCGATAAAGAAGCACACGCATTGTTGAAAGAAATGGGTCTTCCATTTAAGACGCGCTAATTTCAACAACACCAACAACGAATCGTACTAAATTTAAAATAAAAACATGGCAAAGAAATCAGTCATAGCCCGCGAAAAAAAGCGCGCCCGCCTTGTGGCTAAATATGCCGAAAAGCGTAAAGCACTGAAAGAAGCTGGCGATTACGATGCACTCGACAAGTTGCCTCGGAATGCGAGCCCGGTACGCCTGCACAATCGCTGCCTGCTCACCGGTCGTCCTAAAGGCTATATGCGGAAATTCGGCATCTGCCGTGTGAAATTCCGTGAGATGGCCCTCGACGGAAAAATCCCGGGTGTAACAAAAGCATCCTGGTAAAATAGTAAACGGTTGTACTTGTGAAAGCAAAAGCAATCAAACTTTAATTTGACCATATTTCTATAACAATATGCATGTCACTGACCCGATAGCAGATTATTTGACCCGTATCCGCAACGCGCAAATGGCGGGCCATCGCTTCGTTGAAATTCCAGCGTCTAATATCAAAAAACGCATCACGGAAATTTTGTACGATCAAGGTTATATTCTGAAGTACACTTTTGATGCAGAAGGCCACAAACAAGGTCTGATCAAAATTGCTTTGAAATACGATAAGGCTACTAAGAAGCCAATCATTCGCGAACTGGTACGTGTAAGCCGTCCAGGTTTGCGCCGGTTCTCTTCTTCCAGCGATATTCCACGCGTTGTTAACGGCCTCGGTGTGATGGTAGTTTCTACTTCACACGGTGTAATGACCGACAAACAAGCACGTGAAAAAAATGTAGGCGGCGAGTTGCTTTTCTATATTTACTAAATAAAATTCAGCCCGGTTTTCCTGGCTTATTGACTTAAAAATTAATTGACTCAGATATGTCTCGTATAGGTAAATTGCCAATTACGCTGCCTGAAAAAGTCGAAGTAAATATTGCTAACGACAATACGGTGACCGTTAAGGGCCCGAAAGGCACCCTCTCTCAGCAGATTCACCCAGATCTGAAGGTGAAGATCGAAGACGGTGTACTGGAACTTGTTCGCCCAAACGATGAGAAAGAAAATCGCGCTCGTCACGGCCTCTACCGCTCCCTGATCAATAACATGGTAGTTGGTGTAAGCGAAGGCTTCGTACGCGAAATGGAAATTGTCGGTGTAGGTTTCCGTATTGAAAACCAGGGCAACCTCGTAACCTTTACTATCGGTTACTCCCACCCGGTTATGTTTGCTATTCCTTCTGATATCAAGGTGACTACCGGAATGGAAAAAGGGGCACCCCCTTTCATTCGTCTGGAAGGCATTGACAAGGAACTCCTTGGCCAGGTATGTGCTAAGATCCGCGCATTCCGTAAGCCAGAACCATACAAAGGAAAAGGTATCCGGTTTAAAGGCGAACAAATCCGCCGCAAAGCAGGTAAAACTGCATCTAAATAAAATCCGAACAGCAGCAATTAATTTTTACTGCTATCTGATCTATACATTGCGAATCACAATCAACAAATCCCGGCCGGAAATCGGGACTTAATTGAAAAGCAAAAATGAATCAAACTAAGCAACAACAGCGCAACCGCATCAAAATGCGGATTCGCAAAACCATAAAGGGCTCTGCTGATTGTCCTCGTCTGAGTGTTTACCGCTCTAATAAAGAGATTTACGGGCAGTTGGTAAACGACCTCACCGGAACAACGCTGGCTGCAGCCAGTTCTCGTGAACTGAAGGTGAATGGAAATAAATCTGAGCAGGCAAAAGCCGTTGGTGTTGCGCTGGCTGAGAAAGCAAAGGCAGCAGGCATTGAAAAAGTAGTTTTCGATCGCAATGGTTACCTGTATCACGGCCGTGTGAAATCACTCGCTGATGGTGCCCGCGAAGGAGGCCTGAAGTTCTAATTCACGCAATCAGTTGCAGTAAAATTTAACAAGAAATAATTTTTAGCAAAATGGCTAAGCAAGAAGCAGATAAAGCAAAACTCACCGAGGCTTCGGAGTTGAAAGAAAAATTGGTTTCACTCAACCGCGTGGCTAAAGTTACTAAAGGTGGTCGTACTTTCAGTTTCGCCGCAGTAGTAGTAGTTGGTGATAACAACGGACGCGTCGGTCAGGGTCTGGGTAAGGCTCGTGAAGTTTCCGAAGCAATTGCAAAAGCAGTGAAGGATGCAGAAAAAAATCTGATCACCGTTCCTATTCTGAACGGTACCATCCCGCACGAAGCCAAAGGAAAATTTGATGCTGGCCGTGTGCTCATCAAACCAGCTTCCGCTGGTACCGGTGTAATCGCCGGAGGTGCAATGCGCGCTGTATTGGAAATGGCCGGTGTGCACGACGTACTTGCAAAATCACAGGGATCTGCCAACCCACACAACGTGGTAAAAGCAACCCTCAATGCCTTGCAAAGCCTGCGCAGCCCGGTTGAAGTTGCCCGTCAGCGTGGCATCAGCATGGAAAAACTGTTTAACGGATAAATTGATACACCCGGTTGGCTTCTTGAAGTCAATCAAATCGAAAACTGAGCAAAATGAGCAAGGTAAAAATTACGCTGAGAAAGAGCCCGATTGACCGGTCTAAGCGCCAAAAGGCAACCCTTACGGCTTTGGGTATCAAAAAAATAAATCAAACCGTTGAACATGAAGCAAACCCACAAACATTGGGTATGATTCGTGTTATTCAACACCTTGTAGAGGTGGAGGAATCCAAATAATATCAATCCAACTCTTCTTCCGGCTCGCCGGAACCTGAATAAAAGATAACGATCAAAGAATAAATCTTAGCAATGGAGCTTAGTAATCTTCGTCCGGCAAAAGGTGCCGTTAAAACCCGGAAACGCATTGGTCGTGGACAGGGTTCCGGTACCGGTGGTACATCCACACGTGGTCACAAAGGAGCAAAATCCCGCAGTGGTTTCAAAAGCAAGCGTGGCTTTGAAGGTGGTCAAACACCTATGCAGCGCCGTCTGCCTAAGCGCGGTTTCAAGAACATCAACCGTGTTGAGTATGTTCCATTGAACCTGGGTGCTATCGAAGCCCTCGTTCAGAAAACCAGCCAGACTAAATTCGATCTGGATGCATTGGTAGCGGCAGGAATTGCCAAGCCAAGTGACAAAATCAAAGTATTGGGGAATGGCAAACTCAACCAGAAAGTTGAGCTGAAAGTACATGCCATCTCTGCTGCGGCCAAAACCTCTATTGAGGCACTTGGTGGAAGTGTTGAACTCGTCTAAATAGAACTCAAGTAATGAAGCTGTTAACAGTTATCAAGAATATCTGGAGCATCCGCGAACTGCGCGAACGAATTATTTATACGCTGGCACTTTTGCTCGTGTATCGTGTAGGTACGTTTGTTGTACTCCCCGGTGTTGTACCATCAGCACTTGAAAAGGCCAGCCAAAATCGTGGTGCTAATGACCTTCTTGGATTGATCAACGTATTTACTGGTGGCGCCTTTGACAACGCCGCCATTCTTGCGTTAGGGGTAATGCCTTATATCACTGCATCGATCATTATACAGCTCTTGGGTTTTGCAGTCCCTTATTTCCAACGCCTGCAGTCTAAAGAGGGCGAGAGCGGTCGGAAAAAACTCAATCAAATCACCCGTTTGCTTACGGTAGCAATTACCCTTGTTCAGGGTGGTGCTTATGTGCAACTGGTGCGTAATATTCCAGGAGCCATCTCTCCAAATGTGCCTGATGGCTTGTTCTGGTTCTCTAGCATCATTATCCTCTCTGCCGGTACCATCTTCTGTATGTGGCTTGGTGAGCGGATCACGGATAAAGGAGTTGGTAATGGTGTCTCACTGATCATTCAGGCAGGTATCATTGCCCGCCTTCCACAAGCATTTGTGTTCGAATTCCAGAAATTGTTCGGTGACAACAAATTGCTTATTTTCTTTGTGGAACTGGCACTCTTCTTCGTAATTGTACTTCTCACCGTTCTGGTTATCCAGGGTGTACGTAGAATTCCAATTCAGTTTGCCAAGCGTATGGTTGGCCGCTCAGGTGGTGGTTTGCCTACTGCTAGTGCACGGGATTATCTGCCATTGAAAGTAAACTCTGCAGGTGTAATGCCGATCATCTTCGCCCAGGCGATCATGTTCCTTCCTGCAACAGCAATGCAATACATTGCCGGCCCGTCAGCAACTGGCGTAACGGCACTCAGCGATATTTTCTCTTTCTGGTATAATGCTATTTTCTTCCTGATCATTGTTGTCTTTACCTATGTGTACACTGCACTGATGGTAAACCCAACAAACTATGCAGAGTACCTCAAGAGAAGCAACGCATTCATTCCTGGTGTGAAACCAGGAGAAGCAACCAGTGACTACATCGATAACATCATGACGCGGATTACACTTCCGGGCGCAGTATTCCTGGGTCTGATTGGTATTCTGCCTGCATTTGCAGCAGCCTTGGGTGTGAACCAACAGTTTGCACTGTTCTTCGGTGGAACAACCCTGCTGATTATGGTTGGTGTTGCATTGGATACCCTGCAGGTAATTGAAAGTTACCTGGTTACTTCTAAGTACGACGGCTTGATCAAATCCGGTCGTATCCAGGGACGGGCTTCTTCAGGTCTCCAACTGGGACAACCACAGTAATCAATCATGGCAGGATTATTCACCAAAGACAATAGCAAATTGCTAAAGACAGCAGAAGAGATCGAGTTGATTCGTACTTCCTGTCTTCTGGTGAGTAAAACCCTGGCACATGTAGGTTCAATATTGCGGCCTGGAATTACCGGGCTTGAAATTGACAAGGCGGCAGAGACATTCATTCGCGACCATCAGGCCCGTCCGGCCTTCAAAGGGTATAATGGATTTCCGGGAACATTGTGCATTTCATACAACGATATTGTCGTGCACGGGATCCCCGCCAAACGAGAATTCAAGGAAACGGACATTGTATCGGTAGATTGTGGAGTAGAATTAAATGGTTATTTTGGTGACTCTGCCTTTACTTTTGCGTTTAATAATGTAGAGGAGCCAGTGATGGACCTCCTTGGCGTTACACTCGCCTCACTTTACCGGGCCATTGATCAGGCCGTAGCCGGAAACCGTATCGGAGATATCTCCTTCGCTGTTCAGGATTTTTGCGAACGCGAACACAAGTACGGAGTCGTGCGCGAATTGGTCGGCCACGGAATTGGTCAGAACCTCCACGAAGAACCCGAGGTGCCAAACTTTGGAAAACGTGGACGCGGACCAATTATGAAGGAGGGCCTTGTAATTGCAATTGAACCAATGATTAACCTGGGCCGCAAAGAAGTTTATCAGGCAAACGATGGCTGGACCATCCATACGCGGGATAGACAACCAAGTGCTCACTATGAGCATACAGTGGCAGTAAAGAAACAAAAGGCGGATATTTTATCAAATCACGACTTTGTTTTGGAATCTGTAAAAAATAATCCGAATTTAAAGGATATTTCACTAAAAAATTAGAACTTTGCAGCCCGAAAAATGAAGGGCTTACTATGTCTAAAGAAGATTTAATAAAACAAGACGGTGAAGTGACTGAGGCACTCTCCAATGCAAACTTTAAAGTGCGTTTGGAAAATGGCCACGAAGTACTCGCCACCATATCCGGAAAAATGCGCATGCACTACATCCGCATTCTTCCTGGAGACAAAGTTTCTGTGGAAATGTCGCCTTATGATTTGCAGCGTGGGCGCATCACATATCGTTACAAATAATAAAACTGGGTAACCAGGAATTGAGAACTATATAATACAAGTCGAAATGAAGGTTAGACCATCTGTTCGCAAGCGTTCTGCTGATTGTAAAATTGTTCGCCGCAAAGGCAAAATTTACGTAATCAACAAAAAGAACCCTCGATTTAAGCAACGTCAGGGATAATCCCCCCGTGTGGCTTTTATGTAAAAAGTTAACTAAGAAATTCAAACCATTACAAGAATATGGCACGTATTGCTGGTGTGGATCTTCCCCGTTCTAAAAGAGGGGTAATCGGTCTGACTTATATTTACGGTATCGGACTTTCATCTGCTAAGAAAATTCTGGGCAGCAATGGAATCGACGAAAACAAAAAAGTAGAAGACTGGGACGACGAAGACATCAAGTCGATCTCCCGGACAATCGCTGATGAGTTCAAAACTGAAGGACAATTGCGTTCTGAGGTTCAAATGAACATCAAGCGTTTGATGGATATCGCCAGCTACCGTGGCCTCCGCCACCGTCGCGGTCTCCCTCTGCGCGGACAACGTACCCGTACCAATGCTCGTACCCGTAAAGGTAAGCGTAAGACGGTTGCAAACAAGAAAAAGGTAACGAAGTAATACAAGGCCTGCTTCTTCGCAGTATCCTTTTACTGGAAGATACCAGACTCGTATTGCTTTTTCATATTCACTTAATTAGACCTTATCATTCAGAACAATGGCTAAAGGCGCAAGTAAAAAAGCGGTAAAACGTAAAGTTAAAGTAACTCCGGACGGATTGGTTTACATCCGTGCGAGCTTCAACAATATCATCATTTCAATCACCAACAAACAAGGTGAGGTGATTTCATGGTCAACTGCCGGTAAAGGTGGTTTCCGTGGTTCCAAAAAGAACACTCCATATGCAGCACAGGTAGCAGCAACAGATGCAGCGAAAGTTGCATTCGATGCAGGCATGCGCTCTGCTGAGGTGTTTGTAAAAGGACCAGGATCCGGCCGCGAAGCCGCTATCCGTGGAATTGACCAGTCTGGTATCAAGGTGTTGCAAATCAATGACGTTACACCAATGCCGCACAACGGCTGCCGCCCTCCAAAGCGTCGCCGCGTATAATTTTTGCCATTCTGTTTCTGACAGATTTGCATCACATCCCGTCAGCGGGATCTTCTTCCCTGGTATTCAATCAGGAAAGTCGACCAAATAATAATTAAACATTTTGACCTTCAGGTCTTACTCTAATATAGACTATGGCTCGTTATACTGGACCAACTACTAAGAAATCGCGCTCTTTTGGCGAATCCATTTACGGATACGACAAGAATTTTGAACGTCGCAAATACCCACCCGGGCAGCACGGCAATTCTCGCAGAAGAAAGCAAAATTCAAACTATGCGATTCAGCTGAAAGAAAAGCAAAAAGCGAAGTACACCTATGGCGTACTCGAACGCCAGTTCCGCAATACCTTCGAGGCTGCAACACGCCAACAAGGTGCTACTGGTGAAGTATTGCTTCAACTTTTGGAATCTCGCTTGGACAATACAGTGTACCGTCTTGGCCTGTCGCCTACCCGTAATGGCGCCCGTCAATTGGTTGGACACCGCCACATTACCGTAAATGGTAAAGTTGTGAACATTCCTTCTTACCGATTGAAGCCTGGTGACATTGTTGCTGTTCGTGGTAAATCCAAAAGCATGGAAGTTATCACAACACAGGTTGGTGCCAAAACCAGTGATGTTAAGAAATTTGGGTGGCTGGAATGGAACCCGGATCAAATGAAAGGAACCTTCCTGGCTCCTCCTCAGCGTGATCAAATTCCAGAAAAGATCAACGAACAGTTGATTGTTGAACTTTACTCTAAGTAATAGGTTTAATACTTATTCCTTAAGGCCCGTTTTCGTTTCAACTTTTATTTGCACCACAGATATATGAGTATTCTCACTTTCCAAAAACCGGATAAAATCCTGTTGCAAAAAGCAACTGATTTTGAAGGAACCTTTGAATTCAAACCACTTGAACCAGGATTCGGCCAAACCGTAGGTAATTCACTTCGTCGTGTATTGCTTTCTTCACTCGAAGGATATGCCATTAGCGCAGTTCGTATCGGTGGAGTAGATCACGAGTTTGCAACCATCCGTGGTGTTGTAGAAGATGTCGTTGACATCGTCCTCAACCTCAAACAAGTGCGTCTCAAACCAGCTGTTCAGGACGACAAACTGATGCAGGAGAAAATCTATCTGACTATTAGCGGTCGGGAAGAATTTCACGCCGGCGATCTGGAGGAGTTCAACAACGTGTTCAAAGTAATGAACCCGGAACTGTTGATCTGCCGTATGGAACAGTTCGTTAACCTGGAAATGGAATTGACAATCACCAAAGGCCGTGGCTACCAGCCAGCGGAAGACACTGTATCTAAAGATGCAGCCATTGGTGTAATTCCAATCGATGCTATTTACACGCCCATCAAGAATGTGGCCTACAAAGTAGAAAATACACGTGTTGGACAACGTACCGACTACGAGAAACTGACCATCGACGTTAAAACAGACGGCACCATCCATCCGGAAGAAGCCATTCGCGAAGCAAGTCGTATCATGATTCAACACCTGATGTTGATCACCGATGATAACATCACCTTCGATACGCCTGCTAGCCGTGAAGAAAATGTTGTTGATGAGCACATCCTGCACATGCGCAAATTGCTCAAGACTTCTCTCGAAGACCTTGACCTGAGTGTACGTGCTTACAACTGCCTCAAAGCAGCCAAAATCAATACACTGGCTGAATTGGTGCGCTACGACACCCACGAACTTCTGAAGTTCCGCAACTTCGGTAAGAAATCGTTGGTTGAAATTGAAGAATTGCTCCAGGATAAAGGCCTGACCTTCGGGATGGACCTCAGCAAATACAAACTGGACGAAGAATAATTTGCACATGGAAATTGGAGAACCCCGGTTCTCCAATTTTATTTTTTTCACAAGCGTAGTAACTGTTGATCATCCGTTGGATAGACCCGGTGCTACCACCTAAAATAGGTTTTTGTTATGCGTCACGGTGACAAAATTAACAATCTAAGCCGCACAGCGAGCCATCGTCGTGCGCTCCTCGCCAACATGGCAATCGCCATTATCGAACACAAGCGGATTACAACTACCCTGGCAAAAGCCAAAGCGCTTCGCCGCTACATGGAACCACTTGTAACGAAGGCGAAAACCAACACCACCCACTCCCGTCGTGTTGTTTTCAGTTACCTCCAGAACAAAGAGGCTGTTAAAGAACTCTTTGGCCCTATCGCTGATAAAGTAGGAGATCGCCCAGGCGGTTACCTGCGGATTATCAAATTGGGCTTCCGTCGTGGTGACGGTGCTGAAACTGCAATGATCGAGTTTGTTGACTTCAACGAAGTGTACAATCCAAATGCAGGCAAAGCCGGCGCTGGTAAAAAACGTACTCGTCGTGGCCGTCGCGGTTCTTCAGAAAGCACAGTTGCTGAAACAGTTGTTGCAGAAACTGCTGCTGTAGCCGAAGAAGTTGAAAGCAAAGTTGAAGACGTAGTGGAAACTGTTGCTGAAACAGTTGAAGAGGTTGTTGAAACAGTAGAAAACAAAGTGGAAGAGGCTGTTGAAGCTGCTGAAGAAGTAGTGGAAAACACAGAAGCTGAGGCTCCTGCCGATGAAACTGAAGACTCTTCTGAAGAGGACAAGAAAGATGCCTAATCGGTAGTTCTTGTACTCAAAATAAAAAGCGTTCCGGCCAGTCCGGAACGCTTTTTTGCTTTTATAGCATATATAAAAAAACCAAACTGGGTTAATGATTTACTCCTGTGGTGCAACAGGCTTGCTCATCGCAACAAACTGCTCGAATTCCGGCTGTAATTGCTCAAACCGGGATTGTGTCAATTGCATGTTTCCATACCAAATCCGCTCATAGGTCTGCGTAATGCTTCTGAATTGATTGCCCCAGGAATGCGCTCTCATTTCACGAATGTAATCCCGGTTTGTTTTTTCGCGTGACCAGTTTAAGTCCTTGCGTTCCGACAGGTTTTTAATGCTTTGAAGAAAGTACAATCGGATTGCCTGTGGGTAATTGCCATTCTGAAGTGCTTCCCGTAAAAACCGGTCGAGGTCGGTTTCATGAATGTACTCATCCAGGTTGTCGATGGTGATCTCAACACCATCGTGTGCGATCAGGGTATTGCGCTGCACCTGTAGCATCCGGTAAATGCCATATCCTATGGCTACAATAGCAATAAGGATGGATAAAATCAATAAAATCCTGCCAACTCCCTCCGTATTCATGGTCCAGTCGGGCCCTGAAATTTTACGTCGCTTTTGTTCTTTTGGCTTTTGAGGCAAATCTTTGCTGTAGTCCAAACCCTTACTTGCTTTTTCCCACTGCGTTGGCTTAATTTCACGCACTTCCACATTAGCAGTTTGTGCTTCCGCTTGTTTGGGCAGAAGCAGGCTGAGCAGCAAGAGCGCAAAAATTAACCGCAAGCGATGTGAAAATTTCATGATAGGATTTGATAGTTAGCCCTTAGTAATATGGTAGTTAACCCTGAGGTGAAATCCGCTACTCCTTGCCAATTACTAAGAACCACAAGGTAAAAAAAATATAAAAGGCAACCCCCATGGCGGTCTCAATTGTGTACTCAGCAAGAAATGAAACAAAGGAGATTATCTGAAAAGCAGAGACTAAAAACCAGGTGTATGCCCGGTTGTAATACAAGGGAAAATAAAATCCGATAAGCGTCAATGCCAGGCCAAGTAAACCCGTGCCCGCAAGGCAGTATATAAACTGGTTGTGTGGAAGTTTTGGACTTGGTTCGTAGACTGGAAATAGTTCCTGGGTTCGCTGGATTGTTGCCGACTTCAGGTCCCCGGTACCGACGCCAAGAACCGGATGCTCCTTCCAGAGCGACAATCCCACATCCAGAGAAATCCACCGCTCCGAATCGGAATAACCGGAACCTTTTTTACTTATAAATTGCTCCCAGTCATACTTCATGTAATTGATCTTTTGAGCCAAACTAGGGACATATTGGATCGCGGCGAACAGACCCAGGCCTAAACTCAATGCAATCAAAATGCCATATCCCCATTTTTTGCTTTCCCAAACAAACCAAAGAAGGGCAAAACCCAACGCACCATATAAGGCTGCCAGGCCGCTCCGAACAGATAGAATATGGATGAAAAGAAATAGGAAAGCACAACTTGTCAGCAGTGCCCAGTGCCGGTTCCCTTTCCATATTTTTCGGATTCCCCATAAAATTCCTGTTGCTAATATCAGATTAAAACGGATGTGATTCCTCGGCACAGGAATAGACTGCCCCATTCGCATGCCATCCATAATTGCTTCGTAATGCAATAGAAAATTGATGCCAATGCCAATGCAACTAACAACCAGTGTGGTATATAGTACCCAAAGCGGCCATTCTCTCAACCGTTTTTCAATAGGAGGTAGATTTGCGAATGCCCATGCCAGCACAAAAAATGGAAGTCGGACCCGTACCCGAATAAGCCATTGCCCCAGGTCATCCGACCAGAATCCGCTAACTACCGGAAACCAGAACAACAAACTCAGTGCAACCAACTCAGGGCGCCTCCACCACCGTACAAAACCATTGGCAAGCACACGCACTATATTGCTCTTCGGGGGGAGCAACAGGAAATTATACCAAATACCCATGCCAACAAGCCCCCACATACTGATCGAGAGTAAGAAGGGGGAATACAGCATACTTACAACCAATAGGGATGCAAAAAACAAACTTCCGAGCACCGGCCACTGCCTGCGGTCGGTAAGTAATGCATCTATGTCTGTACGAAAGGTGTTCATTTCCGTTTTGCTTTAAGAGCCTGTTGGGGATTCGCTTCAGATTTTAAATTTAATATACTCTTATAGACTGCAATGTACTCAAGATCAAACGAAGCAACTTATGTTTTGCGCTGCCTACAATAAAATTACACGTAAATAGTCCGGAGATTTTGAGAAAGGGAAGGTTTTGAGAATTGGAGGGATTGTGGGGAAAACGCACGATCTTGCGTCTCTACGGAGGGGGCACGCTCGTCTGGATTTAGCTGTCCTTCTTCCGAAACTGCACATGGTTTCGATGAACTTCCATACCTTTGTATTGTTCTAAGCCCAACGTATGAAACACAACTACTTGTTTTTTGCTTGCTCCATTCTGATCACTCTGTTTTGTGCGTGTCGGGATACGACACAATCCGATTCAGAACGAAGTGGATTGCTGACGCAAAGTCCATCTACTTCCGATAATGCCAATCAACCATTGGATTTGATTGATTCCGGTCAAGGCAATTTCGAAGCGCTGGTTGAAGATTATGAAAGCAAGGATCGGGTGATTTGGCAAAAACCAGATATAGTTATCTCCCTGCTTGGTGATCTTGAAGGTAAAACGATTGCCGACATTGGAGCCGGAACTGGATATTTTGCATTTCGCATCGTTTCCTCTGCTAAAAAAGTGATTGGGATAGATATTGATCCGCGGTTCGTCAGTTTCATGGATAGCATAAAAGTCCACCTTGTTCCAGAGTTCCGCGACCGATTTGAAAGCCGATTGGCAAAACCCAATGATCCATACCTGGCCCCGGAAGAAACCGACGCCATTATGTTGGTAAATACCTATGGTTATATTGATGAACGGGTAGATTACCTGAAAAAGCTTTGGACAGGCCTCAAACCCAATGGCCAATTGCTCATCATTGATTTTAAAAAGAACAACTTACCAGTAGGACCCTCAGTGGAGTTTAAAGTTTCCACTACCCAGGCTCAAAAAGAACTGACAGAAGCCGGTTTTGATATTGATCAAGTAGACCGCACAACCCTGGATTATCAATACATTATTTTGGCAAAAAAACGGGAGCCATCCTCTAAGCCTGCAGGCTTTCCTGAAAAGTGATTAAAAACAATTTATGCGCAGCTCACTCAAACTTTTCACCTTATTCGGCATACCCGTCCACCTTCACTGGACATTCGGGCTGATTTTGCTGTATCCGCTCTGGCTGGGCTATTCCAACTCGCTGCCAGTCATGGGTACTGTGTGGTTGCTGGGGTTTTTTATTGCCTTGTTTGCCTGTGTACTTCTGCATGAATATGGGCACTCACTCACTGCGAGAAAATATGGTGTTGAGACTCAGGATATCATCCTAACTCCTATAGGTGGTATTGCACGTTTGGAGCGCATGCCGGAAAAACCTGTTCAGGAATTTCTTGTTGCAATTGCCGGCCCGCTTGTAAATGTTGGCATTGCGATTCTACTCTTCGCATTGGGAACTCTTTTGTATTCCGGTGATAGTTGGGAAGTGTTTTCCTATATACTCCGCGAGCAATTCAACTTTGGTGAATCCGCTGGTGGAGAGTTGGATGAAAGCAACATACAAATTTCCGGTTTACTCTTTTACTTGCCTGTATTGATTGCTACGAATATTGCCCTGTTTGTGTTCAACCTGATCCCTGCTTTCCCTATGGATGGCGGTCGGATATTCAGGGCTTTGCTTGCTATGCAAATTGGCAGAGTGCGTGCAACCCGTGCAGCCTCACTGGTGGGGCAGGGAATGGCTGTGCTGTTTGTTATCCTCGGACTTTGGCAAGGACAGTTTACGCTTACGCTTATTGGTGTTTTTGTGTTCACTACTGCCCGGGCAGAGAACTCCATGGTTCAACTGGACGATGTACTGCGAAACCACAGCGCGCGTGAAATGCTTCGCACTCAGTTTACACGAGTGAACTCAATGGACTGGATGCAATCTGCACTGGAACAATTGCAACAAGGTACCGAGCGCGGATTCATGGTTTTTGATATCAATGAAAATCCGGTTGGCGTGCTTCGTGAACAGGAGATCCTTACCGCGATGAAAAATAAGGACCTGACAAGCCCGGTTGAACATTACATGCATACTGAAATTCCGGCCATTGGTCCGGATGATTCCTTATACATGGTATATGTGCTCTTGCGGCAGGAACGAAAGGGGCTGATCGCGGTAGTTGAAAATGGTTTACTTCTGGGAGTAATTGATGAATTAGGGCTGGACACCTTCCTGCGCATTCATCAAATCAAATAAGATCCCGAAGCACAATTTTTTTCTTAATTCGCTTCCCATCTCTTCGGATAACGATTACCAGTTTCTTTCCGGCTTTTTTCAAAAAATAGCTCTGAATGCTATGCAGGGTATGCCAGGAAGATGGAAACCCTCCAACCCGTAGTAATTGGTCGCCCCGTCGAATGTCTGCATCTGCAGCAGGCGATTTAGGCACGATGTTGCTGACCATAAAGTGATTCAGTTTCTCCCCACTTGCAATTACACTAATTCCGCTCCGATCATAGAGGAACTTTTCGCTGTATAGCCTGGATGGCTTAAGGTATATTTTTTCTTCGTTGTAGTCGATGGTCAGGATGAAGCGCTCCAGAATGGTGTTTCCAATCAGGCCATTGCGTTTGTTTAGGTAACTGTAATCGGTCAGCGAATCAAGTTCCTGAAAATAAGTAACAATCTCCGTTTGCTTAAACGGCAGCATGTCGAGTTGTTTGATTCGTCCGGTATAGCCTTCAATGTATCCTCCTAAGCCCATTCCAATGTTACTGGGTACAACCTGATCCGGGGGGCTCAATAGGGGGTGGGTATTGGTAAATAGCAGCAGAGGCATTCCTGCCCCGGTATCAATGAGTAGTTTGGCTGGAGCAACGGAATCAGTTGCAACTTCCAGGTTGGTATTCAGATAAATCTTATTTCTCGACAATTCAATATCAAGTGGCTCAAACCCTTTAGGAACCTTGAATATAGTCGGGTCGATCAGTTCGATGATTCGCTTCTGGTAATTGATCCGAATGATGTAATTGGAAAAGGCATTGGCCGAAAGGATGCCATGGATTTCAATTCCGGCGTATTCCTCAAACCGGAAGTAATCTTCCTGTAAAACAAGGATGTCCTCGCCCGGGGCAAATATTTTATCGGGAATGAGAAAAGGCACTTTTCGCACCAGGTAGGCAATGAGCGGCTGCTTCAAATCAGAGCCAGCAACCCGAAACTCCTGCTCAAAGGGAAGGTTGAATAGGTCTGCATAGCTGCGTTGTGCAAGTACGGTATGTTCAGCACCAGTGTCAAAAACAAAGCGCAACGGCATGATGTTTTTGAAATTGATGGTGAGAATGATGAAGTTATTTTTGTACTCGAATGGGATCTCCACATATTTTTTATTGTCTAAAATGCGGAATCCGGTTTGTGCCTGGGCTGCACAAACAAAACAGGTGATGAATAATATCGGGATTAATTTTCGAATCATTTTTGCATTCTATAGCACCACAATGTACTGCGAGTATAGGTAAAATTCCATCAATCAGAGACAAAGAGTATTGTACAAATTAGTCATTTATGTCCCCACTTCGTCAGAATAATAGACAAAAGTACGTGTAGATGCCCGCCTTAACGCATTCTGATGAATCATCAGATCAAACCAGTTACAACTCAAAACCCCAAACCCAGGGGAGCAGGGTGTAAACGAGCAGGAGCAGTAGCAGAATGGCAGCCACATCAAGCAGGAACCCAGCCCGGGTCATGTCTTTGGTTTTAAGATAGCCCGAACTAAACACAATGGCATTGGGTGCGGTTGCAACAGGCAGGCCAAAACCAATAGACGCAGCCAGCGCTACGCTCCAAAGCAATCCAAGCGGGTTCATGTCAATTGCTTCGGCGAGTTTGAGCATTACCGGGAGCATCATGGCTGCTGTGGCAATATTGGAGGCCAACTCACTCAGCAGAACTACCACCACCAAAACGCAAGTCAAAATGGCTATCTCCGGATAATTTTGCAGGCCTTCCAATTGGAGCCCGATCCATCCGGCAAGCCCACTCTGATCAAAGCCTTTGGCAAGAGCCAGCCCTCCACCAAAAAACAGCAATACGCCCCAGGGGATTTTCATGGCCGACTCCCAATCAAGTAATGGCGTTTTCATCTGATTTCCGGCGGGCAGAACAAAGAGCAGGAATGCGCCCGAGAGCGCCACTATGGTGTCATTTACTCCTGGTACCAATTTATACCAAAAGAGGGAGCCGGTACACCAGGCCAGGATTATCAGACTAAAAATAAACACCAGTCTTTTTTCCGGAATGGCCAGCGGACCGAGTTTGGCATAGCCATCCTTCAGTACTTTTAACTGCTCATCAGAGATCTTTTTTTGGGGCAGGGGAAACAGCCAGATCAGTAGCAACCAGCAAATGATTGTCAGCAAGACCGAGAAGGGAAACCCTACAGAAAACCAATCCCAAAACGATACGGTTTTGCCCATTTTTTGTTCAACAAAACCGATGAAGATGGCATTGGTGGGTGTTCCGATCAGGGTCGCCAGCCCCCCGATAGAGCAGGCGTAGGCAACGCCTAACATAAGGGCTCTTCGAAAATTTTGCTGGAGTTTGTCGTGCGGGTTCGACCAGGCGCCTTTTCCTACGGCAATGGCAACGGGAGTCATCATAACGGCAGTTGCAGTGTTGGAAATCCACATCGAAATAAACCCGGTTGCTACCATGAATCCGAGAATGAGTTTGGCTGGGTTTTTTCCAACCTTGAGTACCATGCCCAGTGCAATGCGTTCGTGGAGATTCCAACGCTCGATCGCCTGACCAAAAAACATTCCACCTAAAAACAGGAAGATAATCTGGTTTCCAAATTCTGTAGAGACATCGCTGATTTTACTCACACCGGTCAGTGGAAACAGGATCAAGGGGAGTAAAGCCGTTACACTCACAGATACAGGCTCTGTAATCCACCAGATAGTAATCCACAATGTAATTCCTGCTGCTGCCTTGGCTTCCGGACTCATGCCGGCAGGGCAGGGGAGGAGCATCAATATCAGGAACACCAGCGGGCCGGCGATCAGGGCAAAATTTCTTTGGTTCATGCGCACGCAAAATAGTTCATTGCGAACATACAAAAACTCAGGAAGGTATTGTGGTTTTGCCGGAATATGATCTTAATGGTGGCAATTTCAGTATTAAGCAAACGCAGCCCGTATTGTCTCTAAGAATGCTTTGTTTGGGCTGATAATTGGTGAATAGTCGCTGGCTCCGGGCATATCCAGTTCGAATAAATAATCCAGGTGCTTTTTTAGCAAATTATACCTTGTCTTTCCATGAATGTTTTCAAGGTTTAGGAAATATGGGGGCTCGGTGTTCGTCTGAATAATCTTGACAGTCTGTGAAATTGATGGAATGAGTTTTAGGAACATGTCTGTAGGGATCAGTAATTCCAGCTTCATATTTCGAGCCTTAATCCTAGATGTATCATTAAATACTCCAAACAAACTATGTATATAATCACCCCATTCTACTTTGTTTTCTTGATGTTCGAACATCCAAACATACCTATAACTCGGGTCAATGATTTTATATAGTGCTAATTTGTCTGGGGAGTCTAGGATCAATTGAAAGTGCCCATCATATAGTTCCGTGATTTTATTTGTCTCTACCATTGTTAATTGGATTCAATCATTGTAAATGGATATGGGTAGGCAACAATCTCAATTTTGCAAGCGCTATAATTTTGCAGCATCTCTTGATAAAATAAGAATCATTGCAGGATGTGATTTATTGAAAACATAGCCAGGTTGAGTCGAGGTCATCATGAAAAAACGCAATTTCAGCTACTATTTCAGAATTGTTTGGATTCAGGTTTAAGTGTATGGTTTTATTCGTGTTTTCAAAGAATATGACAAGGGTCTCTTCCTCAATAAGGAGTAAGTCGGTGACCTTATGAGCAATTAAGCTGCATAGCGCATTTCTGTAATCTTGCTCTCCAAAGTGAAATAATGTATCGTCAATTTTTACAGCAGGCCAAATGTAGATTGTGAAGGTTTTTCCATCAAAGTGCAGTTGTAGATAGTCTTGTACAAACGTTACTGAACTTAATTGTTCCCCTATCAATTTGCTTTTTAGTATGCTTTCCATAAATAGTTAATAGTATTCCTGTAGTTGGGTGTGTTGCTTGCATCGCCTTTTTCTGCGCATAATTTATTCTTCATTCAAAACGATGTAAGCGGAAACCCAATTGAATAGAATTTTGAGTCTATTTGACCGGTAATACCGTATACGGGTATGTGTCGATTGGACTCCTGATTTAATAACGGATTAGTTTCTAAAAAAAAGTCAAAGTGGTCACCTTTCCCTAAATGCATGATGGTATCAGGAGTGGGCAGGTATCTAATATCAACGCCTGCATTTGCCCAACTCGTGTCCGTTTTTTGGAATTCATAGTTGGCCTCTGCCATTGCAAAAAATCCCTTTCTGCATGAAAATGCAAACAAAGGGATTTGGATAGATTCATATGAATTATTGGTCAGGGTGCAAGGATAATACCATGCACTTGGACCCTTTGCCTGACTGCAACTATCCAGGCTGTATTCCAATGCTGTTTTTATTTCAAAGCTTGGTTTTGAAATCATTGATTGGCAGCCAAAATTCACAATCAGTAAAAAGAGAATTGGAATAGGTTTCATACAAGCAAGTTGGTTTGTTTAAGATTATGGTGAAAAGCCGCCGGACCTCCTGTTGCTGGTGCTTTATCATCGCATAAAAACAAAAATCCCCCGGAATACCAACTGATTGGCAAACCGGGGGATTTTATACTAACAACGCATTACCCCAATCCCTAGCAATAGGTATTGTAGGCAGATTGCAAATTCTCAGCGATCATTTCAGCAGAGCGGCCCTCAATGTGGTGGCGCTCAAGAAAGTGAACCAATTTCCCGTCTTTAAACAGCGCAATGCTAGGGGAAGACGGTGGATAAGGCAGCAAGAATTCGCGCGCCTTTGCAGTGGCTTCTTTGTCAACGCCAGCAAATACAGTGGTCAGCCGGTCAGGGCGTTTGTTTCCCTGAACAGACATTTTTACGCCTGGGCGTGCCATGCCTGCAGCACAACCACACACACTGTTTACAACCAACAACACGGTTCCTTCATTGGTATCAAGTGCAGACTGAACTTGCTCTGGTGATTCCAGCCCCTCAAAACCGTAATTGGTGAGGTCCTGTGCCATTGGGGCTACTAATGCAGGTGGATACATATGATTTGAATTTTATTTTTTGAATTAATCGTACCAGCAGTTAAACAAGCGGAAGCGGATTTTGTTGCTCAGGACTAAAAAGTTACCTGCAGATCCAGGACTTCTTCCTTCCGTTTTACTTTTACTGTAGTGGTTTCTCCTTTGGAGTGCTTAGAGAGGGCCTTCATGTAGTCCATCATGGTTTTGATTTCCATATCTCCCATTTGAAGGATCACATCTCCGCGTACCATTCCCGCTTTATCGGCAGGGCGTCCGTCGGTAACACCATCTACGTGCACACCTTCCGACTCCCAGGTATAGTCGGGCATAATGCCCAGGGTTACCTTAAAACTTGGCGTATCCTCTTTCTTGGATTTTGTTTTCTGGAACGTCAGTTTAGGGGTTTTGTCCAACTCCATCAGGATGGTGATCACGTAGTCCAGCAGCAATTTCTGGCCACTGTAGTTCACTTTGTCTGCATCGTCTGAAGGCTTGTGGTAATCGGAGTGCTGGCCGGTAAAGAAGAACAGTACGGGAATATCTTTGAGGTAAAAAGAGGTATGGTCGCTTGGGCCAATCCCAGCGCTGTCTTTTTTAATGGTAAGTTCCGTTGGCGTTTTTTCAAGCAATGGAACAAAGTCTGGAGCCGTTCCAACTCCACCAACCATAATCCGTTTGCCTTCGTTGAGGCGGCCGATCATATCCATGTTCAGCATAAAACTCACTTTGGAGAGGTCGATGGTTGGGTCCTCGGTGTATTTTTTGGATCCGATCAAGCCAAGTTCTTCTCCGCTAAAACAAAGAAACAGGAAGTTGTGGTTTTCCTTGATGTTGTTTTGCGACAAGTACCGAGCAAGTTCCATCACACCGGCTGTACCAGATGCATTGTCATCTGCTCCGTTGTGGATTTTACCTTCCGGATTGGCTTCCAGCGAATTGTGGTCATGCCCCATACCCAGGTGGTCATAGTGCGCTCCAATCACGATGGTGTACTCGGCACCATTGTCCAGGTATGCAGCCACGTTTTGCGCTGTTGTTTTTTCTCCGGAATCTCCACCCATACCGTGTGGGTCCATTGATTGAGAAAAGGTAAAGGTATGCAGGTAGCCCTTGTTGCCTTTGGCCGCTAGTTTGTATTTTTTGAAATACTTGGTAATGTATTTTGCTGCTTGCAATTCTTCAGCAGAGCCCGTGCGGCGGCCTTTCATTTTATCTGATGAAAGAAATACAACGTGCTTTTTCAGGTTTTTCTCGGATACATATTGTGCCGAAACAGCGGAGGCTGTAAAGAGCAACAATACCATGGAGAGCAGTACTTTATGTGTCATTTTCATATCAACATATTTTTGTCATTCAAAAGAATGCAAAAATACAAGTACTTCAGCACAAATTGGGATAAAACCCAGGAATTCGTAGAGACGCGATGCATCGCGTCTTCCTGGCAGGTCAACCAGCATCTTCAGAGCCCATAATCACCCATGATTACGGCTCCACAGAATGCCAGTTTTTGATGGTAGGAGCGGGGCCTTCCCAACAGAGTTCATTCAGGTGTTCGGGAGTGCCGTAGAAAAGGTTTTGGTCCACTTCGTGGTTGATCCCGAATACACAGCCGCTGTTGGAGTATTGCCAGAATTTCCAGGCTTTTTCATTGGATAGTTCCGGAGATTCATCCGAGTACTTAGCGATCCAAAGCGGGTAATTGTCGAAGATGCCGGCGAGGTATTGCTCGTAAAAATTCTGGTTGGTATAGATAATGGGCTTGGCGCCGAGTTTGAATTCCACGTATTGAAGCCATGCCCGCACTTCTTTTCGTAGAACTTCAGGGGCCATATCGTCGGTGGTTTCTACATCGAGTACAGGCAGGATGTCTCCAGGCATCATTTCCACGGTTTGCAGAAAGTGTTTAGCCTGCTCCAGCCCGCACCCATAGGCACGGAAATAGTGGTAGGCTCCGCGTTTCAGCCGATGGTATCTCAGGGCATCCCAATTGGAGCAAAAAAGGCTGTCGGTAAAGTCGGAGCCTTCTGTAGCTTTGATAAAAACAAAATCGGGCTTGGTGCGCCTGGCTACCAGTTCCCAATCAATTTGAGCCTGGTAGTGCGAAACATCAATGCCATGCAAGACCAGCGGTACCTCGCTCGATACCGGTACGTGCCGCGGAATCAGCGGGAGTACTAAACAGCCTAAAAAGAGAATAATACGCATGACAAATATGTCCGATTGTTTTCAGTGGGGCGAAAATAATGCCGAATTCTATTTTTAACGAAAGAATTTAATCAGGCTGTATTCCATGTTTTTAACTGAAAAAGGAAATAATAAGTCGCGTGCTGGGCAAATGGTGGAATTTTGTATAAAGCAAACCACATTTTTAATGTAGTCTTTAAAATATTATTTGCTTTTGGGTCCAAAAGTGGAGCTTGTTTCAATCTTGTTTTTTCGACGAATTGGTCCGAATTTGACATTTCTACAATCCAGACATTAAATTCCTGCCATCAGATATAAAAAAGAAACGCCTGCAAACCCGGAAAAATCGGGTTGCAGGCGTTTTGATTACTGCTTGAAAAAGCGGTATTATCGATTCATTGATTCCAGGAATTCCTCGTTGGAACTGGTGGACATCATGTGTTTTTTCATGAACTCCATGGCTTCTTCCGGCTTCATATCGGCCAGGTGGTTGCGCAGGATAAACATGCGTTGCAGCGTATCTTTGTCGAGCAGCAAATCCTCCCGACGTGTGCTGGACTTCGTCAGGTCGATGCTCGGGTAAATCCGGCGGTTTGCAAGGTTGCGATCGAGTTGCAATTCCATGTTACCGGTACCTTTAAATTCTTCGAAGATCACCTGGTCCATTTTCGAACCGGTGTCGATCAGGGCTGTAGCCAGGATCGTCAGCGAGCCGCCATTCTCGATGGAACGCGCTGCACCGAAGAACTTTTTGGGTTTCTGAAGTGCAGTTGCCTCTACACCACCGGAAAGTACCTTTCCGGAAGCCGGAGCTACCGTGTTGTAGGCACGTGCCATACGGGTAATGGAGTCGAGCAAAATCACCACGTCGTGGCCGCACTCAACCATGCGTTTTGCTTTTTCCAGGACGATGTTTGCCAGGCGTACGTGGTTTTCAGCGGGCTCATCAAATGTAGATGAAACTACTTCTGCGCGTACACTGCGCTTCATATCTGTTACCTCCTCAGGGCGTTCGTCGATCAGCAAAATGATAACGTAACACTCCGGGTGGTTTTTGGTAATTGCATTTGCAAAATCCTTCAAGAGAAAGGTTTTACCTGTTTTAGGCTGGGCAACAAGCAATCCACGCTGACCTTTACCAATTGGGGTAAAGAGTTCAATAATCCGGTTGCCGAAATCCCGTCCGGTTGGACTAACAATCAGGTTAAATTTCTTAGTAGGGAAAAGCGGGGTAAGGTAGTCGAATGGAACGCGGTCACGTACATCCTTAGGATCGAGTGCATTGATTTTGCTTACTTTCAGCAGGGCAAAATACTTTTCACCTTCTTTTGGCGGACGGATAGAGCCTTTTACGGTATCCCCGGTGCGGAGGCCAAAGAGTTTTACCTGGGATGGCGATACGTAAATGTCATCCGGGCTGGTCAGGTAATTGTAATCAGAAGCGCGGAGGAATCCGTATCCATCTGGCATCATTTCGAGGGTGCCTTCTCCTTCAATTACGCCGTCGAGTTCTACATCAAACTTTTCCTTTGCAATTTCCGGCATTACCTCCTGTTCACCATCGGGCATTTTATTTTGTTGGCGGTTGTTGCCGCGCATGTCGGTTTTATTTCCGGAGGCATCCTCTTTGCGGTCTTGCCGGTTGGAGTCTGCATTGTTTCTGTTATCGTTTCCTTTGCGGTCGTCGCGGCGGTTGCGATCGTCACGGCGGTTGCGATCATCGCGGCGGTTGCGGTCATCCGAGCGGTTGCGGTCGTCTGGGCGGCGGTTGCGATCTCGTTGGAAACGGTTTTCCTGGCGGCGGTCCTCTTTATTTTCGGATTTGCCTTCTGCTTCGGCAGAATCGGTGGAATCCTTGGCGTTTTTATCCTGTGGTTTCGGGCTGCTTTTCTTGCTTTGTTGCCCTTGTTTATCCGATTCGCCTTTCGTGTTCTTTACCACAATTTTACGGCCCGGGGCGGGCTCTTCCACAGAGGGTACATCACCACCGGAATCTTTATTTGCAAATGCCTGCTGATCAAGAATCTGGTAAACCAGGTCTTTCTTGGTAAGTTTTCGGAAGCCTTTGATGTTGAGTTTTTGAGCTATTTCCTTCAGTTCGGGAACCAGCATGTCATTGAGCTGCAATATATCGTACATAGCAGGAATTAAATAATGTTGATTAGAATGGTATCTGGTAGGGCAAGGGTATTAGCAGTTTACGAGACATGGTGCTTTAAAATCATGCGTCCAAAACTGGGTGACCTGCTTGCATTAGATGTATACCAATACGTGGTTTATTTATTTAGGTTTGAACCTGTGTGAGGTAATTGTTAAATTCAGGTGGGTACAGCAGCACGAGGCTGGAGCCTACTTGTTATTGATTTGAAACACACCGTTTTTGGAATAATGATTTTCCGAAGAAGCAGCAGCAATGCATGCCATAGAGGGGACTGTTCAATCCGGAAAATAGATAGGAGATGCTACGCAAATACCCATTCCATATCAACCTTGAGCGGTTTCCAAAAAATTGGGAGAAACAAGAATGTGAGATGGAATATTATGCCAAAAATAAGGCAGTGTGTGATTTGGATGAAGCAAAGATAATGCTTTTTTTAAAATCGCTATATCTTGCACCAAAATTTTAATTGTAACAGACAAGCCGGGAAAGTGTTCATTCGTGAAACGTTTTGTCCCAATTGGATGTTGAACCTTAAGTGCTTATCCACCAGGGTACGTTCCCGCGGTGCATACCTATCCATTTTATTTCATTTTTATCCGCGCTTTTGCTGCATTTCACATTGAAAACAGCGATTTTTGCGAAAAATTTATTTGATGCCACGAATTCCATTTTTACCCGGGTTTCCGGCAGGAAGGCGACAATAAACCGGAATAACTCTATTCATTTTATTCATAAATACCATAACTCCGCACCTATGTTGGAATTAAAGACGATTCGGGACGAAAAAAGAAGGGTTCTGAATGGCTTACGCAAACGGAACTGGTCTAAGACTGACCTTAAAATCATCGATCAAATTATCAAACTGGATGACCTGCGGAAGTCCAGTCAGAAAGAACTGGATGATACGCTGGCAGAATCCAACAAAAACTCCAAATTGATTGGCCAACTGATGGGGCAAGGGAGGAAAGAAGAAGCGGAGGCAGCCAAGGCACAAATTGCCGGACTGAAAGATACCATTCGCGAACTCGAAGAACGGCAACGACAGATCGAAGCAGATTTGGACGAATTGCTGTATGCAGTACCCAACTGTCCGCACAAAAGTGTTCCCGCAGGTGCTGGCGAAGATGATAACAAAGTGTATCGGGATTGGACCAGTCCATTTCCGGACCTGGCTGAAGATGCGCTGCCGCATTGGGAGTTGGGCAAGAAACACGAGCTGTTTGATTTTGAACTCGGTGTGAAAATTACCGGCGCCGGATTTCCGGTATATAAAGGAAAAGGTGCGCAGCTGCAGCGTGCACTTATCCAGTTCTTTCTGAATGAAAACATAAAGGCTGGCTACACCGAATACCTTCCACCGCACCTGGTAAACGAAGATTCAGCACGCGGGACCGGTCAGCTGCCAGATAAGGAGGCTCAGATGTATATGTTTGAGCGCGACAACCTGTACCTGATCCCCACTGCCGAAGTTCCGGTTACGAATATCTGGCGCGATGAGATTATTCCGGCCAAAGACCTGCCAATCAAAGCTACAGCATACACCCCCTGCTTTCGCCGGGAGGCTGGTGCCTGGGGGGCTCACGTACGCGGCCTCAACCGGGTACACCAGTTTGATAAAGTAGAAATTGTGCATGTAGAGCATCCGGACAACTCCTACAAGGCCTTGCAGAAAATGATTTCGCATGTTAGTCGGATTATGAAAAAGCTGGATCTGCCATATCGGATTCTGCTGCTTTGCGGTGGTGATACAGGCTTTGCATCCGCTAAAACATTCGATTTTGAGGTTTGGTCTGCCGCGCAAAAGCGTTGGCTGGAAGTGAGTTCTGTATCTAATTTTGAGTCTTTTCAGAGCAATCGACTCAAGCTGCGTTTCCGTGATGAGAATGGTAAGGCCCAACTGGCACACACGCTGAATGGTTCTTCTTTGGCTCTGCCACGTATTATGGCCGCATTGCTTGAAAACAACCAAACTCCGGATGGTAAGATTATCGTACCAAAGGTATTGCACAAATACACCGGATTCAAGGAGATTGGATAAGCCGTTTTCGGGAGTTTGAATGGACCAGAACAGAATGCCTTGTCCTTTGTTCTGATTAAATTCAAACTCCCGAACTCATTTTATAAGCCCATGCCGCTACCCCTGTTTAAATCCAGCTCCATGTTTAATGGATTGTGCCTCGCTGCATGGATAGTGTTGGGGGGCGTAGGGGCGGCAAGTGCGCAATCGCGCATGGGATTTTATCTGGGAGCTACCTATTCCCGACTGGACAAACCTTATGTCGATGGATACACTGAGCAGGGGGTATTCCATTCCTATCTGGCACGAGACTATTATCATCCGAGTTATTGTCTGGGTACAAATCTGGAAATTCCTTTGTTTCGACGGGCATTTCTGCTTACCGGTGTCAATTATATCAGAAAAGGCAATCGGCAGCGGTTTGATCCGTACCTGTATTTCTGGCAGGCTCCGGATACCATACGTTCCATCATTACCGTTTCGGGGTTTGTTGAGTTGCCTGTTCAATTTAGGTACACCTTTTATACTTCGGAGTCGCAAAGTCTCAGTGCAGCAGCGGGCATTGGGTTGTCCAATTGGGTGCGCAGAAAACGAACAGAAGTTTACCTCAATGGAAACCGGTTTCGTCAGACCAACCGGGTATTCAACAACGCCCAAACCAGAAATACCGAGCGGACCTTATTAACGAGTCTGGCGTATGATTGGAATAACGGTGAGGGAAGACGCCGAATAGAACTCAGTTATGCACATGGACTGACGGATCTGGCTTCAGATGCAGCGCTGCGTGGTGTTTTTAAGCGATTCCGAACACAGAGCTTTTCAATCCGGTTTGGGTGGTGGTTTCAACTGGATAAATTCAGGGACCGGATTACCAGGGTGCCGGACTAATTAGTCGAATCCGCAAGGTTACTTGTCGAAGATTTTATCGTCTAAAGTGGCGTGTCAAAACTTATTTTACGTTAGTTTTGTTTTTGAAAAACAGCAGAACAGTTCAAGTCCTTTATTTGTGCTGTCAGGCTTTAAACTTGGAAATTAAAATTTTATAACGATATGATGATCGGTCTTTTTGCCATAAGTATTGTGTTTACTGTTATTGGAACCTACCTGAGCTCCAAACTGCGCAACAAATTTGCGAAGTACAGCCAGATGGGTCTAGGTAATGGTATGAGTGGAGCCGAAGTAGCGGCTACCAT
This sequence comes from Saprospiraceae bacterium, assembly GCA_041392625.1. Taxonomy (GTDB): domain Bacteria; phylum Bacteroidota; class Bacteroidia; order Chitinophagales; family Saprospiraceae; genus M3007. The sequence goes on along the minus strand of JAWKLR010000009.1, from coordinate 98,747 downwards.
GCTGCAAGATTATGGAATTACGGATGTAAAAATTACTCAGGTGCAGGGTCAGTTGACGGACCACTACAACCCAACGAATAAAACCGTTAACCTGAGTTATGATGTATACCACGGACGTTCTGTGGCTGCGGCTGCCGTGGCTTCCCACGAATGCGGCCACGCCGTACAGCACGCTACTGCTTACAGCATGTTGCAACTTCGCTCGGGCCTGGTTCCGGTTGTGAACATTGCAGCCTCACTTCAGCAATACCTCTTTATGTTTGGACTGGGCTTGATGTACGTGACCAATTCACCTATTTTCATGTATCTCGCCCTGGGTATTTTTGGTGTTACTGCCTTGTTTAGCCTGGTAACCCTTCCGGTTGAATTTGACGCGAGTAATCGCGCACTTGCCTGGCTCAACAACAGCGGAGTAGCCACCGGTGCTCAATACGACGGTGCAAAAGATGCTTTGAAATGGGCTGCAATGACCTATGTTTCTGCCGCACTAGCTGCCTTGTTGCAGTTCCTGTACCTGCTTATGATGTTTATGGGCCGCAGGGACTAAGGAATCAACAGTTCGAAGTGAATAAATAAATGGGAGCCAGGGTGTGATTTGATGCATACACTGGCTCCTTTGTTTCTACGGTGTGTCGTTTTTGTTGCCTTCCTTGTACCTGAAGCGGTATTCACCTGGTGTTTTAAAACTTCTTGTCATGTCAACCTCTCGTACTTCCAGATTAAAAAACTGGCTGAGGCGCAGTTTTTATGTTTTCACAATCCTGTTGCTAGTCTGGGTTGTAGCCCTCCAATCCGGCTGTCTTGCTATGCGTACACCGGATTCAGAATGGCTTCAGAAGGTAGAGCAAAACGGACAAACCCTCACCCCACGCGTATTTGATATAAAGGAGCCTGGAGGGCGTACCATGCATGCATTGGGCATTGAGCCATCGGATAGTTTGCCGGTTATATTATTTGTACATGGTTCTCCAGGCTCATCGGATGCATTTTTGAGTTACCTGTCTGATACCATCCTCAGTCAGCATGCTCGTTTGTATTCCGTTGATCGCCCAGGTTTTGGGTTTACCTCAGGATTTGGGAAGCCTGAGCCTTCAATTCATGCTCAGGCAGATGCTGTTTTTGCAGTGCTGGATAGCGTTGCTCCCGGAGAAAAAGCGCTGTTGGTAGGGCATTCTCTTGGTGCGCCGGTAGTTGCCTGCATGGCCATGCACCATCCTGACCGGATTGGCGGTGTTGTAATGATTGGTGGATCCATTGATCCCAAATTGGAGCCTGACCCCTGGTGGCAACCCGTGGTGCATGCTCCGCCTATGAAATGGTTGATCCCCCGGAGCCTATGGACCAGCAATGCAGAGATTATGCCATTGCGCGAAGAACTGGAATCTATGCTGCCACATTGGGGTGAAATCAAATGCCCGACGGCCATGATTCATGCATATAATGACCGCCTAGTTCCATTTGGAAATGTTCAGTTTGCAAAGAAAATGCTGATTAATTCCAGCGATTACCGGGAACTGATTTTTGAAGAAGGGGATCACTTTGTTGTATGGTCCGAACAGGCAGCAGTACGTGGTTTGATCATGGATATGATCGGGGAGATGCAGTAGGCTCTTCCATCCTTCTATACCTGTTCAATTGGAAGGTCACGATCCAGTATCGGCGCGAACTCAAATCCTTTTTGAGTAAAATGCTCAAGTACCCGAGGCAATACGTACCGTAGTTTCTTTTCAGCCTTCAGGCTGTCGTGCATGACAATTATGGACCCTGCCTCTGTGTATCTGATTACATTTTCGAGGCATTTTTCATTGGATATGGCCGGATCAAAATCTCCGCTCAATACATCCCACATTATGAATTTGAAATCTTTTGCCAGTATGCTGCGCTGCGCTGCGCGAATGCGTCCATAAGGCGGCCGGAATAAATTGCTGGAAACCAGTTCAGCGCACTTGTACACATTTTCCAGGTACACAAGCTGAGGCGTATTCCAGCCATTAAGGTGGTTGTATGTATGGTTGCCAACCGTGTGGCCCTGCTCAATCACCTGTTTGAATACCTCCGGGTATTTGAATACATTATCACCTACACAAAAAAAACTTGCCCGTGCCTGAAAGACTGCCAGCGTTTCCAAAACCCAGGGTGTGACCTCCGGGATAGGCCCGTCGTCAAAAGTCAGAAATATGCGCTTGTCATCAACGGGAACCTGCCAAATAAAGCCGTCCAGGTAATTTTTAACAAGTTTGGGAGTTTTTACAATATACATTCGAGTACCCGGGTTGCAGCAAAATGCATGCTGCCTTTTAAGTTGCAAGAAGTAGTTTGAGTCAAAAGTAATGGATTAAATGGAGGTATTTTCAATTGAGACACATTCAAAAAAATCCTTCTATTGATAGGCAAAAAGACCTACTTTTGCGGCAAGTTACAAAAAAATGAAACCGGTGTTGGTTCTGACTTTTTTCAAAGAACAGTCCCGGTGGTAAACCATCACTTTTAGATCTGATACATGTCTGTACGCGTACGATTTGCTCCTTCACCTACTGGTGCACTCCACATTGGCGGGGTTCGCACTGCACTTTATAATTATTTGTTTGCCAAAAAAAATCAGGGGCAGTTTATCCTTCGCGTAGAAGATACAGACCAGACCCGCTATGTTCCCGGCGCCGAAGAATACATTGTTGAGGCCTTAGAATGGTTGGGCTTGCAGGCAGATGAATCCCCGGCTAAAGGTGGCCCCCACGGCCCATACCGGCAAAGCGAACGCAAAGACCTGTATGCACAATATGCCGAGCAACTGCTCCAGGCAGGCAAGGCGTATTATGCTTTTGACACCCCGGAAGAATTGGCAGCACTTCGGGATAAGGAACCCAATTTTACCTACAACCACAGTACGCGTGGTCAGTTGCGCAACAGCCTGAACCTGCCGGAAGCAGAATGGCGTGAGTTGCTTGATTCCGGCGCGCCTTCTGTAGTGCGCTTGCTCATCGAGCCCAATCAGGAAATTTTGATTGACGATCTGATCCGGGGTCGCGTGGTATTTCAAAGCAGCGAACTGGATGACAAGGTGCTCTTAAAAAACGATGGAATGCCTACTTATCACCTGGCTAATATTGTAGATGACCACCTGATGGAGATCACACATGTTATTCGCGGTGAAGAATGGCTGAGCAGTACTGCCCACCACGTTTTGCTTTACGAAGGCCTTGGCTGGAAAGATACCATGCCGCAGTTTGCCCATTTGCCATTGATTTTAAAGCCTGTCGGAAATGGAAAATTGAGTAAGCGTGATGGCGCAAAATTCGGAATTCCTGTGTTCCCGCTTTATTGGGCGGGACAGGAAGGCGAAGATCCGTACGATGGATTCCGGGAGGCCGGTTTTTTGCCGGAGGCAGTGCTCAACTTTCTTGCCTTGTTGGGCTGGCACCCGGAAGGCGATCAGGAACTGTTTACTCTGGGTGAACTGATTGATGCATTTTCAATCGAACAAATAAATAAAAGCGGAGCGCGCTTTGATTACGACAAGGCGAAGTGGTTTAATGAAAAATACATCCAGCAAATGAATCCTGCAGCCCTGGCCCGTTTGATTCAGCCACAGGCTGTGGAAAAGGGATATCGTTCCGACTTGGATTTTTTGGAAAAAGTGGCCGCTATGATGCAGGAGCGGGTGACATTTATCGACGGGTTTGTGGATCAGGCCTACTATCTGTTTGAGCCGGTTAAGACTTATGACGAAGGAATGATTGGCAAAAAATGGAAACCTGAATTGGCCCCGGCATTTGAAGCGTTGACAGAAGCCTTCGGTGCTGCAGACTCTTACGATGCACAGGCACTTGAAGAGTCGATAAAGGTGTTTATGGAAAAAGAAGAACTGAAGCCAGGTGCGATTTTCCCACTGTTGCGACTAGCCTTTGCAGGTACCATGAAGGGCCCCGCTATTTTTGATATGGCGGCTGCACTGGGGAAGGAAGAAACGGTGAATAGGCTGAAATCAGCCCTTTTGGTATTTAATAAACAGCTCGCTGGTTAAATTTGTACTGATTCCGTATTTTTGGCAAAAGCTTTCAAAATGGCCAGTGAAAAAGACAATAAGAAAAAAGACAACGAGCCGGAAGTTTCAAAGGAAAAACTGCCGGATCTGGACATCCATGTGAACGAATTGGGAGAAGTTGTAAAGGATTTTGATATGGATGAACTCAACAAGTTTCTCGATCGAACGGTGGATGATAAAAAACTGAAATAGGGGTTACACAGGGTGTTCCGTTCAGAAATTTATAGTTGAATTCCAGGATCAAATCTTTTAGGCAACAGACAGAATCAAAGCACCTTTAGGAATAAAGCACAATGGGTGGTATGAAATTTGCTATATCTCCATGTGTGCTATATGATTAAAATTGGTTTTTAGAACAGCGGACAAGAGGGCAAAACACAGCATTCTCTTCAGTTTGTTCTGGAAAAATAATCAGGGAGTCAGTCGTGTCCAGTTGTAATGAAATTGGATTGCAGATGAACACGCACGGTTCTTTAGTCGTTTAATCTAGAGCGTGTTTGGAATTTTGGTTTGAGGCGAAAGCGAGCAAATTTTGTTTTAATTGAGGCGAAATTTGCCGATTGCAGCCCAAACATAAATTCCCAAACAGGCTCTTAATCCTACCGGTTTTAAAATCGCCTTCACCAAGCACCTGAAGTCTTGCATTTTGTCAGATTTCAAAAAAACAATCCCATATTCTGGTCAATCAATTTTCCAGAAAAACGTGCGTATGACAAACCGATTACCCATGAACAAATTGGCACGTATTATTATTTGTGCATACCTGATCTTCACAGGTTCAATGGGGGCAGTATATGCCCAACAATCTGCATTCAATTTTGCTTACCCTGGACCCAATGTCCTGGCACTTGGCTCTGATTGTACAACTCCTCTGGAGCCACAATTGGGTACACCACTGGTAAGCTCTGCAGTTGGTGCAAATGTCATTATTTCCGAGTTTGATTCGTTGGGCTCCGGGTTTGGACTTTACACAACCGACTGGGTTCTGGGCGAAATCGCCGGTATCCACTGGTATGTGGAAGACGATATGGGGAATTCGGCGACGTTTATATTTTTCGTCACATTCGATGACCTGACCGGCCCGGTATACGATGTAATGGGTGTCCCCACCCTGATTGAGGTGAACTCCTTGATGCAGGTTCCTCCTATACCCAACTTGCCACTCACTGATAACTGTACGCCCTTTGGGCTACTGGATGCCAGCTTTGTTGAGACGGCCCGGCCAGATACCTGTGAAGGAGGCTCCTTCACACGGACCTGGATGGCCACAGACACGAGTGGAAACTCAACGACCTTTATTCAGACCATTGTAGTTTACAACGATACGCTCCCGCCTCAGGTGTTGGTTTCTCCACAAAACGGCTCTGCTCCATGCGAACAAGTGGATACTGCCTATGTGAATTGGCTTGCAGCGCAAATGGATGCATTTGAAGCCATTGACGCTTCTACTCCCATTACCTATACCAATAACGCACCGGCAACATTCCCTCCGGGATGTGTGCAGCCCGTTACGGTGATTTTTACTGCAACAGATTATTGTGGTCGGAAATCTACCCGTACTGCTGTATTTACCAGTTTTGATACAGAACCTCCTGTTATTGATCGTTCACCCAAAGATTCAATTGGATATTGTTCCTATGGTGGCGATGAAATTTCAGCACTGGCCAATTGGATTTCACGGAATGGTGGCATGGAGTTTCACGATGCCTGCTCCGATCTGGATGAGCAAACAGTGACCATGTATATCAATGGCAACCTGCGTGATTCTGCTCAGGTTATCAGCGCCTTCCTTGCATCATTTGCAGATGGCTGTGGAACTCAGATGATCGGAACAAATTCGTACGATCAGGTTCGAGGAAAAGTAACGGTTGATTTTTTTGTTACCGACCCATGCGATAGTTCCAGCTATGGTGGCAAAGCCACGTTTGCGGCTATCGATACACTCCCACCAATGATCTTGGGCGACAGCCTTTATTTGGAGGCCTGTGGTGGTGTGGATGATCAGACACAATTGGAATCCTGGATTGAAAATCACGGCGGAGCAACCCTGGATGATGATTGCTCCGGCGCAACATGGACCAGTTTTAACTGGACAACATCTACTGGAAATACCGGTGCCGGTGTTTTTGGGAGCGGGCCTTATCCGCAAGTCCAGGCATTCAATTGTACCTGGTATGTGGACGTGAGTTTTCGGGCAACAGACGAGTGTGGCAACATCGGGGTACGTACCCTTCGATTTCAGATTTTTGACGATGAAGCGCCCGTGTTTTCCAATTTTGCTCCCGACACACTGTATTGCCCGGATGCATTTCCAACGGTTTACACAGGTACGGTGACCGATAATTGCGATCCTGCTCCCGGCATCGGGTTCTCATATGCATTTTCGGATACGACCTGTGTAGGAAATTATACACTTTCAGTGACCTGGACTGCTACAGACTCTTGTGGCAACAGCAACTCGGTGGTGCAGACATTTTTTGTACGGGATACGGTGGCCCCTGTATTTGACCTCGTTCCGGCAGGTTTTGACGCCAGTTGCGAAACCTACATGACCCTCACACTCCCGGTTGTAGGAGTGGATGTAACTGCAGCAGATGTATGCGGAGAACTGAGTAGTATTGTAGTAAGCGAACAGGATAATCAGAATCCGGACCCCGGAACCTGTGGGTTTTATGACTTCAACCTTATCCGGGTTTTCACAGCAACGGATGTATGTGGAAACACGTCTACAGCCACGCAGGTGGTGCATGTGCGAGACAGCCTTGGGCCCGTCTTTACCGGCTTTTTGGATACAACGGCAGTGTGTGAAACCCCACCTGCATTTGATCCGCCCGTGCTTTCCGATAATTGCAGCGGGGTGGCTTCTGGCCCAAGCTTAGTGAGTGAAATCATTACTCCCGGAGCTTGTACCGATAGTTACACCATAACATATACCTGGAGCGCAACCGACGTTTGTGGCAATGCTACCCAATTTAGTCAAGATGTTTTAGTGCTGGATACCATAGCGCCTACACTGGCTGGAATTCCAGTTGATCTGGTTGTGGCTTGTGATTCGATTCCCATCCCTCCTGATTCCAACACGTTTACAAGTTCGGACAATTGCGATGCGCTGGTAGACATTGGTTTCAGCGAAATTGAAATCAGGGACCCCAATACGGCTAATTGTGCCCACTGGACAAATTACATCATTCAGCGTGTTTGGACGGCTACCGACAACTGTGGGAATACACGTGCTTACACTCAGAACATACAGGTGGAAGACAATGCAGGACCGGAAATAACCATGCCGAGCTTGATAGCACTACCATCTAGTATGGGACTTTGCGGTACCAATATTATTCCACCTGGTCCTATTTCAATCCATGATGTATGTACCTCTCAGGCCTCCTCGGTATTGCTGACAGACACGATTCCGCTGTTAACAGCCGGCGGTTCTAATTCTGCTACCGAGCCAGTCGGTACCCTGGTGTTTAACTGGGTTAGCCCCAATACTCCTCCGATTGCTCCTGTAACAGATTCTGTGACCATCACCGTTTCGTTGCGAAACGCAGATGGGGAAAGCATGAATGAGTTTATGTGGGTGTATGGTGAAAACAATGTGTTGATTGGCCGTACAGCAAACACTCCGGCTGCTTGTATGAATAGTGATACCAGTTTTAAAGTCGGACCAGATGTGTTCAACACCTGGCTTACTGATGGAAATATTGAAATTACACTTGCGCCCAATGGAAGCGGGACAGGAGCAATCAACCCATACTGTCCCGGAGGCGGATCTGCAATTGTTTCCTTGGATTACTCATTTGCAGCACCAGCCGTTCCTGTTCAGGTAACCTTCAATATTGACGGAGGGATGGAAAAGGTGTACCCAACGGTACTCAACTCATTTTTCTCGGTAGGCAATCATGTCATAACCTACACAGCAACAGACTGCGCAGGAAATTCAACTACGGCCACCCTTGAAGTTCAGGTTACGGATGTAGAAGCACCAAGTTTAAATACAACCCCACCTTCTGTGGCATATGTTGGTCCGGTTGTCTGCAATACCGATGTGTTGTTGCCGTTCCCTGGCATCATGGAGAATTGTGGCATGTCGGGCTTATACACACAAAATACAGGTTTGTATCCGGTTCGGTTTTATCTGGATGACAATGCAGGAGTAGTGCCTGCTCCAATGAGTTTTACGTTCTCTGGTGCAGTACCCAATGCCATAACGGGCGGTACAATTCGCATTCTCCATCGGGGCGATAATGGTCAAACGGGTGAGTTCTTTGAAGTCTATGATGAAGACAACACAGGCTTGAGTATCACAAATACCAATTCCGGAATTACCCAGTGCACAGATTTTGTCGAAACCATCATTCCAATATCCGCATCAGATATCAACAACTGGGCAGCAGACGGCTCTGTAACAATAACGCTTGTAGCCAATACCGATGTTCTCAACTTTTCTGACTTCATCGGCCCATGTGCACCCGTTATGGTTGATAGTACTGATGGACAGAGCGTTGTTCAGGTCTTCTTGGAGTACGATTATGCTATCGTAAACTACCAGGTTAGAAAAGGGGCAGCCGGGCCTGTATTGTATTCCGGACCGCTGCTCGGCAACCAAACCGAAGTGAACCTGGCACCAGGCATGTACACCGTGACATATTCCACAACAGATGCTGTTGGACTGGTTGGTACCACCAACTACCCACTGGAAGTACGGGACACGATCCGGCCTACAGCCAACTGTGTAAATAAAACCATTTTTGTGAACGCATCCGGGGAGGTTAATTACACCCTTTTGCCTTCAGAAATAAACAATGGTAGTTTTGATAACTGTTCGGGAACCAATCTGACGCTCTCAGCAAGCCCCAATGTGTTTACCTGCAATATGGCTGGCAGCCTCACTCCTGTAACGCTAACCGTAACAGATACTTCAGGCAATTCTTCGACCTGTGTTGCTCAGGTCCGGGTTGAAACCGCTGAGTTTTTTCCGGATTTTAATACGGTTTGTCTGGGAGACACCCTTGAACTTTTTGCCAACCCGCCTTCAACACCAGGTGGGGACGGGATATTCACCTATTCCTGGACCGGACCGCCATCCTGGAGTTCTTCTCAACAAAACCCTAAAAAGAATTCAACCTCTCAGATGGATGAGGGAACCTATACCGTGGTGATTACAGGCCTTACCGGATGTACTGCAACGGGAATGGTTCAGGTGGATCTTTTAGATTTGCCAGATCAGCCGTTACTGATTGCTTCAGATGTCTGCATTGGCGATGACATTGTGTTGTCTACCAATGGACTTTCTGGGAACGACGTTACGTATTGCTGGTACACCGGGACACTGCTTAACCCGGTGCTCCTGGGCGAAACCACGGACCCGCTTTTCACCATTACCAACCCACCAGTTGGGCAGTACAATTACTTTGTCCAGATCAAGGCAATTGGTTGCTCTTCTATGTTCTCTTTAGTAAAGACTGTTAAAGTAAAAGACATAGCAACACCCAGCGTAACTCAATCCAGTTTTGACCTGTGTACCTGCCAGGCACTTACCCTGGGCACGAACGTGCAGGGGCCAGATATTACGTACTCCTGGACTGGTCCCAATGGTTTTACCAGCACCTTGCAATTCCCGCCGGTTAACAATTGTGTCAGCCTCTCTGATTCTGGAATTTACACCTTGGTGATTTACAAAAATGGTTGTGCCTCGCCCCCGGTTACTGTGGATGTTGATGTGACTCAAGGACCGCCTACTCCGATTATCACCGGAGCTGCGGGCGTTTGTGTCGGTGATTCGCTCACGCTGAGTGTGAACAATATTGCAGGAGCAGCTCAATTTATCTGGACCCGGCCCAACCAAACAACAACCATTACCCCAACCAATATGCTCACCCTGGACCCAATTACTCTTCAAGATTCAGGAGTGTGGCGCGTTCAGGTTGTTCAGAACAGTTGTGTGTCCATGCAATCAACCGGAGTCCTGGTACAAGTTCAACCGTATCCGGTAGTATTGGCTGAGTCCAATAGTCCGGTATGTGCGGACATTCCGCTCACACTGAGTGCCAGTGTTTCCAACATCAGTCTGCCAATAACCTATACCTGGAAAGGGCCAAATGGCTATATGGGAACCGGACCAAACCCCAGTGCACCAACTGTAGCCGGGCAATATATCGTTACAACCAATACCAGTTTCCGTCGCGAATAAAGACACCATCGATGTAGTTGTAATTGCTGAAAGCAAGTAATCGACACGGTATTCAGCGGATTTGTACGAATCGAGTACCGCTGTTCAGTTGTTTCTTCCATTGCAGAGCGTGTAACCACGCCAAACACCTATCAATGGTTGGGTCCAAATAGTTCAACCGATTGTAACCAACCCTGTGATACCCGCTGCGGAGTTCTATGTAAGCAGCGGCACCTATGTGACTTGACTGTGTTTAATAGTTTTGGCTGTAAATCGCTGCCGGAATCTATTCTGCTCGATATTCACGATATACCCGCAACTCCAATCATTCGGGAGCTTGCTCCATATCATTGTGAAGGAAGCAATGTAGTCTTGCAATTATGAATGTAGCCAGTTACCAAAACGGAACCTTCTCCTGGTTCCACATTTGAGCAACATGGATATGGTGGATACAACGCACCCTGTGCTCATGCCTTGTGCTCGAGGTTGACGATTCCGGATTTTCCACACCGTTCAGGTTTCTTCCGATACCACCGCCGGATTCACAAGTGTCATTCCGGTTGAATTGGAAATAAATCCGATTACAGCCCCAATCATCTCTACCAATGCCAAACCAATTTATTGAAGGAGCAACCTTTGCAAACTTTCCCGTTCCACAAACGGCAGATACGAGTTATAGCTTAAGGTGGCCCTGCAGGCTTTAGTTCATCCATTTACAATCCGGTAATTCCCAATGTTTCAGAAATGAACGAAGGAGTTTATTTCTGTTCCGTAACGTGAGATGGATGCAGCTCGCACTCTCAAGCTGAAGGATTGTTTGTTGGTCTTCCCGGCCCACAGGCTCCGGTGCTAAAAACAATCTCTGCGGTCTGTCTCGATCAGGTAGATACATTGACCACGATGATGACCAACGGCTCCACAACTGCGGGAGCAATGTACCATTGGTACGATATTTTTAATGAAGAATTACCTGGGTCTCCAACGGCAGGAACTACCTTGTTGCTTACTGATCTGAGCAGTTTGAGCCCGGGTCTCAACGGATACTATGTTGTCGCTGAGAAGGATGGTTGCTTTTCTGCACAATCTACCGTGCAGACCGTTCAGGCGGATACCATTCCTCCGAATATGGCTTCAGCCGGACAAGATCATCCCGCTTGCGACGACAGCCCGATCATGCTTGCAGCTGCCGTTCCGCCACCAGGGTCAATTACCGGTAGCTGGGCTCAGGTATCCGGTCCGAATATGCTCATGATCTCCAACCCCAATTTGCCGTCTACTGAAGTAAACGGCCACATTGCAGGCAATCAATACGGATTTGTGTGGACACTCTCAAACGGAGCATGTACCGCCTTTAGCCGGGACACTGTCTTAGTCAATGCGGTCAGTTTTGAAGCAGCGCAATTATGTGCGGATTTTATCGATACCTGTTTTGCTGAGTCCGTTCAACTTTGTGCAAATCAAGGACAAAACGCCACGGGTGAGTGGTCGCAAATCGGTCAACAGCAATTTGGAGTTACCATTGTCGACTCATTGAACCCAAATACCATAGTGACCAACCTGGAATACGGCCAGACCTATTTTTTCACCTGGACGCTTCAGGACATTGGTTGCGGGGAGTCGGAAGCAACCGTAACGGTGCGGAATATTGGTTCCATTGCCTATGCCGGTGATGATATGACCATTTGCGATGAAGATTCCTGTGCTGTTTTAAGTGCACAAACACTGCCGGATGGAGAGACGGGCCTCTGGACATCTGCCGACCCAACTATTTCCATTGCCAGCCCTACTTCTGAAATTACCAATGTATGTGGATTGAAGGTTGGAAAAAATACATTCTATTGGACCACTAATGAGGGGAATTGTGGCGATGATTCCAGAGACACTGTTGTCATCACCTATGAATTGACACCAATTGTGCGTGTTGATTCCATTTTTGTCCCATTTGGTGCAAAAGTAGACTTCAATGTTCTGCTCAATGATATCCTGCCCCAGCAATATGCCGTCTCAATTGTGGACCTCCCGTCGAATGGCCGGCTGGACCTGACGAGTCAGGAAGGTGTCTACTCTTACCAGCCCGACATTGGATTTGTAGGTACGGATAAAATGACCTACAAAGTTTGCAACCTCAATTGTGTCGATGCATGCAACGTTGCACAGGTTGTGTTGCTGGTTGAAGAAGCAGATGCATGTGAAGTGCCAACGGTAATCACTCCAAACAACGATGGAGTAAACGATGTGTTCTTTGTCCCCTGTTTGGATACCGATGGAGTGATCGACAATGAGCTCTGGATTTACAACCAATGGGGGGATGAAGTGTACCACGCTCAGCCGTACGACAATACCTGGAAAGGCACGTACAATGGCGAGCCGGTTCCTTCGGGCACCTATTTCTTTGTAGTAAAATTCAACGGTGAAGGCGGCATTCGTACCGGCTTCCTCATCATTCAATATTAAGAACTATGTTACGCAAGCAAAATACACTCAAGGTGCTTCGTGGTGGGTATCTCTTATTGTTACTTGTATTGATTGGTGGGAATCTGAATGCCCAACAAGAACAACAGTACACCCAGTTTATGTTCAATAAACTTTCCTATAACCCTGGTTATGCGGGAAGTTTTGAGTCGCCTACGCTTTCTGTTGTGTACCGCAACCAATGGATGGGAATAGAAGGGGCACCACAAACCCAACTACTCTCTTATACCCAGCCGCTGCTTAACAATCGTCTGGGCCTGGGCGTGGCCTTGGTACGCAATACAATCGGGATCAGCACATCCACCACCCTTGAAGGGTCGTATTCCTACCGAATTGATCTTGGCCAGGGAATTTTGGGAGTAGGTATTCAGGGAAGTGCCAGAAACCTTCGCCAGAACTGGAATGACGATCGTTTGCGTGGCTCCCAACCAATTCTTACAGACAATGCCATTCCCCTGGAACCCAAATCCAAAATCATTGCCAATGTGGGCTTTGGGTTGTTCTATACTGGTGAGACCTGGTATGCTGGAATTTCTGCACCGCGCCTTGTAACCAACAACATTGACTTTGCCGAGTTTGGGTCGGTGTTTTCCAGAGAAGAACGGCACCTGAATGGCATGTTTGGTCTGAGTATCGACCTGGCCGATCAGGTTGAGTTTACTCCGCAAATTTTGTTTAAGTATGTGAAAAATGCGCCACTGGATGCAGATGTAAGTACCAGCATTTTTGTCAAAAGAAAATTTCTTGGTGGAGTCAGTTACCGCGTTGGTGGAAACTCTGGCGGGGGAGGGGAGAGCCTTGATCTGATGTTTGGTGTGCAGGCTACCCGGCAACTCTTCTTTTGCCTTTCCTACGATATCGGAATTTCCAAATTGCGGACTCAACACAATGGTTCGGTTGAAGCCACTGCCAGGTGGTGGTTCAATGTTCCTGAAGGAGAAGATGTGGTAGATCCACTGTACCCCTGGTAGGCAATTTTTGAGATACATTTTCGTTTTAACACTGTTTCGTCTTTACCCAAGGCCGAAGTGCCCGGTTTGAAATCTGGAAGGGACTTGCATCCAGGTGTTTGCAAAAATGTCTGTATACTCCGGAGTTAATCGGGCCGATTTTTCCATTTGAAAACTGCCAATACAGAACCCGGTTTGCTGCCAGGCAGTATATTGCCTGCCAAGTCGCAATCCATTCAATTAAAATCCTTATCCAACGCATGAAGCGATTCATCCTGTCTTCTCTATCCATCCTGCTTTTTTTATCTGCAGCACCAGTTTTTGCTCAAAATTCAGGAAAAAGCAAATCGAAGGACCGATTCAGAGAAAAAGATGACCCAACCAATGTTGTGCGGGTTGAAAATGCCCGTTTCCTGAACAGCGATGGAAATGACTACAGCCCGATGTATTACAAAAACGGGCTTGTCTTTGTTTCCGCAAGGCAAAAAAACGGACCCCAAGACAAAAAAAACGGTCAAACCTTTTCCGAAATTTATTTTGCCCCGTTCGACCCCAATGGAGATCCAATAGCACCCTCTCCGTTTTCCCTTGAGATTAATTCCTCTTTGCACGAAGGCCCTGTAGCCTTTAGCCGGGATTTTCAATACATGTTTTTTACACGCAACAACATGCATAAGGGCGTGCAAAAAGCAGACAAGGAAGGCAAAGTCAGGCTTAAGATTTACATGGCCAAACGAGGCCGGTTTGACTGGATTGATGTGAAGGAGCTTTCATTTAATTCCGATGAGTACTCCTGCCTGCACCCAAGTTTGAGTGCAGACAACATGCGCCTGTACTTTGCGTCCGATATGCCCGGTGGGGAAGGAGGCTTTGACCTGTGGTACAGCGATTATGCACCGGGAAAAGGTTGGCAACAGCCTGTGAATATGGGTCCCGAAATTAATACACCCAAGAATGAACTGTTCCCATACAGCCATGTCTCCGGAACCTTGTTCTTTTCATCCGATGGACATAAAACGCTGGGAGGACTGGATGTTTTTTATGTCGATGAACTCCCGGATGGAACTAGTGAAGTTGTCAACCTGGATGAGCCGTTTAACTCTAAAAAAGACGATCTGGGCTTCATCATGAGCGATGAGGGCACCAATGGCTTTTTTGCTAGCGACAGAGACAAAGGATATGGGAAGGTCGATATTTTTGCCTTTAACATAGAAAAGGGTATTGAAGGGGTGGAACGACCTGTTTCCAAACAGGTTGAACTGGTTGTTACCGATGCCAAAACTGGGCAAACCATCCAGGGCGCAGCCATTCGCATTCTGAAAATGTCTGCCGATGGCTTTGTAAGTAGCAATCAGGAAGCCTATTACAACATTGATTTATCCCCCATACAAGACGATGAATCCAATGTTGTGAACTTGCAACTGGTACGAAAAGATGCCAGCGAAATGGGCGCGCCAGACTTGTACACCAATGCGGCGGGCAAGGCACAGTCTGACTTCTTTAAGTACCGCAGCTATCTGTTGCTGATATCCATGGATGGGTATCAAACAGAGGAAAAACTCTTCTCATTTGAAGATGATGCCGTTGGACCACTGACCATCCAGCTCCGCGACGCCCCAATTTGTCACCGGGTAAATGGTATTGTCGCGACAGACCAGTTTGGTACCCGGATTGTAAATGCAAATCTCAAGTTTACGCACAAGGAAACGGGTCGGCAGGAAAAAGTTCGCACCAACCTGAACGGAGAATATGAGATCTGCCTTCCGCTGGAAGGAGAATACCTGGTGGAAGCCAAGCGGACCGGGTACAAATCTGAGAATGCAACCGTTATGGTGTTTGAAGGGCAGGGCAGTTACAAAGAAATCCGTCTTGAACCTACCGAGGTAGCAAGCGGTACAACTCCGGCTTCTGCATCCGGTCTGAAGGAAGGCTCTGTCATTGTTATGGACCGCTTGAATTTTGACCACAACAAAGCCCGACTCAACCAAAAAGCTGTTCGCCACCTGGATGCTCTGTATGATTTGATGAAACGTTATCCGGAAATGGAAATTGACCTGGTTGCGCATACCGACGTACGTGGAGAAGCAGCAGAAAACCTGAAACTTTCAGAAGAACGTGCTAAAAATGCAAAGGCTTATCTGGTTTATCGGGGTGTTCCAGAAAAACAAATCAATGCCATTGGTAAAGGAGAGGCAGAGCCACGTAATCGCTGCCGGGAAGGTGTTCCGTGTACAGATGATGAACACCAGTTCAATGTGCGTTTTGAAGTAATTGTTACCCGAATCGGGGTGTAAGCGTTCATTGCCGTTTTCAGTCATAAAGCAAGAGCCATCCCGGATTCCGGGATGGCTCTTGACATATTGGAGCGAGGAGGAATTACCAGGTCCACATATCGTGTTCGCGGGCAAATAAATCATCGCTGATTTTACCGGATTCAGTCAGCATGTCCACACCGCTCAGGTATTCTTCTATTTTGCGGTCGTACAAATTGCTTTCCTTGATCACATGTGATGCGAAATAGCGCATTTCAAACAAGTCTTCCCAGGTTATGTTTGCTGCAGGGTTGTCTGCATGGGTGTAGGCCTTATGTCCGGCCAGGTATTCCCGTGCACTTGGATAATGTACCCAAAACAGTGGGCGTTCGAACCGGAAATTCCCGTTTTCGTCAAGGTCCGTAATCAATGGCGCAATGCCCAAAATACGAACACGCAAGCTGCTCGTTGCCGCATCCCAGAACCAAATCTCCTTTACGCGGAAGCGCTGAACATTTTCCCAATTAATGTCATTTTTTACTATTCTCAAAATGTCTTCACCTGTTTCAAAGTCGGTTACCAGGATGCTGTCTGTTTTGTGTAATTGTGCGTCAACTTCCACATTGGAAAGCCGTTTGGTAAACTTGTCGTCTTCCGTACTGTAAGCGGGGATTTTACCTTGGGCAATACCATTAGCAAGAATCTGAAACAAGGGGGCTTCCGGATAAATGAACGGAAGGTTCTGTTTTTCACGGACATCAATTACCCGCCACATCCGTTTTTCCCAGGCAATATCTGCTTCCCGAATGGGGGCATAAGCCAGGGGCATTTTTTCGGATACAACGTTCCTTTGGGTGATGTCATCGAGTGGAATTTCTGCGTAATCATCCGGTGATTGCGCAGCAAGAAAAAGTGGGGCAATCAAAAATGCCCATAGCAAGGTGGTCCGCTGCCAAGCAGGCAGCAGAAGCTGGTTGTTAAACCTCATGTCAAAAGTGTTTAGTAAATGAAAAATGGATTACGCTATGGTATGCACACCCTAGCGAGCAGAAGGAGCCGCGGACTCATGTTGATAAAAAGGAAATGGGATAAAAAGCGTGTACAGCGCTTTCTATAAAAACGGGAGAAAAAAAACGAAAAGTATACACCGGGTTATTTTAACAAATCCGGGTGGGTTTCCAGGTAGTCGGCAAAGTCAATAAGCGCATCAAAACGGAGATCAACAGGCATGGAATCCAGTTGTTGGGACTCCTCATCTTTTCCGTGGATCAACACCGTGCGCATTCCAAGGCGAAGTCCGAGTTCTATATCACTAACGGAATCTCCAACCATCCAGGATTTTTCAAAGGAAATCTCCGGAAACGTGCGCTGTGCCTCGAGCGCCATTCCTACTTCAGGTTTTCGGCAATTGCATTTGTCATCAGGCTTGTGTGGGCAGTAAAAAACATGATCCAGTCGGACTCCCAGGTTTGCCAGTGCATCCTGCATGTGTGCATGGACGCGATCCACATCGGCCGCTTGCATTCTGTTTTTTCGGATCCCTGCCTGATTGGTCACAACGACTATCCGTTCAAATAAAGGACGCAACCGGGCAATCGCCTGGTCGGAGTTATTCAAAAAATGGAAGTCCTCCGGACGGGTAATGTAATCTCCGACGGTTCGCACATTAATTACTCCGTCTCGGTCCAAAAACAAATACATAAAGCAGATTTTAGTGTAGGGTAAAGGTAGAAGGATTGTGTGGATTTTGAACAAAGCCATTTGGAATTGGTTTATCCTGCAACAACTACCCGAACGTATAAACACAAACAGCATGCACATTACAATCCTTTCAGCAAGTACCCGAATCAACCGCAACTCTCATCGTGTTGCACTTGGGTTGCAAAAATACATTCAGTCGCAAACCAGCCACTCTGTTGAAGTTTTGGACCTGGCCGATTATGAGTTTCCCATTATGGAAGAGGTTCTGCACCGGCATCCCAACCCACCAGCTGGTCTCAATGAGTTTGCAGAAAAGATCCGGCATTCCGATGCCCATATTTTTGTCTCTCCCGAATACAATGGCGCGTATACATCTGCCTTAAAAAATGCGGTAGACTATCTTAAAGAGCAGGAGTTTGCCATGAAAGTAATCGGCATCGCTTCGGTCTCAACAGGAGCACTGGGGGGAATCCGCGCTGCTATGACCATGCAGCAACTTGTTCTGGGTATTGGCGGAATTCCAATACCTAAAATGTTGACTACACCCAAGGTAACGGAACATTTTGAAGAAGATGGCAGCCTGACCGGTTCTGGCTTTGAAAAGAACCTGAATGCGTTCTGCGAGCAGTTTTTGTTCCTGTCGGAAGCAGTGGCCGAGAAACGTGCCATGGCTGCTTTGGCGCGTCATTAAGTACCGGTTTGGGGTTTGGGCTCACTGTGAACCCAAACCCCAAACCGGCTCAATGTGCTTTTATTTCTACTCCGCTGAAACTTTTACAAGTTTGTTTTGAGCAAACATTCTGCCAGCACCATCCATAACCTGCACTATGTAAAATCCGGACGGCAAAGTGAGTATGTCCAATCGTTGAGAGAAGGTATCGCTGTAGACAACCTGGCCTTGCAGGTCCAAAATTTGAATCCTTTCTGCTGTTGGGATGTCAGAGATAAAATACTGTCCATACCCTGGATTGGGCCAAATTTTTAGCAAACCCTCTGCTTGTTTTTCCAGCGTATTGGTGCTTACATCCGTACTTCCAAAAACGTTATATACTACGCTGTTTTGAAAGTTAGCCTGATTTCGGAACCCCACCCGTGCATGTCCAAAACCGGGATCGTGGTCGTCGGTATAGAAATAAAAATGGAAGGATTGGGTTTCTCCAGGCTCCAACAGTACCAGCGTGGAGTCGACAGAACTGGGGTAGCACACATCCAGGCAGAGCGAACTTTCCCAGCCATTCGGTAGGTTGTTCAGCAGCCGTTTGACCAGAATTTCGACTGGAGCATCGCTTTCATTGCGCAACTCCGCTTCGGTGTACAATGTGATTCCCGGTATGCCATACACAGTATCCTGGCTGATTTTTTCAAAAACAAATTGCCCGTTGTTATTTCCACTACCCGGATCACAGTTGGAGTTGAAATAGGCATCAAGATCACAGGCCATATCCTGTGGATAACGGTTGAACCAACCGTGTTTGGCATATACAATTCCATCGGTTCCGATCAGGTAGGCATTGTTGGGTGCCGGACCATAGTGTGCCCACCATGGGTTACATGGTCCGTCGAAATACACCGGCGCATCTATGTCCATTTCAGAAAGCATATCCTCACCAATATCCAGTCGCTGACCATAAGTGAGTGGCTGCTGGTACAGAATGCCGGCATTGATGTTTTGTGCCCCGGTATTCACATAGCCAAAATAAGGGCTAATATCAATATCTGGGTGGGCCTCTATCCCATAAATGATTGCAAAAAATACGGAATCGCCGTACGTTTCGATCAGGCTGTTCAGGTCCGGGACTTTATTTCTGAAAACGGGACAGGTGTAGTTGCCTCCAACAAGGACAACCGGTTTCCCGCTCTCTAATACACTTGCCAGGTTGAATGCTTGTCCATCCATGCTATATAATGTGAAGTCAAAAGCGGTGTCGCCAACCATCAGCCCGGAATCCTCAAATTCTCCCAAATACCAGGGGATGGTGCAAATGGAGTCAGTGCCCAGGGGTTCGGAGTTCAATCCAATGGTGGGCTTTAGGGTTACCTGGGCATGTGCTGTGGCGGTGAGTAGAAGGAAAAGAAGGTAGATCGTCTTTTTCATAGGGTAGCTTGGTTCAGTATTCAAATAAGTAGTAATGCTGAATTAGACCAGCTCCAAGGTTTGGGGTTTAATCTGACAAAAAATCCCGAATCCTGGCACAGGCCAAAATTCGGGATATGGTTCGTCCGCTTAGCGGAAACAGAAAAGTCTGATTACAGATTAAATGCTTTTTTTACTGCATCCACTGCATCCAGTTTTTCCCAGGTAAATGTTTCAACCTGTTTTTCCTTTGCAGCACCATTGAGTCCGATTTTTACAGTCTTCATTTCTGGCTCACGGCCAAAGTGTCCGTACGCTGCTGTTTCAGAGAAAATCGGATTTTTAAGTCCAAAGCGGGATACGATCGCTGCAGGACGAAGGTCGAATTCCTTCATTCCCATCAGTTTTTCTGCGATTTCGCCGTCTTTCATGCCCTTCACTGCGCAGGTTCCGTAGGTGTTTACATACAAACCAACCGGTTGTGCAACTCCAATAGCGTATGCAACCTGGATGAGACACTGGCGAGCCAATCCTGCGGCAACAACATTCTTTGCAATGTGGCGTGTTGCATAGGCTGCAGACCGGTCCACTTTTGAAGAATCTTTGCCGGAGAAAGCGCCTCCACCGTGAGCACCTTTACCACCATAGGTATCAACGATGATTTTACGGCCGGTAAGGCCTGTGTCACCGTGTGGTCCACCGATAACGAATTTTCCGGTAGGATTGATAAAGTATTTAATCTCCTTGTTAAACAAGCGTTGGATGCGACTTGGCAATGCTTTTTTCACACGCGGAATGAGAATGCGTTGAATATCGCTTGCAATTTTTTCCTGGTCGATGTCTTCATCGTGCTGAGTGCTAATCACAATGGCATCGATGCGTTTTGGCTGGTGGCGGTCGTTGTATTCGATGGTCACCTGGCTCTTGGCATCCGGACGCAGGTATTTCATTTTTTTACCTTCATGGCGGATGTCTGCCAACTCGCGAAGCAGGCGGTGTGCCAGGTCGAGAGCCAGCGGCATGTAGTTGTCTGTTTCGTCGGTAGCATAACCGAACATCATACCCTGGTCGCCGGCGCCTTGCTCTTCTTCTTTTTTGCCCACATCAACACCCTGAGCGATGTCTGCACTTTGTTCGTGGATGGCGCTGATAACACCACAGCTTTTGGCTTCAAACTGATATTCTGCCTTGGTGTAACCAATGCGCTGGATGGCCTCGCGGGCTGTTTCCTGCACATCGACATAGGCTTGTGAACGTACTTCTCCGGCTACAACAACGAGGCCAGTAGTAACGAGGGTTTCACAAGCCACCTTTGAGTTGGGGTCTTGTCGCAAAAACTCATCGAGAATGGCATCGCTGATTTGATCTGAAACCTTGTCTGGATGCCCTTCGGAGACAGATTCTGAGGTAAATAGATATGGCATGATAAATGAATATCCTTAATGAGAAATATAGATTTTACTTGGTGCTTATTTTTTTCAAAATGTGCTGAAAAAAATAAAGCGCCGCAAAGGTACTTTTACTGGCTGGAAATAAAAAATTCGATGGGACCTCAAGGTCGAACTTATTTATTAGAGTCGGGTTCTACGGCGAAAGTTATAACGAAAAATAAAACAAAATTTGCCGATTGCAGCCCAAACATAAAGTCCCAAACAGGCTCTTAATTTATCATTAAAAATCCATCCGAAACCGAAGGTTGACCCGTCGTCCGGTGAGGTAATTTGGAATAGCATACTGCGTGTTGTAAATGGTTTTGATCCAGATGTTCGACGCCTCATTCGCAACCTTCATCAGGTTAAATACTTCCAGGCTGACCCAGGTGTTTCT
Source organism: Saprospiraceae bacterium (assembly GCA_041392625.1). GTDB lineage: Bacteria > Bacteroidota > Bacteroidia > Chitinophagales > Saprospiraceae > M3007. The sequence goes on along the minus strand of JAWKLR010000009.1, from coordinate 77,257 downwards.
GGTAAAGCGTAAAAAATGCTTAGGCCGGTGATTGCGCCAGGATTCATTCCAAAGCAATAAGGAAAAGCCAATGTCTACACGGTGGTATGGCTTAAAACGATAAGGATTGCGGTATATCTGGTTGTTACCCACGACCCCAAAGGGCAGCCCGGAACCTACAGTAAAGTTGAGGTGCATTTTGGCGTTTTTATTTTTTCGCATATAATCCTGGAAAAACATGGAAAGGGTCATCAACCGATCGGTGGGTCGGGGAACGTCCTTAACATCTTTTCCGTCCAAATCTCCGACTTCCCGAAAGCGGTGTTGAATTCCATCCAGGCTTTCTCTGGTGCGGAGGAAAGAGAGGTTGACCCAACTTTCTGCACCATCTACAAACTCACCATTCAGACGCACATCAAATCCGGTTGCATATCCTCTGGAGTTGTTTGTACCGGCATAGCGGATACGCACGTTGTCCAGGTCATAGGATACCAGATCCCACATTTGTTTGTAATACATTTCTGTGATGAGGCGCATTTTGGTCGGGTTGCGCTTTCCCCAAAGAAAGTCGTAGGTGAATCCTGCCACAACATGTCCGCTTTTTTGGGAGCGGATATTGGTATTTACAGACCCATCCAGTTGTCGCATTTCCCTGTAAAATGCAGGTTGGAAATAGAGCCCACCGGCGAGTCGGTAGGAAATGTCTTTGGTAGTATTTAGAGGCTTGTATAAAAACTGGACACGTGGGCTGACAAACCAGACCTGGTTCAGATCCCAGTACTGACCGCGAATGCCTGCATGCATTTGCAGTTCGCGTTTGCCGTCCTGTCTCCAGGTCCAGGTATCCTGGATGAATCCACTGATCCGGTTGCTGTTCAATTCATTGCGTGTTTTGAGCACGTTGCGTACCAGCAAAACTGTTGTGTCGTACGGCAATGAGTAGAGTGCTGAGTCCAGGCGTTCCCATTCATTAATTTTATCCAGGATCGCCTCGTTCTGCCATTTGGCAGACCATTGTAAAAAATGGCTTCGTGTAAGGCCTTCCTCCGTGTTGTCGTTCTGGTATTCAATACCACCACGGTATTCGGCGTTGCGAACATCGAGGGTCAGGTAGTTGCGCACCCAGGTATGCTGAGTGCCGGTTCCAAGCACATTCACAATCTCTCCAAAATTATCGGAGCCCAAATTGGAGTCGATTTCCCCGAGGATGTAATACCCTAAAATATCAAATCGTTCGTTTTCCTGGCTCCGGTAGGCAGATGCCAGGAATTTGTGATAAATGGGGTTGCGTTCCCGATCGGGCAGGTAAGTCAATGAAACACCTCCCATTCCTTGTGTGAAGTCGTCAACCTCCTGTCCTTCAAAAGCGGAGCGAAGTTGAAGGGCAAAATCAATCAAACCAAAGGCACGCGACAGGCTTTGCGGAATGTACTGGTATTCTGATCGGTTGTAGTTTCCAATCAACCCGAGTTGCCAGTCGTCGTTCAGATCGTAAGTGATATAGGCTTGAATGTCAGCAAAATTTGGGGTGTATTCACCTTGCACATCCAGGCTACCCAGCAGGAGTTTGGTGGTTTTGTACCGGGCGCCAACCAAATACCGCAGTGCCCTATAGTCGTCTTTTTTTGACTTTATACTTCCTTCTACGTGTGCACTCCCGCCAAGCAAACTGGCAGACGCACTGGCACGTAAACTGTCCGGACGTTTGTATTTGATATCAAGTACCGACGACATCTTATCCCCATATTTAGCCTGAAACCCTCCGGATGAGAAGGACAGGCTACTCATGAGGTTTAGGTTGGGAAACGTGAGGCCCTCTTGCTGCCCGGCCCGAATGAGCTGTGGACGGTAAATCTCAAAGTCATTGACATATACCAGGTTTTCATCGTAGTTTCCGCCACGTACCTGATACTGGGATGTCAGTTCTCCGCCGGCTCCAGCCGATGTTCCCAGTGCAATATGTGGCAGCACACTTTCCAGGTTTCCGGTTGAACTGGGCAGCACCTTCAGGGCTTTCATATTGCTTTCTTTGACCATGCCCCCATCATCCAGTCTTCGGTCTCGAATAACCACTTCCAGGTTTGACTGAGAAGGGGCCAGTGCCACATCAAGCGCATACCGTGCATTTGCAGCAAGCGGCAGAATATCGGCAGTGGTTTCTTTATAGGCAATTCGTCGGAACCCTATGGTGGTGCGTTTCCCGGCGGGTATCTGGACTGCAAAATTTCCTTTTTCATCCGATATTGCTCCACCGCCTCCATCTTTTACAAATACAGTTACGAGTTCGATCGGTTCGTTGGTTGCGGCATCGGTGATGCGGCCATAAACTGTTGCTGTTTCCTGGGAATACGCATGTTGAACAAACAAGAAAATGGCTAAAACGGAACCGAGTATGTGCTTGAGCATGGAAAGTGCTTGTGGTAAAAAAGTATTTGAGGCCGTAAAGAAACGGAAATCCAAAGAATGGCTCTGTCCCTTTGGCGCCAAATAATTGCCAGCCGTTGCCTTTGAATGGGATTTGCCGTTCCTTGTGGTTTTTCAAACAAGCTCAGCAAGCACAAAGATGCTCCCGCAAACCAGGATCAAATCCTGCTTTTTAGCGTGTTTTTTTGCAGTATTCAAGGCTTCCGGAACGGAGGTGCAGGCTTCTCCCCGCAGATTGTACAACCCGGCAGTTTCTTGTAGTGTTGTAGCGTCCAACCCTCTGGGCACATCGGCTTTCGCAAAATAGTACTTGGCTTTCTTTGGAAACAGTGGCAAAATCCCGTCCAGTTCTTTGTCATTTGCAAAGCCACATACAACATGCAGTTGCTCAAAGGATATGTTTTCAATTCCTTGAAAGAGCAGTTTCAGCCCACTTTCATTGTGTGCACTATCTGCTAAAACGGTAGGCTCTTCACCGAGAATATGCCAACGGCCGATAAATCGGGTGGAGGTGCGAACTGATTTGAGTCCATTCATTCGGGCTTCATCAAAATCCGTTTTAACCATGGAACTAAATTCGGGAATGTTCTTTAGCCATTCGCATGCCTGCCAGACACACAGGATGTTTTTATTCTGATATGGACCAATTGCATCCGATTGTATTTGAAACACTCCTTTTTGGGGTATTGTGATTTCGTAGTCCCAGTTGTCGGTTCTGCTGGAATCAATTACCTGGATTTCACTTATTTGGTCGGCAAATAAAATGGGAGCATTCAAGTCCCGGGCTTTTTGGGTGAATACAGGCGCAGTTTGGGGATGGGTTTCACTGATCAGTACCGGGGTGTAGGGTTTGATAATTCCGGCTTTCTCCCCTGCGATCAGTTCGAGTGTATTGCCGAGTACGGCCATGTGATCAAACCCGATGTTGGTGATGATACTCAATAGGGGCGACAAGATATTTGTGCTGTCCAGCCGGCCACCCAAGCCCACTTCCACGATAGCTACATCTGCCTTTTGTTTTGCAAAATAGTCAAAAGCCATTGCAACCGTCAACTCAAAATAGGAAGGCTTGATTTGATCAATCAGATGCATGGTGTCTTCTACAAACTGGACAACATAGTCCTCGGGCACCAATTGACCATCCAGCTTGATTCGTTCCCTGAAATCTCTGTAATGCGGACTGGTATACAGACCCGTTTTCAGGCCGGCTTCCTGGCAAATGGAAGCCAGAATGTGGCTGACAGAACCCTTGCCATTTGTTCCGGCAATATGGATGCTTTTAAATTTATTCTGAGGGTTTCCGAGAGCTTCGCATAACGCCAAGATGTTGTCTAAACCCTTCTTGTAGGCAACAGCGCCCACGCGCTGAAACATAGGTAGTTGTGCATACAGGAAATCGAGGGTCTCTTTATAAGTCATGATCGTAAAGGACAAGGGCCTGATTCAATGGTTAAGAACAGCGTGTTTGTCCCTGCAAAGATGCATCATCACCTGGGTTTAATCAGTGAATCCCGGATGAAAAATTTGGACTCTATGTCATTGGTAGAAAGATATGCTTATTTGGTATATGCTTGTCAACATAATGCCTGCTCAAATCGTTAGTTTGGGGTTTGGTTTTTACCATGAAACGGTACAGAGGCGTTGTTTGACTGTTGATTATTTCCGGTAGGAACCTATATGAATAAATTATAATTTTTTTAATAAGTCATTGGGTGAAGTCTCCAGAAATTAGAACTTTGCTAGCAAAAGGCAGGCACATGTTTTCAGGTCTGTTTTCAACCTAAATGTACATCCCAAGTCTCCTGACGTATGCATATATTAATAGTTCACAATGGGCAAATTCCCGTTCATACTTATGGCGGGGTGGAGCGCATTATCTGGTGGCTTGAAAGGAATTGGTTGCCATGGGGCACGAGATCACCTACCTCGTAAAACGCAAGTCCACCTGCCCGTTTGCGACGGTTTTGGAACTGGATCCGAAAAAGCCCTTGAGCGAGCAAATTCCGGATGAAGTGGACCTGGTCCATCTTCATGACGATATCGAAGAAGAACTCCCCAAGCCGAGCATACTCACCTACCATCAAAACAGCAAGGAATCAAAGGTATTTCCAAAAAACACGGTCTTTTTGTCAAAAAACCAGGCTCGCAGGCATGGGGGCTCCGTTTTTGTTTACAATGGAATTGACTTCAACGATTATGGCGAACCCAACCTGCGCAACAGAAGAATGTATTTTCATTTTTTAGGGGATGCGGGGCTTCGTGTTAAAAACGTCCGTGGGGCTATTGAATTAACCAAAAAAGCAGACGTGCGGCTGCATGTAATTGGGGGGACACGTGTTCAGATAAAATCCCGAAGGTTTACCCTGAATCCGCACGTCCGGTTTCACGGTATGGTAGGCGGAGATGGAAAAAATGTTCTGCTCAACGGATCAAAGGGCCTGGTGTATCCGGTGCTATGGCATGAGCCATTTGGATTGGCAATTGTAGAGAGCCTGTACTTTGGATGCCCGGTGTTTGGTACTCCGTTTGGTTCGCTCCCCGAGTTGTTAGGGAGCAGGGATAACCTTAAAGGACAACTGGCCGGAGGCACTGGTCGGGTCGATGCGGTGTATTCAGATTTTGGTTGTTTGTCCGTAAAGAAATCCGAGTTGCAGACAGCCATTCAAAATGCCGATTCCTTTGGCAACAAGCGCTGTCATGAATACGTTTGTGACCTCTATTCATCCCGTCGGATGGCAACCGATTACCTCACCATTTATGAACGCATTTTGAATGGCGAAAGCCTGCACGAACAGGCACCGGAGTATGAATGTTCCGGCGAAGAGGAGAAATTGAAATTGGAGAATTAGCGCCCGTGTAAATCCATATTTCCAAACAATTGCCGCAGTTTTCTGTTTACCTCTATCAAAAACAAAACAGATTCACAATGGCAAGTTGGATGATAAATACCCTCGCGGTACTCGGCGCTTACCTGGGAATGGAATTTATTGCCTGGTTTACCCATAAATACCTCATGCATGGGCTGCTGTGGGAATGGCATGAAGACCACCACAAAGCCAAACATGAGAAACACGGATTCTGGGAAAAGAACGATCGTTTTTTTCTGGTTTTTGCCATCCCATCTGCATTTTGCTACATGTATGGCAGCATGGCGCAGGTTTGGTGGTTGTTCTTTGTCGGAGTAGGCATTTCTCTGTACGGGCTTACTTATTTCCTCATTCACGATGTGTACATCCACCAGCGTTTCAAATGGTTTCGTCAGTTGGATGGAAAATATTCCAGAGCCATTCTCCGTGCGCACGGAGCACACCATGCCAAAAGCACAAAGGAAGATTGTGAGTCCTTTGGATTGTTGGTAGTGGATCCCAAGTTTTTTAAGTCGAGAAAAGAGCGGGGCTAATTTTTAATCGAGCCCTTTAACTCGTTTCCATAAGGTTCCCATTGCCTTTTTTCCTGCCTCGGTATCTTCCTGGGCACCTCTGTTTTGTTGCAGATCCCATTCTCCTTTTTCGTTTTTAAACAGGAAAAACTGGAACACATAGTTATTGTCAACCAGGGTATCGCCTAACAAGCCAAATCGGAGATCGTTTACCTGAAGCGTATCAGGTCCTCTTGGTATAAAATTGTAGTAATCTGAGGTAAACCAATGAATAAATTTCATTGCCCGGCTGTCATCGGGAATATGGCTTGCCAGTTCGTAATTCTTAGGCAGGGTGGAAATGCCCGTAAATCCCGGATTTTTATCATTGAAGCCATACATACTGAAGTAGTAGGCCGTGTCTCCTTCTGCTACGCCATACCATACAATGTTGTTGAAAATACTGGGTCCGGTTTGGTATTTTCGATAGTTAATTTCATTTGCCTGTAAGGTTTTTTCAAAGGCCTCATTGACAATTGTCTTATGCCAATAGGTATACGCCAGGTAGGCACACCCCCACAGGATTCCGGCCCAATTGAGGTAAAAACGCACTTTGGAGGATCGATGCAGCCAGGATGCAAGCAATACCAGCAGGCCAAATGGAACGGTGTAGATGGGGTCAACCACCGAGACGGTAGTCCATTGTACCCGTGTATCCAGGAATGGCTGCCAGATTTGAGTTCCCCAGTTGGTAAAGCAGTCGAGAATTGGGTGTGTAAGAATACTCCAGAAAAAAGTGATACCCAGGTGATGTAGGGGGCCTGGACTACCTTTAAATCCGACCGCCAATAGTGTACCCAAAGATTGTGTCCAAGCCAGATACCCAACAGCAGGGTAGGGGTTAGGATGTACCAACTAAGTCCTTCGCCAAGAAGTACAGGTATAAAATTGATACCCACTGCTGCTCCGATATAGAACAGCAGCCAAATAAGCATGGCTGGTAGTTTATACCCCTTTTTTTGATAAACCCGTTCCCTGTAAAACCATTGGGTAACCCAAGCCAGTATCCAGGGGGCAATGGCTGCAAACAAAAAGGAGTGCATGAAACCACGGTGAAACGATGTGGCACTGATCTCATCCACAAAAAAATTGGCAAATACATCCAGATCGGGAATGGTTCCGCCAATGGCTCCCCACAACATGGCCCGGTTTCCGAGTTTTCTTCCCGCTACAGCCTCACCACAAGCGGCTCCCAAAACGATCTGAGTCAATGAATCCATTCTAAGCTTGTTTGTTTTTATGCCCGAGGCAATTTAGTTACCTGGTTTTTTTGTGAGTATGGCTCGTTGAAACACAGAAATTGGGAAGGTGTTTACTTCGGGGATAGTTTCTTCATCAACCACCTCATTCCCGGTACTGCTTACCGCTTCTTCTTTCCCGGAAATAATTTCAAAAACGAGGGTGTCTGAGTTGATTTTTTCATAAGTGGCCAGTACCCGGCTTCCCATTACGGTAAACCAGGAGATGAACTTCGGGCCATATAAATAACTCTCAATAACAATGCTGTTTTTTTCATCAACTTGCCAAAGCCCTTTTGCCGGGTCAACCGGTACCAATTCGTAGGGGCGCCAGTCTGTGCTTTTAGAACCATACATAATCCCAAAGGTGTACCTGGATGTTTCCGAACTGTCGATTGGAAAGATTTCCAACATCATCGGTATGGATTGCACCTTTCCTGAGCCGTTGAAGATATCCAGGGTGCCACTCCACGCACCCTCCCAGGATGCAGGGAAATTTAGGCTGTCAGCTGGTTCCTGCGATGATACATGAACGGAGAAAAATAAAAACAGAATGGAAAGCAAACGCATAGTAGATACAAAATTTGATGTGGCCATTGAACTGCGACAAAAGTACTTGTTTGCAGGGAGTTTGTCGGCGGTATTGGACTGATATATGCCTTAATTCTGACAGGCTTTGCTTTATGGCAGACCAGTGCCGGTATCCCGTAAGTGGATTGTACCCCGATTTTGTGCGCATTCCAAACAAAAAAATGCCTAAATTTCAGCCGAAATGCTTTAAACAGGCTCTTAAACTTGCACATTATGTCTCTCGATGTACGTCTTCCTTCCCTGATGTTTATTTTACGGTCTTTTATGGCGGTATGGAAACGCTTTCCCGCGACAATGCTATCGTCTGTTGTTGCATCAGGTGCGTTAATCCAAATGATCAACGATGGAGGGGACTCTGCAGGTGAACTGTTTATGGTAGCCTTGCTCGGACTTCCCGTATTTACCGGAATTACGGCTTTTTGCGAATCTAGAAACTGGGCCCAGGCCAGACATTATTCGTTTTTGGCGGTCGGCGCTCTGCTGCTCACCATGTATTTACGGTTTTTGTCGGCACAAGAGTCCATGATTGAAACAGTCGAATTGCCCCGGTATATGTTGTTGCTACTGACGGCACACCTGGCGGTTTCGTTTGGTCCGTATATCGGACAGTTTTCTGTCCGCGACTTTTGGGAATACAACCGCGAGTTATTTGCAAGTTTTGTAACAGGTAGTGTATTCTCATTTATCATCTGGATTGGACTGTCGGCAGCAATTTTGGCGGTGAATGAATTGTTCAACCTGCACATTAAAGAGGAAGTGTACGGACATTTGTTTGCTGTTGTGAGTGGTGTTTTTACAACAGCATTTTTCCTGCATCATTTCCCTTCAAAATATCAGTTTGAACAGGCTGAAATGAGCTATCATACGCTCTTTAAAAACTTGTGCAAATACATTCTTATTCCAATTGTAGCCTTGTACTTTATTATTCTCTATGTATATGGAGGTAAAATTTTATTCACCTGGTCTTTACCGAAAGGGTGGGTAGGGTCTCTGGTTCTTGGATTTTCCATAGCCGGGATATTTACCTACTTGCTAAATTACATGCTGCCAAAGCACGATGACAGTCCGGTTGTTCAGCAATACCACCGCTGGTTCTGGCCCGTTCTACTGCCTTTGGTTTTGCTGTTGCTGGTGGCCATCGGCCGTCGAATTGGCGACTATGGAGTGACCGAAAGCCGGTATGTGGTGGCACACGCCGGAGTCTGGCTGATGCTGGCCTGTTTGTATTTTGTTGTATCAAAAACAGACAATATCAAGTTTATTCCGATTTCACTTTCATTGTTTGCGCTGGTAGCTTCTGTGGGGCCATTGAGCATGCTGAACGTTTCTACACGGAGTCAAATTGGTGAATTACAGGAGCTGTTGGAAAACAACAAGCGATGGGCAGATGGGAAGGTAAAGCAGTCACTCGTGGCTGTATCAATTGAAGATGCCGAACGGATGAATTCCATTCTGCTCTATCTGGATCGACGAGAAGTGTTGGATCAATTGGATTCCTGGTTTGATGTGCCTGTTTCTGAACTGCCTGAGGTCGGGAGGGTGTCCCGCTTAACTGAGAATATTCTGGCTTCCATGGGGGTCGACCAGAAGGAGATCGCAGAAAACTCAACGATATATGTTAGTCCCAATGCCGAAGTGCGCAGTGGCAATATCCGAGGGTTTAATACCTATTATTCTATTTCAATTTTCCCGGCAGCACTTGCTCCTGCTCGCGGTAAGTACTTTGCATTGGGTGCGGATAAAAAATCCATTGTCTGGAGGGAACGCCGTGGTACCCGATATGAAAACCTGGAGTCGTTTGATTTGAGTGATGCGGTTAACACGTGGGTAGAAGGAAGCGAATCCGGAACCTATTACTTGCCGAAAGGCAAAGAACTATTGGATTATAAAGGAGAACGCGCGGAGATGCGCTTGTTTATTCAAGATGCGAGTTTGGATGTGCGCGGAGATTCCGTAACAATTTCACGGCTAAACGGTCTTTTATTTTTGAAAGATAAACACAACAACTAATATTTTATGCTAAAAGAAGTACACCTTTCCTGTATTTGCTCTTGTTGTTTTGCGTGCCTGTTTGGGGGCAGACCAACTATTTTCAACAAGAGGTTGATTACAAGATCAAAGTAAGTCTGGATGATGTCGCACATAAACTCAGCGGCTCCATTCAGATTGATTATTCCAACAAATCCCCGCAGGCACTTCCCGAAATCTGGATGCACCTTTGGGGGAATGCGTTCAAATCCAGGAATACCGCATTTGCCCGCCAGAAACTGGATGCTGGGAGCACCGAGTTTTATTTTGCAAAGGATTCCATGTTGGGCGGGTATGAAGAAATAGATTTTAAGGTGAATGGCAAGTCTGTAAAATGGAAGTACGATTCCAAAAACCCGGACATTGCTGTGCTCAAGTTATCTGAACCCCTGGCTAGTGGCAAGAAACTTCAAATTTCTGCTGATTTTGTTTTGAAAATACCGGCTTCCTTTTCGCGTCTTGGCCATGTCGAGACCTCCTATCAAATGACCCAATGGTATCCCAAGCCCGCTGTGTACGATGCAACAGGCTGGCATGCCATGCCGTATCTGGATATGGGTGAATTTTATTCCGAGTTTGGAAGTTTTGATGTGGAAATTGAATTGCCCGCCAACTATGTCGTAGGTGCTTCCGGTACCTTGCAGACGCCATCCGAGATTGAATTCCTGAAGCAAAAAGAGGCTGAAACAATTGCATACCTGGATACAGTAGATAATTCGCCGCCGAAAAAGAGCAAACGGGCAGCACCTTTCCCGGCATCTTCCAGTGAACGCAAAACCATCCGGTTTATCGCCGAGCAGGTGCACGACTTTGCCTGGTTTGCTGACAAACGGTTTTATGTTCTGAAAGACACCGCGGTGTTGGAGTCTGGAAAAACGGTTGATTGCTGGGCTATGTTTACCGATGAACAACGGCATTTGTGGTTGGAAGGGGATTTTTATGTAAAACGGGCTGTTGAATTTTATTCCAAACACGTGGGGGAATATCCCTGGCCGCAGGCAACGGCAGTACACAGCGCACTCAGTGCCGGCGGTGGAATGGAATACCCTATGATCACAGTGATTGGCGATTCCGGAAGTAAGAGCGGGTTGGATGACGTGATCACCCACGAAGTGGGACATAACTGGTTTTATGGCATCCTGGCCAGCAATGAACGCGATCACCCGTTCATGGATGAGGGCCTGAATACCTATTATGAAAACAGGTATATGAAAGAGTATTATGGGGGCTCAAATCTGAATATTGGTCTACCTAAGTACTTCTACAATGCCAAGGAGCAGGGTGATCTTGTAGAGCTTGGAAATCTATTCCTTGCCAGGGAAATGGATGATACGCCACCTGACTCACATTCAGACGATTTTTCATTGATCGGATATGGTCTTCAGGTTTATATGAAAACAGGCAGATGTTTGCGCTGGCTGGAAAATGCACTCGGCGTGGAAACATTTGACATGGCCATGAAACACTACTATGAAAAATGGAAGTTTAAGCATCCCGGTCCGGATGACCTCCGGCAGGCCTGGAAAGAAGTGGGCGTTGAAGCCGATTGGTTTTTTGATGCCATGCAGACTCAAAAGCATTCGGATGTTGCGCTCACAAACGTGAATAAAACAACTGAAAACACCTATGTCCTGCAATTGAAGGAAAAAGGAAATTTGGCCGCACCGTATGCAGTTGGAGCCATTAAGAATGATGAAGTAGTAAGACTCCAGTGGTTTGAACCCATCAAAGATGGAAAGACACAAATTACGTTTTCAACGGATGAACCTGTGGATGCTTTTATCGTTGATCCGGAACATGAAATGTTGGATTTTCAACGCAAAAACAACATGCGCAAAACAGGTGGTGCCTTTGCAGGAATGGAGCCCCTGCAAATTAAAGCGGGTGCCCTCCTGGAGAATCCAACAAAAACGCAGATTGGTTTTATGCCCTGGGTTGGGTGGAATCAATACGACAATGCGGTATTAGGCTTGTTGTTTTACAATACACCGGTGCCTACCAGTAAATTCCAATACTATTTTGCTCCTGCCATAGGAGCAGGGTCAGGGGAGTGTGTTGGTATAGCAGATGTCCGGTATCGTCTGTTCCCGGGAGGCCTCTTCCCGCGAATAGTTCTTGGCGTAAATGCGAAGACCTTTAACTTCGATTACAATTGGAGGGATAAATACTATACACGATACTATCGGGTGGCGCCACAAATTGAATTCGATTTGCGTAGCGGAAACAAAACCTTTGAACACAGCATTCGATTGCGCAGCTTGTTTATTGGAACAGAAGAGGGGGAGTATGACGATATAGGAAAACTAACAGGAACAAAGTTTCAGAAAAGCCTGATCCATGAAATTCGGTATGCAGGTGAAAATATGGCCTTCCCAAATCCATTCCAATATTCCTTTGCACTGGAGCAGCAATCCTATGACCTGATTACCGGAGCAGATGCCCACTACCTGCGCGCGAGCCTTGAGTGGAAACAGGATTTTTACTACAAAAACAAACGACGGATTACCGCGCGCGCTTTTGCCGGTTTCTTTCTTGAGAATACTCAACGTGAAAGTGGCGCTGTATCCAACAGCATAGCACGCGGCTCGTTTGCCCTAAACCCGCAAGGATTTAATGACTACCAGTTTGACCAGTGGTTCCTCGGTCGCTCCGAAAATACAGGCATCCTCTCGCGTCAGGTTAGTCAAACCCAGGGCGGCTTTAAAAATGCCTTTGGTGCTCCATATGCAGGTTCGGTAGGTAATTCCAACAATTACATACTTGCACTGAATTTGAAGGCTGATCTGCCGGTAAGACTTCCACTTGGAATCCCACTAAAGCCCTGGTTTGATATCGGTTATTTTGACGATGCTAGCCCCCTTGGCTCCACACGACCCAGTTCTGAAATGCTCCTGTGGAGTGGAGGCTTTATGTTGGAATTCCTGAAAGGAGGTATTGAGGTTTATTTCCCATTGGTTAATTCCAAGAGTCTGCGCGACCGCTACTGTGAGTACAGTGGCGGAGATGATTCCGGCGGTTTGTTTTGTGGAGGCAATTATTGGAAATGGGTAAGCTGGAGTTTCCGGCTGAACCGAATTGATCCGATAAAAACCACTCAAAAACTCATGAACTAACCTATTTTTATACATACCAAAGTCATCCGGCGTGTTTCCTGTTGTAGCATTATACGGAAACACACTGGATGACTTTTAGGATATTCTTAGCGAAATTTTGCTATTCACTACCTCGGGTTCAGGATTTAGTTTAATCTTTGGACTATTGGGACGGATAGCGCCCGAGTTTACTTTTTTTAAACCAGTCAATCTTACATGCAACACTGGAAGCAATTTATTCCAAAACTAGCAAACACCGATTCGGACAACTTTTTTCTGATCGCTGGTCCATGTGCAATCGAAGGTGAACAAATGGCTTTTGATATCGCAGGAACACTAAAGGAGTTGTGCGATACCTACCAAATCCCTTTTGTATTTAAGGGGTCCTACCGGAAGGCAAATCGAAGCCGTAAGGATTCCTTTACGGGGATTGGAGATGAAAAAGCGCTTGGAATTCTGGCGGCGGTTGCAGCCCATTATTCACTGCCCGTAACAACAGATATTCACTCTGATGCGGAAGCTGCCATGGCTGCGGCATATGTGGATGTCTTACAGATCCCTGCATTTTTATGCCGACAAACCAGTCTGCTGGTTGCGGCTGCTCAAACGGGGAAAGTGGTTAATATAAAAAAGGGACAGTTTGTAAGCCCTGAAGCCATGCGTTTTGCAATGGATAAAGTGCTGGAGGAAGGCAACGAAGCAGTGCTGCTGACAGAACGGGGTACTACGTTTGGATACCAGGATTTGATTGTGGATTTTCGGGGTTTGCCCGTTATGCAATCTTTCGGTGCCGGGGTTGTACTGGATTGTACGCATTCCCTGCAACAGCCCAATCAAAGCAGTGGCGTGACGGGTGGCCGGCCGGCATTGATTGAGACCATTGCCCGTGCGGGAATTGCAGTTGGAGCCGATGGTTTGTTCATAGAAACACACCCAAATCCGGCCGAAGCTAAATCAGATGGCGCCAATATGATGCCTCTGGACAAAATGGAGCGATTGCTTGAAACATTGACTAAAATTCGAGCAGCCATACCAACCCCCGCAACGTTTACACAGTGAAAAGACCCTTTTGGCCAATAATAATTGCAGTTTCAATAATAAATATAGATGAAATTGTGCCCGGTGTTGTTGGAAATTGTAAGTCTTACACTATTTTTACCGCACTTAAAAAGAATGAATCTAGGTAGAAAAACATTTTCGTGCTCGGTTTTTTATTTTTTTTGGGTTCACACCCACCAAAAATTCCGTTGGTTGCATCTTACTTATCAACGGATCAAAACGAAACGATTGAAATCTAAACCGAGCCCGAGTGTTTACTGCTAAACAAATTACTCAAATCAATTTACTCACTAAAAATTTTTTCGCAGCATGACAGCAGCAAAAGACACTAAGGCAAAACCAGCGTCTGGAGGATCTAATATTTTTCCTTTCATCGCTATCCCGCTTTGTTTTGTAGCCTCTTGGGCTTTGTACAATTTTGTATTCGGTAGCCCAAGTAACTTCGTAGATGGAGACAATGCCAACGATCCACTACCTGGAAACTACGCTGGTATGATCTACAAAGGTGGTATGGTTGTACCTGTACTTTGGGGATTGCTTTTCATCGTAGTTGTTTTCGTATTTGAGCGTTTTATCACACTTGGTAAAGCCGGCGGTGGTGGCAATGCAGATGCCTTCGTACGCAGCATCAAAGGTTTCCTTGACCGCAATGACATCAACGGTGCTATCGCCGCTTGTGACAAGCAAAAAGGTTCTGTAGCCAATGTAGTTCGTGCTGGTTTGGCTAAATATGGTGAAATGGAAAGCACAGAAGGAATGGAAACTGACCAGAAAGTGCTCGCAATTCAGAAAGAACTGGAAGAGGCCACTACCCTGGAACTTCCTATGCTCGAGAAAAACCTCAGCATCCTTTCTACTATCGCTTCTGTTGCAACCCTGATCGGTCTATTGGGAACGGTAATCGGTATGATCCGTGCGTTCGGTGCTCTTGCTCACGCTGGTGCTCCAGACTCTTCCGCTCTTGCAACTGGTATCTCTGAGGCACTTGTAAATACCGCACTCGGTATCGGTACCTCTGCAATCGCGATCATTTTTTACAATTACTTCACCGGTCGTATCGACGGTATGACTTACAGCATTGATGAAGCAGGATACAGCCTGACTCAGACATTTGCTTCACGGAACAAGTAATTTAAACGGCCTAATGCCGGGTTTTCCCGGCACCTAGTCCGAAATCTTTAAAAATCTGATCTATGCCTAAGCATAAACCGAAAAGGAGTACCCCGACGGTGGATATGACCGCAATGTGCGACGTATCCTTCCTGCTGCTCACCTTCTTTATCTTGACAGCAAAGATGAAGCCGGCAGAAAGCGTAATCGTGGATACGCCCTCTTCTATTTCACAAACAAAACTTCCGGATGCCGGTACCTTAACACTACTGGTGAGCAAGGAAGGGAATGTTTATATCGATATGGTCGGGCAACATACCCGGAAATATCTGATTGATGAAGTGAATAATGATTATCAGCTTGGTCTGAATGAAGAGCAGAAAATCCGCTTTGCTAACTCAGGCAGTTTTGGTGTGCCACGCGCACAACTAAAACAATGGCTGGATCTTTCGCCTGCACACCGCAACGAAATGGAATCCCCAGGGATACCAATTGACTCTGCGGATGTGAATAAGAGCGAATTGGCAAACTGGATTCACTTGGCCCGTTTGGCTCAGTTTGAAATGAAAAAACAAGGCGTCGTAGACGATGAGTATGTGATCGTTGTAAAAGCAGATAAGGATACTCCTTACCCTGCAATTCAAAAAGTGATCAATACTCTGACCGATGTCAACGTGAACAAGTTCAACCTGATCACCAACATGGAGGCAGATCCAAAACAAACTGGGATGCCATTTGATCCTTCATCATTAAAACAGCAGCCAACAGATTACCGTTGTGCTGGATTGTTAACCGAAAAAATGCCGAACCATGGCTGAAATGCAAACCGCCGATAGTGGTGGTGATAAGAAAGGTGGGAAAGTCCGGTCGAAAAAATTATCGACCCGCGTTGACCTTACGCCAATGGTGGACCTGGCCTTCTTGTTGATTACATTCTTTATGTTGACTACCACACTGGCAAAACCTCAGATTATGCCGGTTGTTATGCCAGAAAAAGATGTTGATCAGGAAGAAATGAAGGCAACCAAGGAGTCGCAGGTGTTGACCCTGCTGCTCGGGCCAGACGACAAGGTCTACTACTATGAAGGCATTACTGATCCTGCCCTGGATTCTACCGATTATTCCGCCGAGGGCTTGCGCGCAATCATTCTCGATAAAAAAGATCGGGTGCGTCAGCAATTCCCGGATGAAGAAAAGGTAAATGAATCTACAGGAGAGAAGAAGTATTATTCAAAACTCAGCGTGATCATTAAGCCAATGAAAACGTCGCGTTATAAAAACATCGTAGATGCATTCGATGAAATGAAAATTTGCAATGTTGCATCTTACGTATTGTTGGATATCTCAGAACAAGAGGAAAACTTTATTAAAGATCCTTCTGCCGGGCTCAACTTCTCTGTTGAAGAACAGGCCGCTGCGACCTCTGAATAATAACCCGACGCTTTCGCTAAAACAAAATCATTTAATTAAAACATTATGGCAGAAGAAAAAAGCAATAACAGCTATTTCGATGTGTTGGATATTGTCTTCGCCGATCGAAATAAAGCCTATGGAGCCTATGCATTGCGGCGTTCCTATCCCAAGTTTTTGGGTCGCGCCATGCTGTACAGCCTCTTGGTTATAGGCCTTATGGTGGCTATGCCTTTGATTCTGAAATCCGTTTCAGAAGCATTTGCAAAAAGAGAAAAGCCTGTCGATGTGGTAGCCGAACTCGGTCCTCCACCAGATATCGATCCGAACAATCCACCGCCACCTCCGCCGCCGCCGCCACCAACTCCTCCGCCACCCACGCGCTCTACGGTTCAGTTCGTACCGCCAGTGGTAAAAAAGGACGAAGATGTGCAGGAAGAACCTCCACAAATCGTAGAGGAAATCCAAAAGTCGGACGCGGATGTAGGTAAAGAAGATAAGCAAGGAAACGACGATGCCCCACCGGCACTCGAAGACAATCCTTCAGATCTGGTTGTCGACGAACCACAAAAACAAGTGGTCGAAGAAAAAACCTACGAACTGTTTGATATCCAGAAACAACCGGCATTCCCTGGTGGTGAAGCGGCATTGATGGAGTATCTTGCTAATGAAATTAAGTACCCACCAATGGCCCGTGAAAACAACATCCAGGGTGTTGTTCCTATTTCCTTCGTGGTAAATAAGGACGGATCTATAAGCGATGTTCAGGTTTTGCGTGATATTGGAGGTGGTTGCGGTAAGGAATCCTTACGCGTGGTTTCCAACATGCCGAAATGGTCGCCCGGTGAAGCAAACGGACACAAAGTGAAAGTGCGCTACACCCTGCCTGTACGCTTCGTACTGCAGTAAGAGCACCTCTTAACCGTTTACCTAAACGGCTGTTTTGTAAGCATTGCTTGCAGGACAGCCGTTTTTTATTTGATCCATAGACTTGGACCTTAGCCTGTTTTTCATAAAAAAAACACTCCCCAATACACCAAAAAACCACCCTCCTGCATCTTACATGTATAAGGTTCTGATAGAGGAATCATTCGATTTTCTCCGGACCTGATGTAGGTTGAATTTTCTTAGGCGGACTGGCTAAAAGTATTCAACCACTTTTTATTCCATTTTTTCACTGATACCAAAGGCAATGGTTTCCATTGTACTTGAGTGCATCGTCACTCAGGCTGTGCAGCTTTTGCCATATGTATCCTAAACGAAAACACCATGGCTGAACTAATGCAAAACCAATCAAAAGGGAACGCTGGCCGGAACCGGACTGTGCGGATTGACCTTACTCCCATGGTAGACCTGGCCTTTTTGCTCATCACCTTTTTTATGCTTACAACCAACCTGGCCAAACCACAAATCATGCCCGTGGTGATGCCGGAAAAAGAGGTGGAGATCGACCAACTGAAGCCCACACCCGAATCCCAGGTACTTACGCTCCTGTTGGGTGCTCAGGATAAAGTGTACTACTACGAAGGGATTGACAATCCCCGACTTGATTCTACCGACTACGCATCTGATGGGCTCCGATTGGTCATTTTGGATAAAAAGTCTCGCGTGGATGCAGTCACAAAAAAAGATGGGGTTGACTATTCCAAAACAGTGGTGCTGATCAAACCTACAGAACACAGCCGATATAAAAACATTGTGGATGTTTTTGATGAAATGAAAATTTGCGGCATCGCTTCCTACATGCTGTTGGATGTATCTCCGCAAGAACTCGCTTTTTTGAAACAACCTGCTATTGGGCTTGACTTTTCCCCGGAAGACCAGGCCAAAGCCATTGATTAATAACACTAAAACACTTTTGACATGAAAAAGGAATTTGAAAATAAACAGACCGCACTGGACATTCTTTTTGAACAAAAAAACAAGTCCTACGGAGCCTATGCACTTCGCCAGGCCTATCCCAACTACATGGCCCGTGCATTGATATATGCATTTGGTATGATCGGGGCTTTTATTCTGCTTCCATTGTTGCTTCAGTCTTTCTCAATCCATCCTGGATCAGATGAGAAAGAAGTTCAAGTAATAGATTGTTTTAAAGATATCAAGGTAGAGCGCGTTACACCTCCAGTTGTAGTACCTCCGCCGCCACCCAAACAGGTCAAAACAACCATAGCCTTTGTGCCACCAATTGTTCGGAGGGACAATGAGGTAGACCCGGATGAAGGGCAAATTGTTGATTTGATTCAGAAATCGGATGGAGAAATTGGAAAAGTAACCATCCAGGGAACGGATGAGGGGCCTCCAACCCTGGATAAAATTCCCGATGGCTTGCTTGATCAGCCAAAAGTGCAAACGCAAAAAGAAGGTGAAACATTCGAATTGTTTAGCCTTCAAAAAGCGCCCGCATTTCCGGGAGGTGAAGCGGAATTGATGAAGTACCTGGCTGAAAACACCAAGTACCCCCAGTTTGCCAAAGAGTATAACATTGAAGGGGTGGTGCCCATTTCTTTTGTAATTGATGCAAAGGGCAATGTGGTGGATGCCAAGGTATTGCGTGAAATAGGCGGCGGATGTGGAACGGAAGCGCTCCGGGTGATCCGCTCGATGCCGAAGTGGTCGCCCGGCGAAGTGAATGGAATAGCCGTAAAAGTGCGGTACACCATCCCTATTCGTTTTGAATTGAATTAAGATGAGCAATTAAAACCAGAGCGGGCACAATTGTACCCGCTCTGATTGTTCTATTCCGTCCATAAAACCCAGCCGGCAACCTGTTCTTCTGTTTCGTTGGGCTGCTTTTCCAGGATGAAGACCACACTTTTATACAAGAGCAATTTTCCATTGGTAGTCTTGTAAACACGGGCTGGGGTTTTGTACCGCCTGATTACCTGCGATTCCGGATCCCCTACACTAACCCTTTTTGCTGATTTTCCGGTATATCCCGGCTTGGTAGCCAAAAAGAAGCGCTTGGGCATGCCGTCTTCAGCCATATTTTGACTTACAAGCAGTCGGGATGCTGGGCCGACCTCCGGGTTTTGATAAAAATAAAGTCCTGGGCCAACCTTAATCCGGTTTTTAAAGTCGACCGGCAACTGATTGGCTTGCAGGATGAGATTGATGGAGTCTATCATTTCAGGCCGCAATGAGATGCCTTCACCATCTGTCTGCTCTGGGTGTGGTTCCCGGCGCAAAACGCGCAAATTGTGTTGAGCCAGTGTGCTGTCGGTTTCCATTACCTGTAGAAAAATGGATTCTGCTTTTTCCTTGTCATTTGTTTCTGCTGCGATGATGCCCAATACCATGTGTGCATCCTGCTGGGTTTGTTTGAATGCTTCATTGCGACTTGCGGCTTGCACGGCTTCGATTTCGGCATAAAAGCGGGCCCGGTTGAAGTCTTTTAAGAGCACATAGGCGCAGGCTTTATTTAGATAAGCCGGGGCATAGTCGGGGTCGAGGAAATTGCTGCATCAAAATGACGAATGGCTGCATGCAGCAGCAGGGTAGCTTTTCGTCTTGTTTGCCCCGGGAATTTATCTGGGACATATCCAGTTGAATGGGCAGAATGTAGCTGGAGTCGCTGCTGGGCAGAAAGGCTTGGGCAGCCAACAAACTCATTACACCGGCGTTGTTGTACACTTCTCTGCTCTGGTATTCCTTTAATACATGTTGGTAGTAATACGCGGCTTCCTCGTATTGTCCCACAATGGTTAAGAGTTTAGCCATTTCGTAGATGTCCACCAGTTTGTCCAGTTGTTCAGCGGAGCGGTGGCTCAACTCTACGCGTTCATCCAGGTGCGGATAAATTGGCAATTGATCGGGAAGTCCGTAAGCCTTGTAGAGTGCGCGGGTGAGCTCGCCTCCCTTTTTAAATACCGGAAAACCTGCGGAGTAGGCCAGAAATCCGCCCAAGTAATCGGCCTGGGTCTCGTTTAGGACAGAATCATTTACACCCTGGAGTTTTGCACCGATTTTTAAATCACTGAATTTGCTAACAAACTCTCTGCGCCAGGAGTGTTTTTCATAAAAATGAGAAAGTTCGTGCCCCAGCAGGAAGGCCAGCGCAGCGTCTGCTTCATCTCCCATGCTGATGCACACGTCATAGGCGGCTTCCTCCAGGCCGATCTGGTTTGCCTGATAGTTCATCCAGGCGACATTATTTCGACTGCGGGTCATTACAAAATCAGGCACCGGATTGCGGAAGTCTCCACGGGCATTGACCAATTGTTCGTAAATTCGCTGTGCATGTGTGAATTTGTCTGATCCTCCGGGGATACTTACACGGGGACCGGAAAGTGTGCTGCTGTGTACAAAGGCAAAAATGCTGTTGGTATCAGCCTCGAACTCTTGTGATGCTAGATTGAAGGGGGCAATAAACAGAAAAAGCAAGATCAGTGACCGCATAGTAGGTTGTTTTACTTTGTTAAGAGCCTGTTTTAATTCAATTTAGGTGCTTAAAATAGTACATATTTGCGAGACGCATAAAAACATGAGAATGAAGTTATTCACGGTATGGTTTCTCAACCTGTTTTTGGTTGCTATGCCTTTGATTGGGGTAGGGCAGATAAAGCCTATGGCAAAAAAGGGGCGTACCCGTGCCGTGGTGGTCGGGGTGTCGCAGTACAAAAATGACCGCATCCCCGATCTTCAATACGCCGATAAAGATGCAGAGGCCTTTGCGGAGTATTTGCGCTCTGCACAGGGTGGTGGTGTGAGCGAGGCTGACCTGCGGGTGCTGACCAACGAAAATGCTACGTGTGGAAATCTGGGCGCAGAGTTATCCTGGCTGCTCGACGAAAGCAAAGAAGGAGATCTGGCGATTATTTACTTTTCCGGTCATGGTGACATGGAACGCCCGCCCTTAAATTACAGCGTGCTGCTTACCCATGAATCTCCTGCTTCTATGTATATGGGGGGCGGTGCATTTCCGCTTGATTTGTTGCAGTTGATTGTACAATCCCTGAGTGTAGAAAAAAAAGTACAGGTACTGTTGATCGCTGATGCTTGCCACTCAGGCAATTTAGCCGGGAGTGCAATGAAAGGAACAACAGGACTTGCCAAGGCCCTGTCTGTACCTCTTGGGGATGAATTTAAGATTTTATCCTGCCAGCCACATGAGTTTTCTAAAGAAGGTAAAAAATGGGGTGGGGGACATGGCCTTTTCACGTACTACCTTATCAAAGGGCTGTTGGGCGAAGCAGATGTAAATAAAGATTACTCGGTAACCCTGTTGGAACTTGAGCGGTATTTGGGCAAAGAGGTGCCTGAGGAGGCATTGCCCGATAGTCAAATCCCGGTTGTCCTGGCATCCAATAAAAGCAGTGAAATAGCCAAGGTAGATGAGTCCGTTTTGGACGCGATTCGGGATAAATTAAAGGAGCCAGCAGAACAAGCCAATGAGGCAGTCAACGACTCACTAATCTGGAAACGCTATGATCAGTTCTTACTGGCCTTGCAAAAAAAGCATTTGCTTTTTCCCAATGAATCTTCCGCGTATGCCATTTACATGGAGATCAAAGATGAAGAAGTAATGCGTGAAAAAGAATCGGAGATGCGGCGGAAATTGATCGCAGCACTGCAAGACGAAGCGCAACAAGCCATCAACGATTATTTGGAAGCAGACCCCAGGGAATTGCGATTACGCTGGCAACACGATGGCCGGTATGAAAATTATCCAATCTATCTGGAGCGAGCAGCTGAACTTGTAGGAGAAAGCCATTTTCTATACAAAACCCTTCAGGCGCGGTCGCTTTATTTCAAGGGACTTAATATGCGTATGCAGGGTGAACGGGATAAGACCCCGGAATTGTATGCTGAAGCAGAAGCCCTGCAGAAACACGTATTGGAACTTCAGCCCAATGCAGCCTATGCCTATAATGAATTGGGCTTGTTGGCGCGCCGGCAAAGTGCGTTTGAACAAAGCGTGTCGTACTTTGAACTGGCCCTGACTCAATCGCCAACCTGGGTATTGGCCCACACCAACCTGTGTGCCAGCTACAACAACCTGGATGAATACAAAAAAGGGATTGAAGCCTGTAAGAGTGCACTTTACTTCGACAGCACTTTTGCACTGGCTCATTACAATTTGGGCTCGATTTATTCCAGTCAGGGCGATTACAAAAATGCCATTGAAGCCTATCGTAAATCCATTCAGTACAATCCGGATTATGCGCAGAATTATTTCAAGTTGGGAAATGCGCTTTATTTTGAAGGCCAGCAACAGGAGGCTAAAAGCATGTGGATTCTGTGTACGATGAAAGATCCTAAGTATCCGGTTGCATTCAAAAATTTAGGAGAGGTCTCACTGGATGATGGAAACTTATCTGAAGCAGAAATCTGGTTTCGCGGGGCAGTGCAGGCAGATCCCAACTATGGCTCCGGACTTTATATGCTGTCTGTTGTTTTATCTATGCAAAACCGGACACAAGAGGCAATTGACGCACTCAAAGGAAGCCTGGATGCAGGCTATAAAATAAAAAAGGCCGAAATACTAGAGGAGGAGGCTTTTAAATCCATGTTGACTGAATCTGGATTCCAGCAGGTAATACAATCCCACTTTCCTGAGTAAAAGAACTGAGTGGGACCTGCTTAGAATCAGCAATGCCCGGCCTTTGATAAGACCGGGCATTGCTATTTCTAAATCCCAAACACGCTCTTATTTTTGAGCGTACAATTTCATTGCTTTTTCCTTCAGGCCCCAACGCATCCAAAATGCTGCGTGCATAAGTCGAACCAATTCGTTGTCCGGGTTTGCCTTTTGCAGGGTGTCATAGCGGTCTGCTGCGGCTCCGTACCAATTGTGAAATTCATATGATACTGCTTCCATCAGCCCCTGAACCGTTGGGGTTGAGTTGGCGTACAGGTTGGTTCCTTTTGCATCGGTCAATGCCTTGCTTTTGGATTCAGCTGCCGCCATCTGAAATTCAAGCGTGGCTGTTTGGATGAGCGCGGTTTCCAGTTGCCTTACCGTCCAGAAATACGTGGCCCCGGCTTTGAACACCTGGCCTTGAAGGTCCATTTCAACAAAGGTATCCTGCACGGTGCGCTGCATGAGGAGTTTGTCCTCTTCATCAAATATTTTTACTTCAAATTTGGATGCACCTTCAGGTTTGGACCAGGAGAACAGGGTGGTTCCACTGTGAATTTTACCAAAAGGCATGATGGGGGTAATGTTGTTTCCATGGCCACCCCATCCATCTCCAGTATTCTTTGGGTCGTCAATACGTCCCCAGCCATCTCCGGTGTTTTTCGGGTCATCAATGCGTCCCCAGCCGTCGCCTGTATTTTTAGGGTCGTCGATTTTGCCCCAGCCATCACCGGTGTTTTTGGGATCATCAATGCGTCCCCATCCGTCGCTGTCTTCGGCACCCGCGGCCATTTCAACGGCAGCAGTGACGTACTCTCCAAAGGTGGTTTCGAAATCCAGGTTAACTAGCTGGGCTGTTATGGGGAATACATCCCGAAGCGGTACGACTTTTTTACCCGTAGCCTGAACGAATTTACCATCGGCATACAAGGTGCCTTCTGCTCCCTGTGGGAGTTCCAGTATACCTTCGCGGAGCAAAACAGCACCCGTAATTATTCGCTGTTTTTTAGAGTTTACGGGCGATTGATAACATACTTTGCCTTTTGAATCAATTAAGATAACCGGCATTTCTTTTTGAGCAATTGCGCTGACAGCCAGCCAAAGGCCTGCAAATACAAAGAGAACTTGTTTTTTCATACGTAAGTTGTTTTGATCAAATTGTGCAATAAATGCATTCTAATAGCGGTGTATTTGATGGAACAAAACGTATTTATGCAGCAGATCAGCTGCTCAGGTGGATTGGATTAGGATTTAATATAATGCCCCCAAGTGCGGAGTGTATTTTGCTGGTTTACCTCAAATATCAGTTCATATTTTGGGTAAAGTAAGAAAATGCCGCCAGCATTTGAAACTATACGTGCCGGAGGGCCGTATGTAGCGCGAATTTTATCCAAAGAGTCCCCTGCTTTAATATTCAGGTAGCTTGGGTCAGTGGCTCCCGGCTTGGTCACGTGAAGCAAAAGGTATTCAAACCCATTGTCGGCATAATGGACATACACCGTGGAGTTGGGGAGGTCTTTTTTTCCGCAGGTAACCCCTTGACCAAGGATCACTTCGGTGTCCACACTTGGCTCTTCAAGGAAGTCTGGTAAAACTAGCTGATCAATTTTTTCCCGTCCGACTCTGTCTGGGTTGGCTGTTGTTGTCAGCGGTGCATCGGTAAGTATTTGATAATTGATTTGTCCCAGTGCTGTTTGGGCTACCTCTTCTTTTTTCAATAATTGCATTGCTTCATCCACTTGGCTTTGCATGGCCAATTGAATTGCCTGAAGCACAGCACATGCAGTTGCCAGAGACCCGTCGGCAGATTCGGCTTTAAAGAGCCAATAATCTGCATCTCTCCAGGATTGCAGGAGGGTGTATGCACAGGATTTATAAAGCATGGCTCTGCCATAGTCCGGATCGAGCTGCAATGCTGCGTCAAAATGCGTAATGGATGATTTGAGCAAGCGGGTTCTTTTTTCAATGCGGTCTTCAACGACATTTTTCCTGTTATGAAGCCTGGAATTTGGGTCTGGCTCAATCGGAAGGATGGAGGGCATTTCAGCGGTTGAAAACAGACTGATGGCCTCAAGCACTTCATTTACTCCGGTATTGCTGTGCATTTCCCGGCTAGGGAATTTGCGAAGCAGGTAGGTGAAATAGGTATTGGCTTTGTCGTATTCTTCCAACAGGCTCAGATAGTTCGCAGTTTCAAAAACCGTTTGTAGTTCCAGGAGTTGTTGCGCCGCCAGTTTACTCTGTTCAATGCGTTCTTCCAGGCTTGGATAACCGGGGAGTTCCTTATTCAGTGCATAATCAGAATAAATCCTGGGAAGGAGTTTCGGCAGGATGTCATACACATCGTAACCTGCTGAAAAAGCAAGGAACCCACCTTGTCCATCTGCCTGCGTTTCCTGCTGTTCTGCAATGAGCATACGTTGTCGGATGAGGCTGGTGTCTTGTTCAGTTGCCTGATGTATGTAATGGCTGCTCCAATCATGCTTTTCGTAAAAATGGGTAAGCTCGTGGGCAAGCAATGCCGCAATTGCATTGAGTGAGTCGGGGCCAAATTGGAAACAAATGTCAAGCGCTCTTTTTTCAATGCCAATTTCGAATGCCTTTGGGTCCATCCATGCTACATACTTTTCCGCATCACGGATTACCAATTTGGGGGCGACCTGCCGAACATCTCCGCGAGCCTGAACCAACTTGTCATAAATGGTTTGCACGGTTGCAAACATTCGACTGTCTACCTGCGTGGTGGCTTCTTTTCCAGATTCATTGTTTACGTAGGCAAAAATGCTTTTTTGGCTAAATGCCAATGCGGGAAGTAGAAGCCAAAGCAGGGTGTAAAATTGCTTTTGAAAGGAAGGGTAAAAAAATGTCTTGAGGGGGGATATCTTTTTCGATTGCCCATAGGTGTGTTTCAACTTGTGAATGATCCATTTGGAGAAGATATTCTCAAGCCCGGAACAAGGTTTCCGGACTTGAGAATGGGTCATAAACCGATTAGTTGATCAGGGCTTTGGCTTCATCGAGTTGGTCGATTCGGGCCAGGAAGGAGGCTTTGGCACGACGTACCAGCATATTTCCTTCGAATTTGCGATCCATGTGCTGGTAGGCATTTGCTGCACTGTAATAGAATCCGGCTTCCTCGAGCGTAAATGCTTCCATAAGGGCTTTTTCCAGGTCCGATGCGTCTTGGTAGGCGCGTAAGCCTTTTGTGCGTTCCAGCGTCTTTTTCAGGGTTTCTGGTTGGTAGCTAAACAGAATCTTGGGCGTGCTGGGTACCTCTTTCCCTGGTTCTGCTGAAAACACCTGCCATTCATAGGCAGCATCGTTTTTCAGCGGCAGATCCTCCAGGTTAAGGTGCAGGCTGTTGTTGCTGGTCCAAATTCGGGCCACTTCCCCATCATCTGATTGACGGGTCAGTACAAAACAGTATTGGTTTGTTTCAATCTGATCCCATTTAAATTGAACCAGCCCCTCTCCAAAGTTGTGGATATATACCACGTTTACGCCCATAGCGAAATCTCCGGTAGCATAGCCTTTTACACCTGCATGCGTTTTTTCCATGGATTCGTGGTGGTGTTCCTCCAGTTTGTGTTCATCTTCAGAGCCTTCCATGCTGGTGGTTAGGAAGTTCCAGAACCGGTTGGTAAAACTCAGGCTGCTTCCGTCTCCTGCTTTTTTCAACACTTCATCGGTAAGTCCGTGGGATCGGGTGTCATTGAACTCAAACGTTTTTCCTTTGCAGAGCAATTTCACAGAACTGTTGGCCTGGCATTGTATGCTGCCTTTGGCCGAAACCGGGTCTCCGGGAAAAATCTGTGTTGCTTTTGATGAACCATCGGCAGTGTACATAACCTTGCCATTGGCGTGCAATACGGTGATTTCATTTTGCGCAAAAGCAAATTGCGAACTGAAAAAGAAAAGGCAGAAAATCAGTGATCTCATTTTAGGTAGTTGAGTTAGAAAATCGTTTGTTTCACAGCATTCCAGGCTGTTCTGAATTCCAGAACGGTATCTAAAAACACTGTATTAATAAAACAGATTTGTCCTGCGATTTGTTACTG
This sequence comes from Saprospiraceae bacterium, assembly GCA_041392625.1. GTDB lineage: Bacteria > Bacteroidota > Bacteroidia > Chitinophagales > Saprospiraceae > M3007. The sequence continues at coordinate 50,270 of JAWKLR010000009.1, read as the reverse complement.
ATTCAATTTATAAAATCATGCTAGAAACAAAAAGCGTAATAATACACTGTCAGGCGGTTTTTTTAAGAAAAGATTAACGCGTAGCGTTTGGCAGATTATGCAGAGTGATCTTCCGCTGGGGGCTCTGTGTATCCTTTTTTAGGAAAATATTCAGGGATGTTGCCTAAAATTGAAAAGTTCTTCCGCAGGTAATAGTAAATGGTGCACAAATCGAAGGCAAGGATCAGGGCTACGATAGGAACTTTGAACTCAATTTTAATTTGATAACTTGCAAACACCCATGCCATTACAAAGAACATCAAAACGATCTCAACCACTTGCACCAGGTGCCCCAAGCGATAAAGAATATTGGGGAACGGTTTGAAGTACCACCAGTATTTGTAATTCCAAAAGAAAAAGAACGTGTTTACATAGATCAATATAGCTCCAAAGACGTAGATAATCCACTTAGGGAAGGAGCCTACATAGTTGCGATCGAGCAACATTTTGATAATATTGGCGTGTACAACTACTCCATACATGTCTGGAATGGAGCGTCCTGTGTATTTTTCATTGAGCGGCGTATAGAACCGGTCAACAATCGGATCTTCAGTGGTATAGTTTTCCAAATAGCCAAGCAGAACAATCTTATCCTTCAAACGAGACCGGATATCGAATGCGGTGTCCAGGATTGTCTCCGGTTCCAGCCGAATGTAGTTGTCAATATCGGTAGTATAATGGATTCGCTCCAGGTGGTTGTGCCGACTGTTTAAATCCTTCAATGACCCTGGATCGTAGAGCGCCGCTATTTCGACAGCAAATGCGGAGGAGGAGCCGCGGGCAGTTCGCTCGTGCGGGCTAAACAAGCGCAGGGTTCTCGTTTCGTTGCTGGGGAAGTTTGCATATCCGGTACGGGAGTATGGCTGAAAGAAGGTATCGTTTGCCGATTCGGTCATGAACCGGTGAGTCTCTTCAGAGTAATCGCCCAGGTTTGTCGCTAAAATGAGGCGGTCAGAACTTTTGATTGTTGCCTGAAGCAGTGAATCTGTGTGGGGATCTTTTTTCCCGTCAAAGAGTACGTCCACACCGACCACTTTGGGTTCTGCTTCAAATATGCGTTCGAGCATTTGTTGGATTTCCAGGCGGTCTGGATTTCCGGTATTGACCAGCACAATCCGATTTTCCAGGTCTTTGTGTTCATCGCGCAATCTGGAATATACAATATCCGTCACATCATAGTCCTTCACACCATTTTTGAATGGGTTCAACACGTGATGGTCTATATGGATGAAACTCAACACCCACAGAGTGAAAAAGATAAAGATGGTAGCCAGGATATTGTGTGGACGAATGTAGCGCCTCCAGCCAGAATTCATACAGTCTTTTTGAATTAGTCAGAGCCTAATGAGGCTCGCAAAATAGGGATTTATGCAAACATACAGGTATTGCGCTAAAAGGTTTATATTAACTTAATTCTTTCTGGAAGTTGGATCGGGTTAATTGGTCGTGTATTCTGTTCATTCTGACTGGCATTGATTCGTTGTTTCAAGTTTTGCTCCATTGTATCTGCTCAGTTGGTGGGATTGGTAAGTGTGTTCAAAAATAATAGTAATTTGGTGGGAACAAAACGATTTTCATTATGCCTATATCAAGAAGAAAAGCCCTTAAAACCCTTGGGCTGGCCACTGGTGCCAGTTTGTTTTCCGGTTTCCCAACCGGATTAGATTCCCGAACTCCATTGAGTGATGAAGACGCAGCCAATATCTATCCGGCTCTGGACAAGCCCATTACCGCAATTACACTTGGCGCCGGAGCAAGAGGCAATGTATATGGTGGATATGCGCTGTCTTATCCGGGTGAATTGGATATAGTAGGAGTTGCGGAGCCTATTCCAATTCGGAATGAGCGCTATACCGAAAAACATGCCATCCCGGAAGAGAATCGGTTTGTAACCTGGGAACATGTTTTTCAGCGTCCAAAGTTTGCAGATGCTGTTTTGATAACCACCCCGGATGATTTGCATTATGGTCCATGCATGGCTGCTCTTAAAGCGGGATATGATGTGCTCTTAGAAAAGCCTATTGCACCTACCGAACAAGAATGTCGCGACATCCTGGAAATGGCACACAAAACCGGACGCATCGTAGCGGTGTGCCATGTGCTGCGGTATGCGCCTTACTTTGCAAAACTGCGCGAAATCGTACAGGGAGGCGCTATCGGGGAACTGATATCTATCCAGCACATGGAGCCCATTCAGCACATCCACATGTCGCATTCTTATGTTCGCGGTAATTGGCACAACAAAGCCCAGACAACCCCCATTATCCTGGGGAAAAGTTGTCACGACCTGGATATTTTGCGCTGGATTGTCGGGAAGCCCTGCAAGAATATTGTGGCCATGGGAACGCGCAAGTGGTTTCGCAAGGAAAATGCCCCTGAAGGAAGTACTGCACGGTGTACCGATGGTTGTGCTGCAGAAGGGGAATGCCCATATTCTGCATTGAAAATTTATTACCGGGATCGGACCTACACCCATGTGTTTGATTTTCCGGAGGATAAATCAAAACACGGCGAGTTTATTTTGGAACAATTGCGCACGACTAATTATGGCCGCTGTGTGTATCAGATGGATAACGACCAGGAAGATCATTACGTTTCTACCATGCAATTTGAAGGCGATGTCACCGCAGCATTCTCCATGGAAGCCTTCACCGGTTACCACGGACGCCGCACGCGCGTGATGGGAAGCATGGGTGATATTGTAGGGGATATGCAAACCTTTACATTGACTGATTTTAAAACGGGCAAGAAAACTGTGTTTGACAACAGCGGAACTGATGGTCATGGAGGAGGTGACTGGCGCTTGGTACGTGACTGGATCCAGGCTGTTTCACAAGAAAATCCCAATTTGCTCACATCAACGATTGATGCCTCCATCGAAAGCCACATAATGGGCTTCATGGCAGAAAAAAGTAAGGAGAGTTTGCGCGTCGAATCGGTACAATTATAAGATAGAAATGCTCCGATAAATGTAAAGCCCTGGGCTGTTAATCAGACCCAGGGCTTTATGTAGGTAATTAAAAGATACGGACCTTTTAAACCACCTCTAACTTAGAGAATCAACCGATTCGTTATTTTCCGTTACCGGGCTCGGGTTCTTCCCCCGTGATCACTTTTTTCAACTCATTCCCTGTTGGGTTTTCAGGATCTGCTTTAAGCAAATCTTCGATAATTGCCAGGGCTTTGTTGTTGTTCTTTTACGAAGTAGTAATAGCACAAGTACTCCATTGCATCAATCCGGTTGTCAATAACTGACTGCTTGGTTTCGTCTACAGTTACTTCGAGGTATTTCTCGAAATACGGATGTGCTACACCAAATGCATCTGCTGCTGCCTGGGTTGTATCTGCTTGAAGGTCTGGTTCCAGTTTGGAAGCGGCTTTACTTGCCCATTCCCAGCCGGTGGCCGAGGTTGGCGCCATTTCGGCTACTTTGGCAAAAGCGGCTAATGCTTTTGAATACCGAATAGAGTCACTGTCTTCTGTACAGTAATAGCGAGTTAAACCGATGTAGTAGTAATCAGTTGCTGTTGTCTCATCTCCGAGTGAATCCAGGCGCATTCTGTATGCCTTGTTGGCAGAGCAGTAATCCTTCATTTTGTAATGGAGGTCTCCAATGGTTTTGTAGGTAGACCAGCGAGTTGGGTCCATCTCGATCATTGTATGGAGGTTCTCAATTGCATTGAGTGTATCGCCACCTGTCTGAATTTTCAGGTTTGCCAGATAGAGGTAGTCAGAAGGGAGGATTTTATCCGGGCTCACTTTTTCAAAGTAGTCATTCATTACATCCAGGCCTTTCTGGTACTCACCGTTCTCGAAGTAGCAGTATCCGAGCAGACGGCGCAAATAGGTCTTGGTTGGGTCAATGCTGATAACTTTTTCTACCTGCTGAATACAGCCAGGGTAATCGCGGGTGAGGAACAGGGTGTTTGCATAGCCCATCTGGTCGTCGATGGTAACATTTGCTCCTTTGTTTACGAGGTTGCGGTATGTTTTTACGGCTTCTTCGTAGTCTTTTGAGTCGAAGTAAAGGTATTCAGCCTTGGCACGGAGGGCACGGTCGTAGGTAGGGTCAACTGCGATGGCGCGGTCGTAGTACTCAACGGCTTTAGGCATAAGTTTGGCGATGTAATAAACCCGGCCTGTGAGGTAATACGGCATAGGGTTTTTGGGCTGTTGGAGGGAAGCAAACTCATAATACTGTGCTGCGTCTCCACCGTTGCCTTGCAGTTTGTATGCAAAGCCCAGCGTCATCAGGGTATTAAAGTCTTTGGAGTTGATGTTGTAAGACTTTTTCAAATAATCCAAAGCACGGGTGAAGTTGGGTTTTTCTTTTTCACCTACATACAGGAACGATTCGCCCATGTGGCGGAAAGCCACTGCATCTTTTTTTCCTGCGCGAGTTGCTTTGTCCAACTGTTTGTCGGCTTCAGCCATATCGTTCTGCATCATTTTTACACGTGCATTGGCAATGAAACCGCGAGCACCGCCGCTGTTGTTCTGCAGAAGCCCGTCGCATGCTGCTTTAGCGCCGGTTTTGTCACCTTTGGCCATATAGGCAGCACCCAAAGAAAGCCATGCATCCTGGTTTTGCGGATCGGCTTTGGTCACGGATGTGAAAATGTTGACCGCATCATCCCATTTTGCATACTGCATGGCAGTCATACCATCCTGGTATGATTGTGCAAACAGTTGCGGTGCATATACTACGGCTAGAAGAAACAGTGTTCTTTTCAACAGATTAGTCATTGTTTGGATAGTTTGTTTTATTAAATTCTGCTTCCCAATTTTTTGAGAAGCCGCAAAGATCACTTTTTAGACGCTGATTTTGAATAAAAACAACACGGTATTTTGAGAAAAATCATTTTTTCAAACGAATTTAATGGAACTTTAACATCAAGATTGCGCAAATATTCCATGAAATCAAGATAAAATGAGTGTGTTGTACTTCCCGGTGGATCAACGTTGAATCTCAATGAGTCGGGTAACTGCATTGGCTGAAAGCAGTCCATCCTTATGTACGATGGTCTGGCCGGCAGGTCCTGCCATAAAGGATGCAAAACCCAGTCCAAGACCCTTTCGTGGTTGTGCATTGATTACATAAACCGTTCTTTTATATGGATATTGATTGGTAGCCAGGTAGGCCTGATAGGGTCCAAAGGCTTCATCTCCGGGCTTTTCAGCAATGTTCCACAACCTGATTTGCTTTAAGAAACTCTGTGCACCCTTGTCGTCGGTATCAGAAATAACATTGGCGTTGATGATTCCAATTGCATTTTTGTTTTTGGCAACGTAGTCAATAACTTCTTCATTGGTTTTGAGTGCGGAGGCAAAATCAGGCAGTTTTTCAGTGTGGGCGATGGAGTCGCGGACATACCGTACGGTGCCGGAAAGCGGGTTGTCAAACACTACAGTGATCGCACCAAGTTTGGAGCTTGGGTTGAGTTCTTTCCAGGATTTAAATTCTCCGGTCATGATTTTTTTGAGTTGCTCTTTTGTCACCACTGAATCGGTATTCTCCGGATTGAGAATGAATGCTACAGCATCGTATGCGATGGGAGTCATTGCGGGCTTAAAACCGCGCGGTGTATAGAATTTATCAATTTCTTCTTGGGTAAGATCGCGCGAGATAACGACTACCTGGACGGAGTCTTTAAATAGATTGTTCAAGGCATCTCCTTCTGAAGTGAATATGGCTTCAATGGATGCCTGTCGGTAGATGGTATCAAATACATCGATGGCACTTGCTACGATAGACCGATAGCCCTCATCCACCATGATTTGGATGTGTCCGGTAGTTGGAGTGTCCAGTTTTTTCCCGGAGGAGTTGGTCGGTTCATTACAGGCTCCAAGGATAAGAAAGGTGGTGATGAACAAACTCGTTTTCAGGAGATGTTTCATGATATGAAGAATTTAGCGGTTGTCTGCAAAAATGCGGTAGCCTCTGTATAGGCCATAAATAATGAGTAGGATGGCAAAGATACTTCTGAAATCAACGGGGATTCCCTGAAGAAACGATTTGTTGACCAGAATGGCTGTTCCAAGTCCAAGATAGAATAAGGTCATAAAGCCACCAAAGATAAACATTGGAGACCTCAGACCGGTTTTTTGTTTGATTCGTTCGTGGGTATTGGGTTTTTCTGATTGCTGCATTGGTTGTGCTTTTCTGATAGAATAACGTTGTGTCAGGACCTGGCTGGGCAAGTACCAATCAGTACTCCTATAAAGGTAAGATGCAAAAAAGGTTCACTTTGGTGCAAAAATATTTAATCAAGATCTTAATTGCGTGTGTAGTGGACTTGAATTTGTAGAATAAAAAAGGCCGCCCCGGAAAGTCCAGGGCGGCCAAAATCTATTCAGATGGGAGCTAAATTAGTTAGCCCACCACATTTTGTCGCTAAAGATACCGTCAGTGATGTTCTGAGCAGAGATCGCAGCATTCAGGTTAGCAAGGTTGTTTCCTGATTCGCTAGTTGGGTAAGCGAAACGAGTAGGTACACCTTGACCTGGGTAGTTTGATCCAGGAACTTCTACGATAGCAGTAGGGAATCCGGTACGGCGGTATTCAGTGAATGCTTCGCATCCGTCACCGAAAAGTGCAATCCATTTTTGATCACCAACCGCTTCAGCAGCACCTGCGTCAAACGCAGCGGAAGTAGCATCCAGGAATGCCTGATCTGCAGAAACGCCATGCTGTGCACAGGAAGCATTGATTGCCTGCGTGTACAGGGTCTTGTCAAATCCAGCAGCTTCGCTGCGGATAAACAATACTTCTGCATACGTCATCAGGAATGATGGGGCTGCAGGATCATCACGGAATGCTGTTCCAATTTGAGAAACGATGGTAAATGGAGATGGTTCACTGAGTGCACCATTAGGTTGACCAACATATTGGCCAGCATTATTTACATCAGCATAAACTGGAAGACGAGGGTCTCCGGCCATAGCGTTCACCAGGGTCTCAGAAACCGCGTGGTCATTTCGTCCGTCATTGTGACGGTTGCTGTACAATGGGTTGGAATTCGCTGGAGTTGCATCCGGGTAAGTGATGAATGCATTTTCACTGTTGCTGTTGATCAATGCAGTTGGATCACTGAGCAAAGAAGCCAGTTCAGTAGCAAAGGCAGGGTTTGCATTTGCACCGCGGTTGAGCAAGCGAGCACGGAGTGAGTTAGCGAATTTCTTCCACATAGCGGTGTTGCCATTATAGATAATGTCGCCAGCACCCAGGTCGTCGGATTGGCCGAACATGTCCGCAGCAATCTTCAACTGAGCAACCAGATCTGCATAGATTGCAGACTGCTCGTCATAAACTGGAGTAGTAGTGCGATCAACGCTCAAAGCTTCAGAGTAAGGAACCATTCCCCATGCATCGGTGATGATGGAGAAGTAGTACGCTTTCATTGTCATTGCAGCAGCCAGCATGTTGCTTGGGTTGTCTGCTTTGGCAATGATGTTCTCAAGGTCAGCAAGAGGACCTGCATACAATGCATCCCAGTGTGTGGTAAATGCATCTGGACGGTATGCGTACCAGTCTTCGTCGATGTACTGAATTTTAGCATAGTGCTGTGCCCACAGACCACCATAGGTCATGTTCATGCTAGCACCATGTGTACGGCGTACGCCTTGAGAAATAGAAGAAAGCAATACGTTTGTCAACGGCACGTCCTCAGGACGGTTTGGGTTGGTATTGATTTCATCGAAATCTTTTTCACAGCCAACTCCTGCCAGGGATACCAGCAGGACCATCAGCCAGATTTTAATATTTTTCATAATACTTATTGTTTAATAAATTGAGGTACTTTGGTTTAGAAGTTGGCGCGGAGCGTCAGACCCATTGTACGAGCAGAAGGCAACTGACCAAACTCGATTCCCTGCATTGCATTTGAAGCATCGAATGCAGTTTCTGGATCGATGTGAGGTACATTAGACTTCAATAGAGCGAGGTTGCGACCATATGCAGAAAGGCTCAAGCCCCCGATTGGAGAGTTCTGGAACCATGCAGATGGGAATTCAAAACCAACAGTAACTTCACGCAACTTGATGAAAGAAGCATCGAATACACCACGGTCGTGACGACGAGCGTACAGGTAAGCATTCCATGTTTCAGCATCCAACAATGCTTCGTTTGGAGAGTATGTTCCGTCACCATTGTCAACTACACCACCGTAGTTGTAACCGTTCTGGATCTGATCTACAGTTTCACGTCCTTCAAGAGACTCTTCCAAAACACCTGCGTAACGACCAAAGATGTAGGTCATAGAGAAGATGTCAGAACCCTGGCGTGCATCAATCAGTGCACTTACAGAGATGTTCTTGTACGTAAATGTGTTGCGAAGACCACCTACCCAATCCGGAGTAATAGTACCCAAATTGAAGTTGTCATTGTTTCCATTTTCATCAGTATCCTGTATAGGATATCCGTTTGCATCTACAATCATAGTTCCATCATCAGTACGCTTGATACGGCGACCAACGAGTGTTCCGTAAGGCTCACCTTCGCGGGCAACAAGACGGAGGCCCCAGTTGGTGTTCAGTGTAATTTCAGTTACGTCACCAGGAAGGTCTTTCACTTCAGAGTTGTTCTTTGCCCAGTTCAGGTCGATATCCCACTGGAAGTTAGAAGTCTTGATTGGAGTCAAGCCAAACTGTACTTCAATACCATTGTTATTGATGGTGCCTGAGTTTGCAAAACGGCTAGAGAAACCAGTTGTAGTAGAAACATTCAAAGGAATGATCTGGTCAATGTTGTCAGTGTTGTAGTAGGTTACATCCAAACGTACACGGTTGTTCGCAGCTGCCAATTCGATACCAGCTTCCAAAGAATTTGCACGTTCTGGCTTCAGTGCGTTGTTAGGCAATGAACCAGGAATGGTGTAAGAAGGAACGCCACCCCAAGTTGTGTTTGGCGCATAGGTAGGCAACAGACGATATGGCTCGGTGTCCTTACCAGACTGTGCGTAACCACCACGAACTTTCAGGTAGTTGATGCCAGGAATGTTGAGTTTTTCAGACAATACCAAGCTCAAGTTTGCTGCTGGATAGAAGTAGCTGCGGTTTTCTGCAGGAAGTGTAGAAGACCAGTCGTTACGAGCAGATGCGTCGAGGTAAATCCAGTTGAAGAAACCGAAAGACACGCTACCCAAAACAGAGTTTACGCGTACGCGGTTGGTAAACTGGTTGACGTTGATTGCACCGTCTGCATTAGAGAAGTTGAACAAACCAGGAACAACCAATGCTGAAGCCGTAGTTTCGTTGCCTGAGAAACGTCCGTCACGGCGAACAGCACCTACTGTAGCAGTCAAAGAGAATGCATCAGAGAAGTACTTGTCAGCAGTCAAGAGTACGTCGCTGTTTGTTTCCTGGAAGATGTAGTCCAGTGTCTGATAGCGACCGTTCGGGAAGGTGTTAGTTTCCTGCTCAAAGCGGATTTCACGGTTGTCAGAGTAGTAGTCTGTACCTGTACGACCCATGATTTTCAACCAAGGCAAGATTTCATACGTCAAAGAGATGAAACCGTTGGTACGGTCACGACGCTGAGGCTTGGTGTTGTTGTACAGTGTAAAGAATGGGTTGTTCTGGTAGTTGTGGTTCCAGTTTACAATGTTTCCGGCGGCATCCCGCTGATCGTAGTTGTCGCGCAGGTACTGCCAGTCAACCTGACGGCCAGCCCAGATAGACTGCTGAAGGATGTTGTCACCGTCATAACCAACACCGGGACGGTTATCAGAACGAGTTGCAGTGTACGTTACGTTTCCGTCCAAAGTCAAACGCTCGCTCATGTTCATGCCAAAGCCGAGGTTGAATGTGTTCCGACGCAGGTCGGTGTTTGGAACCATACCTTTCTGATCGAGGTTGGTGAAAGAGAAACGTCCGTGAGACTTATCGCCACCAGCAGTGATCGCTACGCTGTTAGAGAAGCTGATACCGGTGTCGAATGCATTGCGGATATTATCAGGGCGAGCTACCCAAGGCATGTTCTGGCCAGTAAACTGGTTGATCAGGTCGCCTTCGCCAGCTTCGTCAACATCGCCGTCGCCGTCGTTGTCGATGCCGTCAGCACCGTTGATAGCAGAGTCAAAAGAAGGACCCCAGCTTTCATCCACACCGTCATACAGACCGCCACCAAAACCGTCAACATAGTTGAACTGGAAGCCTACACCCTGACCAAATTTGTTCTGGTAGTCAGGAAGACGGAAAGGAGTAGAGAAGCCAATGTCACCAGTGTATGTAACACCAAGACCTTTAGAGGCACCTTTACCTGTTTTAGTTGTAATAAGGATAACACCATTTGCACCACGAGATCCGTACAATGCAGATGCGTTAGGGCCTTTCAGTACCGTTACAGACTGGATATCGTCTGGGTTGATGTCCTGAATGGCGTTACCGAAGTCAACACCACCATACTGTGCACCGGAACCGCTGTCCCATCCGCGAGCGGTATTGTCCATTGGAATACCGTTTACAACGAAGAGTGGCTGGTTGTTACCAGTGATAGAAGTGTTACCACGGATGGTAATACGAGAAGAAGAACCTACGTTACCGGAGGCACTCACTACGTTTACACCAGCAATTTTACCGGATAGTGAGTTGACAATGTTGTTGTCGCGAGCCTGAGTAAACTGGTCTCCATCAACCTCCTGGATAGAGTATCCAAGCGATTTTTGATCCCGGCTTACACCAAGGGCAGTTACAACTGCTTCACCCAATACCTGGCCAGACTTGAGCACAACGTCAACAACGTTGGATGCGCCCAACTCAATTTCCTGAGTGGTGTAACCAGTGTAAGTGAAAACGAGTGTGTTTGAACCGGATGGCACATTCACGGAATATTTTCCGTTGAGATCCGTGAGGGCTCCGGCTTGTGCGCCTTTAACCTTGACGGATGCGCCAACCAATGCTTCTCCGTCATCGCCGGAGACTGTACCGACTACTGTGCGTGATTGAGCCATAACCAGGCTAGTCACTGCAAACAGCAGAACGAGGGTTGTAAGTAAACGCTTCATACTAAAGATGATTTGGTTAACAAAAATGTTAGTGATAATTTTCCTGCTTCCATGTTGGTTTCTTGATGGAGCATTTGTAGCAGGAGGATTAAAAAGGCCCTGGTTTGGTAGGGGCCAAAAAAAAATGCTAACGCACAGTTGTGGCCATCAACCACAACTGCGTATTAGCATTCGATGGATAAGTTTGATTTGGTATTCAAACGATGATTATTTGCTTAGAATGGATTACTAACATCCAAAGGTAAAGTCTAGGCTTGAATATTTGTCTTAAAATTTAATAGAAATTTAATTTTAGCCAAATTTTTACCAAATCTACGATTCATATCACGCTCATTTTCAAAACAATAGAGTAAATAAGGCTTGGTGCGAAAAATCGCTAGGCTACATAGTAGCATAATTACGCGCAAAACTGCCCGTTTTAGGCCTCTTTTTTGGTTTTTTTTACCCGCCTCTGCCTGGAAATGCAGCGTTTTTTCTCGCTTATTCTCCTAGTTTTGCAGCAATCTCAAATACATTCGGATGGTATTTTCCAGTCCGTAGTAAAGTGCATCGCTGATGAGTGCATGTCCGATGCTGACCTCTAAAAGTCCAGCAGATTGTTCTTTAAAAAACTTCAGGTTTTCCAGGTTTAGGTCGTGTCCGGCATTTAGCCCCAGGCCAAGTTGTTGCGCCAGATTTGCCGCTTCTGCATAGGGCTTTATTGCTGCACCCGGATCGGTTGAAAATTCTTCGGCATAAGGACCGGTATACAACTCAATCCGGTCTACGCCACAGTGTTTCGCGCCTTCAATCATCTTTGGATCAGGGTCTACAAACACCGAAACACGTATTCCTTTAGCCTGCAAAGATTGAGTTACCTCCATCAGGTAAGTTGCGTCCTTGATGGTGTCCCACCCGTGATCACTGGTCAGCTGATCGGTGGCATCCGGGACAAGCGTACACTGGTGTGGGGCATTTGACAAAACCAATTGCATGAATTCATCTGTAGGGTTTCCCTCAATATTGAATTCGGTGGTGACCAACTCTTTTAACATTGGTATGTCGTCATACCGAATATGGCGTTGGTCCGGCCGCGGGTGTACGGTGATTCCCTGTGCACCAAATCGCTCACAGTCTCTGGCAATCTGAGCCAGGTTGGGTAAATTGCCTCCTCGTGAATTCCGGAGGAGCGCAACCTTGTTTATATTTACACTTAATCGGGTCATGGTATTTATCTTTGGCGCAAAAGTACTAGGAATGGAAGAGAATTACAGCAAGCCTATTTCAGATTCTGAAGAACGCACACCAACTCCCGCAAGTTCAGAGCCGCACTGGGGGTTTGTTTTATTGACGCTCACCGGGCTGGTTTTTGTAGGGGCAATTGTTGGAACATTGCTCACTGTCGGAATCGGCAAACTCGCAGCATGGGATCCGGAGGTTCTTACCGGAGGGCTCAAAGCAGATGCCCCGCTCTCCCTGAGGTGGCCAGTACGCCTGGTTCTGTTGTTGAATCACTTGTTTACATTTCTGCTTCCCGGTCTGGCCCTGGTATTTGTTTTTTACCGAAGCTATAGAGTAGGAGGCCGTGTACAGGATTGGAAGGATTACATCGCGCTTCGCAGATGGCCAGAGCCAAAGGTGTTGCTCATGGGTTTGCTTACCATTCTAGTTTCTGTCCCGCTTGTGCTTTATCTGTATCAATGGAATCAGTTACTGCCTATTCCGGAGTCATTCCGATTGCTGGAGGAACAAACCAATGAAGCAATCAAAGGCTTGATGCAAATGGATAGTATCTGGGAATTGTTGGCAAACATACTTATTGTGGCCGCCCTTCCTGCCTTGGGTGAGGAACTGGTTTTTCGCGTAGTGCTTCAAAAGCAGTTGCAGCGATTCCTGCTGAAACCCTGGCATGCTATTGTTCTTGCTGCTGCAATTTTTAGTTTTATCCACATGCAGTTTGAAGGCTTCCTTCCTAGGTGGATGCTGGGGATTGTGCTGGGTTGGCTGTATTGGCGCACAGGTAATTACTGGGTCCCTGTTGTGGCACATTTTTTCAACAATGCATTTCAAGTCCTAATTCAGTATTTTTATGCCAGCGATCTGACGGAACTGGATTTGAATCAAGACCCACAAATACATTGGACCGCCGCCCTTGCATCCATTTTATTGCTTGCGGGCATATACCGGTGGAGTACTACGAACATACCGAATCCGGGAATTGACAGTTCGCCCAAAACAGAATAAAATAAACAGTTAGTCCTAAATAAACTCGTATAACATGAATCTTGGAATTGGATCCAGGGTGAAACACCCTGCTTTTGGAGACGGCGTCATTGTGCGTTTGCATACGGCGGCTTTTGAAGTTTGCTTTATGCAATTTGGCTTGAAAATGGTTGGCCGGGAATACAGCAATTGGGAAATTATTGAAGCAATTGAGGCTGAAGAACAAGTGAGTTTTACAGAAGCTGAAAAGGCGCTCGCAAAAATATTAAGAGCCTGGGCAGGCGTGAGTCTGGAAACTACTCCACTTGGTGATCGGTGGAATAAGGGCACAATGGTGCTAACCCCCAACGATCCGGGCCTTCAAGCCAAAGAAATTCCAATTGAATCGTTTTTTCACAAAATTGTGATGATGCGCGACCGACTCAGAGTACTTGAGCAGCAAATAAACGCAAGCAAAAAACTCGATGATGAAGAAAAAGTCAATCTGCAACAATACATCACCCGGTGTTATGGCAGTATGACAACGTTCAATATCTTGTTTCGAGAGAAAGACGACTATTTTGTAGGAGAAAAAACAAAATAAAAACGCAGCTATATTTTTGTTGCCATAATCAAAAAACTTCCATCACCCCGGGTTTTCTTTTCAGAAGGCTTGGGGTGTTTTTGGGTAAGCATGATGCTGGGAATCAGGTTGATTGAGGAAGGCTTATGCTATTTTGCTTTTTTAGTTCCCAAATCAAAACCGACCAGACTATTGCATATTCCAAAAAAATGAGATAAAAGTTCTCCTTAAAACCTCCTCCCGAATAATGTGAGTAGGAGAGGGCGACTGCTGCGGTCCAGATCCAGGGAAAGCGAAACGGAGTGCCCAGCGAAAAAACAAATGGAATGAGTACATACCAGGGGTGGACCGTAGCGCTCAAACTTAAATAGGCAAATGAAACCCAAAGTATACCCAGCTCAAGGGAAAAACTGCTGGTCGATTTTTTTACCCGGAAAATAAACTGGTAGAGTAGAACCCCAATGGTGATGGGGGCAAGTGCCAGGCCAAGGATCTTATATACCTGTGCAACACCAATGGCTTGAAGTCCAAACTTGAACAAGTAATACAAACTTCCATTGAAAAAGAACTGTTGGAAATATAGGTCCAGGCTGCTTCCCATATTCAACAGAATTCCCGGTGTGAGTAGGGGGAGAAATAATAGGAGGCAAAAAAGGAAACAGAGCACAACAAAGCCAGAGCCTTTTTTGGGGCCCAACCATTTCCATACAAGGGGAACAAAAAGCAACGGAAGCAATTTTGAGGCAATGGCCAGGGCCCATGAAACAGCGCCGGTGAAGATTTTTTTCTTTTGAAGTGCAAACATTGCCCAAATCAGGAAGAAAATCATTGCTCCCTCAAAGTGGCAGTTGCCCACGACCTCCAGGATTGCAAGTGGATTTAGCGCATAGAGCGCTGCTGCAGATGCATATCTGGTCTGTTTGCGCCCCATTGCAAACAAGAGTCTAATAGATCCCAGTTCAAAGAGGAGTAGAAAGAGTTTGATGATGAGAATTCCCCCATTGATGTTGCCCGGTGCAAGCCAGGCACTCAGAACAAAAATCCCCTGGTTTACCGGCGGATATACGGTGTAGTATTCTCTGGAATTTAACCGTTCGAAAAGCGAGGTGTTAATGCCATCTGGGAGATTCGCCATCTGCATGATTTCCTCAGGCGTAAATGCAAAGGGGTGAATACCGTTTGCTAGCAACTTCCCATCCCAGATAAACCGGTACACATCGTCTGATAACCAGGGAGTGCTCCACAACAAAAGCACACGCATGGCGATCCCAAGTCCGATAGCCAGTTTCTTTGATTCTGACTGTCTGGCCAAAACAAACCCAATTGCAAATAGAGCCAGGTAACTAAATATGAATGGCATAAATGCACTCCTGGGAATATGAAACCCCAGCAGATACGTCAGAGCCAACGCTGCCAGGGCAAGCAAACTGTTGGATGGCAATATCTTGGTTATGTTAGAGTGCATAGACTTACGGGTAGTAAAAAAAGCGCTCCGAAGCATAGGTTCAGAGCGCTTTTCTATCTCAAGTAGTTTTGGACTTTCAATGAAAACTAATCCAAAACTCCATTAAATTATCAGGTTCTACCGGAAGCGCAGGTGCTTGATTGAGTAGTAGCAAATGGTTCCGAATCCAAATGAAAGCATGCTATGGAACAGCACGAATGCATAGTTTTCTGTAACCAAGCCTACAATAACGGCCATGAAGAAAACCAATGCAAGGATGCCTTCTGCGATTGTAATCCAAGAGATCTTCTTAGCTACATATGCTGCCTTTTTGAAAGAGTTTTCCTTGTTGCCCGTGATACCATATTTTGGTGTGCGTACAAAAGAGGAAGCTTTACCCATCAATCCTTCAATTACCGCAACGCCATTGTAAAGCGAGAGGCCCATGGAGATCGGCAGGAAGGAGAGGAACAATCCAAAGAAGCGGACTTTTTCCCAGAAAGAAGCTGGCTCCGGGCGATCCAGTGCAGCGGTGATGTTTGCGGTATATGAAATACTCGCAACAGCAAAAAGGCCTGCAACAGAGAACGAAAGGAAGTGGGTGGAAATACCCAGTTCACGGAATGCAAATGCAAGCGGCACACTGCTGATGGCTGCAATAAATACCCAAAGGAATACGCCATATGCCAGCAATTGGCTGATGGCATGTGTCTTTTGAACCCAATTTAGTTTGTCAGTATTCCAAACCAACTTGAGCAGTTTACGTGCATTCTGAGCGCCGCCTTTGTTCCAGCGGAACTGTTGTCCTTTCAAGCCGTTCATTTCAACCGGCAATTCGGCAGGACTACCCAGTTTCTCAAGGTACTGAATTTTGTACCCCATAATTTGAGCACGGAAACTAAGGTCCAGGTCCTCCGTCAAGGTGTCACTCTGCCATCCGCCAGCTTCGTTGATTACCTTTTTTCTCCATACCCCGGCAGTGCCGTTAAACTGGAGCAATAGGTTGCCATACGAACGACCAGCCTGTTCTACTGTAAAGTGAACATTCAACTGGAGAGCCTGCAGTTTGGTCAACATAGAGTAATCCGCGTTGATGTGCTCCCAGCGGGTTTGAACGATCGCAGTTTTAGGATCTTCAAAATAAGTCATGGTTGTCCGCAGGAAGTTGGGGCGTGGGGTGAAGTCTGCATCAAAGATTGCAATAAAATCACCTTTTGCCTCAGGCATTGCATCCTGAAGTGCACCTGCCTTGTACCCTTGTCGGTTGACACGGTGAATGTGGCGGATGTTGAATCCCTGCTCTTTGAGTTCCTTTACTTTATTGGCAACAATTTCCACGGTTTCATCCGTAGAGTCGTCCAATACATGGATCTCAAATTTGTCTTTTGGATATTCCTGAGCAGCCACGTAGTCAATAATGCGTTCGGCTACATACATTTCGTTGTACATAGGCAATTGAACGGTTACAAATGGTACATCCGGATCATCGATTTCGTATCGATTGTATCGGATCTCAGGATTTTCCTTATGGTGTTTTTTGTATAAAAACAAAAGGTGGAATTGCAATAAAGCATAGATCGTTACTCCGGACATGGCCAGGAAGTAGATCAGGAGCATCAGATAACCAAAGTCCACAAAGGCCTGGTACTGGAGTGCTTCAAAAAGAGAGTGGATACCGTACATGAATCAAATTAATATTTAAAATTCAAAGGCTTTTAAAACGCATATATGTATATGCTATAATTCTTTTATAATCGTTCCGATGATTTTAACGCCGGCAAGAAAGGCGCCTTTAATTGTTCCGGAAACTTTACTTTGTCCTGCAATGCGTGTTCGGTACCGGACGGGCACCTCGGTGCATTTCAACTGCTGCTTGGCCGCTTTTACTTGCATTTCCACGGTCCAGCCGTAATTTTTATCCTGCATATTCAGGCCCAATAAAGCCTGCCATGTAATAGCCCGGAAAGGGCCCAAGTCGGTAAATCGCTGTTTGTAAAAAATACGGATTAAAAACGGTGCCAGCCAATTCCCAAATCGTTGTACCGTGGTCATGGCTTCTTTTGGCATCTCCCCTAGTAGCCTGCTTCCAATTACCAGATCCATCTGATCATTGAAAATAGGTTCGATTAAAAGGGGCATTTCCTCGGGGTAATCCGAATAGTCCCCATCTATGAAGACAACCACATCGGGTTGTTCGTTCAGTTCCTTGTTTTTCAGGTATTCCATTCCTGCCAAACAAGCATTCCCATATCCGGGCGCGGGCGCATCTACTACGGTCGCCCCGGCTTCACTTGCAACCGCTCCGGTTCTATCTGTTGAACCGTTGTTGCACACGATGATTTCTTCTACTAAATCCTCTGGTATGGCATTCAGCACAAAAGGCAATGCGGCCTCTTCATTGAATGCAGGGATTATTACTACAATTTTCAATTGACCGAATTCGGTTCGTTTCATGCTCGAAATCTGACAAATAGAATTTGCCGTTGCAAAAATAAGAAAAGCGTTAAGAAAACGTTAAGAACCGCCCGATATATTATTGTTAAAGTTTTGTAAATGGGAAAAGTCGGTCTGCGGGCGGTATCAATCTGATTGAAGGTGCTGCTGCGCAATTTGAAGATCAAGGCACAAACGTACACCGACAAATTTTATTTTAAACAATTAAACATGGAAAGGGGTGCCTTTCTGATTCGACGGTGCTTGTTGCAGAAATTAGAATAATATTTTTCAGACGTAAGATGTTCCTGAAAGTATCAAGCCAGACGCAAATATAATTTGCATCGCTTGCAGCGGCACTACTAATTTCAATTTTATGGCAAAATCTGGAAGAGCTGTGTGGTGATACAGAGGGGCTTTAGTTAAAGTTTTAACGTCCGCTGGAGGGCCTCAACTACCTCATATATCTGTTGGAATTCTACCTGCATTTCAGTCCATTCAGATTGTATGTGCTCAATGGGTTCCTGGTTTTTAGCCATCTGCTCCATCGCTATCAAGCGGTCAACCAGATCGGGGAATCCAAGATATTGAATTCTGGATCGCAGACTGTGCAGCCAAATGAAGAGCTCGGTATGGTGCTCGTTGTGGAGTGCTTCATCCACCAGATTTATGAGCCCGGGGGTTTCTTCCACAATGAGTTCCAAAAACCGTTTTAATAGCCCCTGGTCATTTTTAAAAAATGCAGAAAGTGCTGTCTGGTCGATCATCCGTTTTTGTTCGTAGAAGCCGCAATTTTTTCCCGCAGAAGTGCCAGATCAATGGGCTTGCTTAAATAATCATCCATGCCGTGCGCCAGGCATTTTTCCATTTCCTCTGAAGTGGCATTTGCCGTTAATGCAATAATGGGGTGACTGTAACCGGATGCCCGAAGTTTTTGAGTGGCAGAAAATCCATCCAATACAGGCATTTTCAAATCCATTAAGATGAGGTCAAAGGTGCGTTGGCTGGCTTGTTCCAAAGCAGATTGCCCGTTGTCGGCAATAGTAACCTGTGGCTTGTGGATTATTTTTTCCAGCAAGTCTTTGGTCATAAGTTGATTGAATTTATTGTCTTCAACCAACAGTATATCCAGCGATTCCAGTCTGCCCGGTTGGGTTTCCCTGACCGTTTTGGGAATGTCTGCATCCTGAACCCGGGCTACCGGGATGAAGAAAGAGAAAACAGAGCCTTTATCAAGTGTGCTCTCCACCTGGATTTGTCCCCCATTCAATTCAATAAGTTGTTTGGTGATTGCCAGGCCGAGGCCCGTTCCTCCGTAGTTTAAATGGGTGTTTTCGCCTGCCTGGGTAAACGCCTCAAAAATGTAGGGGAGTCGCTCATCCGCAATGCCAATGCCGGTATCCTTCACTTCGATCTGCAAGGCATCCTGTCCATTTACCTGGTTGATTTGGGCAAGAACCTGAACAAAGCCTTTTTCAGTAAACTTTAAGGCATTTCCCAGCAGGTTTAACAGAATTTGGTTGAGCCGGTTGGGGTCGGAAACAATCCACTCGGGCATGTCATCTGAAAAGTTGAGCTCGAGTTGGATGTTTTTTTGGATGGCATTAATTTTAAACAGTCCAATCTGCTGTTGAAGCAATTGCCGGATATTGAATGGGCGTTTTACGAGTTCTAATCTGCCCGCTTCGATTTTTGAGAAGTCGAGGATGTCGTTGATAATTGCCGACAGGTTTTCAGATGCATACCGCAGCATGTCGGTGTATTCCTTCTGTTTGGGCTCAAGCGGCGTGTCGCCAAGCAATTGAGTTGTTCCGATGATGGTGTTGAGTGGAGTCCGAATTTCGTGACTCATATTCGAAAGAAACTGGCTTTTGAATCGATTGGCCTGTTCCAGTTGTTTGTTTTGCTGTTCAATCTCCTGTTGTTGCCGGATAATTTCCTTGTTTTGCTTTGAGATTTCAGTGTTGGCCCGTGTTTTTTGTATGTTCATTCTCAAAGAAAGAACGCATAAGTCTGAGTGAACAGCCCCAAAAGCAATCCGGTTAAGAGCGTTTGCTGCTGCTTCTGGTGCTCTGATTTCTTCCAGTATTTTTTCCTTATTGAGCAGGGTGATTTCCCGATCCTGTTTTGCCGCACGGGTTTGTTCTTCTCTCAGGTTAGATTCTTTTTTAATATCCAGTTCCAGTGCGATGCGTATGTTTTTCTGTTCCAGCAAAAAAGTGCCTGCTCCTTTCGTGCCTGGACTCGCTTTTCGTTGAAGTTCCAATTTTACGCAACAAAGCCAGTTGATTTTCCCAGCGACTCATTCGTGGCTTTGATCAGTGCCTTTCTTTTTTTCACTTCATATTCTACCTTGATTTCGCCACTGTTCGGTTCTTTTTCCCCAGCTTGGGTAGCGAGTCTCGATAGGCCATAAACTTCTTTGTAATCCCAGGATAGGTTATACAGGCTGTCTTTGGCAGCAGGGTTGTGCTCTAAGGGCCGTTGTACAGGATATCTGAGCCGGTGTGATAGGCGTCCTCCAGTCTGGTAAAACTGTTTAGTCTACGGGCGCTGGCGGAACACTCTTTTCCCAGGCATTCAATGGCTTTTCATCCTCATGAAGGCCATTGTACAGGCTGGCAATATCAAAAACGGGTGCCCGAGCCTGCCAGTTTCCGGCTTTCTGAATTGTTCAAGGTTTTGGTGTAATAGGCAATTGCCTGTGAGGTATCGCCGGAGGCTTTTAAAAGGGGGCCACCGAGGTTGGTTCGAATGCCTGCGTACCCAACTTCAATATCAAGTTTATGATATAATTCCTCGTCAGCAGAAACTGTTTTTTGAGCCTTCCTGATATTTTTCCAACACAAGCACGTTCCCATAATTCGTATAAATCCCCAGTAATCCGCGATCGGATTGGAGGCTTTTCTATTATTGGAAATAGCTCGTTCAGTAGTATTTTTCTGCCTCCTCAAAATCCTCCAGTTCGGTGTAAATATCAGTAATGCTGGCCTGTAAGTACTTCAATTCCGCATCCACGATTGATTCATTGAGTTTCAGGGCCTCCATGTTGGCTTCCAGTGCTTTCGGGTATTCTTGAAGTATAAAAATAGTAACACCCTGGTAGTAAAATGAGCTTGCACGAATGCTTGGGTATCTGGTGTGCTTGTGTCCGGAAGCATCGGTGTATTCTGTAAGTGCCAGCGCCTGCTGAATGGTCGGTGTAACCTGATCAAAGTCGGACCGCAGGTAATAAAATGCCAGAAAGTTGAGATTTGTTGCCTTGATAGAATCGTCGCTTGATGTAGCAACTAATTGCTTCAGTGAGTCCACCACTGTCACAGCCTGGGCATTGAGTTGCAGGCAACCCATTGACCAAAATAACAGCCAGAATAAAAAGATACGGCTCATAGAACTTCATTTTTGCCCGTGTTTTGAATTTTGACCATTTGCAAACTCAGGCACATTCTTATACGTAAACGTACACCTTGGTGGTTCGACAAAGTTACTTGGTAAAATAAAGCAAAAGGATTAAAAAGGGTAAAAATGCGGATGTACTAAGCCTTAGAGGCTTGGAAATGACTTTGGTTCTGTCAGAATTTAGGTCTAATTGTCTGTTTTGCCGGGAGAAGCAAAAACAAGTAGTGAAATTCGTAAGCCCGTTTCGGGTCGGAAAAAGTTTTCAAGTACCTTTGTTCAATTCATTAGATGTTTTATTGAAATCCAATGCCCAAACACATTTTCTATCTGCTTTCTGCATTCGCGCTTTTGTTCTTTCTGTCTGATTGTCAGAAGGAAGTCTTTACCACAGATCCTTCTATAAAATTGAGCTTCAGCACGGATACGCTCCGGTTTGATACCGTCTTCACAGAACTTGGTTCAGCCACCCGGATTCTCAAGATATACAATACCTCAAATAAGAGCCTCAGAGTTCAATCCATCCATCTTGAAAATGGTGACGACTCGCGCTTTAATATCAATGTGGATGGGCTCCCGGGAAAAGCACATGCAGATGTTGAAATTGCTCCGAATGACAGCCTGTACATATTTGCAGAAGTGACGGTAAACCCGGATGCGCCACTCAGCAGCAGTCCGTTTGTAATAGATGAAAATCTGGTTTTTGAAACCAATGGAAATGTGCAAAAAGTAGTGCTGGAGGCATGGGGGCAAAATGCAGTTTATTTGCCTTCCAGATTTGGAGCGGGTGGGGTAGTCGCATTTGGCTGCGACAATGGCGAGTGGGTTTGGGATGACCCCCGCCCTTATGTTATCTATGGTATCCTGGTGATTGATGAGTGTACGGTACGCATACCAGCCGGTAAGCAGGTGTATATTCACGGTGGCCTGGGCAGAGAAGTGACAGACACCAGCACCACAATTTACAACGATGGGTTTCTTGCTTTTGTCGGCAATGGACGACTCATTGTGGAAGGAACAGTTGACGAGCCGGTTATTTTCCAAAGCGATCGTCTTGAGCCGGAATTTGATGAAGTGCCGGGGCAATGGACCGGAATTTGGTTTCAGTCGGGAACTTCAGGACACCAGATAGAAAACTGCATTGTTCGCAATTCCATAATTGGTATGCGGGTAGATTCTGCGGTTGATTTGAGTTTGAAAAACACCCAGATTTACAATACTGGCGGAAGTGGTTTAATTGGGATTCATGCAACCATTACGGCCGAGAACTGCTTGTTTTATGGAAATACGGGCTATGGCATTCAACTCGAGTACGGCGGTGATTATACCTTTAATTACTGTACTGTAGCCAGTTATGGTGTGGATGGCGAGGCCCTGCGTATGGGCAATACCATTTGTTACGATGCTGCCTGCGATGCATATGATTCGTATTTGTTGCGGGCCCGGTTTCATAACTCCATTTTAGTCGGAGGTCGAACGGATCAAATCACTTTGTTCGACCGCTTGGGAGACGGGTCGTTGATGGATTACCAATTGACAAACTGCATCGTAAAAGTAAATGACCTTCTAAATCCGAATGCTTCTCCCGAGTTTGCAGATTTTTGCAACCCCTGTCTTTATATCGATAATGCGGATACCATATTTATTGATCCAAATGAGAACATGTTCCGATTGGACACGCTCGCTTCCCTGGCGAATGGATACGCCATTCCTATTGCAGGAATTGATAAGGATTTGGATGGAAAACCCCGGGACACCAACAACCCGGATGCCGGCTGCTATGAGATTGAGTTTTAGGGCAGCCCGTTACTTCTTAGGCAAGACAATTGTATAGGAATACGAACCGGGTTTGGTTTGCTCCGATTGTTTGGGTGGTGTTTGCGAAGACGTTACGGTGTATTGCATTTGCACAGTTGGCGCCTTGGGCTTTTTGAACTGAACCCGTATTTTTTTATGAAACAGGACCTGGACCCCGCGGTTTCTCTCCACGGTAAATTTTAATTTTTTGAGCACCCGGATGGCTTCTTCATCGCATCCGAATCCCAGTCTTTTGAGCAGACGAACCTCGGTCACTTCGCCCTTGTGGTTAATGCCAACCTCTCCAACGACCAACCCTTCCACGCCCTCAGCCAAGGCGGCTTTGGGATAGCGCAGATTTTTATAGATGAATTCCGTCATGGCTTTGGGGCCACCCGGATATTCTGGTTGGTGTAAAAAATGTTTTGGCTTTTTCCCTTTTTCCATGATTGCAATCTCTACAAACTTAATGCCTGAATCCTTCGCTGTGTCAACAAATACTTGCTGATGAATTGGAGCAGGCTAAGCGCAAACAGAGTTAGTACAGATAAATGGAGCGTTGGGCTCAGCAATAAAGTGGTCCAATGCTCCAGTTGAAGGTCTGGTAAAGCAATGCTTTGCGGTGTAGTTGAACTGGCAGCCATGCCCAGGAAAATGATGATCGGAACACCCAATATGAGTGTGAAGCCCAATGCAAATCCAAGTATTCCCCAGTCAAGTGGTTTGTTTTTAGCTTTTGCGGGCATCTCGGCTTTCCAACTGGCCATGACCGTTCGCGCAAAGTCGGGATCAACAGAATCCAGAGAAGTTGATAGCAGGGCATCCCGTTCTTCCTGAATGGATTTTAACACAGATTTCCATTCCGGATGAGAATCCAGGTATTGCTCTACTTTAGCAACTTCCTCGTTTGGAAGGAGCCCGTCCAGGTAATCCCAGAGTACGTCGTGATTTATTGAAAACTGCTCTTGCATGATTATATAGAGTGCAAATATGTTTAAAATATTTTTATTCAATTCAGACAGACTAATAAACCGAAGAAATCGTCTGTTTGTTTTTGGTTCAAGGGGTTTGCAAATCTGAGTAACTGTCTTCTATTATGGTTTTTAATCTTTTTCGGGCTCTGGAAAGTTTGGTTTTTGCATTTGAAAGGCTGAGGTCCATAATTTCACAAATCTCTTCCAACTTCTTTTCATACAGATAAAACAAGGTAATGACCGATGCGTCTTCAGGCGAAAGGTGTTGGATGGCCTTGCGGATTTCCTGAGCACGTTCATTTTTTTCTAATTGAACCGATACCGGCTCGACCCCCGGATCATTCAGTTGTATAGGCCTGGCATCGTCATCTATCGACACCCAATCTGGTCGGTTCTTGCGCAAATGATTCAGTGCGCTGGTATAGACAATCTTATAAAGCCAGGTACTGAATTTAGATTTCCCCTCGAACGATGCCAGGTGTTTAAATGCTTTAATAAAGGCATCCTGTGCAACTTCATGGGCTTCTTCTCTGTTTTTGACCATACGATAAGAAAGCGTAAATGCAAATGACTGGTACCGCTCTACAAGGCTTGCATAGGCTGCTTGCCTTCCTGCAAGTGCATCCTGGATAAGTTCGGTATCGGTGGCATTCACCCTTCTGGCGTGTGTCATATTCCGTTTTGTAGTGGCTTGTCTGTTTTACCTTAGATGAAGCAGGGGCAAAAAAGGTTACAGGGTAGGAGCCTTTTTTTACAGACAGTCTCTTACAAATATAGTAAAGTCGTCGGGATTATTCATTGATGTGAAAACAAGGCTTTGGATTAGCTGTGAGGAATAAAGACGTTCTTAAATCGAGTTTGTGTAGATTGTTTGTTTCTCAAATCGTAGTTTTGTTCGCTTGTAAATCTATTTGAAAAATACTGCTGTGTCAATACGCGGAAAACTCATAGGCGCCATTTTAGGACTCATTGTTTGCGATCTCATCGGATTGCCTTTGGGTGAATTGGTGGGTCTGGTTTTGGGTGCAGTATTGGGGCATTATTTTATAGATGTTCCATTGGGTGCGATGGATGGTTCTGGCCCGAACGATGTGAGCAATGAGCAGCGAAAACAAGGTGCATTTATTTACCACGTTTTTCGTTTATGCGCCAAGGTGGCAAAAGCCGATGGGAAGGTTAGTCACGCAGAAGTAGCGTTTATGGAGCGTTTGATGCAAACCCAGTTTCGGTTGTCAGATCAACGGCGCCGACAGGCAATTTCGATTTGGAATGAGGCTAAAAATTCCCGGGACTCCTTTGATGTGTTTGCCCATGCTTTCTACCGCGAATTTGCAAAAGATCGGCACCTGATCATGAACATGATGGATTTGCTGTTTGCTGTTGCAGCCTGTGAAGGAAGCATTCATCCGCGGCAGGAGCAAATGTTGATGCGCGCAGCCGGGCTTTTTCATGTTTCCAGGATGCAGTACGATCGTATCCGGATTCGATATGCGGGATCTGGTAGCAATCGGGCATCAACCCCACCCAGAACAGAGCATTCCCTTGCAATGTACTATGCGGAACTCGGAGCCTCGCCAGGGGATACGCTGGATGCCGTCAAGAAGAAGTTTCGTGCGCTCGCCTTGCAATGGCATCCAGACAAGGTAGCATCAAAAGGGGCAACACCGGCCATGTTAGAGCAGGCAAAGGAGCGGTTTCAAAAAATCAATACGGCCTACGAGAAAATCGTCGCCGCCCACAAACCGTGAAAACGCGATGCCTCGTGTCTCCCCCTCGCGTTTATCCCCCCCCCCCTCCGAATGCAATTTCCAACAAACAAGATTCAAGACAAGCCGTACCTACCTGTTCAATAACCGTAATACCCCAACGTAATAACGCGATGCCTCGTGTACAAATGTTTTGGGTATAATCTGTTTTGGTTTACTTGCCGCTTCTGTGGTTTTTTACTTGCTGGGTTAGACGCGAGGCATCGCGTCTCTACGAATGGTTTGTGACGTGGGTCACAAATTATAACATTCAACTGCTGGTATCTTTGTATTGTCAACGGAAAAAAATGAATTGGTCTTGGTACCAATCCTGATTTCTACCATTTGTTCACTTTACAAAATGTCATAAAATGAAAAAGAATGTTGGTAAAATTGATAAAACCCTTCGATTGATTCTTGGTGCTGGTGCACTTGCCGCTGGTTGGTATTTTCAGTCCTGGTTTGGTTTATTGGGCTTAGTGTTTATAGGCACTGCGCTTATTGATTGGTGCCCAATCTACGCAATTGTTGGGGCGTCTACCTGCCCTACCAAAAATGCCTAGTACGCAGGGAACCTGAATAAAAAAGCCCGACGTGAAAACTCACATCGGGCTTTTTTATTTTATTTAATATGCTCTTAGAAGAACCGGCTACGGTTGTCCTCGATTTTTGCGCGCTTTTTCATCTCAGGCATCATCCCCATAGCCACGTTTGACATAGAAGATGAAGTCACCTGGCGGCGGAACATGGTCAAATCTGCAGGCAATGGAGTTTTGGTTACATCAGAAATTGGCTTGATGATGTATACTCCGGTAGTGCCGATGATTGGTTCACTGGCAGCACCTTTTGCAAGTGCAAATGCAGTACCAACTACCTTTGGTTCAGAACCTCCGTTTTGCAGGTATGACTGAAGCATAGAAACGTTTTTCACAGAATCCACTGCTACTCCAAACTGGATAGCGGTAGCATTCAGGTCGTTTGCATTTTTGATCTGAGAAGCAATAGCCTGGCCTTTTTGTAATCCAGTGCTGCTTTGGATGCAGCCTGATCTGCTTTGATTGACTCAACAGTTGCTTCGCCAGCAGGAACAACTGACTTCAGGCCTGGAAGCAAGTAAAAGGCATCAAAGTAGCCACCTGCCGGGTCGCGGAAGGTGAACAGTTCTTTGCCGCTTGCTCCGACTTCAGTTTCTTCGTTGAATGCCCAACGAACGATTGAACGGGTTGCGTCACCTTCTGGCAGCGTACCAATCCGGAAGTCATTTGCCTTCAGTGCTGCGCTGGTTTCAAAGGCAAGACCTTTTTCACCGGCGATGCGCTCCATATCCTCAATGGTTTTGGCATCTTGCATGATTCCTTCAGCGATCTTACGAACATTGTCCTGGGTTGCAACGCTAGGCTCAACACGCTGAGAAAGGTATGCAGCCTTAACACTTGCTACATTGTTGATGTATTTTGTTCCGGTAATTTCAAGCAAGTGCCATCCAAACTGGGATGCAACTTTGTAGTAGGTTCCTTTTACACCGGTGTAGAAACAAACCCGGTTAAATTCAGGAACCATACGACCTTCAGCAAACCAACCCAGGTCACCACCTTTTACTGCAGATGGTTGGTCCATGCTGTTGTTAACAGCAAGAGAATCAAATCGAGCCTGTCCGGTTTCCAACAGGTTCTTGAGGCTATCAATTTTTTGCTCTGCACCAGCGATGTCTCCGCGGATCAAAATATGGCGGGCCTGTACTGAGTCAGCAATTACCTTGCGGTCGAGGATTTTTGCAACCACCCAAATTCCATTGTCCAGGATTGGGCCAACTACCGTATTGTATGGAAGAGACATGAGTGAGTCTGCCATTGCCGCTGGCAATGCATCTTTTTTATCGTAAGAGCCATCGGCTACACCGTTGTGGCCAACAACGAAAACAGAATCGTTTTCTGCCTTTTTGAAATCTTCAATCAGGCTGGCAACTACCTGGCGGGAAGCCATGGTATCTGCCTGCGTTGCCTTCACTCCAAATGTGATGTAGTTGATCACGCGGGTTTCTTCCTGGCGGTCATATACGCCTTTGTGGCTTGCAAGAAACTCTTTGTAGTCTGCGTCAGTCAGTTGAATGTCGCCGGTAGCCTTGTCAAAAGGAATGCGTACCACCAATGCATCCAGACGCTCGTTGTTATCGCGGAAAGCCATTTCTGCCTGCCATTTCGGAGTATAGAAGGCTTTGCCAATCATGCCTACGATTTTTTCTTCCAGGCGCTGCTTGATGATTTCGTCTTCCTGAACAGCCCAATATGCACGGTTGGTTGGGTCGGTAAATTGACCACCTTCAATCGCTGCTTTGATGCTTGCAAGTGTAGCGCGGTTCAACTGACCGTTGGAGTCTTTGAAACGCTCAGCAATAATCGAACTGATGTTGTTTCCAAATTCAAGGTCCAACAATTCATCTTTTCCAACACCCAAGCCGATTTCTTCGGCTTCCTGTGAAATCAATACTTTCTCTACAAAGTAGTTCCAGATTTGATTGCGCACTTGATACGGGTTGCTGGTAGAATTGGTGTATACCAGTTTTTCGTAATTATCAAACTCATCGCGTTTGATATCCTCTCCATTGACTTTTCCAACAGTATTCAAGTCAGCAGCACTGTACCGCTGGCTGTTGGTCACAACATCCATCAAAATGAAGCCACCCAAAGCGAGTACCATCATTACAATCAGGATCCATCCGTTCTTTCTAATCGTTCCGATTAATGCCATTGTATTCTAAATATTTGATAATCAGTTTTTTATCTATTGTTTTGTGTCGCTTTTAAAAAAGCAAACGCAAAGGTAAAAGTTTGGACGTGAAAATTTGAAAAAAAATGCGCTTTAAATACAGTTTTTGACAAGCCATTCAGATTTTTTTTAAATTTCATATCCCGGTTGGTATTCCAAAATATTATGCCCCTGAGAGGGTGCCAGACAAATATGCTTTGTGTGTCAGGAAGAATAAAAAAAACTGTCCGGCAGTGGATACCCATTGGGGCAACCATGTTTCCGGACAGTTTTCTACTCTAAGGCCTTAGCAAACTTCTTGCCACACAGACTATTAATCTTCAAGGTGCTCCTCCATGGTTGCATAAAGCAGTTTGAAGTGCGCCTGATTGACCGTACTTCCGCTCTTGGAATTGCCCTTGGCAAGTTGCATGATCTTCAACAGATTATTATGTGCAAGTGCTCGTGCATCCTGTGGCATTTTATCCGATTTGTCGGATTCAATTTCCATCATTTTATTGACGTAATTCAATTGCAAATTTCTGCGATAGGCATCGGTTCTTGAGCCTTTGAAAATCCCGGTCCGGGTATCGTCAAACAACTCGGCCAGGGTATAAATATCCTGGAACCCGTTGGTTTCCGCCTCAATCATCCGGGTCATGGATGCATTTCCAAAAATCCGGCTGAGCGCACGGTTTTGAATTCCTTCGATTCGACTGAGTGCTCCGGTGGACTGAAAGCGTTGCAGAATGTCGTTGTTGAGCATCCAGGTAGGCGTTTCAAATACGTACTGATTCATAAACTGAACGGCACGGTATTGCTTGTCTCTGGGTACCGGAGTGTACACTACTCCAGCCTGATCGGATGTTTTCCGGTATTCATAAACGCCGCCTACATTGGTAGCAACATGCCCTACGTACCGGTTAAACTGGTTGATAACCTGGCTGTACAATTCGCTCAGTTCTTCATAGGTGTCTCCGGGTTTTCCACTCCAATCCAACAGGCGATCCATGATGCGTTTCAGGTTGGCAATGCCCAGTTCACTGGCACGCATACTGTCGTCGCCCAAATCCTCTGTCTGGGAAGTAGGATCAAAAGGCAAACCGCGCTGTGGACCAAACCGATACACCGGATTGTCAGCATGTGCCTTTACCAATTCATGCAGGGTTGCTTTTTCATCTTCAGGACTCTGAACATTTTCAAAAAGTCGGTAGCCAAACTCAATTGACCATTTATCGTATGGGCCAACCATTGGCATAAACTGCGTAATTCCGTCTTCTGGCTGCGCAATGTAATTGAATCGGGCATAATCCATGATGGAAGGTGCCGTTCCGTTTTTGGATGTAAATGTCTTGGAGCGAAGTGAATCCACCGGGTAGGCAACACTGGAGCCCATGTTGTGGGGAAGTCCGAGCGTATGGCCAACTTCATGCGCGGCTACAAAACGGATCAACTCACCCATCACATCATCATCATACTTCGGCATTTGGGCTTTGGGATTGTAGGCCGCTGTCTGAACAAAATACCAGTTGCGAAGCAGGTTCATTACGTTGTGGTACCACATGATATCGCTTTCCAGGATTTCTCCAGTTCTCGGGTCGTGCACATGCGGTCCCATCGCATTTTGAATGTCGGTAGAAATGTATCGAATGACGGAATACCGAACATCTTCCGGACTCCAGTCCGGATCCTCTTCCTTGGAAGGTGGATCTTTGGCGATGATGGCATTTTTAAAACCAGCCGCTTCAAAAGCAACCTGCCAGTCTTCAATTCCTTTTTTCAGATAGGGGCGCCATTTATCTGGTGTTGCTGGGTCAATGTAATAGGTGATGGGTTTTACAGGCTCAACCAGTTCTCCACGGAAATAAGCTGCGGGGTCCTTGGGTTCAAGGCGCCAACGGTTAATAAACCGGCGGGTAGCTGCTTTCTGCTCATCCAGTCCATAGTCTGTATGTTGAATGGAAAAATAGCCAACTCGTTCGTCGTAATACCGGGGAACAATCGGATCATCCGGCAGCAGGACAAACGATTGGTTCATCTCAACGGAAAGGGTATTGGTTACCTGGTTGTCGGGCAGTTTTGTTCCGGGATATGTCAGGATGTGCCGGACTTCCACATTGCGTGGAAATGCTTTTGCTGAAACAACCATGCTTCGTTTGCTGTCCAGGCTTCCGATGCCGAAGTTTTTCTTCTGGTCGTCGGAAATTGGTGAAATCATAGGAACATTGGAAGTAAACAAACTGCTCACATCAAACACCACAGCAGTGGAGTCTTCGTTGTACACGTCCAGTTTGAAAGCCATTACAATCGGTTCAAAATTGTTGTTGCGTACCGATTCGTAAATG
Organism: Saprospiraceae bacterium; assembly: GCA_041392625.1. GTDB lineage: Bacteria > Bacteroidota > Bacteroidia > Chitinophagales > Saprospiraceae > M3007. The sequence continues at coordinate 19,585 of JAWKLR010000009.1, read as the reverse complement.
GGAAGTTCTTCGGTGGCTACACTGTGGTAGGAGACGGAACGCATCAAAATCTGGTCCCGCATGATCTGCCAGCGAATTACCTGTCCGGGCCGGGTGCGCATTCCGGCGCCGCCAAAACTCAGGTTTTTCACATAGCCTGAAATCCGGCTTACCACCAGAATTTCACGGTCCATAACATCAAGAGGAACTTCGAAATACAGTTTGTCACCAATCTGGTGTGTGGTCATCATGCCTTCCGTGGTGATGGCTTCCTCGGTTATAATGTCCTTATATGTCTTTTTCTTGGATTTCTCTTTTTTATCCTTGTCATCGGATTTATCCTTGTCTTCAGATTTGTCCTTGTCATCGGATTTTTCTTCTTTCTTTTCTGGCTCAGCAGGTTTGTCCTGAGCAAATGAAGAAAAGGGTGTTAAAAGCCCGAAGGCAAATAAGAGTAAAAATAGTCTGATTGTTTGCATGGTATTTTACGTTTTGTACGGATGCAAAACAAAGAAAAAGACCGTGGGAGAGGGAATTTTTTTCGATTTTTATACCCATTCTAACCGCGAAGGTTACATTTGTTAAAAAAAGGAATCTATGTTGAAGCGAATTCCCCTGCACTGGCAAATCCTGGGAGGTATGGTCCTGGGTATCCTGATTGGATTTTTAGCCGTATCCCTAGGAGCCAAACAATTGGTTGTCGACTGGATAAAACCTTTTGGGACCATTTTTATCAATCTCCTGAAATTAATTGCAGTGCCCCTGATCATTGCTTCCCTGATAAAAGGCATTTCGGATATGAAAGATATATCCAGACTTTCCAAAATGGGATTCCGGACATTGGGAATTTATATTCTTACAACCGCAGTAGCCGTGACAATTGGTTTAGTTGTTGTAAATACCTTTAATCCAGGTAAAAGTTTCAGTCAGGAAACACGGGAACAGTTGTTGGAAGGCTTTGCTTCCAGTGCTGGAACCAAAATTGAGGCGGCAGCATCGCAGAAATCCCGAGGCCCTTTGGATGCCTTGGTTGATATAGTACCGGATAATTTTATTGGTGCCGCCAGCGAAAACAGCAACATGCTCCAGGTTATCTTCTTTGTAATTTTATTTGGAATCGGTTTGATCCTGATTCCCGAGGAGAAAGCCAAAGCAGTAAAGGATTTCTTTGATGCCCTCAATGAGGTAATTTTAAAATTAGTAGACCTCATCATGCTTGGTGCACCTTATGGTGTTTTGGCCCTGCTTGCTGCACTGGTTGTGGAATCTCCGAGTTTTGATTTGTTTAAAGGATTACTGGCCTACAGCGGGTGTGTTTTGCTGGGCTTGGCCATCATGATATTTATCTTCTATCCGGTGGTAATGAAGATCTTCACGGGTAAATCCTATAAGTTCTTTTTCAATGGAATTGCACCTGCCCAGTTGGTTGCATTTTCCACAAGTTCCAGTGCTGCCACCTTGCCGGTGACTATGGAGCGCGTGGAAGAACATCTCGGAGTAGATGAGGAAGTAGCCAGTTTTGTGCTGCCAATTGGCGCCACCATCAATATGGATGGAACCGCACTGTACCAGGCTGTTGCTGCTGTTTTCATCGCACAGGCAATGGGGGTTCCTCTGGACCTCGGCGATCAGCTTACCATTGTACTCACCGCAACGCTGGCCTCTATTGGATCGGCGGCTGTACCCGGAGCGGGCATGGTTATGCTGGTGATTGTACTGGGCGCAATTGGTGTTCCGGAAGCCGGACTCGCACTCATTTTTGCGGTCGACCGTCCATTGGATATGTGTCGAACGGTCGTAAATATTACCAGCGACTCAACTGTTGCGATGATCGTGGCAAAAAGCGTAGGATTGCTCGGAGAGCCGCATGAAAAGAATTTGACGGATCACTACCCAAAAGACGCGTAAGCGAATCGTTATTTTCGGTCGCCAACACGTTCTGGTTTTCCGTGCAAACGCAACTCAATTTTTGCTTTGACTTTCGTTTCCATTTCCGCATCAAAGTCCAGTTGATGAGGCCCTGGTTTTGTGTGGAAGAAGCTGCTTTCTACAGGTATTTTGCTCAACTCGTTCCAATTCTTGTCAAGTACCCAACATTGATCTCCGCCTTTGTAAACCAACGATTCTCCTTCATTCAATTGAATGGGGATGCTCAGGCTTTTGGATTGATCAAGTTCCAAATGGATGTTGGAAACCAGGCCGTCAAGCGCAGTGATTTTCATGTGTACTTGTTGAGGGGCAAATGCGTTTTCAAATGAATATGCTGAGTGAGTTGGTGCACCTGGCTGCAATTCCTGAATCTGGTATTCGAACATAAATGTTTGTGTGGGGTGGAGTAGCCAGGAGTTTGTTCCAAGCTCCTCCAAATGGAATTCCGCATCGAGGTTTTCCATGCGCTTTTTTTGTTCCGCTGAAAAGGCGCCCTGGAGCCTGACTTTTTCCCAAAGGGCAATTTGTTTCAGAATCGATTCTGAGGCACCATTGGCCTCCAATGCTTTGTAATTGGTATTCAGTCCGTACCCTGCATCGTAAGCCGCAGATCGGGCAAGCATCCATTCAATATCTTCCAGACTGGTTTCAGCTGTGAGGTTGAACCAACCCAACATCCGGGGCATCAGGTTTCGTTTGAAGTACGCCTGGTTTTTCATTCGGTAGGCTGTCTGACTTTCCCGGATGCCGGCATACCAGGGCTCTCCCCAATTCATGCGGGTGTACATGTGCCAGAAAAAATGCGAGGTACGACTTGCGTCTGCGATGTAGTGGGCTTTTATCTGGTCATCCAATTGGTCGTACCAGGTTTGCGTAAATAAAATCTCGCCGTAATTTCCCATTCCGGTAGAGCGATTTCCCTCCAGGCCATCGAATGAAATTTGCCGCAACCCAACTTCATTGAATAAATCTGCCAGATTGCCGGCCATTTCAATGCTTAATTCCGGGTTGGTGAGAAAAACCTTGTAGGCATGGTCGGCAAGTTTGGCGACTTCGCTGTTTTGTACATGAGTGGATTTTTGGGTGCCAAAAGCTCCGCGAACACAATCCTTCAGGATCCAGGGCTCCGTATCGGAAATGCTTCCGTACCGGATAATTTCATCGTCTATGCGAAATGCACGAAGGGTGTTGTTTTTGAATTGATTGAAAAAAATCGGATCGCTGATATGAATGGAAGTTTCCTCCTCATCAATCGGTTTTATCAGCGCAGCACTGCCGACCACTGCCAGGCGTTTATCGGGAATCGGGCTTACATAGGGATCATTGGTCGTAATGAAATTTGAAAGGGTGTGCACGCCGACATGGACACCGATCGACTCCGCGCGTTCCACACATTTTTTCAGACTTTCCCTTCCATCCGGAAATTGCTTGGTGTTGAGTTTGAAATGCCCCCAGGTTTCAAATGGCCCGGGATGATAGAGGGTCTTGAGCCCTGCTTTTTGGGTGATGTCCAAGGCTTTCTCAATATCTTCTTCTCCGAACCCCAGGATTAGGTAAGCGCCTGCTGCTTCGGGACTGGTTTTTGCCCACTGGCCGTTTAGCATGGGGTGGGGGAGTCCCTCTTGTTGTTCAACAGTGCCAATGGTGGCAAGAAGCTGGTTGGGGTGGCATCCCAGAAGAGCAATGGCGGTGCCATTCAGGCCGCCGTCATCAAATGCCGGTGCCAGGTAATTGGAAAATCCCCAGTTTTCTATATCCCGTGCTTTGTTTCTGTTTCTGCAATAGGCTTGCAGGGAGGATCCATGCCGGGTGGGCTTGGCTGCTTCAACCCGGTACAAAACGTACCGTTTGTTTTCTTCCTTTAGATCCGAAGGGTCGCTTTGTTCGAAGATGTCAATTTGAGGCATGCAGTCGTTTTCATTCCAGGGATATCCCCCAAGCGTCTTTATATTCAGGCTTTGGATACACAGGGCAAACTGTTCACACTGTGCAACACCAACAGTTTCACCAATGCCACTTGAAATGGTGTTGTGAAATGGCCCCCAGGTCAATACTTCCACCTGCTCCTCCTGGGTGATGGAAGTCAATCCAAACCGGAAATAACCATCCCGGATAGCATAGGCAACAACCGCCTGAAAGCCCTTGCCGAAATCAATTTCTAATTCCGATGCATCCGTACTTTGTGCCTGAACAGGGTGTAGCCACTCCCCGTTTACCCGAATAGAGGCCAGGTAGGAAACTGTATCTTGTACGAGGTATTCTGTCTTGCTGTTTAGATCAAACAAACTGGACACTTGCCCCTGATCATTGATACTCATTCGGAATTGACCGGAGTAAAGTTTGAGGGCGTTTGATTGGCCAAAGGCATGCAATGGAAGAAAAAAGAGTAGGGCCGGTAGGAGGTGCTTCATTGCTATTTTTTTGTGAAAATAAGAGCAAAATAGAAAAACAATGGATCCTACTCAATACAGGTTGATGCTGCTGTAGGCAAGTCTGGGTTGAATGTGCCGTTATCATTTTGCGATAAGGTTCCACACTTTTCTATGTTTTCTTTTGGAAAGCCCTTTGGCCCACATTCAATCCTACACGCATTTCCAGTGTATTCCTTTATTTGACCATCAATAAATTGTACTTCGCAAATAAAATGAAATGGGCCAAAATGCTCTGTGCCATCCGGCTTAATTCCATCCCACACAGGTTCATTTGGTGGGAGGTTGGTTGCCGAAAAGAGTACATTCTCAGAATCATCAAATATTTGTAATTTGAGGGTACGGTATGATGCAGAAGGGCTTACTGCTACAATCCAGTATTTTTCTATACCCAAGTTTGGGGCCGAAACCATTAGGTTTGGAAAGTAAACCGTTGCGTGAACGGTATCCTGAGTAGCACCTGGGTTAATAATGTCAAACTCATCCGTAACCGGGAGTTCATCACAGCATGCACAGTAATTATTTTCAACACAGGGCATTCCGTCTTTACAAGTGGTAAGCAATACCAATAGGATAAGAAAAAATAAGTTGGTTTTCATGTAGGTTGTTTGTTTAGTGAAATTAATAAATCCTTACTTTAAAACACTCAATAACTGATCCAGCGTGCTTTTGGCTTGTTTGATGCTGCGCACTTCATCCTGAACCAGAATCAGTTCTTTGGTTGTTTGCTTGAGATGAAGTCCCATTACCCTTCCTTTTGAACCTACGAATTGAACCAGTTTGTTGAACTGTTCAGTCTCGTAAAAAGACGATTGCGGATCGCTGATAAAATAGCACCGGAGTTTCCCGCTTTTCAGGATCAGGCGCTCGAAGCCGAGTTTTTTACAAATCCACTGAAGGCGAAGCGCCTCAAATAAGGCGTGCACCTGATGCGGAAGTTTTCCAAACCGGTCGATCAACCGGTCGGCATACGCCGCGATGTCTTCCTCTGTTTTCAAAGAGTCCAATTCGGTATACAGATTCAGGCGTTCCTGTGTGTTGCTCACATATTCATCCGGGATCAACATCTCTACATCGGTTTCAATTGTCACGTCGCGTACGTAATCTCCTCGTTTGGCAATGTCCTCTTTAAAGAGGTCTTTGAAGTCGGTTTCCTTGAGTTCAAGGATGGCTTCATCCAGAATTTTCTGATAGGTATCGTAGCCAATGTCTGCAATAAATCCACTTTGTTCTCCCCCGAGCAAATTCCCGGCCCCGCGAATATCCAAATCGCGCATGGCAACCTGAAACCCGGAACCCAATTCACTAAACTCCTCAATGGTGCGGAGTCGTTTTCGTGCCTCGGGCGTTAGCACACTCATCGGTGGGGCAAACAGATAACAGAATGCTTTTACATTGGAGCGGCCCACCCGCCCGCGCAGCTGGTGCAAATCGCTCAATCCAAACATATCCGCCCGGTTGATAATCATGGTGTTGGCGTTGGGTATATCCAGGCCGGTTTCAATGATGTTGGTGCAAACGAGCACATCGTATTTCCGCTCAATGAAATCGACCAGCACTTTCTCCAGTTTGTCGGAATCGAGTTGTCCGTGTGCCATGGCAACATCCACATCCGGACACAGCCGCTTGATCATTTCAGCAATTTTAGCCAGATCGCTCACCCGGTTGTGGACAAAAAACACCTGCCCTCCCCGGTTTACTTCGTAATAAATCGAGTCCTTTATCAAATCATCATCAAAGACTCGAATCTCTGTGTGGATCGATTGACGGTTGGGAGGAGGCGTACGGATGATGCTCATGTCGCGGGCCGCCATCAAACTAAACTGCAAGGTTCTCGGAATCGGAGTTGCCGTTAGGGTGAGGGTATCCACACCCACCGCCAGTGCGCGGAGTTTTTCTTTTGCGGCTACGCCAAATTTTTGTTCCTCATCAATTACCAGAAGTCCCAGATCTTTAAATCCCACATCCTTGTTTAGCAAGGCGTGTGTACCAATCACAATGTCAATTTTGCCGCCTTTTAAATCCTGATAGATCGCTTTTTTCTGCCCGGTTGTGCGGAACCGGTTTACGTAGTCAACCGTCACAGGAAAATCCGAAAGGCGTTCCGAAAAAGTCCGGAAGTGTTGCAAGGCCAGAATCGTGGTAGGCACCAGAACGGCCACCTGTTTGCCATCGGTTACAGCCTTAAATGCAGCCCGGACGGCTATTTCAGTTTTGCCAAATCCAACATCCCCACAGATCAGTCGATCCATCGGATAGGCTTTCTCCATATCGGCTTTTACATCCTGGGTCGATTTGTACTGGTCGGGTGTGTCTTCATACATGAAGCTTGCCTCCAACTCATTTTGCAGATAGCCATCCGGAGGGAAGGCATGCCCCTCGGCAGCCCGTCGTTTCGCATACAGTTTGATCAGGTCTGCAGCGATGTCCTTGATCTTCTTTTTCGTGCGGGCTTTGAGTTGTTTCCAGGCATCGGAACCGATCTTACTCAGTTTGGGATGGTCGCCCTCCTTTCCGATGTACTTGCTGATTTTGTGCAGGGAATGGATGCTTACATACAGGATGTCGTTGTTCTTGTACACCAGCCGGACGGCCTCCTGCATTTGCCCGCCGATTTCAATTTTTTGCAAACCGGAAAATTTTCCGATTCCATGATCAATGTGCGTCACATAATCTCCGGGCTGAAGTTCCCGAATCATACGCACGTTCATTGCTTGTTCCCTGGTAAATCCGCTTCGGAGTTTGTATTGGTGAAACCGCTGGAATATCTGGTGGTCTGTCAGGCAGCTGATGTGGAGATCTTCATCGATAAAACCTTCCCGAATGGCTGCATCAACCGGGGCCCATTCTGCATCAGCCTTCAGGTCTCGAAAGATGGCACGCAGGCGGTCGAGTTGCTTGGCGTTGTCGGAGAAAACACACGTTTCAACACCCGCTGCTTTATTTTCATGCAGATGGCGGACCAGCAGGTCAAAGTTTTTATTAAAAGAAGGCTGTGGCTTGCTGTGAAACTGGATCTTCCCTTTGGTTTTTGGATCTGGTTTTAGAAAACAATCCGATGGTCCTGGATATCCTGTACTACGCTGCCGGGAATCAAAAAGGCGCGATCACGAAATATTTCGGAATTTCAGCAACATCCAATGAGCTGATTTTTTCTGCAAATTGCTCGGCTCGTTCAAAGCAATACTGTAGGCGGTCAAGTAAAAATTGGAGGTCTTTATCCACAATACCGTGTCTTCCGGAATGATTTCGAGCAGAGAGGCTTTTTGGTCCTGGGTGAATTGAGCGTTCAGGTTTGGGATAAGGGTTACTTTCGATAGGTTTTGCTCAGAAAGTTGGGTTAATGGATCAAAGGTCCGAATGCGTTCCACCTCCTCGTCAAAAAGTTCAATTCGATAAGGCTTTTCATTCCCATAGGAGAATAGGTCGATGATCCCACCACGAATGCTGAATTGGCCGGGCTCGTACACAAAATCGGTTCGTTCAAATCCGTATTCAATGAGCACTTTAATCGTGAAATCAATATCCAGTTGCTCCCCTTGTTGATTTCGATTTTATGCTTGCTCAATACTTCCGGAGAAACTACTTTTTCAAAAAGGGCTTCCGGGTAACTAATCAAAACAAAGGACTGAACGGCATCGCTGCTCAATTGATTGATGGCCTCTGAACGTTGTAAAACCTGATTGGGATTGAGCGTATCGAAATAGGCCGGACGCTTAAAACTATCCGGAAAAAACCAAACCTGCTCTTCGCCAAGCATTTCTGTAAGGTCGTTTAATAAGTAGGCTGCATCTTCCTTGGACTCTGAAATAATCAGATGCGTTTTGGAGGCTGATTTGTTGATGCTTGCGGCCAGGGCAAAGGATTCCTGCGCCCCAGTCAATCCAGCCAGATTGATGCGGTTTTTTTCAACACCCAGTGCTTCCACAAGCTGATTCACTGCCGGATGATCAGAATACCGTTGCAGGATTTTGGAGAGATTGCTCATGCAGGCGCAAAGAAACGGCGTTTTAATGAACTAGCCGAACATCTGTATCGGGAATTTAGGTCTGGAATCAAGGGCGGTTTTAATCCGGACTATTCGTACCCATTTCGTCCGGTAATTGAGGGTATTTTTTTTCAAGAAAATCAGACAATTCCTCCAGGCAGTCCGTATTGATCAGGTCCACCCCCGCATCCAGCAAGGTATCCCAGCAGTTGGTGGTTTCGGGAGTTGCCCAAAGCCGAAATTTTTTACCCTCTGCGTGTACCCGATCTGCAAGTATTTTCAAAGCAGTCAATTCCTCTATCGGCATTTCTCCATTGCCATTCCATTTAAACAGGCTGCGGTAATTGGTGCTGATCACCGGCATGAACTCCGGAGAATATCCCTGTCCCAGGTGACTGGGGCGGCCATCTGCGGAAATACATCTAGTCGAATCAGCGAGCATGGTTTGAAGGGGCCGTCTGCCCGACAGAAAAATTACAATGGAAGGGTTTTCAATAATTTCCGGATACTTCGATAACAATGCGTTCAATGCAACATAGCCAGGTTCTGCTTCGGTTTTCATGTCAATCATCAGGTAAAATATCCCAGAATAGTTGGTGTGTATCCGGCCCTGATTTTCAATCAATCGTTTTTGTATTGGCTCCAGGTATTTGATTTGCAGAGTTTGTGTCGACGACCATTTGGGTTTTATGTGCCCCAGCTTCAATTCGCCTTTTTTCAAAAAGACATCGGCCTCTACGGAACAAAATCCACGGCTTAGCGCATCAGTCAAAGGGTGCTTGTGCAAATAATCATTGTGGGCATGGGCCATAGGCCAAATACGGCCTTGTGCCTGGGCTTTTGAATTTAATAATACCATTCCAAGCATGCTAAAAATGAACACAAGGTGGCCGCGTCCTTGAATTAACTGTTTATAAAACTCAACTGATTTTTTAGAATTAAACATGGGCTTATTTCTATTATTAAAAATATAAAATATTGATATTCAGTTTATTAGTATTCAGTTGTTTTTGATTTTCTTGTATTGTTTGCAAAAAATGTAATTCACTTCATGCAGCGTTTGATCTACTTTTGGGATTTATAGTGTACAAGCATATTTCCATTGGAATTAACCTTTCCCTCTGTTTTACACAACAAATAAACAACAACCATGAAAAAATTACTTACTGTTTTTTGTCTGTTCCTGTTTGGATCTCAGGCCCAGGCACAGTTATTCATCGACAACTCCTATTCCATTGATGACATGATTTTTGGTTTTTTCGATGATTCCGATGTCACGATTTCCAATGTTACGTATACAGGCACACCGGCCTCTTTGGCGTTTTTTGAAGGAAGCAATTCCAACATTGGAATGAATGCAGGACTGATTATCACATCAGGTGAAGCAGAAATTGCAATCGGACCCAACGACAGCGAAAGTGCTGGTGCAAATATGAATATTGCCGGTACTCCCTGGCTGGATGCTCTGATTCCAGGCTACGTTACCTTTGATGCCAGTGTAATTGAAATGGACATTGTTCCAATGACCGACACCCTTTGTTTCAAATATGTTTTTGGATCTGAGGAATATCAGGAGTACGTGGGAACCAGCTACAACGACCTTTTTGCATTTCTGATTGAAGGTCCCGGTCTGCCTCAGGGCGATTCAATTTGGGTTGCAGGCGATACCATACTAAATTACGATTCCTGTTTCATTTGTGTGGATACAATTCTTGTATTTCAGGACACGTTCTGTCTGTATGATTCTTTGCAGATGATTGATACCTGCTGGCTGGTTACCGATACCGCCTACACCTGGTGTTATTTTGATACTACTTGTCTTCCGGATACAATTATCTATCCTGGATACTGGTACTACTCTCCTGGAGGCATCAACATCGCTCAGGTGCCAAACACCAACCTACCCGTAGCGATTAATACCCTGAACCAAAACGACAACTCCCAGTACTTTATAGATAATACTGGTGGGCAAACGGTCCAATACGATGGATTCACAACCCCACTTTGGGCCAAGGCCGTTGTAATACCCAACGAAACCTACCATGTGCGCATCGCCGTGGCGGATGCCGGAGACCACATCTTTGATTCCGGCGTGTTGATGAGCATTGAAAGTTTGGGCGGTGACTCCCTGTTGATTGTAGAGCCCGATTTCGTTCCAAATCCGGAACCGGGTACCAAGAATGTTCAGTTTGCCAATGGTTCACTTTGGGCCACTGAATGGAATTGGGATTTTGGAGATGGATCAACCAGCACTGAACGCAACCCGGAGCATACCTATGCACAAGACGGAACCTATAATGTGAGCCTGACAGTATCCAACTGGTGCTCTGAAGAAACAATCAGCGAGAACGTAACCATTGGACTCAGCGCCGTTTCCAATGTAAGTGCCAAAGAGGTGTTCCAGGTTTCGCCCAATCCGGCAAATGGTTCATTTGTACTTAAATTGAAAAAAGATGATGCGGCACAACTTCGCCTCCTGACACTGGATGGTCGCTTGTTGTTTGACCAGTACCTCAACGATGGTGCACGCGTTGACCTTAGTCCATTTGGAACCGGCGTATTTGTGGTGCAAGTCATCTCAAACGGTCAACTGTTTACAGAAAAAGTTGTGAATAAATAAGATAATGTATGGTGCAGGCAGGGCTATGCCCTGATAGCATTGCAGTGAATCTTGAAGGCGGTGGTTGATGCTTTTGAGAATAAATTGAGTTTTTTCAGCCGCCACAGAATGCTGTGGCGGCTTTTTTTTGATGTAATTTAAGTGCTGTACTTGCCTTTTTGAAAATAGCCGCTTATATTTGTAGCGAAAATTCGCTATTTTGTAAAATACACAACCATGGAAGATACAGCAGTCAAAAAAAATATTCTACAAGGAGGAGCATTCCTCGTTGCAGACAGCAAGCCTGAGGATACATTTATCCCGGAGGAAATCAATGAGGAGCAACAAATGGTGCGCCAGATGACCATTGATTTTCTGGAACAGGAAATTAAACCCAATGCAGCCAAAATCGAAAAACAGGAGGGCGATATCGTTCCTCAATTGTTGCGCAGAGCCGGAGAACTGGGGCTGCTGGGTGCACACATGCCGACAGAGTATGGTGGTATGCAAATGGATACCAATACAAATACCGTAATTTCCGATGTACTCGGCCCAGCAGGTTCTTTTTTGGTTGCTATCGCGGCACATACCGGTATTGGTATGTTGCCTATCCTGTATTTTGGAACAGATGCTCAGAAAGAAAAATACCTGCCCAAACTCATTACTGGTGAATTGAAAGCGGCTTACTGTCTGACAGAGCCCGGAAGCGGCTCCGATGCGCTTGCCGCTAAAACCCGCGCCGACCTGAACAGTGCCGGCACGCACTACGTACTGAATGGCCAGAAAATGTGGATTACCAATGCAGGTTTTGCAGACATCTACATTGTTTTTGCCCAGATTGATGGCGACAAGTTTACCGGTTTTATTGTTGAGCGCAATTCAACAGGATTGACCCTTGGAGCTGAAGAAGATAAAATGGGTATCAAAGGCTCTTCTACCCGACAGGTGTTTTTTGAAAATGTGGAAGTGCCGGTTGAGAATGTACTGGGCGAAATTGGAAAAGGGCACCTGATTGCATTCAATGCCTTGAATATTGGTCGGTACAAACTGGGAGTTATGTGCGCCGGTGCCGGTAGTACGGTAACCGAATCTGCAACAAAGTATGCCAATGAGCGCCATCAGTTTGGTAAGCCTATTTCGTCCTTTGGTGCTATCCAGCACAAACTGGCGGAAATGGCCATCCGGTCTTTTGCCGCTGAAAGTGCTGCCTACCGGATCTCACAGTTGATGCAGGAGAAAAAAGCAGAAGCGACAGCAGAAGGAAAGCCCTATGGCCAGACCATGCTGGAAGCCGCTGAAGAATACGCGATCGAATGTTCAATTCTCAAAGTGTATGGCTCGGAGACCATTGATTTCTGCGTGGATGAAAATGTACAGGTCCATGGTGGAATTGGTTTCAGCGAGGAATACGATGCCGCTCGCGCCTACCGAGATAGCCGGATCAACCGCATTTATGAAGGAACCAATGAGATCAACCGTATGCTTATGGTCGATCAACTCTTTAAGCGGGCTTTGAAAGGTAAAATTGACATCGTTGGTCCGGCATGGGCAGTGCAGAAGGAGTTGGCATCCATGCCTTCTTTCGATAAGCCAGAGGGAATGTATGCTGAGGAGAAAAAGGCCTTGGCTGATTTCAAAAAGGTAATTCTGATGTGCGCCGGCGGAGCGGCCAAAATGCAGATGGACGGTCAACTCAACCTAAAAGAGGAGCAGGAAATTTTGATGAACTGTGCCGATATGTTGATCGAACTGTTTGTTGCTGAATCCATGTTGCTGCGCATTGAGAAAATTGCCGGAAGAGCAGACAAAGCACAACCACAAGAAGTATATGATGCTATGTTGCAGGTGCTGATGCACGATGCTACTCAACGCATGAGTAAATATGCCACCGATGCACTGGTTTCTTTTGCCGAAGGCGATTTGTTGAAAACCTTCCTTATGGGAGTAAAACGTTTCACCAAATACCCGCCGGTAAATGTCAAAGTCAAACGCCGTATGATTGCTGAAGCGCTCATCCAGGCTGATGGCTGGTGCTTCTGATACCGCGCATAAATAAAAACGCCGGTTGCATGATGTTGATCTGCAACCGGCATTTTTTTTATCTAAATGCGTCCAGGATTTATCAACGCTATTTATCGAGTCGATCCATTAAGCGGGAGGTGATACGCAGAAAATCCATTTCTGTAATAATCCCTACAAGGTCCCGGCCTTTCACGATTGGCAGGCAGCCGATCTGGTGATCTCTTAACTTGTGCATGGCATCCAGAATACTGGTTTCGGGTGAAACCGTGATGGGTTTTTCGACCATAACATCTTTTACCAGTGCTCCTTCCGCAGTTTCGATTTTATCTTTTCTTGCAAAATATTTTAAGAGCATCCGGGAAGAAACCAGGCCAACCAACTCGCCCTTGTTGTTTTCAACAGGCATGTAGCGAATCCGGCGCCAATTCATAATTTCAGTCACCAGCTCGATCGGGTCGTCCTTTTGGGCGGTAAACAAATCGGTGGACATGAATTCTTCCACTTTCATTTTATTTGGTGACCAGGTGGATAAATCAGAAGGCCCTGGTTCGTCCCATGTGTGGACAGGCTTGTTGTCTTTTTGATTTTTTATCATAGCTTCTGTGATTCCACTTACGGCCTCATCGGGTGAGACTGTGTTTATAAGGTTGGTGAATGATCGAAGGGCCCATCGGGCTCCGGTCTTATGCGCCTTTGCACGTTCTTCGATTATGCCGAGGTATTTATCAATATCAGCGGATTTGAGTTTATGGTGTTTGAGTCCTTCCCGTGCGATAGGGAGTAGTTCTTTAACAATCAAATCTACGGCCGTAATTTTTTTATCACCCAGCCAGGTGAAGGTCGTGTCAATTCCAAATTGTGCTGATTTGATGAAGTTGTCGCGTGCATCAGCAAAATCCATTTTGCGCGTGATGTCATCGTGGTGCAGTCCCAAGCCAACAACACTGCCCAGCCAAAACGCGGCATTGGCGATTTCATCCACCGTCGTTGGGCCGGATGGAATTACCCGATTCTCAATACGCAGGTGGGGCTTTCCATTCGGGGAAATGCCATAGCAAGGGCGGTTCCAGCGGTAAACGGTGGAGTTGTGGATTTGAAGCGCCCTTAGTTTGGGTACTTTACCATCCTGGACCATTTGATTGGAGATTTCATCAATTTCGCTGGCCAACAAAACCCTGAAACGGCTGATATCTTCTTTATAAATCTGGGTAATGTCTTTTGTGAGCCAACCGCTTCCAAAATTCACACGGGGTAAACGCTCCCGCATGTGGTCGGAGGTCGTTCTGGTATCCAGGCTTTGCTGGAAGAGTGCTATCCGGGTTTCATGCCACAGACGGCGGCGGAATAACAACGGAGAATTTGCTGAAACTGCTATTACCGGACCAGTTACAGCCTGGGCGATGTTATACAGTTTGACAAAATCCTGGGGAGTCACCTGCAGGTGCACCTGAAAACTGGTATTGCAGGCTTCAAGGAGGGGAGAATCGTGGCGCAGTAAAAGTTCATCCACGCCCTCTACGCGCAATTCAAAGGCATGTCCGAGCATGTGTTTTTGAATGGCTGCCATCAAGGCGAAATAGCGATCATTTGCGGTAAGATTGTGCATCTCCAGATCGTATTTTCGCAAGGTTGGCAGGATGCCACACAAGACCAGGCTGGCATCAAAATCCTTCAATACCTTTTGGATGATTTTCAAATAGCCCAGGTTCTCTTTTTCCATTTCACTCAGACAGGTGCCTGTGAATTCCCTGGGGTTCAGGTTGGCTTCCAGATTGAATTTTGCCAGTTCTGTTACACACCATGGATGGTCTTTCATGCGTTCCATTACTTCCTTATTTATGGAAGCCGGTTTGCAGGATTTATTGTGTACGATTACCAATTCCTGTTCTGCCCCAATCCGGGTAATATCGTTTTCAAACCAGTCGTTCTCTAGCATGTACTCAAAAGCCTGGACATCGCCCAGGAGGCTACGTACAAAGCCCAACATGTCTTTCTGATTATCTAAGGTGTTTACTTTTTGGTATCCCATTGCGCTCTTTTTTGGGCGATTGTTGGAAGGGTGTTGAGTGGGTTATAGTGCTCCGATTCAGACCCTTATTTCGTTGTTATGCTGTTTAAAACCTGAAAGAAACAAAAAAAATGCGGTGTTCTCAAATGCTGTTGTTAAGCAGTAATATTCCGTCCACGCATTGTTTTGGCTTCTTAAAAGCAATAAGCATAGATAAAGATAAAACTTAAATAATCTTTAAGGAGTATTCATAAAAATATTTGCAGCTTATCCGATTAGATGGAGGCGGGTGTGTGGAGTGTTAAAATGCTCATTGGATAATTCACCAAATCCGATGCATTTGTATTGCCGGTTTTATATCTTTGTCTAATGAAATTATCTGATTGGGAGGTGGCAAAAAATGTATTGGTACAAGATCCATATTTAGGGACAATAATTCGGGATTCCGATTTAACGTTGCACCACGGTGGTGGGGATGTTTATAAAGATCTTGTTGAGTCCATTATTTCACAACAAATCAGTGTTCAGGCAGCCCGGGCCATCACACAGCGATTTCATCAGTTGTTTGACGGAACAATTCCGAAGCCTGCTCAACTTGCTGACCAGAGCCTGGAGTATTTACGCGAGGCAGGTATATCCCGTCAAAAAGGAACCTATCTGCAAAACATTGGTCGTTTTTTTGATCAGGAAGCTTTGATGCAATTGAACTGGGATCAATTAACAGACTCTGAAATAGTTGCGCTCTTGACCAAAATTAAAGGGGTAGGGGAATGGACCGTTCAAATGGTATTGATATTTACCCTGAATAGACCAGATGTGTTTCCGATAGATGATCTTGGTATTCGAAATGCCTGTATCCGCTTATTCAAGTTGGAAGGAACGAACCGGGAAATTAAATCGGCCATGATTGAAAGGTCGGAAGCCTGGCGACCACACCGTTCCCTTGCATCCAGATATCTTTGGAGGTGGTATAGTAACTAGCCTGTGTTTGCCAGTCAAATGCGTTCAATTATCACTTAATTCATCCGGGTTTCTAAATTCACTGCAATTAATTGATTAAAAACAGGTTTATTAATAATTAATTAATTCATGTATGTTTGTTTTTGAAACCACGGTTTCATTTCACTCGCCTCAGACCAAACCCCCAAATTCCTTTTATGCCCATTAAACTCAATGTGGTTTTTTCTCCCCAATAACCTCTTATCAAGTCCCTGTGAGCTTATTAAGTACAACTTGACAAGTTTTATAAGTACCTGATGTTTTTGAAATGCAATAAAGCGGTATAAGTCAGGTGTAAATGCATGCCTGGTTTATGCAATTAATACACTGGAAAATAAATACATCATTATGATCACTTTTGAACAAGCGCGGTATCCGATCGGGCCATTTATTGGCAAGCCAGAATATACTCTGGAAGAAACAGCAAGTCATATAAAAACTATAAGCAAATTGCCCAGGCAACTGAAAAAAATCCTGGGTAAAATCAGAAGAAAACAATTGGATAAAAGCTATCGCGAAGGCGGTTGGACTGTTCGCCAAATTGTCCACCACCTTGCTGACAGTCATATTCATGCCTACGCCCGGATGAAGTTGGCCGTAACAGAACCAACTCCGATTATTAAGACATATGAAGAGAAACTATGGGCTGAAACGCCTGATAGCAAACACGGATCTGTTAAATCCTCTCTGGGTCTGTTGGAATCCTTACATGATCGTTGGACAGCCTTTCTTTCGACGCTTTCTCAGGAGGATTTAGAACACGGATATTTTCACCCAGAAACACAGCGTTTGGTGTTGCTTCAGGAGGCTATCGCATCTTATGCATGGCATTGCAAACACCACCTGGCGCATATCAAATTGGTCACTGCCGGGATTTATGCCGAAGCGACTAAAACAAAAAAGAAAAAGAAGTCTGCAAAAAAGAAATCCGGAAGTGCGTCCGCAAAGCGGGCCCCCGGACGTCCTGCAAAAACGGTAGCAGCTGAAGAAGTAAGTAAAACTTCTGAACCTACGGAGCCAAAGGCCAAGCGCGGTCCTGGTCGTCCACCCAAAGCGGCAGCGACAAAGACCACGACTACAAGTACGGAGTCAAAGCCAAGCGCGGTCCCGGTCGTCCGCCAAGCAGCAGCGACGAAGACCACGACTACAAGTACGGAGTCAAAAGCCAAGCGCGGTCCCGGTCGTCCACCGAAAGCAGCAGCAACGAAGACCACAACTACAAGTACGGAGTCAAAAGCCAAGCGCGGTCCTGGTCGTCCACCCAAAGCGGCAGCGTCTAAGACTACAACTACAAGTACGGAGTCAAAAGCCAAGCGCGGTCCCGGTCGTCCGCCAAAAGCAGCAGTGACGAAGACCACGACTACAAGTACGGAGTCAAAGGCCAAGCGCGGTCCTGGCCGTCCGCCAAAAGCAGCAGTGACAAAGACTACAACTACAAGTACGGAGTCAAAGGCCAGGCGTGGTCCAGGTCGTCCACCGAAAGCAACAGCGACGAAAACCACGACTACAAGTACGGAACCAAAAACCAAGCGCAGTCCTGGCCGTCCGCCAAAAGCTTCAACGACGAAGACCACAACTACTAGTACGGAGTCAAAGACCAAGCGCGGTCCTGGCCGTCCACCCAAGAAGCAATAAGAGGAAGTGTTCTTAAGAACTTTTCCAAATACCTTTACTTGCCTGGGCTAAATTGCTAAAATGAGATTGCTTTTCATTTAGAGGTGTACCTTTGTACTATGAATCGGGTGATAGGAACGGTGAACGGCTCAGAAAAAGGAGCGTTGGTTCTTGTATTAGGGGCAGTTCATGGAAATGAAATAGCGGGTTATGATGCCATTCGTGAAGTGCTTGATTTATTAAATCATGCACTTCACGATTCGGCTTTATCGAAATTCCACGGCAAGTTCATTGGTTTGATTGGCAACCGGGCGGCTCTTTCGGCCGGTAAGCGGTTTGTTGATTGTGATATGAATCGCTTGTGGACCAGGGAGCACATTGCAATGCTCCAACAACCATCCAATACTCAATTTAATGCAGAAGAGGTCGAACTCCTGGATCTATACAAGTTCATCCTTCATGAAATACAGGATTACAAACCAGAGGCTCTGATTGTATTGGACTTGCATACCACTTCCGCTGAAGGTGGTGTGTTTTGTATTCCTGCACATACCCAGCAAAGTCTTCGTTTGGCCAAACACCTGCATGCGCCTGTAATTCTTGGCTTGCTTGATGGTATTGAAGGGACCCTGTTGCATTTTATTCAGGATAAACAATTTCATGTAAACGGCTATCCGGAACATCAGATTGGAGTCGCCTTTGAAGGGGGACAACACGATGAACCTGCTTCAAAGAGCAGATGCATTGCTGCCATTTTTAATTGCCTGCGTTCTGCCGGCTGTATTCCTGAGGATGCGTTTTTGGGTAAGCACGATCAAATTTTGACAGACCACTCTGCTTCCCTTCCCAAAGTAACTGAACTGGTTTATGTACACCACATTCAGCCTGCTGATGCGTTTAAAATGCGTCCCGGTTATTTTAATTTTAAATCGATTGCTCAAAATGAGCATCTGGCAGATGATAAAAACGGGCCAATTCATGCAAGCAGTGCAGGGCGTATATTAATGCCCTTGTACCAAACCCAGGGAACAGATGGCTTTTTTATTGTAAAAGACCTTGAATCGGAAAATTGACCGGTGGTTTCGATGGTGGCTCCTGCTTTTACTCAGAATCAGCAAGTACCCGGATATTGCCTCTGGATGTAATGATTTTCCCATCCGATTCCAATTTTTTCAAAAGCCTGGATACCACTTCGCGTGCAGTTCCCAGTTCATCAGCAAGTTGTTGGTGGGTAGCAAAGACCTCTCCTGAAAGGTTGAGTTTGGAGCGCATTTTCAATATTTCCCACAGGCGTTTGTCTACACTGCTAAATGCAATTTCATTGATTGTGTAAAGGAGTTCTTCGTAGCGCTGTTTAAACAACATAAAACTGAAGTCAACCCAGTCTTTGTTTTCAGCCAACTGTTTTTTCACCAAGTCCGATGGCACCAAAAGCAGTTCGGATGGCTCATCAATTACGGCTCGTACCATACTGGGGGTATTGCCTCGTGTAGCAAGCAAGGTCATAATGCAGGATTCTCCCGGTCGGATAAAATACAGCAACAATTCCCTTCCTGATGCATCCTCCTTCATGACCTTTATGGTTCCGGATAACAGGATTGGAACCAGTTTGATGTATTGGCCAGGGTGTAGTACTTCAACACCGGAATCAAATTGTTGTACAATTCCAATAGCCAGCAGGGTCTCCTTGAGTTTGGGGTCGTGGAGTTTGTCCAGCCGTTGCATCAAACGCTTGTTTTCATCCATATCAAACTATTTTAATCTCACTGCCGATCTGAATGGTTTGCATACCGGAACCTGTCCAAATGGCATTTTGCCCAAAGTACACTTTGTTATTACTTTTTCTAAAGCCTGCAAGTGTTTTTAAAGGCTCCGGACTGCGCTGCCCGGTTTCCTGGTCGGTCGTTGGTACCGGACATCGTGCACAGGGTTTGACGACATCGAATGGGGTGTCTCCAATCTGTATTGAGCCCCAGGCGTCTTCTTCAAATGGTAAGGTGTCTTCCACAACCAGGTTG
>JAWKLR010000081.1:0-1637 GCA_041392625.1 Saprospiraceae bacterium | reverse complement strand
CACAAGCGCCGGCTCAAAACCCATTTCAATCAACTCCTTCGGGCCCTGTCTTTTTTCAATGTATTGATACAACACCTGATCCAGTTCTTCATAGGGAGGAAGGCTGTCGGAGTCTTTCTGATCCGGGCGCAATTCTGCACTGGGTGGTTTCTCTATGGAATTCAATGGAATAACTCCCCCACCCTGCGCCTGCCAGCCGGGCATAGGCGTTTCATTCAGGTAACGGGCCAGGGCATAGACTTCCATTTTATATACATCGCCCAATACACTAATCCCTCCACACATATCACCGTACAGCGTGCCATAGCCCACAGCCATTTCGCTCTTATTGGTCGTGTTCAAGAGGATATTTCCAAATTTATTGGACATGGCCATCAGCAGCGTACCGCGAATCCGGGCCTGGATGTTTTCTTCCGTCACGTTAAAGGCTTGTCCGGCAAATTGATTTTTCAAGGCCTCATCAAACGCCTCAAACATGGGTTGAATCGGAACCAGGTCGTATTGAGCACCCAGATTTTCTGCCAGGGTGCGTGCATCGTTGATGGAGTGATCCGAACTGTATTGGCTTGGCATTAGGAGCACCCGGACATTGTCTTGCCCCAATGCTTTAGCAGCCAAAACCAGGGTTACTGCCGAATCGATGCCACCCGACAAGCCTAGAATGGCTTTTTTAAAGCCCAACTTCCTGAAATAATCCCGGATACCCAGAACCAGGGCATCGTGAATGAGTTTGATTTTATCTTTTTCCTGTTCCCGATGAATGCCTCCTTTCTCCACTTCATCCAATTGATAATACCGGATGCACTCTTCAAAATAGGGCATCTCATCGTACACCTTCCCGTCGGGCGACATTACCACCGAACCGCCATCAAAAATGATATCCGTTTGTGCACCCACATGGTTTACATAAAACATCGGGATTCGATATCGATCGACGTTGGAACGCACCACGTGAAGCCGTTCTTTTGCCTGAGTAAAACTGAATGGAGAGGCCGATAAATTCAGGATAAAATCCGGTTGCTGGGGCATCAACTGGTCGAGCGGACACACCGTGTACAAGGGGTTTTCATTGCCCACATTCCAGATGTCCTCACAGACCGTCAGCGCAATTTTTTTGCCCTTAAAATCTACCGTTTGGTACTCAGAAGCCGGTTCGAAATACCGGTATTCATCAAAGATATCGTAGGTGGGCAGCAGGGTTTTGTGCTGGACAGCCTGAATTTTTTTATCAAAAAGAAAATAGGCTGAATTGAACAAGTCCTTCCCTTCAATCCGCGGATTGACACTGGGGGCACCGACTACAATGGCAATCCCCTCGCTTTCCTCCTTCAATGCTTCAACAGAAGCCTGAGACCGCCGGATAAAATCATTGAATTCCAGGAAATCCCTGGGTGGATACCCGCACACGGCCAGTTCACCAAAACAAATGATGTCGGCCTTTTCCTTCTTGGCTTCGCCAACAGCCTGGATCATCTTTTCCAGGTTCCCTTCAAAATTTCCGATGTGGTAATCCAGTTGAGCCAGGGCAATTTTCATAATGCAGTCAGGTTTTGGTTTAGAGGATGTCTAAATTTCAATTCTGAGGCGAAGTCGAGCAAATTTTGTTTTTATTAAGGCAAATTTTGCAGTCGCATACG
>JAWKLR010000080.1:0-1668 GCA_041392625.1 Saprospiraceae bacterium | reverse complement strand
TTCCGCCAACACCGCAGGGTATGTGGAAATTTTAATTTCCGGTGGATTCTTTAGGACGAGCAAGAACAGTTATTATCCCAATATTTCAAAAATTCAAATCAGTAAATCGAACTTTGCTTTTTCAAGTCTTGATGAAACAGAGTTGGTAAATGAAACCTGGGCCGGAATTCAGTTTCAAAACGTGGCGCTAGACAATGGCAAAATTGTAGTTTCTGGATATGAAACTGATGGAGGACAACATTCAAGCAATTATGTAGCCGCTCATGCTGCTGCGTTTTCCTACAACAACCCAGAAGATTTACTCTGGAAACAAAAAATTAGCAATTCCGATCGCGAGATATTCCTCTACCGCAGGGGAATGCATATTGAAAACAACAAAGTTTACCTCTGCGGCAGCCTGCGGGATGATCAAAAGGGCGAAACCGCTTCTGGCCAACATTGGACCAGTGGCTTTCTGGTTGCTTTAGATATAAATTCTGGTTCTATGAACTGGAATAAAGTTTACAGAAATGCGCAAAAAGGAGACTGGCTGTACGACGTGCATCTATGGAATAATAAGATTTATCTTGCAGGAGTATCTTCTACCTCATACTGCACCACGTGTACAGAAGAATATACCATTGGGAACGCATGGATTCAAGTTGTAAACCCCGTAAATGGTGAACCCATTTCAAGTCGAACGTTCGGGGCAACTCATTTACAAACCCGAATCAATCAGTTCATAATAAAGAATGACGTTTTCTGGGCATTTGGCTCCGAGTCAACTACCCGACCCCTATCCAAAGCCTGGCTGATGGGCCTTCCAGCCAATTCATTGTAAACCACATGCCCTTCCAGCAACTAAAAACAGGCCAGCTTGTAACCGATGAAGTCTTTAACCGCATCTACCCGGAACAGATGCAGGAGCTTGCCGAATTTCATTTTACCCCGGTCGAAGTCGCGCTTGAAGCGGCCCGTTTTTTAGTCGACAAGCCCGGCACCCGGGTACTCGACATCGGCTCTGGTGCCGGCAAGTTTTGTATGATTGGGGCAGCCTCTACTCAGGGGTATTTTGTCGGTGTGGAACAGCGCTTACATCTGCACGAAATGGCCTTGGTTTTGTCGGAAAAGTACAACCTGGATCGTCTTGAATTTCGGCATGCCAATATCCTGGACATTCAACTTCAGGACTTCGATGCAGTCTACATTTTCAATCCATTTTACGAGCACATTTCTTCCGATTACCCCATCGATCAAAGCATACCGCTTGATCGCGCATTTTATGCAAAATACTGTGCATATACCCGGACACAACTTAATCTGATGCCGACAGGCACCCGACTTGTCAGCTACTTCAGTTATCTGGATGAAATACCCGCCAGTTACTCCATTCATACGCAAGCATTCGACTCCAAATTGAAAATGTGGGTCAAATCAGAATGATGGCAAACTCACCAACGTTTTGTAATTTCAGAATTTTAAACCAGCAACTCCTCGGTTTTCAAAATTTAATACTCTATTATTTAAGTTATTACTAAGTTTGTGATGCAATATTGCTACCCATTTTAATTCGATTTGTATGAAGCATTTTACCCTATTGTTGGCCTTGCTGTGCACGCTTGGCCTTTCCACTGCCTATGGTCAGGTTACAACTGCGTCACTCGTAGGATCCGTAACCGATGCCGACGG
>JAWKLR010000008.1:0-202913 GCA_041392625.1 Saprospiraceae bacterium | reverse complement strand
CCAAGGCCTCCCTAAAAGCTGCAAAATCACCCCATAGTTTTGTACCTTTGCGCAATCACCATTCCCAATAATTACTCGTGCCAATCGGCTCTACAAACGGCAATATAATGACCGACGTTAAGTTGTTCTCCTGCTCGGCTTCTACCAAGTTGTCCGAAGAAATTGCATTCCATTTTGACACAGCGCTGGGCGACAAAGCCCTCAGCCGGTTCAGTGACGGTGAAATGCAACCAATCATCAATGAAAGTGTGCGCGGATCCTATTCGTTCTTTATCCAAAGCACCTGCCAACCCCACGACAACCTCTTTGAATTGCTGCTTTTTATCGATACTGCAAAGCGGGCATCCGCAGGTTATATCACCGCAGTAATCCCTTATTTCGGATATGCACGGCAAGACCGCAAAGACAAGCCACGGGTTCCAATCAGCGCCAAACTGGTCGCCAACCTGCTCACAGCCGCAGGCGCCGACCGCATCATGACCATGGACCTTCATGCCGATCAGGTACAAGGCTTCTTTGACATTCCTGTGGACCACCTTCGCTCTGAAGCAATTTATGTTCCCTTCCTGGCAAAACAAGACCTAAGCAACACCATCTTTGCCAGTCCGGATGTCGGTGGCGTAAAACGTGCCCGTTCATACGCTAAAGAATTCAAGACCGATCTGGTAATTTGCGACAAGGTTCGCAGTAAAGCCAATGTTGTCGAGTCAATGACTGTGATTGGTGATGTCAAAGGCCGGGATGTTATTTTGGTGGATGACATGGTTGATACCGCTGGCACACTTTGCAAGGCTGCCGATGCCATCATGGCAAGCGGTGCAAAATCCGTACGCGCAATTTGTACCCACCCTGTACTTTCCGGCAATGCATACGAAAACCTGGAGAAATCAAAACTTGATTCGCTCATTGTATGCGATACCATTCCATTGAAGAAAAAATCGAAAAAAATCGAGGTACTATCGACTGCTAAATTGTTTTCCAGAGCCATTCGAAACACCGTGGAGCACAAATCCATTGCAGCACTATTTTACGGCAGCTAAAAACTCAGAAATGCGGATACCGCAAGGGGAATGCCCTTCTGGGCCAGGTATCCATTTCCGATTGGCACCCGTAAACAGCCATATTATATTCAAATAGGCCGTTTCATAAATGGGCTTTGAAGGAGTGGCCGGTTTGATCGTATATTTGTCCAAGTTTTCTCATAGTATGTTTTGATATTCCTACTGTCCCCCCCTTCGGCAGTAGGATTTTTTTTGCCCATACTCCTACAAGCTTGAAAAGACTTGGTTTCACAGCAAAGGCTCAGCCACCAATCATCCCTCCAATCTTCATTTTAAAATGTAACTTTTCAGTAAGTTGTACGTTATACTATTTATGAAACGCATCCACCAAATTTTGGCTTTTTCATTGGCACTCTTTTCTGGTAGTTGTAGCGGGCAAGTACAAAGCCGGACATACGACGCTATGCTCAAAACGCTACTTGGGCATACTGTTCCCGAGTTAGGTGTAGCGAAAGTGGCCCCGAAGGCTTCCGATTTTGTTTGGCTGGATGCCCGCGAACCAAAGGAATACCAGGTTAGCCACATCAAAGGTGCACAGCTGGTTGGATACGATCATTTTGACATTGAAGCCCTTCCTGAAGGGCTTTCAAAGGATCAGCCTATTGTGGTGTATTGTTCTGTGGGGTACCGCAGCGAAAAAGTAGCAGAAAAGTTGCGTGCGGCCGGCTTTACCCGGGTATCCAACCTGTATGGCGGCATCTTTGAATGGGTCAACCAGGGCCACCCCGTTTACAAAGGAGAGCAGAAGACAGCCAAGGTGCATGCCTATGATAAAAAATGGGGAGTCTGGCTAAAAAAAGGAGAAAAGGTCTACTGATATTGTTGCGCATAGTAGTTTTTGTAACTACCACTTACCACATGCTCTAACCATTCAGTTTGTTCTAAATACCAGGCCGCTGCTTCCTTTCGGAATCCTTCTTCAAACTGGATGCTTGTTCCCATCCCAAATCCTGCTTTATTTTGCTTGCATCAATTGCATAGCGCCGATCGTGGCCAGGACGATCCTTACAAACCGAATCAGTTTTCTTGCAGAACCGGCTTCCCGCCCAAGCAAGCCATCAACTATATCGCACAGTTTTTCCACCAGGTCGATATTCTTCCACTCGTTGTTTCCCCCAATGTTATAGGTTTCACCGGAGGTACCCTTGTGAAATATCACATCAATTGCAGCAGCATGGTCTTTTACCCAAAGCCAGTCGCGCGTATATTTTCCGTCTCCGTAAATGGGCAATTCCTTTTGCTCCTTAATGTTGTTAATGACCAGCGGGATAAGCTTTTCTGGAAATTGATTGGGCCCGTAATTGTTGCTGCAATTGGATAAAACCACAGGCAGGCCATAAGTATGGAACCAGGCGCGAACAAAATGATCGCTGGAAGCCTTGGATGCAGAATATGGAGAACGCGGATCGTAGGCAGTCGTTTCAGAAAACAAGCCCTCCTCTCCCAAAGAACCATATACCTCATCCGTGGAAACATGGTAAAAGCGTTTGCCTTCCATGTTCCCCTGCCAGGCTGTACGTGCAGCAACCAACAGGTTAACAGTACCCAGGACATTCGTCCGTACAAAAGCCAATGGATCAGAAATGGAGCGGTCTACATGACTTTCTGCAGCCAGATGTATGACCCCGTCAATGGCATGTTTTTCAAAAAGAGTCTGTAAAAAAGAACTGTCAAGCACATCCCCTTTTTCAAAAACATAGTTAGGCCGGGATTCCACATCCCGCAGGTTCTCCAGATTACCGGCATATGTAAGCAAATCCAAATTGACAATCCGGTACTGTGGGTATTTGTTTACAAACAAACGCACCAAATGCGAGCCAATAAAACCCGCTCCTCCGGTAATCAATATGCTTCTTTCAAACTCCATTTCTATGGTTTATAGGGTTTAATTAAACTTTCACTGCTTTTTTAAAATACTCATAGGTGAGTTTAAGTCCTTCCTCCCGATTGTATTTTGGCTCCCAACCAAGCAAGGTCTGTGCCTTGGTAATATCTGGTCGACGTTGCTTGGGGTCATCTACTGGCAATTCCCGATAATCAATAAACGCTTGGTCATTCCCAACCAAACTCAATACTTCGTGGGCGAACTGCAGAACAGTAATCTCCTGCGGGTTACCCATGTTTACTGGCAAATGATAATCGCTCAATAGCAGGCGGTAAATGCCTTCAACCAAATCATCCACATAACAAAACGAACGAGTCTGGGATCCGTCGCCGAATACCGTCAGCCCTTCGCCACGGATAGCCTGTGAAAAAAAGGCGGGCAGTACACGACCATCATTCACCCGCATCCGGGGTCCATACGTATTGAATATCCGTATGATTCGTGTTTCCACCTGGTGATAGTTGTGGTAGGCCATAGTAATTGCCTCGAGAAAACGCTTGGCTTCATCATATACACCGCGAGGCCCTACCGGGTTCACATTTCCCCAATATTCTTCGGTTTGTGGATGCTCCAACGGATCTCCATACACTTCAGATGTGGATGCAACCAAAATCCGGGCTTTCTTTTCTTTAGCCAAGCCAAGGCAATTGTGGGTGCCATGCGCCCCAACCTTGAGGGTCTGTATTGGCATCTGCAAATAATCAATCGGACTGGCTGGTGAGGCGAAGTGCAGGATGTAATCCAACTCTCCCGGAATGTGAATAAACTTGGTAATATCGTGGTGATAGTACTCAAAATCCTTTTCCTTAAACAGATGCTCAATGTTATCCAGATTCCCGGTGAGCAGGTTATCCATACCGATAACCTTGTAGCCTTCGGCTAAAAACCGATCACACAAATGCGATCCAATAAATCCGGCTGCACCGGTAATCAAGACACGTTTTTTAGACATAGTTTTTTTGTTTTGGCTGAGCCCTGTTTGGTGAGCGTGATTCAGTCGGAAGGAAGCAAAGCCGTTCTCAGATAAAACTTTAGAAAACGGATTGTCAGGTGCACCTACCTTTTGCAGAGCACAAAGGTAAAAACATGTTTTAATTTTCTGCCACCACCCCTGTTTTTAGCTGACTTTCCGCTAAAACAACCATGGAATCATGCGTTCCAATTGAGGCTGTTCAAAAATTCCAGGGTTTTAAACTTGCATTTGCCCACAAACAGGGACTATCTTTGGGCAGAACAATTTATTCCCGCCTTATGCTTGCAATGCTTTCGATTGTTATCGGAATTGTTTTTGTCATGCTGCTGTTCAGCCTGCTGGCAACTACTACTATGGAACTTTTGTCCGCCGTATTTTCTATGCGTGGAAGCCATCTGATTGGCTGCCTGAAAGAAATGCTGGGTCCACATGTTTCCCAATTTACCCAACATCCGTACTACCAACAATTGGCAGGCGGCTCTAAACAGGATGGGAAAAAAAACAGCTCACCCTCTTACATCGCACCGGGCACGTTTAGCGCCATCCTCTCAGATGTACTGTTGCAATCGGATGGTGCCGATATAGAGAAGAAAATCGATGCACTTCCCGACGACAAACAGAAGGAACTCGTCCGCTTTCTTTACCGCCAATCCAACGGTCAACTTGGCCATTTTAAAATTCGCCTGGAAGAGTGGTACAACGAAGTAATGGACCGTGCGTCCGGAGCCTATAAACGGAAAACCAAAAACTACCTGTTGATTCTTGGCCTGATCATTGCCCTCGTATTCAATGTGGATCCACTGGAGATTTATTATAACCTGTCGATGAATGCCTCACTGAGTGAGTACATCGCTGATATGGCAACTGACTTTTCGCAATCGGAAGCCAGCACGACAGCGCTTCAGGCCGCCCCAAATTATTATGCGGCAAAAGAAAAAATCGGGGTACTGGTGAATGAAAATATCAGTTCCATCAGCCAGCCTCTTGGACTGGGCTGGAGCACCGTGGACCCAGGTAAAATGAACCTAAAGTGGTGGATGTATAAAATCATCGGATGGCTTACTACGGCCCTTGCGATCTCTATGGGCGCAACCTTTTGGTTTGATATGCTCAAGCAATTGGTAAGCCTGCGCTCCAGCGGACCACCGGCAACAACCACCGCTAAAGAAAGCGGGTTGAGCAGCGGAGCAGCTCCCGTTGAAGTAATCAGCCCGGCAAACGATACCATCCGTGGTGCAATTATTCCACCGGCATTCAGCGTTACTGATGATGATGAAACCCCAGGCTGAATTCATTCTATGACAGAACTAAAAGACATCCAGAATAGCACATCCGAAAACGGATCAATGAATTATAAAACGCTCCAGGAAATACTGGATCAGCGTAAGAACATCACCGTGGATGAACTCAACCTGGATGACAACATCCTGGCAGCCATCGAATTGCAAACCCGATTGTGCGACCTTGGAATCCTGGACCCAATTGTTGATGGAGACATCAACAAACCCTTTGGGCCCGTGGCAAAAGCAGATGGAATCATCGGCGTTAATTCCAGAGCAGCCTTACGAGAGTTTTGCCGGCTGCTCGATATTCCATACATAGATCGGCTTTTAACCCCGCAGGTGCTACACGCACTGTTACACGTTCAGGCAGAAACCTTCCTGCCTATAGAATGGGAAAACAAACAGGAAGATGACCTGTACACGCGCTTGTCTAAGCGGGTGCTCAGGTATATGCGCGATCAGGGATACTGGATTGCCCGCAGTCCGGAAATGTACAACATCGTGTATGTGGAAGGCATGAATGCAGACGGACGCGAAAACGCTGACACCTTCGATCATTGGAACGACCGAAGATTGGTTATCCGCATTCTTCCCGGAGGGAAACCCCAAATGCTGGTGAACGACCAGTCAACTACCGAACCCGGGAAATATTACACGACATACCCTCTGCACAAATATGGTGCAGCACGAATCGCATTTGGGCAATACAAAGCCTGGGCAATAGGGCTCCACCAAGGCTGGCAGCCCGCTCTGGTTCAGCGTAAAAATGTGAAAGTACACCGGGATTTGGATAAAAACGGGGCCCGAAGTCCAAAGGATATCATCGATATTGGAAGCACATTTGGCATCAACCACCATTCTACCCACCCCAATTACATTCCCTATCTAGTGGGTAAATACAGCGCAGGCTGTTTGGTTGGCAGACGGTATTACTGGCATATGCTGTTTTTAAATACCATAAAAAAAGACATCCGGTACCTCCACAATCGCAGTTACCTGTTTATGACTGCTGTACTTCCGGGTGATGACCTCGTTCGCAACCAACCCCACTAATTCACCGGGATGCTCTCTGGCTTTTAAATGCATGTTGTATGTATAAAGTAAAATTTGGTGGAAAAGACGGCAATGAAATCCGACTTGTTGAAAGCAAGGACAAACTCGTTGTGCGCACCAAAGGGAATAAGGCCGTTCAGGAAGTAAAACTAAGCGATGAAAGCCGCGAACTACTGGACAACACAACCGAAATTGCCTCCTTTCCCGAAGCCGGCGTTACCATCCATAAAGTGGATAGCGACCAGGGGCTACAGGATGCAGAGGACCGTCGGGATGAAACAAGAGCAAGCCTGAAACAAGAAGATACGATCCGCTTTGCCGGTCGTGTACTGGAAGACTCTGAGAGCGGCGAAGCAATGCTTTATACAGAAAACTTTTTTGTCAAATTTCAGGATGAACTAGCTACGGAGGAGTGTATTGAATTTCTAAAAAAATACCATTTGCAGGTCAAGTCGCTCCTTGCATTTGCCCCCAATTCATTTTTTGTAGAAGCAGAGGAAGGCACGGGCCTCAATATTTTTGAAATAGCGGATCAGTTACTTCAGGAAAAATCAGTGATGTATTGTCACCCTGAAATGGTTCAGGAGCGGCAGTACAAAAACCGACACCCAATGCAGTGGCACCTGGGCCCGACGGTCATCAACGGAAAGGCCATTGAGCAGCACGTAAATATTGATGAAGCCTGGGCTGTTACCAAAGGAGCCGGCGCAGTAGTTGCAGTCATTGACGATGGCTTCGATATCGAACACCCGGAATTTTACGGCCGGATTGTCCACCCTGTGGATGTAACCCTGAACACCGACAACCCGCGACCACAGACTCCACGAGATAACCACGGAACAGCATGTGCCGGCATGGCCTGTGCAGCAGGTCTGGAAGGTGGCGCATCCGGTACCGCTCCGGAGGCATTGTTTATGCCCATCCGACTCCGAAGCGGCCTAGGCAGCATTGCTGAGGCAAACGCCTTTGTTTGGGCAGCAGATCATGGCGCAGACGTAATTTCATGCTCCTGGGGACCGTCTGATGGCGACTGGTGGAACCCGGACGACCCCATGCACAAGCGTATGGCACCCATTCCCGACAGTACGCGCCTGGCCATGGAATATGCATTGACCAAGGGTCGTCAGGGCAAGGGCTGTGTCATCTTGTTTTCAGCAGGAAATGGAAATGAAAACATTGAAACGGATGGATATGCCAGTTACCCAGGTGTAATTGCCGTAACCGCCTGCAACGATACCGGAAGAAGAAGTGTGTACAGCGATTATGGTGAAGCCGTTTTTGTAAGTTTCCCAAGCGGGGATTTTGGCTCTCAAACCTTTATGCACCCGGCACCCATCAGCCCGGGCTTGCGCACCACCGACCGATTGGATGAAGCTGGCTACGATGAGGGCGACTACGTCAACACCTTCCTGGGCACTTCAGCCGCCTGTCCGGGTATGGCAGGTGTGGTAGCCCTGATGATTGCCGCCAACCCCAACTTACAGGGAGCCCAGGTAAAAGATCTGGTTCGACAATCCTGCCAACTCATAGATTTGGCCGGTGGAGAATACAAAGAAAACGGACATTCTAAGTGGTACGGCTACGGCCGCATTGATGCCGGCCTGGCGGTAAATCAGGCTCGGGCAATGGGCCCTCAACTCGAGCCCGTGATCGAAGGAACTGCCCTTTTTCGTTCCAAAAAAATGAAATTCCTGGAAAATGGCGCCTGGATTGAAAGCCAGAAAGGCCGCCGCATGCTTGGGTTCCAACTGAAGCCCTCAGAGGGTTCAGGTTTGGAATTTGAAGTCCAGGTATATGTTTCGGGCCTTAGGCTGAGTCACAGCGGTTCCGACCACAAATTCGCCGGAACAGAAGATGGCCGCAGAAAAATTACCGGATTTTCCATCCGTATGTCGGGCCCCAAAGCAGGAATGTACAAACTCCAATACGAAGCCCGGTTTTCCGACAATACCAACAGCCCGCTTACCTCCGATGGAGCCTGGTGTGGCAGCCAGTCCCGATCTGGGCAGGCAATAGAATCTATCCGCATTGTGATCGAGACTTTATGACGCATGAGGCAAAAAATAAAAAGCGGATTCCTTGCAAATCTCTATAAGCCAAACGTATATTTGCCCCGCTTTAAAAAGCACATGCACTCTTAAATGGGGGTTTAGCTCAGCTGGCTAGAGCGCTTGCATGGCATGCAAGAGGTCACCGGTTCGAATCCGGTATCCTCCACCACAACGAAAAGCGGCATTCAGGATTTCCTGAATGCCGCTTTTGTATTTTTAACCCCATGGGTTTTATTTAGTCCTTTTTACCGAGGGCGCCGCCTTTGGTATTGGTCTGGATTTTTCCAAGAACGTAGCGACCAATTTCGCGTCCGCTCATTCGACCGCCTTCGTTACCGATGCGGTAGTGAATTCCACCCCACAAACGGCTCATAGCAGCCTGGTCGGATGCTTCGTAGAAGGAGCCAAATTTCCGTGGATCCATCTTGAATTCCATTTCGGTGCTGTCGATAAACTCAAATGGCTCTCCGAGTTTCTCAGTCAGAATTGTCGCAGCAGCAGCAGAGATTGTCGCGTGTCCGCTGGTATGCTCTGGGAATGGAGGCGTCTCAATGAATGGATGCCATTCTTCGTCGATGTAGCGATTGATGTACGTCTCCGGGCGAACCAGGTTGGCAGTAAATTTCTCTGACCAGCAGCTGATGAAGGCATCAGCAAGTGCCAAAGAAACCAAGGTGTAGTTTTCAGTAGACTCCATGATGGAACACTTCGCAATGCGGCAGCCATGTCCACAGATATTCATCCAGTGGCCACCCGGGCTGATTTTTTTGGTAGAAACCATCAAGTGTCCGCTTACGCTTACTTCAAATGGGTTGCAATCCCAATACAATGCTGATGCCTTTTTAGCATCATCCAGTTCTTTGCTCACATTGTAAACTTCCATAACTGCAGCATAAAAATCACTGTCTTTATCCAGGCTGAACGGAATGTGCGGAACTGGCTTAAACTGGCGGGAAGAATCCATTACCCAAGGACGGATATCAATCCAGTGCGGCTCCAACGCATCTGCATACTGCGGAGGTGTTGGCACCCAACGGGAAGGATCTTCCAGATCAATGGTGTATTTAGGAGCACTGCGCGTTTCTGCATAGTGGTCGCTTTTTGACCATTGGAGAATGTGATTTGCAATGGCTTCACCGAATTCAATAGAACGATCGTACACATCTTGCGGCATATTCATTTCGTTAAACCGCTGGTACACTTCTTCCTGGTGTTCTTCCATGGTAGACTCAGAGAAAATCAGGTTTTTGCCTACCTGCATCAAGGCGTGCACTGAAGCCAGTGGAAAACAATAGTCCTCACCTTCTTTGGGCTTTGGACATTCAGTCAGGCCATTCAACTGGCCGGCCATGGATTTGTATTCCGGGTACTGAGGAATCAAGGCCTCGTATGCAGCTACTGAGGAGTAGGCATAAATTCGAGATGCAACAGGCGGAGAAAATATATCGTGCCGCATGATGTCGGTGATCTTTCGAATGCCCTTGTGGATCAATTCAGGATTTTCCGCCAATTGCTTGTAGTCGTCATTGCCCTGGTTGCAAGCAGGCAAGCCGAACAAGGAAACAATAGCCAATAAAACAATGGCTTGTAGCGATTTTTTCATAGAATAAAGATTTACTAATTTAAAAGAGGGCATACCCGGGTACGAATGACGCAACATGTACCTGGATATGCCCAAACTCAACTTCTGGATAATTTCAAACACTAGAAAAGTGCATTCCTATTCCTAAACTTATCAATTATCTACAAAAATCGGAAAGTTTCTCCGACTACCCAAACACTTTTGAAATTCTAAGCAATCTCTAAGTATAAAAAGGGGCCCCAACGCTCAGATTCGCACTTACTTTTTCTTGAGATTCCAAACGGTACCCTTCAAGGATCCATCCCCCGTCCAGCGCACTTCTGTATAATCTTCCGTAGGGAAAAATATATTGGTTACGGCTGTTGAACCCCCATCGGCAAAAACTTCGATGGATGCCCGATCCAGGAAGATGTGCAGTTTTAAAGAACCGTCTGTTGCTGTGCGAGGCGACCAGTGTACACGGTTGGCAAAGGCTTCGGAAAAGTCTGTTTTTCCGGATTGCCGACGATCGCTGTAAAACATATTTTTTCCCTTATCATACCCAAATACATACCGCTCACCTTTGTTGTTTTTCAACTCCAATTCCAGATTTCCTTTTCCTTCGGGTTCAAATACCACCTCCATTTCAAGCGCATTCGCGGTAATTGCAAAGGCATCGGATAGGACCAGTGGTTTGTCTAAACTGGTTTCCTCCAAATCAAAGGATTCGAGGCGCAGCGCCTCCAGGTTTTTAACAGGAAAATTCAGAAGTCGGTATCCGGCATCGGTATGCACGAGTTTGAGTTCGCGAGGCAGGGTCATGGCGCTGCGCCAGCGTTCGGTAGGTACCACGGTTGCATACTCCCAATTGCTCATCCAGCCAATAAAATACCGCTTGTCATCTGGTATGTTTCCCCAAGTCACGCCGGCATAATTGTCTTTCCCATAATCCAGCCAGATGCCTAAACCGCTGCCAATGGAATCAGTACGTTGAAGACTTTTTTCAAACTCCGGATCGAGGATAAAGTTTTTGCCATCAAAGTCCCCTACAAAGTACTGCAAGCCACTTCCTCCGTTGGGCGCTCCGGGGTTTAGGTTTTGCAACAAAACCCATTTTATCTCATCGCTTCCTTCTACTTCAATAGGAAACAAATCCGGGCATTCCCACACACCACCATGCTCCCCAATACCCTTGCCCCAATCGCTCAAATGTTCCCAGGATTTAAGATCATCCGACTTCCACAGTTTGATGTGATCTTCTACTGCCAAAGCCATCAACCAAAAGCCGTGAACATCGTCCCACAGCACTTTGGGGTCCCGAAAATCTTTGTACCCGGATTGGCAATAACCGGATTGCCAGCATATTTTGTAAACGTGCGCCCATTGTCCAGGCTGTATGCAATGCTTGAACCTCGTGTTTGTTGGTACCCAACTTTTCCAATTCCATATCATGATGAGTAAACATGGCAACAACCGGATGTTTTCCATCGGTCCCCAAACCACTGGTGTTGTTCACATCCACCACCGCGGAACCAGAAAATATTAGCCCAAGTGAGTCTGGATACAAGGCCACAGGCAAGTGTTCCCAGTGTACTAAATCGGTACTAACTGCATGGCCCCAGTGCATAGGGCCCCAGACAGTGCTGTCAGGATAATACTGGTAATACAGATGGTATTCCCCGTTTTCGAAATACATCCCATTGGGATCATTCATCCACATGCTGGGTGGCGTGAAGTGAAAAAACGGGCGGTGTGGCTCCAAAACTTTGGCTTGTTTACTATCACCAGAAGTATCGGATTCCGCACATCCCAGCCCCAAAAAAATCAGAGTAAACAGGAACAATGTATTCTTCATATTAGTAGATATTCTTTTTTTTGAAGCAATCTTGGCTTAACTGTTCTTATTGGATTGGATAAATGCATCCAATTCCTCACTGGACAAACTGGGGGTGCCCCCTTTTTTGGTTGCCACCAAAGCACCAACATGGCAGGCAAAATCCAGGCAGGATTCCATAGGTTCCCCCTCAAGCATTTTACTCAGAAATGCGGCGAGGAACGAATCACCACTACCGATGGTATCTTCCACCTGAACAGACACACCAGGACGGTCTACCATACCTGAAGAACTCTGGCAAATCGCGCCGTCTTTTCCCCGGGTTTGAATCAGAACTTCCAGATCAAACCGCCTGTACAACTTGTCCATCAACTCCTCACTGGTTCCCTCAAACCCATACCAAGAAGCAATTAACTCCAATTCTTCATCGTTTACTTTCACAATGTGGGCAGCGTCTAGCATGGGCTCCAATAGTTCCTTCGAGAAATAGGGCGCACGCAGATTCACATCCAGCACTATTTTGCGGGCTTTTGATAGCAGAGAAAACAGGGTTGAGTGAGTCATTTCCATCCTGCTTGCCAGACTTCCAAATACAAATAACTCTGCCTGCGCCACGGCTTCGATAGCATTATTTTCCGATTGGATAAAATCCCATGCTACAGGCCGGACAATATCGTAGCTCGGAGAACCCTTTTCATCCAATTCCACCTGAACAGTACCCGTAGAATGTTGCAAATCCGTTTGCACCAAATCCGTGGCAACCCCTTTTCCTTCCAAAAACTGCCGAAGTTCCGCCCCCAGGGCATCGGCCCCTACCCTGCTAATCATTCGGGAGTTCAAGCCAAACCCATTCAGGTGATAGGCCACGTTCATAGGAGCCCCTCCTGCCAGTTTTCCACTGGGTAGCACATCCCAAAGGACTTCCCCGAAACACACTACCGATTTTTGATTTGTATTTTGCATGTCAACTACGTACAAGTTCTTACTTCCTTAAGGTTTGAAAAATAGATGCTACTGGTCAGCTGAAGAATCTTCGTCTTTTAATAATTGCGCCTCCAGGTCCTCCAGTGAAACCCCCATCGTTTCGGGCATCATCCTCCAGACAAATACCAATTGCAAGACCATCATTGCCGCGAAAAAAGCAAAGATGGGACCGCCCCCAAACCAACCTTCAAACAAAGGGAAATTTCCGGCAATCAGGGCTGCAAAAATCCAGTGCGTAACGCTACCCAATGAGTTGCCATAAGCCCGCACATTGTTGGGAAATATCTCGGAAATAAACACCCAAATTACCGCTCCTTGCCCAATTGCATGTGCAGCAATAAATACAAATAACCAGATTGGAACCGAATAGCCAACAAACTGCTCTGTGTAAAATGCATGCGCAACAAACGACAAGGAAACGATGTAGGCAACAGAACCAATATACATCAGGAACTTCCGTCCAAACCGATCAATCAAAAACAAACCAACCAGCGTGAAAATCAAATTGACCACACCGATTCCAACGGATGACAACAAGGCGGCATCATCCCCCATTCCCGTTGACGTAAAGATGCGTTTGGTGTAATAAATTATGGCATTTATGCCTGAAAACTGATTGAATAAGGCAAACAAAAATGCAAGTAAAATCGGGAAATTATACCGTCCAGAGAGAAAGTGGGCAAGGCCGGAACGCTTCTCGTGGCTGCCCTCTAAAATGGATTGCAACATCTCCTCGGTATGCTCCGGGTTGATCCGCGCAATTACCTGCCGCGCTCCTTCCTCATCCCCTTTTTGAATCAACAGCCAACGCGGACTCCGAGGTACTGTTGGCACCATCACAACAAACAACAAAGCAGGGATGATTTCAACACCCAGCATCCAGCGCCAGGCATTGGGCATGTCCGTCCCAATCATTGCATTGGAGGCATAAGCCATCAAAATACCGAATACTATATTAAACTGAAACATAGCCACCAACCGACCACGCGATTTGGCAGGTGCAATTTCAGATATGTACAAGGGTGCTACAACCGAAGAGGCGCCAACCCCCAATCCTCCGATAAACCGGAAGAACATCAACCAAACTACATCCGGTGCCAGGGCAGAACCAACAGCCGAGATCAGATAAAGCACACCGATCCAGAACAAAGTGATTTTTCGACCATAGCGGTCGGCCGGAATACCTCCAAAAAGCGCACCTAATATGGTACCATACAAGGCCATTGCAACCATTTGTCCGAGTTGTGCATCGCTTAATTTCCAGAGCTCCTGGATAGACTGCTCTCCTCCGGAGATAACCGCCGTATCAAATCCAAACAAAAAGCCACCAAGTGCTACGGTTATGGACCAGAAAAATAGATTTTTATTCTGCATGTTGAGTTTTGATTTACAATACCTTTTAAATTACACAGCGCCAAATCTGGCAGCATGTGCCCAAGGCATCCCAATTGCATGAAATTTGGGATACCTGTGGTTGGGTTTTAGTGAATACTATTGGTTAGGTACTGCGGGCGCTATCGGTAATAGTTAGACCTAGCTCCCAGATAGGGCCACAAGGTAATACGCCTTCTTTCTAAATTCAAGGCCTGAGCAAAACAAACTGTTACGGTCTACTTTTTTAGCAGCATAAAATTGCAAAAATCACTGGATATCCTGTTCCCATTTGGCTCTGGACAGTTCAAACAATGGATCTGAGGGGCTGTATTCAGCAATAGTTCCAGTCTGGACCATTCCATTTTTTTCCAAAACTTTCCTGGATGCGATGTTTTCTTCATGAATTACTGCCTGAACACAAGGTGCATTTAATTTGGTAAACGCAAAATCAATCAGGGCTTTGGTAGCTTCCGTCGCGTAGCCTTTTCCCCAATGCTCTTTTACAACCAAATATCCCACCTCCATTTCATTTTCCAACTTCATATTCAGATGTCGGATGACACAATTCCCCACCAACTCGCCACTAGACTTGTCAATGATTACATAGGCCCCTAACCCAGGATGGTTTTCCTGATATCGCAGAATTTCCTCCAATCGCCCCCGGACATTCTCCCGATCAGTTTCCGGAGGCCGAATGTATTGCATCAATTCAGCATTAGACTGTAGTTGAAAATAAAAATCCAGATCATCAAGACTCATTGGTCTGAGCAGGGTTCGAGGTGTGTTAATTTCCATTTTGAGTGTTTATTTACCGAATTAAGGTCAAACTACCTGTTTGTGTGTCTGTAAATTGCGTTCCATCCGCTGCATTTGATTCTATAATTGCAAGCCAGATGTACACACCGGGGGAAGCGGGATCTCCGTGGGTGGTGCCATCCCATCGATCATCCAGGGAATGGCCTTCAAAAAGTAAGCTGCCCCAACGATCATACACCTTCCAATTAATCGAAACCACATCCTCACCAAAAACCTGGAAGTAGTCGTTCCATCCATCGTCATTCGGTGAAAACGCATTGGGGATATAGGTTTTAGTTGGACAAACTGAACGGAACCGTACCGAATCCGATGCAGAGCACATGTGTTCATCCCACACGCGTACAAAATACAAGCCTTCTGAACTTGGATTGAAAAAGGCTGAGGATGAAAGGGTATGCCATTGATACTGTTCAAATTTACCGGGGGACAAAACGGGAAGAGTATCGGTATTTCTCCAGCAAAAAATTGTGTCAGGCCCCAGGTCAGGTACCGGGAGCGGATACACCGTGACGGATCGGAAAGAAGGATAGGTAGAACACCCTGAGATGGTGCCTACAACCGCATACTCACCACTTTGTTCTGGCTGCAGGTAGGACAAATGAACCGTTTGCTGTTCGCTGTAAAAGCCGTCAGGGCCCGTCCAGGCATAGGTAGCGCCTGGCAAATCACTTGCAGTAAGGGTAATCTCCCCTCCTGCACATAGGGATTCATCGGGAGCAAGATCCAGGGATTGCCGCAGACTCACAATGAGGTCCTGCCGCAACGTATCGTGGATATCCAGGCATTGATCGTAGAGGTACAGCACTACCGGATACGTCCCGAGGGCAGCATACTGGTGTTCAAATTGTGCTTCTGTGGAACTCCCCCCATCACCTAAATCCCAGTAAAAGGTATAGCGGGATGGATTTAGTCCTGCATCAAAGGATATGGTATCGCCCAGACAAGCACCTACGGGTACCGGGTTGGCATTTAGCGCACTAAAACTTGCTCCTCCACTGTAGGCATAGGACTCCACAACCCCATAGCCATATGCCGTAGCAATCAGGCCACAGCCTTCTGAAATCAGCGTATGCGGACCGGCATCAACAGCCAGACGGGCATAGGAAAAATCGGCATTCCCGCCCACTTCCAAGGTATTTACTCCATAGGAACTGAGCGGCAAGCCGTCCACCAAAATCAGGTCTGCGTCTACTGTTCGGGTAATAACGTTGATGTAGTTTTCTGTTATTTCTTCAAAACTGGAATTGTAAAGCGTTACCGTATCCCGGATTTGCTCGATGCTATTGAGCATTACCATGGCCGGGTCTCCTACGGAGTGCCCGTTGCATTCATTGCCAATGCTGTATTGTGCAACAGATATGGGTTTGTTGGAAACAATGTAGGTGGCAATTTTGTGGTTATACTCAACAAATTCACCGGCATTCAGCATGTAATCAACGGTATTGCTGCCATATACGGTCACAGCAGTCTGATCCTCCACGGCAAGGATGCGAAAAACATCATAAAGCACGGCAGCATTGGGTACAGTAACAAACTGCTTCCCCAGGGTGTGTACCGGGTACATCTGCTCCAACAAATTATCCCTGGCATTGCAACCGGTAGGCACTTCCGTCCAACGGGCTCCGGCAAAAACAGCCAGTGGCTTATCGCTCACAACATGGGTGCCTGTTAGGTCATCGGATTCCCGGTCCCCCTGGATTTGATAGGTTTCACCTTCATTCAGAACGACAGTAAACGTGGAGCCCGCCTGTCGCCCCCCAAGGGTATTTGCAGACAGGGTAATGGTAATAACGGTTCCCTCTTCGGTTCCCACCAATAACATTTCCGAGGGATAAACGGTCCCTTGAATATTTACACCCCGGTAAGTGAGTGCAAAGTATTCTGTGCCCAGGGTTTCAATTGGAAGAACTACGGTTGCTTCCGAACGGAGGGAGTGATATTGATGGATATACACCGAAACCAGATCGTTGGCGAGCACTTGTACACCCAGTAATTTTACCTGTTCAGACCCCAGATTTTCCGCGCTCGACGGCAATTTTACCAAAGTCACCGAATTGGCTTGAACCTGAAAGGCTTGTTCCCAGTTTAACAAGGGTATACGCACCTTCCCGGAAGTATTTTGCTTCGAGGTAATCATGACAACCATTGTGTTGGTTCCA
This sequence comes from Saprospiraceae bacterium, assembly GCA_041392625.1. Classification (GTDB taxonomy): domain Bacteria; phylum Bacteroidota; class Bacteroidia; order Chitinophagales; family Saprospiraceae; genus M3007. Next base: position 185,879 of record JAWKLR010000008.1, on the reverse strand, counting down.
ATATCCCGATGCTCCATAAATCCGGCCCAAAACTCCAGTCCCTCATTCGTCTGAGCCTGGCTCTGATTGAAGGCAAGGAGAAAAAGCAATATTCCAAAAGTGCGCACCATATTAATCCAATTTAGGGCTAGGCCAAATATCAGAAATAAGCACAAGAAGAACTTGAAATATCCAATCTAAATCCTTTTAATAACAATTACAAATAAGCGAAATGCCATCTTTTAGCAACCAGACTAGGCCACAATCACGTAATTTTGCGCCGAACAATTCCAATCTTGCTATGCGATTTTTTATACCCTTCCTTACTTTTCTATTTTTTTCTATCCAAGCTACCGCAGCCATTCTGCCTCCTGGCTTTATTGAAAGCCCCATTGCAGAAGGCCTGGACCCTACGGCTATGACACAAACCCCCGATGGCCGTATTTTAATTGCTGAAAAATACGGTGCAGTGCGGGTGGTAGAAAATGGTGTACTGCTTGAGGACCCATTGATCGTTTTGGATGTAGACAACTACAATGAAAGAGGCTTGAGTGGAATTGCCGTACACCCGGATTTTGAGAACAACGGCTTTTTGTATCTATATTATACGGTTCCCCTTGCCGGTTATAACCGACTCGTGCGTATTAAAACAATCGGCAATTATGCCGACCCATTGAGTGAAGAGACATTGTTTGAGTTTGATGTTTTAACTGGCACCGTACACAATGCCGGATCGATGGCTTTTGGTCCGGATGGCAAACTATACCTGGCAACCGGAGACGGCTCCAACTTCAATACAGCAATTTCGCTTTCAACCGTAATGGGAAAAGTGCTTCGCCTGAACGATGATGGTAGTATTCCGGAAGATAACCCGTTCTACCTTCAAAACGATGGCAAATACCGCGCAATATGGGCTTATGGATTCCGAAATCCATTCTCTCTTACGATCCAGCCGGGAACTGGTCGGGTTTATGTATGCGATGTAGGCAGTGAATTTTACGAAGAAGTAAACCATGTGGAAGCAGGAAAATTCTACGGCTGGAATGTGCTGGAAGGATACCGCACCTGGCAAGATATGCCGGATGAATACCGGGATCCGGTGTATGCCTATTCACACTCCATTGGTTGCGCCGTAGTGGGTGCAGCATTTTACAATCCTCCAACAAGCAACTTCCCTTCTGAATACCAGAACAAGTTTTTCTTTGCAGACTACTGCCAGAATTACATCAAATACCTGGACCCCGAAACCGGTGCACTTGAAGGTACATTTGCTACAGATATTCCCCGGCCACTGTGTATTATGACCGGAAACGACGGCAACCTCTATTACATTTCCCGTGGTGGAATTGGCGGCGGTAGTGAAACAGATAATACATCCTCCGGGGATGGCACTCTTTGGAAAATTGAATATGTTGGAGACGGGCCGCCAGTGTTTAGCATCAACCCGCATACCACACTGGTAGTGGAAGGAGAAGATGCGCATTTTTCAGCACAGGCAAATGGTTCGGCACCACTCAGTTATTTCTGGACCAAAGATGGCAATCCAATTGCCGGAGCAACCGGACCGGAGTTGACGCTTAACAACGTCATGGTCGCCGACTCCGGAAGTCTGATTCGCTGTCACGTTTCTAATTCCTTTGGCCAGGTTCAAAGCCAGGAAGCTGTGTTGCAGGTTACCAGCAACCAACGCCCGATGCCACTGATTACCAGCCCCTCTCCAGATTTCAAATATGCTGCCGGAGAGCCCATCAACTTTGCTGGAATTGCTACAGACCCTGAGACCGGCGGGATGGGTGCAGATGCACTCACCTGGCGAATTGATCTGCACCACGACGACCATACCCACCCGGGACTTTCTGCCACTTCCGGCATTGAAAACGGTACATTTACCCTGCCCTTGATTGGCGAAACCGCCGAAAATGTTTGGATTCGACTTCTACTCAGCGCAACGGATGAAGCCAACCTGACCCGCACGGTGCACCAGGATATTTTCCCGGATAAAGTCGATCTGCGTATTGAATCGGATCCGGTTGGTGTCCAAGCCAGAGTAGATGGCAAAACCTCACCTACGCCTTACCAGACGACCAGTGTACGGGGCTTACGCCGATTTGTTGAAATGCCCCGCCTCGCCGAAGTAGACAACAAGATGTGGGCATTCCAACACTGGGAACCCAATGAAACCACTATCGCACAATCAGTTTATCCACAAGACCCTCTGACTGTGCTTCAAGCCAAATACATTGAGGTGTTCCCTGGAAATGGATATGGTTTGACTGCAACCTATTTTGATATTGATGATTTGGGGAACTTCACTACGCCTTATTTCACCCGGATTGATGCAAAAATTGATTTTGAGTGGCACGGAGCATCCCCTCACCCTTCTATACCAGATGACAATTATGGAATTCGTTGGACCGGATTTATTGAGCCAATGTTTACAGCCGATTACATCTTTATCGCAGCAACCGATGATGGCTGTCGCTTGTGGATAGACAACCAACCAATCATTGATTACTGGGTAAACAAACCTGGTTATGAAGTGTACAGTACATCAATTCATTTGGAAGGTGGCAAGAAGTACCCGATAACGATGGAGTATTTTGAATTGGCTGGATATGCGACAGCAAAACTACTCTGGGTTACTGAAGGGATGACCAAAGCAATCGTTCCATCTACCCAATTGTTCCCAAGCCTCCCGGAATTTGAAGAAGGGGATCATGCAGATGCTTTCGTTCAAATTAACCCGAACCCTGTGGTAGGAAACACATTGATGTTGCAGACCGATATGAGCCATCAGGAAATACTAAAAATCAACGTGTACGATGGAAACGGACGGTTGATCCTGGAAAACACCGGGGAAGCAATCTCTGAACCGGAACAATTGATTGAAGTCCAGTTGCCGCCAGAACTGGACGCTGGAATCTACTACCTCCAGGTGGAAGGTAAGAAGTTTACAAAGTATCAAACACTCAAGTTTTTTAAATCCTAAATGGTTGTCACCCTGTTGACGCACCACGCCTAAAAAATGGGTTTATATATCCACATTCCTTTTTGCAAACAGGCTTGCCACTATTGCAATTTTCATTTTTCAACCTCCCTCAAACAGAAGGAGCCGCTGTTGGAAGCATTGAACCGGGAATTGGATTTACAGCATACCTACCTTGAAAATAAAGAGCTGGCCTCCGTCTATTTAGGCGGAGGCACTCCTTCACTCCTAGAGCCCAGTGAATTGGATCGGCTTTTTGAACACATTTTAAAATACTATAGCCTTACGCCGGATGCTGAAGTCACCCTGGAAGCCAATCCGGATGATTTATCTGTTGAGAAAATAGAATATTTAAAAAAACACAGTCCGGTAAACCGCTTGAGCATTGGAGTTCAGTCTTTTTCAAATGAAGACCTGAAATGGATGAACCGGGCACACAACGCTGTGGAGGCCCGAAGCTGCATCGAATACGCCATTCAGGTTGGATTCGACGCCCTAACCATTGATCTGATTTATGGGGCACCTACAACCAGCGATGCACAATGGCAGGAAAATGTAGAGACTCTTATCCAATTTGACATACCACATATTTCATGTTATTGCATGACTGTTGAGGATGGAACTGCATTGGGACATTTTGTAAAAAAAGGAAAGGAAAAACCCATTGACGAACAAAAGGCAGCCCGACAGTTTGAATGGCTTGTGCACCGCCTGGAAGCTGCAGGGTATGCACATTATGAAATCTCAAATTTTGCGAAGCCCGGAAAATATGCGCGCCACAACACCAGCTATTGGACTGGAAGCCACTACCTCGGAATCGGGCCCTCAGCCCATTCATTCAACGGCGTATCCCGGCAGTGGAACGTAGCAAACAATGCCAAATATATCCGCTCTATCCAGGAAGGAATCGTCCCTTTTGAACTAGAACAACTGAGCACTACCCAACAATACAACGAATACGTGATGACCTCCCTGCGCACCATGTGGGGATGCACCATCGAAAAACTACAAACATTTCCTCCGGAGTACCTTGCCCATTTCAAAATCCAGGCACAAATGCACCTGGAGACTGGCTTGATGCAACTTTCCGAGAACACGTATCGGTTGACACGAGCAGGCAAATTACTTGCCGACGGGATTGCCTCTGATCTGTTTTATGAAACAGAATAGACCGATCTGAACATCATTCGGTACAGCCAAGCATCTCTGTTTTTCAATTAATTTGTACAGAAAAAAGAAAGCAGTCTCCTACCAACTTTTTCAAACTACATGAAAATTCAGTTTTGTTGAGAAACTTATTGGCTATCTTGCGTCTAAGAATTCATTCTAATTTGTTTATTCATCACAACAAAACAACTCTATTATGTGGCAAGAATTAAAAGCATTTTTACTTCGCGGTGATGTTCACGCCCTTGCAGAAGCAGTAATTATTGCAGGTGCTTTTCAGAAAATCATCGACTCCCTGGTTAATGATGTGATTTCACCCATCCTCGGAATGATCACCGGAAATCCAGATTTCAGCGAAGTGACCCTAGGCCCGGTATTGGTTGGCAACCTCATCAATGCAGTGGTTAACTTCCTCATGGTAGGTATTGTCCTCTTTTTCCTGGTAAGAGCCGCTGGCAAAAAAGCCGAATAAGCAGGACCAACAACTCAGATAAATTGAACATACCCGTCGCACAGCAAGCTGTCGGCGGGTATTTATTTTAGTGGTCAGTGGTCAGTACTTCCTAGTCCAACTTAGTTGGACTAGGAAGTAGTCAGCGATCAGAAAGTCCAATAATAAAAACTGACGACTGACGACTGACGACTAAAACAAAAAACCACCCAATCAATCCGTGAAAACAAATTTAAAACAAGACCTTTGTAGGAAAGTTATTTTCGTCCTTACTCTCGATTCGCAGTTGGCTTGAGAGCATATTCAAATGTATACGATGTCAGATTCAAAGCGTGCCTTTTTACTTATTCTCGATGGTTGGGGGATTGGTCCCAAACGCGAAGCCGATGCCATTGCACAAGCAGACACTCCATTTTGGGATAGTTTGATCAAAAAATATCCGCACAGTACCCTAACTACTTTCGGAGAAGCCGTTGGCTTGCCCGAAGGGCAAATGGGTAACTCAGAGGTAGGACACCTCAACATCGGGGCTGGCCGGATTGTCTGGCAGGAACTGGCTCGCATCAATAAGGAAATTCGCGAGAAAAAAATGGAACAAAATCAGGTGCTGTTAAAGGCCCTGGAGTATGCACGGGCAAAAAACAAATCGGTTCACTTTCTGGGGCTGGTATCCGATGGCGGAGTCCACTCCCACATCAACCACCTGAAAGCAATTTGTGATATTGCCACCGAACAGGGCAACAACAAGGTGTTTGTCCATGCATTTACCGACGGGCGCGACTGCGACCCCAAAAGCGGATATGGTTTTATCCAGGATTTACTCAAACACATTGAGGACAGTCCCGTCGAACTTGCCTCCATCACCGGCCGCTATTATGCCATGGACCGCGACAAACGCTGGGAGCGCGTTCAATTGGCCTACAACTGCCTGGTACACGCGCAGGCTACTCCAAGCAAGGACCTTTTAAAGTCCATCCAGGAAAGTTATGAGGCCAATGTAACAGACGAATTTATCAAGCCCGTTTTCCGGGAAGACCTGATCGACCAGGCTACGATTCAGGAGGGAGATGTAGTACTTTGCTTCAACTTCCGGACCGACCGGCTACGCGAATTGACAACCGTACTCACCCAGGAGACCATGCACGAATACAACATGCATACCATCCCATTGCGCTATTTGACCATGACCAAGTACGATGATTCGTACAAAGGAGTAGAAGTCATGTATGAAAAAGAAGACGTGCAAATGACTATGGGCGAGGTACTTGAAAAAGCAGGAAAAACCCAGGTCCGCATTGCCGAGACCGAAAAATACCCACACGTAACCTTCTTCTTTTCCGGCGGCCGGGAAGCAGAATTTGAGGGAGAGCGGCGAATCATGATTCCTTCACCCAAAGTTGCTACCTACGATCTGCAGCCTGAAATGAGTGCATTCGGCATCACAGAAGCGATCATGCAAGATATTCGCAACCACGAACCGGATTTCATCTGCCTCAATTTTGCAAACACCGACATGGTGGGCCACACCGGCGTACTGGAAGCCGCCATTAAAGCCGCTGAAACGGTGGACCACTGCCTGAGCCAAATTGTGCCTCTTGCCATGCACCACGGCTACCAGATGGTATTGATTGCAGACCACGGCAACTCCGATTACATCGTGAACGAAGACGGTAGTCCCAACACAGCCCACACCATGAATCCGGTCCCTTGCATGTTGGTAGGCAAAGACATTGACCAAAACACCAAGCTCACAACCGGTGCCCTCGCCGATGTAGCCCCTACCATGCTGCATTTAATGGACATTCCGCAGCCAAAGGAAATGACGGGTAGGAGTTTGATTGGGGGGTAGAGAAACGTACAATAAAATCGGAATCGAGGGTGTGAGCCCTGGCATTTGAATACATGTTGGGTGTTGGAGTATGCACGTTACAACCTATGTGCCCGCTCTCTCACCTCCTCAATCCTCAATCGAGTGGCCTCAAAGTACATCCTGCGGCTGCGTTCTCCATCCACACTAATTTTGCTTGATACCCGTCGGATTGAATCCAGCCAGTTCACAACATTTTCAAGAAACCACTTCTGCTCAACCCGGATAAAATTGGGATTGTCCAGTGACCGGTAAACAGAAACAGGTTTGTCGTTTCGCAGTACCAATATAGTATCATTGGTTACAAACAGGTCATTGATATATAAGGAGAGGTTCCCGCCCGTAGGCTTCTCCTTGGTATTTACCTTAAACCCTTTCTGCGCCTGATTGAAAAGCAGGTCATTCAGATTGAGTAAACTGTCAAGCAAGGATTCAAAGGTGCTGCGTGAAATGTATCCGGATTCCAGACTAAACCGGAACTGGTTAATGAGTTGTGCAAACAATAGACCTGGCCAATATTCTTCGGTATCAATTTGCAGGTACAGATCAAATATTTCCTCGCACTTCTGTTTGAAATCTGGAAACTGTTTGTAAAACAGTTCAGGAGTAAATTGGGTTGTAGTGAGTTTTCCCTCCTGGTCGTTGGTCTTGTTCCAAATGAAGAATTTAAAAGCGATTAATTCCGGTTTTGCAAAGTACCACAACATGGGCAGGTCGAAGGCACTGTAATAGAGCTTGGTGTCCGGAAGTTGCCGGATTTTAGTCAACTCAGTATGGAAGAAGGAAAGAAAAAAAGTTGGAGAAGCCCGCTCATCATTTCTCCGGGAGTAATAGGCTAACAGACGGGAGGATTCGGGGAAAATCCATTCATCAATGCTAATGTCAAATTGAGTAGCCAGGACTTTGCATTCTTCGATTGAAAACGCAACATCGCCTCGTACCTTTTTATAGGCAGTGCTTACAGAAATCCCAAGGACCTGAGCGACGATTTTAGCAATTGATGAATTATTTTCTGTTTTTTCCTGTAACTTTTTGAGAAAAAACTCGTGAAAGCGTGTCGGGTTTGCCATATTCTGATAAGGTCAAAAATTGAATTGGCAAAATAAGAGAAAAACATCCACTGAGTACAAGAAAAATGCCGGGAAATGGCAAATTGAAGGCAAGGGCTGCCTTAATCTGATAATGGAGTGTTTGTATGCCTTGAAATGCCCAGCTACCTTTGTAGTATCATTAATTTCGATGCAAGATGACTCTAAAAATACCATACACTCTGACGCTTTGCATACTGTTACTGAGTTTGATCCTTGCTTGCAAAAAAGAGTCTCGATCTCCTTATATTTCACCGACTTTCAACTACGATACACTGCCTCCAATAACACACACTGGAGCCAACACCTTCGGTTGCTATGTCAATGGAGAATTGTGGGTGGCGCAAGTGCCATTGGGGACTGTGACTTATCATGACATAATTGCTCAACTAAAAGAAAGTGATAGCGAAGGATATTTTTTTATTGAATGCAACAACATTGATCCTCAAAATCAAATTTCAGATTGGATTTCATTTAGTCTAAATACTGAATTGACGGAAAATACTTTTTGTAATTCCGATCAAGTTTTTGCCCAATACAAGGATACAAATGGAAATTGGTGCAAAAACGGATATTTTGATTGCGACTCTTGTTGTGTTACTATCACTAATTTAGATACCGTTGAGAATATAGTTTCTGGCTTATTTGAGTTTGTCGTGAATCCAGATTCTCTAAACCTAAATAATAAAGTGCGCATCACAGATGGAAGATTTGATGTGCGCTATTTTCCTTTTTAAAATGAACAAAGGAATACCTGTAGATTTTTTCTTTAAAATCCCATTGCCATGAGAAAAATTAATACCGTACTTCTATTTTCAGCTGTGCTGCTTTTATGCATTCCATCTTGCATAAAAGACCCTATTTTGGTCATTCCGCCAACTACTGATAACAAGGACACCTTACCTCCTATTACACACACTGGAGCCAATACCTTTGGTTGCTATGTCAATGGAGAATTGTGGGTAGCGCAAGTTCCTCCAGGTTCAGTTACAATTCATGATATTATCCCATATTACTATGAAAGTGATGCCAGTGGCAACTTAATAATAAGCTGTTATAGTGTGGATCAAAATAGGGATGAGTGGATGTCTATTGTCTGTAAAAACTCTAATTTCTCAACACAAGAATTTTGTTCAATAGAGAATTCTGTATCCGCTAGATATAAAAAATCATCGGGTGAAAGATATTTAAGTGACTACTTTACATTAGATACAAACTGTATAACAATTACTTACATCGACACCGTAGAAAACATTATTTCTGGACTTTTTGAATTCACCGTTTATAACGATACGCTAAATCCCAACGACAAGGTGCGCATAACAGATGGACGATTTGATGTGCGCTATTTTCCATATTAAAAGTTGTTGATACGGAACCAAAATATTGGCTACAAAAATCGTACACACCCTTAAAATCTAAAAATCAACATGCGTTTCAAAACTTCTCTTTTTTTACTACCATTTGCTTTTTCGATTTGCGCCTTTTTGCTCACTCTGCTAGCGTGTTGTAAAAAAGAACAAAACTGCCCGCCTGATCTGCCATGTGCTACCCAGACAGGTGAAAATACATTTGGGTGTTATATTGATGGGGAACCTTGGGTTGCTGGGATTGCCCCATATATTTTAGACCCGACCCTTCATAAGTTTATTGCCTGGTATGATGAAACAGGATATGGGGATGACAATAATAATAAATTAACGATCAAAGTTATCTCTGTGGATTCAACAATATTTGACTTCATTACTATCATCCTGAGCGGAGTATACGAGAATACAATTTTGATTGACAATCATTCTCCTAATGATATTTATGCTCACATTTCACTTGAAGACTCCCCTTTTGATGATGACTATTATCTTGATACACTTTATAACTATATTTTTAAGTTTGAAAAGATAGACACATCTTCCAATACTATTGCTGGCACGTTTAACTTTCGAACTATCTCCGAAGACGGTTTGGATACTATTTATATCACCGAAGGTCGATTCGACAAAGTTTATTATCCAGAATAATCTTCAGGATAAAATCACACGAATGCACTCATAAAACCCACACCATGAACCTCAAATCAAGCAGATTTAACCGGCATCTATGGATGCCAATGTCCTTCTTTTTGCTCACCGTATTGGCCTGTTGTAAAAAAGAGCAAAACTGTCCGCCCGACCTGCCATGTGCTAACCAGACAGGTGAAAATACATTTGGGTGTTATATTAATGGGGAACCTTGGGTTGCTGGGATCGCCCCGTATATTTTTGATCCAACGCTGCATAAATTTATAGCTTGGTATGATGAAACAGGGTATGGAAATGACTACATTAATAGGGTGCAATTAAGTCCAACTAAGGTTGATTCAACAGAGTATTCTTTCTTCAAAATTAATTTTGATCATATTGAAGATGAATTTTCAAGCATCTCTCATTTAACCTCTGATTTTTTTAGAGCTGAAATTTGGATAGGCCTACAGTCTGGGACCAAAGTTTATAATATTGATACATTATTTGATTACCAGTTTAATCTAACCAGATTAGACACTACAGAAAACATAATATCTGGCGTTTTCAACTTCAGAGCCATTTCAACTGACGGCCTAGACACGATCTATCTAACCGAAGGTCGATTCGATAAAATGTACTACCCGGAATAGAAGTCCCAGGAAATTAACCTCCGCTTCATTCATCCATATTGATACCATAGAAATCATTGTTTCCGGGCTGTTTGAGTTTACAGTGTATAACGATACGTTAAATCCAAACGATAAGGTGCATATCACTGATAGGCGTTTTGATGTACGCTATTTTCCATATTAAAAAACAAGATCGAAACTCCACAAACACCAAAGGCATGAAAAGAAGAAACAAAGCCAGCCTACTCATTTTATTAGCATGTGCAATATTCAATGGACCTGCCCATTCACAGACATTTATTGGACCTGCAATTGGATATGACCTCGCCAAGTATGAAAGCAAGCTTGTTTTTCCAACTATGAGCCATTTTGAATTTATGGATAAAGGGTTTTCCACAGGCTCAACCGTATTGGGCATTTATGCAACACACCGTTTCAATGAACTCTTTGAATTGAATTACAAATTTGGTTTTACAAAAAAAGAAGCAGGCATTAGAACCTCTGGGTTTGTGGGGTTCGATAAAATGCAGTTTACATGCTTTTACAACACCTTATCTGTTTGCTACAAACCAATCCCATTTTTATTTTTGGAAATTGGAGGCAACTACCACCTAATACAAGATATATCCTATTCGGTTAGAACTGCACCAGGCATTGAATCTGATGCGAAATTAACGGATTATGGAATCCATTTCGGCTTGGGGCCATGCTATAAAAACCTGAAATTTGAAGTTTATTACAACTTAGGATTGAATGAAAATCAAGATCAAAGCCAACTACTTGTGATGTGCCCAGTTGAGTCATTGGGGTTGGGGTTAACGTATCAAGTTAGACTTTTCTAAAAAACATGGGCCATCTTCCATATCAGAAGATAGCCCATGTTCATTTTTATCCCCTACAAACAGCCTTATTCAATAATAAAACTCTCCGTATTTGCATGGGTTCCGTCAGTCAATTGGATGTAATACATCCCGCTCGTCAAGCCAGCCGGGATGGCTACCTGTTGACTAGCCTGCCCTCCTTGAATGGTTTGTTCGTGCACTACTGCACCGAGCACATTGATGATGCGCAGGGAGTAGTCGCCTTTTTCCAAATGCTCAATCCACAAGCTGGCAACTCCGTTGGACGGGTTGGGTTGAACCTGCATGGCTGAGGCATAAATAGCAGGCACCTTGGCATCAACCAATGGAGCTTCAACCAGATCGTTGGCCCAGGCACCACGACCATAGGTTCCAATATAAACCTTGTTAGACGGAGTGTGCACTTCAACATCGGCTACCCGAACGATTGGAAGTCCTGTGGAATAGGTTTCCCAGGCATCCAGATCATCGCTGGTGTAGAACACACCGTAGTCGGTTCCAATGTACACGGTGTTGTTGGACGAGTTGAAATGAAAATCAATTGAAATTACCGGAATTTTTGGCAAACCCTTGGTTATGTTTTCCCAGGTCTGGCCACCATCCATGGTACGGTACACACGGTGGTTTGGCGCATATCCGGCAAATGCAATGTAGATCTCATCGTCGGTGTTTCCAAATGCGATATCCGATGGATATCCAAAGGCAAATGCAAACAAATTGGTGGTGATTTCCTCCCAGTCGTTGCCCCGGTTTTTAGTCAAAAAGATTTTCCGTGCAGCCTGTGTACCACCGGTGTACAACACGGCAATGGCATCCGGGTTGGACTTACTGATTGCCACCTCACGAGCCTGCTGATTGCCGGGGAAGTCAGAGAGTTTATTCCAGTTATCCGTTTCTTCTTCGTACTCCCACAATTCATTGAAGCCAACAAACACGCTGAAAGGTTCCACATTGCTACCTACAAACGGTGTAACCCAATCGCCAGAAGCCCCCTGGTCTTTAGGCTCGCTGCTGATGTTCCAGTTAATGGAACTGCCACCATCCTTTGAAATGTGTACATTTCCATTCTGAGAAGCAGCAACCACAATGTCCGGGTTTGTTGGGTGGTAAGCACAGTCCATACCATCCCCTCCGAATACATTATACCAAGTAGTGTCCCGAAACTGAAAGTGGGAATTATCCTGCGTACCTCCTATCAGGTAATTATCATTAGGATTGAATACATCTATTTTATAAAACTGAGATAAGGCAAGGCCATAGGATATGTTCTCCCACTCAGTCGGGAAATCATAACACTGTTGCATAAAGCCTCCGTTGTTGTTGACGCAGGGAAGGATATTCGTTTCCCAATCCGGAATAATGATATCGGAAGCCCGGATGGTTCCCCCATCAGAGCTCAGGTAAAATTCATTGGTGAGTGGGTGCACCCGCATTTCATGCAAATCCGCATGTGAGCTGGGCCCCATTACAGCCGTCCAGTGTGTACAAATTGACCAGGTATCTCCGCCATCTTCAGAGCCCCACAAGTTGACGCCCCCAACAAAAAGACGTTGAGCATCGAATGGGTCAACACAAAGAACGAGGTCATACCAACCCTGCCCACCGGAGTCCATATCCGGATCACCGGCATTCCAGCCCAGCAAGTTCAGGCTGTCACCGGAAATTTTCTGTACCCAGCTATCGCCTCCATCTTCGGACTTATACACGCCGTACAGTCCTGAATCCGAAGAATTGGATGCCAGTGCATACACAACATTGCTATCTGTAGGAGCAACGCGGATTTCGATTTTTGAAGTGGTTTCATCGCTATTGAAGACAGGCAGTTCTTCCCAATTTTCTCCAAAATCAGTTGAGCGGAAAATGACTGGCTTGTTCTGGGTATTATCGTGAAAACGATTGCTACTAGAAGCAAAAACAATGTGTGGATTCTGTGGATCCTGCTCCAACACATCGGTTGGTTCCAGGTTCACTTTCCCCCAGGTATCACCTCCGTTTGAACTTTTCCAAATACCCAGGGGGCCAGAAGCCATGAGCATGTAAATGGAGTCTGTGCGATATCCTACAATGGTATTCAGCAAACTCAAGTCGTGTACCACTGGATTGGTTTGCAAACTGGTTGGCTCCCAGGTAGCACCACCATCTACGGATTTAAACACACCCATTCCGCGTTGATAGCCAACCGATCCGGTGTAGTTTGGCGTGGTTGATGCAAATGGATACTCCGAATCGCCTGTTGCAATAAAAATCACATCCGGCTCCATTGGATCAATCCAGATTGCACTTACTCCCGGAACTGGCAAATCGTTGCCCAACGGTGTCCAGGAAGCGCCATTGTTGGTTGTTTTCCAAATTCCGCCATCGGGTGCTCCGATGTAAAAAATGGCCGGATCCGTAGGGTGAAAAGCAATGCAGTTTACGCGTCCAACACCCAGTTGGCGACTGCCACCCATTGGTGGCGGCGGACCGAACGGCCCAACGGGCCACCAGGAACCACCAGAGCGGGCTTGTACCGCATTCCGGGCTTCAATTGCTTCCTGAATGGATTCGGAATATTCAACTGCGTCTGGATAAAATCCATCCGCATCCACCCGCATCGATTCCAGATAAATTTTTCTGCGAAGCGGTTTCCAGCCTTTCAGGTCCTCCAGGTTTTTATCCTGAGCCCAGGCATTAAAGGCTTCTTTTAATTCAAAAATATTTACCGGCTCCTGAGAGCCTTTGGGGCGCACAGCGTCCATCATTGATTGTGCTGAAACAGAGCAGCTCAGGCCAATGAACGCAAGCAATAAGAGTCTTTGTACATGTCGCATCAATAGAAAGAAAGTTTGGTGAACGAAAAAGCGGTCATTGAGGAGTAAAAGGATTATAAATAGAATGGGAAAAACTGATCGGTTTTGATTGCAAAAACAAATGCCTCTGCAAATTGGAACATAAATAAAGTCGCAAACAAGGTTTTTTGTTTAAAAACAAGGTGCAAACTTTAGGCAAAACCGGAAAGAGGGCGAAAATTAGGCAAAGTCTGAACAATTTTATCCTGGATTAAAATCTTTCAGTGAAAAGGGCCAGTTTTAGCAAGTCAGGCCCCGGTTGGTACGCATAAATTTCGTAACGTTGCCTGAACGGAGGATTGCACGCAATTATGAAGAGAAGATTCCATTTAATGCCCTGGGAACTCTGGGTTCGCAAACAATTCCGCTATTTGATGCGCACCCGATTGGGGCTGTTTGTCAAACAAAAAATCCTGGATAATCCCAACTGGAAAGTTCCTTTCCAGGCCATTCCGCTTTGGGTAGCTTCTGCACTCACCGGTTTGGTTGCAGTTGCCTACGAACATCTGTTCAAACTGTTCGAACACGGCGGGCGCTTTATTCTGGAAGAAATCCCCTATTTGATTTTTCTTACCACCCCGCTCTTTTTTATCGCATCCTGGGCATTGACCGAACGATTTGCACCCAATGCCAAGGGCAGTGGTATCCCTCAATTAATGGCTGCGGTTGATCTGGCAGGAACCTCGCAAAATAAACTCGTAAGCCACCTGCTCAGCATGAGAATTGCGCTGGTAAAAATCGGAAGTAGCCTTACCCTCCTGCTGGGTGGTGGGGCCATTGGGCGGGAGGGCCCTACACTCCAAATTTCGGGTTCCATATTCGAAATGGTTTACCGGGTAATTCCTTCCAACTGGCCACGGGTTTCCGAGCGAATTATGTTGATTACGGGCGGTGCATCCGGACTTGCAGCTGCATTCAATACTCCACTCGGGGGAATTGTATACGTCATCGAAGAGTTGACCAAGAGCCACATTGCCCGTTTCAGGACCGCAGTCTTCAGTGCAGTAATTATTGCGGGTATGGTTGCACAAAACTTCCTGGGCGCCTATCTGTATCTGGGATATCCACACCTGGTTTCATTTCCATTTTGGATGATTTGGGCGGTCATCCTGATCGCATTTATTAGTGGTTATGCCGGAGCGGGCTTTACGGCTCTGTTGCTAAAACTTGGTAGTTTCAGAAGACAATTTCAGAGCCGAATCGGACAAGTCGGATTTATATTAATTCTGGGATTGCTGTTTGCAACCATGGTTTTCTTTGCCGGCCCAATGGGAATTGGTTCAGGCAAAAGCACCATCAATTTTATATTATTTGAAGATACAATGACCCCATGGTATCTGTTTCCTGTGCGATTTTTGGGCGCACTCTTATCCTTCAGTGTAGGCGGAGCAGGCGGTATTTTTGCGACCTCTTTATCTTCTGGAGCGGCTCTAGGCTCATGGCTTGTAGGCACCTTGAATTTGCCACTGGCACACCACAACCTGCTGGTTTTGGTCAGTATGATTGCTTTTCTCACCGGTGTAACCAGAACACCGTTTACCGCCTCCATTCTGGTACTTGAAATGACCGACAGGCACTCGGCTATTTTCTATTTTTTACTTGCCGGAATTATCGGAAACCTGGCAGCAGGATTCATCCTATCCAAATCGTTTTACGAAATTCAAAAAGACGTATATTTAAATGCCCTGAAAACATTGTCTAAAAAGAAGCCAATCAAAAAATAGAGTCCAATTTGATCCAAACTCCCTAGTCATGATCCAAGCAAAACGCTTTTTTTCTCTTTGCCTTTTTATCTTGTTTTTTTCAAACATTGCTCTAAGCCAAAAGTCCATGCCCTTGTTCCAGATTCCATTCGAGACAGACGCCAACCAAACCCTTGAATACAATGAACTTATCGCCTGTTATGAAAAATTACAGGCAGCCTATCCGGACAAGGTGCGCATGGAAGCAATCGGTTCTACCGATTGTGGCAAGCCATTGCATACGGTTGTACTTTCCACTTCCGGAGAGTTTGACCCCTTGCGTCTGCGTCAGGATGGCAAACAGGTTTTGCTGATAAACAACGGCATTCACCCCGGTGAACCGGAAGGAATTGATGCCACCGTCATGCTCGTCAGAAATATCCTGGAAGATCCGGGCAAACAGAAGGCATTGGATCAATTGGTGCTTGTTGTAATCCCGGTCTATAATGTCGGGGGCTGCCTGAACCGCAACTCCTTTACCCGCGCCAACCAAAACGGGCCTGCCAGTTATGGCTTTCGCGGCAATGCACGCAACTACGACCTGAATCGGGATTTTGTAAAAAGCGATACCAAGAACGCACAAACCTTCCAAACCATTTTCCAGCGCTGGCGCCCCGATATTTTTATCGACAACCACACTTCAAATGGTGCAGACTACCAGTACACCATGACCTTGATCGCTACTCAGGAAGACAAACTGGAAGCCCCTTTGGGTACTTTTTTGCGTAAAAAAATGATTCCGGGACTATACAATGGAATGGAGGAAAAGGGATGGGACATGACGCCCTATGTGGATGGTCCTGGTGCCACTCCTGATGAAGGGCTTTTTGGCTTTTGCGATTACGGTCGGTACTCAACCGGCTATGCAGCCATGTGGAATACCATTGGCTTTATGCCCGAAACCCACATGCTAAAACCGTTTAAAGACCGGCTTTGGGCAACCTACGCGTTCATGGAAACGGTGATTCATTTTATGGATAAAAACCACAAAGATCTGGCTACGGCTCGTCAGGAGGCCTGGAATGCAACCCGAACCAAATCGAGTTTTGTGCTCGACTGGAAAATGGATACCTCAAGGCATGAATCCATTCTGTTCAAGGGGTATGCAGCAAAATACAAACCTTCGGAAGTGAGCGGTTTGCCAAGACTCTGGTACGACCGAAGCGAACCGTTTGAAAAGAAAATCCCATACTACAACTTCTTTGAACCGGCCGTGACCGTGGAAAAGCCTGTTGCCTACATCATTCCGCAGGCCTGGGAGGAGGTCATTAGTCGTTTGAAACGCAATGGCGTTGCGATGGAGCAATTGGAGCAGGATGACAGCCTGGAAACCACTTCATACTATATCCGGGATTTTCAAACCAGAGCTGGCTGGGAAGGCCACCATTATCACTACGATACGGAACTGGAAGCCCAACAAATGACGCGCAGGTTTTTTAAAGGCGATTTTATTGTCTATACCAACCAGGATGCCAACCGGTTTATCATGGAAACACTTGAGCCCAATGCACCTGATTCCTGGTTTGCCTGGAATTATTTTGAACCCGTTTTGATGCAAAAAGAATATTTCTCTGCCTATGTATTTGAGGATCTGGCTGCTGAATTTTTAGAAGAAAATCCGGAAGTACGCAAAGAGTTTGAGGCGTTGAAAAAGGCAGACCCCAAATTTGCAGAAAATGGCCGCAGGCAGTTAGACTGGGTATACCGGCATTCACCCTGGTATGAGCCTACACACCGCTTGTATCCGGTTGCCCGATTGAATAAGGCAGTCCCTATGCAACATTGATTTTGACCAATCCAATTGGGAAATTCCCGCACCTGCTTTCTTTGTGTTGAGAAGCATGTTCTATCTTTGCCAAAATCAGAATCGAACATAAATGAAACCATACATCATTGGCATTTGTGGCGGAAGCGGAAGTGGTAAAACCAGTTTTATCCGCAGCCTGGAAAAACAGTTTGCTCCTGAGCAATTATGCATTGTATCTCAGGATGACTACTACCATCCGCGGGAACAACAGAAAAAGGATGAGCAGGGAATTGTAAACTTTGACTTGCCCAAAGCCATTGACAAAAAATCCCTTCGGGCTGATTTATTGCGCCTAATCAACGGAGAAGAAGTTGAACGGATTGAATACACCTTTAACAACGAAAAAGCCCAGGCAAAACCCCTGTGTTTTAAACCTGCACCAGTTTTGATTGTAGAAGGACTTTTTGTTTTTCATTACAAAAAAATCGCTTCGCTTTTTGACCTCAAGGTGTATATCAATGCCAAAGACAACCTCAAGGTTATTCGTCGTATCCTGCGGGATCAGATGGAACGCAATTATCCGCTTGATGATGTTTTGTACCGGTATCAGCACCACGTACTGCCAGCATATGAACGCTTTATTTCCCCCTACAAGGAAGAGGCAGATATTGTAGTTAACAACAACAAAGATTTTGAACGCGGCCTCGCTGTGCTTTCCGGATTTATTTCCAATAAGTTGACTGAGTCAGAGGTCATATCTAAATAGAGGCGTATTTTTGCGGATGGTATCTGATCCCCACGTCGCCGGCCTAACAAACGCCCCTCTTTTTACACGAGATTTTCTGTTATTGTGTTTGTCGCACGCGCTTTTTGCGGCGAGTTTCAACATGATGATACCCGAATTGCCCTCCTACCTCGCTTCGCTGGGCGGAGCGGAATACAAAGGGCTGATTATTGCCTTATTTACCATTACCGCAGGATTATCCAGGCCATTTAGTGGTAAATTGGCCGACACGGTGGGGCGGCTTCCGGTTATGTTTATAGGTACCTATGCTTGTGTTATCAGCAGTTTGCTGTACCCACAATTGGCCTTTGTTAGTGGTTTTCTTTTACTGCGCTTATTACATGGGTTTTCAACCGGCTTTAAGCCCACTGGTACATCTGCCTATGCAGCAGATATAGTCCCTTTTCACAGAAGGGGTGAGGCAATGGGTTTCCTGGGCATTAGTATGAGTCTGGGGGCGTCGGCATCTCCGCCTTTTGGCAATTGGCTTGCGCAGGCGTACTCGATTAATACCATGTTTTATGCCTCCGCCGGTGTTGCCCTTTTATCCATACTCATCTTGCTGAACCTGAAGGAAACGCTTCCCAATAATTCCAAATTTAAATGGAGCCACCTCAGAGTAAGCAAACAAGATATCTGGGATCCTAAAGCGTTTCCGGCGGGCATTGTGATGCTGGGATGCTACCTGAGTTACGGCGTATTATTGACGCTTGTTCCCGACCTGAGTGATCACCTCCAGGTGGCCAACCGGGGAGTATTCTTCAGTTTGTTTACGTTGGCCAGTATATCCACCCGGTTTTTTGCAGGAAAAACCTCAGACCGGATTGGTCGGGTACCTGTCCTGCAGGCTTCCTCCCTAATTATAGCCGTGGCGATGATGCTTTTTGCATTGGCTAAAAGCCCCGAAATGTTGTATGCAGCCTCCATCGTTTTTGGCCTGGGCAATGGCATTTTTTCCCCGGCCATCAATGCATGGACCATCGACCTCGGAGATCCGGCTCGAAGGGGGCGGGCATTGGCTACTATGTATATTGCACTTGAAATTGCAATTGGTTGCGGAGCGGGCTTTTCAGGGTGGTATTATGCCGATTTAATTGAGCGCTTGCCCGTAATTTTTTATTTTACCGCCGTCGCCAGTTTACTAAGCTGGGTTTATTTATTTTTTTGGCGAAAAAAGAACAGACACCTTTTGGGTGCACCAAAGTAGATTATGGAAAGAATCGATCCGATGCGTTTCACAAACAGAAGTCTTTGGTTTGCAGTATTGGCTTGCATGGCAATGGGTTTCTTTGCGAAATCGCCCAGTTTCATTGGCAACCAACGCTGGATAGCCGGTATCTTTTATGTCTCCACCTACCTGCTCAGCGGCATAGGTTTTTACTGGGCATACAAAGGCTTCCGGGAAATTAGAAACCTGTGGTCCTTTCTGGGCCTCTTTATCAACGGCTTTATCTTCGTGTCTTTTCTTGCCTTCTCGGTTTTGATTTACAGAGCCTTTAGTTAAGCCTGTTTTTTCTTCTTAAAGTAAAAGGTATACACCAACCAACCAAGACCGACTACGATTAAGCCTGCCCCCGCTTTTACCGGCTTTTCAAACAAGGTAAACGCTACAAACCAGGTGCTAATAGCTATAAAAATAGCCGGGGTAATTGGGTACCCAAACGTCTTGTAGGATCGCTCTGCATTGGGGCGCCGGGCTCTGAACACAAAGACGGTAGTCCCCACCAGCAACAGGCCAATCCAGTCCATAAATGTGACGTACTCAATCAAGTTCTCAAACGTCCCCCAAAACATGAGGAGAATTAAGGACCAGGCACTTTGAAGCAAAATGGCATTCATGGGTGTTTGCCATTTGGGATGCACTTTGGCCAGACCAGGGAAAAAGATGCCGTCTTTTGCCATGGCATAATAAATACGAGGTGCAGTCATGCAGTAAATCCCGGTTGTTCCAAAAGTTGATAAGGCAATTAAAAAAGCCATTAAGGGTGCCCCCCAAGGAGCCAGGGTACCCATTGCATCTGCGGCAATGGTTTTGGAATTGGCAATAGATTCGATGGGCAACAAACGCATGTATGCAATATTGGTTAATACATACACCAGGGTTATTATTACCGCCCCTATAATCATGGCCCGTGGAACATTACGCTGCGGATTGATGGTTTCTCCTGCAAGGTAGCTTGCATGTTGCCAGCCTCCGTATGACCATAAAATCCCAATAAATCCAACAGCAAATGCCGACCACAAATCGGTGGGAGCGGTAGTAGCAAACTCACTGGCAGCATTGATAGCGGGCACTTCTTTCTGCGCAAAAAACAAACCGGCCAGGATTAAGAGAGCAAGCCCGATCAATTTGGCACCGGTAAAGAGGTTGGCAATCCACTCCCCTATTTTCACACCAAAAAGATTTACAACGGTCAGGACAACTATGATTACTGCCGCCAAGGGAGTTTCAATCGCGGATTCACGTCCATACCCCGCAAATAGCAAGGTGTGCTCCGAACACACCACAGCCAGTGCTGCAATGCTTCCAGACGTGCTGATAAACAGAATAAACCAGCCATACAGGAATCCGATTGTTTCTCCATACGCCTCTTTTAGATAGACATATAGTCCTCCAGCTCCGGGGAACATGCTGCCCATTTCAGCATAGGTCAATGCTCCGGTGAGGGCAGTAATTCCACCCAAAACCCACAGGGCAATCACATACTCGGGAAGATGAACCTGGAGGGCAATTTGGCCCGGGGTCCGAAAGATTCCACTGCCAATGGTGCTCCCAACAGCAACCATAATCAATCCATATAAGGTTAAGGTTCTTTTCAGTTCAGCAGACATGGCAGGTAGGTGTTTTATCTTTTTTAGTTGGAATAATATTCAATGCTAAATTCAGAAGACCACTCTTTTCCGGATTCAAGGCGGATCAAGCCTTCTCCATTATTTAATGCATCTACATTGCATGTCATCGGCTCCAGTGCAACGCTTTGGTGATGTGGTGGTGTAAATACCTGAAAAAATGGAAACTGATCAACAGGGGCTTTCAAGAGGATGCCATCTGAAGAAGATTCCAATTGCAAAGTATACGACTCAACTTGATTGTTTACTGCTTCAAAGCAATTGTCAAGGAAAGTAGCATCTATGGTAGTGAGTGCATTGAATGCAACATAAGGAGTGCGGGCTCCGGTTGGTATCATCACAGAGTCAATTTCCACCATGCTACTCGGAGGTAATTTTAGTTTGTGCTCCTGTGCGGTACCTCCTAAATTAAAATAGGGATGCCAACCCAGGCCAAACGGGATAGCATGGTGGTGGGTATTTCGCACGGTAAACCCCATTGTAAAAGTGCCTGGCAAATGGAATGCAAACCTCAACTCCAGTTCAAATGAAAATGGATAGGATGGGTTTGAGCCATCATGTGTATAACGACATGTAATCGTTGCTGCATCGGATTCCAGTTGGGTCTGAACGAGCTCAAAATTGGTTTTTTGCACAAACCCATGAATGGCATTTTGTGTAGCCGCATTATTAATAGGAAACACATACTCTATCCCGTTCCATTGATAATGACCTGATTTCAACCGGTTGGGAAAAGGAAACAAAACTGCACTTTTCGACCAGGATCCAGCGGCAAGGTCTTCTGGTGTGCGGTGTGCATCCAAAATTTCTTTTCCGGCCATTTTGATGCTTATCACATTCGCACCACATCCCGGAACGATATCAAACCCACTGCCGGTTTGCGGGTGTATAAGCTGATACAGTTCATACACCCCAAAATCTGATTTATTTAATTCAAACATAAACAGGGTCTTAATCTTCAGACTATAATCTGCTCAGGCTGATAGCTTGCCGGCCAGATTTTTGCAGGTTCAATGCTACGAATATTTTCCGGAAAATAAGAATACAGGTAAGATTTTGGTGGGACTTTGCCTAAACAATATCCATGGGAATCGGGTTGTTCACACAGCCATCCCATTGCCCAACGATATGCGTTTAGGCGTACACATGTTTCATAAAAAAAGGGCCGCCCTACCGAAGTAGAGCGGCCCAACATGTATTTTAACACATGAAACTTAGCGCTGGATCGCGATGCGGCGAACAGCAGTTTCATTATCTACTGAAATGCGGAGGAAGTATGTTCCTTCAGCGAAATCAGCCATATTGATTGTTTGTGTCAATGACTGTACAGTACCAGAGTTGTAGGTACGCAATACCTGACCCAATGTGTTAACAACTTCAACGCGTACGTCTTTTGCTCCTTCCAAAGAAAGTTGCAATACAGCGTCAGCGCTGGTTGGGTTAGGAGTAATGCTGATAGACTTAACAGAAGCTGGGTCAGTTGTACCAGAAACCTGGCCAACAGTTACAGACAATGTAAAGTCAGCAACACATCCTGTTGGATCAGAAATTGTTACAGTGTAAGTCTGGTTACCTGCAAGACCGGAGATATCCTGAGTTGCTTCACCGTTGCTCCAGTTGTAGAGGTAGAGTGATGGGTCACCCAATACTTCTGCAATACCACCAGAAACAGCCAATGTAATTGAACCGTTGTTTCCAGGAGGTACAGTCTCATCTGTAGCTGAACCAAGAGCAAAGAGATCGTCCAATTGTGGCAACAGTGTCACAGGCAGTGAAGCGCCAGTGAAGTAACATCCGTTGGATGGATCTACGTTGAATACGCGAGCAAGACCTGCTGGGTCAACCAACTCACCTGCACCTACAACAACCGGAGTCAGGTAGTAAGTACCTGCTGGGAATGCAGATCCGTCGTTTGGCAAGTTCACCAAAATAACGTCTGGGTTAAATACAGTACTTGCAACACCTGGGATGTCACCAGGCCATGTACCTGCAGGAATTGGATCTGCAGTGATACACCAGCACATACCGGCAACTGGTCCTACTGTTGGAATCACGAATGATCCAGCATCAGGCATCATGGTTGTGTTCAGGTTGCCATCGAAACAGATAAAGCCGTTGTTATCAAGTGTGAAGGTACCAACAGCACCGTCAGCACAACCAACGCTGGCCACCTGAGTAATTTCAATACAGAACTCACCCAAAGCAACTACGTTATTGAATTCAAATGCGTCGATCAACATGTAGTAGTTCTGACCAGGCTCTGTTTCAAGGTCCAGACCAGCACGCCAGTCAGGGTTACCAGTTGAAAAGAGGTCGTCACCACAAGCAACTTCAGTCAGGTCACTGCAATCGTCACCAGCATAGATAGCCATTTGGGTATCACCTAGATCATCCTGTGCAGTACCAATGTAGTTGGTTGCGTTACAAGGAACAGTTTCGATGTGGTACGTTTCACCGTCGCCGATGAATGTGTACCACATAGATGTGTTCACATTGCTTTCGCCCCAGCAAGAACCAGCAACATCAGTTGCTTCAGCAGCCTGGCTGGTGTTGTCGTACAAACCAGTAGTTTGTGCAACACCTGAAGCCTGACCAAAGTACTGAGACAGGTCAACTGCAGCGTCACAGATATCTACGTTGTAAACAACTGGAGGCAAAGAAACATATTCAAGATCATCAACAAAGTATTCGTTGCTTCCGTTCACACCGTAGAAGTCAATACCTCCGAGGTTATTTGGATAAGCCATTTTCTTAACAAATACATCGTTGATGTAAAGGGTCAACAGGTTGTTGTCCAGGTCGATCAGGTGGCGAACATTGATCCACTCTTCGTTTGGATATGTGAAGCTTGCCAAAGAAGCACCAGCACCAATCTGGATGTTACCAACACCACCTGCGCTGAAGAATACGTCCAGGTTCCAGGAACCGGCGCCGATTGGAACTACATCTTGAATGTTGTAGTAACCTTCTTTTCCTGCAGGGAAGTACATCTTCCACTTCAGTTCATAGTAACCAGAAGTTTGGTTGCCAAGATCAAGAACGATGTCCTGAGGGCCACCGTTAGCACCAGTAGCAAGCAATTGCATAGAATTTGGTGCAGTGTTTGCCTGTGCGCTGGAAACGATTCCGTCCTCAGCACCACCAGTAGCACCACTCCAGGTAGTCCACCAGGAAGCCTGGTCACCTGTAGTCATACCGGTATCATAAGAATCAAAGTTGTCGCAAATCAATGCGTTTGGATTCATATCACAAGGAACTACACAAGGGCCACATTCGCCGAAACAAACAGCAGCAAGAGTAGCGTCGTCACCAGCAGTGTAAGAACGGAAGTAAGTACCACCGTTGTCAACGCCACAAGCAGGGTCAACATCTTCAGCAGTTGCTCCGTTCATAAAGCGGTACTGGATTTCATCACCGGAAACGATGGTTTTAGTGATGCTGTAAACACCACCACCGTCGTCGTTCATAGCTTCAGGAGTACCTCCTGTCAGTGGACCATTGATGAAAACACCAGAAGGGTCAACTGTTTCGTTAGCCATGTTTACACGAATGGTTACGTTTGCCATTGGAATAGCAACCTCGTTCAATTCGAGGTCATCAACTTTCCAGTGGTACTCGTAGTTACCAATCCAACGGAACTGGATCCAAACCTGAGACTGGCCGTCGGCTTCGTCCAAATCAACAGTAGTGCTACCGTCGAAAATGGCGTTTGCACCCAATCCTGCGTACAGGTCTTTGTATACAAAGTTGGTACCATCAGTACTTACACCAACCTGTGCAGAAGCACCAGCAGTGTAATAAATGTACTGAGAGTAAAAAGTCAATTGTACATTGCTCTTACCAGAACAGTCAGCAGGAGCACCTACACCTGTCAGGGTGATATCGTGGTCAGCCTGACCGTTTGCGTCAGAGTTAAAGAAAAAGTAGCCACTGCTAGCAGTAGCGGATCCCAAAGCGGGAATGGCAGGGTCCATAAAACCGGCCAGTGGATCATCAGTCCACTGCCAAACTTCCGTACCGGCATTGGTTCCACCGCCAACCCAGTTGGTTGTAGCAGTGGTCATGTCAGAGAAAGTTTCTGTCCAGAAAGCCTGAGCACTTGCAGTTTGCCAGCCAAGAGCCAACAAAACCATCAATGCCACGCTTTTAAATGTCATAGTTTTAGACATACAATTTGCTTTTAAGTTAGAAATTAAGCTTAGCGATTAGCATACAAAAGTCCTAAAAAACTTTGAATTATTCAGGATATAATCCGGTGATTTTTAAAAAATGGCCAAAACAGGCATTAGTTAAATTTCTTTTGTGTGTCCCGACTTTGGTTGTTCCGTACAGCAAACGAACAAGTCGCGTTATTTTTTAGAAAAACACGTTAAAATCACTGGCAAAACCTCGACAACTAGCGCTTTTTTGTATAAATAATCTTATTTTTGCGAAATTTTTTTCGGGATTCTAACACAATATATCCGCTACACAGGTACCAGCACACAGTTTGGTGTGTTTTTTGCACTAGGCTACTTCCCGAATGCGAGAAATTATGAACGTGTTTTTTACACACACTTTAATAAAATCCAGTCACACCACTTTTTCACCCAACTTATAAATCACACCCAACTATGCAAAGTTCAAGCAACCCGCAGGAAGCCCAGTCCGGATCCACCGGAACCGCCATTCCGGTAACGATCAGCTACGGCGATGGTATCGGTCCGGAAATCATGAAAGCCGTTTTGAAAATCCTGAAAGCCGCAAATGCAAACATAGAAACCGATGTGATTGAAATCGGTGAAAAAGTTTACCTGTCAGGAAATACATCCGGAATCCCCCACGAAGCCTGGGAATCACTCCAAAAAAACCGGATTTTTCTGAAAGCCCCCATTACCACTCCTCAAGGGAAAGGCTATAAAAGTCTCAACGTAACCATGCGCAAAGTACTTGGTCTCTATGCCAATGTTCGTCCATGTGTTACCTATGCTCCTTACATCGCCACCACCCATCCGAAAATGGACCTGGTGATCGTGCGCGAAAACGAAGAGGACCTCTACGCCGGTATCGAACACCGCCAAACAGATGAAGTATACCAGTGCCTCAAACTGATTTCCCGGCCAGGCAGCGAAAAAATTATTCGCTACGCCTTTGAATATGCCCGTGCTCATGGCCGCAAGAAAGTAACCTGCATGAGCAAAGACAATATCATGAAGGGAACCGACGGGCTCTTTCACAAAATCTTCAATGAAGTTGGAGGCGAATATCCTGAGATCGAACAGGATCATTTCATCATTGATATCGGCTCTGCACGCATCGCCAACAACCCCGAACGTTTTGATGTGATTGTAACACTCAACCTGTACGGCGATATCATTTCCGACATTGCCGCAGAAGTGAGCGGATCAGTTGGTCTGGCCGGCTCTGCCAACATTGGCGATAACTTCGCCATGTTTGAAGCCATTCACGGTTCTGCTCCGGATATTGCCGGAAAAGGCGTTGCAAATCCAGCAGGTCTGTTGATGGGCGCAGTTCAAATGTTGGTTTACATTGGTCAAAACGACGTTGCGGAAAACATTCAAAATGCACTGATGTGTGTACTTGAAAAAGGAATTCACACCGGTGATATCTATAACGAAGAGTACAGCACCCAGAAAGCAGGCACCGATGAATTTGCCGATGCTATTATTGAGCACCTGGGCCAACGCCCAAGCAAACTTCCTGCCGCTGAGTTGGTTGGTAAGCAAACGGACTCAATCCATGTTCAAATCAAGGAAACGATTCCTGCTGAAAAAACACTCATCGGCACCGATATTTTCCTGCACCATACCGACCGCAACCCAGATACGCTTGGCAACATGCTGACAAACTGCCAAAGCGAAACTATTTCAATTGAAATGATCGAAAACCGCGGTGTGAAAGTGTGGCCGGAAGGCAATCCTGCTACGTTCTGTAGCGACCACTGGCGCTGTCGCTTCAAGACCAATGACAACAGTCCGGTAGCCTACAACGAGCTGCTTCAATTGATGCAACGCATCACCGAATGCGGCCTGGAGGTAATCAAAACAGAAAATTTATACCTGTTTGATGGTCAGCCTGGATTCTCATTGAGCCAGGGCCAATAGGTTTGTGAACATAATTATAAAACCCGAATACCAGCATTGTCTGATATTCGGGTTTTCTTTTGGGACTGCTGAATGCCGATCCTGTATTTAGATATTCAGATAGTTCATGAAGGATTCGTAGCGATCCTGAAAATCAGACTCATGGTCATTGTCTGAAAAAGCCTGACGAACAATGTAACCATGGCGCTCAAAAGCAGCAACCAGTCTGGTGATATCGGGGCGATTTACCTTGATCGTCAATTCCAACATCTCTGAATCATCCGTAGAACTCACGTACGCTCCAAGAACTTTCATTTCTTCCTCCTCTACCACTCTGGAAATGGTTGCAAGTGAATAATCTCTGCGATGCATTTCCAACACCAGGGTTGCTCCGGGTTCGGCAATAGATGATGTATGAGAAAAAGAGCTCAGAATGCTTTCCTGTGTAATTAATCCCAGGTACTTACCTGCTTCATCTACTACCGGGATTACCGTCAGCCGGTTATCAGCCATAATTCGGATGATCTCAAAAAGGTGTTCGTTTTCTCGCACAAAAAACCTTCGGATCAATGAAAAATCATATTTGCCTATCGGTTCATAAATTTTGTGGTTGAAAATATCCTCCTCTGAAATCACACCCAAAAGCTTGCCCTCACCAACTACCGGCAGGTGCTTGATGTGGTGCTCTCCAAGCAGATAAAAAGCATCCCTTCCTGTTTGTGTAACAAAAAGTGCCGGGATATTGGGCGATATCAATTCTTTTGCGATCATATTGAACTCGTATCAACAAGTTAGATACTCAATCATGGAGAAATAAAAAATCATGCATTTCCCCATTTACATAACACATATTAGGACGAAAGCGTTTGAGCACAGGTAACATTTTTTGTCAAAAAAAGCAAGATTCGTTCTCCACCAGAATTCAATTTTGAATTAACTAAAGCACCAGCACCGGCTTGCATTCATCTAATATGTTGTCACAAATATTTGGTCAATATTTCATTTTTCCAAATTAGGAGGAATTAAACCGGACGCGCATGACTACTTTTTAGACTCATTGGACTCTGAATTTCTTCTTTCAAAAACAATGCCTCAAACTATCCCTGGTCTGATTAATGTTTTAAAATCGCATTGTAAACGACTCTGTTTCCTTTTTACCTTTGAGTGAAATTTGCATCCATACCCAGAATTATGATCAACAACAGACAACTCTTTCTTCGCCACCTGGCCCAAACATCACCGGCACCACTTGCTCTTGAAATAGAACGGGCATCGGGGACATATTTGTATGACAAATCCGGCAAAGCCTACCTTGACTTAATTGCTGGCATCGGTGTGAGTGCGCTGGGCCATCGTCACCCGGAGGTGGAGGAGGCTGTCAAAAATCAATTAGAAAAATACTGGCATACGCTTGTATACGGAGAGTTTGTTTTGAGTCCACAGGTTGAACTCGCAAGCTTGCTCAGTCAGCAATTGCCTGGACTTGATTCTGTTTATCTGGTCAATTCAGGAGCAGAAGCAACAGAAGGCGCAATGAAATTGGCAAAACGCTATACAGGCAGGCCCAACATAGTAGCAGCAAGGTATTCCTATCACGGAAGCACTCAGGGGGCTGCCAGCCTGATGTCACCGCCTGAATTCACTCTCCCCTTCCATCCGCTTTTGCCGGGAATCAAGCACCTGGATTTCAACGTACTGGAAGGGTTGGAATTGATTGATCGTACAACCGCAGCAGTAATAATTGAAACCGTGCAAGCTGAGCGAGGCATTTACAAACCGCATCCTGCCTGGATACAGGCACTTCGGAAACGGTGCACTGAAATGGGAGCGCTGCTTATCCTGGATGAGATTCAGGCTGGATATGGGCGTACCGGAAGTTTGTTTGCATTCGAGCAATTTGATATCAAGCCCGATATCCTCTTACTCGCAAAAGGATTTGGCGGGGGAATGCCAATTGGTGCTTTTATTGCTCCCAAACACATCATGCAAGCCCTCTCCCACGATCCGGTTCTGGGACACATTACTACCTTCGGAGGCCATCCAGTGTGTGCCGCAGCAGCATTGAAAACACTTCAGATCTTGTTGGAGTCCGACCTACTTGCTCAGGTGCCCGCCAAAAGCCAGTTATTTCTGGATTTACTCAAGCATCCGGCAATCCGGGAAATACGCAGCGCAGGGCTGTGGATGGCTGTAGAACTGGGCAGCTTTGACCGTGTACAACAGGTCATTCAGCACGCACTTAAGAATGGATTGATTACCGACTGGTTCTTGTTCAATTCTGAAAGCCTGCGGATTGCCCCTCCGCTCACCATTTCCGAACCGGAAATCAGAGAAGCCTGCCGGATTCTGCTGGAAGCGATGGACACCTTATAATTTGGTGCTCCTGATTTTATTTAAATGGATCTGAGAACCGGACGTCATTTAAAAACGACTCATCGGTCAATGTGTGCAAAAAAGCCACCAGCGCATTTTTTTCAGCCTCTGTAAGGTGGAGCCGTTTGACATCGTAATTTCCGGTGGCCTCATTATACTCCAGCAGGTCGCCATGTAAGCCAAAACTGCGCACAACTCCGGAATCATAGTGATTCACGACTTCAAGCAGGGTTCCAAACCGGCCATCATGCATGTATGGAGCACTGCGTGCAATGTTCCGCAACCCCGGTACACGGAAAACGCCATGCTCATAAACAAACCTGCAAATAGCCTGCTTGCCCTTATCGACATATGGGTTTTCAAGACCGTTATTTGCCTCGAAGATTTGTTGGCGGTTATCTAAACTTCCGTGGCATAAGTTACAATGCTGTATATAAATGGACTTCCCAAGATTTTCTTCCGGAGTAAATCCGGGAAAATCAGCCTCCATGTCGGCGGTTCCCGCTTCGGAGAAAGCCTGATCAAAATGCGAATTGGTTGAAGACATTGATCCCATAAAATGAGTAAGGGCCTTAAAAATTCGTTCTTCTGAAACCTGCCCGTCGCCATACGCTTGTTCTATAAGCCATTGGTAATACGGCTCCCCTTCCACGATAGCCAAAACAGTCTCCATCGAAACATCCATTTCTTGCTCATTGGTGAGTGCCGCTATACTTTGATCTGTCACATTCAGAGCCCGATGGTCCCAGAACAAAGGGATACCAACGTTTCCTTCAGCATCCATTTCATTGGCCGCAGCAAACCACGGATTGCTCCCCAAGGCAAGGGCATTGCGCGGATTAGCACGACCAAATACTCCTATGCTTGTTGCCAGAGGCTCTGCAAATGCATATTCCTGATGGTGACAACCTGCACAGGAAAGACTACCATCTGCTGAGAATTTTTTTTCATAAAATAACACCCGACCCAACTGCGCCAAAGCAGCCTCTGGTTGAAAGGCCTGCAAGGTATCCAAAAAGGAGGGCAGTTGTACATCATACGATGGGGCGGTCCGTTCAATAGAAAGGTATGGAGAAACGAGTGTATCAAAAGCATCCTGCGAAACCGGGATTTGTGGAACCGGTTCTTTTTTACAGGCCATTTCAAACACACAAACAACAAGGAACAGAAGGGCAGAAATCCGATAGGTATTCATATTCAAAACTACTAAGTGAATCAGCAAGATACAAACATCCGATTAGAGTGTGTTTGGGATTTTAATCCCGTACATCTACGTTTGACTCCGAATCGACATTCATCGTCGGTGTTCCATTGAAGTTTTCAACAACTCCTTTAAACCAGACTTCCTTGCCTTCCAATACCTCTTTGGGATTATAGCTAAAATTCACCAGATCAGCTTTCCGGATGAATACTGAAAATATTTGATTGGGGAATTGCTTATCAAGATTGAGCCAAAGGTTTCCGGTGCGGCTGTATCGCGATCCAACTACCCTGCCACACACTGTGATTTCATCCTTTTTACCCATATAGTTTTTAGCAACTATGGTGTTAAAATGGTTGGGAGGTAAATCCGGTTGGTACAACACCTCCACACTTCCTTGGGCCAGACTGGGAATCCACTCCTCCTTGTCCAATTGACTTTCAATGCCTGCTTCCAGAGCATCATCCAGTTTATTGAAAAAATCTAGACCCGTCAAGGTCTCAACTTCATCAATAGTTACTGCAAAATGCTCCAGTGGAAATTCTATTTTTTCATTTGGCATGATGAAACCAATTGCCCGTTGCGCATCCAGATCAAGAACCACTTTGAAAAACTTTTCCGGCACCGAAACTTTATTGAGACTCCGTTCAATTGGCTTAAGAGCATCGGTTAGCACCGGGCCAGTCACCACATACAGGCTTGAATTGGGGTGATTGAAAATATATCCCCGAATTGTGCCTTCCAGCTCGGCCCAGGCTCCCCGGTTAAAATCGGCAAGTTGGGGCGACATATTGGAGTAAAAATAGGATTCAGACAATGCTTTTTCCGAC
Organism: Saprospiraceae bacterium; assembly: GCA_041392625.1. Classification (GTDB taxonomy): domain Bacteria; phylum Bacteroidota; class Bacteroidia; order Chitinophagales; family Saprospiraceae; genus M3007. The sequence continues at coordinate 154,414 of JAWKLR010000008.1, read as the reverse complement.
CACCGAAAATCGGCAGACGGCGCCAGGTGTCCCCGGTCATATCCAAACCCGTCGTAGGCAAATGTACTGTCCGGTTTCATCGTCTTCAAAAAATAATCCGCCTCTACAGCCGTGCCGGTAGGCACCATTGGGTCCTCCCTGAAATCATTGGTACGAGCAACAGACCCTTCAATGATATCCGGCAAAATCATGTGCGCAACCCAAACCGCCTGTTCATGCTGTTCAGAATACTGCAAGGCCATGGCAGAATGCATTATGTATGGTTCAGATGGCAACCCAACTGCAACCAGATCCCGTTGAATCATAGACAGTTTAATCCCTTCCAGGCCATCCAGCAATTGCATTCTTTGCGCTTCCAAGGCCTGCAATTTCTGTTCGATCTGGGCTTGTTGTTGTTCCAAATTTTGCCCCTGCAGCGTGTGGTTGGAGTAAAAGGAAAACAGGATAAAAAAGGCAATACATGTTGTGTTTCGCATATAAATGGATGGATAAATCAAGGAAAGAACCTGTGTAAACAGGATGCACAAAAAAAACAGAAATTATGCGTGTTTCGTATTTTTGAAGTCGTTTTTTTGATAAAATAACAGACAACCCCAATCAGGGAAAAGTGAGCACGAGACCAAAGCCCAATTTAAAACAAAAAAACCTGAATAATCCCTGCCAGGTATGACAGGGCTACCATTAATTGCTATTTCTTTCCTATTTTCACCCCAATATTTTTCTATTCAGGAATCATGCAATTAACCGCTGCACAAATTGACCGTTTGAAAGATGCTTTCAGAGAACTGAAAGCCGAGCAGGATGACTCGCTCAAAGGACAGGGCAAAAAGTCGTTTGTGCATACACAGGTTTACCGCCAGGTACGAGATGAACGCAAATGTCTGCTCATAGGGCGCAAGGGATCTGGCAAGACAGCGATGCTGTTGGGATACCGGGCAGAAAACCACCGTGAATATCTTGCAGAAGCAGATATCGACATCATTGCGGATGAGTTTCCATTGGAGGCCTTGTTTAATTTTTTCTACATCGAGGTTGTCAAACGCATCAATAAAAACAACACCGGTTCCGCAACAACAGATCTTGGTAAATTTCTCGACCCGACCCGAGTAGCGGCCTATGCCTGGCATCAGAGTTTGGTGGCATCCGCTGTATACATGGCTGCCAATCAAATTTTGATTGATCCGGAAGTAAACGGCCGGCTCTCCCCTGCCGAACGGAGAGAATTGACAGATGCACAAAACCACATCAGCAAATTATTGGGTCTGAAAAAAGACCGTATAAACAGCAACAACGGAGGACAGGTACTTTCCAGCATGCTGGTTTACTTTTTCGGAAACCTTTCTGAAATCATCGAAGAGGTGGTAGAAGAAGCCGGAGGCAGCTGGGCCGGAATGATCGCCAAAGTAACCCTTCGCCTGACCGGTTTGATTCGTGCAGGAACAATGGTCGAATTGCGAAAACCTGTACAGCAAATCAAGTTTCTCCTCGATCGCTACAACAAAAAAGTGTTGCTGACCCTGGATCGGTTTGACGACTTCTACGATGAATTTTCCTACCGGCATGAAAACGACGAATTCCGGGTTGAAAAACGGGAATTCCTGGCTTCGCTCCTGAAAGGCCTGGTAATTGCCGCCCGTGATTTGCAACGCGAGCCTGCTCAATATGGCTGGATGCACATGATTTTCACCATCCCCATGGATAAATTTCTGGAACTCCAGCTCCGGGAACGGGCAGACCTGGAAAGCAATCACGTGGTGCGACTTGAATGGTCGCCAGCCGAACTCTTTCAAATGGTAAACAGAAGAATTGCGATCGCGCTTCGACTTCCCGATAAAGAAGAGTCCCAGGCATGGCGCAAGGTTTTCCCATTTGATGTGACGAATGGAACGGTAAAAGAGGTGCGAGAAGACTCTTTCCTCTACCTTATTCGCCATACACTCTGGAATCCTCGGGAAGTACAAATGTTCCTGAAAGCCTTGTTCACAACCATGGAAAAAAAGGGAATGAATGAGGAAATCTTTCGTCAGGTAATCAGCGAAGAAACTGAAAATATTGTTCGACGGGAGTTTATCGGACAGTTTATCGGCGAATTTCACGGGCTTCAAAAGGTGCTTAACAAAATGGGTAATGTCCAGCTTCGCACCATCATGCGGTACGAAGATCTGTGTGATAAACTCAGCGGCCTGGAATTATTTGAAGAATGCAGAACTCCGGATAAAATCGTCCTTCGGTTGTTCCATATGGGCGTTCTTGGAATCCGGGCAAGTGCCCAGCGAGATTTGCACAGCCGTGCTGTAGTGACCCAACAACGGCAGGTAGTCAATTACCGGTACTGCTTCAATACGGATGAAAACGATCCGTTCTCTCCCAACTGTGAAATTTGCTTCCACCCAATGTTTTTTGAATACCTGAACATTCGCCATGACGAGCCCTATGTGGTGAATCAAATGCACTGGGAGATGTTTGGGATAAAAATGGTGTAAGTCCATTCCCAAAATAACCGGAACCTTTTCCACTTTTTGACCATATCCTGACCGGCTTTTGAAGGAAAAAGCATTCTTTTGCACAAAAATTTTGACCTTCATGAAGCATTATCTACCCTTTCTCCTCATTTTCTTTTTTGCTTCCAGCCTTCAGGCACAGGAAGTACACCTCAAAAACATCACACAGCTTACCTTTGGTGGCGACAATGCCGAAGCATACTGGAGCCTGGATGGTAAAAAACTCTCATTCCAAAGTAACAACCCGGCATGGGGACTGGAATGCGACCAGATTTTTGCTATGTCTGTAAAAAAGGCAATCAAAAAATCAGGACTCAAGCCAGGAATGATCAGCACAGGCAAAGGACGCACAACCTGTGCTTTTTATATGCCTAACAACAAGGATGTACTGTATGCATCAACCCACCTGGGCGGCGACCCTTGCCCCCCTACTCCGGACCTTCGTCAAAGCGGCAAATACCTATGGCCTATCTATTCTACCTTCGACATTTTTGTTGCTGACAAAAACGGAAAAATCAAAAAGCAACTGACCAATACACCTGGTTACGATGCGGAAGCAGTTGTAAGCCCAAAAGGCGATAAAATTGTTTTCACTTCTGATCGCACTGGCGACCTGGAACTATGGACGATGGACATCGACGGATCTAATCAGAAGCAGGTTACATTTGGACTTGGGTATGATGGTGGTGCGTTTTTCTCGCCAGATGGAACGAAACTCGTCTTCAGAGCCAGCCGCCCACAAACGGAAGAGGAAATCAAGGAGTACAAAGACTACCTCAAACAAGGCCTCGTTGCTCCAACCAACATGGAGATCTATGTGTGCAATGTGGATGGCTCCGACCTGAAGCAAGTAACCAAACTGGGTAAGGCCAACTGGGCCCCATATTTCCACCCAAGCGGAGAAAAAATCATTTTTTCCAGCAACCACCATTCAGAGCGTGGCTATGACTTTCAACTGTACATGGTGGACATTGACGGCTCCAACCTGACTCAAATCACATCTGAAAGTATTTTCAACGCATTCGCCATGTTTTCACCCGACGGGAAAAAACTTGTTTTCTGCTCAAACAGAGACAATGGTGGCACCCGCGATACCAATATTTTTGTAGCCGATTGGATCGAATAAGAAACTGTTTCTCAGAATATCGTTATAACAAAAAGGGCCCTGCAAAATACTTGCAGGGCCCTTTTTGTTTATCTGACCGAATACAGGAACACTAATTGTATTTCACAATGATATCCTGCAACAATTCGTGCTTGAGACCATATACCTGCATATGAACCGTTGGTACGGCTCCCTGCCAGGCAATTTTCAAAACACCAAAATTTCTTTTTACAATTAAATCGCCAACCCGCATCTTGTTTTCTTCAGAGGTGCCGCTTCGAATATGGGTCAGACCACTGGATGTAAAGTCGTACAATGGATATGGCAGGGCTTCAATATTCATCTTGGATACTTCTGCCATGTGCCGGTCGCCAGAAAGAATGAGTACATTTTTGGCGGGTGATTTAACGATCATATTCAGCAAACGCCTGCGTGCTGCCGGGAAGTTCCCCCATTTTTCATGCGGGTGCTGATCGGACAAAACCTGGACACTGGAGCAAATAATATTGAGATTGGCGGTGCTGTTATCCAACTCGTTTTGCAGCCATTTCCACTGGGTTTCACCCAGCATATCTCCGTCCATATTTTTTATATAGCGGGTTTGTTTGGTTGGGTCGGGTTTGAGTTCATCCCGAAAATAACGGGTATCCAGAACAATCACTTTGATGCGTTGTTCGCCCTCTCCAAAGGTGTAAGATTGGTAGGAGCCTTCCTGCTTGCGCAAGGGTGATTGCTTGGGCACATCCAGAAAATCCATCAGGTTTTTTTGTGCCCCAACCTTCATTGGAAAATTTTTATCGCCATCATTTTGGCCGTAATCATGGTCATCGTAGATTCCAATAATCGGGGTCTGCGCACGCAGTTTGCGATATCCGGGAGTCCACTTCAGGCGGCGGTAGTCCCGTGCCATAACCCGCATATCAGTTGTATCTGAGTAAATGATGTCGCCCAGCCAAATCCATAAATCGGGCTTCTCGGCGTTGATGCTCCCCCACATATCCTGAGGCATACGCAACTTATTGCAGGATCCAAATGCGATGGTGGTCAATGCCTGGGTTGTATCCAGAGGCTTGGCGCGAAAAGCCGCTTCTTCAGCCTGAGTTACCTCATCGGCAGACTTCGAAGTAAATTCATCTTCAACCTGAGCAACCAATGAAGTGGAACCAAAAATAAATAGCAGGAACAAAACCAGAGACAGGCGTCCGCCCAATAACACCGGGCAGTTGAACATGATTTTTCTCATAAAAATAACGGGATGTAAGAACAAGTTTAAAGAATTAAATGACTGCCGAAGCAAATGGGTATGGCGTTTAAACATGTTCAATTAGATTACGTTAGAAATAGAAACGACAAATCAGATAATAAATTTTCCCAATACTGCCAAAAGAACAGAATATGTACTTTTCATCCTAAGAGCACGGGACTAAAGCCAAAGTAAAAACACAAGCCTTAATTAAAAAAAGATCGTGCATCAATTCTATGCATATGTGATGAATTCACTTATGACAGCAACAAATTCCCATTGTTTTTTTTGAGAATGAGACTGCAGGACGTTGATTTAGTGCACTCAGTCTTTATCTTGCAAAAATTCAGGTATTTTGGCATACTAAAACAGCCCTGTCAAAGGTTGAAATCACAGCATGTTTTGATTCACCGATTTAGGAATACAACAACTAAAATCATTTTGCTATGCTCCGAAACCTACTCCTTTTTCTGCTCCTGATTGGGCTATCCAATTGCAGTTATACCATCAAGGTAAAAGACGGTACAACCGCCCATGAACTCAAGCAGTACTCCCGGGCAATCCCAATGCTGCAAAAAGATTTTGAGCGCACCAAAGGGCGAACTGACAAAGGCAAAATTGCTTATCGTATTGCCGACTCGTACATGCACCTTGCACAAGATGAGGAAGCACTTCGCTGGTATCAGTTAGCCTACGAAAACAATTACGGTCCTGAGGCATTGAAAGGAAGTGCTTACCAACTAAAAAAACTGGAGCGCTACAAGGAGGCCGGAGCTGCATTCAAGGAGTTAGGAATAGAAATCGGCAGTCCATATGAATACAGAAAAGAACTCACCGCCTGCACCGTAGCATCAGGCTGGAAGGATGAAGAAAGCAATAGTGGCTGGATGGTTTCCACAACCAATTTCAACAGCCCGCAAAATGATTTTGCCCCTGTTACATTCAGCGATGGCCGAATTGTTTTTACCAGTGATCGTGCCATCAGCCTGGGTGATAAGAGTTATGACTGGACAGGGAACAAGTTCAACGACCTGTTTATTGTAGAGGCAGAAGGAGCCAGTCCCCAATCGTTTGACCCTAGGCTCAATACTCCGGAACACGAAGGCCCGATTTGTTTTGACTCAGCCTACAACGAAGCCTTCCTGGTAAAAACCCTTCCGGTTGAAAAAGGCAACAAAGACATCTTTTGTAAAATCTATGTGGTGCAAAAAGATGGGGATAGTTGGAGCACGCCGCGCCCGCTCCCGTTTCAAAAAGAGAATATAAACTACCTCCATCCTTGCCTTGCTCCCGATGGTAATACCCTCTACTATTCCTGCAATGATCCGGAGGGCTGGGGTGGTTATGATTTATATGAAACCCGACGCAATCCGGCAACAGAACAAGGCTGGACAGAACCAAAAATTCTGAGCAGAAACATCAATACAAACAAGAATGAGTTTTTTCCGTACATGCAGGCAGATACCCTCTACTTCGCATCCGACGGGCACACCGGTATGGGAGGGCTCGATATTTTCAAATCCTACCCACTCACCGAACGTTCCTGGGCTCCTGTTCAAAATCTTAAGGCGCCGATCAATAGTGGAGCGGATGATTTTGCATTTTTAGTTACCCAACAGAATAAAAATGCAACTAAGGTCAATAGTTTGATATTGAGCGGATTCTTTACAAGCAATCGTCCCGGAGGAAGCGGAGGAGATGATATTTACCGATTTGAAAAGCGGGTACCGCCCCCAGCTCCGCCTAAAGTGGATACACTTCCCAAACAGGAAACTGAAATGCACATGTACCTGGAAATCTATGTGTTGGAAAAAATATTCAGTAAACCCAATGACCCCAACAGTACAGTACTTGGAAGGAAGCCACTGGAGGGCAGCAGCCTGACTATGGATGTAAACGGGAAACAAGAACAACTCAAAGAAACCGAAACTCCGGGCCTGTTTAAAATTGAATTAAAACCCGACCAGGAATACAAGTTTGTGGCTCAAAAAGAACAATACCTCAACAATTCAAACCGCTTTTCTTCCCGCGGCTTGCGCCTCAGCAAACAAAACCCAATGCAGGTATTTGAACTGGAGATTGTCCTGGATAAAAAGTACATCAACCAAGAGATTGTTCTTGAAAACATATACTATGATTTTGATAAGTGGGACATCCGCCAGGATGCACAACCCACGCTGAATAAACTGGCTGAAACCCTCAGTCAAAATCCGGATATCCGGATTGAGCTGGGAAGCCATACCGATTGCAGAGGTGGAGACGATTACAACCAGAGCCTTTCGCAAAAAAGAGCAGAAAGTGCTGTGGCCTACCTGATTAATCAGGGAATTGACAGTCAACGATTAAAGGCCCAGGGCTATGGTGAATCGCAGCCTGCAGCAAGTTGCGTTTGCAACCGGTGTACAGAAGCAGAACACCAGCAAAACAGACGCACCACGTTTAAAATCATAGAGTAAGCGGCTATTTTTTGGAGTTAGTTCGCTTTAGTTCTGATCAGAATTAATGTGTTAAGAGAAACACAAATGTTGAAATTAGCATTCGACCTTGGGGCTATTGTCATATTTTTGTAAGGTCGAGCCAACGTTTTGTTTGTACAATACGTCTATATCTTAGAACGCATAGGAATAACAACTTCTTAGTAAAAATCCCAATCGTTCTAAACCTGCTCATTTCAGAGGTGCTTGTCGCCTCGCGTTTGTTCACCCAATTTGACCACACACTAAATCCATGACACCATGAAAAAAGTGATCTTACTCTCAGGCATAAGCGCCATGCTTATGCTAACAGTAGCCTGCAACGAAAAACCTGATTTTGATTATTACTATTACGAGCCAGCAGAATATGCGCTCATTTCAGAATCACTAAACCTTCCGGAACTTCCACATAATTACCAGGTTGACTTTCCTGAACACTTAAGTCGTACAGGTATTTTCCCACGTTCAGTCAGCAGCGACCGGGCGGTACTGGGTCGTGTTTTGTTTTATGATAAAAGCCTGTCAAAAGATGGTACAATTTCCTGTGCAAGTTGTCACAAACAGGAACTTGGCTTTGCTGATAATGCTACCTTCAGCCAGGGTGTATTCGACCGGCAAACAGATCGAAATTCGTTTGCTTTGAGTTCTGTCGCAAACTTCTCAGCGTATTATGGCACTGACCTGAACGGCGCCGCAGCCATCCGCTTCTTCTGGGATAACCGGGCAGCAACCGTTGCCGATCAGGCAACAGGATCACTGACCAATCCTAAGGAGATGAATATGGATATGGACGAAGTAGCGCAGGCTGTCCAGAACCAAGCGTTTTACAAACCGCTTTTCCGCAAGGCTTATGGAGATGAAGCCATTACCGTCGAGCGAATTACCGGTGCAATTTCCGACTTCGTGAATGCGATGGGCTCCATCAACAGCCGCTTTGACCAGGAGGCCAACAAAAAGGTGGCAGCAACGCAAGCCTGGGGCGATATGGAACCAGTAATCATCCAGGACTTTACAGGGTTTTCTGCTTCCGAGAATAACGGTAAGAAACTCTACCTGCAGAATTGTTCAAGTTGCCACAGTGTAAACCAGGGTCGCCCACCTAAGTTCTTTGCAAACAACGGCATTGACGAAGCTACTGTTGACGCAGGTGTAGGTGGGATCTCAGGAACGCCATCTGAAATGGGTACATTTAAAGTGCCAACGCTTCGGAACATTGCACTCACCGCTCCATACATGCACGATGGACGTTTCCAGACACTTGAGGAAGTTGTTGAGCACTACAGCACTGGAATCAAAACCCATCCAAACCTAAGTTCCGAACTGAAACAAGGAAACGGTCAGGCACGTCAGATGAATTTTACAGCCAGCCAAAAGGCTGACTTGATTGCCTTCCTGAATACGCTTACCGATCAGGAGTTCGCCATAGATGAGCGATTCTCAAATCCGTTCAAATAAAAGAGTGAAGGGAAACAGTCCTTTCTATTAATACCGATCACAGGCAGTTTGAATGTGTGAAACATTCCACGCTTGTAATCGAAATAAATGCTTCATCCTGTTTTACCGTTCGGTTTTCCCAGGATGAAGCATTTTTTAATGCCTAAAGCATCTCGCTTTCACAACAAACCCTTTGTATTTAAAACCAATTAACGTTATGCCTAAACACCTTGTACTACCGCTTTTACTTGTGTTCTGTATTCTTTCATCCTGCACACATCAATATTATGCTCCAAATAGTTTGCACCTGTCAAGCATCAAAAGCAAAGGAGAACTTGACCTTCATGGAGGACTGATCTTTAGCAATGACTTTGACGGAGTTGAAGCACAAGCAGCATATAGCCCAGTCAACCACGGGCTGCTCTATCTGCATCATTTTGCTGTAAAAAGTTCTCCTGAAAACGTACAACACGGGATGGGCTGGCAAACCGAATTAGGTGTCGGAACCTATTTCCCGCTCAGTTCCATAGCAAGTCTGACCCTCAGCGGCTTCCATGGGCTTGGAAGGGTTAAAAATGTGTACAATGATGCCGGAGCATTTTCTGATTTGAAGTTCAATAAATCCAGTGCTCAGTTGGGAGTTATGCTGGAAGAAAAGTATTTTAGAATTGGAATTGGAGCCCGTATTAATCACTTAAATTACCGAAGTGGATCAATTGATTTTCAAATCCCGGAGGATGAACTGGAAAGCATCATGGCCATTGAGGAGGATGCACCAATACTATTTCCAGAGTTCGGATTTCAAGTAGGTACCGGGTATGGCCCAATTTGGCTCAACGCACATTTTAATTACAGCCAGACAAACTCACGGTATCATTTTGCCCCCCGTACCATGGGGCTCTCTATGCTTTTTCAATTAGACTATTTTTGGAGAGAAAAAACAAGCACTCCGATAACAGAATAGCCATTTGTCAGCATCAAAAAACCAACCCTATGCGTACCAATCAGCCCTTAGTATTTCTTTTAATCATTTCAAGCCTGCTTGCACTGCACTGTTCAATGGCAAGTTTTCATCCGGAAACACAGGTCTATGTTCCACTGATTGATCCGGATGCAAAAGCAGAAATTGCCGGACAATTAATCCAAACGGACCTTCCTGGAGCAAGTATTCAGTGGGGTTATAGATTGCGTTCAGAGTGGACTATTGCTTCTCAACTTGTATATCTGTCTAATAAGCCGATTGATATTGATCAAGCTAATACTCCGAATACATGGAGTCAGTTTGAAGCAGGTAGAAATTGGTATGGAGAATTAAGTCTCAGTTGGAACCAATATGGCGACAAGGATGGAATACACCTTGCTGCAGGCTTGGGTCAGGGGAGCATTTTAAGTGCATACACAGGCTATCACAACTATTCAAGGCTTCAATACAGAAACCTCTTTATCCAGCCTGCCATATCGTTTATACACAAGAATTGGTCGGGTAGTTTTGGGGGGCGCGCAAGCTATGTATTTCATCACAGAGGAGAGATTTTTGGAAGCATAAACACGTATGACTTGCAAACTATTAAAGCAATTGAAATGTCCAGCCCAAACATCAATCTAAGTACCGGCTTCCATCTTCAAAGGTCCTTGAAGAACCTCAATTTGACGGCATTTTTAACACATAAAATTCCAACTCAGAACCAGGATGGGTTTTCATTGTATGCAATTGGAATGGGGCTCAATTATTATCTGGGTAAACGCCGCGACAGGAAATTGCCTAATTGATTTTAAAGTTTTGGCTCCTAGCGTCGAATTACCTTAAACGTACCTACAAAAAAGCCGGCCTCCACTTCTGGAAGCCGGCTTTTATATTGCTCAAAAAACTACGGGTATTTAAAACTATCTTATTTCAGGAAATAGCTGATTGAAAGCCGGAAGGAGTTGGTAGTAATGGTATGGCCTTCTTCAACAAAATCCAGGTTGTTATACAAGTTGCGAGTTCCCAGGTAATAGCGGGCATTTACACGCACCTGGCCTGTACCTGCACTGATACCAAAAGCAGGACCCATATCTACGCCGGCAAAGGCATCGTTCAGGTCAACTGCCTGAGTTGCGTTGTTCAGGCTGTGGTAATCACCAACATATACTTCAGTTTGAGAACGATCCATGTTGTGGAAATGCGTTCCCAGGAAACCTCCCGCCTGGAAGGTAACCGGCACTGAACGAAATGGCTTTATTCCGGCGAATAAACCTGCTTCGAATGTATTGTAATAGTAATCGTAGGTAAGTTGCTCGGGCTGTGCTTCAGGACGGAAATAAACAGCCTGAGCTTTAGCACCTTTTTGTACAAAAGCGATCTCTTGATTGAGTTCAAAAAAGTCGTTAATCCCTACAACAAAGGTACAGCCAATGGCAGCATTCAGGCGGCCAGAGGAGGTGTTAAACAGGTCGGACTTTAATGAGGATTGGTTGGCTCCGGCAGTGATGCCGATTTGGTAGTTAGACTGGGCTGAGATGGTGGTGGCGAGGGCGGCAAAAACGAAAACCGCGATAAGGTTCTTAAAGTTCATGATATCGGATTGAAATAATTAAATTTTATACTTGTTGAAAAAAGTAAAATATAATCCGATAAGCAATGTTCTTTTTTGTTTTGTTTGAAATTAAATTCGGCACAAAGATATGCACACAATTTTCACTTGTCAATAGATGCCGCTGTTTTTTTTATAAATAAGCAACTATCTTAAAATGATTTCAAAGCGTATTTATTGCCTGACTCTGAGTAGGATTTTGTCTAAATAATGACATTTATCATTAATCTCTCAAAGCTATCAGATTATAAATAGGCACTATCCAATAAGCGTGCCACGAATTTTTTCAGCAATCAGGTTTTACGCTTAAAGCATTCTTTTGACGCCTACATGGCAAAAGGTCACCCAATAGAAATTTGAAATGAAAAGTAGGGGCATACAGAACCATTCCAGAGCCAGGCAATGGTGATAAACAGTTCTTTCTACAGAGCTGCTACTCGTTGCTTCTTTGCGGGACTTGTCAAAAGCCCAGACAACAAACTATGTTTTGGAATAAACCCGGAAGTATGTCAAAGGAATCTCACCTTCAAAAAATGCTTTGCCGCCGACAAGAGATGCAGCACAACCAATTTCCTGCAATGCCTCCAGATCCGCCACGCTGCGGATACCTCCTATCGTTGCAACCAGATTGATATCCGGAAATTTTTCAAGAATGTCTTTGTACACCTGGTTGTCGGCCCTACCATTTCCCTTCCCGGGCAATATTAGTCACGGAGAGATGTATTGGTAATATCGTGCTTCCGGAGCCTGGCACAAAATCACTCCTATAGAGGTTTGCTCCAGCCAACCGTGTACAGCAATCATTCGATCGCGCACATCAGCCCCAACGAGAAAACGGTCCGGACCAAATCGTTCTACCCAGGCGCGGAATTCATCCGGTGCCTTTACGGGCATGCTGCCCACAGAAAACATATCAGCGCCTGCATCCCAAACTTGACGCAAAGCAGGGATAGATCGCAGTCCACCTCCGTAATTAATCACAAGCCGTGTTCTGGCTGCAATTTGTTCGAGCACATGCATGTTCACCGGGCTACCTTTGCGGGCGCCGTCGAGATCAATCATGTGCAGGTGGGTAATCCCCGAGTCTTCCAGTTCTCTGGCTTGTTCCAGAGGACTCTTTGGATGTACAGTTTTTTGTTCAAAATCGCCCTGGCGCAGGTGCACCAGTCTTCCATCCATAATATCAAAAGAGGGGATAATATTCATGTTTTCCTGATTTTCCATAGGAAAGTACTGTAATAGGGGAATTTAAATTGGTATTACCGGAATAAAAGAAGGCGCGCATTGGTTTGGTGGCCAAATTACATAAAAGTTTGGGCACCGCATGAATGTTGGAAAAAAATTGTAGCCCCCACCCTTCCATCAATAAAAAAGCCGCTGACTGCAAGAAGCAAATCAGCGGCTGATATATTATCTACTACCTATCGGAAATAAACTGGCTTATTTATCTTCCAGTAAAACTTCGTCTTCTTCTTTCGGTTGATCGCGGAAAGGACGGCCGGAGCCTGTAACCTGAAGTTTTTCGTACTTCCGGATACCGGTACCTGCCGGGATTTTCTTACCTACGATTACGTTCTCCTTCAGACCCATCAATGTATCTTTCTTCGCTGCAATTGCTGCGGTAGAAAGTACCTTAGTGGTTTCCTGGAAGGACGCTGCAGAAATCCAAGATTCAGTGCCAAGTGATGCTTTTGTAATACCCAGCAGCATTGAAACAGCCGTTGCTGGCAATGCATCCCGGTATTCAACGAGCTTCATGTCGTTGCGTTTGAGCATGGAATTCTCTTCACGAATCTGGCGTACTGTAACCAATGCACCGGCTTTGAGTTTGGTGCTGTCGCCTGGCTCTGTAACAAATTTCTTGTCGTAGATCCAGTCGTTGTAGTCAATAAACTCATTACGTTCAACCGGTTCACCTTCAAGGAAGTGCGTGTCACCTGGATCCACAATTTCAAGTCGACGAAGCATCTGACGAACAATTACCTCAATGTGCTTGTCGTTGATATTGATACCCTGAGAACGGTAAACTTCCTGCACACCATTTACCAGGTGGGCTGAGGCTGCAAACGGTCCTTTGATAGCAAGGATGTCCTTGATTGAGATCGCACCTTCTGTAAGGGCAGTACCTGAGCGCACAAAGTCACCGTCTTGCATCAATACGTGCTTAGTCAATGGCACCATGTATTTACGCTTCTGGCCGTCTTTGGCTTCAATAATGCACTCACGGTTTCCACGCTTGATCGCACCAAAGCTTACCACACCATCAATTTCAGCAACAGTTGCCGGGTTGGATGGGTTACGGGCTTCGAACAATTCGGTTACACGTGGCAGACCACCGGTGATATCCGCAATCTTACCCAGTTTCCGTGGAATCTTAACCAATTGCTGACCAGACTTCACTTCATCACCATCATCAACAGAGATGTATGCTCCGATTGGCATGGTGTAGTTTTTGAGTTCTTCGCCAGATTTAGGTTCAACCACCGAAATAGATGGAATCTTGCGTTTGTTCTTACTTTCAATAACAATCTTCTCGGTAAATCCGGTTTGATCATCCCGTTCTGTACGGTAGTTCACACCTTCTTCCAGGTTGTTGTATTGGATAACACCAGAGAATTCAGTAACGATCACGGCGTTGAATGGGTCCCAAGAACAGATTTTGTCTCCTTTTTCAACATTCTGACCTTCCTTCACATTAAGGAATGCACCGTAAGGAATGTGGTTGTTGGAATAAACACGACCAGTCTTTGGATCAACGTTCCGGATCTCACCGATACGCGATACCACTACTTTAACCGGGTTGCCCTGGTTGTCGGCAGTATCTACGGTACGGATAGAGTCGAACTCCAGTTTACCAGAGTAACGTGCAATCATATCGTTTTCAGTCTGACCTACCATTGCAGTACCACCCGTGTGGAAGGTACGGAGGGTCAACTGAGTACCCGGTTCACCGATGGACTGTGCAGCGATGATACCAACGGCATCTCCAATTTCTGCAATCCGGCCGGTTGCCAGGTTTTTACCATAACACTTGGCACAAATACCGTGGCGGCTTTCGCAGGTAAGCACCGAACGGATGGTAACCGTTTCGATTTGCGCTTCCTCAATTTGCATTGCCAAATCCTCTGAGATGTAATCACCGGCAGCAACCAGAATCTCATCTGTTTCAGGATGGTATACATCATACAGGCTGTAACGGCCTTTGATTCGAGCACCAATTTGCTGAACTACTTTATCACCTTCTTTCAGTGCAGTGGTATCCAGACCGCGCAAGGTGTTACAATCCGACATGCGGATTACGACGTCTTGTGCTACGTCTACCAGACGACGGGTCAGGTAACCTGCATCCGCAGTCTTAAGTGCTGTATCCGCAAGACCCTTACGAGCACCGTGCGTAGAGATAAAGTATTCTTGTACAGAAAGTCCTTCAAGGAAGTTTGAAAGGATCGGGTTTTCGATAATCGCTCCACCGGTGTCACCAGACTTTCTCGGTTTTGCCATCAGACCACGAAGACCGCACAACTGCTTAATTTGCTGTTTGGAACCACGAGCACCAGAGTCAAGCATCATAAACACGGAGTTAAATCCTTGTTTGTGCTCCTTGAGTTCTTTCATCAGGGTGTCTGTGATGCGGTTATCCGCATAGGTCCATTTATCAATGATTTGGTTATAACGTTCGTTATAGGTAATCAAACCCATGTTGTAGTTATCCCAAACTTCGTCTACTTCAACCTGCGCATTATCCAGGGCGATTTGCTTCATTTCAGGAATGATCAAGTCACCAAGGTTAAATGACAAACCGGCCTTAAATGCCCAGCCAAATCCAAGTTCTTTGATCTTATCCAGGAACTCTGCGGTGGTTTTGAAGTCGGTCAGTGTAATTACTTTACCGATGATCACCTTCAGGTTACGCTTGGTCAGCAAGTCGTTGATATAAGGCACCGTTTCAGGAACTGCCTGGTTGAACAAAACGCGACCAACGGTTGTGGCCATACGCTTTGTTTCCATTTCACCTTCGTTGTTGATGGATCGAATCCGACATTCAATGGATGCGTGCAAATCCAATTCACCTTCGTTGTAGGCGATGATTACCTCTTCCGGAGAGTAGAAACGGCGTCCTTCTCCCCGTACAGGATTCTCAGAAATAGACTTACGCTCTTTTGTCAGGTAGTACAGACCCAATACCATATCCTGTGAAGGAAGTGTAATTGGAGAGCCGTCCTGTGGGTTGAGCATATTGTGGCTGGAAAGCATCAGTACCTGTGCCTCCAGAATTGCTGCATGGCTAAGCGGCACGTGAACCGCCATCTGGTCACCGTCAAAGTCGGCGTTGAAAGCCGTACACACAAGCGGGTGCAACTGGATTGCTTTACCTTCGATCAATCGAGGCTGGAAGGCCTGGATTGACAAACGGTGAAGCGTTGGAGCCCGGTTGAGCATTACGGGGTGTCCGCGCAGAATATTTTCCAGAATTTCCCAGATTACCTGGTCTTTCCGGTCAACCAATTTCTTCGCAGATTTCACGGTTTTTACAATACCCCGCTCAATCAGTTTACGAATGATAAATGGTTTGAACAATTCTGCGGCCATTGCTTTAGGGATACCACACTCGTGCAATTTGAGTGTTGGACCTACAACAATCACTGAACGACCAGAATAGTCAACACGCTTTCCGAGAAGGTTCTGACGGAAACGACCTTGTTTACCTTTCAGAATATCGGAGAGCGATTTGAGCGCCCGGCCACCTTCTGCTTTAACTGCATTCGACTTCCGGGAGTTATCAAACAGCGAGTCAACGGCTTCCTGGAGCATCCGTTTTTCATTACGCAAAATCACCTCAGGTGCTTTGATTTCAAGCAAGCGCTTCAAGCGGTTGTTGCGAATGATTACCCGGCGATACAAATCGTTCAGGTCAGAAGATGCAAAACGGCCACCATCCAAAGGCACCAATGGGCGCAATTCAGGTGGCACAACAGGAAGGTACTGGATAACAGCCCATTCCGGGTGTTGACCAGCAGTTTCCAAACCAGCGCGGAATGCTTCCACTACACGCAGGCGTTTGTTTGCTTCGGCTTTTTTCTGCTGACTGCCTTCCGTTGCAGCGTCGTTGCGCAACTTAGCAGACAGGTCGTCCAATTTGAGTGTGCTCAGCAAGCCATGAACGGCTTCTGCACCCATTTTAGCGACAAATTTATCGGGATGGTCGTCTTCCAGTTGGAGATTATCCTTTGGAAGCCCTTCCAGGATTTCCAGGTATTCTTCTTCTGTCAGCAAATCCATTTTAGCGATACCATCCTCGGCTTTTACACCGGGGTTGATTACCACATAGCGTTCGTAGTAAACGATGGATTCGAGTTTCTTGGAAGATACACCAAGGAGGTATCCTATTTTATTTGGGAGGCTTTTAAAAAACCAAATGTGTACCACTGGAACCACCAGTTTGATGTGTCCCATACGTTCGCGGCGCACCTTTTTCTCAGTCACCTCTACACCACAACGGTCACAAACGATTCCTTTATAACGGATACGCTTGTACTTGCCACAGTAGCATTCGTAGTCTTTGACTGGGCCGAAGATACGTTCGCAGAACAAACCGTCGCGTTCGGGTTTGTACGAACGATAGTTGATGGTTTCCGGCTTCAACACCTCGCCATAGCTGCGCTCCAGGATTTCATCCGGACTCGCAAGCGCAATGGTGATGCTATCGAATTGCTGGTCGGTTTTATTGCTTTTCTTTTTGAACGGCATATAACGTGGTTCAATTTAAATGTACCAATTGGATGGGTTAATCTAGGGCAAAGGAGTTTGCACCGGCTGGTGTTCAGCCGGTGCAAATCAATTAATCAAACTTAACGTCGAGTGCAAGACCCCGGAGTTCGTGAATGAGTACATTGAACGATTCCGGAATGTTTGCATCAGGCAGGTTATCGCCCTTAACAATTGCCTCGTATGCTTTTGCACGACCCTGAATATCATCCGATTTGAAGGTCAGCAATTCTTGTAGAATGTTGGATGCACCGTATGCTTCAAGTGCCCAAACCTCCATCTCACCAAAACGCTGACCACCGAATTGTGCTTTACCACCGAGTGGCTGCTGCGTGATCAGAGAGTATGGTCCGATAGAACGTGCGTGCATCTTGTCATCTACCATGTGGCTCAGTTTGAGCATGTAGATCACACCTACTGTTGCTGTCTGGTGGAAGCGGTCACCCGTTTCACCATCTTTCAAGTAAGTTTGACCCAGGGTAGGCAAGCCTGCTTTTTCAATCCACTCTTCAATTTCATCGGTTTTTGCACCATCGAAAATTGGAGTAGCGAACTTGACGCCGAGGCGTTCACCTGCCCATCCGAGTACGGTCTCAAAAATCTGACCGAGGTTCATACGAGAAGGTACACCCAGTGGGTTAAGCACGATGTCAACCGGAGTTCCGTCTTCGAGGAATGGCATATCTTCCATCCGCACGATACGGCTCACAATACCTTTGTTACCGTGACGTCCTGCGAGTTTGTCCCCTACACGCAGTTTGCGTTTCTTAGCCAAATACACTTTAGCCAGTTTCAACACACCTGCTGGAAGTTCATCACCAATGCTGATGTTGAATTTCTCACGCTTGTAGCGGCCAACTTCTTCGTTCACCTTAATGCTGTAATTGTGCAGCAAGCGGGCGATGAGGCGGTTGGTATGGTCGTCATCCAGCCATTTGGTATAATCTACCTGGCTGTAGTCGATTTGTTCTTTCAGTACCGTGGCAACCAGTTTGCTTCCTTTTGGCACCATTTCTTCGCCGTAGATACTGCGAATACCATTGGTTACCTGGTCTTTCACCAACACTTGGAGTTTATCAATCAACTCGGTTTTGAGTTTATTGATTGCCACGTTGTGCTCGTCTTCCAATTTGTCGAGCAGGGCTTTTTCCTGTTCTTTCTGAACTTTGTCTTTTTTAGCCCGTGCAAACAACTGTTTGTCGATCACAACACCGCGGATACTTGGTGGTACTTTGAGCGATGCATCTTTTACATCACCTGCTTTATCACCAAAGATTGCGCGAAGCAGTTTTTCTTCCGGAGTAGGATCCGTTTCACCTTTCGGAGTGATTTTACCGATCATGATATCCCCTTCTTTAGCCCAGGCACCGATACGAACGATACCGTTCTCATCGAGGTCTTTAGTGGCTTCTTCACTTACGTTAGGAATATCTGCAGTCAGTTCTTCTTCACCAAGTTTGGTGTCACGCACATCCAGTTCAAAGTGCTCAATGTGGATGGAAGTAAAGATGTCTTCCTGAACTACACGTTCGCTCAATACGATGGCATCCTCGAAGTTGTACCCTTTCCACGGCATGAAGGCCACTTTGAGGTTTTGTCCGAGTGCCAATTCACCATTTTCTGTTGCATAACCTTCACAAAGAATATCGCCCTCAGTCACCCGTTGTCCACGGCGGACAATAGGCTTCAGGTTGATACAGGTACCCTGGTTAGTACGCATAAACTTGGTGAGTTTATAGGTCTTTTTGCTGTCTTCAAAAGACACCAATTGATCCTCTTCAGTACGGTCGTAGCGGATTACAATTTCATTTGCATCCACGTATTCAACGACACCGTCACCTTCAGCGTTGATCAGCATACGGCTATCCCGTGCAACCTTTCCTTCAAGGCCTGTACCTACCACCGGCGAGTGCGGGCGGATGAGCGGTACAGCCTGACGTTGCATGTTCGAGCCCATAAGCGCACGGTTTGCGTCGTCATTTTCAAGGAATGGAATCATAGATGCAGATACACCTACAATCTGGTTCGGAGCAACGTCGATGTATTCCAGTTCTTCAGGAGTCAGGATTGGGAAGTCACCATGCTCCCGCGCTTTTACACGATCTTCAAGGAAAGCACCTTTTTCGCTTACAGGTGTATTTGCCTGGGCGATTTTCATAAAGTCCTCCCCTTCCGCAGAAAGGTATTGAACGTCTCCTTCCATGACCACTTTACCTTTCGAAACTTTGCGGTAAGGTGTTTCCAGGAAGCCCATCTTATTGATCTTCGCGTGCGTACACAAGGTAGAGATCAAACCAATGTTTGGACCTTCCGGAGTCTCAATAGTACAAAGACGACCGTAGTGTGAGTAGTGTACGTCACGCACCTCAAAACCGGCGCGTTCACGACTCAAACCACCAGGACCGAGTGCTGAGATACGGCGTTTGTGGGTAATTTCTGACAGTGGGTTCGTCTGGTCCAGGAACTGCGACAACTGGCTGGTTCCAAAGAAGGAGTTGATAACGGAAGACAATGTCCGTGCATTGATCAAATCAACCGGAGTAAATACTTCGTTATCGCGTACGTTCATACGCTCCCGGATGGTCCGTGCCATACGAGCAAGACCAACACCAAACTGAGCATACAATTGCTCACCTACCGTACGAACACGACGATTTGACAAGTGGTCAATATCATCGATTTCCGCTTTATTGTTGATCAAGCTTACAATGTAACGAACAATGGAGATGATGTCATCTTTGGTCAAAACCAGGTTGTCATCTTCGATGTCCAGTCCGAGTTTGCGGTTGATCTTGAAACGGCCAACTTCACCCAGATTGTAACGCTTATCAGAGAAAAACAGTTTTTCAATGATACCACGAGCGGTTTCATCATCGGGCGGATCGGATCCGCGAAGTTGACGGTAGATATAAGTAACCGCTTCCAGTTCGCTGGAAGTCGGATCTTTTTGCAAGGTATTGTAGATGATGGAGAAGTCCTCATCAATATCCATCTTCTGAAGAATGATGGTAGTTGCACCTGCGTCCAGGATGAACTCGATATTTTCTTCATCGAGTACCGTGTCGCGCTCCAGAATGATTTCATTCCGTTCGATGGTTACAACTTCACCAGTATCTTCATCCACGAAGTCCTCGGTCCATGTTTTCAAAACACGGGCTGCGAGTTTTCGTCCCAATGCACCTTCCAGGTTTTCGCGGGTACAAGCCACCTCATCGGCGAGGTTAAACAAGTCCAGGATTGCTTTATCGGTATCGAAACCAATAGCACGCAGGAGGGTGGTTACCGGGAATTTCTTTTTCCGGTCGATGTAAGCATACATCACCAGGTTGATATCGGTTGCAAATTCCATCCAGGCTCCTTTGAAAGGAATTACCCGGGCACTGTAGATCTTGGTGCCATTTGGGTGGAAGCTTTGCCCGAAAAATACGCCAGGTGAGCGGTGCAACTGAGAAACGATAACCCGTTCTGCTCCGTTGATAACGAATGTCCCTTTCGGGGTCATGTACGGAATATTACCCAAGAATACATCCTGAACGATGGTTTGGAAGTCAATATGCTCCTCATCGTTACAGGAAAGCCGCAACTTGGCTTTCAAGGGTACAGAATAGGTCAGTCCACGCTGCATACACTCATCTATGGTGTACCGTGGGGGGTCGACGAAATAGTCGAGAAATTCAAGATTGAAGATGCTGCGGGCGTCCGTGATAGGGAAGTTTTCTTTAAAAACTTTGTAAAGCCCCTCTGTGGCCCGGTTTTCCGGAGTAGTTTCCAGCTGGAAAAACTCCTGGAATGATTTCAATTGAATTTCAAGGAGGTCAGGGTATTCTCCTCCGTGACGGATTTTTCCAAATGATACGCGTTCTTGAACGCCCGTTTTTGGATTGTCCTTGGTGGTAGTGCCGTTATTGGTCATTTTCTGCAATATGTGCTGATTGGATGATCTCCGGGATTCGTACTAAAAGCAATGGTTCGGAATGCCTTGATCAATATAACGGGTGGATGGTTGAATTAGTTTCGTGCACACAAAGCGATAGGCTTAACACCTTCGGTTGCTTCCGAAAGGTATTAAGCCTTAACGCTATGGTATTTGTTGTAATAAAGAGTTGCCGTGCATAACTAACTGTAAAATCGAGAAATTGTTGTCGGGAAAGCCAAGTTTTTAAAAAGTGCTTGGCAAATCGGAGGATTAGCTCCGCAGACAGGACAATTTACTTGATTTCAACAGCAGCACCGGCACCTTCGAGGGCCTCTTTCATAGAGTCCGCCTCAGCTTTGCTTACGCCAGTTTTGAGGGAACTTGGAGCGCCGTCAACGAGGTCTTTTGCTTCCTTCAGACCGAGGCCCATCAGGTTTTTAACCTCTTTAACAACGTTCAGTTTGTTGGCTCCAACATCTTTGAGGATCACTTCAAACTCAGTTTGTTCAGCAGCACCACCTGCAGCGTCACCGCCTGCGGCTGGGCCTGCAGCAACTGCAACAGCAGCAGCAGCTGGTTCGATACCATATTCGTCCTTAAGGATATTGGTCAGTTCACTAGCTTCTTTGATGGTCAAGTTTACCAATTCTTCCGCGAGTGCTTTCAAGTCTGCCATTTTGATTGTAATTTAAAATTAGTTTGCAAAAATTGTGATGTGGTTTCGTAGGATTAAAAAAGAATACACGTTTTATAGTGCGTACTTGGAAGCCGATTTTATTCGCTCCGCTCTGCCAACACCTGAACAACGCCAGCCACTTTGGAACCGGTAGCGTTCAATTGGCTTGCCAATGTTTTGGCAGGAGACATGAGCAATCCAAGGATATCGCCAAGGAGTTCTTCCTTGCTCTTCAATTTGGTAAGGGTTTTGAGTTGGTCATCCCCTACGTAAATGGAAGAGTCGATATAGGCTGCTTTCAAAACCGGGTAATCATCCGTTTTACGGAATTCTTCCAGCAATTGAGCAGGAGCCTTTGGATTTGGTGAAATCAGGAGGGTTGTCTGGCCTTTGAGGCTTTCGAACAAACCTGCGAACCCTTTGGATTCATCCTGATCCTGGAGTGCCTTTTCGATGAGTGTGTTTTTAGCGACTTTTACTTTGACGCCTTTTTCAAAACACATCCGGCGGAATTTATTGATTTTGGCCACAGTCATTGTGGAAGAGTCGGCGAGGTAAAAAAATGGGGAATTCCCCAACTCCTCTTTCAACTCCGCAATTGCGACCGCTTTTTCTTCCCTTGTCATTTCTGAATTATTTGAAATGTTGAACGGTTAAATTAAGATTTGATGGACTTAGGGTCCACCAGGATGCCCGGGCTCATGGTGCTTGCCACCGCTACGGATTTCACGTAAGTGCCTTTAGCGGAAGATGGCTTCATGCGCACGATGGTACCCAACAGTTCGTTGGCATTATCCAGCAGTTGGTCTGGAGTAAAACTCACACGGCCTACTGAGGCATGAACGATACCGAATTTGTCAACACGGAAGGCAATTTTACCTTTCTTCACTTCTGATACTGCAGATGCGATGTCGTTGGTTACGGTACCTGTTTTAGGGTTGGGCATCAAGCCACGAGGACCAAGAATACGGGCAACTTTACCCAACTTAGCCATTACATTAGGAGCAGCGATAATCACATCGATATCCAACCAGCCGTCAGAAATCTTTTGGATGTAATCGTCCATGCCGACATGGTCTGCGCCTGCTTCTTTTGCTTCTGCTTCTTTTTCAGGAGTACAGAAAACCAAAACGCGTTTGGTTTTACCAGTTCCGTGAGGAAGCGAAACCGTGCCACGCAGGGCCTGGTCGGCTTTCCGTGGGTCGAGGCCCAGACGGATGTGCACGTCAACTGAAGCATCAAATTTGGTCGTATTGACTTCCTTCACCAAGCCCAGGGCTTCACCCAGTGCATACAGTTTGGTTTTATCGACCTTCGCTTCTGCTGCTTTGCGTTTTTTAGAAACTTTTGCCATTGAAAAAAATTTAAGGTGCTTACGCCTCCTTTCAGAGGCTCCCTAATTATGAAATAATAAAAGGCCGGCAAGTTGCCAGGCCAGTGATTCTACTGTTCCCAGGGTGGAGTTCCGGTGATGGTGATACCCATACTGCGTGCAGTACCGGCAACCATTTTCATTCCAGACTCAACGGTAAAGCAGTTCAAGTCGGGCATTTTGCTTTCAGCAATAGCACGCACCTGGTCCCAGGTTACTTTTCCAACTTTCTTACGGTTGGATTCTCCTGAGCCCTGGCCTGGCTTCAACTTGGCAGCTTCAAACAGTTGGATTGCAGCCGGTGGAGTCTTGATAATAAAGTCAAAAGTCTTGTCTTTATAAACAGAGATAACTACCGGAAGTACCTTCCCTTGCTGGTCCTGAGTTTGCGCATTAAAACGCTTACAGAACTCCATAATGTTTACCCCTTTCGCACCAAGTGCCGGGCCAATTGGGGGAGCTGGATTTGCTTGTCCGCCTTTACATTGGAGTTTGATATAAACTTCTACTTCTTTTGCCATTTGAATAAACTTCTATTCAATCTTAAAATCTATGAATATAGATGCTACTTGGAGTGGTTGAGGGAAGCAAGTCCCGGAGAAGTGGACTTTTCAACTGCTCGTTAGCTGATCTTTTCTACTTGCATAAAGTTGAGTTCAACTTCGGTTCCACGACCGAAGATCTTAACCACAACTTTGATTTTTTTCTTTTCTTCGTTTACTTCCTGGATTTCACCAACAAACTCGGAGAACGGTCCATCGATGATTTTCACGGATTCACCGAGCAGGTAAGGTTCCATCATGGTTTCACCAACTTCGGCACTTTCATCTACAGTTCCCAGGAGGCGATTGGCCTCGGCCTGAGTCATAGGGATTGGAACCTCACGGCCCAGAAAGTGGATTACATTGGGGATATCGGCGATAATTTTGGCAACATCTCCGTTGAGTTTGGTACCAATAGCCTGGATGAGGATATAGCCCGGAAGAAGGTTTCGTTCTAAAACTACTTTTTTGCCATTCCGGATTTTATACACCTTTTCTGTAGGAACGATTACTTGAAAAACAAAATCTTTCCAGCCAGAACGCTCCACCTCCAGATCAATGCGTTCTTTTATCTTTTTCTCTTTGCCACTAATGACCCTAAGAGAATACCATTTTCCATTTTCTGCAGCGTTTTCCGCTGCTGTTTTTTCATTGCTCATGTATAGAACGGTGTGGATCGGTTAAGGAAGAAAACACCGCGATGGCTTAGAATGTGCCGTAAAGCGATTTGAACACCACGCTGCTCAATACATCCATCAGGAAGATAATGAGTGCGAGAATGCCGGATGTAACCAGCACGACGATGGTGCTCTCTTGCAATTGCTGAGCAGTAGGCCAGGAAACATTTTTCACTAGTTCTTGGTAGCTCTCTCTTAAATATAGCGTCAATTTTTCCATCAGCACATATTGTTATTGCTTGTCCTCTTACAAACAGTGACTCTCTTAACGAGAAAAATTCGCTGAACATGCTTACCAAAAAGGAGTGCATCGAACAGCAAACAAAGTTTAATAGCAGGGGCAGCAGGGCTCGAACCCGCAACCTGCGGTTTTGGAGACCGCCACTCTACCAATTGAGCTATGCCCCTAAAAGGCAGAAGAAGCCGGAGGGAAATACCTCCAGCTTCGTTTGCCTATATTGGAATTTAGTCCATAATTTCAGTTACCTGACCTGCACCTACGGTACGGCCACCTTCACGAATCGCGAAGCGGAGACCAACCTCCATTGCGATTGTGTTGATCAATTCAACTTCAAGTTCAACGTTGTCACCAGGCATAACCATCTCTACGTTAGTAGGAAGTTTCACAGAACCTGTAACGTCTGTTGTACGGAAGTAGAACTGTGGACGGTAGTTGTTGAAGAATGGTGTGTGACGACCACCTTCGTCTTTTCCAAGAACGTAAACAGAACACTTAAATTTCTTGTGTGGTTTTACGCTGCCTGGCTTACAAATAACCATACCACGCTTGATGTCTTCTTTGTCGATACCACGGAGAAGGATACCGGCGTTGTCACCTGCCTCACCGCGATCGAGCAATTTACGGAACATCTCAACACCTGTAACAGTAGAAGTCAATGGCTTGTCACCGTCTTTCATCATACCGATGATTTCAACAGGCTCGCTCACATTGATTACACCACGCTCGATACGACCAGTTGCAACAGTACCACGACCAGTGATCGTAAATACGTCCTCAACAGGCATCAAGAAAGGCTTGTCAACTTCACGTGTTGGTTCTGGAATATCGTTATCACATGCTTCCATCAACTCGTTGATCTTTGCAACGTACGTTTCGTCGCCTTCAAGAGCTTTCAATGCAGAACCCTGGATAACGCTTGCGTTGTCACCGTCGAATTCGTAGAAGTCCAACAATTCGCGGATTTCCATTTCAACGAGTTCAAGCATCTCGGCGTCATCAACCAAGTCTACTTTGTTCATGAATACTACAATCTTAGGTACACCTACCTGACGAGCAAGAAGGATGTGCTCACGAGTTTGTGGCATTGGGCCGTCTGTTGCAGCAACAACAAGAATCGCACCGTCCATCTGAGCAGCACCAGTAATCATGTTCTTCACATAGTCGGCGTGACCTGGACAGTCAACGTGCGCATAGTGACGATTCGCTGTTTGATACTCAACGTGGGCAGTGTTAATGGTAATACCACGCTCTTTTTCTTCTGGAGCAGCATCGATAGATGCGTAATCAGTCTTTTCCGCCAACCCTTGGTTAGCAAGGGTGTACGTGATGGCTGCTGTCAAAGTCGTTTTACCGTGGTCTACGTGACCAATCGTACCAATATTTACGTGGGGTTTCGAACGGTCGAATGTCTCTTTTGCCATTGGTTGTCTATTTAAGCGATAGAGTTAAGTTAGATAATCTAGTTTATTGTTACGCACATTAAGAACACTTCGACGCACTCCACATGTGCAAGCATTTTGATAAAACAAAAACCATAGATGTTGAAAATAATTCAACAACCTGGTTTTTAAAGCGGGCCTCAGGCCCCATTACGCTCATCAAACGCTTAGAGCCGTTGATGAGAATTGAACTCACGACCTCTTCCTTACCAAGGAAGTGCTCTACCCCTGAGCTACAACGGCTTGATGGTATTAATTTTGAAAATACATACCCGACAGAATAATGTGCCCGGAATACACCTCCGTTATCTACTCAGTACGAATACGAAAAACACCGCAAAATCCTCTTTTGAATTCAACGGAGCCTCTTGGAGCGGCGGACGAGATTCGAACTCGCGACATTCAGCTTGGAAGGCTGACGCTCTACCAACTGAGCTACCACCGCGGTTAAGATTTTTCACGCAACACCTGCACAAACACACATTCACTCCATTTTGTGGGGGTGGTAGGATTCGAACCTACTCAGCCATAAGCACCAGATTTACAGTCTGGCCCGCCTCGCCATCTGCGGAGCACCCCCTTCCTTAGTGGGTATGGGCAATTGTGTGCCTGTGCGTGTGTTGCTGAAAAACTTAGAGCCAGTGAAGGGACTCGAACCCCCGACCAGCTGATTACAAATCAGCTGCTCTACCAACTGAGCTACACTGGCATAAATTGTTCCCGTTACACGGGCAAAATATCAGTCAAACAACTAAACTTTTTTTCCAAGGAAAAGCCCTTTTCGAAAAGCGTGTGCAAAGGTAAGTCTTTCTTTATAAACTCAAAATATATTTTTCAAAATTTCCTAAAAAAATCGCTTTTCTTGAAAAATCGTTTTCCACCGCCCAAATTCGGCGCGAAGAAAGGCATTTCAGACAAAATCTTTCATCTTTGTACCATGGAAAATCAAGATGACCTGTATAAATATTGTGAAAATCACAGTTCTCCCCCCCCACCCGTTCTGAAAGAACTCGAACGCGCTACCCATCTGAGAACCCTTAGTCCGCAAATGGCTGCAGGCCCCTATCAGGGAGTCCTTCTCCAGTTCATAAGTAACATGATCCGACCCAACCGAATCCTCGAGATCGGCACCTTTACCGGATACAGCGCCATCTGCCTCGCACAAGGCCTCACCGACGACGGCATACTGCATACTATTGAGGTGAATGATGAGCAAGAACCCATTATCCGGGAGTACATCCAAAAAGCAGGGCTCGAACATAAGATTCAACTGCACATAGGAGATGCCCTGCAACTCATCCCACTACTAAACGAATACTTTGACATCATTTTTCTGGATGCCGGAAAAATGGACTACCGCCAATATTATGAACTCTGCCTTCCAAAACTAAAAACTGGCGGATTTCTCCTTGCAGATAATGTGCTGTGGACCGGACGAGTCCTCAATGAAGAAAAAGATGCAACAACCACTGAACTGCGATCCTTCAACCTCATGGTGCAACAAGACGTACGAGTTCGCAACCTGTTGCTTCCGGTTCGCGACGGACTCACATTGATTCAAAAAATATCCAATGATTAAGAAAGGCCGATACAGTACGCTAAGAAGCAGATTACCGATTTACTGAATCTGTTTATACACACATCACCAGGCCATATTTAACAACTGCATGAAACAGCATATTCCTCAATTCATCTTATATTTTTAGCCTTTTAGCAAATCCCATCCTTTTAATTTAGCAACTTTGATTAAGTTTGCCAGAGAAGGAGGAGTTTTCTCTTGCTTTAATCCTTCCTTAATCCGATTTCATTTCCCCAAGCAATTCCATCCCCATTCACCAAAACTCAATACATGCTATCGAACTCTTAATCAAACACCTCTCTTTACCATGGCCGATACCAAAGCACACCTGTTATATGTTGAAGACGACGAAAGCCTGAGCTTCGTCACACGGGACAATCTGGAGTTGAATGGATATGACGTAAGCTACTGCGAGGATGGACAGAAAGCCCTGGAAAAAATCCAGACCGGCCAAAAGTTTGACCTGTGTATTCTTGACGTCATGTTGCCTGAAGTGGATGGGTTTACCCTGGCGCAGGAAATTCGCAAACGAGACGAACAGGTGCCGATTATTTTTCTGACTGCTAAAAGCATGAAGCAGGATAAAATCCACGGCCTCACCATTGGTGCTGATGATTACATCACCAAGCCGTTCAGCATTGAGGAACTCCTCCTCAAAGTGGATATTTTTCTCCGCCGCACCAAATACACAACCATCCTCAAAACCAATACACCGTTTACTATTGGTAATTACACCTTCGACTATAAAAACCTGAGCCTGTCGTACGAAGACCGGGAGGATACGCTTACCCAAAAGGAAGCCGACCTGCTCAAACTTCTTTGTGAGCATAAAAACGAAGTAATCAAACGCTCTTTTATCCTTGAAACAATCTGGGGGAAAGACGATTACTTTCTCGGCCGAAGCCTCGATGTTTTTATCTCCCGCCTAAGGAAGTACCTCAAAGAGGACGAACGAATCAAAGTTGAAAACATACACGGCGTAGGATTCAAGTTCAGAGTGGATGAATAATTCATTTGCGCTGTAGCCTTTCAGTCAACAACCGCAAGCTAAGATTTACCGGATGCCGGCTATCACGCTCACCTATTTCTCTGAGGAGATTCATGGAGTAAAATTTGGCTCTGGCCCCCGGCTTTTAGTCGCATTGCCCGGCTATAATGATCGAACCGCCAACCTGGAAATCCTGGAACAGGTCCTGGGTGAACGCTTTACTGTTTACGCCATTGACCTCCCCAAACACGGAAACACACACTGGAACCGGGAATCCTTTTCCCCTGCGGATCTGAATGCTCTGGTTTTATCCATCATGCAGTTGGAACAAAAACAGGAACTCAGTCTGTTAGGACACAGCCTGGGTGCGCGCTTGCTCTTAAGTACTATGGTACAGGAAAACCTACCGGTAGAGGAGGTGATTTTACTTGCTCCGGATGGGTTGGACACAAAAGGGCTCCAATTCGTTCAACTATTTCCTTCCTGGCTTCGGCACCTTATGTGCAAACTCCTTGCTAATCCGGATTGGTTACTGACCCTTGCGCGATTTGCCCGTCGACTAAAATTGCTCCCCGCATCTATTAGCCATTTTATTTTGGTCCACCTGGCCAATCGCGTTCGCCGAGAGCGCATGTGTTGGTACTGGGATGTACTTCCGAACTTCCCGGTATCCATGAAATCACTCAGTGCGTTTCTCAAATCATCGGATACCGCAATAACTATTTATCTAGGTGAACGGGATAAAACAGTTCGCACCAAAAGCATCCAAAATCTGGCAGCAGGACTGCCGCGTACCAGGCTGTATATGATTGACCAGGATCATCAAATGGTGAATGCCAAACTAAATGAACAATTGCACTGAGCCGGAAAGTTTGGACTTTTCAAACCCGCACTTGTGCTTTTTACCTTTACTTACTCTTTTTTCCCAAATTTTCCAAATACTAAGCTCCCCTTTAGGAGTGATTTCGCTCATTGTCAGCCGTTTAGAAAAAATTGAATTTTGTGTCGCAAAAAAAATTAAAAGGACTCCCGTCCAAAATCAATTAAGTAAACAAATAAATTTTTTCTTGTCATGAAGGTAGAACAATTGTACACCGGATGCCTTGCGGAAGCCGCTTACTATATCGAATCAAATGGCGAAGCAGTTATCATTGACCCGCTTCGCGAAACTGCTCCTTACATTGAGCGTGCAAAACAAGATAACGCAACCATCAAGTACGTACTTGAGACACACTTCCATGCTGATTTCGTTTCTGGTCACCTGGACCTATCCAAGAAGACTGGCGCTGAAATCGTATTCGGCCCAACAGCAGAACCAAATTTCAAAGCACACGTTGCTAAAGACGGCGAAGTACTGAAAGTAGGAAACGCGGAGATCGTAGTGTTGCACACTCCTGGTCACACCATGGAGAGCTCTACATTCCTGTTGCGCGATGAAAATGGCAAAGACTATGCTGTTTTCACTGGAGACACCCTCTTTATTGGTGATGTAGGTCGCCCTGACCTTGCAGTAAAGACAGACCTTTCTCGTGAGGATTTGGCAGGCCATCTTTTTGATTCTCTTCGAAACAAAATCATGACTTTGGCTGACGATGTAATTGTATATCCTGGCCACGGTGCCGGATCTGCTTGCGGAAAGAAAATGGCTAAAGAAACCGAATCTACAATCGGTCTGCAGAAAGAACTGAACTATGCCCTTCGCGCTGATATGACTCGGGAAGAGTTCGTAAAGGAAGTAACAGAAGGCCTGGTAGCACCTCCGCAGTATTTCCCTAAAAATGCTGTGATGAACAAAATGGGTTATACCAGTTTTGACGATGTACTCAAGCGCGGTGCGCAACCACTGAACGTGCGTGAATTCCAGACCGTTGCTGAATCAGAAGAAGCACTCATCCTGGATACACGTCCTGAAGCAGAATTCATCAACGGGTTTATTCCGGGAGCAATTTTTGTTGGTCTGGATGGCCAATTTGCTTCCTGGGTGGGAACGTTGATTCCAGACCTGAATCAGCCAATCCTCCTGGTTACAGAAGAAGGTCGTGAGGAAGAAGCAGTTACCCGTCTTTCCCGTGTTGGATATGACAACACCATTGGTTACCTCGAGGGTGGCTTCAATTCCTGGAAAGGAGCTAACATGGAAATGGACAAAGTTGACTCCATCACACCGGAAGAGTTCGCACAGATTTACCCAACTCGTGTTGAAGATGTTTTGGATGTGCGCCGTCAATCAGAATACAACACAGAGCACGTAGTGGGTGCAGAGAACTTCCCACTTGATTTCATCAATGCCAATATGGCTGAAATCAAAGAGGACAAAAATTATCTTGTTCACTGTAAAGGTGGATATCGTTCGCTGATCGCGATTTCAATTCTTAAAGCCCGTGGCTATCACAACTTCACCAACATTGAAGGTGGCTTTGATGGAATCAAAGAAACAACGAAAGTTTCTCTATCTGAATACAAAGAGCAAGAAACGGAACTGTAATGTTGCCAATACAGTACTGAATGATTTCATTGGGTTTACTCAAAAAGAACAGGCCGTTCCAAACGTTGGAGCGGCCTGTCTCTTTTATTAAAATGAAGTGGATTGAAGGATTGAATTTTTATGGTTGGGTTGCAGCGGGCAAACCCAAGCCCCAAACTCAATATTAATTGGGATTTGAATACCTGTTATCTGTCAGGTATGTTTCATCTGTCAGTGTTTTAAGAAAAGCCACCAAATCCGATTTATCCTGATCAGAAAGTTGAAGACCGCCTGGTTGCAAATTGAATTGCATGAGGATATCCACCGTGCTGGAATTTTTCACTCCTGTGTTGTAATGGTCAACCACTTCTTCCAGGGTAGTGAACCGGCCATCGTGCATATAGGGTGCAGTTACAGCAATGTTGCGCAAACTAGGCACTTTAAATTTCCCGCGATCAAAACTATTCATGGTTACTGCTCCACGGCCTTCATCCTGCATATCGGCATCGGTGTCAAGTCCATTGTTCATATACTCATCATTGGTAAAATTAAATCCTCCATGGCAATGGAAACACTCTGCTCCATCTGTGGAACCAAAGGGATCAAATTCGGTAAAAAACAATTGGCGGCCACGCTCTTCACTATCGGTCAGAGAAGCCTCCCCTCGTAAGAACTTGTCGTATTTGGAGTTGTAGGATACCATAGTCAGCATAAACTGTTCCAAGGCCAATGCAATCCGGTCGCTGGTAATCGCATCATCGCCAAATGTGCGGACGAACTCGTTGCGGTACTCCCGACTGGATTCCAGTTTCATGATCACATTGTCAAGCGTTTCATTCATTTCAAGCGGGTCCTGAATCGGTCGCAGAGCCTGATCCCGGATGCTGACAGCACGGCCATCCCAAAACATACCATTGGGGTGCCAGGCCAGATTGAATACCGCCATGGCCTGCCGTTTCCCTTCCAGGCCCTCTACCCCAATACTAAACGTTCGGGGGTCGGAAAAACCATCCTCTTGAATGTGGCAGTCCGCACAGGATTGAGAACCGTCCTTTGACATCATTCGCTCGTAAAACAAGCGGCGCCCAAGTTGC
Source organism: Saprospiraceae bacterium (assembly GCA_041392625.1). Classification (GTDB taxonomy): domain Bacteria; phylum Bacteroidota; class Bacteroidia; order Chitinophagales; family Saprospiraceae; genus M3007. The sequence goes on along the minus strand of JAWKLR010000008.1, from coordinate 122,330 downwards.
ACACCTGCAACGGTTGGAATGTTGTCGGAAGGCAAACTCGGTGTGGGGAAATCACCGATTTCCATTTGATATGGTGTCGGATCGTAGGCAGGTGTTTCTACCGATATGTCTTTGCATGAAGCAACTACACCAAGGAGTAAAACACCAACCAGGTATTTAGTATAGCATTTCATTAGTTAGCATTTTAATTCAACTGCTGCTACCCGCAGCCCCGTTCATTCTCACAACCGGTTGGTAAGCAGCATAGAAATTTAAACAAATCATTGACGAAACCTCGGGTCATCGAGAAAAGACTGATCTGTCAATGCATGCAAGAATGCAAGCAAATCAGATTTTTCGGTTTCAGTGAGATTGAGTGGTTTTAAAAGTGGATGTTTGTTGGGGTGCGCCTTCCCTCCAGAGTTGTAGTGTTCGATCACTGCCTCCAAATTCGGCATTGAACCATCGTGCATGTACGGCGCTGTAACACCGACATTTCGAAGGCTGGGTATCCGGAATACGGCATTATCGGATGGGTGCCCTGTAAGACGCATCCGACCAATGTCTGCGTATTCTTCATACAAACCGGTATTGGCAAACTGTTCGTTGGTGTACAAATAGCCGCTATGGCATGTTGAGCAGGAAAGCCGATCGCTTTCAAACAACTCCTTACCACGCAACTCTGAATTGGTCAATGCATTGATTTTACCTTGTCGCACGTATTGATCCACCGGTGAGTTTCCACTCAGCAAGGTGCGTTCAAATTGTGCGATAGAACGTGTAAGCACATAGGGATCCGGATTCCGCTGAAATGCATCCCAGGACATCTCAATGTAACTGGAATCGTTCAACAGTCGATCTATAGCCTCCAACACGTTCAGGTCAAACTCATTGTGTTCACCAAAGGGAACCAGGATTTGCATTTCCAGGTTTGGAACACCCCCTTCCCGCAACAGTGCCTTGAAGTAGGCCACATTTGCCAAACTGGGTGCATTGCGTACACCAGGACGGTTGAAAACACCGGGACTTGTTGGCAAACTGTCTGAAAAACTCAGATGCGCCAAATGACAACTTGCACAGGAAATGCTGGTATCCAAAGACAGAATTGGGTCATAGAACAAGCGTTTCCCCAAGGCAAATCGCTCCCTGGACATCAGGTTGTCGATCGGAATTTCCGGCTCAGGAAAACCCATAGGAACCAGCAACAAAGGCAACTCCGGTTCCGGCTCGGCCATTTGTTCTTTTTGGCAAGCAAAAAAAGCAAATAGGAGTCCAACGAACATCCACTTTTTCATTGGTACTGTTTTAGTGGCTTACAACCAGGCGCTTTTGAATTGCTGCTCCACGGTCATCATATACCGTACAGATATACACCCCTTCTGCCAATGCAGCAGTTGGTACGCTTACCGTGCTTCCGGCATTCAGGTTGTTTTCCTGAAATACACGTTGTCCCAGTGCATTCATCAGATCCAGGTGCAGTGAAGCGGTTGTCTCCAAATCGAGTGCAACCAAACAGAATGCTGAAGCCGGATTGGGCTGAAGGCTTACAGTTCCCTCCAGAGCCAGGGCTGTTTTTGCAGCACTGGAAGTATTGATTACCAAAAAGTCCTGCGTGCCGGCATTTTGCATCATACCTGCATTTTGTGAGTCACTACCGTGGTGGATCAGATTTCCAGTCATTCCAAAATTCTCAAACAACTTGGCATAATCCACATCAACCACTACCTCAAGTGTTCCATTGGAAGCATTTACAGAGCCCGACATAGTCAGAGCGGTATACAATTGATCGCCGAGGTTGTGGTACTCAAATCCGGTTTCAGGCACTCCATCACCGTTATTGTCTACCTTGCCCTCAATGGCCATAAAGCGGTATCCCGCTGCCCAACCCCAGTGCATAGATGGATTTTGTGGCGCCAGCGGATGGCTTGCCGGATAGGTTGCAGGGTCATCGTGATTTACAGACGCATCTACGCCAATTCCAAGGCTTACTCCGGAAATCTCCGAAACATCCCAGCTTCCTGCTGCATAGGGCGTGGAGCCATGGTTTGCATTTACCAATACATAGGTTCCATCAAGCAATACGGTACCTCCGTCTGATTTATTCAGTGTGATTTCAGAAAGATAAAATTCGGCTCGCTGAATAACAACCACTTTATTATTCCAAATGGTAAACTCCGTTTCATTTAATTCCATTGGAGTGCCATTTGCAAGATGGTTGAACTGGAGGGAAACCTCATTGGTTTGGGCGAAGCCCGCAAAACATAAAAGAGAGAAAAGTATTGAGGAAAGAAATTTCATATCAAAATTAGTTTGGTCCGGCCAACGAGGGAGTTGACCTCAATTTGATGCCGGTTGGTTTATCAATATTTCATGCAACGTATGCAGTTGCAGTTGCAGAACATTCAATTCAGCCTCGTAGACCTGAATGCTTCTGGTCGACTGAAATAAATGTCATACAATAAGGGAATGGCTCCATGAGATGAAGCTCCGGATGATAAACTCAAACTAATTTCTAAACACCTGTAGCCAGGCCTGCCGGTTATTTAATAAACAAAGCAGTGGAGGCGGTCGGTATCTACTGAATAGCGTGGTAAATGTTTGAGAGAAAATTTGAATAGCAGGTGGCAACTGAGGAACAAGCGCAATCGTTGACTGCACGGGAGTTGTTTTCTCCTTTTCAGTAGGAAAAGATTTGAGGTAACTCAGGCCACCAAATACAAATGAATTATTCTTACAACAAGGTGTATTTTGAAGGGAATCATGCCCGGAACAGTTGTTTTCAAAAGGCTTTTCCTCCGGACACAAACCTGCCTCATCCCACATTTCAAGATCGACGACTTTGCCACAACACACATGGGTATTTACCTCCCAGTGGATCATAGAGGAAAGCATCAATAAAGAAAACGATATGGCGGCGATCAAGCGCAAGTTGACAAGAAATTTACCTTCAAAAAAAGCAGGTTCGGAACCGTCCCAATCTGCTTGCCGGCAATTGAACTCCCTACTGAACTCCGGGCAATTCCGAAAATTATACCCGGCAAGATTTTAGAAAACCCAAATTTGCTCCTTGCAAATATAGAAAAAACCATTATCCCAAACAGAAAGTGTCTGTGGGTAAATTAAAATTTTCCATAAAACCACCTTGGAATATTGAACTGCCTGGGCTGCTTTTTCACTTAAAACAGTCCGGCAATCAGTGCGTGCCGAGGGAGCATCTTAGCCTAGCCTGAAAAATCTACCAGTTCAATATCAAAAATCAAAACGGAATTTGCAGGGATTGACCCCACTGCATAGGTCCCATAAGCGAGGACAGATGGAATCCAGAATGTACCCTTTCCTCCTTTTTGCAAAAGCGGAATAGCCTCCTGCCAACCGGGAATCAGATCTTCCAATGGGAAACTGACCGTTTGCCCGTTGGGCGACTGGTCAAACACGGTTCCATCCAACAAGTACCCCTTATATCTGACCGTTACCGTTGAACTGAGGGTTGGATGTCCGCCGCTCCCTTCAAGTTCTAATACATAATATACATTGGTGTGTGTCACCTCTGCATCCAGTTGTTTGTCAGCAATATCCTGTTCAATCAGGCTTTTGTCCAAAGCCAATTGCTCCTCAGGTGTAAGTGATTCTTTTTTACATGCTGCGAATGCAAATAACAGACTGAAAAGCAACAAATATTTATTCATAGTAATGCTATTGTTTGGGAGTGATTTGTGCAAAGGTGCAAAAATATAACATACGAGCGTGTTTGGGATCCAATAAAAGAGGATTGAGGCAACTCACTTTTAATTGTACATACACAGATATGCCAATAAGGGCAAATTAAGATTAGCCCGGTTCTTGTTTTTTAAAAGATGCCGTCTATTTTTGCTCTGCTTAGTGAGTGATTGAAAAGTCTACTCAGTAAAGTAAAAACAGATAAACCTTTAATGTCTACCAAAAATTAGAACTGTATGCGCACTATTTTAATCTTTTCTCTGATCTGCGGAATTGGCTTTTTTGCATCTTGTAAAAAAGACGACAACTGCAACACCAGCGATGTAACCTACACCAACACTGTAAAATCCATTCTGGATAGCAACTGTGCTTTATCCGGCTGTCACAACAGCGGTTCTGGAAATGGAAGCCTTGCCAGCTACGATGATGCAGTTGCCTTCGCCGCCCAAGGACGTATTGTTGGAGCCATCAAACACCAGGACGGATTTGTTGCCATGCCTCAAACCGGCGGCAAACTGGAAGATTGCGAAATCAATCAGATTGAAGCGTGGATCGCCGATGGGGCACCACAATAAATGAAGTAAATCGAATTTCAATACCATACATCCTCTGTGGAGCTCGGTTGAGCGTTAACCACAGAGGATGTTTTTTTAGGCAACTAATTTGCCTTCGTATAATAAACTCTAAAAATTCAATCCGGGCCCTCCAAGCCATTCCTTGAATGCGGCAACCCGATCTCTGCTTACAAACAGATCATCCGGCGCAGGAGTCTGGCACTCCACTTTCAATCTACCATTCAGGTGTGGATGAATTTTCTGAATAGCACCCAATGCAATGTTTACACTGCGACTGATCCGGAAAAACTCCCTGGGATTCACCATTTTTCCGAGTTCATCCAAACTGTGATCTACAAAGTATTTTTTGGAATCAAATGTGTGTGCTTGCGTGAGGCCATCGGCCGATCGAAAGAAGGCTATGTTTTTGGTTTCAAGGTATTTCATTGCCTGCCCCTGCTTTACCAAAAACCGATCTTTGTACTGAACCGGATTTAACAGGCTGTGGAGATCCAGTCCATTAAAGGTTGGTAACTGCCTTTGTTCGAATCGGCTCCAGGCTTTAGCAAAATCCTCCGGATCAATTGGCTTGAGTAAATAGTCGATTGCATTTACCTTAAATGCCTGGACTGCATATTGATCGAATGCTGTGGTAAAAATAACGGGTGCAGTAACTTCTACCCGGCTGAATATATCCAGACTGATTCCGTCTGCAATCTGTATATCCATGAAAATAAGATCCGGCATGGGGAAGTGCTGAAGCCAGCGGACCGTACTCGACACCGAATCAAGGGTATCACAAATCCGGGTTCCGGGACGGTGTGCCTCAATGAGCTTCAGCAATTGCCGGGCTGCAGGTTGTTCATCTTCAACGATCAGTACACGCATGATTTTTATTTTTAGGTCCTTCCATTTTCATTCAGCACAACGGCATGCAGGAGTTTAGACCGATTCGTTACTGAGTTTGATTAAAGGTAAAGCCACCGTGTAATAGCGGTCTGAAACAATAACATCCACCGTTTTATCAAGCAGCATTCGGTAACGTTCCTTAATATTCTGAAGCCCCACGCCGGTTGAATCCATAACCTGGTTTTTACGCTGCAAATTATTGCGCACAATCAGGCTTTCACCTTCAATAAACAGTTCAACAACCAAAGGGCTTTCGGTTGAAATGATGTTGTGTTTTATGGCATTTTCAAACAGCATCTGTAATGTCAAGGGCACAATAGCATAGGAATGATTATCCTCGAGCCCCTGCATGCTTACCTGTAATTTTTCTCCAAACCGTTCCTTTTGAAGAAATATGTAGGCGTCGAGAAATTGCAGTTCCTGGCTGATGGGAATCAATTTATCATCTCGACTTTCCAGGACATAGCGGTATACTTTACTCAGTTGCTGAACAAAACGCACTGCTTTCTCGCTGTCTTCCGGAATCAGGTAATTGAGTGTATTCAGGCTGTTAAATAGAAAATGGGGATTCACTTGGTTGCGGAGCCCTTCCAACTGGCTTGACAAGTGCGCCCGTTCAAGCGACTCTTTTTCGCGCACCGTTTTTTCCCATAACCTGAAAAAATGGATACTCTGATATACCGCTCCGATTGCCATCACCAAGAGATAAGATGCAGCGTAACTCTTGAATGGGTCAGCAAAATCGTAGTGGGCAAGTGCGCTATCTGTACACACCATCAGGATCGCGCCAAGAATGGAACATGAAATTCCCGTATACAAAACACACAATGTCAACAACCAGGTCAGACGTTGCTTCCATTGATCAATTCTGGGAAAGCGTTTGTTTACAAAAATAAAAATACCTCGATTTCCTTCCCAATTCACCAATGTAAACAGCAATCCATGCAAATACACAGAGGGATCTGTGACCAAATGGTTGTAAAAGACAGGAGGAATCAAAAAAGAGACTACAGGAATACCAATGAGCCGGAACAAGCGGTCATCAAATCCAAGGCATTCTGTGTAGTCTCTTTTCATTTATTCGATCGTTTATATGCGCAAGATACGGGGTTGTTGTTTATTCGGCCCTACGGGCCTTGTTTATTCGGGCCGCTGCGCTTGCCCTTGTTGATTTGTTGATTAAAAATGTTGATTTGTTGATTCACCCCTGCGGGGCTCTGTTGATTTGTTGATGAAACATGCACCCATTTGACCATCAAAAATTAAATCAAAAATCGGATATCATGTAATCGGAAATCAAAAATCAACCCCTCCTTGCTCAAACAGACTTTAAAATTCGAGCCGGTATAGCAAATCCGGGAAAAAGCCGATTTGATTGATGCGACCCACTGCGCCTTTGTCCACATTATAACGCATGGCAAATACATTCTCCCGGTTTGTGACATTCTGAAAATCCAGGAAAAAGGTCTGGGAAATCTTCTTGGTTTTGCTGTTTTGTCTAAAGCCAAGTTTTACATCCCAGCGCATGTATGGGTCGAGCCGCTCACTGAATGCACGGTCTTCATACAAGACTTCTTTTCCGGCAAGTTGTGAGGCTTCCAAATTAACAGGTGTATAGGGGCGCCCACCGGCTGCGGTGAATTTGGTATCCAGGGTAAAGAAACGATGTCCACCAGCATCCAATTGGAATTCCTTACCGGCAAGTACATTAACTACGTACTCGCCGTCAAAGGCTGTACTGCGCCAAACTCCGTCGGAGCCTTTATATTCTGAATCAAACAGGCTGACTGAAAGCAGACCATAGTAGCCTTGACTGAAATATTTTTCAAGTGTGAGTTCCACGCCACGATTCATTCCTTTTCCTTCATTCACCAAACCACCACGCTCAGGAAAAACAAAATCAGCACCAGAATTCAACATGGAAAAAGAAGAGGCAAAGGTATCAACTGGCACCCCGGAAAGCATTTGGTAATACACTTCTGTTTTAAGTCGCCAGTTGGGAGCAGGCTTGAAATCATATCCAAGCACAACATGTTGGTTTTGGGTAAATCCGAGTGCTGCGTTGCTTGGCACACTGCTGCCATCTGAAAGTTGGGTTTGGAAAAGAAATACCGGAAGCGCCTGGGTCTGGTTGTGCATTCCATATCCAAAATTCAGTTTGTGGCGGGGTGCAACTTGCCAATTTATAGCAGCCCGTGGCTCAATAACCGCATCCTGCGTATGATCAAAATACAATGCATGCAGGCCACCATTCACCATTAACTTTTCCGTGAGTCTGTATTGAGCCTGCACATACGCCTCGCTTTGGTGAAACCAGCCATCAAAGTCACGTTGCTTCCACCAGTCAGGGGTACCGTCACCATTGAAGTCCGGAATTCCAGCCCGCGTTTGCACCAGGGTGTTGAGTTGTTGTTGTTGAAGCAAGATCCCGGTGCGCAGGGTTGTACGTGCATTGATCTTTTGGTTGTAATACGAAGACAGACGGATCTGGGTAAGATCATCACGCACCTCCAAATCCTGAAACGGTTCCCCATCCGAGTTAAACGCCAGGTCTTCCTCCTCATACCGAACACCGGTGAAGGAGGTGCTCAGTACTGTTCTCCAGTAAGCATTTTCATTTAAGATCAAACTGTGTTTTACTCCGAGGACACCAAAAAGAGAGGTGCTGTATGCATTCTGATTGGGTTCTGCCCACAAGTCCAGTGTATCTATTTCAGCAGCCAAAAAATCAATATTGCTGTGCGCAGCAATTCCAAATACTGAAAAGCGGCCTGCTTTGCCATATCCAAAATCTGCATTGAACGCCAGGTCTTTGTATCGTGGGGTTGCCGAAGTTCCAACATTGATCCCTGCAGCCGATGCCAATTCTACAAAGGAGTGGCGATAAGCTACCACAAAGGAACCGTTGTTCTTTTTATTCAAAGGCCCTTCGGCAAGTGCTTCCAGGCCAGAGAAGGCACCTAATTGGAACATATATTCATGGCGTTCCTTGTTTCCCGTGCGTAAATTGATATCAAATACACCTGCAAGTGCATTGCCATATTCAGCAGGGAAAGCGCCCGTCATAAAATCAGAATTGGAAATCAGGTTGGGATTCAGGGCAGAAACGGGGCCACCGGTGGTTCCCAGCGTTGAAAAGTGGTTGGGGTTTGGAATCGGGATTCCCTCCATGCGCCACAAAACTCCTGTGGGTGAGTTGCCCCGGATAATGATATCATTCCGGGCATCGTTGTTGGCGGCTACACCGGCAAAGTTGGCAACCAGTTTTGCCACATCGTTTCGGCCACCGGAATACCGCATGACTTCTTCCGTGTTGAATTGCCGGGTACTGATCGTAGCCAATTCGTTGATGGATTGCCCCTGGTCATCATTTGCTTTTATCACCACCTCATTCAGGGTAGTAAATGACTCTTGCAGAGAAATAGTCAATTGAAGTTCTTTCCCGGCTGTAAGCAAAAGATTGGGAATGGTTTGCGATTCGTAACCGGGGTAGCTCACCCGAATGACCAATCGGCCTACAGGCACATCTGAAATCACGAAGTAGCCGGTTTCATTCGTAATGGCGCCCTTTACCGGATCCGATTCCAGCACTTGAATTGTTGCACCAATGAGTGGCACCTCCGATTGTTGATCGGTAATTGTACCCCGAATAACGGAGTTTTGAGCCCAAATCCCAAAAGGGAGGCTCAATACAAAAAGCAATGACAGGATAGTTTTCGTTTTCATAACTTAATTTTAAAGCCGCATGCAGCGCATTCGGTTGCGTTTTTAACTGCAGCAAAAATGGCCTCTGATTAAGTATGTAAACAAGCACTTTTCAATGAATGGTAGAATTGGGCACCTGAATGGCATAGCCAGTAGGCGAGTGGTTCTCCCCGATCAAAATGCGTAAAGCAAATTAGACTTCAATCCCCAGCGACTGCCAATAAGCCGTTCGGAAAAAGAGAACTGATGTTGGTAGACAGCCTCCATCCCAAAGGAATATCTGCGGGACAGTCTCCACTCGCTTCCCAATCCTAGTTGCATGGCTCTGGTTGTTACATCAACATTTTTTCTTGAAAAACTGATCTTTGTACCCTCCAGTGTCTGCTCATTCAGATATTCGTACTGGTAGGATTTGTCGAGCATAATTTTGGACAACCAGGCCCCGGCCGCATAAAATCGAATCGGCTTCTCTTCTCCCAGCATGTATTTAAAACCCAGCGAAAGGTCCCACATGGATTGGCTCACTTTTACAAAATCCAGTACATCATCCGGTGTTGGAGGGCTAATTACCGGCAAGCTCCAATCGTCGCTCGCTTTATCGTTTATTCGGATTCGTGCAGGAGCATAGGCTGTTTCCAGGCGCAAGCGGAGTTTGTCAGTAAGTTTTGTTTCAGCGATCAGCCCGGTAGAGTGTGCATGCACAGGAATGGACTCAGTAGAGGTTGGCACTAAAATTCCATAGGAAATGCCGCCATAAAACTGCTTGGGACTATATTTTTGAACATAGTAATCCGTGTTTTTCCGGAAAGTCGCCTTAGTCGTAGGTACATCATCCATGCGTTCTGGAAGTATGCGCCGTTCATCAATCTTATCTGGAGAATTTGGGGCTAAAAATGCCAGGCCCTGGGTTTCATTTTCGGCAATGTCCGAACGAGTTTGTTGGCCTACCTGAAAATCGTATCGCCTGAAATCTCCAGGCCGCTGCAATCCGAAGGCACCAAACTGAATGGGACTAAAGTTGGATTGTATCCGGTCGTTTGCTTCCACATATGCATGTTCAGGTAGGCTCGTTACTTGTTTGGTTACATACACTGTTCTGTAAACCGTATCATATTGTACCCAAGTCTCAGCATGTTGTGTTTTTTGATTTAACAAAGCCTGTTCAACCTCCAGTATGCGTGCTTGCAGGTGTAGATTTTGACGCTGCATTTTTTGCATCGAAACTCCCAAAAACAACACGCCGGCACCGAGCAGCAAAGGAACTCCCCATGAAAAAAGGAGTGCTCTTCTTTTTTTCTTCCGGTCGATCGAATTGAGCCTGGAATGCATATCATCCCACTGCTCATCTGTCGGTTCAAAATACCGGTGCTGACCCATTTTATCAGCGAAGTTTTTAAAAAAGTTTGATTCGTTCATGTGGTCATTTCTTAAGATGAATCGTATTAGCCGCAACAATCATGGCCTGGAGTCGCTGGCGTGCCCGAACCAGGTTGGCCCGGACAGTGCCTTCTGAGACATGCAACAGACCGGCAATTTCTGAGGTATTATATTCTTCAATCGCATACAAATTGAAGGTCAGGCGACATGCGGCGGGTAGCGCCTGAATAAATTGAAGTTTTTCTTCGATTGACAATTCTTCCAGTGCGGTGGATTTGGCAGGTATCTGGCTTGCCACATCCAGTTCATCAAATGCAATTTGCTTTTTGTGATACTTCCTGTAATGGTCAATAGCAGCGCGCACAAAAATCTGATGCAGCCAGGACTTAAATGCACCAATCCGGGTACACTCACCAATATGACTGAATGCTTTTACAAACCCGTCCTGACAAATTTCTTCTGCTTCTTCCCGATTGCGGGCATAACGCATACAGATGGACATACCCATACTGTAAAACTGCTGATAAAGCCGTTTCTGACTAAGCCGGTTGTTGTGTTGGCAACCGTCAATAAGCAATTCCAGTTCATCTATGGTCATGTGGTCCAGTCCTGGATTGAGTGCAGTGATGCAAGATAAAATCCCTGCTAAAAGCAGTTTGCAATCTGTAAAGATAGGCTTTCACTTCCGGATTTGCTGGCGGGCATTTTTTTACCTGAAACGATACTACGCACCCCTGGCTGGAAAGCACAGCACTGCTCAGGGTTGGCTCCGTTCTAGCAGGTGCATGTATTTACTGATCGCCGACTGGTGATTCGCAAGCATGTAAAAAGAAACAGCATGATCGGTGCGCTTCATTGCCTCCGGGATCAGTTGTTCGTATTTTTCGGAAAGTTCGTTTGCGGCTTCAATCAAACTATTTACCGCCGCAGCCTGGTTTCCCATATCGGAAATACGCCACAGGGCAGCGTGGTCCCCCCAATTTTCCTGAGGCAACGTTTCAATCCCCAGTACACTCAACTCTTGCTGGAGGGCTTCCGCCTGACTAAACAGGTCCACTTGAAATTTACTCAGCAGACTGGTCAGATCGTTTTGGCGGCAGGCTGCTAGATGCAAATACAGGCTCACTACATTGTTAGCCAAGATGCGGGTGTGAATGTATAAGGTGTTTAAATCCTGTGCATACGAGGCAGAGCTGCTGTGATCCTTGGGCATAAAAACAGGAGCATAGCCGATTGCAATCCGGTCTGCAAATCCTTCTTTTTTCATGTTCATTGTACTTAATTTTGTTTTATCGAGCTTAATTCCTTTGATTGCGGAATTTCAAATAAATAGAAATTGAAACTCCAAATTGATTAGAAGCCTGTTTAACTGGCTTTGAAAGCAAGGCCTCGAGAAGGCCCTTACTTGTATAAGACGGAGGAATTTGAAAGAGCGCAGCTTTCTTTTTATATTTTTTCCAAAAAAATTGATTGGGAAACAAATTGGGGCTTGTGAAGTTTAGCGTGCAGAAAAATCAGAAACCCGCTGACTTATTTAGTTTTTTGGCTTAAGTTGGCCCCGAATTCGGCCCTATACTCCATTTTGGCGCTGAACTCCAATAATCACAGTCTATGAATTCTGAAAAAGACAATAAATTCGGTACCGCACCGGTATTTTTCACTGCCATATCCACCATTCTGGGTGCGATTATGTTTCTGCGTTTTGGGTATTCTGTTGGAACTGTTGGCCTTATGGGTACGTTTGCCATTATCCTGATTGGGCATGCTGTAACAATTCCTACGGCCATGGCAATTGCGGAAATCGCAACCAACCAAAAAGTAGAAGGTGGTGGCGAATATTACATTATATCCAGGTCTTTTGGATTGGTAATTGGCTCAACCATTGGGATCGCATTGTACCTGTCGCAGGGAATCAGTGTTGCATTCTATATCATGGCATTCACCGAGGCATTTACACCACTTATAGATTGGTTGCTTGCCAATGTGGAAATGCCTGGAGTTGTAAAATGGTTGTTGCAGCAAAAACAAACCGTAGGTATCCCGGCACTGTTCATCCTCATGTTCATCATGTTAACCAAGGGTGCGGACTTGGGTGTCAAAGCCTTGTATTATGTGGTGGCCATTCTGGGCATTGCCATGCTTTCGTTCTTCTTAGGTAAAACTGAATACGCATCAAGCCATGGTCTGGATCTGAATGCTACCATATACAATACCCAAATCCTGGAGCCCATTCTCCAGCCTGCAGCCAGCCCGGATACCGTTCAACTTGACTCAACCGGGTTTCCCATGAAACGGGAAACGATGCAGCCTACCCAACCCAGCACCAATCAATCCAACCCCATACCGCTTGTCAGCTTCTTCACAGTATTTGCAATTATTTTCCCGGCCTTCACGGGCATGACGGCCGGTGTTGGCTTGTCGGGCGACTTAAAAGATCCGGGAAAATCTATCCCAATGGGAACGCTGGCAGCAACGGTGGTGGGCATGATCATTTACATGTTTATTGCCTGGAAACTGGCTGTTTCGGCCGCCCCGGCTGACCTTGCAGATACAAGCCGATTGGTTATGAGCGACATTGCCTGGCAGGGTTGGTTAATCATTCCTCTTGGACTTGCTGCAGCAACCATCTCTTCTGCACTTGGCTCCATTATGGTTGCTCCGCGTACCCTGCAAGCCATTGCTCGGGATGGAGTCTTGCCTTCCCAACAAGCCAACAAATGGCTTTCAGTTGGAAAGGGTAAAACCGATGAGCCCTTCAATGCATCCCTGGTAACCATTGGCATTGCACTGTTTTTCATTTTACTTGGGGCATTGGACAGCGTGGCAGAGATTATTTCCATGTTCTTTATGGTTACCTATGGATCGCTGTGTCTCATTTCATTTCTCAACCACTTCGCTGCCGACCCCAGTTACCGGCCCCGATTCCGTTCCAAATGGTTTTTATCCTTGTTTGGTGCAGTAGCCTGTTTTGGACTTATGTTTTTCATGAATGCGCTGTATGCAACCATGTCATTGATTCTCATTACCGGATTGTATTTTGGCATTGGATATTTTAATACAGATAAACGCAACATTGCGGTCATTTTTCAGGGAGTTATCTTCCAGTTTAGTCGGCAAATGCAAATTTTCCTGCAAAAGGCAGATAAGGAGCAGTACCGCAGTTGGAGCCCTTCAGCCATTGCACTAACCGACAGTACGTTCAAGCGCCTTGGCTTATTCGACTTGCTTCGCTGGATTTCTCAGAAGTATGGTTTTGGAACCTACATTCACTATATAAGAGGGTATGTTTCTAAAAAATCAGGCACCGATTCTAAATACATTAAGGAACGCCTGATCAGTATGGCTGAATCTGTGAACAGCAAAGTATATGTGGACACCTTAATCAGTCCTTCATTTAATGAAAGTATTTCACAGGTAATTCAATTGCCTGGAATCGCAGGGACAGACAACAACCTGTTGCTCCTGGAATTTTCCAAGAATAAACCGGAACACCTGGAGGATCTTACGGAGAATTTCAAACTCATCAAATCGGTTGAGTACGATGTTGTAATCCTGGGAACAACAGAACGCGGGTATGGGCTTCAAAAAGACATCCACATCTGGCTTACTTCACACGATTACACCAATGCAAACCTGATGATCCTGCTCGGGTACATCATCCTGGGGCACCCCGATTGGAGCGGAGGTGAAATCACCATCTACGCAGTGTATCCGGAAGACTCACTCGAACAAGAGCAGAGCCGCCTGTTTATGTTGATCGAGGCGGGCCAACTTCCCATTTCCCGAAACAACATTCGGGTTATTTCCCGGCCGAAAGACCGGCAACTCAAAGAAGTCATCTGCGAATACAGCCGGGATGCCGACCTGACTATAACCGGCATCCGCGAAGAAAAACTCAAACACGAGGGCGCGGAAAGCCTGCTGGGTCTGGAAGAAATTGGAAATACCTTGTTTGTCCATTCCTCAGAGCACAAAGAGATCAAATAATGGGATAATCTAAACTGCGTTTTAGAAAAAGCCCGTTGAAGCACTTGCTTCAACGGGCTTTTTTATTTTTCACAACCCACTAACGATCAACTAAATACAAACACCTGTTTAACTTTTATCAAAAAAAGTTAAACAAAATAAATCCAGTTGCAGGCAAGTGCACGTACCTGTTGGTATAAATCAAAATTTAAAAAACAAAAAAACACAAACCATGAAAAAGAGAAATCTGCTTCTTGCTGCCTTTGCGCTTTTAACTACCTCTGTAGGCATCCTTTGGGCTGCCGACCACATTGACGCTCCAGCCGTCAGTTCAACCAGTTCAGACATTACCGATTACTATGCATTTGCCAGTCCGGAAAATCAGGACAACCTGGTATTTGTATGCAATGTACAAGGCTTGCTCGACCCAACCGCTACTGCAACTGCATCCTTTGATGAGGATGTGTTGATTGAATTCAACATCGACAATACCGGTGATGCTGTAGAAGACCTTGTTATTCAGGCATTGTTCGAAAATGGTAAAGTAAAAACCTACGGGCCGGTTCAACCAAGCAGCACAGGTGCCATCAGCAAAGTCCAAACCGGAGGCACCAAGGTGGAAACAGACATTACAGCCTATGGAACTTCGCCCAGTATTGGAAGCAATGGCGGCATCAAACTATTTGCCGGCCCTCGTGACGATCCGTTTTTTATGGATTTCGCCCAGTACGGTGAAATCATTGCGGGAAATGCTACCGGATTCAACAATCCTGGCTCAGACACCTTTGCAGGAACCAATGTCATGTCTGTGGTGATTGAAGTACCCAAATCCATGCTGGGCTCTGCAGCTACCCTGAACACCTGGGTTGAGTCTAAGCGCAAAATGTAAACTGGATTTTAACCGGTTAAGCCTGCCCCATTTCAAAAACCTTCAAATCAAATCTTAAAAAAATACAACCATACAATTATGAAACGCATACCTCTTTTGGGGCTGTTTGCCCTCCTCGCCATCGGGACTATCATTTCGAGCTGTAAAGACACCGGAGAAGATCCGGTAAACAACTCAAGTTATATGATGGAAGACCAAATGGGTCGCCCGGCAATCAACACGGTATTTGTATCCGGTGCCGACAAGGACGCCTTCAACCAGACGGTGCCTTCAGCACAAGGAGCAAAATTTGCGGACAAATTTGAAGCGGCTCTCCTCGCACTGAATCCAGGCTATACCACCAATGCACTTGGAATGGATGCCAGCACATTTACCGGCGCTTTGGCCACTGATGTCCTGACGGTTTCTATGAGCGGTGTCACAACATTCTTTGACGGTACCAATGTATTGACCGGACGCAGACTGAGCGATGATGTTATTTCTGTAGAACTGCTGCTGCTGTTTGGTGGACCAGACGGGACCGCCAACCCGCAACTCACAGATGATAATGTAAGTGCCAACGACAAGTCGTTTTCAAATTCTTTCCCTTATCTGGCAGGCCCTCACTAATTGAGCGCAGGCCTGTATAAACTCGCTTTTACTTCATACAATAGGCGATAATTCAGGCCGGGCAAATGTGTCCGGCCTGCTTTATCATTTCAATCCAGAATCAACCCTTTCATTTGTTTTACACCTGGTTCTGTATTCAGGTGTTCAAAATTCAACGCCATGAAAAAAATTGCGCTCCTCCTATGCACACTCGCTGGTGTACTCTATTTGATTTATGCTAAAAACCAAAGCCCTGTAGTTCAATCAACAGATTTCGAGAAATACCTGAATCCGGATTATTTGAATAAAAAGAAATCGGATCTGGAGTCCAGCACACATTTTTGGGAACAGAAGTTAAGCCTGTCTCCAGATAACACCGTATACCAACGAAAACTTGCCGGGCTGCATGCCGCTCAATTTAAACTCAGCGGTAACCCCAAACATCTTGCAACTACCGATTCACTGCTTGAGATCGTTCACCAGCACCACCAAAAAGACCCAGGGGTTTTACATGCTCTTGCAGCAAACGCCATCACGCAACATGCTTTTCAAAGAGCAAATAAATACACAGATGCTGCTTATCAACTTGGCGAGAAGCACTTTGCATCTTCGCTCTTGCGTGTGGATGTATTGCTTGAACGCGGACAACTGTATTCCGCAAACCGAATCCTTCAATCCATTCAATCTGACCACCACTTTGATTACCTGATTCGAAGTGTAAAATACCAGGATCAAATCGGAGATCTTCCAAAAGCGATTGAGTTGATGGAAGAAGCAAGTCAAAAAGCCATCGAATCGGGTAACCCAGGAAAATGCAACTGGGCCTTGTCTAACCTTGCAGACATGTATGGGCACGATGGCCAAATTCGCAAGTCCTACCAAACCTACCTTCGCGCACTGGAAAACGATCCGGCAGACATGCATGCGCTCAAGGGCATTGCCTGGATTGCATTTTCGCATGATCAAAACACGGATGAAGCAAAACGGATTTTGCATTTTTTACAGACCGTGCACCCCATCCCGGATTATGAACTTTTGCTTGCTGAGATTGCAGCCTTTGAAAACGATTCAGTTGCCCAAAAGGAACACGAAGCCAAATTCCTATCAAAGGCAGGCATGCCGATGTATGGAAACATGTACAAAAAATACATCTGCGAACTTCAGAGCAGCAGTCCAGAATCGATAGACATCGCGCGTGCGGAAATTCAGGAACGGCCGCACCCGCTTTCATACGATTTACTTGCCTGGACTTCGTTCCAAAATGGTGAAACGAAGAAGGCCCTGGATCTTGTGGAAACACACGTACTCAATCAAACAGAAGAGCCCACCGCACTTCTTCATTCCGGATTGATTTTAAAGGCAAACGGACAACAGCAGAAAGCCAGGGAATACCTCCTCGCAGCATTAGAATCTGAATTTGAACTAGGCCCGGTAGCAGCCAATGAAATTCGAACTCAACTAACAAACTAAAGTCATCTGTACACCCATTTTGGAGGAGCAAAACGCGCCTTAATCTTTCGATTAATCCAAAACACAATTCCTTTTAAACAATCCAGGCCACTGCAATCGCGGTGGCCTGTTCTTTTTTCCCAATAAGCGTTGAAGTGAAAACCGGTAATTTATTTATCTAGATTACCGGGTTAGGATACATTGCCGATAACCACCATGGTCTCAAGGGTTGGTGTAGGATTTCCACCTTCCTTTTCAACGGTTACGGCAAAGGCCTGAGGGGCCTGAATGAAGGGCACTTCCATGTAAACCTCTGAGCCAATTACACCGTTAAAAACGCCCATATCAACGGGTTTTCCATCAACAATTGCCCACAACTGGTACTGTTTACCTGCCGGAGTTTGTGGCATGTTACTCAATTCCAAAAATGTTTTCTGCTGTGCCTCATTCCAATAAACCGAGGCAAGGGAGTTTGGTGCATTTTCAGTTCCCTGCATTACAATGGCCTTGGTAGAACCATCGCGTAGAAGCGCTATAAATGCCTCCGTGTTCGCTTTTTGTTTGAGTTGCTCTGAACAATTCTGATCCAGGGTCTGATATTCTTCCTGCAAACTGCTTAACTCCTGGCGAGTCTGCTCCAACTGTAGATGTTGGCTGTATGCAATAACGAGGCCGGTACATGCGGCAGCAAGTGCAAGGCCAAGCCATACTTTTGACAAAGGCTTAGAGCCTGAAGGAGAAACACTACCAACTGCTTGGTTCGCGGAGATTTTTTCAAGAATTTTCGACTCCAGATTTTGAGGCGGCTCAATGGCATGCAATTGTCCATAGCTTTCCAGGGCCGCTTCGATGGACTCAATCTCCTTTCTGATTTCAGGATATTGTGCCGCGTAGCGTTCCACCTCTTCTTGTTGAGAAGCAGAAATATCTCCGAGCACGTATTGCTCTAAAATCCCGGATGCTATGTACTTTTGAATATCCATTATTAAATATTCAACGATCCGCAAAGGCTCAGAAGGAGCAAGAGCAGAAAGGTTTCATTGTTTAATCGTTTACGCAATTCGATGACAGCAGCCCGCATACGTGTTTTGACTGTACCCAAAGGCATATCCAGTTCTTTTGCAATTTCAGACTGCGAAAAGCCCTGAAAATAGGCATAGTCAATCAATGTGCGGTAATCTGCATCCAGATCAGAAATTACTTTCAGCAGGCCACTATCTTGGACCTGCATGTTTTCTGTATTCTGATCATTCTTATATACGACAGAATCTAGTCCATCGGTTTTTTGGCCTTTTCGATAAGCGGAAGAACGCACCCGATCCAAAGCGGTGTTTCGGGTAATTTGCGCAAGCCAGGTGTACAACCGGCCTTTAGCACTGTCATAGCGTGCTGCATTATCCCATACTTTTACGAATACATCCTGAAGTACTTCCTCTGCAATTTCCTGTTCAGCAATTATTCTGCGGATAATCCCAAATAAAGCCGCTGCATAGTGTTTGTACAGCATGGAAATCGCCTGCTGATCGCCTTGTTGCAACAAGGCGATGATCTCAAACTCTCGCGATCTATCTCTTTGGGTAGTACTCATCTAAAAATTATGCGAACCAAAGGTATGCGTTTGTCCCGAAACTTACCGCATCAATTCCCGGTAAGTGTGAACGCCTCTGTCTTCTATCCGACTAAGCAGTTTCAAAAAAACCATGGCTGTGATGAAGGTATCTTCAGCACTTGTATGCCTCCTTCCGAGCGGAATACCGAAGTAAGCGCACAAATCATCGAGCGAGACCGGGCCTTTCTCCGGCATTTGTCCTCCGGTTGTTGGGCCATCAATACGGCGAACCAGCGCTGCAGTATCCAGTGATTTGTTCTTGAGTTTGATGTGAAAATGCGTTTGAAGTGCTTTGTTTAATACAGCAAGATCAAACGCGATATGGTGCCCAACAATAATTGCGTCTTTCAAATAATCGAGTAGTTCAATCAAAATGGCTTTCTCCTCCAGTGCTCCTTCCAAATGTTTCTCCATTATTCCGTGCACAGCAATGCTGGTATCTGGCATATAGCCTTGCTGAAAAACAAACCGTTCCAGAGCGTGCCCGACTTCGACCTGAAATCCCTGTACCGGCAGCGCTGCAATTGACAGCATCCGGTCTTTTTTTATATCCAGTCCGGTAGTTTCCAAATCAAGCACCACAAAACGAAGTGTTCGCAAGGAGGTATCTCCGGAAGTTGTGTTATTAAAATGTGCCAAATAGGCATCAACCACCAACTGATCTGCTGTTTCTAATACGGGCTTTTTAGGCTGGAAAAAAAAACGCATGTGGAAGGGTTGATTGTGTAGAATAATTGTGGCGTGGCAACTGAGTTGCTGTAAACTTGGTTTTGGAATGGATTCTTGCGGGTTACATAAGCAGATTTACTCTGAAACGCACCTTAATTAGATCCTGTAAATCATCAATCGGCGTAAAACTGTTTCGCAGGTTCAGGCGCTCCATTTTCGTCAGGTGTTCTGGAGAAATGTATCTGCCACTGTCTTTATTTCGAAGGCCTTCGATTGCCCGGTAGCGAAGCAAGATTTCATATGCGTCAGCTGCTTGTTCAAATAACTCCCGGTTGTTTGGTTCCAATTCTGCCATTTTATCCAGGCGTTGAAATGAATTATTAATACCGGGTTGTTGAGCATGCAGAATCAGGACTCTTGCTGCATCTGCCAAAGGCATCATTGCCCGAAGTTTGATGTCAAATTCGTCTTTGTGTTCTCCGCTTTTTTCCACCACAAAATTTCTGAAAAAGGTAACGGGAGGTGGGTTATGAAGTGCATCTTTTGCCAAAAAGGTGAGGAATCTGGACTCCTTTTCTGCTGTTTTAATAATGTGTTCTGCAAGAGATTCTGACAGAGAGAAATCACCATATACAGGTCTGAAATCAAAAAAGATCGTACAGAACATGACATTTTGCTCCGTAGGGGTTACAATCCATTTTGAAAACTGATCCTTCCATCCATCCAGCGACAAACACCAGGAAGGATTGCTTGCCATCATATCGGCAGGACAAAACTCGAAGCCACAGTAATCCAGGATTTCAGTCGTTCGCTTAGCCAGATCCAGGAAATAGGCTTTTACTTCCGCCTCTTCGCTCTGGGGTACCGGCGCGTAAACCAGAGCATTGTCCTGATCGGTTTTTAACAACTGCTCTCCCCTGCCCCCACTGCCGAGCGATAGCCAGCACCAGTTTACATCCGGAGCTGGACGACCTTCTTCTTCCAGTGCTTTTTGACTGATCTCAATGGCACGCTGGATAAGCACATCGTTGATCTCAGTGATCATTTTGCAAATAAATCCAATTGCCAGTTCCTGTTCCAGGTATTTTAGGAGCAGGTGTTCTGCCTTATCCCGAATCTGCTTTAAGGATTCTTTATCCCGACTGCGCTTAAATTCCCGAATTAAAATCGCGGGGTTGGTTCCCTGAATTACCAACACATCGTGCTCGGAGAGTATTCCCAGCAGCCGGGAACCCGGCTGGCCTGTTTCTGTAATGCAAATGTGGTGGATGCCGTGTTTCATCATGGCCATTTGCACATCTGCAACTGTTTGTTCTGGTGGGAGCGTAACGACCGGACTGCTCATGAGTTTGGAAACCGGAACATCCAGTGGGTAGTCGCCTGTCACTACCTTATTTCGCAAATCCCGATCCGTAAGAATACCAACGGGATGCATAGATTCATTAACGACAATGATAGACCCTACTTGCGTTTCACGCATCAGGATGGCGGCTTCGCGTATGGTGGTTTCAGGAGAACAGCTTACCGGTTTCTTACTGTGCTCGATCGACTGAATATCAATGAGCAGTGGCGGGGTAGTTCCAGGTTTTGGTGCAGTTTTATGCGCCTCCAGTTTTCGAACGCTTTCGATTTGTTTGCGCATTCCTGCCCCAAGGTTCTGTGTCAGGTACCGCTTGGCATCCGGAAAGGATTCAAGCAGCGGTTCGAGGTGCTCTTTTCGAACGGTATACAGCAGAGACTCCTCTGCAGCACGTGCCGTCAACAGGTAGCCGGCATTGGTAATAAGCGGATGGATGCCAAATACATCGCCTTCATCGCATTGGTCGACGAGTAGTTGTGGGGTAAAGGAGTCGTTATACAAATTGACAGCCCCATCCCGGACAATGTGTATCCCGGGGATGAGCTCTTCACCGCCCTGAAAAACAAACTCGTCTTTTTTAAGGTAAGAAATAAGAACCAGTTTGGCTAGGTCCGAAAGCTCCTTCTCGGGTATGAGTGAAAACGGAGGATAATTCTTTATAAAACCAAAAATCCGGGTTGGAATCGCATTGTCCATAAACTACCTTACCTTTGTTTGACTATATTCAAATATATAGATACTTCTTATGAAGACGCACTTTGATCTCAACTTTCTGGAAAACGCTACAGAAACCCTTCGCTCTATTGCACATCCTGCGCGTATTGCAATTATTGAATTGTTATATAAAAACGGGCAAATGACCGTTACAGAGATCTATGAGCAGCTTCAGATTGAACAGGCTGTTGCTTCCCACCACCTCCGCATTATGAAAGGAAAAAATGTGGTTATTGTCCAACGAGATGGCAAAAACTCCCTTTATTCCTTAGCTGACAAGGATTTTCACGCCATTGTTGAAGTCTTGATCCGAGTTCTGTAGAGCGCTCCTCTCCTTCCCTGCATTTTTCATTTCCAAACTTCCTTCTCCCAAATCGTCTATCCCTGCATTTAAAATGGGCGATTTAACGACTCGAAAGTAAGGTATTTCGAGAACAAGGTAAATATTTTTCAAAAAACTATAACTATATATATAGATATTTATATACCTTGCTGCGAAACAAGCGTGATTGGCGTGAAACACACCGAATTCCACCCATTGCGTTTTTTTGAAAACTCATCAAATCGAAATCGATTCACACCTAACTTCTTATTGTATGAAAAGGAAATCTCTACACACTATTTTCAGCTTGCTGGCCTTCCTGATGCTCACTGCAGTAGTTGCACAAGCACAGGTAAAAGAAGAAGACCACACGTACAAGCCGCTGACTCTTAAATTGAACGAAGATGGAAGCAAGTATGTACGATTCATTATGTGGCACCAAATCTGGTTAACCACCAACAACCTCGATGCCGACAATGCAAAATTGCAGATCACACCGAGCATTCGTCGCTCTCGTTTCCTTGCATTTGCACAAATTTCTCCCCGCTTTCTCATTCTTACCCATTTTGGTCTGAACAGCCTCACTCCTGGTAACATGACCTCGCTTGGTAGCAATGGCGACAGCCCGCAAATGTTTCTCCACGATGCATGGGGTGAATTAAAAATCAACAACTCTCTGTACCTGGGTGGTGGACTCCACTATTGGAAAGGCCTTACCCGCCTGGCCAATCAAAGCACGCTCAACTTTATGACGCTGGATCAGGCACGTCCATTTACCCAATGGCATTCGCTTGGAATTACCGATCAGTTTGCCCGCCACCTGGGTATTTATGCAAAAGGTGAAATTGGTAAATTTGACTACCGTGTAGCCATGAACGCACCAGGCCGCAACGGTTTGAATGCCGGAGGAGACTACGGTGCCATGGGCAGTGAGTGGACGTATACCGGTTTTGCCAATGTTAATGCTGATGGCGATCCTACCGGAAACACCATTCTGGAAGGCTATTTCCGCTACAATTTCTGGGATAAAGAGTCCACCAAACTTCCTTATCAGGTAGGAACCTATATGGGTAAAAAGAAGGTATTTGGTATTGGTGCAGGTTTCTTTGCCCACCCGAATGGTATGTTCAATGCTACTACCGGAGAGCATGGCGATGTGACCCACTTTGCTGTTGATGCATTCCTCGATATGCCAACAGGAGGCGGAAAAGGTGCCCTGAATGCATATGCTTCATTCATCTCCTTCAACTATGGCGAAAACTATGTAAGCCGCTGGGCTGGAACTGGTACTTCTCTGTATGGCCAACTTGGCTACTTCATCAATTCAGCCAAATTGATGCCCTATGTAGCGGTTCAATCTGGAAACTACGATGGTTACCGCGACCCGGTTAGTTCGCTGGATGCTGGAGTAAACTACTTCATCAATGGCCACAATGCCAAGGTCACATTGGAATATCACCAGATCAAAGGCGATGTACGCGAAGCGGCAATTGCGACCCAGCAGGACGCCATGTCTCAAATCCGCCTGCAACTGCATGTATTCCTGTAAAAAATTTCCGGAATAAAAATTCTACGAATACCATTTATTCAATACACAATTAAAACGAAACATTATGTCTGGTAAAAATTTACAAGAATACTGGCAAAAGAACATCCGCTTGCTGTTAACGCTGCTGGTTGTTTGGTTTCTGGCCTCCTATGGCTGCGGCATTTTGTTTGCCGGACCGCTCAACAGCATCCAGATCGGAGGATTTAAACTCGGATTCTGGTTTGCACAACAAGGAGCAATTTATGTCTTCATTGTCCTCATCTTTTACTACGTAAAACGCATGAACAAACTCGATCGCGAGTACGATGTGCATGAAGATTAAATCGCATCCGGAACAAAACAATTTCGGAAACTTAAATTCAACTAACAATTCTTAAAAGAAATATATCATGGATGTTCAAATTTGGACCTTTATTATAGTTGGCCTCACCTTCGCCATTTATATTGGTGTTGCTATCTGGGCCCGTGCCGGTTCGACATCAGATTTTTACGTTGCTGGTGGTGGTGTACACCCGGTACTGAATGGAATGGCTACTGCTGCCGACTGGATGTCTGCCGCCTCGTTCATTTCCATGGCTGGCTTGATCTCATTTATGGGCTACGATGGAGCCCAGTATTTGCTCGGCTGGACCGGAGGTTACGTACTCCTTGCATTATTATTGGCCCCCTACCTTCGAAAATTTGGAAAGTTTACGGTACCCGATTTTATTGGTGACCGGTACTATTCCCAAACCGCACGTATTGTAGCGGTAGTGTGTGCCATCTTCGTTTCATTTACCTATGTAGTTGGACAGATGAAAGGTGTTGGTATCGCATTCTCACGCTTCCTCGAAGTGGAATTCACCACTGGTGTATTCATAGGAGTAGGTATCGTATTTTTCTATGCGGTACTCGGTGGTATGAAAGGGATTACCTACACACAGGTAGCGCAATACTGTGTATTGATTTTTGCCTACCTGGTACCTGCAATCTTTATTTCAGTAATCATGGTTGGCAACCCAATTCCACAAATCGGTATGGGGGGCTATCTGGCAGACGGCACGGCACTGCTTACCAAACTGGATATGCTGCATACCGACCTCGGCTTTAAAGAGTACACTACTGCCAACAAGCCGATGATCGACCTGTTCTTTGTAACAGCAGCATTGATGTTGGGAACGGCTGGTTTGCCACACGTAATTGTACGCTTCTTTACTGTACCTAAGGTTTCAGATGCACGTAAATCAGCCGGATGGGCACTTATATTTATTGCATTGCTTTATACCACTGCACCTGCAATTGCGGCCTTTGCACGTACCAACCTGCTCAACACAGTAAGCAACAAGGAATACACCAGCCTGCCAGCGTGGTTTGGAAACTGGGAAAAAACCGGTTTGCTTACTTTTGAAGATAAAAATGGCGACGGCCTGGTTCAATACTACAACGACAAAAACGAAGAGTTTGTAGCAGCAACCGCTACTCCAAACGGATGGAAAGGAAACGAGTTGACCATTGACCGCGACATCATGGTATTGGCCAACCCGGAAATTGCCCGCCTTCCGGCATGGGTGATTGCACTGGTAGTAGCCGGTGGTTTGGCAGCAGCACTGTCAACTGCGGCTGGTCTGCTTTTGGTAATTGCAACTTCTGTTTCACACGACTTGCTGAAGAAATGGCTGAAGCCAGACATTTCTGAGAAGCAGGAATTGCGTGCAGCACGCGTTGCAATTGGTGTTGCTGTAATCGTAGCAGGATATGCAGGCATGAATCCACCCGATTATGTGGCGGCCATTGTGGCCTTCGCCTTCGGGTTGGCGGCGGCCTCATTCTTCCCCGCTATTATCATGGGTATTTTCTCGAAGAAAATGAACATGCAAGGGGCAATAGCAGGTATGATTGTCGGTATCACATTTACTGCGGCCTACATCATCTACTTCAAATTTATGGGTGGAACCAAAGAAGAATACTGGTTTGGTATTTCACCGGAAGGTATTGGTACCCTTGGAATGCTTCTCAACTTTGTGGTGGCGCTTGCAGTCAATAAAATGACTCCGGAACCACCTGCAGAAATTCAGGAAATTGTAGAAAATATCCGTATTCCTAAAGGTGCCGGTCAGGCAGTTGACCACTAAACAGATTCTGACGTCAATAAATAAACACCTATTGACAAATACCCCAAAGGGCCTTTGTTAGTGAAGGGGTGGCGGTGTGTTCGTTTCCGCCACCCATTTTTTTCTCTGAGAGCGTGTTTGGGATTTTGCTTGGTTTCGCATCAAATCAAAATCCCAAACACACACTCTAAAAATTACTACACATGATCCACAAACCCATCTTAGGAAAAACGGCCTCAAATATTTTTGTAATTGCATACTTGCTTGGAACCCTGTTTTTTCGGTTCAAATTAGAAGAACAAATTGCAGGCCACACCATCGTATCACTCGCACTGGGTGGATTTGCCCTCTTGTTTCTGTGGGCCTTGTATAAGAGTGGATACATCCGGCCCAGTTTGTTGGGACTTGGAGCAAAAGACTGATCCAACACAAACGAAATCCACCGTTCCCCCTCGAATTCATGCAATTCAGATTAATCCATTCCCATCCTGGAACTTTTGAATTCTACAAATACTGTATATTTCGGTCAAGTTGACGAACTATGCAGACAAGCCAAGCACCAATGCCCTCCAACAGAAATGCCAAATTGACCTTGTTGTTTTTTGTGGCTATGCTCCTCTTTAATTTTCCTATTATTGGAATTTTTGGGAAGAATCAACTTGTCTTTGGGCTTCCGGTATTATATCTGTACATTTTTTCTGTCTGGTTTTTGCTCATAGCGCTCGTCTACCTGCTTTTTCGCAAACCCAGAAAATAAGGAGGTAACAGGGCATTAAGCCTAAACCACTTCCGGATTAAGGAGAATTCAACAGAGCCCGTATGAGTCCTGCTTTTATTATAGTCATTTCGATTAGTTATGTAGGTATCCTGTTTGGCATCGCTTTTTTTACTGAAAAAAGGAGTCGAACCGGCAGAAGTCTGGTTAACAACCCCTACATCTACTCGCTCTCGCTGGCCGTTTATTGTACTGCCTGGACTTTTTTCGGCAGCGTAGGCAAGGCTGCAAACTCTGGAATTGACTTCCTGCCAATCTACCTGGGGCCAAGTATTGCTGCAATTTTATGGTGGTTTGTGTTGCGAAAAATGATATTCATCAGCAAATCTCAACGCATTACTTCCATTGCTGATTTCATTTCTTCCCGCTACGGCAAAAGCATCTTTCTGGGAGCAATGGCCACCGTCATTGCCATTTTTTGCGTCATCCCCTATATTTCTATTCAATTAAAAGCAGTAGCAATCAGCTACGATATTCTCATTCGACCCGACGGCCATGCCTGGTCTGCAGAACAATTCAAAGCCCTTCCTTTTTACCTGGACTCCTCCTGGTACATCGCAATTCTCCTGGCCATTTTCACCATCCTGTTTGGTACCAGAAACCTCGATCCCAACGAACGCCATGAAGGCCTGGTTGCGGCAGTCGCATTTGAATCGGTATTGAAGTTGGTAGCGTTCTTTACCATCGGACTATTTGTGACCTATGGTATGTTTAACGGGTTTGGAGACTTGTTTTCTAAAGCCCTTGAGCATCCAGAAATATCCAAGGTTTTTAGTTTACAAACCGGAGGAATAGATGGATGGTACTGGTTTTGGCTGACCCTGCTTTCGATGTTTGCAATCCTGTTTTTGCCCCGACAATTTCATATTGCCGTAGTTGAAAATACCAATCCCAATTTTGTAAAAAAAGCGGCATGGGTATTTCCACTTTATCTGCTGCTGATCAACTTGTTTGTTCTGCCAATTGCAGTAGGTGGCATGCTTAAACTGGGGCCATCCGCCAACCCGGACATGTTTGTACTCAGCCTGCCGCTTTCTGAGGGACATCATGTGCTCGCATTTTTTGTTGCGCTGGGTGGATTTTCAGCATCAACCGGAATGGTGATTGTTGCAGTTACCGCCTTGAGTATTATGATCAGTAACAACATCGTAATGCCCATGCTTTTGCGTTCGGCAACCATTCAGGACAACAACGTCTCCAACTTATTCCAACGCTTGTTGGGTATCAGGAGGGTCAGTGTGGTCATGGTGCTCATACTTTCGTACGGCTATTTCAAATTTGTAAGTTCAAAATACACGCTGGTTTCCATTGGTCTCATTTCCTTTGCCGGGGTGGCCCAATTTGCACCTGTGGTTTTGGGCGGTATTTTTGGAAACGCGGGACCCGTGTTGGTGCAATTGCCGGACTCATGAGCGGTTTCCTGGTGTGGGCTTATTGCCTGCCCCTCCCTACCCTCGCTGAAGGAGGCCTCATCTCCTCTGAGTTTATTGAACGTGGGTTATGGGGAATTAGCGCGCTCAAGCCATATGCGTTGTTTGGACTGGAAGATCCCAACCACGTTTCGCATGGCGCCTTCTGGAGTTTGCTGATCAACACCCTGGTCTATGTTGGCGTTTCGCTGAATTCAAAACAAAATGCCCTTGAGATCAGACAGGCAGATTTGTTTGTTGATTTTTACAAATACCGCGATGGCAGCAATACCTATGAGGTTGTAAAAAGACAGGCAAAGGTGAGCGACATTCAAACCTTGCTGACCCGTTTTTTGGGACAAAGAAAAAGTCAGGCAATTTTGAAAGTGTACGAACGGCGGTACAATACCGACCTGAGTAAAATACACATAGCGAACGAAGATCTGATCAAAATTGCAGAGACCTACCTGGCCGGGGCTATTGGCGCAGCCTCAACTAAAATCCTGTTGCACTCCATTGTGAAGGAGGACCCGATCAGCCTGGAAGAAATGTTCAACATTCTGGAGCAAACCCAGGAAATCATGCAGTACAGCCGAAAGCTGGAACAGAAATCAAAAGAACTGGAGGCAACCACACAGCAGCTTCAGGCAGTGAATGAGCAATTAAAAGAACTCGATCAACTCAAAGCCGACTTCATCAATACCGTTACCCATGAGCTCCGAACGCCGATTACTTCAATAAAAGCGCTCGCTAAAATTGTATTCGACAACCCGGAGTTGCCCCAGGAGGAACAAGCCCGTTACCTGAGCATTATTGTGAACGAAAGCGAACGAATTTCTCGCCTTGTCAGTCAGGTATTGGATCTGGAAAAAATTCAATCCCTCAAAGACCAATGGGAGATGGAACCTATGAACTTGAAGGGATTAGTAGAAGAAGCATATTCCAATTTCAAACCCCTGATGGATGAACACCAGATTACCCATAAATGCACCATTGAGCCGGGCACCTATCAGGTCTACGGAGCCCGGGACCGACTGATGCAGGCGCTGGTAAACCTGATTGGAAATGCCATCAAATTTTGCAACCAGGAAAATGGACAAGTATCCCTTTTATTGAAAATTAAAAATCAGGATGCAATCATTCAGGTGGCAGATAATGGGGTTGGTATTTCAAAAGAAAACCAAAGCCTCATCTTTGAAAAGTTTGCACAAGTAACGGACTCCCAAATGGGCAAGCCCAAAGGCAGCGGGCTGGGTTTATCCATTACTTCTGAAATTATGGAGCGCCACAACGGGACGGTAAGCCTGGAAAGTAAACTTGGGCATGGGGCAACGTTCAGCATGCATATCCCTCTCTTGGATTCATCGTCTCAAAACGATCCGGATTAATGCATTTTTAGTATTTGGATTTAGGATTTTTTACCTTAAAAATGCGCATTTATAATGGCTTTTTATTTCCTTTGCCAAACATTGTTTTAGCATACTGGCAAGAGCGTACCAGCAATTGTGCAAACGCCACAATCAGGTATACGCCCTCTCTAGCAACCAACCGCACCATGTCTGAAGCCACAACAAAACGGGTTTTATTGGTTGATGATGAACCAAACATCATCGTTGCACTGGAATTTCTGATGAAGCAACAGGGCTACCAGGTGGACACAGCCTATAATGGTCAGGACGCACTCCAAAAAATGGAAGCACATATTCCAAATGTAGTCGTACTCGATGTGATGATGCAGGGCATGGATGGCTTTGAAGTTGCACAACAAATCCGCAGAAACCCAGCTCTGGAAGACACCCGCATCGTCTTTCTTACTGCCAAAGGCACCAAGGAAGACCGAATGGAAGGCTACACCAAAGGTGGGGAAGTTTATCTTACAAAACCCTTTGATAACGACGAACTGGTCAGCGTAATTGGCGATCTGATGGAGTTCGGTTAAGAACTTGTTTCCCAAATAAAAATGGGCTTCAAGTTTTCTTTCCAAAAGAATCAAATATAAATATATAGATATTAATATATTTAGAAAAAATCTGTACCTTTAGACCGTTGCGAAAGCAGCCCCTATACACACCACACTTATTCAATAAATTCGGATTAATATGACACTACAAATCAAATCACTCGAGGAATACCACCGCGTTTACAAACAAAGTGTAGATGACCCCGAAGGGTTTTGGGCGTCTGTAGCAGATACATTTCAATGGCATAAAAAATGGGACAGCGTTCTCCAATGGGACTTTAGAAAACCGGATGTAAAATGGTTTTTAGGTGGCAAATTGAACATCACCGAGAACTGCCTCGACCGGCACCTGGCAACCAAAGGCGATCAGCCGGCAATCATTTGGGAACCCAATGAGCCCGATGCCCCGGGCAGAACCTATACATATAAAGAATTGCATGCCGAAGTGTGCAAGGTGGCCAATGCGCTGAAAGCAAACGGTGTGCAAAAAGGTGATCGCATTTGCTTCTACATGCCAATGGTTCCGGAATTGGCAATTGCAGTACTTGCATGCGCCCGTATCGGTGCCATCCACTCCGTGGTATTTGCAGGGTTCTCTGCCACTGCGCTTGCTGATCGGATTAAGGATGCCAGTTGTAAAATGGTCATCTGCTCCGATTTCAACAGCCGTGGAGCCAAAAACGTCCCTGTGAAAAAAGTCGTTGATGAAGCAATGGCGCTTGGCTGTGACAGTGTGGAAACCGTGCTAGTACTCAAACACACCGGAGGTGATATCAACTGGAACCCGAAGGTAGATAAGTGGTGGAGCGCCGAAGTAGATGGACAAGACGCTAGTTGCCCGGCTGAAGTAATGGACAGCGAAGACCCGCTTTTCATTTTATATACCTCCGGATCGACTGGTCGGCCCAAAGGAGTAGTACACACCTGTGGTGGATATATGGTGTATACCTCCTATACCTTCCTCAATGTATTCCAATATCAGGAAAAAGACATTTACTGGTGTACTGCTGACATTGGCTGGATCACCGGGCATTCATACATCGTATACGGCCCTCTTCTGTCGGGTGCTACCACCATGATGTTTGAGGGCGTGCCTACCTACCCGAACCCAAGTCGCTTCTGGCAGGTATGTGAAAAATATAAAGTCAACCAATTCTATACTGCACCAACTGCGATCCGTGCGCTCATGGCACAAGGCGATGAGTATGTTGATGGCTGGGATCTGAGTGATCTGAAAGTCATTGGATCCGTAGGTGAGCCCATCAACGTTGAGGCTTGGAACTGGTACAATGAAAAAGTGGGTAAAAAACAGGCGCCGATCATTGATACCTGGTGGCAAACAGAAACCGGGGGAATTATGATTACCCCTCTGCCCGGAATCACGGATACCAAGCCCTGCTATGCCTCCTACCCCATTCCAGGCATTCAGCCTATTCTGGTTGATGCCGAAGGCAATGAAGTGGAAGGAAATGGCGTGGAAGGTTTATTGTGTATCAAATTCCCATGGCCATCCATGTTGCGCACCACCTATGGTGATCACGAACGCTGCCGGCAGACCTACTTCGCTCCATTTGAAGACCAGTACTTCACCGGCGATGGTGCCCGACGCGACGAGGACGGTCGCTACCGAATTATCGGCCGCGTAGATGATGTAATCAATGTATCTGGTCACCGACTGGGAACTGCCGAGGTAGAAAATGCGATTAATGAGCATCCAAACGTCGTGGAAAGCGCCGTTGTGGGCTACCCGCACGACATCAAAGGCCAGGGAATTTACGCCTATGTAATTCCACAGAACAATGTGGCGGACACCGACCAGTTTGAAAAGGAAATCCGGGATGTGATTACGAAAGTGATTGGCCCGATAGCCAAACCAGACATCATTCAGGTTGTGCCCGGCCTACCGAAAACCCGTTCGGGTAAAATTATGCGCCGCATCCTGCGCAAGGTAGCATCCGGAGATGTATCCAACCTGGGAGACACCTCTACCCTCCTCAATCCGGAGATTGTAGATGCCGTGAAGTCGGGTGCAAAGGTGAAATTGAACGGATAGGATTGATTGATCCGTACGGAATTTAAACCCCGGTTTTGGCAGTTGCCAAAACCGAGTTCTATACAAATGCGTATCGGTAACAATTGTCATTAGATCATTTTCCAATGTTCCTTTCCACTGTCACTCACCGTGTTCCATTGGTAAGGGTCAAACTAAACTCAATCTTGGTTTCCGTTCCATCCTGAGTAACTGTGGCTGTTCCTATAGTACCAGATTCATAGGTGCCTTGCAGCGAAGCAAAATTCAAGTCAATACCCATTGTAGCACCAACAGTAATGCAAAATTCTGGGTAGCAGACCAGGTGTAGGTACCAGACTCATTCCGGAGGAACTCATCCCATTGAGATCGAGGTAAATTAAATTACCAACTCCGGTCAATAAACCTCACTAACAGTAACACCGTCTGTGGTGAGGTAAACATCCCAGTCTGAAGGTACCATTCCCATTCGAGCCAAAGTCTTCAGTAAATCCTTTGAAAGGGAGTATTTAGAACCATCGTATGTGAATTCATTTTTTGGTTCGTCATTATTATCCTTATTACAACCGGGTGCAACAAAGACGAATGCCCCGGTGTGGTAAAATAGCAGCTTTTTCATTGTACTGGTTTTTTATCGGGCCTAAGCAGCCCGGTTTGGAAATTAGTTTGAACACCTGATACCTGGCAGGTACAGGCCGATTAATTTGGTATGGAAAGGTAGCGGAAATATTGTATTTCTTTTCGCAAAAGTAAAAAACAAGGCCATTACTGTACGTGGGAAACGGTACCGAAAAAGGAGTTGCATTCGTTTGAATGCAACTCCTTTGTAAAACTGTGGGCGATACAGGATTCGAACCTGTGACCCCCTGCTTGTGGGCAGTGCTCTGAATAAACGAAACAATCATGCCCTTTTTTGCTATCAACGGTACCGTTGAGCGGGTGCAAAGATAAGCGCTGGAATTTCAGACTGCCAAGTTTTTCAAAAAAAATTTAAAAAATATTTTCAAGTCATTATACCATCGAAGCAAGTGCGCTCAAGTGCCTGATCATATCCAGTGCCATTTTTGCGAAAACTCTTGCCATTTGCTCAGAACTTGCTCCATCCAATGAGTTTTTCGGATGAACCAATCTGCTTGGTAGCAGATTCTGATCCGGCCATTCGGGAATGGAAGCAAGATGCAAGATTGTTTCCTGTAAGAACTTACTGCTGTTCCGAAGGACCTGGGCAGGAGCTTCAAAGTAATCCCAATTTCAGTCACTTTGCACAATCTCCTCTGCCATCCCCACTAGCACGGGCATAATAGAACCGACCCATCCGGCCCATAAGGATCAATTTTGTCCCGGATCAATTCGCCCCAGTTTCCGTAAGCACCGGCTACCACCACTCGATGTGCATCAACAGGATTCGACAAATAACCAGGTTTCCTGCACCAGCCGCCCTCACTAAGCGGCAATATTTGCTCCACCACACATTCCATCTGGACCGGGCTTTCAGCGACCCGAAACAGCTTAACCATTTCTGATGGAATTGCCATTAATCCGGCTTTTCTCAAATTCATTCCGCTCCGGCATCCAAACTCAATGCTTGTCAGCGCCATTTGTCGCACAATGCTGTGCGGCACCGATTGTTACCACCTCTTTGGTGTCTCACATTTTGAGGGTATCCTTGGTTGTGTTGTTGGCAACGGCGATTCGTAGAGAAGATAAGAATGGGTGGATTGCTGCTAAATGCATTAAAAAACGAATACGGAGCCAGGTTGGGCACGCCATCCTCACTTACTGTGCTCGCAAATGCAATCGGGCAGGGGCGCTACCGATCCGAGTATAGAGGTAGTGCAAATCCGCTGTAGGGATCTGCGTAGGATATTCGTAACATATTCATATAGGTAGTTTGTGGCAACACGCTTGTCGCCGTACCGAAGCGCAAAATTAACAGGCTACCGGTATATTTGCATGGAACTATTCACGGAACGAATATAATCTTTACTCCATGTAAGCCATCCATTCGAACAAGTGAATCGCCAGCTTTACGTTCTACATGAATTGATCTGCGGCTTTTAAACACTGAAAAATGACTTCAAAACAGATTCAACTGATTTTTGGCACTTGCAATTCTTCTTGGCATCGGATGGTGGTACCGCCGGCCTCGGTATTCATCCGGAGAAAAAGCCCCTGAATTCAGCGCAGGCTCGCAAACTGGAAAGCAATTCCACAACAGTGACCTGAACGGGAAATATGTCCTCATCCATTTTTGGGGGTCCTGGTGCTTCCATGTGCGCCGAGAACCCACATCTCGTTGAACTGTATAAGATGTACCATGAAAAAGGATTTGAGACGGCATTGGCATCGAAACCGGCAGAACCGCTGGAAACGAGCCATCGAACGGGATCAGATGAACTGGCCCTATCACCATTCAGATCTCCGGGAGTTTGATGGGAAATTGGCACAACTGTTTAATGTGCATTCCATTCCAACCACCTTCCTGGTAAACCCGGAAGGGAATGTTGTGCTGCAGCAAGCCCCATCCCAGTGAAATAGGACAAATCCTGAGCACAAACCTGTAACCAGTCGGTTTTCACTCCTTTTCTATTGATTATTTTCATGCAGCTGCTTTCTCCTTGCAAACTGGCTATTGCCCGACTCCTGGCTGGAACGAGTGTGCACAGAACGCATTTCCCTGACAAATTGACATCAATAGCCCTGGGCATAATAATTGCAGGTCGAAGCGTAACCAGAACCACCAACAATGCGTGGTTAAACTTACTCATATGCCAATTCGAAATCCTTTCAAAAAGAAACAAGAAATGACGGAGAACGAAAATAAAGTCCTGGAAGAAGATCAAAAGGACACTGGAGTTGAAGAAACTCAGGAAAATACAGGAGATGGTACCGAAGAAACCCCTGATGCACCAAATCCAATGGAAGAGTTACAACAGCAGTTGGATGAATCCAAAAGCAAATACATGTACTTGCTTTCCGATTTTGAAAACTTCAAACGGAATACCGCAAAGGAACGCATGGAACTCATATCCACTGCCGGACGCGACATCATGGCAGCACTCCTGCCAATTTTGGATGACTTCGACCGTGCAGATAAAATGAACGAGGGGATTGCCCGAAGGCATTTCCCTTATCCACAACAAACTCAAAACTACACTGGAGGCCAAAGGCCTGAAGTCTGTTGGCACCAAAGCAGGTGACGACTTCAATGCAGATTTTCACGAAGCAGTAAACAGAAATCCTGCGGCTTCTTGAAGACGCTAAAGGCAAATTGTGGACATCGTCGAACCGGGATATTTTCTGGGAGAACGCATCATCCGGTATGCCAAAGTTGTAATTTGGCAAATAAATAAACCGATTTTAGAGAAATTAAGTCCAATATAGCCCAAAACGCGATTATTATGAAGTGCTTGGTGTCTCAAAAGGTGCCAGTGCTGATGAAATAAAAAAGAAACTGCAGAAAAAGCAATTGAATTTCACCCGGACAAAAAACCCCGGGGATCAAACACGCTGAAGAAAAAGTTCAAAGAGGCTGCTGAAGCCTATGATGTATTGAGCGATGAAAACAAGCGGGCACGGTACGACCAATATGGTCATGCCGGTGTAGATGGTATGGGCGGCGGCGGCGCCAGTTTTGATGGCATGGGAATGGATGACATCCTGCGCCGATTTGGCTTTGATACCGACGACATCTTCTCCGAATTCTTTGGTGGTGGCCGACGCTCCGGTGGCGGTCGACGCTCTGCCGGTCAGCGGGGCTCCAACCTGCGCATCAAAGTAAAAATGACCCTGGAGGAAATTGCGTCTGGTGTCAATAAAAAAATCAAGGTTCGCAAACAGGTTAAATGCAATACCTGTGGTGGCTCCGGCGCCCGGGATGCCAACTCTGTTGAAACCTGTGGCACCTGTCGCGGTGCAGGAACGGTCAACCGCATTGCACAAACACCATTTGGTGTAATGCAGACTGCAAGCACTTGTCCTACCTGCAACGGTAGCGGACAAACCGTTAAAGCCAGTTGCAATGTCTGCAAAGGCGATGGACGGGTATTTGGAGAAGAGACCATCGAAATAGATATCCCGGCAGGGGTACATGAAGGCATTCAACTTTCCCTTTCAGGAAAAGGAAATGCTGGCGCAAAAGGTGGTCCGGCCGGGGATCTGATCATTACCATCGAAGAAATTCCACATGAAGAATTCAAGCGCAATGGCAACGACATTGTGTACGAACTATTCATCAATATGGCGGATGCTGCCCTCGGCTCTCAAATTGAAGTTCCCACACTAGATGGACGGGCACGGGTTAAAATCCCGGCTGGCACGCAATCAGGAAAATTGTTTCGCCTACGCGAAAAAGGATTGCCGGAGCTACAAGGGTACCGCAAGGGAGATTTACTGATCCACGTCAATGTATGGACACCCAAGAAACTGAACGACGAGGAAAAGAAATTGCTCGAATCCATGCGGGACATGCCCAACTTCAAACCCAACCCGGGCAAAGAAGATAAATCGTTCTTTGAAAAAGTAAAAGACTACTTTGGATAAGCAGCTTTGCGGGCAAAGAAAATAAATTCTTTGCCCGCACTATTTTTTATCTGGCAATGTATTGTAAGAATAAAAATTAGTGTAAATTTGCGCTCGCTTTTTAAAAGCAGTGATTGGCCGCGTGGCGGAATTGGTAGACGCGCTACTTTGAGGGGGTAGTGTTCGCAAGGACGTGCTGGTTCGACTCCAGTCGCGGTCACAACAAAAAACAGGAGTCATCCCAAACCGGGGTGGCTCCTGTTCCTTTTAGATGCTGCCGCAGCGTTATAAGTTATACAACTCCTCCAACTGCCCGGCAGCCTTCAACAATTTCAACACAGCAATTTTATAGGCAAAAACCTGCTGCCAGTAATTGGTTTCTGCTTCCGACAACATAGTCTGCGCATTCAAAACATCCGAAAGCGGGGTAACACCTTCTTTGTATTGAAGCGTGAGGTTGTCTTCTATTTCCCGTGCAAGCGAAACATTCTGATCCTGCGTTCGCAATTGCCGCAAGGTATTTTCTAATTCCACCACTGCCTGTCGGTACTCCAGTTGTTTGTAGCCCATAAGCTGCTTGCGGTCTGTTTGCAGTTTTTGCTCTTCAAGTCGAAGCAAATCAGCCTTCCGGTGCCTTCTGAACCCGTCAAATACGGGTACTTTTACCTTAACGCCAACAGTAGCCATTGCATACCACTGTGTGTTGGGGTCCAATACATTAAAATCTGCCCGCTGTGCACGGTAAAATGCGGAGGCATGCGCACTAAGCGTTGGCCAACCTTCTGCGCGCTGACTCTTCCACTGAATGTGGTAAAGTTCAATTTGTTTTTCGATCAACTTGTAATCTGTAGTTGCCTCCATGGTAAACTGGAGATTTTTCCAGCGAGCTGAATCGGCAGCAGGGCTTTCCAGAGAAGCAACAGGTTGAAAAGGCTGATCAAAAGGAACACCACACATGAACTGCAGGGATTGTTGCAATGCGGTAATCCCGGATAACAATTGCTGACGGGTTGTCTCAAGATTCGTTTTTGCCACCTGAACCCGTTTTACATCGGTAGGGATAGCAAATCCATTTTGCAATTGCAATTCCACAATTCGCTCCAAAGCAACCAGTTTTTCAATGTTTGCATTGACAGCCCGGAGCAGTTGCTGGGTCTGAAGAGTTTGGTAAAAAAGAGAGGCCGTTTGAAACAAGACTTCCTCCTCACTTTTTTCAATCAACAGATCGTATAAGTTGCGGGTTACTGCGATAGCAGGCATGGCTCGGCGTCCGGTTTCGTGGTACAATACCTGTTCCACCTTAACCCCCGCATTGAGTTGCCAGGGCTGACCGATTTGTACCGGCAGGTACTCCCCCGCCTGTCCAAATCCTTCTCCTGAAAAGAACTGGGTTTCCAAAACAGGAAAGTAATCATAGCTAATGCCTGCATCCACCTGAGGGAAACTCATTCCGCGCTCCAAGCGGATGCGTTGTTTGGTACCCTCCCGTTCCAATTCAGATTTTTTTATCTGGGCACTGTTATCAAGTGCCAGGCGTAAGGCTTCGGTGAGTGCCACAGGATGGGCACCTCCACCGTTTATCTGAGCAGTTGCATCAAAAGATACAACGCAAATGAATATCAAAATAATCAACCGTTTCATGCCGCAAAGGTAGCCGATTCGAGGACTACTAATCCTATGAATCGAGCACTAAGTTTTTCAATAAGTAAATTTTGAGGGAAATTAAAGTCAGAAAATCATTCTGTTATCGGAGCAGAAGCACATCTCCTGTAAGCTGCTCAAGTCTTCCGTCGGTATATTGAACCACCGCTTGCCACAAAAAAACACCCGGCTCAGGAAGGCTGCCCTCCACATATCCGTCCCAACCCTGAATCGGAGAACCCATGGGAATATTCGTTGCTGAAAACACACGCTTCCCCAGCCGATTATAAACCTCCAGCGATGCGATGCCCGAAATACCTCCGCCACCATAGAGCGTAAAATACCGGTTTTCATTTCTGGATGCATCTGGCCACAGAACATTGGGTGCATACACCGAACGTTTTCTGTGCATCTGAATATAAAGTTCATCTTCAGCCTGGCACCCATCCAAATCAACCGGAACAATCAAAAAGTCTGTACTGAATTGAGGAAACACATACAAGGTTCCATTTTGGTACCAACTTTCTCCCGGTGGAAAAACCAGAACGGTATCTACAGGCCGGTCGGTCGAGATGGCAAGTGCAAGCGTATCCCCGGTAAACAATTCCTGGTCGGGGCCTGCATCAAACACAAACTCAAGTCCGGTAGGCAGCACAGCAGCCTGTGTTAGCGTACAGCCATTTGCATCACGCACCTCAACAGGATAGATGCCCGGAACGAGGTTCATCCAATGCATTTGACCGTTGGCTGGAACTCCATCCAGAGCAAATGCGTAAGGAGGCACCCCACCCTGCAATTGTTCTATTGAGATTACACCAGAGTTCTCACCTAAACACTTTTCGCCAACAACATCAAGCACGTAACTCAGGAGCGGCGGTGCACTCAAGGTAAAACTAAAGTTTAAAGGACAGGATTGAGCATCTAAAACTTCAAGCATACCAGGACCGGGAGCCAAGGCAAATGCTTCAGCGTTGTTTTCGCCTGATGACCAGGTGTAGGCATATGGCGGTGTCCCCCCCTGAATGGATGCCAACATATGACCGTCCATTCCATTTGCACATGCTACCTGATAGCCATTGTAATTGGAAAGAACCTGGACTGAGCCGACAAGCAAATCCGGCTCAAATATCATTGCGGTGAGTACGGTATCTACCCCAAGTGCATCTGTAAAGGTAAAGGCATAATCACCCGGCGGTAAATTGAGAATCGTATCTGCGGAAAAAACACTAGGCAACTGTCCATTCCCTGACAGGCCTTGCGCCTGGTTCGCCCATTGATACATAACAGGAGCATCCCCTGATAACAATACAAAGCGAATGCTTCCATCCTGCGCATCTTTACACGAAATATCCTGCGACCCAAAAATCAGCGAAACACCTGATTGGGTCTGCCAGGCCAGGGCCTGTGGCTGCAACCACACAACGAACCCCAGCAGGAGTAATAGACGCAATTTCATTTTGCAAAAATACATTGATTGGTTCAAAATGGGAGCACTCCTTTTGCTGAGGAGGTTCGCAATAGCCTGCTGATTGAAAAATTGGGTGAGCCGCGGGGCTCAATCCCATTCCTTTTTCTTTCTGTATGCCACCCCACGGAAAAAGGCAACAGCTGCACCATCTGCCCGATTTACCCGGATAGCATAATTGGAAATACTGTTGCCCAGGTTTTCTTCTTTGGCCTCCGCATGCAATACATCTCCTTCAAATATCGGAGCTGCGTGCTCAATGGTACAATGAATGGATACGGCATGTCGACCGTGAGAATTGCACGCAAAGGCAAAGGCACTGTCTGCCAGCGAAAAACTGATTCCACCATGGGCAACACCAAATCCATTCAGCATCTCTTTCCGAACCTGCATTTTTACAGTACACCGTCCCGGACCAATATCAAGCAACTCAATACCCAGCCATTGGCTGAAGGCATCTTCTGCATACATTTTTTCAAAAATCTCACGTGGTGTTGGCATGCCAAACAGTTTTTAGTACCCTGCTAGGAGGGATAAAACGTTTTTTGTTCGCGGTGCATTTTCCGTAGCAATCGGCAGCAACGATATCTGTCTTCCAGATATTCCACATACAAGGCATCCAGTCGGGAAACAACAGTTTCTATTCCTATTTCATCGGCCCATGCCAACAGTCCTTTGGGGTAGTTCACCCCATTGGTCATTGCCAGGTCAATATCTTCCCTGTTGGCAATCCGCAGGTACAGCGCCTCGGCCGCTTCGTTAATCAGCATACACAAAATTCGATGCACGATTTCCCAACCCAACTCCGGGTCGGTATTGGGTGCCGGTGGTTCAACCCCTTCCGCATAATTAAAAAAGCCACGACCGCTTTTTCGGCCCAGATATTGAGCATCAACAAGTCGCTTTTGTGTAAAAGATGGCTTATACCTCGGATCATAATAGAATGCCTTAAACACCGTCTCGGTAACCGTGTAGTTGATGTCATTTCCAATAAAATCCATCAATTGAAACGGGCCCATCCTGAACCCGCCCAACTCACGCATTGCCCAGTCGATGGTTGCCGCATCGGCCAGTCCTTCATCCAGAATACGCAGTGCTTCCCCGTAAAATGGACGGGCAACCCGATTGACAATAAACCCGGGTGTATCTTTTGCCAATACGGTGGTTTTGCCCCAACTGTCGATGAGTGCTTGTGTACGTTCAACTACCCCTTGATCCGTCTGTACTGCAGGAATAATTTCAACCAAACGCATCAATGGTGCAGGATTGAAAAAGTGCACGCCGATAATGCGCTCTGGATGCTTGAGGTGAGCGCCCATGGCTGCAATGGAAAGAGAAGAAGTATTACTCGCTAAAATAGTATCCGGGGATACCACGGCTTCCATACTTTTAAATGCAATTTGCTTGGGCTCTAATTCTTCTATGATGGCTTCAATGACCAGTATACAATCCCGAAAATCGCTGCCATGATCTGAAAACGAAATGCGTTCAAATGCAGCCTGGGCATCGGCTTCCGTCATCTTGTTTTTGCCACTGCTTTATCCAGAGACGCCCGAATGCTTTGCTTGGCTTTGTTCAATGCCGGAATGTGGTTGTCGCACATCACAACAGGGTGGCCGGCAGTAGCTGCAACCTGAGCAATTCCACTGCCCATTGCTCCTGCTCCTAATATTCCAATTGAGGTCTTCATAAGTGCTTCAAATAGTGCCGCAAAGGTAGGGAACAAGTCCCTGGAAAAAAGACTATTCAGAAGACCTTTTTGCCCAATTGAAAAATACGCACTGGATCACGACTATAGTCAGAACAAAAATCCCCGGAGAGATCGCTCAAATGCCCCTTTCCAGAATGCATCCCATTCTAAAATCGGGTTTTCCATTTATCCGGTTAAATTTGCACTTCTTCACCTTTCGTATCAGGCATGCAAAAAACACAACCAATCCGCATTTTAGGCATTGACCCCGGCACCAATGTACTGGGCTATGCGCTGATTGATGCTACTAAAAGCAGCACACAACTTGTGGATATGGGGGTGCTTACCTTCAGTCATATCGGTGAGGAGCAGACCGACAAACTCCGGTATATTTTTGAGCAGGTTCA
This sequence comes from Saprospiraceae bacterium, assembly GCA_041392625.1. Classification (GTDB taxonomy): domain Bacteria; phylum Bacteroidota; class Bacteroidia; order Chitinophagales; family Saprospiraceae; genus M3007. The sequence continues at coordinate 80,987 of JAWKLR010000008.1, read as the reverse complement.
GGACATTATCCTGCAATACCACCCCACCCAAATGGCCATTGAGGCACCATTCTTTGGGAAAAACCCACAGTCTATGCTCAAACTCGGCCGGGCGCAGGGAGTTGCTATTGCCGCCGGCATGGTAAACGGACTCAAGATTACGGAGTACATGCCCAAAAAGATAAAACAGGCCGTTACAGGAAATGGCAATGCATCCAAAGAGCAGGTAGCCGGGATGCTGGAAAGTATTTTTAAGCAAAAGTTTGAACTAAAAACCTTCGATGCAACCGATGCACTGGCAACAGCCCTTTGCCACCACTACCAGGCGGGAAGTCCTTTGAAAAAAGGAAAATCATACGGCAGCTGGTCTTCCTATTTGAAGGACAATCCGGATAAACTAAAAAAATAATTGTCACCAACTGGCATTTTAGGTAAAGCAAACCAACCCCACTCCTGCAAGGCTCCGTCTTCCCCAGTGTATTTAATTTTGAACAACAATGGGTGCTACCCTGCAATTAAAGCAGGGCCGTCCTCAAAAAAAGTTAGCTATGAAAAAATTTAGTTTGGGCTCACTCCTGGGCCTTGCCTTGCTATTCACTGCATGTGAAGGAGGAACAGAGTTTGAGAAACACATCACGAATCACAGTGATTCTGGAATCACATTCATTTTTTTCAACAACTACTACCAATCCACAGACACAATTCTGGTAGGCGCCAATTCATCCGAAACCTATTATTCCGGAGGCGGCGAGCGCACGTTTGTTAGTGACTATACCTGCCTTTGGGAAATCGACAGCGTTCATGTCCAGGTTGATGGAAATAAAACCCTCAAGAAAGATCCGGCAGACATAGATCAGTGGGAAATGGAATCACGCGGTAAAAACTATACCATTCATACCTGCAAATTTGTGATTGAGCAGGAAGATGTGGAGTAATGCCTCCCCAACCTGAGTGATTTCTACCACACCTGGTACAACGCGGGCAGTCCTAAGGGCTGCCCGCGTTGTTTTTATACACCTACCTCAAAAAAAATTGCGTTTATTTGAACGCCTGCCTCTATGTGGTGTATAAACTGACTGAAAACAAAAAATTAAACTATGAACACACTATCAAACAAATGGTGGCTGCCAATCATCCTGATCAGTTTTATCCTGGGACAGGCTTCTGCTCAACAGCCCATTGAACGAATTACAAAGGTTATTCACGAAGGAAGTTGGTATCAAAACCAGGCACAACTCTGGGAAGATTATGTTCAGAAACACCCGGAGGCTCCAAATGGATGGCTGGAATATTTTTATGCCGCACGCTACAGCAATATGCTGGATAAAAACCCGCATGCCAAGACTTACGACCTGGAGGCAATTTATGACCAGGCTTCCAAAGAAATTCCCAATACCTATGTGACTGAGTTTATGCAATACCTGCGAAAACTAGGCAAGATAGAAGCATTCGAGCACCTCAAAAAAGCATATGAACTGAACCCAGACTGGATAGATTTATACCACAATTTATTGGGATATTATGTGCTGGTAGACGACCCGGAGAAAGCCCGTGAGTTTGGTCAAAAGTGGATCAATTCCGGAGATTATTCCCCAGACATGCTCCGATGGAACTACAACATGCTAATGTCGGTCGAAAACGATGCCATCCTATTAACCTGGGGCGACAACGACACCTACCCTTCCTGGCTGCTGCAATATGTGCACAATCGCCGGCAGGATATTCAGCTGATGAACATCCATCTGCTCGCTGGCTACGATATCTACCGCGATCGTAAATTCCACGAACTGGATATCCCGGAAGTTAACTGGGAAGATGCGAGATCCGACGACGATTACATACCCATGTTGATCGGGCACGTCCTTACCCAAGCCAAACACCCTGTATACCTCAGCTGTGGAATCCCCGATCATATGCGGAAACAATATGAAGCACAACTTTATGCAACAGGGCTGGCATTTAAGTACAGCCCCACCGGTTTTGATAACCTGGCAATCCTTCAATACAATTACGAAAACCGGTTTCTGAAAGACCATTTTTTACTCAATTTGGGAAATACTGACCCACAGGATGCAATGGTGCAGATGGACGCCAACTACCTTCCCCCATTTATTCGTTTGTACAAACATTATCAGGAATCCGGCGATCACCAAAAGGCAGACCAATTGCGCACCATTACCGAAGCCATTGCCAAAGAAACCGACCGTGAGGATGCCGTTGCCGTTTATTTTGATCAGCCAACAGGACAAACCAGGCCAATTGAATCTGGCTTCTCAATTCGGGAACTGGATAAAGCAATGAAACCGGTTGCAAATAATCTGTATGCGGCAGAGACCGAATTATCCAATGCCGACTACGAACAGTTTATGATGGATTTGCTTCGCCAAAAAGAATATGATAAATTGGATGAATGCAAAATTCAACAAACAGACTGGATGGCATTCCTTGACCCCAAGTCGCAAAATCTGTCAGCAGAATTGATATTCAAACATGGCCATCCGGATGACGGCAAAATGCCCGTACAAAACATCAGCCACGAAGCGGCACGTCTGTATTGTGCATGGATAACAGAGGTTTATAATCAATCCACAGATAAGAAAAAACGGTTTAAAAAGGTGCGGTTCCGCTTGCCCTCTGAGTCTGAGTGGACTGCTGCTGCAAAAGGAAACACCAGCTCAACAGATGCTCCCTACTCCTGGGGAGGATACTTTGTTAGAAATTCAAAAGGCTGCTACCTTGGAAACTTTAACACCCAAAACGAACCACCGTGTCCTGACTGTCCGGATACTACAAAAGGAATGGCCAAAGATGGTGGGTATTTCACCGTTCCGGTAGCTTCCTATTTTCCAAATAATTTTGGGCTGTACAATGTACATGGAAATGTGGCGGAAATGGTCAATGAACGTGGAATTGCCATGGGAGGAAGTTGGAACGACACCCCGGCAGATTGTACGGTTAATTCAAAAAAGATTTACAACCAGGCCGCACCAACCCTCGGGTTCCGCGTTTTTATGGAAGTGATTGAAAAATAATTGCCCTCTTGTTTAAGAACGTACCATACGACAAGTTAAGCGATGAAGTGTTGATGGCCCGCATTACCAGTGGTAATGCGCAGGCCTTCAACACTTTGTATACCCGATATAGCCGACGGATGCACGCGTTTTTTTCGAGGATGCTGGGATTCAACTCCGAAAAAGCGGATGATTTTCTTCAGGAACTTTTTATGAAAATCATTGAAAAACCGGAGGCCTTCGATTGTAGTCGAAAATTTTCAACCTGGTTGTATACCGTGGCCGGCAATATGTGTAAAAATGAATACCGTCGCATGGAACGCCATCCACAAACCAACCAAATCCCGGAAGAGCCTGGAGAGGATTCGATTCCCGACCGGATTGATTTCGCATTGTTCCGAACAGAACTGCAGGAGGCTCTCGCCCGATTGAGCCCGGAACACCGTGAATGCTTTGTCTTGCGGTACCAGGAAGAATTGAGCACCAAAGAAATTAGTGAAATAATGGACTGCCCTGAGGGCACCGTACGATCCCGGCTTTTTTATGCCCTCCGACGGCTGGCAGACCAATTAAAAATATTTGAAATTAAATAGTCATGGATAAAATGCACCCGGAATTAGAACGCCTGCTCCAGCAGAAATCCTATGAGCAATTGAGCCCGGAAGAGCAAATCTGGGTAGAAACTCATTGCAGTCCGGAAGAATACCGACAGTTTGCACTGCTCATTCGGGCAGCAAGCCATCCCGTAGAGACCGGACCTTCGCCACAGGTTCTGAACAACTTGCAGGCCGCAATGAAGGCAAAACAACGCAGAGCCTTTCCATTAAAGTACGCAATGGGTAGTAAAATCGTAGCCTGGCAAGCTGCTGCTGCCATGTTGATATTGGTTTTTGCAACCCACCTGTTTACTAAAAACAGCCTGAAGCAAGATGTGAACACCTCACCGCAAATTGTATATCAAATCGATACCATCGAGCAAATCAAGGTGTTGCACGATACCATAGTACAAACAATTTACGCTGTCCAACCGGCAATTGCGGCTGTTCTGGACACGTTTACTCCTGCATCAGTACTGCAAACCAATCCAGCAATATTGGCCAAAACCACACCAATTGATTTAGAACCGGCGCGTATCGGGCAATCACTTGGCCACAGCATCCGGGATGATTCCATCCTGATGCGACTCGCCGGAGAAGTGAGGTAACGCACGTCACATCCGCTAGTTATTTTCTGGCAATCAGAGCAAATACCCAATCCCAACACGGAATGAAACTTCATTCAGCATGCCTAAATCCAGGTTACTGAGTTGCTTTTGACGCGTTCGGTTAAAGGTGGATTATCAAGATATATGAGAGTCGAGATGCAAGTGAAGAAGAAAAGACAAACCTACTGTAACAAAATTTCGTCGACTTAATTTGTATTCGTAGTGCCCGTTGGCATACAATCCGAGTCCCACTTTGGACACGTTTCGCCGGATAGTAGCTCTACGCTTCATCCTTTATATTTTCCTTTATAAAATAGTACTTCAGCCCATCCCAATTGAAACGCCGACTTTGGTTTATTGGGATTACTAAATAATCTTCCAAAATCAATACCGATAATGCATGTTGATTCGATCGTAAATCTTATCGTTTTCATTAGAATTCTGGAAGCGCAAAAGCACATCAAACTGGTGCATAAATTGCCGCTTATTTACCATCCGAACTGCCATTGAAAAACCATCAAAGTAAACCAGCTGCGGGTTAAAATCGTAAACACTGGCATGGGGCGTAGAATTTAACGCGGGCAGGTTTGCATGCATCAAAAAACTGCTTTCCTGGCTCAGCGCCTTTTGGGATTTCCCAAAAACAAAAAACAAAAGAAGGCAATAAATCATGGATGGAGACTTCATACTCAGGTGTTTAATTTAGGTTTGAATTCTGGATTGTATTCTCATTTACTCCACTACAAACGAGTAGCGTGCGCCGGTCTGGCACTGTTCAAATGTACCAATCAAATCAATCCCATAGGGCGCAATCAATTGGTAATTGTTGCTATCAAGGTTGTCATTCATAGTAAAGGATAGTTCAAGAAAAGAATAACAATAATCGCCAATCTGTCCTTCAACCTGTTGGCTTCGTGTGGCAAACCCAATCGAAAACAGTCCGGAGTTTCGGGGAACAATTCCTCCTCGCGCAATTTTGTGTTGGTCTGTACTATCCTGTTCACAAATTATATGGATAAAAGATGGACTTGATTGAATGGCTTGCAGTACACCTTTTTCCGAAAAAACATCAAACTCATTTTCAGCATAGTAGTAATGCGCCTGACCTTGAGCATCCCAATATAGGTGGATGACAGAGCCGATGATAAATTCCAGGTCAACTTGTGAAATATTGACCATCTCCGCGGAATTTTGGTCAAAAATGGTGGGAGGAATATCCATTTCTATCCAAATAGTATCACCAATTGAAAATGTATCTCTCGTAGGTGACAAACTTACCGGAGCAGTACCCGTATAGGTGATATTGCTTCCATAAGGAGTCTCCAAACAGTCATCCGATTTGTTACATTTCTGACATTGAATCATCAAAAAACTAAGTGTTAGAAACACTAGCGAATAGCGTGTTGAATTGTGTTTTAAAGTCATAATGCACTGGTTGATGAGAAATGCATACCTTATTCTACTACAAATGAGTAGCGTGCTCCACTTTGATATTGTTCAAATGTCCCTACTAAGTCAACACCAAAAGGTGCTAACAGATGGTAATTATTGCTATCGATATTTTCATTCATGGCAAATAATAGTTCAAGGTGCGCCTCACAATAATTCCCAATTTTTCTAGTAACGTTTTCAGGCTGGGTTGAAGCCCCAACCGAAAAAAGTCCTGAGCGCAATGGTATAATCCCTCCTCGAACAACCCGGTGTTGATTCGCAGAATCTAAGTGATACTCAAAGTTTACAAATGAAGGTATGGAGTTTATGATTTGCATGTCGCCTTCAGTCGAGAACGCACTAAACTCATGCGCAGCAAAATAATACTGGGGCTGATTTAATGTGTCATAGTATAAATGGACAATTGAGCCCCAAAGATTCTTAAATTCCACCTCAGTGATATTTATCATATCTTGTGTATACTCATCAAAAATAGTAGGAGGAATATCCATTTCTATCCAAATAGTATCACCTATAGCGAAGTATCTTTGGTAGGTGTAAGATGCACATCCGGGGCATAGCCTGTGTAAATAACAGCACCACCATATAGATAATCCATACAGCCGTCGTTATCCCCTTCTCGCCACAATAGATAAAAATAAAGCAGGAGCAAATAATCAAAAAAAGTTGTGGTAATCCGCGATGAATAGTCATATAGCCTTGGTTTAATATTTATTGAAATTGGGAATTGCGCGCTCAATAGGGGCACCTTTTGAATGCGTACTCCCGCCGTATTCCTAGTATCCGTACTGGGAGAAAATAGTTCGAGTCATGCCTGAAGTTATTCCGGGTGGAAGAAAAGTATTAACGGTAATTCGCTTCACTCCATTAATACAGGAGATCAATTTAGAAATTGAGTGTATAAAAAATCCTTTGTTCAAAAGCCCCATACAGAAGGGTCCAAGATACCATCCGCAACACCCAGCTGGGTTAAGAGCATTGTCATCATATAAATCATAGAACAACCCTTCAGATGCAGACATCAGCGCTAGGATTTGCCTCCTACATCAGGAATGAATCGTTCCAACCGGTATTTCCATCGATAATCCTCAAGCCGTAAACGGGTCATTGGGAAACGGTCAAACTTGCTTGGTTGTTCATATTTCCGATCGGCGTAAAATGGACCAATGTGATGGCCCCACATCTCTATAATTGCACAGCGTTGGTAACCTGGGGTCCCACGACCGCCATAAGGAGAATTATTGTTTGTCAGAAAATTATTGGCGATGTATAAAATATTGTCATTCCAATACCCATTATTATTCAGCGCTGCAAAATGGGCAGCGTGCGCATACTCGTGATAGAATACTTCTTTCACACGATCAGAATTCTGTATCCCTCCATCGTAATTGTATACAATATCCGGAGCCCATATAGCAGCATAAAGTGCTAAGGCCTGAAGTATGGGGTTAAATGGAGCAATCCCGACATTGAATACACTAAATAGCAAAGCGGAGGTTCCAAAATAAAGTGCCCAATTCAAACCGGTTTTATTCAACATCGGTGCAGCAGCGCCTCCTCCCTGATTGAGGAGTAATACATCCAGCCCCGAGGGTGGCACATCAATTCCATCTGCTCCGGCAAACTGGTAAAAATCCCAAAGTGCATTGTTACCCGTAGCAGCATACCAATAGAGTCGGGAGTTAGAATTATTGGCCCCCCTTTTGTTCAATACTGAATATGATCAAAGTAGGGCCTATTTCTCCGACAAAGTCAGTAACCGCCCAGCTATATTCTTCAATGCGGGTATTTCGCATACCCCGAATCACCGCCCGGTCGTTTTTAAACCGTACCCACATCATACCAATTCCGTGGTCTTCATGCTGGATTTGCCAGCAGCCTTCATCGTCAGTTTCGGTGGTCCACATAGGCCAAACCAACCGTTCCACCACCAGATAATTTTAGCCTGCTTTACACCATCCAGGTGCACTGCTGTATCCTCCAGGGTGCTGTTTGCGACAATTCGGTATCCACCACTTTTACACATCCCCGGGATGCCTTCTGTTGCTCGAAACCAGACGGCTACAACTGTTTGTCACTGCACCGGGTATTTCCGCTCAAGTACGAGCATGCAGGCCAATCGGATCCTCCGGAGTGCGGAGATCGGTGTCCATCCACCACCACTTCCGTTGTGAGCCGGTTCACCGCAGCCCAGTTCAGGCTGCTCCAGGCATTCCGGGTAGTTTTCACAAAACGGATCGCAATCACCATCCCGGTCATTCGCTGCGTAGTTTTCGCCCACCAGTTGAAAGGCCTCCCTGGTAAGTTCGGATTTAAATGGTGCATTGACCAACTCTTCCAAAACCTCATACTGTACAGTTGGGAATTGAAAATTAGGTTCAACGACAGCATACAACCAGGTAATTTGGTCTTCGGGAATTGCCGGGTCGTGGTAAAAAACACCACCACAAACGAACACAAAGACCAGCGGAAAAGTGGTTAGTACAATATCCAGGTCCTGCAAGGTTTTCATTTCCTCAAGGCCGGCCGGCAGAAACCGTACGTACAAATGGGTTACCGGGAGGGCATTCACATCCGGTTCGTACAGATTGTTCCAGGCCTGAGTCATAACAAATCGGGCAAATGGGTTGGCCTTTTTATTTCCCAAAACCATCTGTGAGGCAGCCTGGGTTTCATTTCGATCTGACACACCATGATCTCCTCGCACATAAACATGCGATTCCGAATTTGTATATCCAGCCTGGATCGGGTGCTCTGTATCAGTAAAAGAATCCTTCATACAGGAATAAAGAGTGGCACTTGCAAGTAGCAGCAGTGCAGCAAGTTTGAATACAATTTTCATTTTGGGGTTGATTTTTTGGGGTTATCATCGACTTTGGGCCGATGCAAATAGGGGTTTAAGCAAATAATTCCGCACAGTGCGTGTCGGGATTTCAGCCGGAAACCAAAATCCCGAACACGCGTCTATACTCTGACGGTAAAGAAGCCAATCAATTCTCCTTCATCTGCAACAGAGAACAGGCCTCCCCATCCGTTGTATTGCGGATGCGTATACAGGTTTGCACGAAACTTCAGGTGCAATTTGTACTTGACGGTTACTCCAACAACAGACCGCTCTGCTTTTTCTAAATAGACATAACTATCCTCTTGTGGCCCCCGGACGGAATTGATAAAAACCTCCGAATGCGGCGGGTCAATTGTAGGGTATCGGATCTCAACCATCCAGCCGGTAAGAAATCCACCAGTTGCTTCCATGAGGGCTACTTCATCAGCAGGAGCACCCTCCGGGATCATAATTTCACTTCCGCTCATTACGTGGTGGTTGGGAATGGCAAACATGGAGTCTATGTACGATAGCAAGCTTTTGGAACTATCAAAATCCGGCATACTTATATAGACTTCAGGAACCCCAGGTTCACTGGGCCCGTCAGGAAACCGGAGGGAAACACCTGAACGTAGGTATTTAACTCCGCCTCCCTGCCCGATACCAGTACTTGGGAAAAGAGTGACATACTTGGCCGAACGCCGGATCTCCCAACTTGGATCAGATTCCGAATCATAATACGTCCATTGCTCACCCCGCACTTTTAGCTTTAGGTAATAGCCACTTGAGTCTCCTATGGTAGGAGGTTTCAGGGTTGCCAACATATCCTGGTACAGCAACTCGTGTTCATTGGGCTCGTCCTTCGTGCAGGAAGTAAGCAATAGAAATGAGAACAAAGTCAGACTTAGAAAAAGGTAACGCATAATTGCTAGTTTATAATGACCGTTGCATTGAGTGTCTCTGAAATATTTAAGCAGGTATTGGTGGCGGTTACACCGATGTTCAAATCGGGTGCTGAGCCACTCGGAACCTTGATCCGGGCAAAGTTTGAATCACTGGTACCTCCTGCAACAATGGTGTGGGGTGTATTCACTGCCCAATTGAATGTATGTATGTCGTTTGCCGGAATGTTTACACTGACTGTAATGGTATTTTCAAAGGTAGAAGAACCGTGCAGTGGATCAATTTCCTCAGGAAAATAGGTAAAACTCTGCGGAGCCGACTGAACCCAGGCCAGCGGAAACAGGCTATTGCCCAAAATTCCTTCCATACCCAAAAGGGGATAATTGTTGACTTCCGCCCCACTCATGCATGTGGTTGTCCCTGATAGTGTAGTAGGCATTCCAAAGTCCGTCACTTTGAAATTAATTACTGGAAAAGGAGTGACAGCTATCACAGGCTCTGCATTGATATTGTTCCACTGGGTAAGCGTCAGGGATGCAGCGCCAAATTCCCGGTAGTTATACTCACCGCAACTGGTTTCGGTCAGAACCGATCCGGTTGGCCCGGAGCACTCCGGCAGGTCCTCATCAAACCAGGAGCAGCACCAACTGTGAAAAGAAATTCCGGCACGAACACCAATAATTAGTCCAAGGATAAAGGCAATTGACGGTTCATCTCCCTGGGGTACCTGTGCCTGTGTCCCGTCGCCGTTTTGAACAACAATTCCGACATTGGCCACAAACGTCAATGAAGACAAAAGCACCGCAATGGAAAGTGCTACCGTCGCGCCTAACGTAACACAAAGTAATTCCTGCCAGAAGTTATCACAGCCGCGTTCTGTTGCGCCTACCGACTGAAATTTATAGAAAAAGCGACCAGCCCCAATGGTAAAATTGTGGACAAACGAAAGCAATTCCTGGTCATTTTGACACAAATTCAGGCTCGACAGCGCAGCTTTACGGCTGTTCTGAAATGAAATAAAATCTTCCAGGGATGGCTCTGACCCCAGCAAAAAGGTTTCCAAATCACTCGCATAGGTTTGCAAATAACTTTTCACATCATTGGATATGTGTTCTGCATCGCTCACATAGTTTTGAAATCCCTTTTCAGCATAGTCTTGAGCAAATTCATTAAAGGAAGAAAGGAACTGGCTGGATTGACTGGCATTGCCAAAAAAGTATTCAAACTGTTCCTGCTCGGTTTGTCCGGCCTCCTGTTTTCCGAGTGAGTAAACCAATTCAAACATACGTTCAGAATACAAGGAGATCTTGTCGCCATCCATACTCAATGCAGAGGGAATAGCACCCGAACAATTGGGCGCGGAATTCAGGTATTCTGCTGAACAGCTGGCAAACAGAATGTTGACTGCCAGGAACAGGCAAAGCGCCTGAACCCATTTGGATTTTCGTACTAGTTTCATGGGTACTTGGAGTTGTTCAAGCCATGCTGGTTTTTTGGGGCATGGTCTGAGGTTATAAAATGGTATTGAGTTTAGTTTCTTTTTTTACTCGGTGAAATTTTCGAACAAAGGGGGCGCCTTCGTAGGTGGTCACACTAAATAGTTCATCTTCGGAAATCCGGACATCCTGTGGTGCAAAAAAACCGGTTGTTCCATCCAAACTTGTAATGGTCATTTTGTCGCCTTTCACTTCATACCGACACAAATGCTCAATGCCGGAACAACTTGAAAATGTACAGGTAGAATCGCTGGTAAAGATCAATTCATCACCAATTGAAATCCGGGCATTTCGGTATTTTATTTTATTAAAAAAAACCTCTACTGGCGCCATTTGAGACTTGTAGGATGCTCCGGTAAATTCTAGATCTACCATGGCTTGCTTGCAGGATGGCAAGAGGAAAATGAGCAGGCAGAAAAAGGCAGTGGATTGGGTTTTAATTGTCATTTCAAATAGATCTTTAATTGTGAATAAATTGACTTTAATCAGTTTGGAGTATTGAGCAGGTTTTAGAGTTTTCATAGTCTTACCCACCCAATACTCCAACACCAATTTCATTCATTACTAGCCAACTCAGTTAATTTCTTCCATTACCTGGCTTATAGACTTCTCGGAGTAAAACTCAATATCAGATGAGATTTCATTTAGCATGGTATGAAAGTCTGCATTTGTTGATAGTGCTTTGTATTTATCAATTAAGTCTAGGAGCTGCACCTTAGTAGACTCGGTGATCAAAATTGAAGAAGAACCTTCAGGAAAGGAATTCAGCTTTTGTACAATTTCAAATACTTTTGGAGAAACCTTCGCTGTTTCAATAATTATATTGGTAGTGAATAAATTATTGGTTTTCAAAAAGTATCCCAGTGCATAGTAATAGGATATATATTTCTGCCCTATAAGATAGTTGGACAAGAAGTTGTCTCTAAATTCATAATAAGGTTCAAACTCAAAAAATGACTCATATTCAACTGGAAAATCCACATCGTCAGCCACAATACTGAATGGGCATACACAGGCATCACAATAGTACTCCGGAGAACCTCCAGCTTCTTCAGGAGGCAATGTCAGGCAATCACACCCTTGATTTGGATCACAAGGACTTGCACAACGCTGCGATGACCAAGGGGTGTCTCGATCAGAAGTTGCTTTTGCAATGTTTATACTCTTAAACAATTGATATGTAAGCTTGATTTTTAGGTTCTCAGGAGAATCGTAAAAACTCCGGTTTGAATAATTTTGAATCACACTATAGGCATTTAAGCTAGAGTTTTCTCGCTTAATTAATTCCAAAATTGATTGTGCATGGTTTGCAGAGACAACTGGAGTTAATGCACAAAATCTTTCCTCTTTGATAAATGCATCGCCATCAATCCGAAAAAAATCATGTTTCATTTTCCCAAGTTCAGGTTGGTGAAATACAGATAGATAAGCCACATCTTCTTTTCTTATGATTTTAATATCTGGAATTGCTTGATCAGTATATGCAATTAACGAAACAACGCGATCAATATTTACATCGGGAGGAAGCAACTGAAATACCAGCGACTTGAAGTCGGCATCATCTTTTAGGTACAGAATGCTTCCTGTCAACCCGCTAGAAATTGAATTTTCGATTTCATAATCCGTTTGTAGGGAAGTTCCTTCAAATTGAATTTTTTCATCGTCATTTTTACATGAGGTAAAACAGAGGAGTGAAAGAAAAACAGAAAAAATTAAAGCCTTTTTCATTTTGTAGTGATTTTAAGGGGTTTATAAAAGGGGGATATTCTAGAAATAACTTGTTGGATCACCCACTATCCCATACCGGCGTCTGCCCTACAATCCGGGCCTGCTGATCGATTACTACTACCTGAATGCGGGAGCCCAGGGGTTCGCCTGAAAGGCTTTCTTCTATTAAAAAATAACAAATGATCAGCAGGCCACCGGGTGCGATCGTCCAGTTGTACCGGGTTCGAAAAACAGCTGTTCCATCGGTATAAATTGGGGTGCCATATTGCTCGCAATAGTCCTGGATGGGAAGGCCCAGTTCTCCAAATGGATTCAGGGCCAACACATCTACTGTATCCAGAACATTCATACTATCCATATGCATACATTCAATCTGAGGTCCGGCAAATTCGGTATGGGCCAGGTATCTGAATGAACGTCTTTGGGCAGATCCTCCGTTCTGTGCGCTGATCCCGCAAAGCGGGATCAGACACAAAAGAACATAAGGTATTAAGGGGTTTTTCGGGGTCATAGGTATGAGGCGTATATATATCTAATTGGTATCACAAATATCCGGGGCAATTCTCAACCATACCACTACGGATTTTTTCGTTTTTCCATTTAATGTATTTTCAAATTGCATACTTGCCTTATGAATAATTCAAGATTTTGCTAAAACGCGCGATTATATTATTTGCGGGCTATATAACAGTTTCTTAACCACCCCATTAAACACCTAACCTATGGTGTTTCGGCCTGAAATGTACTGACCCCGCACAGGGCGGGATCAGATACATTCAAAACACTGGATTCTAGGGGTTTCAAGTTTTGGGGTCAATTATGAAGCGTGTTCAATTGATTTGATGTTACAAATATCGGGGGCGGGTTAACGCTGCGCCACTACGCTTTTTTTCATTTTTCCATTTTGGGTACCATTCACTCGGCTATCTTTGCAGCATGTCAGAATCCCAATCCAGTTATTTTATTCAGTTGCAACATGCACTCCAGCTGGAGAAGCAGGCTGACCAACAGGAGTTTCTGCGGTTTGTACGTGAGAAACCCCTTAAAGAGCGGGTTGAAAACGGGTATGCCTGGTCTCCTTTATCCGTTGTAAAAACCGGATTTGCTCTTGGAGAAAAAGCCTTTGTCGTCGTAGAACGAACCACTCAACTCAATGAACCCCATCGTTTACGGGCAGGGCAATCTGTGAAATTATTCACGCAGGCACCGCATGTCAAACACAGCGAAAAAGAAGGGATCATTCAATACGTTGAAAAAAACCGGATGAAAATTATCCTGCACAGTCGCGATATACCGGATTAGCTCAATGAAGGCAAATTGGGGTTGACCTGTTGTTCGATGATCGGAGTTACCGGGAAATGGAAAAGGCCTTGGAACAGGTAATTTCAGCCAAAGGCAATCGCCTTTCCGAATTGCGGGATATCCTACTCGGTAAAAAGCCCTTGCGTTTTTTGGACCGATCCGCATTGAGCCCGGAACAGGCTACGCGCGACGAACTATGGGCCTGGCACGACCGATATACCGAAGGACTCAGCCCGGAGGCCGTGATGCCGCAACATCTTTTTTCATCCTCCTCCCCCATTGACAACTCGCTGAATGAATCACAAAAAGAGGCTATCCAGGATATTTTGGCAGCCAGAGATATAGCAGTGGTTCACGGGCCGCCCGGGACAGGAAAAACGACTACCATGGTGGCTGCGATCCAAATGCTATGCGCCAGAGAAAATACCGTTTTGGTAACAGCCCCCAGCAATACGGCTGCGGACTTGCTGACAGAGCGATTGGCTGAAAAAGGTCTTCTGGTTGTTCGCATTGGCAACCTCAGTCGAATCGATGAGCAGGTTGTGCGGCACACCCTGGATGCGCAATTGGCCAACCATCCGGAAAGTAAAAACCTAAAAAAGGTAAAAATCCAGGCTGCAGAATATCGGCGCTCAGCAAGGCAATTTAAACGCCACTTTGGTGCAGAGGAACGCAGAGAACGGGAGCACCTGAAACGCCAGGCTCGCGAACTGGAAGAATGGAGCCGAACACTTGAGAATCGAATCATCGATCAAATTATCAGCGGCGCTCAGGCAGTTGTGTGTACACTCGTGGGAGCAGCACATCCATTTTTGCAAAATTACCGGTTTCGAACCTGCATCATCGATGAGGCTGCCCAGGCATTGGAACCTGCCGCCTGGATTCCAATTATAAAAAGCAGCAGAGTAATTCTTGCAGGCGACCCTTTTCAGCTTCCCCCCACCGTTAAAAGCCAGGAGGCCAACCGGGAAGGCTTGTCGCACACGTTGATCGAACGGTGTCTGGAACAATTTCCAGAGCAGGTCAATTTGCTTAAAGTACAATATCGAATGCACCAGGTTATTATGGGTTTTTCCAATTCCTGGTTTTACCAAAATGCACTGGAGGCCCACCCATCTGTTAAAGAACGGGACTTGCAGGAAATTGTACCCGGTCTGGAGGATACAGAAACCCCTTTGCTGTTTATTGATACCGCGGGGTGTGGATTCGATGAGCAACAGGCTCCAAGCCATAATGCATCCAGAAGAGCAAGCCGATCCAATCCGGAAGAAGCCCTTCTGATTAGAGAGCACCTTTTGCAACTCTTGAAGAAGTTCCCGGATGGAGCATATCCTGAAGTCGCCGTTCTGTCTCCCTATCGGGAACAAGTAAACCAGCTCAACCAATTGGTAGCAGACGACCCCGTATTGAAACCACTGCTTCAGGCTACACCTGGGGAAGAACATGCAGCCCCCAGGTTGATTGTCCAAACCATTGATGGGTTTCAAGGCCAGGAGCGACAAGTTGTGTACATCAGTTTGGTGCGATCCAATAACCGCAATGAAATTGGGTTCCTAAGCGATTACCGCCGAATGAATGTGGCTATGACCCGAGCCCAAATGCTCCTGGTTGTTGTCGGAGACAGTGCTACCATTGGCAACAACAAATTCTATCAATCTTTTCTGGATTATGTTGAAAAACACGGCCAATACGATACAGCCTGGTCGTATTTGCAATAATGGATTGCATTGTGAAGCAATAAAACCGCAGGCCCGGTTTTCCAGGCACTGCGGTCTATTTTACCAAATGAATTTGCACTTCAAAAGGCTTGTGTAGGGATTCAGGTTTTATGTTGGAGTTGCGCAGTCCGTTGCTTACCGATAACGGTACTTGGCCTGCTCAGATTGTTGGTGCGGATAATTCGTTTTATCCCGAACTACCTTAAACTCCTCATGTCCTTGTCGGACACATTTTACCTCCCAATCAAACTCAAAATTGCCAGTCCCTCCTTTCAACTCCTTTACTATAATTCCCTCCCGGGTTTTCTCAACCACTGCCAGGCCATAGGTATCAATGGAGAGTGGTGTCACGATTGCTGTCATTGTTTCCGGGTTGGCGACATACTTGAAATGGTCTGGGAATGGAACAAATGCCTCGCCATTTACCAACTCGGCCGTTCCGCGCACGTATGCTGCTGCTTCTGGCCCTTCTAAAGCCACATACCAGATCTCTTTGTCTTTCTCCTCCGGGTGGTCCATTCTGAACGGCTTCAGATCCGCAAAAACATTTCCAAAGCCAAATTCATCTATATAAAAGCCCGCCTGAGGGACGCTAAAACTATCGTAAATGGCTATGTATCCACAACCATCACATGCCCCCGGATATGGGTCTTGCCCTGCAACTACATTGATTGAACTATTGCTGCCATCGTACAGGTTGAGAAAACCGTCGTCTGTAAAAATGTCAACACTCATTTGAGCAGCAATATCCTGATCAAGTTGATTCACTTCAAAACCCAAACCGCCCATGCGACTGAACTCAAGGGAAGCATTGTCGTTCTGAACTACAATATCTCCATTTGACCACACCCGACTATAGCCTGAACTTCCTACGCGCATTCCAGCCAAATCACCTGTGCCAGCATTGCTGACGGAATACATTCCGGCATCTAAATCGCCATCAATAAAATTTGCACCGGCATAAAAATTCAGATTACCACTTGCGCCACCTCCATGGATGTAGCCAACTGCCGGATTGAAAATATCCCGATAAAGTGAAACAGCAGAACTTCCGTTTTCATCAAACAAGCTGATTTCATCATAACTCATTAAGGTCGTTCCGGTTGTTGAGTTTGGAAGCCGGATTTCAAAACATCCATCGGAGAAAACACATGCGCGATCAAGTGCAATTTCCATACCGGCACTGGGCACAAAGCCTTCTCTGAAAATGGACATAAATCCGTTATTTGTCGTGAAGTCCCTACCTGCTGCAAATTTATCTTCCAAAATCTGAAGGCCACCACCTGCATCTACAAGAACTCCGGATGCAAAGTTTCCATCGGCAACAGAGGCATATAAGGTATCGTATTGAGTCCACAAACGCCCGCCTTCGGGTCCACCCGACAGGCTTGCATTTACTATACCTTCCTGATCATATAAACGCAGTTCTCCATTGGCCTGCGTTGCATAATTCCCTTCCGGATCAAAAGCACCAAGTGTTGCAATCTTTTTGTCGGACACACCACTAAATAAATGCAGCGCACCGTTCTGGAAACCGGATTCTGTTCCCAGTTTAACAACCTTGCTTTTTTGTCCATTCGTCATGGATAGGCTATCAGGCAAAAGGGAAAACCGGATAAAAGCATCGTTGGGGTTGATATGATCAACTACCTCCAAACCTGCCGGACCATATGCTGCGATATTTTCATAACCCACCATTTCTGATCCCCAATGTGCATAACTGGCTCTGGTAATGCCATCGCCCAATTTAAATTCAGCACCCCAGGGCTTTACAATCCCTTCCTGGGGAAACAACAAGCCAACAGATGGCTCAAACAAGTATAAACTATCCCGATCCAGTACTGTTTTATCACCCAATTGGGCATCCTCAAACGTCAGGTCTTCAAACGTTGTCTTGGAGGAAAGGTCGCCATCAAAAATGTGTAACTGGCTTTTCTCTAAAATAGCCCTTTGTGTTATTGGGATACCGGCTGCATATACATTTATTCCATTGCGGGTGATATCAGTTACTCCATTGTCACCTCCCAGGCTTTGAAACTTTAAAGAAGAGGGTTTTAAAAAATATCCATAGTCATTTATATCTGTCGAAGCAACAAATTCCGGAGTCATTACTAAGGCAAGTGATGCATTCAAAGAGTCCCGAATTTGAGCAAATCCGTGTCGGTATTCAATTCCGTTTGATACGTTTTGCCAGGGGCTGGCGATAGCGCTCAAGTCAACACTATTTCCGTCTTCGATACTCAGGGTGTTGTTATTGAGCGTCAGCAATTGATCGTCACTACCTCCCGGGGGAAGAATGGGAGCCAGATCAACAATTCCCGATCCGCTCAAATCCAGGAAAGTGCCATTGAGGGTGAGGGTCTGGATTTCATTGGTTGGATCGGAGTCCGCATCGTTAACCTCATCGTCAAAAGAACCACCACCATTACTCAGCGTCACCAGAGAACCCGTTTTACTCAATATTTGAATCTCATTGCTCGGGTTGGAATCGGCATCATTCACTTCATCTGTAAAAGATCCACCGCCATTGCTCAAACTCACCAGCGTACCATTTTTACTCAACACCTGAATCTCATTGCTTGGGTTGGAGTCGGCATCGTTGACTTCATCTGTAAACGAGCCTCCGCCATTGCTCAGGGTGACTGTGTTCCCCTGTTTAGTCAGAATCTGAATTTCATTGGTTGGGTCAGCATCTGCATCTGTTCCACCGGTCGGGATCACAACGGAATTTCCATTTGTGATACTCAGCTCATTTGTTGTCGGATTAAAAGTCAGATTTTGAAGTTCATTTCCCGGGTTTGAGTCAGCATCGTTGACCTCATCCGTGAAACTCCCTCCCCCATTGCTAAGCGTTACAATGGATCCATTTTTTACAATCGTTTGCAGCTCGTTGTTCGGATTTGCATCCGCATCGTTTACATCGTCATTGAAACTCCCGCCACCATTGCTGAGGCTTACAACAGAGCCTGTTTTACTTATTGTCTGGAGTTCATTGGTCGGATCAGCATCAGCATCCATGCCACCAGTGGGAATTGCTACTGAATTTCCATTGGAAATCGAAAGTTGATTCGTATTGGAATCAAAACTAAGCGTTTGCAATTCATTGGTTGGGTTGGCATCGTTGTCATTGACCTCATCTATAAATGAACCGCCATTTAGGGTAAGCATCACCTGATTCCCGATTTTCACGATGTTCTGTATCTCATTGAGGGGGTCCGAATCGTTGTCGTTAATGGAAACAGAACCACCATTCTGAGAAAGCACCAGTTGGTCGCCAAGCTTTGTCAGGGTTTGAAGTTCATTTACCGGGTCTGCATCCGCATCATCTTTGTCTGTTACTGTTTGAGCGTGCAGGGCGAATGGAACCGAAACCAACTGGGAGGAGCCAAGCAATTGAAATGAATTTCCACCACTGGCATCCATTTCGACCTGCATCCAATACGAGCCATTGGCCCAATTGATTGCATTAAATGACCCACTTTGAACCTGGCCTGAACCGACCACCAGGGCGATAACACCCAGATCAGAACTATTTACCAAATGGGTCTCGGTGTACAGGGATGACCCGCCGGAACTCCCGGTGAGAATACTGATTCGCAGACTTACTGCCTGATTTGAAATGGGTTGATTCATTGCATCCCGAACCACTGCCTGGTAATTAAACCCTTCGGGAGCTTGTGCATGCATCCAGGAAATGGAAAGAAGCACTATTGCGATACTTAGAATTAATTTTTTCATTGGTAAAATTTTTTTTGAACTTGGTCGGGATCATCCGACTCATTCAATAGTTTTTAGTTTCAATTGGAAATTTTGAGCACCTTTTTTGATATACTTCTTTCTCCCGGGTCAGACAATCGCAGGACATACCAGCCTGCAGGGTGCATACTCAGATCAAATTGAGCACTGCCAGAGGCAGGAACCGAAACAGAATAAAGGTGGTTGCCCATGAGGTTATACAGGTTGGCACTTAACTCCTCGTCTACATGTGATTTTACGAGCACCCAATCAGTGCTTGGGTTTGGGAAAACCTCGAGCTCCCAATCCACTTGTTCAAGGTTGTCGACCGGGGTAGTCGTTGGGAAAAATTGGTGGAAGCCCGGGCTGAGTGCAGCACTGTTGAAATAAGGGCCTACCTGCACTTCACCAAGCGTTTGGTGGACATTGAGACCTTCGGGACTAACCGCCCAAAACCCCGTTGCCCCAATAACTTCCAGAGCCAGGCTCTGAGCGGAACAGGCAAGCCCGGCCAAAAGCAAAGCTGCGCAAAGGATGAATTGTTTCATTTTAAGTATATTTGATTGTTATGGAATTCAGACAGCATTGGACTGTTTCAAGCCATCTGTTTTGGATTGAGGCAAAGATGATCCCTGTTGGCTCCAACAATCTTGCTCAATTCGGCCATCGTCTTGCCCAATTCGGCAGCCATTGATAATCAATGAATTAAATGAAAAACAATCGCAAGTATTCCAATCATAGTACTGCCCTGATCCTATTTTTTACGCTGTTTAGCTTCCTTTCCAGTGCTCAAAACCCAACCGTTGACAGCCTGGAAAAAAAGCTAACAGGTAAGCTGACCGATGCACAACGCGCATGGGTTCTGCTGGAATTGGTAAATGAGAAAATCGGAATTGATTTCGACCAGGCTTACACCTATTGCCAGGAAGCAATTCGATATGCTGAACGGACAGACTCCAGTGCACTTCAATGCCATAGCTATTATTCTATGGGTAGACTGTGTGTAGTTGGTGCGTTTCACCTGGACACTGGTGCCATCTATGCTCAAAAATCCATTGATAAGGCATATGCAATTCAGGACACCCAACGAATTCTGTACGGCCACTTATTGAGTGGAGCGATTCTGGACTACATGGACCAAACCCAGGATGCAATCGGACATTATTTCGATGCGATTCCCATTGCACGGCATTTGCGGGACAGCGAATCACTGGCATCGGTCTACAACAACATGGGTGTTCTCTACCAATATTCTAAAGACCCGCAAAATGCACTTAAGTATTACAAAGAAGCACTGGCATTTATGCGTAGCAGTAAAGACACACTGGCGATCGCCAGGTGTCTGGCCAATATGAGCAGTGTAACCGAGGACCCGGAACAGGGACTTGAATACAACTTCGAAGCAATTCGACTTCTGGAATTAATCCCCCACCAACCCCAGGTTAAAGCACTCTGTTCAGGAAAAGTCGCGCACATTTATCTGGATATCAAGGAGCAGCCTAGGGAGGCATTGCCCTGGTTTCAAAAGGCCTTTAACTATGCACATCAAGCGGGGATTGCCTCTGCTGCTGCTTCGAACGAATATGGAATAGGGAATAGTTACCTGCAACTTGGCCAACTGGATAGCGCAGAACACTATCTGAACCGCTGCTATGCATTTTATCAATCCGAATCCCAAGCCGATAACATCCACCGGATTGCCCGTGACTTGGCAGCTGTGCATGCCGAAAAAGGAGATTTTCCAAGAGCCTATAAATTGTTACTAGAGAGTTTTACTATTCGGGATAGCATTTATACCCGTGATTTGGCAGATGCCATAAGTGAAAAAAATGCCAAGTATGAAAAGGAGCAAAATGAAGCAGATCTGGCCAGACAAAAATTAGAAACGGCAAAAGAGAAAAACCGCAAAAACCAGATTTTGATAGGAAGTCTCCTACTGTTGCTATTATTGAGTTTTGTATTTCAGTGGTTTTATAACCGACAACGTCAACGGAAAAAAGAGACTGAATTAGCCCTGGAAAAAGAGCAACTTGAGCGAAACAAATTGGAGGAACTCGATCAGCTAAAAACCAGATTCTTTGCCAACATCTCGCATGAACTCAGGACTCCCCTGACATTGATAATGGCTCCATTGGAAAAACTGATCCAGGAAGAGCACTTTACACCCAAACAGGAAAAGGAGATACAGTTAGCTCTCTCAAACACCGGCAAACTACACAACCTGGTGAATGAAATTCTGGACTTATCCAAACTGGAATCCGGGAAACTGTCGCTGGAATTGGAGCCAACCCAATTATATCCGCTCATTGAAAGGATCTTCTTTTCATTTCAATCGCTTGCTGATATTCGCCAAATAAAACTTCAACTAGACTATACATGTCCCCAGGATCTCAGCATCCAAATGGATCGGGACAAACTGGAGAAAATACTGAATAACCTGATTTCAAATGCCATAAAATTTACCCCAAATGAAGGCAGGGTGAATCTGGGAGTCCAGTTGAGAGAGGAAAACCTGTTGGAAATTTGTGTAACTGATACCGGACAAGGAATTGCTCCGGAGGACCTCCCTCGAATATTCGACCGGTTTTATCAGGTTGGCACTGAAGGCGGAACCGGGATCGGGCTGGCACTTGCTCGTGAATTGAGCAAGTTGTTTGGAGGAAACATCCATGCCAATAGTACGGTTGGTAAAGGAAGTGAATTTACACTGACCATGCCAATACAAGTGGAACAAGGCCAAGGAGCCTGGGAACCGCCCGTGGTAAAATCCGAGAAAGTCAACCCTACAGTATATACCCCAATACTTGATCTGGATTCCAAACCTCGAATCCTTATTGTTGAGGACCACCCGGAAATGCAGGCATTTTTACGGGATTCCTTGCAGGATTTATACGATTGTACGGTAGCATCCGATGGGGCGAAGCATTGAAAAAATTGCAAACTGAGTATTTTGACCTGACAAGTTCAGATGTCATGATGCCTGGTATGGACGGGTTTTCATTGAGAGAAAAAATCAATCAAATTCCACGGCTTCGGCACATGCCTTTTATTCTGTTAACTGCGCGGGCATTGGATGATGATCGATTGCATGGACTGCGGCTGGGAGTGGATGACTACATAACCAAGCCATTCAGTCTCCCTGAACTCAAGGCACGCATCCAAAACCTGCTACAAAATAAATTTGAGCGGGAACAATTTTGGGCTGAGCAGGCTGACCTTTCTGTGGTTATTAGTCCTGAAACAGAATCAGCAGACCGGGAATTGATTAAAGAGGCTGAGCGGAATGTTTTGCAAAACCTGGATCAATCCACCTATAAAATAAGTGATCTTGCCACCGAAATCGGGTATAGCGAACGACAGCTTAGGAGAATTATTAAAAACATGACCGGGCTCTCCCCCGTTGAATTCATTCTTGAAATTCGCTTGCAAAAGGCACGGCAACTTTTGGAAAAACGCAGTTTTTTTACCGTTGCGGAAGTTCAATTTGAAGTTGGAATTGAAAGCGCATCTTACTTTTCCAGGAAATTCACCGAGCGTTTTGGAAAGAACCCAAGTGATTACTTACCCTCTACTTCAAAATAATGGATAGGACTTACCAACTAGGATTTTGAAACCCATACATTTGCCTCATGCATGTAACCGTTGTATATGAAGATAACCACCTGCTCGCACTGAATAAACCAGCAGGCATGTTGGTCCAGGGTGATAAAAGTGGTGACCCGACTCTTACCGACTGGGGCAAGTCCTACATAAAAGAAAAATACAATAAACCCGGAGCGGTGTTTTTGCATCCGGTACACCGGATTGACCGACCTGTCAGTGGCTTGGTACTTTTTGCGCGTACCGACAAAGCGCTCGGTCGCCTGACAACCCTTTTCAGAGATCGGAAAATGGCCAAATCCTACCTGGCTATTTGCACTTCAATTCCGGAAGACCCCGTTGGAACACTTCGTCACTTTTTGCGTAAAGACCATGCGAAAAATATAGTATCCGCTCATAAAACGCAATTGAAGGACAGCAAAGAATCAATCACTGAATATCAAACATTGGGAGTTGAAGGGCGAACAGCCCTGTTATTGGTGGATCCCAAAACCGGACGGCCACACCAGATTCGGGTTCAGTTGGCCGCTATGAAATGCAGTATCCTGGGGGATCTGAAATACGGGGCGACGGAACCACTGCCCGACGCTTCAATTGCTCTGCATAGTTTTCGGCTGGAGTTTGAACATCCTGTAAGAAAGGAACCCATTCAATTACAGGCAGACCTTCCACAAACTGCATGGTGGAAACGAGTTTTGCCGTTTATGCCTTGATAAGGAGCAACAAAAAAGCCTCGCCGACAAGTACTGCCGGGAGGCTCCGAAAACAATAAACAGCAGGATGTCTTCGTGGTGCGAACCTGATGTGGTGCACCTGTTATATGTTGCTAATCTTACGAATTACCTTGTACAGGCGGGTCGTTTCGTTTACTTCTTCTTCAAATGGATCGTGATCAAAGTAGTTGGCCGAAATCATTTTCAAGCGAACAACACGTCCACGGTTGTTGTATATTTTCTGTACGTATTTTACCCAAACACTTCCACTACTACGCACGGCATAAATCTCATTTTCCTTGATGTCATTTAGATTCTCTACAGAGCGACAGATAACGATGTCATTGTGCTTAATCACCGGGTCCATGGAGTTACCTTCAATTTGAAAGGCAACCAGTCCGGTACCACTTACTCCGGGAATAGAGAAATAGGTATTGTCTTCACTGCTTTCAGCACCTAAGGTACTACCGGCAAAAGCACGGATTGTGGTGAACATGATATTGCCTTCACCCATCCCAAACATTTTATCCGGATTGAATGCATCACCCGGGGCTTCAAAGCCAAACGGGTTGCCAATACCATGCAGCATCCATGCTTCATTGATATTGAAGGCACGACAGAATGACTGCGCCTGTCCATAATCAATAACACGCTTACTGGAGTCGTTCAGAAACGCCCGGATAATATGGCCATACGCCTTATTACCTAGCACTTTTTCTGCAACATCCCCCACGCCTTTTCCTCCACGGTCATTTTTAATAATGGCACCACGTTCCTCTAACAATTGAAATGCATGGACAAAACGCTCATTTAATTGTATCCTATCATCCTTAATCATGGCAGTGAAGTTTTGTTTGTTATTTTTAATGACAAGGCAAATTTAAAACAAAAGGTTTTTAAAAACAAAAAATGTCAAAGTATTTTTTAGAAAAAATTAAGAACACACTAAAAAATACAGTATTAAACATTGACTTCCAGCCTATTAACAAAAACCAGCTAATAATATGTTTTAAAAACAAGATCAAAGATCAGGAAAACAAACGCATGAAAACCAATGGCTTTTTTATCGAATTCCAGCCAGGAAGTAGTCGGGGTCCATTTCTGTGTTTTGCATCCTTTATAAAAAACATGTACATTTGTTCTGTTATTTGCTAATAAAAGCCTGAAACCCAAAGCCTTTTACTATATGGGTACAATTATATCCTTACTCAACCACAAAGGAGGTGTTGGTAAAACAACCTCTGCAATTAATATAGGTGCCGGTCTTGTAGAACGGGGCAAAAAGGTCCTGTTGATTGACCTGGACCCACAAGCCAACCTCACCATTTCGCTCGGTATCCCCCGTCAGCGGGTAACCATCTATGAAGCCCTGCGCGGTGAAAGCGAACTCGTTCCGGTAAATCACAAACCAAATCTGGATGTGATTACCTCCTCCCTGGATTTGTCAGGAGCAGAAATGGAACTGATCAATGAAGCAGGTCGGGAGTTTATTCTGAGAGAATTGCTCTCCCATGTAATTGATGATTACGATTACATCATCATTGACTGCCCTCCTTCACTTGGCCTGCTAACGCTCAATGCGCTGACAAGCAGCCGCTTTATCATCATTCCGCTTCAAACAGAATTTTTAGCGGTTCAGGGCCTGGCTAAAATCAAGCAGGTGATTGACAAAGTGCGGTTCCGCCTGAATAAACAACTTGAAATTGGCGGCGTAGTTGCAACCATGTACGACAGCCGGCGCGTCCTTAACCGGGATGTTGTGGACATCATACACAAGTACTTCGGAGATCAGGTATTTAAAACATACATCCGCGAAAACGTTGCACTCGCAGAAGCGCCTGCGCAACGAAAAGATATATTTGACTACAACCCGAAATCTCCCGGCGCCCAGGATTACCTGGATCTGAGCGATGAAATTATTGAACGAATAGATGCCAGCCTGAGCAAAAATTCTGTTGAATCGCAACAAGCCTGAAAAACCTAAGTAAGCATGAGTAAAAAACGTTTCTCAGAAGGGCTGGATGAACTGTTCAAAGACATGAATGACTTTGAAACAGAATCCATCACTGTGGAAAGCCGATCCGCAGGGAGCCAACGCGCCAGCTCCAAAAGCTTCTCCTCCAACCTCGATTCCATTCTGAACGATGCGCTGGATGAAAGCCTGAGTAAACTGGATAATGAACCGTCAACCTCTTTTTCCGGAAAAAGCAAATCGCAAAGAGCGCTCCCCCGGCCCTCCAGCGGATTGGACTCGCTCATTCGGCAAACCATTGATGTAAGTGAACTGACCAGAGATGAAAACAGTGGCAAAAAACGCCTTACTGTTGCTGTTGATAAGGGCAAACTAGAGAAGCTAAAAACCATTGCAAAACTGGAAAACAGCTACTTGAAGGACATCATGGTGGCACTGATAGACGAATACATAAGCGAATACATCCAGGAGAAAGGCCTGGACATCTGATCGCTCAATGCAGGCATTTACCGATTTCCGACTTTTTTACAACCAAAGCATTTACCCGGAGTTGCTCCACTTGGAACTCCGAAGAAAACGACTGATCCGTCTTCTGGCCGTTTCCGTATTTCTGGTTCTCGGAATCATCGCCCTGCAAATCTATATCCGGATTTTTATAGTAACCCTTGTACTAGCCATTCCGGTGGGAATTTGGCTGGCATACCTTGGATTTCGTATCCGGGTCTTTTTCCAGGAATTTAAACCACGGGTTGTTGGGCTGATTCTGGATTTTATCGACAACGATATCAACTTCGGACAATTCACCTACGATCCAAACGGCGGGATTCCCAAAGAACGGTTGCTTGAAAGTGCCATCTTCACCGTTGCAGATGACTACCACAGCGAAGACCTGATTAAAGGACAAGTACGCGAGACCCCCTTCGAATTGTGCGAACTGCGTGTACGGGAGTTCTCTCCTTCCAGAAATCGACTGGATTATGTATTCAACGGTATTTTCCTGATTGGCGACTACAAGCGTGCGGATATGCGCGGTGGAATCCTCGTCCTTCCAGATAATTACCGCAAATACCTGAGCCGAAGTGAACGCGCCTTTCATCAAAAAGGTGGACGAAGACAGCAAAGCATGCTCCTTCCCGAGTTTGAAGCCTTCTTTGATACCTACGCAACGCCAGATGCCCGCGTTAAGGATGTACTATCCATCGACATGCAAAAGGTAATTCTTCAATTCCGTTTGCAGTTTCAACAACACAACCGCCAAAAGGATATCTACTTCTCAATCATTGGCGACAAAATC
Source organism: Saprospiraceae bacterium (assembly GCA_041392625.1). GTDB lineage: Bacteria > Bacteroidota > Bacteroidia > Chitinophagales > Saprospiraceae > M3007. Next base: position 54,056 of record JAWKLR010000008.1, on the reverse strand, counting down.
TACCTTGCCCTCTCGCAAGACAAAAACCTTCTGGAACCTGCCCTATTTCAACCCAATGTGCGGTTTGAGGTCATCCGCGAATTCTTTGAAGACATCAGCCTAATGATGGCTGTCATCAAAGATGTGGATGTAATGAACTAAGCCAGGCTCTCCGACTCGTAAAGGTTCTGTTAATTTTCCCGGATTTTCCCTTCCAATTCTTAAAATCCCTTAATGCCGTATTAAGGAGAAATTAAAGTGCTTGTGCCCCAATCGCTTTCACCGTATCCTTGCATCAACAACAACAAAAATTAAGTAAACTAACATTCAAATCGTATGCACATGAAAGCAATCTCCAAATCCCTGTTCCTCCTTCTTGTTTCCGGCTTGCTCTTCACTTCTTGTAAAAAAGAAGATCCAACGCTCGATGAATTGATCCTTGGCAAATGGCAAGCCTCCCAGTTTTCATCCGATGGCGATGACACCATTGAAGAAACCGATGATTATAAGGTAGAAGTCTACCTTGAATTCCAGCAGGATCTGGATGTAAAAATCAGTCTGGTTCAAATAGACAAAGCCAGCAATGCCACTGTGACCCTCCCAATCTTTGGCACCTACACCGTTGCAAATGATGGAGACTTCACCATGCAATTAAATTTAGAAGACGAGATCGAGAACCTGGTGGGAAGTGTAGAAATCAAAGACAATGTCCTGACCATCAATGGCAACTTGCAACTGGAGCAGTCTGTACTGAACGTAGTTGCAACAAAAGTAGAATAACACCCGTGATAATGCGATAAGGAGTTTCTCCTTCCGATACAACTGTACTAAAAGTTGTTTGATTGAGCTTGTAGCGCGGCAAAGGAGCCGCGCTATTTTTTTATTCCCCCACACAGCCCTTTCCATTATTTATCCAGTTTGATTCGCAAGCCCACAATCCAACGAATCCCCTGCATGGGCGCATAGTTATACGTGGTATCAAAAGTATAACCAAACGGATTTTGTATCGGATCATTTGCCTGTTTATCAAACGGGTCAAAAGGCCGCATCAAAGGATTTTGGGGTAAAAAATTGAGCAGGTTTTTCACTCCGGCATACACCTCTGTCTGACCGCCACTGTTCCAGGTTCCGAGAATATTTTGCAGCGAATACCAGGGAGAATATTCAGGCCGAAAGTCATTTGGTAAAACAGGTAGACGCATCGGACTATTGAATGAACCCGTATAGTCAAACACTACATTCGCTTTTTGCCAGGTGTACGATACCGTCCAATTGCCAGAAAACGGCGGCGCATGTACCTGCCGGGCCCGTTGTCCTTCTTCTTCAGCATATACATCCATCAGGGTCACTCCCAATCGGATTTTCAGGCTGTTGGTGAATTGGAGGTCCGTATTGACTGCCACACCTTTTGAGATTGCCTTTCCATCCAGATTTGCATACAGCACCTTGTTCGGGTCGGCATCGTAATCGGCTATGATTCGATTTGTAAAGTGTGTATAAAAAATACTGAAGTCAACATTCCAGATTCCGAATGATGGAAAAAACAGAAAATGGTAGTTGGCATTGGCATTCCAGGAACGTTCCGGGGCAAGTTTTTCGGCCAGTACCACCTCTCTTGAGCCCGTAAGTGCAGCATGGTCCTCACTGAAAATGTTAGCGACACGGTAGCCATTCCCAAGTGAAAACCGCAGCGTATGTCGGTCAGCAGGTGTCCATTTCCAGTTCAGCCTGGGCGACCACACATTGCCGTGCACGGCGTTCCAATCGTACCGCAATCCAGCCAGCAGGGTATGTGATTTGGATAATTGAATTTCATCCTGGGCAAAAATACCAGGAAGCCAAACTTCAGAGGGGCCACAATCCGTAACAGCGGTATTGTCATCAAACCAGGTATACCGAAGCGCGCCACCCAACACCAAGTCATGGCGTTCGGCAAATGGCTTGTTCCATACCAGTTGTGTAAATCCTACCTGTTGATCGCCGTTGTACAAGGTAGTTCCATATGCTGAACGCTGGATGTGTCGATTCCACGACCAACTCAAGTCCAGGTCTTCTTTCATGGGCAGGTTCCAATTTCCGATCAGTTCTACCCGGTCTGTTTTTACCGCTTCACCATAGATGCTGTCTGTTCCGTAGAAACGGGGGTCCCATTGCATTTCTCCGCCATAGCGATTTTCTGAAACATACCGCATGGCCAGGTTAATCTGTTTGTTTTGCGCCAGGTCAAAGGCCCATTTTCCAAAAACAGATCCCCTTCTTTGCAGGGTTACATCGGTAAAATTGTCTCCGTTTACATCCCATTTTTTACTAAAATCAAACCCGTTTGCTGACAAAAGCCCGTATGAGTTTTTGGTACGCAGTTTTCCAGCGATATCCAGCGAGGTTTCTCCATAGCCGCTTCGATTGATGTCAAGAACAAAACCGGGTGCGCGACGTGGGTCTTTTGTAATAATATTTATCAGCCCTGCAACAGCCTCCGATCCATACAGGGTTGATGCCGGCCCCTTCACAATTTCCACCCGTTCGACGAGTGAGTTTGGAATTCCCTGCAACCCATACACGGTGGAAAGCGATGAGACTATAGGCATACCATCAATCAATACCATGGTATATGGGCCTTCTAATCCATTGATATGGATATCTCCTGTGTTGCACACATTGCAATTTATTTGGGGCTGTACACCATTTACCTGCACCAGGCCATCAAACAACCCTGGGGTCGGATTGCTTTTAAAAAACTGAGCCGTATAAATTGCAACCGGCACCGGGCTGGCAGCTAATTGTACCTCTTTCAAGGTTCCGCTCACAACAAATTCCTTGAGTGTATTTTCCAGTGGTGTCAAATACACAACGGCTTCCGAAACTCCGGCTTCAACTTTAACTTGCCGAGTCTGATACCCTAAATAGGAAACCTTGTAGCGTTGAGCATCCAGGGCAGACTTTCCTGTAAAATGAAAAAGCCCGATTGAGTCTGTAAAACCTCCAGAACCGGAGGTTTCATTCAGTACTGTCGCAAAAGAAAGTGGTTCATTTGTTCCCTGATCCAGGACCTTTAATCTGCGGACGATCTGGGCATCCAAACTCGATCCCAACAAAACCACAAACAACACAAGAGCAATATTGCGCATTTAAATATATTTTTAGATTGACCTAAAATAATGACAAAGGTAACTTAAAGTACATATTGGCGCAAGTGCACAACAAAAAAGGCCCGGAATGTTTGTTCCGGACCTTGTTGACTCCTGATATCGACTCAGAATCTATTGGATAATCAATGGGAAGCTAACATCTACATCCACCTCCCCTCCCGGGTCGAGGAAATTCGATTTATTTGTTGGCTCATGGTACAAAACCAGACGCAGAGTGGTTGTGCCTGCCTGAGGGGTTATCCAATTTGTTTTCAATCCCAATGAATTGCCTTGAGTATCCGCATCAGCATAAACGATGAGTACATTGGCATTGAGGTCTATGTTAAAAACAAACAAATGATCGTCTGCTTCCTGTAAGATTTCCTCAGTGATGTTTACTGCCGGTGTCTTGCTGCGGTCCCATATTTGAATCGAACAATGCAACGAATCCAGGCTAACAGGCAATACAATATCATCAATTACCGGGGCATTCCCCCCATCCCCGTCCGGATCACTCCAGGTAAACGTTTGGTCAAACCCGGATGCATGGGTAAAACGCAACTCGACGTCGGTGATAAGTTCGGTTTGTGTGTCGGTACTTTTTTTGCAGTTTGAAAAAACCAAAGCGAGTACAACTAAACTTACAAGACTGAGAAATCGAACTGTTTTAGTCATGGTATACTAATTTTAAAAAATGATTTAGATTTATTTTTGGTTAGATTGAATTATCGTTTGATTAGCTAAACTTCCACTGAACACGAAGGCCAACATTTCGGCCGGGTTCATCGGAAAAGTAGCGGAAGAAATTCAGGTAGTCTCTGTAGGCAGTATTGGTCAGGTTCATAACATCCAGTCCAATCTGGAAGGATTGTTCGAATGCTTCGAATGCATACGTGCTTTGTAGAGCTATAAGGGTGTAGCCCGGAGGCGGATCAGCCAGAAGCCCTGTTTCCTGATAACGCGTTTGTTGGCCGACATGACTTGCCGAAAGTTTGACAAACCACTCATTGTCCGAGGCCGTCATATGATCCCAGCCCAGGCCAAGCTCAAACCGGTCAGAAGGAAGCAATGGTAGCCAGTCATATGCATCAGTCCCAGCGAGCAGGTATTTGCCCCTAAGTATGCTTGCCTTTGAGGAAATGAAAAGATCCGCCGGAAGAGGCAGTTTGCATTGGGCATCTATCCCCTGCATGATGGCATCTGATTGAGTATATTGGTAGGCAGGGAAAGCCCCACGCACTGTGAGAACTGGCTCAGCTTGTGGCTCCAGGAAAATAAAATCCCGGATTTGATTGTGGTAAAATTGGAAAGAAAACTGAATTGGCTCTCCGGTATACTCAACACTCAGGCTGTTGTTCCACGCCTGTTCAGGAACTAAGGCTGCATTGCCTTCCTCATAGGAGGCCGAGGCAAAATGTACACCACGGGCAAATAATTCATTGATGGATGGGGGACGGACAGCCAAACCGGAATGCACAGAGATTCTACCATGACTTCCATGTCGGTACAGCAACCCAACAGAGCCTGCCAGGGTGCCAAATTCCACGGTTTGATCCAGGTCGCTTAAGGTACCACTCGTCGTGGCATGGCTTTGTTTATAATCATAGCGCCCTCCAATTTCAAACTCCCAGGGCACTGAGAAGGTGCGCCACCGCTCCATTGCCCATATTGAGCCACCTGCCGATTGAAAATCCGGAATAAATCCGCCCCGGCTGACAAAATTTAGTTGATGCAGGGCTTGCACTCCGATGCCGCCCGACCAATTCCGAATAGGAAAGTGTTCCAGGGAAAGATCCAGCATGTTGGTCCACAATTGAAATGCAAGTTGGGGACTATCGTTATTGGAGGAACGCACCACATCGTATTCGCTGCGGTGGTTGTACTGAAACGCATATTGTGCAGAGAGTTTCCAGGTAGGGTTAATTCTCAGCGTGCTTTTCACCCATGCGGTCTGGTGTTCAACATGCTGAAAAGGCCGCTCAACAGCATAGCTAAAAGCATCTGTATTGTTTCTGGGAAGCGGGCTATCTATTGCCAATTGCAAGTCCGACAAATTTCCGACATGTGCCGCACGCAATACACCAAGTTTTTGGTTAAATGTGCTTGCAAAAAACTCATGCTGCCACCGTGTTCCGGATCGTTGTGCAAGGAAGGAGGCATTGCCCTCATGCAATCCGGTATTCTGCATAAAATAATCCGGAGTATGGAGGTTTCCTCCACGTTTCCAGCTTCCCTGAAGCCTGAATGTCCAGGGGCTCTCTTCCTGTTTAAAATCCGTGGATCCGGAAAGATAGAGTTGCCGTCCGTTGCTAAATCCACCGGTAGTGAGTGTGCCACCCCAGCCTTTCTTTTGCCGCAAGGCAGCACGCTCCAAAACGACGGCTCCCGCCATGGCACCTACGCCATATCGCACGGCAGCAGCACCTTTGACGACACGCAGGGTACCAGCAGTATTTGGGTCAATTTCCGGAGCATGCTCGGACCCCCATTGCTGGCCTTCGAGCGGCACAGAATTATTCACGATTGCAATCCGGTTGGAATGCAGACCGTGGATAATTGGTTTGGATACACTCGAACCAGTATTGAGGGTATTCACCCCGGGAAGAGTTTTCAAGGCGGCACCCAGGTTGATATTTTTAGTTGCATCCAGATCCCGCTCATCGACTGTCGACTCGGCTTCTACTGCTGTTGGCCTAAGGGCCTGCGCGCGGATTTGCACTTCATCCAGCACGTGGGCATGTTGCAGAAAAAAATCATACTGCTGCCTATTATCCAGATCTATTTCCTGGGTAAGGTGCACACATTCCACGTGCTTGAATTCCATCTTGTATCGGGAGTTCATGCACAAATCAGGAATCGAAAAAAAGCCATTTTCATCCGTCATGGTGCCTCGTTGAAGGGCTTCAACATAAACGGTAGCATATGGAAGCGGGGCATTGGTTTCTGCCTCATAGACATACCCTCGCAACACATGAGCGCATTCCTGCGATTGGGCAGGAACGGCAATTACAAACAGGATGGTTCCTAAAACCAACCGGAATAAAAAGTATTTCATTGTAAATGAATCGGAAAGGCTCTGACCTCAGTCACGAACACTTGACGTACTTCCTGCACACAGAAATTTTCCCTGAAATACAGGTGGATAAAACTCAAATGTTTCGGTGTTCAGACCTGCGGTATGCATGGTCAGGAGCACACTAAAAACATACCCCATACTGCGTTCCGTTTTATACAAACAGAGCACATGGGCTTGAAAAAAGGTAGGAAAATTAAAGGACAGGGGGACCGCGAGGAGCAATGCTGTCGCAGGCGGTTTTTACACAGGGCTCGGAAGGTGCGATCTGATCCAGATCAGCGAAGCCACCAAGAGGCGGTACCGGCAAACTGTAGTCGGGTATAGCATCAACCGTGAGGTTAAAGGCGCACAAATCACAATCCTCCACCCCATTCTCACTGGAATGAATGTGCACATCTCCGGATTCCTTGGCAGCGAGGCAAGAAGGAACCGCGGCATGTTCATGGTGTTCTGTAAGTGTATGCAGTGCTTTGGCACCTACAAAGAGACCGAGCACAAGCAACAAAAACAGGCCGGAAAGGCGTCGATATGTAGCAGATTGTGGCATACCTGATTGCGAATGTAGTAATCTTCTCCGAATGAAAGTCTTATTGAAATGTTAAGGGCACTACTAAATTGCGGATTTGCCTAAACTATCCGAGTAAGGCCGGGTATAAAAAAGGCCCGCTCGGAGGGAGCGGGCCTGGTATGTATTCAGTCGGCACTTACTATTCAACGGCACCTCGGTGTTCCCGTTGCTTTTCTTTATGCCGCTTGAGTTGTCGCTTCAGTGTGTCGATGGATGCATTGATAGCAGTTTCAAATGTTCTGCCAGTTTTTTTATCCATCAACCAGCCACCTGGGACATGCAGCTTGATTTCGACTATTTTCTCCTGCACTTTCGAGCCTGTGTCTTGAAGTTTCAGGGTGACCTCAATATTCTCTATTCGGTCAAAAAGGCGATTCAATCGGCTGATTTTGCGTTCCAGGTAAGCGAGTAATTTTGCATCTGCGGAAAAATGCACTGATTGCACATTAACTTTCATACAACAACTAATTATTTGGTTAACGATTAAATTTTTGAGTTGAAATGAGCGAAGGCTCCGAATGCAAATAAACTATTGTGTTGGATTGTGCCTGGCGAAAAGGCATTGAATGGTTTCACCCAACTCCGCGTTTAAGCCGTGTGGTCAATCAAAACAGGTCCAGCATTTTTGCATTTTGAATTCTTTTTTCATTTCGAAGGAAGACGGTGTTTCAAAGGGTATTACCAAATATATGAAGGTAGTCCTTCCTTAAGTCTTTATTTTATAACTCCCAATTTAACTTCCTTGTTTTACATTTCACTAAATATTTTTTAAGTAGTTATCAACACTTGCCAAATTAATACAAAGTTTTCATTTTTTACACATTCGGCTTACCTTGTGTTGTACCTCTTAAGTGGATTTGAAGCCATACAAACAGGCTGTAAATCCCAACTTATTCAAAGAACGATTCAAAATAGGAAATTGTAGTGAGCACAACCACTCAAATTGATACGAAGGTCTTAGAAAAGACATTTGCTGAATTAAAATCTGCGCAGTATACAATAGCGCGGAGCACTGCCAAAACACGCAAAGCAAAACTGCGCAAGCTGCACGATTCCATCCTCCGCAACCGGGACGCGATGTGTGAGGCCATGTGGAATGACTTTCGAAAATCGCCGGAGGAAGTAGACATTTCTGAGGTGATATGTACAAACAGTGAGATTCGGCACGCCATCAAGAACCTGTCGCACTGGATCCAGCATAAGCCGGTTCCGGTGCGCTTGCCTTTATTCACAACCCGTTCTGAAATTCGGTACGAACCCAAAGGTGTTTGTCTTATTATTTCGCCATGGAACTTCCCGTTTAACCTGAGTTTCATTCCATTGGTGAGCGCTGTTGCGGCTGGGAATACGGTGGTGATAAAGCCTTCGGAGCACACGCCCCACAGTTCGGCGCTTATTCGCAAAATCGTATCGGAGTGTTTTGATTCCAACGAAGTATGCGTCATTGAAGGCGGAGTTGATGTGAGCAAAGCCTTGTTGGACCTACCCTTTAATCACATCTTTTTCACCGGGGGCCCAACGGTTGGAAAATCTGTTATGCGTGCCGCAGCCCAGCATCTTGCATCTGTGACGCTGGAGCTGGGAGGGAAAAGTCCTGTCATTGTAGATCGCTCTGCCGATTTGGATCGGGCTGCTTCCAGAATCATGTGGTATAAAAGCTTAAATGCCGGGCAGGTATGCCTTTCCTGTGATTATATATTGGTGCATGAGGATGTTAAAGATGCACTGGTGGAAAAGATGCAGGAAAAATACAAGCAGTACTACGGCGGAGACGCCACTGCCCGGTCTGAAAACCCGGAACTGAGTCACTTAGTACATGAACGGCATTTTTCCCATACCCAGGCCCTGTTGCAGGATGCCCTGGAGCATGGATCCAAACTGGAGTTTGGAGGAACAACGGATCGGGACAGCCGCTTTTTTGATTTGGCAGTATTATCAAATGTGCCTCAGGAAGCGCGTGATGCAGGAAGAAATCTTTGCACCAATTCTGCCTATAAAAACATTTCGGCAACCTGAGGAAGTGGTTGACTATGTTCGGGCTCATCCCAAGCCGTTGGCGATGTACATTTTTTGTACGGATAAAAAACGAACCAATTACTATATCCGGGAAACCAGAGGTGGTGGTGTGTGTGTAAATGATTGTATGCTGCACTTTTTCAACCCCAACCTTCCCTTTGGTGGCAGCAACAATAGTGGGATCGGGTACAGTCACGGGCATTTTGGCTTTCTGGAATTTTCCAACCAACGCAGTGTGACGCATCAGAACCGATGGTTTGGAAGTACCTGGTTCTTTTTACCGCCTTATAAAGGTCGCATGTTTAAATTGCTCATTCGGGTGTTGAGTCGGTGGATATAAGGTTCGACACATTGGTTTTGAACACAAAAAACCCCCTCCGCACAACGTGATGCAGAGGGGATTTGTATTCACACTGCCTTTCGGCAGATGGGATCGTCTTAGTCTAAAACTTTGGATACCAGAAGAGAGACTTCGTTGTTGAGCATTTCAACAAATCCGCCTTCTACTTTAAAAACCAGTTGTTCACCATTTTCCCGAACAACACGCACATCGCCTTTATCCAAAGAGGAAACAATGGCTGCGTGGTTTTCCAGCATTTCAAAAGAACCGTTGCTACCGGGCACTTTAACCGATTTTACCGGGCCGGAAAAAATTTCACGCTCAGGCGACAAGATGATAAGGTTCATAAGTTCAAAAATTCAGGTTGTTAATAAAAAAGAGGACTGAGTTGCAAACTGATTATTCAGCGGCTTCAGCCAACATCTTTTTACCTTTTTCAATGGCATCATCGATGGTACCAACAAGGTTGAACGCTGCTTCTGGATATTCATCCAGTTCACCGTCCATGATCATGTTGAAACCACGGATGGTTTCTTCGATTGGTACCAGTACTCCTTTGAGGCCTGTAAATTGTTCTGCAACGTGGAAAGGCTGAGACAAGAAACGCTGTACACGACGTGCGCGCTGTACAACCAGTTTGTCGTCGTCAGAAAGTTCTTCCATACCCAGAATCGCGATGATATCCTGCAATTCGTTGTAGCGCTGGAGGATTTGCTTCACTCGCTGAGCACAGTTGTAGTGTTCGTCACCAATAATTTTTGGATCAAGGATACGAGAAGTTGAATCCAATGGGTCTACCGCAGGGTAGATACCAAGGGAAGCAATTTTACGGCTAAGTACCGTAGTTGCATCCAAGTGAGCAAATGTTGTTGCAGGCGCAGGGTCAGTCAAGTCATCCGCAGGTACATAAACAGCCTGTACAGATGTAATAGAACCACGCTTGGTAGAAGTAATACGTTCCTGCATCACACCCATTTCAGTAGCGAGGGTTGGTTGGTAACCTACCGCTGATGGCATACGGCCAAGCAATGCAGATACCTCAGAACCAGCCTGCGTGAAACGGAAAATGTTATCTACGAAGAAAAGAATGTCACGGCCACCGGCAGGGTCACTCAAATCGCCGTCGCGGAAATACTCAGCGATGGTCAAACCTGAAAGTGCTACACGGGCACGTGCTCCGGGAGGCTCGTTCATCTGACCGAAAACGAAGGTTGCTTTAGAGTCTTTCAACTCGTTCATGTCAACTTTGTCAAGGTCCCAACCACCTTCTTCCATGCTTTTGAGGAAGCCTTCACCATATTTCATAATGCCTGCTTCGATCATCTCGCGCATCAGGTCATTACCTTCACGGGTACGCTCACCTACACCGGCGAATACAGAAACCCCTTCGTATGCTTTTGCAATGTTGTTGATCAACTCCTGGATCAATACGGTTTTACCTACACCGGCACCACCGAAAAGACCAATTTTACCACCTTTTGCATAAGGCTCGATCAAGTCAATTACCTTAATACCTGTGTAAAGTACTTCCCGTTCAGTGGAAAGTTCTTCGTAGGTAGGTGGCTTGCGGTGAATGGAGTATGCGTCTTTACCCTTTTCAACTACAGGCAAACCGTCGATTGGCTGACCTACTACGTTGAAAAGACGACCCCGGATAGATTCACCAACAGGCATAGAGATAGGTAAGCCTGTATCAACAACCTCCATCCCACGGGTAAGACCGTCTGTGGAGTCCATTGAAATTGTACGTACACTATCTTCTCCCAGGTGACGCTGTACCTCAAGAACCAGGACAGTCCCGTCTGGGCGTGTCAGTTCAAGTGCACTGAGAATTTCCGGCAGGTGACTGTCTTTGCCGCCGAAGTCGACATCGACAACAGCACCGATAATTTGCTTGATACGACCGATATTAGCCATAAAATTTTGTGATTTTGGTATCCAATACGTGATAAACGGGGGCAAAGTTAACGTAGCAATTAGATTCACCCCTAAAAGTCGCGCAAAAGTACACAGTTTCCCGTTAAAACAAGCGAAATCAGGAACTTTTTATTACACAAAATAAAATTTTGCCCAAACACGGATTATACGGCCAGATATTGAATTCCGCGCGGGTTTAGTTCGGTTGACAGCCTCCTTTTCATCGGATATTTTTCTGCCTCTATCTTAAAATTTTCCCTGTACAGAATAATTGTTGGCAATTTTAACGTTTATAAGTTCTTTTACTCAGAAGTTTAAAGCATTTTTGCACACTTTTTTTTGTGTCAGTTACAAATTAATCTCTTTGGTATGCTTTTAATAAATGTGGCCAAGCGAATCTTTTGCTTGCTCTGTTTCCTGTATGTGTGGAGTGCACCTGCCTCTGCCCAAACCTCGATTAACACCAATATTCCCGTCCTGGAAACACCTGACAGCATTCTGTTTTCTGCAGAAGCCAGCCTTACCAACGACCTTATACTCAAACGCCTGAACCGGGTTTCCGGCAACTGCATTACCCCACGGGTGACGCAGGCTGTCCGTACCTACATTGACAATTACATTAAATACAAAACCGGCCGCAGTAAAAATATGCTGGGTCGGCGCCTTACCTACTTTCCAATCTTTGAGGAAATGTTGCGCAAATACGATTTGCCAACCGACCTCAAGTATCTGGCAGTAGTTGAATCTGCACTCAACCCGGAGGCATTGTCCAGAGTTGGAGCCAAAGGGCTTTGGCAGTTTATGCCTGCTACCGGTAAAGAGTTTGACCTGCGCCAAAACAGCCTGGTAGACGAACGCTCAGATGCTGTTAAAAGCTCAGAAGCAGCTGCGCGCTATTTGAAATCGCTGTACAAAATGTACGACGACTGGGCGCTCGCACTTGCTGCCTACAATTCAGGGCCAGGCCGTGTTAATGCTGCCATCAAGCGCGCACATAGCCGCAACTTCTGGCACATCCAACGCTACCTTCCAAAAGAGACAAGAGACTACGTACCAGCCTTTATCGGTGCATCCTACATCTGCAATTTCTTTGTGATCCATGAAATGGAGGCCGACATCCCTCCTTTTGACGAACAACTCACGGCCTACCTGAAAATTACCGAAAAAGTAAGTTTTCAAGACATATCTAAGGCAACCGGTATTCCGGTTGAAACTATTAAGACCCTGAACGCAGGCTATAAAAAAGAGTATGTTCCAGATTCGGAAGATGGACACTACGTACTCCTTCCACAGCGGGTTATGCATCCCTTTATCAACTACATGAACTCGCTGGGGAGTGAACTGAAATACAACCTGGATGAATCCATCCGTTTTATGGGTAACGAGTATGGCGACGGACTGTATGCTCATTTTAATGTCGTTGCCCGCGAGGCCTGCCACATCGACCAACTGGCAGGAAAATATGGCTGTGTTGGAGAGCAGCTATGCGTTTGGAACCAACTCACTTCCCCCTTCGTAAATGCAGGAGACAAGTTGAGAATCTGGCGCCCAATCCATGTGTTGAAGCATGACAACAACCGAATCGAGGCTCCTGCAAGCGCAGCGGCTCCCAAGACTGCAACGGCTCAAATTGCGGCTTCGGCTGCTGCAACTGCACAAAACAAAACCGAGTCGGCTCCCGAAGTTCACAAGCCGGTTTGGCACACGGTGCAACGCACTGAAACGCTAAAAGACATTGCCCGTCGATACAGTGTAAATGAAACCCAGATACAATCGCTCAACAAGTTCAGCACCCTGAAAGTCGGTATGCGCCTGAAAATTTCCAACTAGTGCTTTTGGGGACTGATTTACATTCCCCGAGTTGATGGGTTAATTGCTAATTTTTACGAACTTTGCACACAACTCTTTACAGAGCTTGTTTGCTCACTCACAACGTATGCTGTAGGGACAAACACGCTCGAAACTAATGCATTCTAATCCATGACACGTGCACTCCTGATTGAAGACGAACCCGAAAGCCTTCAAAACCTTCAGAATCTACTGGAAAAATACTGTCCGGAGGTCGATGTAGTCGCTACTGGTGGCTCCAACTCCGATCTTCGGCGGCTGGTATACAACGACAAAGCCAATAGCTACGACGTTGCTTTTTTGGATATTAGTTTACCCGATGGACTTGTATTCCAAGGCCTTCAAAAACTGGATGAAATCCCGTTTGATATCATTTTCGTTACGGCCTTTGATAAATATGCGCTCACAGCATTTGATTTTTCTGCCATCGATTATGTCCTGAAACCCATTGAGCCGGATGATTTGCGCCGGGCTGTGAGCAGAATCCGGGTTGGAAAGAAAAGCCCAAACACCAAACAGCGACTGGAATTGTTCCAGCAAAACTATGCCCCTGGCGGCCCCAATGCATTTGAAAAAATCGGAATTGCGGCAGTGGAAGGCGTACATTTCGTAAAACTGGGGGACATTGTCCGCCTCGAAGCTGAGGACAACTACACGCATTTTATTCTCAACAACTCAGACCGGATTACTGCAGCAAAAACCATCAAAGCCTACGAAGAGTCTTTGCTCCGCTACAATTTTGTGCGCGTTCACAAGAAGCATATCGTCAACATGAACTACATGAAGACGTATGTTAAAGGTGAAGGCGGGTATCTGGTATTGGAGAACGGGGAAACCATTGAAGTTTCCCGCAGAAAAAAATCCATTCTTTCAGAAGCAATTGGAAGAATGTACGGAGAAGTTTAAACCTTTGTAACTCCCCGGGGTTCCTTTAGCATGCAAGTCAGCAATTGAATAGCAACTTGCCATTTTACAAACCCTGTTTACCCACAATTTGAACATTATTTGAATGGGATTTTTTGATAAATTTTTTAGCCGCGAGAAAAAGGAAGACCTGGATAAAGGGCTTGAAAAAACAAAGGAAAGTTTTCTCGGGAAAATAGCCCGCGCCGTTGCCGGCAAAAGCACCGTAGATGTAGAGGTGCTCGACGAACTGGAGGCAGCTTTGGTCGCAGCGGATGTTGGTTTGGATACAACCATAAAAATTATTGAACGCATCGAAGAGCGCGTACGCAAAGACAAGTATACAAGCACCAGTGAACTAAATAACATCCTGCGGGATGAAATTGTACAACTGCTCTCTGAGAACAACACCGAAGACCTTGAAGACTTCTCGGTGCCAACAGATAAACGCCCCTATGTGTTGCTTGTGATCGGAGTAAATGGCGTTGGCAAAACCACAACCATCGGTAAACTTGCCCACCAGTTCAAACAACAAGGACACAAAGTAGTGCTTGGCGCTGCAGATACTTTCCGTGCAGCTGCTGTGGATCAATTGGGTATCTGGGCCGATCGTGTTGGCTGTGACTTCTACTCAAAAGGAATGAATGCCGACCCGGGTGCTGTTGCCTACGAAACCACTCAATACGCATTGGATAACAACTGCGATGTGGCAATCATAGACACGGCCGGGCGTTTGCACAACAAGAAAAGCCTGATGCAGGAATTGGGGAAAATCCACCGATCTATTGAGAAAAAATTGCCCGGAGCTCCGCACGATGTTCTCCTTATTTTGGATGCATCTACCGGACAAAACGCCATCGAGCAGGCCAAGCATTTCACAGCAGTAGCACCGATTACAACCCTTGCCCTCACCAAATTGGATGGCACGGCAAAAGGCGGTGTTGCATTGGGAATCTCGGATCAATTCAAAATTCCGATTCGGTACATTGGCGTGGGAGAGCGCATTGACCAACTCCAGATTTTCAACAAACAAGCATTTGTTGAGTCTTTGTTTGACAAATAGCAATGGGCAGCCGGTCAATTTTTTATGTTCATCTTGGAATAATAGGTCTGGCATGCTTCGCATTGCTGACTGCCTGCGCCACGACGAAATCAGCACATGGACCAGATGGCAAAACCCTTCGCTTCCTCAAAGGTTCTGAAGTTTTTCAAGGTAGCCACACCGGATTTATCCTGGTGGATGCAGAATCGGGAAAGGTACTTGCAGCACAGCAGGCCGACAACTATTTTACTCCGGCATCCAACACGAAGATTCTCACCTTAGCAACAGCCCTGGCTTTTATCCCGGACTCAATCCCGTCTTTGCAGCAAGCCGAGTGGAAAGGCAAAACAATTTGGCGGGGATGTGCTGACCCCAGTTTTCTCCATCCAAAATTTGAAGCCTGGCAGACTACCTTCCTGGGCTTAAAAAGTCAACCGGAACAGGCATTTGGCATGGCCAGGCCACTTTCAAGTGCACGGCTCGGTCCAGGCTGGGCCTGGGATGATGCAAACGACTATTATTCAGCCGAGCGCAGCGACTGGCCATTGTATGGTGGCGTAATGCAAATTATTCAGGCTAATGGAACCGCCAGGGTTGAGCCTCCATTTTTTCAAAGCCGCTTGATAGATCCGGAAGAACCAGGGCTGCCGGCATCCTGGGCCACAGATCCATGTGCTCCGTATTACACCTATCGAAAAAAATTACAAGAAACTCCTGATACGAGCCTTCAGTGTATTCGTTTTATGGATGCGTTTAAGAGCGAGCTGCTGGCAGATACCATGAAACATCCATTTCCGATGTTTGCTCCGGAACAAGGACCACAATGGCGCACGGTGTATGCCTGTCCCAGCGACACCGTATTTCGCAGGATGATGCATCAGAGCGATAACTTCATCGCAGAGCATGTACTACTGGCCGCGTCCGGAACACTTGGAGACACCCTGAGCGAGGAGAAAATTATCCGAGTTGCACTTGATAGCCTGCTTCCCAGTGACGCGCATCCGCCCCGCTGGGTGGATGGATCCGGACTCTCCAGGTACAATCTGATCACCCCTGCTTATTTATCGAAAACCCTTCGAATGCTCTGGCTGAAGGAGGATCAAGACAGGCTTTTCTCACTTTTTCCTGCCGGAGGCAGAGACGGAACATTAAAGAACTGGTACGGAGGAGCATCACCCTATGTATTTGCCAAAAGCGGATCCATGGGTGGGGTATATTGCCTGAGTGGCTATCTGGTCGCACGTTCGGGCAGGGTATTAATTTTTAGCGTCATGCACAACCAGTTTACAGGCAGCAACAAACCCTGGAAGGAGGAAACACAGGCATTATTGGAATCCATCCGGGATCGATATTAGCATCCGAAATCTTCTAACTGGTGTGATCTACAACAATGCGCCATTCCCCCTTAATTTTTCTCCAAATAAGCGTGAAATGGCCACCTACATTTCCTTTTTCCCGTTCTAATTCCCATTTCCCAATAACGTAGGCACTTTTTCGGCTTGTTTCGTTTATCTCTAGCAGTGTAAAGGTCAGGGTTCCCATGGTTGCTTTGTCCGGATAGCCCTTCAGGTAATTAGCCAGGGTTGCATCCCAGCCATAGGTCACGCCTTTGCTGCCCACAAACTGGAGTTTATCCGACTTCCAATATCCTTCCATAAATTGAGGTATGTCTCCGGCATTCCAGGCATCCTGTTGTTCTGCCATCACCTTTCGAATTGCTTGCTCGGCACTTTGAGCAGTCGAAGCGGAGTATGAAAGCAGCATGATGAGAATCAAGGGCAAAAGTCGGGTATAAAATCGCATAGTAAGTGGGTTTAATCCGTGTTTTCAATCACGGGAAAATTAATATGCTCAAATATATAACCGAATTGGATTCCATCTGGCATTTGAGATATGAATCACGAACTATTAACCCACCGGAACAAAAACTGCTTTTCAGATTTTCGACAGAATTTGAATCGGTGGAAATCGTTTCGAAAGAGCAAATTGATTTTTTTCAAAAAATTAATTGCTTTCGGGGCTCGAAAAAAATTCTTTCCCTACCTTTGCGCCCCGACATGAATAGATTATGTACCAAATGTCGGAAATGCCAGTTAACGGTCGATTAGGCCGATAACTGGCATTTTTTTTATACTTAAAAGCGATTCAAACTGGCTAAAAAAATGAATCCAATCATTCGGATAGCCTGATTTAGAAAATTAACTCTATGCCACGCGACAATTCAATACAAAGTATTCTGATTATCGGTTCCGGTCCCATCATTATTGGTCAGGCTTGCGAGTTCGACTATTCCGGCTCACAAGCCAGTCGCTCACTCCGCGAGGAAGGAATCCAGGTTGCATTGATCAACTCCAACCCGGCAACGATCATGACGGACCCCGTGACAGCCGATTACATTTACCTAAAACCGCTTGACCCACAAAACATTGAGGCAATTCTGAAAGAACACAGCGAAAATCCGGGCTTGCCAACACTGGACGCTGTTTTGCCTACTATGGGTGGTCAAACCGCTCTCAACCTTGCAATTGAATGTGAGAACATCGGTCTTTGGGAGAAATACAATTGCCGGATGATTGGTGTAGATACCAAGGCCATCGAAACTGCAGAAAACCGGGAAGCATTCCGGCAGTTGATGATTGACATAGGCATTGATGTTGCACCTTCGGTTATTGCAAACTCCTATCTGGAGGGGAAAGAAGCCGGACAACGGATTGGATTCCCGCTGGTAATTCGTCCTTCTTACACCCTGGGTGGAACCGGAGGTGGCTTTGTTATGGAAGAAAAAGATTTTGACGAAGCACTCAAACGCGGCCTGAACGCCTCCCCTACTCACGAGGTCTTGGTGGAAAAGGCAGTTTTGGGCTGGAAGGAATACGAATTGGAACTTCTGCGCGACAACATGGATAATGTTACCATTATCTGTACCGTCGAGAACCTCGACCCCATGGGCGTACATACCGGCGACTCCATCACGGTCGCTCCGTCCATGACGCTTTCCGACACCGCTTTTCAGCGCATGCGCGATCAGGCCATTCAAATCATGCGTGCCCTTGGGAATTTTGCAGGTGGCTGTAACGTCCAGTTTTCCGTAAATCCGGACACAGAAGATCTGATTGCGATCGAGGTAAACCCTCGGGTTTCCAGATCATCTGCTCTGGCATCAAAAGCAACCGGCTACCCCATTGCAAAAATTGCGGCAAAACTGGCCATTGGATTCAATCTGGACGAACTCAAAAACCAGATCACAAAAACAACCAGCGCTTTTTTTGAGCCCACACTTGACTATGTAATTGTAAAAATGCCACGCTGGAATTTTGAAAAATTCCATGGCGCAGATCACCTCCTCGGCCTGCAAATGAAATCTGTAGGCGAAGTAATGGCAATCGGCCGCTCTTTCACAGAAGCCCTGCAGAAGGCCTGCCAAAGCCAGGAAAACAGCCGCAACGGCCTCGGTGCGGACAAAAAGGAATGGATGAAAACCGACGATATTCTGGAGCGTTTGGAAAAGGCTTCAGACGATCGTATTTATCGACTGAAAGACGCACTTCGACTGGGTATTCCATCCAAGACCGTTCAGAAAATGACGGGAATTGACAGTTGGTATATCCAGGAAATAAAAAAACTGGTCAAACTCGAAGACCGCCTCCTGCGCTTCAATGTAGCGGAAGATATCAACTACGAATTCCTCATGGAATTGAAAAAGAATGGATACTCCGATGCACAAATTGCCTGGCTGCTCCGAATTGATGAGGAAGAAGTGACCAGACATCGCAAGAAATTGGGCATCCGCCGGGTGTATAAAATGGTGGATACCTGTGCCGCTGAGTTTGGCTCTTCCACCAACTATTTCTACTCCACATTTGATGACAAAAACGAAAGCGTAGTTACCGACAAAAAGAAAATTGTCGTGCTGGGTTCAGGCCCAAACCGCATCGGACAAGGGATTGAGTTTGACTATTGTTGTGTGCACGGTATCCTCGCTATTAAAGAGGCTGGATATGAAGCAATTATGGTTAACTGCAACCCGGAGACGGTTTCAACAGATTACGACCTGGCGGACAAACTCTATTTCGAGCCGGTTTACTGGGAACATCTGGAAGAAATTCTCGAGCACGAAAAACCCGAAGGAGTAATCGTTCAGTTGGGTGGACAAACAGCACTTAAGCTGGCTGAAAATCTGCAAAACAAGGGCTACAACATCATTGGAACTTCTTACAACGATATGGACATTGCAGAGGATCGCGGCCGTTTCTCTGACCTGCTCAAAGAAATGGGAATCCCGTACCCGAAATACGGAGTTGCCAAGGATGTAGACGAGGCACTTGAAATCGCAACTAAGATTCCATATCCACTGCTGGTTCGCCCATCTTATGTACTGGGTGGACAACGCATGAAAATCGTGATCAACGACAACGAACTGGAGCGCCAGGTATTGAGCATTTTCAAGCATATGCCTGACAACCGGGTATTGATTGACCAGTTTCTGGAGCGCGCACAGGAAGCCGAAATTGATGCCATTTTTGATGGCGAAGACTGCCACATCATGGGAATCATGGAACATATTGAGCCTGCCGGTATCCACTCTGGAGACTCATCCGCTGTGTTGCCGACCTATAGTTTGTCTGAAAAGGCCATTGAAACCATGAGCATTTATGCTGAGCGCATTGCTCGTGCTCTGAATATCCGGGGACTGATCAACATTCAGTTTGCCATCAAAGACGACAATGTATACGTGATCGAGGCCAACCCGCGTGCGTCGCGCACAACTCCGTTTATTGCCAAAGCGTATCAGGTTCCATACCTGAACATTGCAACCAAAGTGATGATGGGAACCCACAAATTGAAGGATTTTGAAATCACGAAAAAACTGGATGGCTACGCCATTAAGATTCCGGTTTTCTCTTTCGAAAAATTCCCAAATGTGGACAAGCGACTCGGGCCTGAAATGAAATCAACCGGTGAGGCGATTTATTTCATCAAAGATCTCACCGATCCATACTTCCGGGAACTTGACCGAAACCGGAGCATGTACTTGTACAATTAATTACTAGGATGTCAAAAAAAGCCCGACCTGTTTCCAGGTCGGGCTTTTTTGTTCGCAATTTCCTTGGGGCTATTGCCCCTTGATAATCCGGATCGGTTTACTAACCGCTTCATCATTGGAAACAAAGAGGACGTACTGCCCGGCCGGCAACGAACCGGTATTAGTCAGGTAGGTCTGGATGCCTTCGATTGGCGTTTCAAGCATCAACTGACCGTTGATGTTGAAAATACGTGCGGTTGCTTTGCTGGAGTTGAACACACTACCCTGCGGCAGTTGAATCAGGAGTTGCTCTTTAAACAAGGTTGGACTGGCAACCGGAATGTCGTTTGGATCCAGGGATTTGGCAGAAATAGTCACTGGCTCCATTTGAATATCCAGGGTCGTTGTCATACCCTCTGAAAGCGTTACGTTTTCTATAAACTGTGGGATGTAGCCCATTTTTTCCACCATGACATCATAGGTTCCGGCCAGAGCTCCGGTTTTATAAACTCCGAATACATTGGATGTGTCTGCATTCACGGTGTTTTCAATAAATACCTTCACATTGTTGAGTGGAAGATCCGTGGAGATATCCGTTACCAGGCCCTCCAGATAGGCGGCCTGTTTGTAGTCAAATTCAAAAACAAAGAGTCCTTCATTTTTTGCAGTCGCAAAAATAACTCCGGATGGCAGAAACGGATCGGCATCCCAAACCAGCGAGGTGCCTACTACAGCCCAACCGGTTTCAATCAGGTTGTCCGGCTTGTGGGCATCCACAACGGTGAGCTGTCCGCCGTATGACGGGTTAATTAAAAAATCATCAATTACCCGCACGTTATGCACCTCGCGGGTTGGGTCCTGGCTTGGATAATATACATCCATCAGGGTGATGTTATCCAAATTGCTGATATCAAATGATGCCAGGGGGGCATTCATTTTTTCGTCGGTGGTAAAGATAAACTGGCTGTTATCCGACAGACCCGTATTGTGGTTGAAGGCACCGGGAGTTGGTTGGGTAGCAAGCAACTGCGGATTGGATTTATCGCTGACATCAACGACACTAAACTGACCGGCATAAATTTCGCTGCCATAAAGCACATCGTCCCGGATAAACCCATCGTGGAGGTAATTTGCATTGTACCACCCCACAACCGTTGGATTCCAGGGGTCTGCCAGGCTGCAAATGACGGCACCGCTTGTGAGCAAAGCACCACCAAAAATATAGAGGTAGCCATCTGTAGCAGCGAGTGCATGGCTTTTTACAATCTGTCCGTCGTACAAGCCATCCCCCATATAGGTTTTGTAATAAACGGTATCGGGCAGGCTGCGCAAATCGACAATTGTAATGCCGCTGTTAATAGCCTCGGTACCTACATAGGCGAATCCACCCCAGGTTTTTACTTCACGCCAGTTGTTTGTGAGCCCCGGTACCATGAAGCGTTCTTCTGGCTGGGTTGGGTCATTCATGTCGACAATACTAAGCCCCTGACTGCTGCCAACCAGTGCGTATTCATTTCCCATACTATCTACGTGATGCCAGCAACCGGCAAGGGTGGCATTTGGGTATGGCAGGTGGCCGAGTAAATTTAAACCGGAGGAAGAAACTTGTGCAGTTAAATAAAAAGAGCTAAAGACAAAACCAAGGAGGAGGAGTGATTTGTACATGATGCGATTGAGCAATTTCAAGTGGAAAAAATGGATTATAAAAAAAGGAATGCTGATTTATCGGTTCAAGCAAAACCCGGGGCTTGGGTCACACCGATCAAATCAGCACAGAGTAAACACTGGATGCCTGCAAATATTGTTTTTCTTAATAAAACCTTAACTCCCTGAAGCAATCTTTTACATGAAATGACTGCCATGAGCAGTTTCAGAAAGAAAATAATGGCTAATAAAACAGCAGTAAAGTCCCTGGAAAGCAGACCAGGCCTGCACTTTTATTTAGTCTTCACCGGAAGTTTCACTGTAAAGGTAGTACCCTGATCCACCTCTGATTTTTTCACAAAGATTTTTCCTTTGTGGTACTGTTCGATGATTCGACGGGAAAGGGAAAGGCCAAGCCCCCAACCTCTTGTCTTGGTTGAATAACCGGGCTTAAAAACTGTTTTCATTCGGTTGGCTGCGATGCCTTTACCTGTATCCTGAAGATCAAAGCAGACAAAGCCCGGCTCTTCATAGACCGTGGTGGTAATAACGCCAATTCCTTTTTCCATAGCATCTATGGCATTGCGGAGCAGGTTCTCAACAACCCAATCAAACAAATGCGCATTGATCTGAACTTCCAAGGGCTCGTTGGCTTTTGGATCCGGAAAATCAAAGGTTACTTTTCTTGGAGCGCGGCGCTGCATGTATTCCCGGTTTTTGTCCAGTTGTTCGTAAAGGTTTACCGGACGCAGTTCGGGTTGAGCACCAATTTTGGAGAATCGATCGGCTACCAATTCAAGACGGTTTACATCCGTATGCAGTTCGCCGAGCATTTCCTGGTTCATCGCATTTTCTTCATTCGCAGCCTTTAGCGCCTCAACCCAACCTAATATGGCTGTAATCGGAGTACCCAACTGGTGTGCTGTTTCTTTGGCCATACCCAGCCAGACCAGGTTTTCTTCCGCGCGCCGTGCGGCACTGAAGCCCATGTATCCAAAGGCGATAAACACAGCAATCAGGAAAAGCTGGACAAATGGATACCACTCCAGCATAGCCAATAAATTGGAATGGGAGTAAATTAGTTTCTTATTGATATCCGGGGGCAAACTGATCAGGATGGTATCAGCCCCATTTTCAATCATCCGATTGAGTGCAGCACGCACCAGGGTAGTATCCATTTCCTCCAGGTTGTTGTCGTCTATATTCCGATATGCTTCAATGAAGTTTGCTTCATCCAGCAGAACAACCGGGATGGTATTGTTTTCTTCAATGATTTTTCCCGCCAGGTCTATTTCACATTCAAGCGAACTTTCATCCATCCTGGCAACAACCCGAATGGCTTCTGCAAACTGCTCTGCCTGCCGGATCTCCCGTTCCATAAGCCGATCAGCCAGGTAGCGGGTATATACCAATGAAACAATTATGATGATTGTTCCACCTGCTGCCAGGTACCATTTCCACTGGGATTTACGCGTATAAATATCCATACCTAAAAGTGGGATCCAAAATCAGTGCACAAAGTAACACTCCCTATCTTAAATCACCGAATTTGTAAGTACAAACGAAAAAAAAAGGCTTACAAACACACAACGCAGTACTTTTTTTTCAAATACTTCTATTGAATAATAGATCGGATACCTGGATTCGAATCAGACATCTCTACATAATTTTTGCAATAACAATTCCTATTAATAGCGCCTAAAACATTTTTGTTTAACTTTTAACACTAAAAAGTTAAACAAAATTAAACACTGTCTGTTTGAGTATTGCAATTTTCCTATTCACCTAAAGTCCATACGGTATGGCGCAAAAAGTTCTGATAATTGGTTCCGGATTTGCCGGTCTTTCAGCCGCCTGTAATCTGGCTGCAGAAGGCTTTGATGTAGAAATCCTGGAAAAAAATGAATCCATCGGCGGCCGTGCACGGCAATTTACTGCAGAAGGATTCACCTTTGACATGGGGCCCTCCTGGTATTGGATGCCCGATGTCTTTGAGCAGTTTTTTCAACGCTTTGGAAAAAAAGTTTCAGACTACTACACACTGAAGCGGCTTGATCCGTCCTATGTTGTACATTCTGGTGAGAACGATCAGATGATCATTCCCGCCAACATGGGTGAACTGGAAGCACTTTTTGAAGCGCATGAACCAGGAAGCAGCAAAAACCTGCGGACGTTTTTAAAAGAAGCAGCATATAAATACAAAGTCGGCATGACCGATTTTGTACACCGGCCCAGCCATTCAATTATGGAGTTTGCCGACCCACGCATTCTCGGAAGTTTATTCCGCTTGCAAATGTTCAGTTCCATTTCAAAACATATTCGGTCCCTGTTCAAAAACCGAAAACTGATCGAACTATTGGAATTTCCTGTGTTGTTTCTCGGAGCAACACCTCAAAAAACACCTGCACTCTACAGTTTGATGAACTATGCCGACATGGCGCTGGGCACCTGGTACCCCATGGGTGGCATGCACCGAATTGTAGAGGCAATGGGTAGCCTGGCCCAGGAACTAGGCGTCCGTATCCGAACCGGCGTGGAAATAAGTCAGATAGAAAGCAAGGACGGCAAGGCCAGTGCCCTGATCACTTCAGATGGGACACGACTTGAAGGCGACATCATTGTCGGCGCAGGGGATTATCACCACATCGAGACCAAACTCCTGAACGAATCCCAACGCAATTATTCCGAGGCGTATTGGGACAAGCGCACCATGGCCCCATCCAGCTTGTTGTATTACATTGGGGTAAACAAGCGGCTGAAAAATCTACAGCATCACAACCTGTTTTTCGATGAAGATTTTGGGCAACACGCCCATGAGATTTATGAATCACCAAAATGGCCGGAGAAACCCTTGTTCTATGTAAGCGCACCCTCCGTGACCGATCCAAGTGTAGCGCCAGAAGGAATGGAAAACCTGTTCCTCCTTATACCGGTTGCACCCGGGCTGGAAGACACCGAAGCCATCCGGCAAAAATATTTTGATCTGACCATGGACCGCCTGGAAAAACTTACCGGACAGTCTATTCGGCCACACATCATCTATCAGCGTTCATTTGCACATGCCGATTTTGTTTCTGATTACCATGCCTTCAAAGGCAATGCATACGGCCTGGCAAACACCCTGCTGCAAACTGCCTTTTTGAAACCAAAGTTGAAAAGCAATAAAATTTCAAACCTGTTTTATACCGGCCAACTTACCGTTCCCGGACCGGGTGTTCCTCCCGCTGTGATCAGCGGACAGGTTGTTGCTCGCGAAATCGTTAAATCGTTTAAATAATACCTATGAACCACCTGGACTTGTATAAATCGACCTGTACCGAATGCAGTAAACTGATTACTCAACGGTACTCCACTTCCTTTTCAACCGGGATTCGGGTGTTTCACCCCCAATACCGGGGGCCGATCTACGCCATCTATGGTTTTGTTCGCTTTGCTGATGAGATTGTTGATACTTTTCACAACTATCCCAAAAAGGAATTGCTGGACAAATTTCGCAGAGATTGCTACGAAGCCATCGACGAAGGGATTAGCCTCAATCCGGTATTGCAAGCCTTTCAGGAGGTTGTGCACCAATATAAGATTGAGCGTGAACTGATCGATGCCTTTTTGCACAGCATGGAAATGGATTTGTATTTCACCAACTACGACGACAGCAAATACGACGAATACATTTACGGCTCTGCCGAGGTTGTTGGCCTAATGTGTTTGCGGGTATTTTGCAACGGCAACGATGCGCGGTTTCAGAAGTTAAAATCATCCGCACGAAGCCTGGGTGCTGCATTTCAAAAAATCAATTTCCTGCGTGACCTGAAAAGCGACGCTGAAGATCGGGGCCGGGTATATTTCCCCGGTGTAGATTTTGACAACTTCGATAAAAAACAAAAAAGCATCATTGAAGCGGATATCAAAGCGGATTTTGATGCGGCACTGATAGGAATCAAACAACTTCCCAAAGGTGCGCGCCTCGGTGTCTATCTGGCCTATAAATACTACACACAACTGTTTGCAAAAATAAAAAGAGCACCTGCTCATGAGGTCGCCGGAAAACGCATTCGAGTATCGGACAACAAAAAAGTTTATCTCTTATTTAGTTCAGCCCTAAGGCATCAGCTAAACATGCTTTAAGCCGCCATTATCCATACTAGCAAACAAAAACTCCCCGGGTCGCTCTCCATAGAGCGGCCCTTTTTTATTTTGGTTGAGTTCCTGTTACAGGAAATATAGAATCATTCTAATAAACTAAATACAAGGCATGCATATGAAAAACGAGTACATTAGCGTTCAAACTCTGTCCGACCTTAATTTTCAGAGATGCGAATTAGTAAAATCCTGGCCCTGTTCCTTACTCTTGTGTTAACCCACTCCGCGGTGCTTGCACAGATTTCACCTGGCGATCTGACCTCCGCTCACGCCGAACTGGAAGGCATGCTCAACTGCACCAAATGCCATGATCTCGGCGATAAGGTATCCAACACAAAATGCCTGGATTGTCACAAGGAAATCAAGTCGCGCATCAACAAAAAGCAAGGATATCACGCCTCCTCGCAAGTCCGCAAGAAAGACTGTTTTGACTGCCACAGCGAACACCATGGAAGAAAGTTTGAAATGGTCCGTTTTGACAAAGAAAGTTTTAACCACGACTGGACAGGATACAAACTAACCGGCTCCCACAAACAGGTCGATTGCCGGGAATGCCACCAGCCGGATAACATCCAGGAAAGCAAATACAAATCGGATAAAAACACCTTCCTGGGTCTTGGGCAGGATTGCAACATGTGTCATGAGGATGTGCACCAGAATACTCTTTCCCAGAAATGCACCGATTGCCACGATACAAAAAAGTTTGCACCGGCAAGTAATTTCAATCACAGCAAAACCGATTTTGCGCTGCGCGGAAAACACGCCCAGGTTGACTGCATTGAATGCCATAAAAAAGGGAGCCGCAACGGCAAAGAATTTCAGTTCTTTTCAGATATAAACCACTCCAATTGTACTGATTGCCACGATGACCCGCACCTTGGAGAACTCGGCACCTCGTGTACCAGTTGCCACACCGAGTCAGGTTGGGATAATTTTATTGGCAGAGGCCGATTCAACCACAATCAGACAGGGTTCCCTCTGAAAGGGAAACACCAATCAGTAGACTGCCGGGAATGTCATAGCCTGGAACGCGGTCCTACTACTGTGTTCCGCGACCGCTCAGGAGTCCGAACCAACGAATGTGCCACCTGTCATGACGACGTTCACAATGGGAAATTTGGATCAGACTGTGCGGATTGCCATACTGAAAAAGGCTTCCGTGGCTCAGCCAATCTGGGAGAGTTTAATCACGATCGAACCGATTTTGCGCTGCGCGGAAAACACGAAACTGTCGATTGTAAAGAATGCCATAAAGGCAGCATGCTTGACCCCTTGCCCTTCAACACTTGCTTGTCTTGTCACGATGATTTCCACGAGGGACAATTCGTTGAAAATGGCAACACACAGGATTGCAGTTCTTGTCACGATGTGAGTGGCTTTGAAGGCAGTACCTTCGGGTTTGACCGGCATGCGGCCACCAAATTCCCGTTGGAAGGCGGGCATATGGCTACTCCTTGTTTTGAATGCCATTTAGCCGATGATGGCAAATGGAAATTCAAAGACATCGGACAGCGATGCAATGATTGCCATAAGGATGTCCATGCCGGCACCCTGCCGGAAAAATACTACCCACAAAAAGATTGTGCTTTCTGCCATATAACCGACAGTTGGCTTCAAAACCAATTTGACCATACAGCCACAGCATTTCAATTGGAGGGAGTCCACAGCACTACCCAATGCTCCGAATGCCATAAGCGGGATGCAGAATTTGAATATGGGAAGTTCACGGGCATTTCCAGTACCTGTATTGATTGCCACGATGACATCCACAAAGGCCAATTCGCAGACCAATGGGGAAAAATAGATTGCAAGCGCTGCCATGCCTTTGAAAATTGGGATGCAGTGAATTTTGATCATAGCAGGACCAAGTTCCAACTCGAAGGCCGGCATGCAGAAATAGAATGTTCTGCCTGCCACAAACCGGATACTACCAGCACTTCTGATGTCGTTGTATATAAAATTGAACAATTTGAATGCATAAACTGTCATCAATAGCAGCCTTTTTTCTTTTGGCATATTCCTGCCTGGCGCAATCTCCACACGGCGAATTGTTGCGCCTGGACTGTGGCGCCTGCCACAATGCAGCCAATTGGGAAATTCCAAAATCCTACTGGGCTGAGTTGGAAGAACAACTGGCTTCTGACAATCCGGATGTACAGCAACTCAATCTGAAGTTCAATCACAACAATACCTTGTTTCCCCTCACAGGGCAGCATGCCCTTGCCGAATGCCGGGACTGCCATGAAGGATTGATTTTTGAAGAGGCTGAGGCTACGTGCTATTCCTGCCACACCGACATACACCAACAAACCGTTGGTATGGATTGCACCCGATGCCATTCGCAAAACAACTGGCTGGTTGATGACATCAATGAAATCCACCAAATTAACGGATTTCCACTGCTGGGGCAACACGCGTTTGCCTACTGTACCGACTGCCATCAGTCTGAAACCCGGTTGCGGTTTGACCGGCTTGGAAACGAATGTCTTGATTGCCATCAAATGGACTATCAAAATACCAGTAGCCCCAACCACAGTCAGGCTGGATACTCCACAAATTGTATGGAATGCCACGATGTTGCGGCCAGTGCCTGGTCGGGTTTAGGTGGATTTGGGCACTTCTTTTTCCCATTGGAAAAAGGACATGAAATTGCAGACTGTTCGGCATGTCATACTGGAGGTACTTTCTCGAATTTATCACCTGAATGCTTCTCCTGCCATCAAACAGATTACGAGTCTGCTTTGACACCCAATCACCAGGCCCTGAATTTTTCAACCGATTGTACGGCTTGCCATACAACGGATGTAGGCTGGATGCCAGCTAAGTTTGGAGATCATGACAATGAGGCGTTCCCAATCTACAGCGGCAACCACAAAAACGAGTGGAATGCCTGTACGGACTGCCATACAGATCCGGGCAACTATACGGTATTTAGTTGCATCGATTGTCACGAACACAACAACCCCAGTCGTCTGGCAAATGAGCACGATGACGTTGGCGGATATCAATATGTGAGTTCCAGCTGTTATGCCTGCCATCCGGATGGTAGCGAATAAAAAAACCACTCTATAACTGTCTTTATTTTAAATCCATTAATCCTTACCCATGTACCGGTTGCCTATCACCCTTCTGCTTCTGAGTTTAAGCCATTTGCTTGTAGCTCAATCTCCCCATGGTCAATCTCTTCAACTTGATTGCGCTGCTTGCCATACTGCATCATCCTGGGATATCCCTTCTGAATTTTGGGCCCAGGAAAAAGCGGTAACACCTTCGGAACCAGAAACCGGCACATCAAAATTCAACCACAATTCGACCTCTTTTCCACTGACAGGGCAACACACCGTAACGGATTGCAGGTCTTGCCATGAAACCCTGGTGTTTAGCCAGGCCACCCCAGAATGTTATGCCTGCCATACAGATATGCACCAGCAAACTGTTGGGATGGACTGCGCCCGGTGCCACAGCACCAACCATTGGCTGGTTGATGATGTCAATGAAATCCACCAGATAAACGGATTCCCGTTATTGGGCGCCCACGCGTTAGCAAACTGTATCGATTGCCATGCCTCTGAAACGAATTTGCGGTTTGACCGCCTTGGAAATGAATGTTTTGATTGCCACCAATCGGATTTCCAGGCTGCGACCAGTCCCAACCACGTTCAGTCGGGTTATTCAACCAACTGTATCGAATGTCACGACATTGCAGCGTTTTCTTGGGGAGGAGCCACCGGGATCAACCATTTTTTCTTTCCATTAGAA
This sequence comes from Saprospiraceae bacterium, assembly GCA_041392625.1. GTDB lineage: Bacteria > Bacteroidota > Bacteroidia > Chitinophagales > Saprospiraceae > M3007. The sequence goes on along the minus strand of JAWKLR010000008.1, from coordinate 24,673 downwards.
AAGGGACATGAAATTGCCGATTGTGCAGCCTGCCACACCAATGGCAGTTTTGAAAACACACCTACCGATTGCTTCGCCTGCCACCAGGCAGATTTTGAAAACGCCCAAACACCCAACCACAGCAATCTAAATTTTTCCACCAATTGTACAGATTGCCACACCACGGATATTGGGTGGATGCCAGCAAAATTTCTGGATCATGACGCGCTGCATTTTCCCATATACAGCGGAGAGCATAATGGAGAATGGAATGCATGTACAGATTGCCATACCAACCCTTCCAACTACGCGGAATTTACGTGTACAAGCTGTCATACCAATCCGGAAACTAACAATGACCACAATGGAATCAGTGGTTATTCCTACAACAGTCCGGCCTGTTTGGTATGTCACCCCAATGGAAGTGCCGATGATGGATTTGACCACAACCAGACTGATTTTCCACTAACAGGTGCACATCAGACTACCGATTGCATTCAATGCCATAGTAACGGCTATGCAGGTACCCCTACGGAATGCGCAGCGTGTCATATTGATAATTACAACCAAACCAACAGTCCCAATCACCAGACTGCCGGCATTTCAACGGATTGTGCCAGTTGCCACACAACAAATGCCTGGATTCCTGCAAACTTCCAGGATCACGATGCAATGCATTTTCCTATATACAGCGGGCAACATAATGGAGAATGGGATGCATGTACGGATTGCCATACCAACCCTTCCAACTTTCAGGAATTCACGTGCACTACTTGCCATACCAACCCGGAAACCAACAACGACCACAATGGAATCAGCGGTTATTCCTATAACAGCCCGGCTTGTCTTGCCTGCCACCCTACCGGTGATGCAGATGACGCGTTCGATCACAACCAAACTAATTTTCCATTAACAGGGGCACACCAGACTACTGATTGTTTGGAATGTCATAGCAATGGGTATGCAGGCACGCCAACGGAATGTTCGGCTTGTCATATGAACAATTACAACCAAACCAGCAATCCAAATCACCAGGCGATAGGGATATCCACAGATTGCGCTCAATGCCATACAACCAGTGCCTGGATGCCGGCCGGTTTCCCGATTCACAACAATTACTACATGCTTCAGGGTGCACATGGTGCCATTGCGAATGATTGCGATGCCTGTCACAACGGAGATTATAACAATACCCCGAACACCTGTTTCGCATGCCACGAGGCAGATTACAATGCCACAAATTCACCCAATCACCAAAGCAGTCAGTTCCCCACCGATTGCGCCATCTGCCATAATGAATCCGCCTGGGATCCATCCACGTTTGATCACGATAATATGTACTTTCCAATTTACAGCGGGAAACATAAAAACGAATGGGATCAATGCATCGAATGCCACACTACCCCTGGAAACTTCCAGGTCTTTAGCTGTATTGATTGTCATGAACATGACAACCCATCTGAACTGGCACAAGATCATCAGGGGGTAGGAAATTACCAGTACTCCAGTCCGGCATGCTACGCTTGCCATCCGGATGGCAGCGACTAGGGTTTAGGTGGATTTCCCGATTCAGTCAGGAAATTTCCCGGTTCAGTCAATTTTAAAGCAAATCAAGAATCTGTTTTTAAAAAATTGCATACCTTCCCAAAACGAAGAAAAATCGGCCTAAAACCTATATTTAACAAACTAAATTTCAAGTTTATCATCTGATTAGACTTGGCATTTTTATGTTTGGCCGCTTAATCTTAATTAGATTTTTTACAAATTATTAGCATTCGCTTTTTGCAATCAACAGGTTGATGTTTGATAGCAAAAAGATGCTAGATCAGATCGGTCCCAATGCGGCTTTTGTCATCTTTATTGGTAATCCTTTTCCTTGCCCAAGGTCTCATGGCGCAATCACCTCACGGTGAATTGCTTCAATTGGACTGTGGCGCATGCCATACTGCTGCAGGATGGGATATACCGTTTGAGACATGGGCACCAGCAAAGCAAAATAAAGACAATCCGCTCAACCCTTCCGCAGTTCAAAAACTGGACATTAAGTTTACACACGACTCTACTTTGTTTCCACTCACCGGACGGCACGCACTGGTAGATTGCCGGTCTTGTCACGAATCCCTTGTCTTTTCGGAAGCATCCAACGAGTGTTATTCTTGTCACCTGGATATGCACCAGCAAACGGTGGGAATGGATTGCGCACGATGCCATACGACCAACAACTGGCTAGTGGATGATATCAATGCCATCCACAACAGCAATGGATTTCCACTTTTGGGAAACCATGCATTGGCCAACTGCACGGATTGTCACAACTCGGATACCCGATTGCGATTTGACCCAATTGGAAACGAATGCATAGATTGCCATCAATCCGATTTTCAGGCTACAACTAATCCCAATCACAACCAAGCCGGATTCCCAACCAATTGCATTGAATGCCATGACCCCAATCAGGATGGTTGGGGAACCACTGCAGTAGACCACAGTTTTTTCCCCTTGGAAAAAGGGCATGATATTATGGATTGTGCCTCCTGTCATACCGGAGGAAACTTTACCAATACTCCTACCGATTGTTTTGCCTGCCACCAACCCGATTTTGAATCCACACAAAATCCCAACCACCAGGCAGCAGGATTTTCAACCAGTTGTACAGATTGCCACACTACGGATCCAGATTGGATGCCTGCTACATATGCCGACCATGACCTTCAACATTTCCCCATTTATTCCGGTGCACACCAAGGAGAATGGGCTAATTGTAATGAATGCCATCAAAACCCATCGGATTACTCTGAATTCACCTGCGTAGCATGCCATACCAACCCTGAAACTGACAATGAGCACAATGGGGTCATCGGATATTCCTACAGTGATCCGGCTTGCCTTGCCTGTCACCCCACCGGGAATGTCGATGATATTTTTGACCACAACACGACGAACTTCCCGCTTACGGGTGCACACGAGACGACACAATGTATTGAATGTCACGCAAATGGCTATGTCGGCACACCAACCGACTGTGCAGCCTGCCATACCATTGTGATTTTAATCCAAACTACCAACCCCGAATCACAACAACCCTGGGTATTTCTACAGACTGTGCCATTACACAACCGCTGCCTGGCAGCCCGCGGAATTCCCAATTCACGATGATTTTTATGAACTGCATGGTGCTCACCAGGCAATTGCAACGGATTGCGCAGCCTGCCACAACGGCGATTACAACAATACACCAAATACCTGTGTAGCCTGCCACCAATCGGACTTCAACAACACCACCGATCCGAATCACCAGAGCAATCAGTTTTCAAGCGATTGTACGCAATGCCATAATGAAGATGCATGGGTACCGACTACATTTGACCACAATACTATTTGGCCACTAAACGGTGCTCACGCTGCGGTACCAAATTGTACAGACTGCCATGTTGGTGGAAATTACACCACCACCCCGAATACATGTATTGAGTGCCACCAAATGGATTTCGACGCTACAACTGATCCTGCGCACAGCGCCAATCAGTTCCCAACGGACTGTACGCAATGTCATGATGAAAATGCATGGATACCTTCCTCTTTTGATCACAATACAGCGTGGCCATTGGAAGGAGAACACCAGAATACAGCCTGTATTGAATGCCATATTGGAGGGAATTACTCCAACACGCCAACGACCTGTGTCGAATGCCACCAAACAGATTTTGATGGCTCGACCAACCCGAACCACGGAGCCATCGGTATTCCAACCGACTGTGAAACCTGCCACACACCAAGCGGATGGAGTCCGGCGGACTTCCCTATTCACGACAACTACTATCAACTTAATGGAGCCCATGCTGCCATTGCAGATGATTGTGTAACCTGTCATAATGGTGACTACAACAATACACCCAATACCTGTGTAGCATGTCACCAGGCAGATTTTGACGGAGCCACCAACCCAAATCATATCAGTAATCAGTTCCCTACGGATTGTGCTACCTGCCACACCGAGACCACCTGGGTACCTACTTCATTTGACCACAATACTGTTTGGCCGCTGGAGGGAGAACACCTGAATGCAGATTGCATTGAGTGCCATGTTGCAGGAAACTATTCAAATACACCCAATACCTGTGTGGAGTGTCACCAAACTGATTTTGATGGTTCGGCCAACCCCAATCATGGAGCGATTGGTATTCCTACCGATTGTGAGACCTGCCATACGCCAAGCGGATGGAGTCCGGCGAATTTCCCAATCCATAACGACTATTACCAATTAAATGGAGCGCATGCCCTGGCAGCAGATGATTGTGCGGCATGTCATAACGGCGATTACAACAACACGCCGAACACCTGTTTTGAATGCCACCAGGCAGATTATTCCAGCACGACAAATCCTGACCACGCAATGGCTCAGTTTAATACGGACTGTGTAATTTGTCATAATGAAGATGCATGGATTCCTTCTGAATTCAACCATGATCTGGACCACTTCCCGATCTACAGCGGAGCACACCTGAACCAATGGATGGAGTGTATAGATTGCCATACCAACCCGGCCGATTACTCCACCTTTAGTTGTACAGGATGCCATACCAATCCCCAGACAGACAATGAACACATGGGCGTTGGAGGATACAGTTACACCAGCCCTGCCTGTTTGGCCTGCCACCCTACCGGAGATGCAGACAATATTTTTGACCACAGTACTACTTCATTCCCATTAACCGGAGTGCACCTTACCACGGATTGTCTAGAATGTCATGCCAGTGGTTTTGCGGGCACACCTACCAACTGTTCTGCCTGTCACCAAATGGATTTTGACGGTTCTACAAACCCCAACCACGGGGCACTCGGCATTCCGACGGATTGTGAAATGTGTCACGTAACTTCTGGTTGGGATCCTGCAGCCTTCCCGATTCACGATAATTACTATCCGCTAAATGGAGCACATACAGCGATTGCTGACGACTGTGTGACCTGCCACAATGGAGATTACAACAATACTCCAAACACCTGTGTAGCCTGTCATCAACCTGATTTTGATGGCGCAGCAAACCCAAGTCATACCAACAATCAGTTCCCAACAGATTGTATCCAGTGCCATAATGAAAACGCATGGGTGCCTTCCTCATTTGACCACAGTATTTGGCCACTTGAAGGTGAACATGCCAATGTACCGGAGTGTATTGAATGCCACGTTGGCGGAAACTATACAAGCACGCCAAACACCTGTGTGGAATGCCACCAGACAGATTACGATGCAACCAGCAACCCCGACCACGATAATATTGGGATTAATACGGACTGTGAAACCTGCCACAACCCATCTGGTTGGGATCCGGCGCTCTTCCCGATACACGATAATTACTACCAACTCAACGGTGCGCACCTGGCCATTGCTGATGATTGTGTAACCTGTCATAATGGTGATTACAACAACACACCAAACACTTGTGTCGCGTGTCACCAGGCTGATTACGATGCAACCAACAATCCGAATCACGCAGACAATCAATTCCCGACGGATTGCATGGAGTGCCACAGTGAAACCGCATGGACACCATCAACATTTGATCACAGTACTGTCTGGCCGCTCAATGGTGCACATGCCGATGTTCCAAACTGTACGGATTGCCATATTGGTGGAAACTTTTTAAATACACCGAAATACCTGTATCGAATGCCACCAGACAGACTATGACGGGGCAAACGATCCAAGCCACGCAAACAATCAGTTCCCAACCGATTGCACCCAGTGTCATAATGAAGATGCCTGGGTACCGGCTTCATTCGACCACAGCATTTGGCCACTCGAAGGCGAGCACCTCAATGCCGATTGTATTGAATGTCACACTGGTGGAAACTATACCAATACGCCAACTACCTGTGTGGAATGTCACCAGACGGACTACGACGGAACAACCAACCCAGACCACGACAACATCGGTATTACCACCGATTGTGAAACTTGTCACAACCCTTCTGGCTGGGATCCGGCACTGTTCCCAATCCACGACAACTACTACCAACTAAACGGTGCGCACCTGGCCATCGCAGATGACTGTGCGACCTGCCATAATGGTGATTACAACAATACACCAAATACCTGTATCGAATGCCACCAAACAGACTATGACGGGGCAAACGATCCAAACCACACAAACAACCAGTTCCCAACCGATTGTACCCAGTGTCATGATGAAAATGCATGGGTGCCGGCTTCATTCGACCACAGCATCTGGCCGCTTGAAGGAGAGCACCTCAATGCCGATTGTATTGAATGTCACACCGGTGGAAACTATACCAATACGCCAACTACCTGTGTAGAATGTCACCAGACAGATTACGATGGAACGACCAACCCAGACCATGATAATATCGGAATCACCACTGATTGCGAAACCTGTCACAACCCATCTGGTTGGGATCCGGCACTGTTCCCAATCCACGACAACTACTACCAACTAAACGGTGCGCACCTGGCCATCGCAGATGACTGTGCGACCTGCCACAATGGTGACTACAACAACACGCCGAATACCTGTATCGAATGCCACCAAACAGACTACGACGGGGCAAACGATCCAAACCACGTAAACAATCAGTTCCCAACCGATTGTACCCAGTGTCATGATGAAAATGCATGGGTGCCGGCTTCATTCGATCACAGCATCTGGCCGCTTGAAGGCGAGCACCTAAATGCCGATTGCATTGAATGTCACACCGGTGGCGATTACACCAATACGCCAAATACCTGCGTGGCTTGTCACCAGGCAGATTACGACGGAACAACCAACCCGGATCACGACAACATCGGCATTACCACCGATTGCGAAACCTGTCACAACCCATCTGGTTGGGATCCGGCGCTGTTCCCAATCCACGACAACTATTACCAACTCAATGGCGCGCACCTGGCCATCGCAGATGACTGTGCGACCTGCCATAATGGAGACTACAACAACACACCAAATACCTGTATCGAATGCCACCAAACAGACTACGACGGGGCAAACGATCCAAACCGCAAACAATCGTTCCCAACCGATTGTACCCAGTGCCATGATGAAAATGCGTGGGTACCGGCTTCATTCGACCACAGCATCTGGCCGCTTGAAGGGGAACACCTCAATGCAGATTGTATTGAATGTCATACCGTGTACTACACTACGCCCAATACTTGCGTGGCTTGTCACCAGGCAGATTACGACGAACAACAACCCGACCACGACAACATCGGCATAAACACGATTGCGAAACCTGTCACAACCCATCTGGCTGGGATCCAGCATTGTTCCCAATTCACGACAACTACTACCAACTCAATGGCGCGCACCTGGCCATTGCAGATGACTGTGCTGGCTGCCATAATGGAGACTACAACAACACACCGAATACCTGTATCGAATGCCACCAAACGGATATTGACGGGACAACTGATCCGAACCACGTAAACAACCAGTTTAGTACGGATTGCACTCAGTGTCACAACGAAGAGGCATGGATTCCATCAACCTTTGATCACAATACCATCTGGCCACTCAATGGTGCACATGCACTCATATCTGACTGTATAGACTGCCATACAGGAGGAAACTATACGAACACACCAAATACTTGTGTTGAATGTCACCAGGCAGATTACGATGGCACCACAAACCCGGATCACGCAGCAAGCCAATTTGGAACAGATTGTACCGTATGCCACAATGAAACAGCCTGGGTACCATCAACGTTTGACCACAATGCAATCTGGCCACTTATCGGTGAGCATGAAAATGCAAATTGCATTGACTGTCATATTGGTGGCGATTACACCAATACCCCAACGTCTTGTGTAGCCTGTCATCAGGCAGACTTTGATGGTTCAACTAATCCGAATCACACCGTGCTTGGCATTCCTACGGATTGTGAAACCTGTCACACACCAAACGGCTGGGATCCGGCTTTATTCCCGATTCACGACAACTATTATCAACTCAATGGCGCCCACATTGCGATTGCGGATGATTGCGTGTCTTGTCACAATGGAGATTACAACAACACGCCAACTACCTGTGCTGGTTGTCATACCGACGATTACAACAATACAACCAATCCGAGCCACGTATTCAATCAGTTTTCCACCGATTGCATACAATGCCATAATGAAGATGCATGGATACCGTCTACGTTTGACCATAATACCATTTGGCCACTAAATGGTGCACATGCCGGCGTACCTAATTGTGTGGATTGCCATGTCGGAGGCAACTACACCAATACGCCAACAAACTGTTCGGGCTGCCATATTGATGATTACAACAATACTACAAATCCCAATCACCTGACGAACCAGTTCTCAACCGACTGTACCCAATGCCACGATGAAACTGCATGGGTACCATCTACCTTTGACCACAATTCTATCTGGCCACTCAACGGTGCGCATGCCAATGTACCCCAGTGTGTAGACTGCCACGTCGGTGGAAATTATACCAACACCCCAACCGATTGTGCAGGTTGTCATATAGACGATTACAACAACACAAACAACCCCAACCACATCAACAATCAGTTCTCAACCGATTGTACTCAGTGCCACGATGAAACCGCATGGATTCCATCCACCTTTGATCACAATACCATCTGGCCGCTCAACGGCGCCCATGCCAATGTCCCACAGTGTGTAGACTGTCACGTCGGTGGAAACTATGTCAACACATCTACGGAATGCTTCAGTTGCCACGAATCCGATTACAACAGTGCAAATAATCCCAATCACTTGCTTGCAGGCTTCCCTACTAATTGTGAGAGTTGCCATAATGAAAATGCCTGGGTACCTTCTACGTTTGATCACGACAACATGTATTTCCCTATTTACAGTGGAAAACACAAAGATGAATGGACCACTTGCGATGAGTGCCACACAATTCCGGGCAATTTCATGGCGTTTAGTTGTATTGACTGCCACGAACACGATAACCCAGTCGAGGTAGGTCAAGACCACCAAGGTGTTTCTGGCTACTCATACTCCAGTTCAGCCTGCTATGCCTGCCACCCAGATGGAAGCGATTAATCACCTACCTAAAATCCTTCGATTGTGCGCCAGCTGTTTATTGTTTTTTCCGTAATCCTTCTTCCGCAATTACTACATGCTCAGGTTGAAAAGGAACCCCTTTCTGGAACAGTTTCATTTGTTTCCTCCAGAAATGTCTATGTAAAATTTGCCTCCACGCAAAACATTAATGTTGGGGACACTTTGTTTGTTATGAAAAACAATCAAAAGGTTCCTGGCATGATTGTAAGCAACAAATCCAGCGTGTCCTGTGTATGTACCCCAATTGAACCAAATAAATTTGAAGTTGGGGATACTATACAGTCTTTTGCTGCAAAAAAGCCTGAGGAAAAAACCGATGCGGAAGAAAACAAGGAGGACCCTGACAATGAAATTGTAAAACTTCCGGATGAGGATAAAGAAGTAAGCCCAGAGAAAAAAACAAATGCCGCGGGGAAAGCCAAGGTCCGAAAGCGCAGAACCAATGCCCGCGTTTCTGCAGCATCATACAGCACCTTTTCTAATAATGAAAACAAGACCACTCTGCGGTATGCATTTATTTACCGTGGGAACAATATTAAAGATTCAAAATTCTCCTGGGATCATTACATCGTTTACCGCCACCGATTGAACCCAACCGACAGCCTGCAGAATAGTCTGGGCAATGCCTTCAAGGTGTACTCATTAGCAGGCCAATACCAATTTTCAGACAACACCAGCCTCACTATAGGCCGTAAAATCAACCCCCGAATTTCAAGTCTGGGAGCAGTAGATGGCGTCCAGTTTGAAAAAACATTTGGGCAACGGGTTCACATGGGCGTACTCCTGGGTTCCCGCCCTCGCCTTCGCGATTATGGAATTGACCCAAGTTTGATGCAGGGGGGTGTTTATATGAGCCTAACACCTGGAGATAAAAACAAAAGCCACCAACCCACATTGGGTTTCATCGAACAACGAAATGGTGGCAATGTAGACCGAAGATTTGTGTACGGTCAATACAACGGAACCCTCGGCAACGGCTTGAACTTTTTGGCTCCATGGAAATGGATTTGTATAAAAAAGTCAATGATACCATTTCAAATAAGCCTCAAATGACCAACCTCTATGTGATGCTTCGGTACCGGGTTTCCAGAAAGTTCTCCACCAGCATTGCATACGACAATCGGAAGAACATCATATTCTATGAATCGTATAAAAACCAGATCGACCAACTTATCGATCAGGAAACCCGGCAAGGTCTCCGGTATCAGTTTTCCTACCGGCCTGTTAAGAAGTTGACCATCGGTTTGAACTCGAGTTTCCGTTTTCAAAAAGGTCAAACCAGTGCTACCACACACTTCAACACCTATGTGAACTACAGCAGCCTGCCGTTTATCAACTCCAACATCTCTGTTTCAGCAAGCTTTTTAAAAACCAGCTACCTGTCAACTCAGAACTTTGGAGTGAAATTATCGAGAAGCTTTGCCCGTGGTAAATTTTCTACCGAACTTTACTACCGGAATATAAACTATCAGTATTTGCACCTGGAGCACCAAAAACTGCAAAATCTGGTGGGCGGAAGTTGTTCGGTTCGTTTGGCACGCAACCTAAGTTTTTCCCTCTACGCGGAAAGCGTGTTTGATGATCAAAACAACAACTATACCCGACTCAATGCCAAGCTGCTCCAGCGCTTTTAAATTGATTAAATTTTAAAATACATGTATAAATTCATCCTGTCTGTTCTCTTTCTTTCTCTGATCGCATGCGACTCAGGCCCAAAAGTTATTGAAGCAGATACCCCGGCAAATTCCGGTGGAGCAACTACCGGCGTAGCAAGTTCTACCAGCCCGGTTACCGATGCAGTAGCAGACCAACACAAAGTCGTTGCCCTGGAAACCCTGGAGCACGAACGCTATACCTATATCCGCGTAAAAGAAGGCGCAGAAGAATTTTGGATTGCAATTCCCAAATCACAAGTTGAAATCGGGGCAACCTATTATTATTCCGGCGGTCTAATCAAAAAAGACTTCTACAGCCAGGAACATGACCGGACGTTTGAGACCCTGTACCTCGTACGTGGCATAACTCCTGCCAGCGGAAGCGGATCGGCAGTTGACCAGGCACTCGGGCACAACCACGATGCAGGCGCTGTTACCCCACCCACATCTGTCCCCTCCGTGGAAGGAGCCATGAAACTTAATGACCTGTTTAAAAACAAAAGCAAGTACAACGGAAAAACCGTTAAAGTGACAGGCAAAGTGATGAAAGTTAATCCCATGATCATGGGCCGAAACTGGCTTCACATTCAGGACGGATCTGGAGAAAACCTGGACCTGACCGTGACAACACAGGAAGGAATTCCTGCTGGCCATGTTATTACACTGGAAGGAGTAATTGCTTTAGACAAAGACTTCGGTGCAGGGTATCGCTACGATATCATCCTGGAAGATGCCAAGGTGGTACAATAGGCTCAAACACGCTGCATCCTTCTCCTCAATACGTCAAATAGAAAACAAATCCGGTTGTTGATTGCATCAGCAACTCATTTGTTTATATATGAATGCAAACTCCGGTTTGGCTATGAAAAAAACACTCCTGAAGTTATACAATACCGTCCTCTCTACCTCTGCGGCCGGGCTCTACATGATTCTTTTTGCTGCGGCCATTGGAATCGCAACCTTTGTTGAAAATGATTTTGGAACCAGCGCCGCCCAGAAGCATATTTTTAAGGCCCGTTGGTTTGAATTGCTGCTGGTCCTTTTTGGCGCCAGCCTGATAGCCAACATCATCCGGCACCGGATGATTCAGCAAAAAAAATGGGCTATCCTTACCTTTCATGCATCTGTAATAGTCATTTTGTTAGGCGCAGCAGTTACCCGCTATTGGGGCTATGAAGGGATGATGGGCATCCGCGAAGGCAGCAGTTCGAATACCTTCCTTTCTTCTGATCCGTACATCAACTTCGAGGCCATTCAAAATGAAACGCACTATACCTTTCAGGAGTCTGTTTTGTTTTCAAGTTTGGGGACCAACCATTTCAAAAAATCCTACGCAATCGGTGCCGACCAGATTGAGGTAGAACTCATGGATTTCATCCCCAATCCCATAGAAGCGATGGAGGCAGATGAAGCCTCCGGACTCCCAACCATCAAAATTGTGGTGGGAGGAGCCAATGGAAGACAGGAATACTTCCTGCAACAGGGAAACCGGACCATGGTAAATGGAACCTTGTTTGACTTTACTGAAAATGAAAACCCCAACGCCTTCAACATCCGGCTCACACCCGACAACCAACTTCAATTTAAAGCCAACAAGTCCTATGCTCAAACGGTAATGGCTACCCAGGAACGGGATACCCTTCCCGCGTTTGAATGGCTGACACTGCGACTCAGAAGCCTGTATGCTTCCGGACAATCCAGTTTTGTTTTTGGTGATTTCCATCCCAGTGCTCGCGTTGACATTGTTTCTGAAAAAAGAAAAATGGAAAGCAAAAGCATGGCAGCACTGGATCTTGATGTGCGCATTAACGGGCAATCCAATCGGGTATTAGTCGCAGGCAACCAGGGCATGGAAGGCCGCCCACGTGTGGTTTCCGGCGGGAATACACAACTGGCAGTGTCTTATGGATCAAGAAAAATTCAGGTTCCTTTCTCAATTGGATTGCGTGATTTTATCCTGGAAAAATACCCGGGTACGGAGAACGCCTCCTCCTATGCCAGCGAGGTGACCCTTTCCGATCCAAGAAACAACCACCAGGAAGATTATCGGATTTTTATGAATAATATCCTGACCTACGACGGCTACCGGTTTTTCCAATCTTCCTTCGATCCGGATGAGTTGGGTACTTACCTCAGCGTCAACCACGACTTCTGGGGAACCTTGATTTCATACATAGGATATGCCCTCCTCACCCTGGGCATGCTGCTCACTTTTTTTGATAAAAAAAGCAGATTCTACCAAATTCAAAAAAACCTTGAGCGCATGCGTACGCAAAACAACACCCTGCTCTTGTTGTTGCTTGGCTCCCTGTTGGTTCTTCCATTCAATCTCCGTGCTGAGCAACCCCAGCACATGATCTCTACCGGACACGCTGCACAGTTTGGCCGCCTGGTTGTACAAGATCATAAAGGGCGTGTAAAACCCATGAATACGCTGACCAATGAAATTCTTCGGAAAATCTCCCGGTCGGAAAGTCTGTATGGAATGAGCGCTGATCAGATCGTGCTGGGAATGGCTGCAAATCCCCGCGATTGGTATGATGTTCCCTTGATTAAATTGGGAAAACACGAGACCATCCGACAACTCATACCAATCGAAGGGAATCTGGCTTCATACAACGACTTTTACGAGCCTTCCGGGGCATACAAACTCCAGAAGCTCGTGCGCGAAGCCTACAACAAGGAACCGCGCGATCGGGGTGTACTGGATAAAGAATTGATGAAACTGGATGAAAAGGTCAATATCTGCAACATGGTATTTTCCGGCAGCCTGTTCCGTATTTATCCTGTTCCAAACGATCCAAACAACACCTGGATTTCACCGACCGACTTTGGGCACAACCACCAAAACATATCACCGGAAAGTTCTTTTCCCGAAAAATTTTTCCCGGCATACATCCCCACACTCCAGAAAGCCATGCATGAAAATGACTGGTCGCTGGCCAGCCAACTGCTCGTGGAATTAGATAATTATCAAAAACAGGCTGGTGCTGCTATTTACCCAAGTCAGGATCGACTCAAGGCCGAAATGTTTTTAAATAAATCCAAAATATTCAAACGCCTGGGTACAAGCTATGCCTTATTGGGACTGGTATTCCTGGGGCTCCTCTTCACATCGGTATTTAAACCCGGAGCGAAACTGGCCCTCCCCACGAAAATTGCACTGGGCATTTTTGGCCTGGCAGTTTTGGCGCATGCAAGCGGACTGGGTTTACGCTGGTACATTTCAGGTCGCGCACCCTGGAGCAACGGATACGAATCCATGATCTACATCGGATTTACAACCGTATTAGCTGGCATGATTTTTTCGAGAAAAAGTATAGGTGGCCTGGCTGCAACAAATATTCTTGCAGCGACCATTATGATGGTAGCCGGCCTGAGTTGGCTGGACCCGGAAATTACACCGCTGGTGCCCGTACTTAAATCGTATTGGCTAACCATCCATGTTTCTCTTGAAGCAGGTAGTTACGGCTTTCTTGTACTGGGAGCAATCATCGGTGTGTTGAATTTGATCTTTATGATTTTTGCCAATAAAAACAACCAGGAAAATGTGTACCGCATGATCAAGGAAATGACCATGATCAGCGAGATGACCGTATTTGGAGGATTGGTCATGGTGAGCATTGGAACCTACCTGGGTGGCGTTTGGGCAAATGAATCCTGGGGCCGCTACTGGGGCTGGGATGCCAAAGAAACCTGGGCACTTGTTACCGTGTTGGTATACTCTTTTATACTGCACATGCGTTTTATTCCTGGATTGCGGGGCGTCTTTGCGTTCAATGTGGCAAACCTGTTTGGTTGGGCAACCGTGATGATGACCTACTTTGGTGTAAATTATTACTTGTCCGGACTGCATTCTTACGCCGCAGGCGACCCGGTACCAATTCCAGATTTTGTGTACTATACCGTAGTTTTCCTAATAGTAATCAGTCTGTTGGCTTTTTGGAAGCACAGGGCCTATAGAAAAGAAAATCCATTTGTATAATCCCGCGAACAAAAAGTAGTTCGCACCCTATTCTAATTTTTAATAAAGAGAAAGCCAGTTATGTCTTTATGAAGCACTATTGAAAGACCACTGATTTACTCTGAATAAACACCACAGCAAAATGTCTCCGCTAATCCACCGTTTGTACATCGGTGCGATGACAGCAGTTGTTATCGCCACCACGATCTACCTGGCCTATTACGGCTATGATTATTACCAAACGCCTCTTGAAGAGCGATTTTATCACCCCAAGCACGACTGGTTTAAGGCCAGCGGACCGATGGGGCATGGAATTGGTATCATGGGTACCTTGTTTATGCTTATTGGCGTGGTCATGTACCTTGTCAGGAAACGCTCAGCACGCATGGCGCGTTGGGGCCGCCTGAAATACTGGCTCGAGTTTCACATCTTTCTCTGTACCCTGGGGCCTATCCTGGTCTTGTTCCATACAACCTTCAAGTTTGGGGGGATTGTTTCCATTGCATTTTGGAGTATGGTGCTGGTAGTATTAAGTGGCGTCATTGGCCGTTTCATTTACCAGCAAATTCCCCGTACAATTGAGGGTCGGGCACTCAGCCTTTCCGAGGTAAAGGAAATGAAAGGAAATATCAGCGACATCCTGCAATCCAACTACCGTCTGGATGAAGAAAGTTACCAAACGGTGATTCAGATTACTCAGCCCGCAACAGAGGAATTCAAGGGAAATATTCTGGGACGAATTGTATCAAAATATTTCCAGGACCGCTCGAGCATATCCAAGGTTAAATCTGTTTTGAGAAGCCATCAAATTGCCGGACCCGATATCAAGCAAATTGCGAAAATGGTAAAAAACGAGCTCTCGCTCAACAACCGGATCGAACGACTCCGTGTCATGCACCAATTATTCCGGTACTGGCACGTAGCGCACCTTCCTTTTGCAATCATCATGTTGGTTGTAGTGGTTTTCCATGTCGTCATCACCCTCCTTTTCGGATACAAATGGATTTTCTAAGCCATGTTGCTCGAACAAATTTTAATATACGCCATTGCATTTGGAGTTTGTGCCATCATCATTGGCATTTACATGCGGAAACTTAAAAAGGCATCTAAAGAAATTAAAAAGAAAATCGATCAGGCCAGAGAGGACGGACTGCACGAACCGGTTTCACTACACCCGGTCATAAATGAAGATAATTGCATTAAAAGTGGAGCCTGCATCACTGCCTGTCCGGAAAAAGATATCCTGGGCATTATGAATGGCCGGGCTACCCTCATCAATGCATCGCATTGTGTTGGTCATGGAGCCTGTTTTCACGCCTGTCCCGTTGAGGCCATTTCTCTGGTAATCGGAACCGAGAAGCGCGGAGTTGACCTCCCCCACGTAAGCGAATCATTTGAAACCAATGTACCAGGCGTTTACATTGCCGGTGAATTGGGTGGAATGGGACTCATAAAAAACAGTGTGGAACAAGGCCAGCAGGCAGTGGATAATCTGGTAAAAAAGGGTATTTCAAAAAAAGAAAATGTCCTGGACCTATTGATCGTAGGAGCCGGGCCGGCAGGCATTGCAGCCACCCTTATGGCAAAAAAACACCAGTTGAAATTTCAAACACTCGAGCAGGATAGTTTGGGCGGAACCGTTTTTACATTCCCGCGTTCCAAAATTGTCATGACCGCCCCCATGAACCTGCCCCTGTACGGAAAAGTAAAACTTACAGATACCAACAAACAACAACTGCTTGACCTTTGGAATGAGGTGCTCACCAAAAATCAGGTGACCATCACCGAGCACACCAAAGTAGAAGAAATTGCTCGGGAAAACGGACACTTCCTGGTAAAAACCAATCGCGGTGAATCCATCCCGACACAAAACATCCTCCTCGCAATCGGGCGCAGAGGCACCCCACGGAAATTGGGTGTAGAAGGCGAATTGAATCAAAAAGTAGCCTACCGATTGCTGGAACCAGAGATGATCTCCGGCAAGAAAATTCTGGTTGTCGGCGGTGGCGACTCCGCCGTTGAATCGGCTATGCTTTTGATGGAGCAAAACGAAGTAATCCTTTCCTATCGAAAAGATGCATTCGCCCGCATCAAACCCAAAAACCGTGAACGCATCCATGAAGCCATCGAATCCGGTGCCATCAACATGCAGTTCAATACCAACCTGACACTCATTGAAGATCACCAAATCACCCTCCAGACCAACGATGGCCAAAGCCAGGTTTACTCCAACGACCAGGTCTACATTTTTGCCGGAGGTGAACTACCAACTCAATTCCTGGAAAAAATTGGAATCGAAATCACCAAACGATTCGGTTACACCATGAGAAAGCACAAATAAATTTGTGCCCCGCAGGGGCAATGCTTGCCCTAGCCTCAAAACATAAACAAGTAAAGAAAAATCTTATTTTACGACTATCCCCCACCAAAGGAGGGGGATAGTCGTAAAATTTTGGCTGTCGCCAAACCAGGTTTTTCAAAAATCACAAGGCATAGCCATCAAACATGACCACCGTCAGAGACGGTGGTTTTAAAATTCAAATAAACAAGGCCCACAGGGCCGAATAAACATCAACAAATCATCCTAGCCCGAAGGGCGTATCAACAAATAAACAAGAGAAAGCGTAGCGCCCCGAATAAACAAGGCTTGGAGAGCCGAATAAACAACAACAAACTCGTAGTTTTGCGGCGAACAAATAACTACCTATGTTTTCACTATTGCACAAAGAAGGCCGCAGCATCCTATTAATTTCAGGGGCTACCCTGGCCCTCCTGAATTGGGCGGCATTCTCCCGGTTCCCTCAAACGGCTCCGTTCATCCTGTTGGTCTCCCTAGTAGTGTACGCACTCCTGGTCCAGTTTTTCAGAAATCCTCCCAGGAAAATTGCCGAACAAAACGATCAACTTGTATATGCCCCTGCTGATGGAAAGGTAGTTGTAATTGAACATGTGGAAGAACCCGAATACTTCCGGGATGAACGCATCCAGGTTTCAATCTTCATGTCTCCTTTGAACGTCCACGTAAACCGCAACCCGGTGAGTGGATCCATCCCGTTTTTCAGGTACCACCCTGGAAAATACCTGGTAGCCTGGCACCCAAAAAGCAGCGAAGAAAACGAACGCACCACTGTAGTTTACGATACCGGCAAACACCAATTGCTGATGCGACAAATTGCAGGGGCAGTAGCCCGCCGCATCAAATGGTATGTGTATGAGGGCAAAAAAGTAAATCAGGGTGAAGACATGGGCTTCATCAAGTTTGGCTCCCGGGTTGACTTGTTTTTGCCTCCCGGCTCAAAAATTGAGGTGGGTATAGATCAAAAAGTAAAGGGCAATCAGACGGTTATCGCCCAATTGCCCTAAACGGCTTATTTGCATTGTCTCATTGACAATTTTATGGTGTTTTTGCCTTCCCGCCCGGTGGGCAATGCTGCCGCAGGAAGGTGGTAAACATGGTTGCTAGGTGTTGGGTAGTCCCCTCCCCTTCCCAGATGCCGTGACTCCGATTTGGATACGGCATAAACTGAAAATACTTGTTGTGTTTAATCAACTCATTTACCAGCATTTCTGCATTCTGGTAATGTACGTTGTCATCGCCGGTTCCGTGAATGTACAAAAGGTTGCCTTGCAGATTTTTCGCATGCGTAACCGGTGAGCCCTGTATGAAATCTTCTTTGTTCTCCTGTGGCAAGCCCATGTAACGCTCCTGATAGATGTTGTCGTAGGTAAGTTGGTTGGCCACTGCTGCTACTGCAATCCCGGTCTGATAAATTTCAGGGTACTGGAACAGGCAGTTGAGTGTTGTAGAGCCACCTCCACTCCATCCCCAGACGGCTACGCGATCCTGGTCAATGAAGTCGTATTTTGCAAACATGGCTTTAGCACCCATAGCCTGGTCGCGTATGTTTACTACACCAATTTTTCGATAAATGGCCTTGCGCCAATCCCGGCCTTTTAAAGCAGGGGTTCCTCTTCCGTCAAGAGAGGCATAGATATACCCTTCTTCAGCCATATCCCCGTTAAACATCCGGTTGCGCCCGGTACCGTAGCTATCGCGAACGGTCGCGCCGGCAGGCTCGGTATATACATAATACAAGATTGGATACTTCTTGGTTGGATCAAAATCTTTCGGT
Organism: Saprospiraceae bacterium; assembly: GCA_041392625.1. Lineage (GTDB taxonomy): Bacteria > Bacteroidota > Bacteroidia > Chitinophagales > Saprospiraceae > M3007. Next base: position 5,875 of record JAWKLR010000008.1, on the reverse strand, counting down.
TTCACCATCCAGCCATCCATGGTTACTCCGTCTTCTGTCGTTACCTGAAAAAACTCAACGTTTCCTTTTTCCGGCTTGCTTTTCTTCAACTGGTCGGCAATGCTGTTTCCTTTTTCCAGGCATTCATGATCGGGAATTTTACCCACTCACGCATAGGTGCTGTGTAGGCATTGGAGTACCGGTGCTGAGCATAGCGTGCTCTGGGTGAGAGGTTGTAGCTGTGTGTCCCGGGTTGTCCCTTCCGGAGTAACACGCTCTGGCTTACTGCTGCTTCCATCAAACGAACCCGATGCAGGTATGACTGGGTAGCATTATCCGGAGAGCCATAAAATACACATACCCGCGATCTTCATCAATCTCTGCAACACCTGCGACATCGTAAAGAACCTTTGTCAGCAGTTCTTCGCCTTTCCATTGGTGCTGAGTTTGTAAATGTGCCGCCAGCCGTCTTTTTCACTGGTAAACAAAAGGACCGGCCACTATCAACCCACTTAAAATAATCGACCATTTCCCGACCATTCAAATCAATCCAGGCTTCATCGGATTCCTGGTAGATCGGACTTACTTCTCCTGTTTTTGCATCGCAGAGAAAAATAGTAGTTGCATTTGCTTCCGATTCAATTGTTGAGCATAACAAACTCAAACCGTTGGTAGTCCATTCCATTCTTGGCAGGTAAGTCTGTTGTGGATCACCGGGCAGGTTCATCCATTTTGTTTTTTTATTGCCAATATCAACAACCCCAATTTTATACGGAGACGGTGTCATTCCCACCTTTGGGTACTCAACAGGAACAATAAAAGGGTAAATAGAATCCGTGGTATTGATCATGAAAAAACCAGTTTTATTGGCATCAATCTGCCAGTAAGCAATACGCTTGCTGTCCGGACACCAACGAAAACCATCTCGACAATCGAACTCTTCTTCATACACCCAATCAAACGTTCCGTTAATCAGCTTGGAACCGGAATCGGAAGAAGTCAACTGACTTACCTTACCATTTGCAAGCGTTTCAACATATAGATTGCGTTCACTCACATAAGCCACTTTTTCACCATCCGGCGAAAACTTTGCAAACATCAGCGAGGACTCCGGCTGGGCTTTGCCCAATTGAGTCAGTGCATTGGTTTTCAGGTTCAACACCCAATAATCCCCACGCGTATCATAACGCCACACGCGTTTGGAATTGGTGTAAATCAACAGTTGAGTGCCGTCGACAGAAAATGAAAAACTGCGCACTTCCAGTCCATCACTCTTACCCTGTGGAGTAAGTTGTGCCTTACTTACAAAGAGCGATGAGGTCTGCTCGGGCATTTCATATTTAAAAATCTGGCCTTTTTCATATTGGTAATAAGCATCCGCTGCTGGAGACCATACAAGGCCCTGCCCAAAACAAAAGGCAGTAAAAAATAACAGGAATAAAAAGGATAAGGCGGTACGAATCATAAAGTACTAGTTTGAAAACGGTTAATGGATCTGAATATTGGTTGATGTAAAACAACCCTAACCCGAATCTTATCATTGAAAATCACCGCCAAGATAGCCGATTTGTCGGGTGAAACGGTGCCCACTCCTCCTTTTTTTTGGCAAACAACACACAATAAAAGCAAAAAAAACGTCCGGTATTCAGACCCAAACCTGGAAGAATACCGGACGTTTTTTAAAAAGTGCATTGCAGAACCTACTCATCATGTCCACCGCCTGGAGGAGGACCAGGGCCCCAAGGGCGACGCTCTCCATCCCATTCCGAACTGCGCGAGGAACTCTTGCCTGTGTTGAAGTGACGCAAATTGTAAGTGAAGGACAACATCACAAACTGTCGCAGAGTATTTGACTGCAAATCTTCGATATACGTTTCGGTGATTGATCGCTGAATATTGGTATTTTGATTGAGCACATCGTTGATGCCCAGGGCGATTTCACCGCGCTCGTTTTTAAACAGTTTTTTGCCAATTGCAATATTCCACAACACAAAATTCTGGTTGTAAGCATCCGACAATCCTGCATACAGGTTGTGAGTCAGGTTGGTCCGCAAAACAAACCCGTCGACAATTATCCAGTTGAATTTAACACTGGAACTTTGGGTAAGGTATTCTGTATTGCTTTGCTGCTGAACATCGTTGCGCACAATGCTGTAGCTCGGACGAGCGGAAATCGCGAAATCTACTTTGTCCGAAATGTTGCTGCTGAGGGTGATACCAGCTCCAATGGTATGGGTGTTTGCATAATTTAATTTCCGATTGAGCAATCCTGGAGATCGGGTAAAATTATAGGACCCGTCCAGATTGATGTTAGACCGGATAAAGCCCACCGGATGCCCATAGGAAATGAAAGAACGCAGGTTGTAATACCCATTCAGGTTGACAGGCTGGCTGATTTGTGCACCAGGCTGTACATCGTATTCCGAAAAGATCGGGTCATCAGCAGAAGCAAGGTAGGTACTGTTGGCAATGTAATTATTGCTCACCGACCCGCCTGCCATCGCAAAAAAAGTAGATGAATTTTCCGGATCGGTTTGCTGATACCGCAAGAACAACCGGTGTTGTACCGACTGTTTCAAGTTGGGGTTACCAACCTTCAATTGCAAGGGGTTGGTATTATCCACCACATCCTGCAATTGATCTACACTTGGTAAATCCGTGTTGCTCCGGTAAAACACCCGCACATTACTTTTGTCATTCAGTTTATACCGAATCATTGCAGATGGCAAAACATTGAAAAACCGCTGCCCAAAAGTGTCCGTATTCGGGAATGTTTTTTCATTGGTCAGCTCTGCCCATTGTGCGTTGGCACGCACATTAAAACTCATATCCCGGCCTTTCCGGAAATTGTATCCGGCTCCGGCCTGTTGGGTGATGTAGTCATTTGAAAATACGTTTGTGAGCGATTCATTCAAACTCACGTATCCATCCGGGGCCAGAAAATCATAGGTTTCTTTATCCGAAGCCTCCTGCTGATAACTATATTGATAGTTGAACATCAGTTGACTGTTTTCGCCTATCGGCTCGGTATAATCCAGGTTGCCCGAGGCATTCCAACTATTTACATCCAGAATAGATTTTTGATCCAGACTGTCCTGAAATACCATTCCGGTATAATATGCATCCGAAGATTTCAGAAAACTGTTTCCTTTTTGCGGAGCATACCCATTGCTCAGATTAAATGAAACGGTTCGCCCCTTCTTGGGAAATTGGTGGCGCCACAACAGGGTATTGTTGAAGTTAATACCGGTCAGGTCAGATTGGTAGATATTATCCGTCTGGCTCAGCAGATCGGTTCCAAATATCGATTGTGCCATGGTGGTTGTATTCCCGTCATTCAATTGTGCGCTAAATCGCGGACGAATCAGCAGGGAATTTGAACTATCCAGTTGGATATTAATGCGTGCATTAAACCGGTGGTTGGTATTGTTGGAATATGAGTAACTTTCTTCACTGTACACTTCACCAAAACCCTCATCTGTAAAGAATTGACGGAAGGTCAGTTCCTCCGCATCGCTTTTGCTGTTGTTGAAAAAGTAACTTCCGGAAACTTCGGTCTTTTTGCCCCATTGATCGGTATAATTCAGACCAATGGCATGCGTTGTAGCAATTCCTCCCTGAGGGCGCACAAGAAAGTCTCCCCCCGGGCCACCACGTCCGCCGCGTCCACGACCACGGCCGCCGGAGCTACCCACAACACCCAATAAATCGTCTGTTGAGAAGTTTTGGATATTGATGTTGTTGGACATTCCAATCAGAGAAATCCGACGGTCGCCATCAAAATAGTTGATATTACCGCCTGTTTGATATTTGTCTTCATAGCCATAGCCTGCATACACTTTGCCAAACTGACCGTTGCGCATACCTGGCTTCGTTACGATGTTGATGGTTTTCGTGGTATTGCCATCGCTAAAGCCAGTAAACTGGGCTTGTTCGCTTTGAGCATCAAAAATCTGTACCTTATCAACTACCTCTGCGGGTAGGTTTTTGAGTGCAGCCGTTGGGTCATTTCCAAAAAACGGCTTTCCGTCAACGAGCACCTGACTCACATCCTCTCCCTGTGCTTTTACCTTTCCGTTTTCAATGGTTACAGACGGAATTTTTTCAACCAATTCCTCCGTGCTAGCATCAGACATGACCTTAAATGCGGCCGCATTGAATTCGGTCGTATCACCGTTCATTTGGGCCATAGGCACCCGGCTTTTGATCTCCACCTCATTGAGGTTCAGTCCATCAGGAACCAGGCGCAAAATGCCAACAGACAAATCTTCGTCTTTGAGCGTTAGTTCGCCCAACAAGGACTCGTACCCCATTAACTTGAGTTCGAGTTTGTATCCGCCGGGCTGAATATTCGAGAAAATAAAATCACCGTTTGTGTCGGTACTGGTAGATTGAAAGCGCTCACCCCAGGGATGTTGCAACATTACTGAAACGCCGGGAAGCGGGGTATCCGTTTCGTCAATGACCTTACCCTTTATGGCTACGGTCTGACTGAAGGCAACTTGGGCAAGAAGAATAAATAGAAAGGTAGTTAGATTTTTCATCGCAGTATTAATTGGAAAAGAAGTCTGCCGGCAGGACGCTCCCGCCGGCAGTACTATTGGTACGTCCCGTTCTAAAGGGTGTTTACTTGTTATTGATCTCCGGATTCTGGCTGATCGGTTCCACTTTTATCTTTGGGAGGCTTTTTGCCTTTCCGCTTGTTTTTCCCATCTTGTCCGGGAGGCGGGCCACCATCCGGGCCACGGCGACCTTCTGCGCGCATGGCACGTTGGTTTTCACGAATCTTTTGCCAACTGGCCCACTGGTCAGAAGTCATTACAGTTTGCAGCTCCTTGTCCTGTTCGGTTCGGATGGCACCCATGGTTTCACGCATAGAGGACCAATCCCCTTCTGACTTTTCGCGGGCTTCCTGCATCTGTTTTCCATACTTGAGATGGATTTCTTTTACTTTGTTCTTTTGGGCATCGGAAAGCGAGAGGCTATCGGCCATCATTTGGGCTGAACGTTCAGCGCGTTCTTCCGGATCACCTCCCCGGCCGCGGGGCTGTGCAATTGCCATAGAGAATGCCGCAATCACGAAGAGGGCGGTAAATACTACTTTGCTTTTCATATACATTTAAATTATAGGTTAGTGTATAAAAGGGAGCCGCATGGGTATGTGACCTATCCCTTTGGTTGAGGTCATATTGACGGTACAAATGTGTGGAGAGTTTAAACCGGCTGCAAATAAAATCAATGAACGCCCTGTATTCCCCTACGAACACCAACTGGGGTCTATAATTGTATTTCGTTGAATGAAATGGCCGATTGGCAAGGAAATAAAGGCTATTGATTGAAGATACTTGGAACAGATTGCTTCATTTGCCACCTTTGTACCAATGAATATTTTTCCAAATAGAAATACCTGGATTCAAATCCTGTTTTGGGGCACGCTGTGGGTCCTGATTCCTTTCCTTTTGACCAATAATTGGGAGTACAGTGAACGGCATCTGGTTCGGAGCATTGTGGTCTTTATTGGGATTGTTGTTGTGATTTGGACCAACGGGGTTTGGCTCATGCCTTCTTTTTATTTTAAGAAAAAACACCTCAGCTATTTCATAGCGGCTTTGCTACTTCTTACGGTGGTACTGCTACTCGTAGCTTGGGATCATGCACCCTGGGCAGAATATATGAGCCGAGCGGGGGGAAGTGGTCGCAAACGGCCGGAAAACTTTAAGCCCAATCCATCCTTCCAGTTTATGCGGTATTTCAGTATGGCAATCCCCTACTTTACCGCCTTGATCGGAAGTGCACTTTTTGAGGTAGTGAGTTTTGCAAATAAAAAAGAAAAAGAAGCGGCTGAATTCCGAAGTGAAAAATTGAGTGCAGAATTAATGTTTCTCAAATCGCAGAC
>JAWKLR010000079.1:0-1916 GCA_041392625.1 Saprospiraceae bacterium | reverse complement strand
GAAATGGGATGCCGGCCCGAAGAATCGTACCCAGCACTATCCGGTCTTTGGGAACCTGATGGCTTGCCTCACCCAGGGGCGTCTCAACTGTTTTTGTATAGTATTCCAGATTTTGACTGATTTCATAAGCCAGTAGTTCTCCGATGCGCTGCAGGTTGTAGCGAAACCGCATGCGGTCAGCCTGAATGTGCAGGTCCCGAAGTTCAGCCAGTATCTTACCGGCGATAGAAGGCTTGGCAGAAAGGTCGAAAATCATAATCCGTTTTTACAAAAATAAACAAATGCAGGTTTGAATCAGGTTCCTGACAGAGCAGCAATGCAGGCTTCCCGAACCGACCAAACGGCATCGAGTGGCATGGGCGTCCGACTGGAAGCAAGCCAATCCTGAAGCTCCTGCCGGTGCCACTGCACTTTGTAGGTACCAATCTGATCAGGGTAAATTTCTTTTTCGGAAATCAGGTCGGCTGCAAGCCGATCAAAGTCCGACTCAAAGGTAGTCAAATCAAGAGGTTTTCCATTGATTTTGAGGTAGCAATGTGCCTCCGGAATGCAATCCAATCCGGCATCCTGAATGATCGTGCCCAAACCCGAAGTATTTCCCGAATGCATGCGGTACAAACCCAAAAACAACTGGATTTCCGGAACATCCTGTTCCATGGCCACCAACTTCACAAATGCGTGTTTGGTGCTACAGGTACCGCGCCCTTCGCTTAGAATCAGCATGGGATCATCCCGCCGGCTATTGCGCCCGTACGGCAGCGCCCGAGTCCATTCAAATAAATCAGAGAAATTACAAACACCTTTTGCTTCAAGCGTCTTTGCTAAAGGTTTGTGAGTATCAAATCCTGCACGCATAGAAATGGGAGTGGTAAGTAATAAGTTGTAAGTGGTAAGTTTGATATCCTGATGAAACAAGGCCTGCAGGGCCGAATAAACATCATCAAATCATCTTAGCCCGAAGGGCGTATCATCAAATCAACAATTATGGCCATAAAAACGAAAAAGCCGCGGTGCTCGTTTGCTCCGCGGCGGTTTCCCGTATATAATCTCATGAAAAGTCTACAAAGTTGTTGGTCGATGAGTTCGCCGTCTTGTCTGTTCTCGTCTTTGCCCTTCATCAACGATACAAATGTGCGACAAGTTCTTTGGCCCTAAAAGAACAAAAACAGAGTTTTGTTTACTAAAAAAACACAACAACAAAACATAAATTACTGACAAACAATAAATTGAATAAATTTTTGTTGAAAAATAATTGTTAAAAAACGCATTTTTATTTTCTTTTTTTTCAATAAAAATGAAAAACAGGCCAGGGAATCAGCAACTTTGTACACGATTTTCGAATCCAATTTTTATCCATTTTGCCTGCACCCACTTAAACACCACCGTCCATGGGACTATACGAACAGATACAGGAAGCACGCTCATTTATTCAGAGCCTGAGTTCCTTTGCACCAAAGACCGGAATCATCCTGGGAACCGGTTTAGGGAAACTGACTGCGGAAATTGAAGTTTCGGCTGAGATTCCATACTCGACCATACCGCACTTTGCAAGAAGCACAGTTGAAAGCCATCAGGGAAAACTGGTGCTGGGCATGTTGAACGGACAGCCGGTGGTAGTAATGGCGGGTCGGTTTCACTACTATGAAGGCTGGAACATGAAGCAGGTGACCTTTCCGGTGCGGGTCATGCATTCGCTGGGCATTCAGAACCTGATTGTAACGAATGTTTCCGGAGGTGTAAATCCGCAGTATAAAGCCGGCGACATTGTAGTTGTGCACGACCACATCAACCTCCTGCCTGAGCATCCGCTCCGCGGAGAGAACGACGAACGCCTGGGGCCGCGTTTCCCCGACATGCTAAACACCTATTCCCCCGAAATGCGCGCTGCGGCATTCGAGGTGGCAAAAGAACATCAA
>JAWKLR010000078.1:0-2032 GCA_041392625.1 Saprospiraceae bacterium | reverse complement strand
ACTTATCAACCTGGTCGCACGGCGAATGGAATTGGTTCGTGAAATTGGTGGTGTCAAAAAAGTAAAAAACATCGCGGTGCTACAACCCGAACGCTTCCGTGCATTGCGCGATGCCTTGCGCAGAAGAGGCGATAAAAACGAACTCAGCGCTGAATTTATTTCCCTTTTTCTGGAGGCCATTCACCAGGAAAGCATCAACCAGCAAGAGCGGGTAATCAACAACGGCAAAGAGCCCGTTGCACCCAATACGTCGGATTTGTGGATTGGGGATTGATGGTGGGAGATTGATTGCGTTATCAATCGTCCTATTATATACCATTTCATCCAGGTTTAGAATCTTTTACTTGACAAGGCGTAAAAGGTGTGTTACTTTTGCAAAACACCTGGTGAAATACTTTTATGAGCTGGCCCTAGGTTCTTCGATACCCTATTAAAACCTTTCCTCTCCTTTTCCTGGTATTCCATTGGGTTTAACTTGCATTAAAACCAAAATAAATTCCAATGTTCGTCCGTATGAAACACGCACATGCCCTGCTATTTCTAGCTGTACTCATTATTTCTACCTATAACCTTAACGCTCAAACAACTCCTGAAAAATGGGGGAAGCTTCCAAAGTCTGATTTGACTTTAGAGAATTGCTCATTTGATTCGAGTGCCGCAGCAATGGTTCTTCAAGATGTTGGCAACATCAAACTTGAATACCGCATAAATGAGTGGCAGGTAACCTATAACCGGCATAAACGGATCAAGATTTTCAATGCTTCTGCTCTCGATGAAGGAAACCTGCTCATCCCATATTACAAAGGGAAAGGGGCCGAAAAGTTGACAAATCTTGATGTACAACATTTTACCCCGGATGGTGAAAAAGTCAAGATCAAATCTGATAACATCTACGATCAGGATTTGACAGAAGATTATGCAGCGAAAAAAATCTTTATCCCAAACCTGCAAAAGGGTAGCATTATTGAATACCGGTATGAGTTACACAGTGAAGATATCTTAACCTTGTACCCCTGGTATTTTCAGGGTGAATTACCCGTGCGCCTGAGTGATCTTACCGTGTCTTGTCCGAAAGGGTTTGATTATGCCACGCTGACAAATATCAGCAAGCCGTTCTCGATTAATACAACGGAAAATGGATCTGATATTGGTGAAGGAGGGGCCAGATACGCCTCCATAATCGCTCATTATACTATGGAGGATATGCCGTCGATGGAAGGCGATGATTATGTAAATAACATCCGCAATTACCAGTCAAACATCCGGTTCCAATTAAAAAAACTGACCTACTTCAGTGGGGAGGCAAAACACATCATGACAAGTTGGGAGCAGCTGGCAAAAAAACTGGAAGAAAACTCCGGTTTTGGTGGCGTTTATCAAAAACAATTCAATTCCAATAAATTATGGACCGCATTCAAGGCAAAACACGGTGAAGGTTTATCGGGTGAATCGCTATTTGCCGCACTTACAGAATTTGTAGGGACTTCAATTGTTTGGGACGGGCGTTTTCGTTTTATCACAGAAAATGATCCGGATGTTGCTTTTAAAAATGGAACAGGAAGCAGTGCCGATGTAAATCTTAGTTTAATCAGTCTTTTAAGAAAAGCGGGGCTGGAGGCATTTCCTGTTTTAGTAAGCAGCAAAGATCATGGCATTATGTACCCTAATTATCCATTTGTAGCGCAATTCAACTCTGTAGTAGCCTTGGTTCAGACTGAAGGGGGTGGAATTTTACTTGATGCAACCAATCCGTTTAACAGAGTTGGTGAGTTACGTACGGATCATTACAACGAAGGAGGATGGATAGTTAATTCCAATAATCCTGAGTGGATTGGGTTTGCACCAAATGAATTTGCAACCATTTGGTACGGCGTTATGAAACTGGATGAGTCAGGAAGCTTATCCGGATCAGTATCAGAAGGCTATTCTGGGAAAGCAGTCAGCAGTGTGCGTAGTAGTTTGTCCAAAAAAAGTGGTGAAGCATTTGTGTTATCAGATTACGAGTCAAATTATCCAGGCACAAAGGTCGACT
>JAWKLR010000077.1:0-2411 GCA_041392625.1 Saprospiraceae bacterium | reverse complement strand
CATATTTCCCAGGTGCTTCAACATATGCAATTCGATCTCCGTGAACCTGACTGGCATAAGCCCAGGACTCCGGATGAATCTCCAAAGCCTTCGACAATAGATTCCTGTTCTTCCATACATGCTCATCCGAATCCTGGGTGTTTATCCCCAGGTTCAGGCTGGCAAAGGGGGCAGAACTGACTCCACCATGCCGGGTACTTTCTGCAACCCGGATCCCGGATATATTCCGGAGCAATTGTGGCTGATAAAAAAGTTCGTGTTGCATTTGCCTGGTTTTGTTTGGCTTTTATGCGAAAATAGAGGAATAGCAATACAATTCAAATTGTTCACGGAACTTGAATGAATTCCGTCCATCCCCCGATACCCTCTTTTGATCGAATTTTGTTCAGGTTGCTTCTATAAAAAACAAAAACTGATCGTTTAGAGTGTATTTTTGTTTTTAATCTGATAGAGCATTTATCTAATTGCTCATTGGATTAAAAAATAACGGGCCGGCATGGTCCACCTTGAATTCACCTACTGCTCTCAATTCCTGCACTTATGCCTTTTAGCGAAATACTCAGTATGGCTTTTCAAAGTATCCGCGCAAATATGCTGCGTGCGGTGCTTACCCTGATGATCATCGCATTTGGTATTATGGCATTGGTGGGGATTTTAACGGCAATTGATGCCATTGCGTATTCCCTTAACGACAACTTCAGCGGCCTTGGTGCAAATTCATTTAGCATTGAGCGTAAATGGAGCGAAGTTTCGAGCAATAGGGGTGGGAAACGCCAGAAAGTGAGCGACCCTATCCGTTTTGATGATGCCATAGCGTTTAAGGAACGGTTTGACTTTCCGGCCAAAGTGTCGGTGGCCCATTGGGCAACCAGTCTGGCTACTGTAAAATTTAAAAGCGAAAAAACCAATCCAAACATTGGCCTGGTAGGTGTGGATGAAAACTACTTCGATGTAAAAGGCCTGGATATCGGACACGGCCGAAACTTTTCCAAAATGGAGGTGGATGCCGGTCAGCCCAAGGCAATCATCGGGAACGACATCGTGAAATCCCTTTTCAATGACAAACCTGAAAAAGCGCTGGACCAGGTCATTGTAGTCGGAACCGTCCGGTATCGTGTGATTGGGATTCTCAAATCCAAAGGCTCTTCCATGGGCAATCGAAGCGAACGCGCAGTATATGCCCCACTCCACAACGTGCGAAACTACTACGGTGGGGACGATACCAACTACGAATTGATGGTTTCAGTCAACGATGCAATGGATATTGAGTCCGCAAAATCAGAAGCAACAGGTTTGTTTCGCCAGGTGCGCCGCTTGCGACCCAGTCAGGAAGACGACTTCGAATTGTTTTCCAGCGATAGTCTGGTTGGTATCCTCAAAGAAAATACAACCAACCTGCGTTTGGCTACCATCGCAATCGGGCTGATGACCCTGCTCGGAGCTGCCATCGGACTCATGAATATCATGTTGGTTAGTGTGACGGAGCGTACCCGTGAAATCGGTATTTATAAAGCCCTTGGGGCCACCCGCCGCAGTGTGTTGACCCAGTTTCTCCTGGAGGCAATTCTGATTTGTCAGATGGGAGGTATTACCGGAATATTTCTGGGCATTCTCATCGGCAACATCGTAACGCCATTTCTTGGTGGCAGCTTCCTCATTCCCTGGGGTTGGATGTTCCTGGGGCTCACCCTGTGTATGATTGTTGGTGTTGTTTCCGGATTTTATCCGGCTATGAAAGCAGCACGCCTGGACCCAATCGAAGCCCTGCGATACGAATAATTTCAACATGACAATCGAGCTGTATTTCGAACAGTTGCGTAACCGCCTGGAAACTGCTGGTGATCCCGAACGGGCCCAGGGGCAAATGTGGTATATGCGGCATCAATTTGAATATTTTGGGTTGCGGGCACCCGAGTGGCTTGCAATCGCAAAAGACCATTTTAAGCAATTTGCCATACCTGAAGGAGAGCAGTTAAAAGCCTTTGTCCGCTTGTGCTATCAGGATGATCACCGGGAAATGCAATACATTGCCATAGAGGCGATGGAGCGCTCCATGAAAAAACTGGACGCTCCCTGGATTGAATTTTTAGAGCAACTTATTTTGGAGAAATCGTGGTGGGACAGCGTCGACTGGCTTGCCAAGCTTGTCGGAATGCACTTTGTCCGTCACCCCGAACTGATTCGCCCGGTTACCAGCCGGTGGATGGATTCGGGTGAACGTTGGTTGCAACGCGTTGCTATTATATTTCAATTGCGGTATAAGGAAAAAACCGATGCGGAACTCATGTTTGAGTACATCCTTCTGGTTGCCGATAGCAAAGAGTTTTTTCTTCAAAAAGGAGCAGGCTGGGCCCTGCGGCAGTACTCAAAGACCAACCCGGATGCAGTTCGGGAATTTGTTGCAGCGCACC
>JAWKLR010000076.1:0-2534 GCA_041392625.1 Saprospiraceae bacterium | reverse complement strand
TTCCAAAACCTCCCCTGAGGCATTCAATTTTTGAGGATCGGCATAAACGATGGTTTGGATTAAGTTTTTCAGTCGAACTTCAATGGACGCAACGGCCCGAAATTGAATGAGAATTTCATTGGCAGGAGTTTCAATATGAACAAATTGAAGGCACTCACTCAATTCATTATAGGTTTGTATCGCCTCAGGGAGGCATTTATCAAACTCAAAAAAATCCGAATAAAGCGATTCAAGTTTTGTTTCTTCATTAAACCGTTTTTCAAGGAAAGAAAAACAGGCATAAATATGCGCATCGTGTTGCTCAATTTGTTTGTTTAATTGTTCCAGGTCGAGTTCCAGTTTTGGAATAAGTTTTTTGGCTGCCCGTCTGCGGTATTTAATTCCACCGTAGTCAAATGAACTGGTATCGATTTCTTTATTTGCAATTTGGGAAATAACCTGGATGTCGTTGATCTGGCTAATTGCAGTATATACCTGGGCCACTTGGTTTTCAGAAAAAAGTTCCTCAATTTCCTGGACGGATGGTTTTACCTGCGGGATGGTTTTAAAGTTTAAGGGTGATGGGTTTTTGTCATCATAATAACAATTGTAAAAAGGCGAAAACGCATTTTTATCAATCTGCGATTTGTATTCTGTACAGAAATTAGCAAGCGGCATTTTTTGAATAGCGCCACCATACTGCACCGGCCTGAAAATTTGTTGTGTAAGTTCTTCTTGAACCTGATCCACATTAGGAAACAATTCAATTGCCGGATTGCTGTCGTTTTCCTTACCGGTCGCGTTCAGGGACTCCATATATTGAATCCTATCTGGCAGACTGGGGTGTGAAGCCCATTGGTCGCCGATCACCAGTTTAGATTTATTGAACCTGCTAAGCGTCTCGAGCGCAACCTGCGGGAAATTATTAGAAATTGGCAACTTAAACAGATCGGCCTGCAACGCCATAATGTAGGATTGCTCTTTAAAAATATTTTCGCTTTGTGTGTTTTGAACAATTTTACCCTCATAAAAAGAGAGCACAGAGCTGAGCGAAAATTGGGCTAAATCCATCCGAAGCAAGGATGTTTTTAAAGGCTGAGATCCGGTAATGGAAACCGCAATTGCATCGGCATGAAATTCCATTTCGCGGGAGAGCCCCATGTAACTCAAATTCACAAGCCCGTACAATTTTCCAAAAATCAGCTGGATGCCCTGAATCAGTTTGAGGGCCAACCAAACAAACAAGTAAAATACATAATGTTGGTTCTGCCAAGCGCTGTATCGCTCCTGAAAATCTTGCGAATTGAACAGTCGGAATATGATTTGATTTACATGATATACATAACTCCCAACCTTCATGGTTTTTTGAGAAAAATGGCCAAATTCATGCGCTAGAATGGCCTCTAACTCAGATTTTGTAGTGGAGTTAACCAAACCCATTCCGATCAACAGGTTCTTTTTTATTGGCAGAAACATACTCCAAAAACTGGAGTCGTAAAACACCGAGGCGTTTACCTCTGGCGATATATAGATTTTATTTGGGAAATGCGTTCCAACCTGATCGACGATTTTTTCAATCATACCGTACAATTCGGGGGCATCCTCCTGTTTTAATTCATAATATCCAGACACATCCGTTTGGGAAAATGTCGATATTGTTTTTATAAAAAAATGAAGAATTAAAATGCCCCAGCTTCCCATGCCGATGCCTAACAAAATAGTGAGATAGGAGGGGTGTATGAGAATAATTTTCACGCCGGCGTAAATACACCAAACGGCGAAAAGGGCTGCACCGATAAAAAAGAGTAAATAAATAAGGGCGAAAATTGAAATAGCAGCAATTGCTTTGGCTGTTTGCAACTTGAATTTTCTGCTAAGTTGCACCGGGGAACTTGTCATTTTAGGGTGGTTTTGGTGGTTGTTAAAAAGGGTTTTAAATTGGTACTTGTGGGTTAACACTGAAAAGAATTCAATCGTTACTTCAAAGGTAATTTATTTCGCGCATTATTAAACAGGCGTTTCACCAAGTGAAATGCCTTATTCACACAACCCCACTTGACAAGCCTCCCGCAACAGCATATATTTGAATATCAACTAAAAATTACAAGCGCTATGAAAAAAACAAGTTTCATACTGCTGTTGCTTACACTGTCCGGGTCCGTGTTTGCACAGCAGGAATCCTGCTATTCGTACTATTCCTGGACAGAATTTTTGGCGGCCCAGGATTCCAACGCTGCTGCCTGTCAGCAAGCATTTGATCAATCGCTCCGATATCCTGCTATTTGCCGGGAAAACAACTTGGAAGGCGCTTTGCGTTTTCTTCTTGTGTATCATGCCAATGGATCGGTGGAGGTGTATCAGAAAGACCGCATACGTCCTTTTTTTGAGCAGGCTGTTTTGCATGCGTTTCAACAGATGCTGACAGCCATCCAACCCTCCGAAACGCCCTTTGTCATTCAACTCAATGTATTGTTTGAAATTAACCCCATTGAACCGCAAGCTGTAGTATCTACACAAAATTGAAAAAAGAGAAAAGTATGGTTTAATTACCATGC
>JAWKLR010000075.1:0-2900 GCA_041392625.1 Saprospiraceae bacterium | reverse complement strand
GTCATCTACAACCGGGAGTTTTTCAATTTTATATTCCTGGAGAATTTGTTTTGCCTGTGCCAGGGTAGTGTCTTTGGGAGCAGTGACCAGGTTTTCCCGTGTCATCAATTCGCTCACTTTCCGGTTCAGGTTGTTTTCAAAACGGAGGTCCCGGTTGGTGAGAATGCCCACGAGTTTTCCGTCACCATTGGTGATTGGAATTCCACCAATGCTGTATTGCTCCATCAGGCTGAGGGCCTGCTTTACGGTAGCTTCTGCCTGTAGGGTTACAGGATCGATGATCATACCTGCTTCAGAGCGCTTCACGGCGCGTACCTGATCGGCCTGTTGCTCGATGGTCATGTTTTTGTGGATAATCCCAATGCCTCCCTGACGCGCCATGGCAATGGCCATGTTCTTATCCGTTACGGTATCCATTGCAGCGGAAATTACCGGAACGTTGATCTTTAATTCACGTGTAACGTAGGAGGAGATATCGACATCGCGAGGCAGCACCTCGCTGTATGCAGGCGCCAATAATACATCATCAAATGTCAGGGATTCGCCGATAAACTTCGGCAGGTCGGGAGCTGTATTCTTTATTTCCATCCGCAAAGGTAAGGAGAGTTTAGGAATGAAAAAATAATAGCACGCGTATAATTTTTTATTCCTGCGTAATTGGAGATGAATCCGGCTTTTTTCTCTAAAAACAAGGAATCCAGTGTACCTTGTGCGGCTATGTTATCTGTCTTTTCCGATGAATATTACATGCAGCAGGCTTTGAAGGAAGCCCACAAAGCCTACGAAGCCGGTGAAGTTCCTGTTGGGGCTGTTATTGTGTGCGACAACCGCATCGTAGCCAAAACCCACAACCAAACAGAGCAACTTACGGATGTGACTGCGCATGCTGAAATACTGGCTCTTACAGCCGCTTCCAATTATCTGGGCAGTAAGTACCTTCCAGATTGCACCTTATTCGTAACCCTGGAGCCTTGCGTGATGTGCGCGGGTGCACTGGCCTGGGCACAATTGGGACGAATTGTCTATGGTGCCACCGATGAAAAGCGGGGCTTCATGCTGCACGGTGGAAAATCGCTTTTGCACCCCAAAACCAAACTGGAACTGGGCATCATGGAATCCGAGTGTGCCACGCTTATGAGCAATTTTTTTCGGGAAAAAAGGAGGTAGGGGGTTATTTCTCTACTACCTCATTCCGAACCTGCTCCGCTCGTTCGGCCACATCGCTGCCCGAATTTTCCAAACGAAGCACACCACGCGGACAAACAGCAGAACAGATACCGCAACCCACACAGGAGGCCCGCACAATATCCTGCCCCCGCTGTGCATATGCGCGCACATCAATTCCCATTTCACAGTAGGTCGAACAGTTGCCGCAACTGATGCATTGATTCCCATTGGTAGTGATCCGGAATTTGGATTTCTTTTTTTGCCAAAAGCCCAACCATGCCGCCATCGGACAACCAAAACGGCACCAAACCCGACTTCCCAGCAAGGGGTAAAATCCTACACCGACCACGCCGGAAAAGGCTGAGCCAATCAGGAAACCATAGGTCTTATAGTAGCTCTGTGAAAAACTGTAAAACACCGCCTTGTCTGTGGCAACATTGATCCAGAGCAGTGCCGTCATGGTAACCACCATTCCCAGTACAGTATAGATCATCCACCGTTCAATTTTCCAGGCACGGAGGCTTTTATCGGATAATTGCCGGAAGGGGTCGCCGGCAGTTTCTGCCAGCCCGCCGCATCCGCAAACCCAGGAGCAATACCACCTTTTTCCAAAAAAGTAGGTCAAAACAGGGGTCCCAACAAAGAACATGAACAAGCCAAAATAGAAGAAAATGGTGCCCAATGAAGTCGTGGAGTGGCCCGCATAAGCAGATGGAGTTCCGTGGTAGTAGGATAAAGGCCAGAAGTAGGTGAAGTACAATTCAGGCTGTTGTAAGCGCACCAGAATACCGGGTATCAACCAGGCAAATCCCAATTGGAAGAAGGTCACAGAAATGGTTCGAATCAACTGGTAGCGGTTGTGTTGGTATTTGTACATGAATTTTATTCCCAACACCAACACAGCAAGGGTATACAGCGAGCCATAAACAAACCACTGATCGGCTGCTTTGGCGCGCAGCAGCATGCTGAGCGGTGTGAACAACTCGATCAGTCCGGTGAGGTACTTGGGGAACCAGTACAGGCAAACGTAGAACCCGGTGATGATAATCCCGGCCAGCCAGGCCCAGACGCCGCGTGCTGTGAGGCTGCGAAACCAAACCCCGTTGTTTCGAATGCCCTCCGGGCGGTGGAGGTATTCACTGCGAATGAACAAACCGGTACCTACCGCAATTAGCGCAAACGAAATGCTCAACACCAGTGCAGGTGCAATTGCTTCTCCGGCAGCCCAGGTAATCAGGAGTCCAAGAATTCCCAGGCCTGCTACAGCCAGGGCGATTTTTTGCCCCGTGCTCGTCATCATGGGAGCCGGGTTGGATAAGGATAAACTAGCGTTTTTCATGTATCTATTTTTCCAGAGGTTTTTGTCAAAAAATAAACAGGAACTTTAGTTGCGCAGAAAAGCGAGCGCTGCCGACAAGCCCCGTTTCTTTTTTAATTGGATAGTGCGACCGGTTTGTTGATTGTAGCGCTGTACGAGTTCCTCTTCGTATGTATCAAAAAATTCCGGATCGAAGTTGGCTATTCCCAGATTGGATAAAACCTCCTCAATGTGGCTGCCCTGTGCGATCCATTTTTCACATACTTCATGCCGGTACCGAATGCCCATCAGGTTGAAGCCCAGAACGGCTCCGCTTCCCATATCAAAATTGATTCGAATGGCTTTTTTCCCGGAGGAGTGTTCCCAGTATAAACTAGCCTGCTCATCCGAAAGCCGGGCTGTTATGTTTCCGTAA
>JAWKLR010000074.1:0-3015 GCA_041392625.1 Saprospiraceae bacterium | reverse complement strand
CAGCAACATAGATGTTGGTGCTCAAACCATTGAAATAAATCTTGCCGAATATTTTGTTCGCGGTTTGGGCTATGTCAAAAAAGTCGAAGACATCGAAAGCAGCGTCATAAAAGCCGTTAATAACGTACCTGTACGGATTGGCGACGTAGCACGTGTCAGCCTGGGGCCTGCAACCCGAAGAGGGGTGCTTGACAAATCCGGGGCAGAGGCTGTTGGCGGGGTGGTTGTAGCCCGTTTTGGCGCCAACCCCCAGGAGGTTATTCAAAACGTAAAGAAAAAAATTGCTGAAATCGAGCCGGGACTTGCCAGTAAAACCCTTCCGGATGGCACACAGTCACAAGTACATATAGTTCCATTTTATGATCGCACCCAGCTCATTAATGAAACTATTGGCACACTTCAGGAGGCATTGAGCCTGGAAATCCTGATTACCATTTTGGTGGTTATCCTCATGCTACTCAATTTGCGGTCGTCGATCCTTGTCTCAGCAACGCTGCCTGTGGCAGTGCTGATGTGTTTTATAGCCATGCGGTATTTTGGTGTAGATGCCAACATCGTTGCGCTTTCAGGCATTGCCATTGCTATTGGAACCATGGTAGATATGGGCATTGTCCTTACCGAAAGCATGATTAAACGAATGGAAGAGGCTCCCGAAGAAGAGAGTCTGTTCACCAGCATTTATGAAGCCACTACAGAGGTTTCTTCTGCCGTACTAACGGCTGTGGCCACCACAATTATCAGTTTTATCCCCGTCTTCGCAATGGAAGCCGCGGAGGGCAAATTGTTCAAGCCGCTCGCGTACACCAAATCATTTGCCTTGGTATCGTCCATTGTTGTAGCAATTACCATTTTGCCCAGCCTTGCACACAGTATTTTTTCTATTCAAAAGATTAAATCAAACCGGGCATTTGCTCCCTATTTGTACAATGCACTGGCAGTAATTGGCGGGGGGCTTCTCCTGGCTTTTGGCCACAAACAGTCCGGGGGCATTCTGCTGGGCGTGGGATTGCTGGGGCTGCTGAGTAGACTGGCCCTTGATCGAAGTCCGGAGCAATACAAAAGCCTCATTTCCTGGGTAACAAACCTGCTCTATGCCGGTATCGTCGCCTGGCTTCTTGCAAGTTTGTGGATGCCATTAGGCGTTCAAAAAAGCACATTTTCCAACTTCCTGTTCATTGCACTGATCGCTGGTGGTCTGATTGGTGTTTTTTACCTCATTATCTATTTTTACGAACGCATTCTCCGCACCTTGTTGGAATACAAAGGGCTTTTTCTTCTTGTTGTCGGCTTATTAATATGGCAAGGCTTTCGGGTTTTTAAACATACCGGAGAAGAATTTATGCCGTCGCTGGACGAAGGGTCCTACCTGCTCATGCCTACGTCAATGCCGCATGCCGGTATGCAGGAAAACATCAAAAACCTCCGCTTACTGGATATGGCAGTTACAGCAATTCCGGAAGTGGAATCCGTAGTCGGTAAAGCCGGGCGTGTAAACAGCGCCCTCGACCCCGCACCCATGTCGATGTATGAAAACATCATCCTGTACAAATCGGAATATGCGACCGATGAGCAAGGCCATCGGGTCCGGTTTAAATATGAAAACGGAGAATACAAACGGGATGCGAAAGGAGCACTCATCCCCGATCCGGACGGGCAATATTTTAGACAATGGCGCGAACACATCAAAAACCCGGATGATATCTGGAAAGAAATTGTTCATGTCACCGAACTCCCGGGAATCACTCCGGCGCCCAAACTCCAGCCAATAGAAACCCGGCTCATCATGTTGCAAACCGGCATGAGAGCACCCATGGGTATAAAAATTCGCGGAACCGACCTGTCTGAAATCGAAGCTTTTGGAATTCAACTGGAACACCACCTGAAGTCCGTTGAAGGGGTAAAAAAGGCATCGGTTTTTGCCGACCGGATTGTGGGGAAACCATACCTCCTGCTCGATATAGACCGGGAACGAATCAGCAGATATGGTCTGAGTATTTCAACGGTACAACAACATATCCAGGCAGCAATTGGCGGAATGGCCATGAGCACAACCGTGGAAGGACGTGAACGCTATACCATACGGGTACGCTATCCGCGTGAACTGCGCAATGACCCGGAGGCTTTGCAGCGTATCTACATTGCTACGCCCGCCGGACAGCAAGTTCCTTTGGGCGAAATGGTCACAATTCGCTATGAGCAAGGGGCGCAATCAATAAAAAGCGAAGATGGCTTTTTGATTGGTTATGTATTGTTCGACCGGGAAAAAAATTATTCAGAGGTTGAGGTTGTACACGCTGCTCAACGACATCTGGATAGCCTCACAACATCGGGGATACTTCCAATCCCGGCAGGAATAAATTATCGATTTGCCGGAAACTATGAACAGCAGGTACGAGCCAATGAGCGCTTGTGGGTTGTTATGCCGATTGCATTGGCTATTATTTTTCTAATCCTGTATTTTCAATTCCGATCCATCGCTATATCACTCATGGTTTTTACCGGAGTCTTTATCGCCTTTGCCGGAGGATTTATCATGATTGGCCTTTACGATACCGACTGGTTTCTCAACTTCAGTTTCATGGGAACCAACCTGCGCGATCTCTTCCAAATACAGACCATCAACCTGAGCGTTGCAGTTTGGGTTGGATTCCTAGCGCTGTTTGGCATTGCCACGGACGACGGGGTTTTGGTTGCGACTTTCTTAAAAGACAGTTTTCAAAAAAATCAGCCAACTACCGTTGAAGGCATTCGGAGTGCCGTCGTGGATGGTGGTATGCGGCGTGTTAGGCCCGCAATGATGACCACTGCCACAACCATTTTGGCCTTGCTTCCGGTGCTTAGTTCCACGGGCAGAGGGGCTGATATTATGTTGCCTATGGCCATACCTTCTTTTGGAGGTATGAGCCTTCAAATCATTACTATGTTTACGGTCCCTGTCTTATTCTCAATGTGGAAAGAATGGAGTTTAAAAGCAAAAAACAAATGGGGAATCCAATCAAAAGCAATCGGGGTTCT
>JAWKLR010000073.1:0-3125 GCA_041392625.1 Saprospiraceae bacterium | reverse complement strand
CCAAGCGGTTGTTTTCAAAGAACATTTCTTCCATATCGTCCTTCGCTGAAAAGGCATCCAGGTTCTTAAAAGCCTTGAGCAAAGAGAGCTGCAAGGAAGGCCTGGAAATGGGCTTTAAAAGACAATCTGTAACTTCTGACTCAATAGTCTTATAGGCAAAGGATTCATGGCCGGTAACCACCACTACCTGGGTTTTCTCGTCCTGAAGTTTATCTAAAATATCAAAGCCGGTTCCGTCAACTAATTCCAAATCCAACAACAAAATATCCGGAACCTGTTTGTTTATCAGTTGCAAACCAGCTTCTACGCCATCGCTCTCCCCTACCACAACAATCTCCTCAAATGTTGATAGCATTTTCAACATGCTTTCCCGAATGCGTACATCATCTTCAATGACAATAGTTCTGTACTCTTTCATAATGCTAGTTAACATGGATAAATCCCTTCGCAAAAATAGACATACCGATTGAAATTGGGAGCTGTCGTGGTTGACTGAAGTGGCGAACACCGTGTGAAGTATGAAAAGTGGCGCAACGGAGAGACTCCGCTACGCCACCTAATTAACTAGTTTACTAACGTTTTCTATTCTGCTTACTGAATCACCACCTTCACAACGCTGCTGCCTTTGGCATTATCTACCCGGAGGGTATATACACCTGCTGGGACCAGACTTACATCCAATGCCAGCAATTGGCCACCTTTGATGGAAACAGCCTGACGAGCCAGTACAACCCGACCGTCCATTCCAATCAAGGAAGTAGTACTTGGACCATCCAAATCAATAGATGCATTCAGGTACAACATATCGGTTGCCGGATTCGGTTGTACGCGAATTGCAAATGCATTTTCAAGTGTTTCAAATGTTGGCACGGAACCGATTGGCGTTACAATGACTCCACGCTCAGGAGCACGGGCGCAAGCCTGGTCGCCCTGACCGGATGTCACACAAGCCTCTTCGTCAAAGAAGAGAACATCCTGCATTTCAACATCATCCACTACCCAACTTTCACCACCGGTGTTGTCGTCGGTTCCGAAACGGAAACGAATAGTAACTTCTTCACCAGCATAATCGGAAAGATCGAAGTAAGACTGCACCCAACCATTTGAGTTTCCGGAGAAACCATAAAGGAACGGAATAGCGAATGTACCATACTGAACACTGCTTGGGTATCCGTTGCGGTAAACCTTATCGGCGTCAAAACGAACCCACTGCTGTTCATTAATCCGGCGAATTTCCAGGAAGCCTGCATCTGCTGCTGCTTCTGTATTGTACTTATGCCAAAAAGTGATGGCCGGATTGGTTCCACTAACAATCAATGAGTTGATGTACTCGAGTGTCATATCCGTTTCAACGGCGAGGTCTTCTGCATACCATGCGAAATCACCTGTGTACACTTCAAATTCCTGCAGGTAAAACTCCAGATCACCTTCGGTAAACAACGAAATCCACTCAGAATCATCTTCCATTTCATCGCGGAACAGGCGCAGTGAACCGGTCTGATCGTCTACTTTTCCTACATAGGTAACGGTAACTTCTTCGCCGGAAGCGAGGGTTCCGAGATCCCAACTTACAACACCATTTGAGAATGTACCACCATTTGAGGCAGAAACGAAATCAAGATCTGCAGGAAGCACATCCGTAACGATTACGTTGGTGGCTTCCTCATCTTTATGGTTTGCAATTTTAATTTCAAAATGAGCCTCCTCGCCTGGATTGATTGTAGGCGTGAGGTTGACTTGTCGTTTTCAGCAGCTCCTTGACACATGTTGGGATTGGATCGAAATTTTCGATACCATCGCCTGCATTATCAGGGGAGCCCTGGCTGGCAAAATAACCCATACCACGACGGGCAAAGACTTCACTAATCAAGCAGGAATCAGCACCATCATAGTTGATCAAATCAGCCATCATGATTGCATCCCGACCATCCAGGAATCCAGGGCCACAAGGCTGCAATTTCATGCCGTCCATTACCAACTGAATTGCGCGGCCATTGCCACTGTCGGTATTGGTCCAATCCTGGTCATAACCATATTTTTCAACCATTGCCCAGTACAAGTCCCAGGTTACAGCAGTCCAAATTTCGCCCAAAGCGTGTACTTCTGTATTTTCTGCTACGGTAGCGAATGTAATTGGGTTGATTCCCATATCTGTGCTGTATGGATAGCGGCGAATGCCTTGACCATCAGTACCTTGACGGAATACAAAAGTGCCTACCCCACGCTTATCTGTTCCCTGAGAGCCCGGAGGGTTGGAGGTTACCAGACTAAACCAGTCACTCCATCCTTCGCCCATTTGCTCTGGGTTGCCCAAACAGCCAGCCTGGCTTGGTCCGCCAGTGAGTCGGTTGGAAATTCCGTGACCGTATTCGTGTGCGATGATACCGTTATCAAAGTCGCCATCCACAAAATCCGGACCGGAAGCAGTTGGCAATACGATGGACATATTCAGCCCGCTTTCTACGAACTGCTTAAACAAATCACATTGTGATTTTGTGATCATCATGGTAGGAATGGTCACTTGTCCGCCATCCTGTCCGGCAGCCATGCCAATGGTACCATCTTCAAAATTACAGATGATACATGCAATGGCTCCAGCCTGTTGTGCATTGAGGGCTTTTGTACCAAATTCGCAAAGTCCGCGATCAACCAACACAATTTTCCCTGCAACATTATTCACTGCCGGGCCACAACCTTTGGATCCCTCTGCAGTACCGTCATCAATAATAACTACATCTCCTGTAACAGGTGTTGTAGTAATTGTACCACCCCAGCCGCTTGAAGGTGCTGCCGGATACGTTCCCAAAATTGCGCCTGGTGCGTTTACGCGGATAACTTCGCCACCGCGCTGGCCCCAAACATACATTTGCATACGACCACTTGAACCGTCTGGAGGCGTTGCAAAGTTGGCATTATCCAAACCACCGCCATCAAGGGCTTCGGCCTGAACAGCATCACCAGCCTGACCACCATTTCCGTAGTTGTTTGCCTGGAAGTTTCCGGCTGCCTCATTGAATCCATACAGGTGCGTGATGTCGTGCATCATATTGTTCAAATAAAACAAGTTGACTACAGCAGCATCCCGATTTACAGTAGGTTCTGCATTTCCATCATAAGGGAAATCG
>JAWKLR010000072.1:0-3180 GCA_041392625.1 Saprospiraceae bacterium | reverse complement strand
CAAACAGATCGTTTTCATACGTAAATACCCGGGTGTTGAAGTTTTCGGTATCAAAGAGGGTATACCGAACTGCACCGGAAATAGGACCACTCAGTGGCTTAAACACGGCTTCCTGATAGGCCACAAAGCCTTTGGCAGTTTCGTATTGCTCAATAGCATATTGCGTCCATTCTACCCGGGAGCGCAATTCAACCCCACGGGCTACTTTATAGGCTGCATGCAATCGAAAACGGTTGCGCTGATTGTCAAGCAAACCGGCCACATCTCCGATTTCATCACTCCGCTGTTTGGTTTCCGATTGCCACAAGGCGTAAAAGGTCGCTCCACGGATGGGGCGGTAGGTTACCCGCAGGAGGTAATCCCAACCTCGCGATGGGGCGTCTACCCCAAACCGCAGCCAGGGGTGCCGCCAATTGTCTACGTAGGCATTGATGCGCCAGGGTTTCGACGGGCGCACTTCCATACCAAGATACACGCCGCTTTCATTGGCCGGGGTAGATGTTTCACCGAAGGGCGCTGCGTAGATCGACTGATAATCCCGTTCGTAATGCCGCTGAACGATGGAGAAGGTAACAGGCCTGGCCGGAGCAAAGAGTACTCCGTTTACGGTGCCCATACCGCCATTCTGACTACGGGCTGTTTCGCCAAAAAACAAGAAGTTGCGCAAGTGGTATTCGTAATCGGTACTAAATGCGGTTAGCGTACTTCCGGTAAATACAAATTGCCGATAAGGAGCCAGCGTTGGCTGCCAGGGCTGATCGTATTTAAAATATGCGCCATTGAAGGCAATTCGGCCGCTGGTCCATTCATAGGATAAACGGGCTGCTGCCACCTGCTCATTCAGGGCTTTTTCATCTTCAATCTCGCTTGGGGTGCGGTGGAGTCCGGAATACTGAAGCGATGTAAAGGCCAATTCCGGGTCTTCCATATCGGTGGTGTCGCTTGGAAATACGATGTTGGCATCCCGGTTTCGGTTGGAGTAGAGTAGGGTAGCCTCCAGGTTTTTTCCAATGCCCAGGGTTGCCGCTGCACCGCGTAAGAAATAGGCTTCGCCAAAAGAACGGTAGGCACGGATGGTGCGTCCGCCACGGGATACCAGGATGCTTTCGGCCGACTTGCCGGGGGCAAATCCGGTTTGCAGCAGGAGCCCCTGACCAAAGATTGCAGAAAAATCTCCGATGGCCAGTGACTTCACGACCTGGTTTGCGTCTTTTACAAAGAAATGTGCGCTGGTGAAATCAAACCAATTGGGATTGCTCCCGGAAAAAAATGCTTCACCGGCATCGTTGTCGACCGTAAAGCCATAACTAACCCGGTTGTCGAACGAATGTCGGTACCGCATGGAAACAATATCCGGGCCACCCTCGGAACTGCTGGGATAAAAACTCGGTATTTGTCGACCCCATCGCATGATAAGTTCGTTTTCACCGGAGTACAGGCCTTTCCAGATGGATTGACTGCGGGTATCGGTGCCTGTGTTGACGGCGATGAAATAGCGCAGGCGCTGGATGTCTGCCAGTTCGAAGCCGGGAACGGCCTGAAGTTCATAGATATTAAGGAAATTGCCGAGGGTTTTGCGGTAGTTCAGCACTTGCTCAATCTGGAGTGCATTCAGGAAGCCAAGTGCCCGCAGGTCCTCTTCGGTAGCCCGGTTGAGGTCGAGCGGATTTTCCCGAAGGTAGTCCAGATGCTCTAACAGAAATTGTGCGTCGGATTCGCTGCTGGCTTCTGTGTCGCGGAAAAAGTTTTCCAGGATTTCTGCTGTACTGCGCTCACCTTCTTCTTGTTGTGAAAATGCAAGCAGGGGCAGCAGGAGGAAGGAGAGGGATAAAAAAGTATGTAGAAATTGTGTATTTTTGAAGGACATGGGCATCCATTTGGAGATTTTGGTTTTCAAATACAATTATCCGATAAAAAGATCGTTTTGGCGATGTTCCAAGTGTTAAAGTACAAACAAAATGAACTTTTTTATTGCGGCCTATGGTCGGGAATTCAAAACAGGTTGTGGGGGGCTGCAACTTGATTTGAATCGAATTTAATAAACAATGTCATTCCTAAGTACTAATTTTGTGCACATTAATTAACCATTCAAAATAACGTAAACATGAAAAAAACTGTAATGGGAATCCTTTTGGGAGCTGCTTTTACTTTGAGTATGGCGTCCTGCGGAGAAACGCTTTTGACCGACGAACAAGTAGCCGCGGAAATCGCAGCCAAAGTAGAAGAAGGCAAGCCAGCCATTGAAACAGAAGAAAACGCACTCTGTGACGAGCAGTTTGATGCTCGCGTAGCAGAAGAGTTGGCTAAGATGTCTGAAGAAGGCGAATAAGCAACAGCCGCTTTTATTCTCCACCCATTTCTAATTATTAATTGAAAAAACACATTTATCATGAATAAGAAATTTTTGATTTTTGGCGCTGTTGCCGTTTTCGGATTTATGCTGACTACTGCTTTTGGCGGTAAAACCAAAGAGCAGCAAATGGCTGAAATCGAGCAGGAAGCTCAAACTCAACTGGAAGACTACCGCGTAGAACTTCAGGAAGCCTGCACTGCACGTGTAATGGAAGAAGCAGAACGCCAGTTCGCTGAAGCACAAACCAATGCAGAAAAGCCAGTGGTTACCCGCAAATCAACCAACCGCAGCAGCGGACCAGCAGTTGATCCGGTGCCAACAACACCTCCTCCAACCAAAAGCGATAAGCAGACTAAAATGGAAGGTGGCTCCAACACCGCTGAAAAGCAGGAAAAAATGACTTCTCCTGAGCCTAACACCAGCAAGAAGAAATCTAAAATGCAGGGCGGCAACTAAGCCAAACCGTATTTTATCGATAAAACTACAAATCCCGGATTCTGGTCTTCCAGAGTCCGGGATTTTTTTTTCGGATGATTTGTTGATGCGCCCTTCGGGCTTGGTTGATTTGTTGATGTTTATTCGGCCCTGCGGGCCTTGTTTAATCGGGATGCTGCGCTTACCCTTGTTTATTTGTTTATGCAGAAGTAGTAAGTTGTAAGTGATAAGTAATAAGTATATTTTTGACATGTTACAGGTCAACGTATCACTTACAACTTACTACTTCTGCATAAACAGAGCCTCGCAGAGGCGGATTAAACGAATAAACAATTTCAACAAATCATCCTAGCCCGAAGGGCGCATCAACACATCATCAATTTAAACAGAGC
>JAWKLR010000071.1:0-3269 GCA_041392625.1 Saprospiraceae bacterium | reverse complement strand
CTTTGGAGATGGCTGCCTTACTCATAGATATACAGGTCGGCGATGAGGTTATTGTACCTTCGTTTACTTACGTTTCGACAGCAAATGCATTCGTGCTTCGCGGCGCTCGCCTGGTATTTGTAGACATTAACCCAAGTACCCTGTGTATCGATGAAGCCCAATTGGATGCAGCCATCGGGCTGCGTACCAAGGCAATTGTTCCGGTCCACTACGGCGGGTTTTCCTGCAACATGGAACGGGTAATGGACCTTGCCGAATCAAATGGGATTTGGGTAATCGAAGATGCCGCACATGGCATTGGTTCAAGCCGCTTTGGCAAGTCGCTGGGCAGCTTTGGGCATCTAGGGGCTTTGAGTTTCCACGAAACAAAAAACCTGCATTGTGGAGAGGGTGGGGCACTCCTGATCCGGGATGAACGATTGCTGGAGCGCGCAGCGATTTTGAAGGAAAAAGGAACCGACCGAGCGAACTTTCTTGCCGGACAGATTCCGGCTTATACCTGGCAGGAACCGGGCTCCGCTTTTGTTTTGAATGAACTTTCAGCAGCCTTTTTGTGGGGTCAGTTCGAAAGCGCAGATTCGGTGTTGTCGTACCGGCAATTGCTTTGGAAACACTATTTGGACATGCTGAAAAACCAGTTGGAACCGCTTGGTGTCCGTTTACCCAATCCGGGGCCGGAAATGGAGCATACCGGCCACGTGTTTTACCTCATTTGTCGTTCTTCCTCCGAGCGAACTGCTCTTCAAATGCATCTTCGGATGCATGGAATTGAGGCTGTATCCCATTACGAACCGTTGCATCAAAGCAAAGCAGGAGCTAGTTGGGGGCGTTTTTCCGGTGAGGATAAATACACAACCAGGATTGCGCAAACCATGTTGCGACTGCCCATGCATTTTCAACTACGTCTTACAGATATCGATCGTATTTGCCAATCGATTGTTGATTTTTATAGTCAGAAATAAATGCACATGCACGTTCTTCAGGCTTTTAGTCTTTACGGAAACCCATCTGAAGTTTGGAACAGGCGGCTGTTGAACGGCTTACATGGGTTGGGTGTGCGCCAAACGGTACTGTCTGCACTGGCTTGGCCTGGATATCAGTCTGCTGACCCCTGGCCGGTTCTGGCAAGGACACAGTTTGGAAATAAACTGTCCGATCGAATCAGGCATCAATTGGCTTATGCGCGTTTGGATTCCTGGCTAAAGCATCAAAATCTGGATGTAAATCCGGCCGTGTTGCATGCCCATTTCGGTCCAACTGCCTGGCGGTTTTTGCCGTTTGTTAAAAAACACAACATCCCATTGTTGGTATCGTTTTACGGGACAGATTACGAAGCGCTTCCTGCCCGTAATCCGCTTTGGCGAAAGCGGTATTCCATGGTTTTTCATCAGGCTGCTCACGTGTTGGCAGAAGGCCCATTTGGTGCTTCGGTACTTGAAAAAATGGGCTGTGATAAAACTAAGATTCGGGTGTTGCCGCTTGGCATTGAGGCGAAGCCCGATCGCTTGTTTTTAAAGGAAAAAGAAACGGGCAGTTTAAAGTTGGTTCAGGTGGCTTCATTTGTTGAAAAAAAAGGCCAGGAATACAGCTTGCGCGCTTTCGCACAGGCCGTACAGCTTAGTCCAAATATCCAGTTGACCCTTGCAGGCGATGGAACCCACAGGCGAGTAGAACTTCAAAAACTCGCACACGAACTTGGGGTAGCATCCAAGGTTTACTTTCAGGACTTTGTGCCCTATGACACGCTCGATGCCTTTTTATCCGATTTTGATGTGTTTATCCATCCAAGCGTATATGCGCGGGATCGGGATTGTGAGGGCGGAGCCCCGACCATCATCCAGCATGCACTTGCGTTAGGAATTCCGGTATTAGCTACCCGGCATTGCGATATTCCCTTTGTTGTAAGCAATCAAAAAAACGGACTCCTCGTGCCTGAACGCGATGTGCTTGCATTGGCACAGGGAATCCAGGAGTTTTACCACATGCCGCATGCTGTTTACAAGACCTTTTCCAAGGCTGCACAATTGGAAATGCGCACACGGTTTACTACCAGACAATCGGCTGAATTGCTCTTGGGTCTATACCAAGAACTCTTGTAAACCCCGCATCTTTCATTAAATGCTTGCCCGCAAATCGCTGAGTTTTCGATCCATCTGATCGTACAGTTTTCGTCTGCGTTGTTCTGATTCCCGGCTGATCTTGGTGGATACTTCCTTTAGGCCTTCCACGTAACTATACAAGTGGTCCACCATCAGAGGGTTGTCGGTTTTAGCATAATGCGGGTTGTCGATAGAAACCCAGGCGATGGTGTGTTTGGCATTTCTGACAAGTACGAGGTCGTTAGAGATGGTCATTTCATTGAGGTAGACATCGAAATTGGCTCCTCTGTTTCGGGTCTCCGGGTGGAACTTTACACCCAAGGTCAACATTTCATACTGCAGTTTCAGCACTTCCTGGATTTGATCAATCAGGCCGGTAGCTATGCTTTGTTTGATATAGCCTGAATCCAGTGCGATTTTGATTTGAGAAATAAACTGGTCGGGCAGGTTGTTTGGCCAAATTTCGGTGGCGCCCAGGTGCAGGTACAAGTTGAGGAGTTTTATCCTGTATTTTTCAATTTCAGGGTATTCTTCCAGGATACGCTGCGGCTCAAAACTGGAATCAAAAACGTGTTCCTGTTTCCAATTGCCTTTTGACCAGGCGAACATTTTAAAAACCAACAATTCCGGAAAAAACATATACCAGAATACCGGCCATTCAAAAGCCGTGTACCAGATTTCTGTCCGGCCAAGCGATTGGATGTATTCCAAGCCACTCTGCAGATTCTTGAGGTAGTCGGTGGGTTTATTGTGCGATTGCAGATCAAAGGAGTATTCAATCAGCAATTTGGAGGAATCCTGGAACAGCCAGTTGTCGATGCTGATCTCATAGGTTTGGGCAAGTGTCAGCACCTCCTCCATGGTAAAGGCGGTATCGCCACGGATTTTTTTATAAACCGTACTCCGATTTACCTGCAAAATCCCCATCAATTCGTTGGCCAAGGATTTTTTGGGTGGAATTTTTTCAGAAATTTTTTCAATCAGGTATAAAAAAAATCCTCGCTGCATGAGACATAAAGGCTTAGGGGATGAATAGGTTTCTCATTTAAAACCAAAGGTAACTAGTTTTTTAATTGGAAGTCTCATTTTGTGAGACTTTAGGAAGGCGGAGTCTCATAACATTAGATTTTGGCGTTTGCAGAAATGAAATCAGCCCGGCACCTTTGTGCT
>JAWKLR010000070.1:0-3674 GCA_041392625.1 Saprospiraceae bacterium | reverse complement strand
ACTTTCATATCGATTTTTTCCGGGCCTGGCGACAAGGTTGCCGATAGATTTGGGGATTCAAGCCAGCGATTGGCATCAAAAAAGATGGGGGTTGTGCCATACCGGCTACCTTTATACACTTTTACATTGGCCAAATGCCAGCCAGGGTTTGTGTGGGAGTTATCGTGCCGAATTGTTATGCTCGAAATGGTACCTACGTCTGTCGCTAAAAGCTCAACCTTATCTGTTTTGAATCGCTCAAACGCATCTCCGCTGATCAAGCTGTTTAAGCGAATTTCATCCGTTTCCCCTTTGTTGCCCCGAATCTTCAAATAGACATTGGCGTCGGTTCCGGCATCAGTTACATTACTGGTATTGATCTCAACGATGTATTTGATGGGAGGAGAACCGGGATTAAATACCGTAGAATTAGTTGTTTTTACCCATTGATTTAGGTAAAACGTATAATTACTTTTTTGCTGCGTACTATTATCGGTCTTCTGGACGTCGATTTTATCAACAAACCAATCCGGACCAGTGCCCTGGCCATCTTTCTTTATTTCGATTTGAACGATATCCCCCAAATCGCGATCCTGGAAACTAACCCGATCCGTTTGTTTTGCTTCAAATGCATCGCCTTTAAGTTTTGAATTCAAGTTAAGCATGTCGGAACTGGCTTTTGTACCAATCAAACGGATACTCACCTCGGAGTCTGTTCCAGCGGTTTCCTCTCCCAGATAACTACTTCCTTCACAACTTGATCCAGTTTTAATACTCAATTGGTAGCTAAATGTTTTTTCTGGCGGTGCTCCAGTCGCAGATTCTGTTGTTTTCGCTGGGCTACCAGGCTTTGCCTGTCCAGAAACCTGTATCAGTTTCCACTGCGCGCTATACCAACCGGGTGCACCCACCGGCCCCACCTCTATCTGGCCATTCTGGTTGTGTACAAATTGGTTGGGCCGAAACCGGTTTCGGATTTGCACATACTCCGTTCCCGGCACCGCTACCAATTCCCATTGCGCACTCCACCAATCGGCATTTCCTAAGGGGCCAACCTGAATTTTTCCGTACTCATTGTGCAGGTAATAATTGTTGCCGAACCGATTTTTAATTTGGACAAATTTTGTTCCTGCCACAGGGATAAACTCCCAATGGGCACTGTGCCAGCCCGGAGCACCCAGCGGCCCCACCTGTAAAGCACCACCTTCATTGTGCAGGTATTGGTTTGGTTTCCAGCGATTCTGGATTTGCTTAAACTCCTGGGCTTCCGTTTGCAACAGACCCAAGAGCATGAATAGCATAATGCAAGAGAAATTTTTCATTTTTTTGATTTCATTAGTTTTATAATGCCACAAAGGTCAGCACAGCGGTGTTTGAGCACTTGCACTCATCTTGCAAATCCTTGCACACGATTTGCAGACGCAGGAAAAACTGAGTTTGTGCGGGATAGCGCGCGGTTTGAGCCCTTTGGGTATGGGAAAGATTGAGGAGGAATGTTATTGATCGATGGCGTAATACTGCTTGCTCCACCGATAGTAGCAACAAAGGGTTCCCTTCCGCCGCATATCGGAGTTGTGGCCCAAATGCGGCGGGAAGGGAAATGACTAAAGGCCAGCTTAATTCAGTGTTTTTGACAAAGCCCCGCTTTCTACCCAGCAATTGCAATTGAAGGTTCGTGCGGAGTTGTTGGCGCGGGCTTCTACCGATTGCAAATGCCATCCGGCCCACGACCCTGAGTTGTCGTGTCGGATAACAACTCGTGTGGGGGTGCCAATATCGTTGACGTTTCTCAGGATCACGCGGTCAACAGAACCTCGCTCAAAGGCATTTCCGCTGATCAAGCCGTTCAGGCGGTGTTCTCCGGTACTTCCTTTGGTTCCAAATACAGTCACATACACATTGGCGTCGGTGCCGGCATCGCCGATGTTGGAGGTCCGGACGGTCACTTCCACATCGATTTTTACCGGGCCTGGCGACAAGGTTGCCGATAGATTTGGGGATTCAAGCCAGCGATTGGCATCAAAAAAGATGGGGGTTGTGCCCGTTGAACCTTTATACACTTTTACATTGGCCAAATGCCAGCCAGGGTTTGTGTGGGAGTTGTCGTGCCGAATCGTTATGTTCGAAATGGCGCCTACGTCTGTCGCAAAAAACTCAACCTGGTCGGTTCTGAGTCGCTCAAAGGCATTTCCTGAAATCAAACCATTTAAGCGAATTTCATCTGTTTGCCCTTTGTTGCCCTGAATTCTCAAATAGACATTGGCGTCGGTGCCGGCATCGCCGACATCACTGGTTTTGATCTGAACGATGTATTTGATGGCGGGGGAATTGAATGTTTGTTTGAGTGACCCATTTTTGAGCCATTTATTGCATTGGAATACAGCCGTGCCATTTCTATTGGAATGTGGGCTAATTTCCATGGCTTGAGGCAGCCAGTCCGCTGAAGCCTCGTAATTGTCGCTGCGCAGGGTTACGGACTCAATGTCGCCAACATTTCTGACATTCCTCAGGGTAAAGAAATCCGATGATCCCTGTTCAAAAGCGTCGCCGCTAATCAGGCGATTGGTTACTTGTTCATCGGTAGAACCTCGCTTTCCATTGATTGTGATGTAAATGCTGGAGTTGGTTCCTGCCGTTTTCACATCGGCTGTATTGATTCGGATATCGTAGTTTTCAGTTGCGGGTTGTGCTTGATTTAACTCCGCTGTCCACATGTGGAAATTTCCGGAAGAATCAAGGCGTTTGGGCGCAGCATACATTCGGAACACGTTTTGGTCGAAGGTGACCGTTCCTGCCCATCTAAAACTGGGGGCACCCATGGCACTGCCCTTGTTGGTTAACGTGAGTTTGCCTGAATCGTGTTTAATGCAGGTACCATTTTTGATTTCAAGAATGCTGTAGTAAAACCCGTAGATTGGGTCATCGGCGGTTCCAAAGGCAAAATAAACAAACAGGTCACCTTTTACATGCACCAGGGCCGTGCTTTCCTCTGCGCCCCTGTCAACACCAATATTCAGTTTGCGTTCCCATTTTGACCAGTCCATACCTACTCGTCGGTAAAGTTCACGATTGGTAATCAAATAGTACTGATATTCCCCCGGATGGTACGCGAGCCCAACGTCCTCGCGACCAACTTCATCACCAATCTCCAGGGCTTCTTTTTCCACGATATTCGTTCCGTTGAACTCAAAGAATTTAATCACATCACTGGCATAAGCAACGGCGAGAAAGCGATTCGATCCGTCCATACCGGAAGGATATACATCATCCTTCTTCATTCCGAGTTTTAAACTAAATGTGTGTGGGTCTTGATAATCAAAGGTATTTTCATTCCAAACAAGCAGACGCCCCACTTCCCGGCCCTCATTGGGGTAATTGGTAATCCAATTGTCGCCAATGCGTGCCATTCCGTTCACGTGGTGACCTACAGCAGCAAAAAACTTTGCGTCGCCCGCAGTGTGTGGTCCGTCAATTGTATGAATAGGACTTTGGGCCAGTCGTCCTATTGCCCCTTTTATAGCAGCAATATCCTGAGTTAAAGACGTGGTTCCCTGCCCCGGGTTTGCCACTTTATTCGCTGCGCTGCGCCCTACCGTAGCCTGTGCTGACCCTGTCTGTAGTGGGTCGCCTTCGGTATGTAGGGATGGTGTCGGGGTCCAGTTAGTGTGGATTCGGTTGGACTCATAAGAATCTGT
>JAWKLR010000007.1:0-204246 GCA_041392625.1 Saprospiraceae bacterium | reverse complement strand
AGAGTCTTATCCGGGCTCCAAATTCTTTTTTGATCTAAGGTTCAATCCTGGTGGAAATCCCACAGATGGTATTGAATTGGCGAACCGTTTATCCAACATCGTGAAAAAACATGCCGGCGACCGACTCTTTGTTGCCATCAACCAATATTCAGCCGCAGCCCCCATTCAAATAGCGGATGCCTTTCGCAGAAAGACGCGGGCTACGATCCTGGGCACTCCGAGTTCGGAATATCCCAACCACGATGGTAGCAACAATTTCCTGGTGCTTCCAAATACCAAAATTCAAGTGTATTACCCGGTAAACCGGCCACTCCCTTCCTCTTTTAGCCCCAATGCCTTCCTTCCGGATGTGGAAGTAGACATCCGGTTTTCTGACTTCATCCAGGGCAACGACCCGGTATTGGATAAAGTGCGAGATTGGGGGAAAGAGAAATAAAGCGTTTCAAGCCAGCCTACCCACCAATCGCCTCCCGAAAAAAGCGATTGAATGGAAGTGCCGCCCGGTAGTACTGTCCGATCAGGCTGGAAGCGTCGGGTTTTAGAACGAGCTGGGGATATCTATTTTTGCGGCTCCCCGAGTAAAAACTCATGCAATCCAGCATCCCTATGAAACCACTTACGTTAATAATTAGACTGTTTTTTCTACTCACTGTTTGCCCTGTAGTTGGACAAACAGAGGCTTTTCTTTACGAAAATAATGTAGAAGGGTTACCACAGTACATTCCATCAGGCACACAATTAGAGGATGGTTCCTATTTGCTTGTGTCACGCAGATATTTAGGTGACTCAGTACAATGCGGGATTACTAGAATTGATCAGTCAGGGGAAATACTTCAGCAGCATGTTGTAAGTGAGAAAACGCGGTTACTGATAAATACAGTTTACGATAGCCCTCAAGGAATTTTGCTAATAGGAACCTCCAGTACAGACTCTTCCGGTTTTTTTACTACAATCCTATTAAACAGTGATTTAACGATAAACGATGTAAATTCCGTTCCAATGGACTACCTGGAACAGTCCGGAGCCTATATTCTGGATCAGGATTCCTTTTTGACTGTATCAATTACGACTACTGATGGCGATATTTTTGGCCCGCTCTTTTCGGGGCATGTGGCGAAAGTCACATATAATGGAGACATTGTTGACCTTAAACTAAATATCGTCAATGATTTAATCACTAATTTCCTGTTTGACGTAGAAAGTAGCCAGTATTGGTGTATGGGGTTTAACAGAAAGTTTTACGTTTTTGACTCTGAGTTTAATTCAATCGATACGTTAATTACCCCTTTCCAATTAGTACAAGAAGGAAGTCTATTGCAAGCCACAGACTCCTCATTTATTCTTGTTGGGAAAAGGCACAACAACATTTTTTTCCCTCCCTATGAAGAAACGGATAACATTGGAGTTGGATTAGTTTCAAATAGCCTTGAAGAAATTTCACTCCTACAAGTGGG
Source organism: Saprospiraceae bacterium (assembly GCA_041392625.1). GTDB lineage: Bacteria > Bacteroidota > Bacteroidia > Chitinophagales > Saprospiraceae > M3007. Next base: position 202,792 of record JAWKLR010000007.1, on the reverse strand, counting down.
AATGGAGGGAGATACATTGGATGTTCCTGCTTTTAATGTTGCCGCAGTACACTCCTCAGATGGAAATATTTATATCGGGGGGAATTCCAATAGCCAACAAGGATATTGGCTTTATGGCCCTGAACCATCCTGGTTTACATTGGCAAAAATTGATAAGGAAACTTTTGAACCTCTTTGGGTAAAATACTACGGTGGAGACGAAATCTATAACATGTTTGGTCTTACCCCAACTTCGGATGGCGGGGTGCTTATGTATGGATCAAAATATTATTATGATTCAAGTCAGGAAGTACATGACATTGCAATCAAGGTTGATAAAGACGGGGTCACAAATACTTCGGAAATACCTGTTTCACTGCTTCCTGTTTTATTATATCCAAATCCATTTACAAGGCATATTCAAATTACGGCCGATTGGGGACTTCACAATGATCTTTCCATACAATTTTTTGATTCACAAGGCCTACAAGTATTTTCATCAAACTTGAATCCTTCACTTAAAGACCAAATTGTCCCAATGCCAAATTTACCCAATGGCAATTATTTTTTTAGTATCTATTCAGGAGAGAATTGGATTAGTAGTGGACAGTTAGTGCGAATGGAATAACTTCTTTTGATGACTACTTTTTTGTGAATCCTTAGCAATTCAAGATATGGGCAAATATATCGCAATGTGAACTATTGGCTGGGGAAGATTAAGGCAGGAGTAAGTGGGTTTTATCTTCGATTGATAATTATGTGTTTATAATCTATAACTCCATTAGTTCTCACGAATCTTACTGTGCATACACCTGTCGGCATAGAATTTAAGCCAACTCGGGTATTCCCGGCTGATATGCGCTCTGTGTATTGAAGTTTTCCCTCCATTGAAAACAATTCCAATTTTCCAGGATACTCAGTTTGTACTTCAACGTAATCGTAAGCGGGATTTGGAAATACAACAAGTTCAGGAGGGGATACTTTTTGACTAACTTCTATTAAATCAGCTGTGTTGCATAAGGTTTGCGCACAGCCATCTTTATCAACTTTTACGAGCCACCCCCAAGTTCCCCCAGGGTTAGTTGATTGATTATAACGATTCACCCAATAAACTGATCCTGAAGGGGAGACCACCATTTTTTCTGGATATATATCACCTTTTAGGGAGTCTTCTGGATTAAGATAAACTGCCCAAATACTATCACCCTCTGAACTAAACTTATAAATAAAGCCTGAATAAATTGGATTACCTTCTTCACTTAAGGTATCCATTTTGCACCAACCCGAAGCAATCCAATTTCCATCAGGGCTTGATTGGAGCCATCCCGCTCTATTTGATTTGCCTGGTCTTGGGCTAAGTGATTTTTCCCAAATAAGGTTAAAAAGGCTATCCCTTTTTACCGCTTTTAAGGTAGACACATATACTTTAGAGGAATCTTCTTCGATAGTCCCTGTTAAATAAATCCATTCATTATCACTTGTTTTTTGCAAACCAGCGACACCATTCTCTGCATTAACCTCGCTTTCCCATTCCCAATTAATATTGCCTGCAAAGTCAATTTCATAAATATGGCTCTTGGTCCAGCCTATTTCATTGGGAAAGAATCCATCATAGTAACTTGCGCCAATTACAAGTGAAGAATCACCGTTTTGAGAAATACTTGATAGTAGATGGTTTTGACCATCAATTCCATAACTTTTCCCAAAGGACTGGATACCTAATGGAGTAATGAATTTTATAAAATTATAACTAAATGAATTCTGTTTTTGATAATACCCTGCTAGAACAATTGTACTGTCAGGTAACTCCAAGATAGACTTAGGGTATAGGACGTTGCTCCCATTTACTCCGTAATAATTATCAAAAAGGTTAAGCGTCAAGTCTGTATTCAATTCAGCAATTATTCCGTTAAAAAAATTGGAAATTGCAATTAGATACTGACCATTTGAATTTCTTCTTATTAGAGCTTCACTAAGTAGTGTCTCTTCTGGAATACGAATAATTTTTGCGTCCAAAACACTCCCTAAAGTATCCAAAACAAGTACAAACACAATATGATCTGGGAAATAAGGCTCATAATAACCATGTCCAAGAACTAATAAGGTGTCTTCCCCCAACATTGAAATATCTCTAAAAGCAATACCAAACCCATCACTCAACTGATATGTATCGTGAAACCCTCCTCCATCTTGAGCAGAAAGACTGGAGACGGTCATCAGGTAAACAAAACAAAGAATATAATTTCTCTTCAAGGAGTAATAATATTTTCTTCGATAAAAATGGTCTGAGTTTCAAACCTACCTACCCACCAATCGCCTCCCGAAAAAAGCGATTGAAGGGAAGTGCCGCCCGGTAGTACTGTCCGATCAGGCTAGGAGCGTCGGGTTTTAGAACGAGCTGGGGATCCAATTCATTCATAAAATAAAACTGCTTGTACAGGAGCAGGGGTTCTTCTTTTGCGGCTTCCTTGAAGGGCTTGGGAACGATTTTGTTTTGTTCCCCTTTTAATTCTCCGAAGCGCTTCTTGAATTCTGAATCCTCCAAAATTGCGTGAAAGGCTTTCGGGTCGGCCATGATCCGGGTGCGGGCTTTTTCGAGTGCATCCTTTTCCATAAAATAGGCGCCGCCACCCAATTGCAGGGAGCCAAACTCCAGATGCAGGTAGTAGCCAGGCTGGTGCATCGTCTTGCGACCTCCCTGGGTAAATACCGCCGCTAAATGGGTTTTGTATGGGGTTTTATCCTTGGAAAATCGGGTGTCCCGGTGAATCCTGAAAACGCAATCTTTTGCCTGGATATTAAAATCCGGCTCAAAGGTTTTGAGCTCATCAATTACAGCATCCACAAAGGCTTCAAAGGGCTTTTTTACTTCTTTTTGATACCTGGGTTTATTCTTTTCAAACCAGTCCCTGTTATTGTTTTGGGACAGCTCATACAGGAACTGGAGCAGACTTTCTTGTAACATAACTTGTTGTTGTTTTATAGCGTAGTTTCTTTATTTAATATCAATGGCCCGGGCTTTTTCTATCAGACCGCTTGCCGTGTAGGCCGTCACGAGATCGCGTTTGATGTTGGCATTTCCGGGATCAAGTGCATAGGCTTTTTCAAACATTTCAATGGCTTCCAGGTGCTTTCCCTGCACTCCGTATGAGATTCCGATGAGGTGGTAGGCATTGGCATTATCTGGCTGATATTCCAGCGATTCGTGCAGGAGTTCACGGGCTCTGTCCGGGTTGTTTTTCTTTTCACCTTCTTCCATTGCCCAGGCTTGCAGGCTGTTTGCCAGGTTGATTTTTGCATAGGAATAGTTGGGCACAACCTCCAGGGCTTTTTTATAATAGTCAACGGCCTGAGCGTATTGCCGACGGTAATTCGCCAGGTTTCCGAGGTTGTTGTACGCCGAGACACCGGGCTTGATTTCAAGACTTTTTTGTGAGTGCACTTCAGATGTATCCAGAATAGCCTGGATTTCCAACGCAGTTAATTTCAGATTTGGTTGTTGTAATTGACGGTAGAGTTGTTCGGCATAGCCATCGTTCAGTCGGACGCTGTTTGGCGATTTTGCCACGTCGGCCCGAAACAAACTAAGGTTGTCTTTCCAGTCCTTGTTGCGCTGAATGGTTAAAAATGCTAACACAATGGAAATGGCTCCAAATGCATACAGCAGCTTGCGGGCAGTGGGTGTTTGGGCACTCCACTGGAAATGCGTTTCCTGCTCGGAACTGCCGAGTTTGAAAAGTGAGGCTAAAAGCAAGACCAATCCAAAAACAAACCAGATGGAAGGCGTGAACAACAGGCGTTCTCCCAGGAGGGTACCGATTACCAGCAGCAGTTGACTGTACAGGCTCAGGCTGGCCAGAAAAGCCAGTCCGCTAAAGGCTATTGGATTGCGGTCCTTGATTTTCCAAAGCGACCAAATACCCACACCCGCACTGAGCAAAAGTCCCATCAAGGCGGTAGGGTGGGAGAGAGTTCTGAGTGGAAATGTGTTGTAGGTATAATCGCTCACCAACTCAAAGGGCCAGAGCAGCAAACGAAAATATTCAAACAAAACAGAAAACGCTGTTCCAAATCGTTCTGCAAAGCCGCTCGCCCCAACGATGGGATTGTCGACGATGCTGGTTGCTGGCTCGGTTAGTCCGCTAATGGCCGCCCCGCGCAGCAGAAAGAAAAGCAGGGCCGGGACCAGGAAGCCAGCGCTGTTTTTCAGGCTGGTGGCAATGGGTTGTTTAAAGAAGGTCCAGCCAGCCAATGGAAACACAACCAGTGCCGTAATCGCCCCTTCTTTGGAAAGCAAGGCAGCCAAAAAAGCAAAGCCGGCACCCACGCTGAAACGCCCGTCTTTTTTAGCAAATACATACAAACTCAACAGGACAAAAAAAGCGCTCAGGATTTCATCCCGGCTTTTGATGTTGGCGACTACTTCGGTATGGATGGGGTGGCAGGCAAAAAGCAGGCTCAATGCAACGGGCACTGCAAGCGGAAACCCCGTGAGCAAGCGCCGACTGGTGTGAAACAGCAACAGGACGGTACCGGAAAACCACAGCACATTGAAAAAATGGCCTACGCCCGGACTGTTGGGGGCAAGGGTCCATTCCAGCGCAAAGGTCGAAAGCGTGAGCGGGCGGTACAGGCAGCCACCAAAACAATTGGCCCGGTAGGGCTCCATAAAAATAGCACCAATGCCCGATAGGCCTTGTCGCACATTTTCGTGGAGCGAAAGGGCCAGGTCGTCGTCCAGCACATAGCCATGTCCAAGGGTGTTTGCGTACAGCACAAAGGCCAGCAGTCCCAGGAAAATACCCAGATTTTGCGGACTGATCCCTGCTGCAACCGCGTTTGGTGTTGATTTGTGCGTTGCCGCTTGTTTTCGCTTTTTGCTCATTACTTGCTTCGTTTACCAGGCAATATTAGTCAATCCCATGCAAAACCTATGACGCCGATGAAATCTGATTTTTGTTTTGGTGATAAAATATTTTACTCAGACAAAACTTTCTTTACTGTAAATTATTTTTGAAATAAACAAAAGCCTGTACCGACTCTGAGGGTGTCTTTTGACAAAAGGAGAAAGTCTCCGCCTGCTCTATTTTTAAAAATAAAAAAACGGATCCAGGCACGATGTTAAAGACATTCAACTCCTGAATCCGTTTCTATTGCCCTCAGGCAATGACCTGCTTACCGAATAAGTTTTCCTGAATAGTTTGCCCCACCACATTCCATTTTCCAAATAAAAACCCCGCTCCCGACAAATACCTCTGCCGGAATTTCAAGTTGATTCATCCCCGGAGCAAGCGAACTTTTTTGACTAAAAACCAACTGCCCGCGTGTATCATACACTGAAAGGATGCAGGGACCTCCATCTTGTGTAGCTACCGGAAAAAATGCTGCTCCCGAGCCGGGATTGGGGTAGGGCGCAAAGAGCTCCAGTCCATTTTGGGTTTCCTCCCGGAAAAGCAATTGCAAGTCAAACTGCTCCTCCCGGTCTGTGTAGGCCTCAGCCCGTAAATTGGATGGGTTTATCTGAATAACCTGATCCAACGAAGCATCAGATTTAGCCCGGATCCGCAAGGTGAACAAGGGGGCTTTTTCCGACAAAACAACCGGCTCGTGGTGGAACCAACTCAAACGCACCCCTTCACCACCTCGCTGTGCAAACACCTCCGCGCTCATTCCGGGATAGACGCCGGGAAGCACCTCAACTAGTTCTCCCAAGGCTGGGTCAATTTGCAGGGCGGCTTGCAATCCCAATAAGCTGCCTTCGGCAAAAACGGGGACTTCGTACACTGTATTCGATTTCATTTGGACATTGAGGCTATACAGACTGAGGTTTTGGCGGTCGTCAGAAACCGGTACCAGGCTGTTTGCAATGGCGCTACAGTTTACATCGCCGACTTTGATACCCAAAAATTGGGTAGGACCTTGATTTTGAACCAACTCAGATTCGGTCATCGATTCTGGAAATTGCTCTGCAAATGGATTGAAAGGGTTGGGAAATTCATATGATTCGGGAATAAATCGCCAAGAAGTATTGTTGGGAAGTTCACTATAGATTCCCAAAATGAGTTTGCGGATTTCCAACAAATCATACGAAGTCAGGGTGTTGGATTTATTTGCATCTGCCGCGATTAGTTTATAAGGGGAGTCTAGCAATTCTGTTCCCAGGATATGTCGTGAAATTAAAACCAAATCATAGGTTGATACTCCATTTAGGTGGTTATCATCTTTATGTACCTGTACTGAAATGCCGGAACTGGTTGGCAGGTCAGTGACTAAAATGCCTTCTGTGCACCCACTTGTAATGAAGTATGCAAATTGGGGCGACGGAGGATCCATGGCACGAATTTCAAAATAAACTTCTTCAATCCCAGAATTTCCACACCAATCCATTGAACAAACATGAATACTTGGGTCCGGGGGAGGAGGGTTATCGTTGCTTTGTTGTGCACTTTGAGCAAGCAGTGTATTGACTGCAAAAATGAATAAAACAGTGTTGAGTAGACGCATGGTTTTTTAAAATTTTATGGGTTTAATAACGAATGAATTTTCCTGATTTGGGTACCTCGCCACATTCCATTTTCCAAATAAAAACTCCACTCCCGGCAAACACTTCAGCGGGAATTTCAAGTTGATTCAGTCCCGGAGCAAGTGAATTTTTTTGACTAAAAACCAACTGCCCGCGTGCATCATACACTGAAAGGGTGCAGGGACCTCCATCCTGTGTTTCTACCGGAAAAAATGCAGATCCAACTCCCGGGTTGGGGTAAGGGGCGAAGAACTCCATTCCATTTTGGGCATCCTCCTGGAAAAGCAATTGCAAGTCAAACTGCTCCTCCCGGTCTGTGTAGGCCTCAGCCCGTAAATCGGATGGGTTTATCTGAAGAACCTGATCCAACGAAGCGTCGGATTTAGCCCGGATCCGTAATGTAAACAAGGGGGCTTTTTCCGACAAAACAACCGGCTCGTGGTGGAACCAACTCATACGCACTTCTTCACCACCGCGCTGCGCAAACACCTCCGCGCTCATTCCAGGATAGGCGCCGGGTAGCACCTCCACCAGTTCGCCCAAGGTAGGGTCAATTTGCAGGGCGGCTTGCAATCCCAATAAGCTGCCTTCGGCAAAAACGGGGACTTCGTACAATGTATTCGGTTTCGTTTGGACATTGTGGCTATAGAGACTAAGGCTCTGGCGGTCGTCAGAAACCGGTACCAGGCTGTTTGCAATGGCGCTACAGTTTACATCGCCAACTTTGATGCTCAGAAACTGAGATGGGTCTGGATCAATTAGCAAATCCTGAATAAAAGCTGTTTCAGGAAAGGTATCCATAAATGGGTTAAACGGGTTTGGAAAACTGTAGGCTTCAGGAATAAAACGCCAGGAAGTATTATTCGGAAGTTCGCTGTAAATCCCCAAAATAAGTTTACGCAACTCTAGAATATCAAAGGTGGTAACAGATTGTGACCCGTTGGCATCAGCTGCGATAATCTTGTAGGGTGAATCCAGGGACTCAATACCCAGGATGTGCCGCGAAATTAGCACCAGATCATAAGTTGAAACACCGTTCAGGTGGTTGTCGTCTTTTATTAATCGGACTTCGGGATTAGAGCCTACCGGAATTGTACTCAATGGAATGCCCTCTGTGCATGGGTTTTCGTGGATAATACCTCCCGGTGGGAAGGCCGGATTCATGACAACAAATTCATAATATAACTCCTCGGTCATCATATCTGTATTGCAGAAGTGGGGTGCACATACGTACAAAATGGTGGTATCCGGGCAATTGAATACAAAGTCCTGGACCGTTAGAATCAATTCACAAAAGCTGGTGTTTCCGGAAGCGTCCATGGCCCACAATTGAACGGGTTGGGGTCCTAAATCTTCACAGGTGAAAACGATGTTTTTTTGTGGGTTCCCCATTGAGTCTAGTGGAAACTCCATTCCGCCATCCGCTTTTTTTATGGCCGTTTGAATCAGGTTGTCGGGACAAAGATTGTCTGTTTTCGATTGCAAAATATCGGAGTCCCAAATTGAGATCATTCCGGTCAGAATGAGGTTAATATTAAAATCGTTGGCACACACCAAAGTAGGTTGCTCACAATCCTGTATTTTGAACTCATAAGTGCAGGTATCGGAATCAACTCCATTGGTAATGATCCATCGAATCAGGTGCTGTCCTAACGGGAGTTGTACCCCAGCGTAATCTCCCGGATTATCGGCCGTATTCCAACCCAATTTAGCCTGGATTGTATCCCCGAGTGTAGACTGCTCAAGAGCAAAATCATATTTGGCTCCTGGCGGAACCTGCCGGTTGTCGAATTGAATGGTGTCACCCGGATTTCCATTGGTATTTCCAATCAATATGCGGCCTTCAGAGAGCAGCAGGTCCGGTCTCAAAAGGGTTTCCTGTATACCGTCGTTGTTCAGGTCTAACAGCAATTCGTAAGTGAGATTAGATGTTCCACAGCTGTCTGTGAAAATAAAATTCAAGTCTGTTACCCGATCCGCGAGATTGTGTGTTTGGTGTACTTCATCCCACAGCAAGGCGTTATTCCAAAACAATACATTGTTGTTGGATTCATCGCACAAGGTATCCTGGCCCGCAGGGCAATTCAGGATTTGAAAGCTGCATTGTGCCTGTGCAATTTGGCAGGCAAGTAACAATGAAAAAATAAAAATAAGTCGCATGGTTTTTCGTGTTTTTAACGGATCAATTTACCAGAAAAACTGGAATCTACACATTCCATTTTCCAAATAAAAACTCCACTCCCGACAAAAACTTCAGCCGGAATTTCAAGTTGATTCAGTCCCGGAGCAAGTGAATTTTTTTGACTAAAAATCAACTGCCCTCGTGTATCATACACTGAAAGTGTGCAGGGACCTCCATCCTGTGTAGCTACCGGAAAAAATGCTGCTCCCGAGCCGGGATTGGGGTAGGGTGCAAAGAATTCCATTCCATTTTGGGCTTCCTCCCGGAAAAGCAATTGCAAGTCAAACTGCTCCTCCCGGTCTGTGTAGGCCTCAGCCCGTAAATTGGATGGGTTTATCTGAAGAGCCTGATCCAACAAAGCATCAGATTTAGCCCTGATCCGCAAGGTGAACAAGGGGGCTTTTTCCGACAAAACAACCGGCTCGTGGTGGAACCAACTCACACGCACTTCTTCACCACCTCGCTGCGCAAACACCTCCGCGCTCATTCCGGGATATGAACCCGGAAGCACCTCCACTAGTTCTCCCAAGGCTGGGTCAATTTGCAGGGCGGCTTGCAATCCCAATAAGCTGCCTTCGGCAAAAACGGGGACTTCGTACAGTGTATTCGATTTCATTTGGACATTGGGGCTATACAGACTAAGGCTCTGGCGGTCGTCGGGGTGCTGTATCTGACTGTTGGCGATGGCGGTGCAGTTTACATCACCGACTTTTAATCCCAGAAATTCCGGATTTAAAGGCATTTGTTGGAAGTCTGTTATAAATACAAACTCGGGAAACGTATCCAAAAATGGGTTTAACGGATTGGAAAATGAAAAATCCGAGTGCACGAACCGCCAGGAACTGATGTTTGGCAGTTCATAGTAGATTCCTAAAATCAATTTTCGACCCTCCACAATATCGAAAGTGGTTACCGATCTGGAATTATTCATATCTGCTGCAATGATTTTATAGGGCGAGTCGAGCACTTCAATCCCCAAAATATGCTTGGATATAAGTACCAGGTCGTACGTGGATACACCATTCTGGTGGTTGTCATCCTTCAATGGTGCAATCGTGGCGTTTGAGCCAAATGGCAGTGCGCCAAGATCAAAATTGTCAACACAACCATTTGATCCGGTATATTCCGAAGGGTTGCCGAATGGAGGAAACCAAGGAGTATTGCCCGTATAAATTTTGATTGACACATCCTCAATTCCATCATTTGAACAAGCGGTGAGTACACAATAATGAAATTGGGAGGTGTCGCAAACGGACTGGTTATCCTGAATAATTACGTTTGTTTCACAAAAGCCCGCATTTCCAGAGGCATCCATTGCCCACAATTGAACAGGCACGGTACCCAAATCATCACAGGAGAAAGAAATCGAACTAACCGGGTTTCCCATGGAGTCAAGTGGGAATTCGGAGTTTCCATCCGTTCGTTTAATTGCGGTTTGTATCAGACTGGTTGGACAGTTATTGTCTTCCGTATAGATGAGCACATCAAATGCACCCACGCTGGCTGTGCCATTTGGAAGCAGGTTTAGAGAAAGGCCGCTTTCGCATACTACAGTTGGTGGCTTGCAATCCCGAATCAATACCGGATAGGAGCAGGTGTCGGTATTGGTTCCGTTGGTAATAATCCAGTAAATTAGGTGATTGCCCAAAGGGAGTTGTGCTTCTACAAAGTCATCCGGGTTATCGGCTGTATTCCATCGCAGCACCGACAAGATGGTGTCACCTTGAACCAGCTGCTCCAGGGCAAACCCATATTTTGAGCCGGGCGGCACCGGGCGATGGTCATACTCAATCGTATCGCCCGGATTTCCATTCCCATTATTGGCCAACATGCGGCCCTCGGACAGGAGGATGTCCGGTCTCAGGATGGTTTCCTGAACGCCATCGTTGTTCAGGTCCAGCAGCAGTTCGTATGTGAAATTTGATGCTCCGCAGCTATCAATGTATTCAAAAGTGAGTTCCGTTGACCGTTCGGCGAGGTCATGTTGTTGGTGGAGCTCATCCCAAAGTAAAGCATGATTCCAGAACAATGGGGTGTTGTGCGATTCGTCGCACAAGGTATCCAGGCCCACAGGGCAATTCAGGATTTGATAGTTGCATTGTGCCTCTGCAAAATGAAGAGAAAAGAGCAATAAAAACGTAAAAATAAATCGCATGGTTTTTCGTGTTTAGGTGGTTTAACTAACGGATCAGTTTGCCTGAAAAATTGGATTCGGAACATTCTATTTTCCAAAGATACACACCTCCTGCGGAGAATGTCTCGGCAGGAATTTTAAGTTGATTCAGTCCCGGAGTGAGTGTACTTTTTTGATTAAAAATCAACTGCCCGCGTGCATCGTACAAAGAAATGGTACAGGCTTTTTGGTCATGTGCCTTTACCGGGAAAAAAGCCGCTCCCAAGCCGGGGTTTGGGTAGGGAGCGAAGCACTCCATCCCGTTTTGTACCCCTTCCCGGAATAGCAATTGCAAATCGGATTTTTCGCCCAAACCATTGTATGCTTCTGCCTGCAAACTTGTTGGATTTAACCGGATAAAATGGCTCAGATCTCCGGTTGTTTTGGATTGTACCAGTAAGGTGAAAAGAGGGGCTTTTTCAGAAAAACGAACCGGCTCGTGGTGGAACCAACTCATCCGCAAGTTTTCGCTCTCTTTTTGTGCAAATACATCTTCACTCATACCAGGGTAGCTGCCCGGATGGATTTCAATGTATGCAGCTAGTTCGGGTGCTAAGGTGAACTCTGCTTGCAGGGAAAGTAGGTCGCCTTCGGCAAAAACAGGAATCTCATACCATTCGTTTGGTTTCATCTGGATATTGGGGATATACAGGGAATATTTCTGACGGTCGTGGTTAATATTGAGGTTGTTGGAAAATGCAGAGCAGTTCACGTCGCCCATTTTCACGGCGTAAAACTCTGCAGAGTGAATTCCATCCTGGACATCGGAAAGCAAGACGGATTCCGGGAATGGGTCGGAAAGTGGGTTGTCGGGATCGGAAAAAGCATAATCCGAACGCACAAAACGCCAGGAAGTTACATGGGGGAATTCGGTGTAAATGCCGAGGAGCAGTTTGCGGGTCTCCACAATATCGAAGGTAGTGACCGAATGGGAGTTGTTTACATCAGCAGCAATGTGTTTCTGCGGAAAATCAAACGGTTCCAAACCCAAAATGTGTTTTGACATTAGAACCAAGTCGTAGGTAGAAACTCCTTGCAGGTAATTTTCATCCTTGTATGGGAAAATGCTGTAATCCTGATAGGGTGGGAGGTTAGAAGGAAGCGGGATGCATCCATCTTGTTGAGTGCTACCAAGGAATTGAGGCAGACTCAATGAATCTTCACCCTCCACAAAAATAGAAATTTCGGGGACGGGCGTAAAAAAACAGGGCTCAATAACACAAATGGATGTATTGGGATCGACGCAAAACTGAAAGTCATCATTCACGGTCAATTCCATGGTGCAATACCCTGTATTCCCATCCAGATCCTGGCTCCACAGTTCGATGGTGTAACTGCCCAGGTTTGAACAATTAAAACGCAGCGAATCGATGGGTTGCCCTTGACCATCCAACGGGAACCCACTTCCCGTTCCGGCAACACGCATGGAAGTTTCTAGGAGGTTGAGCGGGGTGCCATAGTCTTTAAGGGATTCGGTGAGTTGATCGAAGGCAAACGCTACGTAGCGGTTTGGAGGGAGTGGGGTAGTAAACGGGGCTGAGCATTCGATTTCCGGAGGCAAAAAATCGTGTACCCAAATTTCTCGAGAGCAGGTGTCTACGGAATTGCCGTCGCTCAAAATCCATTGCAAAAGGTGCCTACCTTTTGGGAGTTTGGGTGGATACTGAACACTGAGTAAGTCGGATGGAGGAGAAAAAATGGTGGCAGTAACCGTATCTCCGGAACTCTCTGTATGTAAAAGAAAGGTTCGCAAGCCGGTGGGGTCGCTTGGATCGGAATGATATTTTAGGATTGTGTCCAATCCACCAGGAAGGAAATTGTCAAACCGGATTTGACCATCTGCCAGAATGTTGTCCGGATTGAGCAGGGTTTCCCGGATGCCATCGCCGTCCAGGTCCAACAGTAAGTTAAAGGTAATAGAGCCAAGCCCACAGGTATCAATAAACCTGAAGTTGAGGTCGACATTTTTTTCGTAGAGGTCGGGGTTGTCCGGACCTCCCCAGAGCACGTTGTTCCAGAAAAACTGGCTATTGGGGCTTTCAAATTCAATGGTGTCTGTTGCTGTGGAATCACAGGTAACAAGGGGTTGCACACACTGAGTAAAGCCGGATACTGCTGCGCACAGTACCACAACCACAGTGGTAAAAAACTTCATGAGACGTTCATTTAGTGGAGCACCCTAAAATGCCCCGACGGGATTCAATGGATTATACCTTCAAATATAAGAATATGAAATGAAAAATGCCAGCAAAAAAGGGAGATTGATAATTGGGTGACAAATTCCCTACCCTAATTTTTTAACCAATCCCCGTAGAGACGCGATGCCTCGCGTCTACCCCCCAACGAATACTACCTCGCATCAACAAGTGAACCACGGATGAAAATGCCATGTGTCCAAAAGCCAACCACCCGCGCTGCCTCGCGTCTAACCACCCAACGAATACTGCCTCGCATCAACAAGTGAACCACGGATGAAAATGCCATGTGTACAAAAGCCAACCACCCGCGATGCCTCGCGTCTACCCCCCAACGAATACTACCTCGCATCAACAAGTGAACCACGGATGAAAATGCCATGTGTCCAAAAGCCAACCACCCGCGCTGCCTCGCTCTAACCACCCAACGAATACTGCCTCGCATCAACAAGTGAACCACGGATGAAAAATGCCATGTGTCCAAAAGCCAACCACCCGCGCTGCCTCGCGTCTAACCACCCAACGAATACTGCCTCGCATCAACAAGTGAACCACGAATGAATGATTGGTCAAGTCTTGAGGAATATCAGCTACAAGTAATAGAAGATAGATCTCATCCAAAGAACATCCCTCATTTCAACATTTTCCGTTGGAGACGCACATGTAGTGCGTCTGTACACGAATGGGATGAGAGTTGATTGTGCATTGCGGCCATGTTTTGGGACGCCCTTTACCTTGGATTTTGCACTCAAAGTGCTTTTGAACAAACAAGTTTGTATTTTCAGTGTTGTAAAAGAAGCTTGATCACTGGTTCGAGTCCTGATGTTTTTGTCACAAACAAACTCAGAGAATAGTATCTTGCTGGTTGAATTAGCACCTTGAATTTTGTTGCAAAAAATTAATAAAGAACTAAATGGAGTTTTCTACAGAGGAATTGCGCATGTTGGGTATCACGGCTATTTGCCTGGTCGGCGGATTGGCACTGGGCTGGTTGGTAGAACGGATTGTAATTGGACGGTTGAAGCGTTGGAAAAGCGAAGAACAACTGGAGGGACTTAAGATTTATAAGAGGCTGGGCGTATTTACAGGACTTTGGGTTGGAGTATGGTTCTTCTTGCAGCAGGAATTCCTCTCTGAATATTGGCACCACCAGGCATTCCTGGGTTTCAAGTTGGTCGGTATTTTTATTGGGACTGTTTATCTGGCCCGCGTTCTGGGGCGGCTTACACAAAACAATACAACCGAGTTGGCACGTGCGCTTCCATCGGTTTCACTTTTGCAATACATTGTAAAGGGTGCCGTGTATATCTGTGGTATCCTTATTATCCTGAATGAATTGGATATCTCCATCGCTCCGATGCTTACAGCCTTGGGTGTTGGTGGTCTTGCTGTTGCACTGGCACTCCAGGATACCCTTGGAAACCTGTTTGCGGGTATCCAGGTTGTTGCTTCCCGAAAATTGCAGCCCGGACATTATATTCAATTGGATTCCGGTCAGGAAGGATACATCATTGATGTAACGTGGAGAAACATGACCATACAAACCATGGGTAAAACCACAATCATTATTCCAAATAAAACCATCGCCAACTCCATTGTCTCCAATACCTGGCTGCCCGACAGTGAAGTATCAGTTCGTGTAGAAGGCGGAGTACATTATAAGAGCGACCTGGAAGAAGTAGAACGCATTCTGTATGACACTGCCAAAAAGGTGAGTGCAACTGTTGAAGGGGCCGTAGTGCACCACGAACCGGTTATCCGTTTTTATGCCTTTGGAGATTCCAGCATCAACTTCAGGGTGATACTTCGGGCCAAAGAATATGAATGGCAGTTCCTCATTGCGCACGAAATGGTAAAAGCCATACACAAGCGCTTCCGCGAGGAAGGCATAGAAATTCCATTCCCAATTCGTACCCTGGAATTCAACCAGGAAACGCTGACAGCATTGAAAAGTAAAGGATAAAATCCCAAAAACGCTCTAAAACAGAATAATACCGGCAATTTCTCATTTTGGATCCGGCAAAATTCAAAAGTGTTCGTTTATCCTTGGTAAGTCTTGTATTTTTGCTGCCCGACAAACAGTCTCTTTGACTGGTCGGTACTAATTGCGATATAACTACCTCACATGGAATTTATTGGCGAACGCCTGTTAGTTGGTCAGATAGGACATTTTTTTGTTATCCTTTCATTTGTAGCGGCATTGCTGTCGTCTTTCTCCTTTTTTAAAGCAACACAAGAAAGAGCGGACGATGGGTTTGCATCCTGGCTAAAAATAGGGCGCTACTCGTTTGGACTACACAGTATTTCAACCCTGGGCATTATCCTCAGTTTGTTTTTCATTCTTGTAAACAAGTATTACGAGTATGAATATGCCTGGGCAAATGTTTCAGACGACTTACCCTTTGAATATACCTTCTCCGCCTTTTGGAAAGAACAGCAGGGCAGTTTCCTGCTTTGGAGTTTTTGGCATTCAGTTTTGGGGCTCATCATTATGTGGCGTGGAGGAAAATGGGAGGCTCCCGTATTGTCGGTGATTGCACTGGCAGAGGCTTTCATTGGTTCCATGTTATTGGGTTTGTATTTTGGTGATTACCATGTAGGTGCAAGCCCGTTTGAGTTGCTGCGGAACACCATGGCTGCTCCCATTTTTCAGGATCCAAACTACCTGAGTCAGATAACCGGGAACGGGCTCAACCCGCTCCTTCAGAATTATTGGATGACCATCCACCCTCCCACCTTATTCTTGGGCTTTGCGTCTACCGTAGTGCCCTTTGCGTTTGCAATTGCAGGGTTGTGGACCGGAGAACACAAAGAGTGGCTGAAACCTGCGCTCAAGTGGTCGCTGTTTTCAGGAGCTATTTTGGGAACCGGCATCCTCATGGGTGGTGCCTGGGCCTATGAAGCCCTTTCCTTTGGTGGCTATTGGGCCTGGGACCCAGTGGAAAACTCCTCCCTGGTTCCCTGGATTATTTTGGTGGCCGGTATTCACTCCAATTTGATCGCCCGTGCTACCTCCTATTCCATTCGGGCTACCTACGGTTTTTACCTGGCTACTTTCATCCTGATCCTGTACTCTACCTACCTGACGCGAAGCGGAATCCTGGGAGATTCTTCAGCCCATGCTTTTACTGCGATGGGACTGGATTTTCAATTGCTTCTTTTCATCTTTGGCTTTACCGGGCTTGCCTTGTTTTTATATATAAAAAACAGAAAAGCAATTCCTGCCAAACAACAGGAAGAACGCATGTATTCCCGGGAGTTTTGGATGTTTATTGGTTCGCTGGTTTTACTGTTTTCAGGTGTGCTGATCACAGGTGCCACTTCCTTGCCCGTGTGGAATAAAGTAGTCCAACTTTTCAACCCGGACTATGTTGGAGCTGCCCTGAAAGATCCGGTGGCGCACCACAACCGTTACCAACTTTGGATTGCTGTTTTTGTTGGTATTCTGACCGGTATAGCTCAGTTTATGCGATATTCTGAACGCAACTGGAATACCCGGATGCGCACCTTTCTGGTACATATGGGAATTGCTTCGGTCGGTGCGGTTATTCTAACAATTTTGAATTTGCAATGGCTGGAGGCCAATGCCTGGCAATATATTGCCCTCCTGTTTGCAGGTATGTTTGCAATTGTATCCAATGCCGATTATTTGATTTCTGTATTGAAGGGAAATCTAAAAATGGCTGCTTCCGCATTGTCGCACATCGGATTTGGTATCCTGGTTTTGGGTGTGATGGGCAGCGGATTGAATAAGCAATGGCTTTCATCCAACCCTTTTGCCATGGAGGGATTAATCGAAGGAGCCGATGCAGAGGCTATGAGTAAAAATGTGCTACTCCTCCGCGACGCACCGATGCCAATTTTGGGCGGACTGGAGGCCACTTACCAGTCGGATACCGTCGAACGACAAACACGAACGTTTAAAGTCCTTTTCAAAGGGCGTAACAAAAACGGAGAATATACCGGCGAAACATTTGAGTTGGAGCCCAATGTAATGTACAACCGGCAGTTTTCCGAAATCGTTGCCTCCAACCCATCCACCAAACATTATTGGAACCGGGATATTTTTACGCATGTAACTTCGCTTCCCAAGGCGGAATTAGACCCGGAATATGCCAAGCAGCAGGAGGACAGTACCAAGTACGTACGGTATGAAGCGGCAATTGGGGATACTATTTTTACTCCGGCCCATTACATTGTACTGGAACGGCTGAGTAAAAACCCGAGCCACAAAGAATATGTTGCCAAACCGGGTGACCTGGGATTTGGCCTGGAAATGAAGGCCTATGCTCTGGGGGATTCCGAAGGCTTCCCGCTGAGCCCGGTGATGTATATCCGTCCTGGTGAGGGAGGCTTTACGCTGCCGCATGAATCACCGATGCTTCAATTGAAAGCCCGCCTGAATGAGGAGTCTATGGAGAAAATATTCCAGGTGGAGAATGAGTTGGTGTACAACGAATTTAAAATCAAACAGGGCGATTCATTCCGATTCAATGGGTATGATATCCTGTTCGCACAGGTGGAGCGTGAGGTGAAAAATCCAAACTACATTGCGGAGGAAGGCGAT
The DNA here is from genome assembly GCA_041392625.1 of Saprospiraceae bacterium. Taxonomy (GTDB): domain Bacteria; phylum Bacteroidota; class Bacteroidia; order Chitinophagales; family Saprospiraceae; genus M3007. The sequence goes on along the minus strand of JAWKLR010000007.1, from coordinate 185,173 downwards.
ATGGCGATCGCAGCCATATTGGAAATTCGTAAGGACGGTAAGTTGATGGGAACTTCTCAGCCAGTTTATCTGATTCGCGGCTCCAACCCATTTAGCCTGAAAGATGAACTTGCTTCAGAAGGGCTCCATTTCCAATTCACCAATATTGATCCCCAGACTGCGATATTTACACTCAATGTTGCGTATGCGGATGAAAGTCAGCGCCTGATTCCAATTGAGATTGCTGAGGATGCGCCTCGCTCTGATTACATTGTTCTTGAGGCTATCCTGTTCCCCGGTATCAACCTGGTGTGGTTGGGCTCCATCATGATGATGATAGGTTTGGCCTTTGGCCTTTGGAATCGTTGGCGGGATTAAGCACGAGTTTGGAGTAATGGATGCTCCATGATCATTTTTGAATAAAAGCCAGATGCTCGATAAAAAACCCTTACTGCTCAATGCTGACTTCAAGTACGCCTTGGATGTACTTGAAAAAACAAACCGGTCGATGTTTGTGACCGGGCGAGCAGGAACGGGTAAGAGTACCTTGTTGCAGTTGTTTCGAAAAACAACCCGTAAAAAGACAGCCATTCTGGCTCCAACCGGTGTGGCCGCACTGAATGTGCAGGGCCAGACCATCCACTCCTTTTTTGGGTTTCCGCCCCGGATTATTACACCGGAGGAGGCCAGCCGAAGAGTAAGTCGAAAAGACCAAAAACGCTTGTTGAAAAACCTGCAGGTCCTGGTAATTGATGAAGTTTCCATGGTTCGAGCGGACATGATTGATGGCATCAATCGGTTTCTTCAGGTGAACAGGGAAAACATGCAGGCCTTTGGCGGTGTTCAGGTTGTGTTTTTTGGCGATTTGTTTCAGTTGCCGCCTGTGGTAACCCGCGACCCAATTGAATCAGCCTATTTTCAGGAAGTGTATGAGTCGCCCTGGTGCTTTGATGCACAGGTTCTGAATGATCCCGGGTTTGAAATGGAAATGGTGGAACTGCGAAAAGTATACCGCCAGGAATCCCGGCATTTTCTCCGCTTACTGGAAGCCATCCGGATCAATGAGTTTGATCAGGACGACCTGGAGGACCTGAACGACCGATACCAACCTACCTTCAGTACCGAGGACGGGTACATTACCTTATGTGCACGAAACGCTACGGCCGACCGGATAAACCGGAATGAACTGGAGGCTTTGGACACCGAGGAAATTATCTTTCAGGCAGAGGTAAAAGGGAAGTTTGACCCCACCTTGTATCCCACTGAATCCCTCCTGCGTATCCGGGAAGGTGCTCAGGTTATGTTTGTAAAAAACGATCCGGAGAAACAGTTTGTAAACGGATCGATCGGAAAGGTCGTTGGACTCAGCAAAACAAGATTGGAAGTGGAGTTGCGCAGTCCTACAGGAAAGAAAACCCTGATTGACGTGAGTCCGATGGAATGGGAAATCATTCGGTACAAAAGCGATGCGACCGGTAATATTGATACCGAATCCATTGGTTCATTCAGGCAATATCCACTTAAACTTGCCTGGGCAATTACCATCCACAAGAGTCAGGGCAAGACCTTTGATAAGGTAGTGATTGATTTGGGTAATGGGGCTTTTGAGCACGGACAGTTGTATGTGGCACTCAGCCGATGCCGGACCCTTGAGGGCATTGTTTTGAAGAAAAAAATCCAACCCAGGGATGTAATCACGGATGAGCGAATAACCGAATACTACCAGCATAAGTTTCGCTAGTATCCAATTGACCTCAGGGTGTTTCTTATATTTGGATGCGTACTGTTTAAGCACTTTTTTCACTTTCTTTCATACATTTTCTATATTACACGTGTTGTGGCTTGTTTTGGCCGGCCTTAGAGGATGAAGTGATTTAAACTTTTAGGACTTTATCGATCCATTGAATGATGCAAAAAATATAATGCCACGCGTACCAACTAGTGATTGATTTGTCAAATCTCAATACAAAGGATCGGTTGTTGTCCATCCAGGCATTTGTTCGTTCAATTTTATATCGTTCTTCAAACATAAGTTCATCAAAATACGGTAAATCATCTTCTAAGTCTTTGGCCCTTCGGCGATTATGCGGTGCATTTAGTTCTATTTCAAACTGATTGCAAACTTGTCTCAAGGCCTCACATTCGAACGCTTTATCTGCGTTTAACCATAAACCTTTGAGTTCTATTTGCGCGTTATGAAAAAAATTAAGCATTTCCCTGAACCGCTTTTTAATATCGAATGCATCATGTCTTGTTCCCGATATTGGAGGGCAAAAAGCAACAACTAAACCTTGGCGATCAGTTAACCAAAGTGTATTGGTTGATTTGATCTTTCGTTTGCCATAGTTACCCACTTCATCACCGCCTCGTTTGGCTATGGAATGAGTAGCGTCCAGAAAGGCTAAACTTAAGTCCAAGTGGGCCTTGTGCTTTGATAAAAGTTGCTCAAAAGCCCGTTGCCAAGAACCATCTTTTGACCATTTACGGTAATGATGATAGATAGCCCCATACTTAATCTTTCGTCTGTTAATCAATGATTTAATAGGGAGAAAATGCCATTGAATACCTGTTTTGAACTTGTACAAAATTGCGTTTACGATTTCCCATAACGGTACTTTGCTAACATAACCCCGAAGAGCTTTACTTAAATACGGTAAAATGAATTTATTTATGATACTTTTGCTTAAGATTCGAATCATGGCTACCTGATTTTAAAGATGTCGTAATCCTTAAATATCGGTAGCCATTTTTATTTTTAAGCCTAAAAGTTTAAATCACTTCATTGTTTAACGATCCATTAAACAATGATTTATTCACCCAATTTTGCTCACTCATTGAACAGTGTGAGCTCCAACTTCCTGTGGAAAAAGCCAAGGATTTTAGAGCAATTCAGAGAAATATAATTATAAAAAAACATGGTAACTATTCCAATGTTGAGAATCTCAAATTAGTATTTGATATTTATAAAAGTCATCTGCAGTCTGGCTACTTATTGTATTCTAATAGTATTACAGTAAGTGCTTTTAGAAACCTAGCTATTTTCGCCCTCAAACTCAGACAATTTGCCTGGATCGAACAATTCTTCAACGACTTTCCTCCCGAACGAATTTGTGGAACCAAGTACCCTGCTGAACTCCACTCCTTACGAAGGGCAGATTACCACTACTATATTGGTGAATACGATAAAGCACTGGAGTTGATTAACTACCGCCCGTTTGAAGATCCACAAAGTTCAATCCTTGCAGATGTACTCCAGATTAAGATTTATTTTGAAACAAATAAAGAGATTCTCGATTACCGACTAAAATCAATGGAACAAAAAGTGCGAAGGACAAATCTTGCGGACAGTTTAAAGCCTAAATACTTTAACTTCATCAAAAAAGTGAACAAACTTAATAAGTATGGGGGGCTTGCAAAAGACATTACTAAGTTGAAAAACCTAAAAAAAGAACTCTTTGAATTGCCAAATATCCTTGAACGCGATTGGTTGTTGGAAAAAACGGTTGAAGTCCTAGGGGAGAAACCAAGGAGGATGAAGTAAATAATCTTTAAAATCAGGGAAGTTACTTCCACTTCAGTTCTATCATATCACCGTACATATAGTCCCATTTCGTGACGGTCCGTCCCTTAAGAAAGTTACCTACCCTAATCCATTTAAAAGTACTCATTTACCTCCTGCTTTCCGCACCATACCTCCATTATGAGCGGGTAACTGATCATCCACCCTTCCTGCTATTGACATTGACAATTCTGAAAACATGCTGATCCATCTTAACGTTAGATTCAGCCCCTCGTATTTTCTTCCACCTAATATGTATGACCTTAACTGATTCCTCGAAAAAACATCCTAAGATCTCCCGGGGTAAGCCACACGTCTTTCACACTTATACCCTCCACATTTACATACTGCCTTGCCGTGTAAGTATCGGGGTTTGAAGGTAATTACCTCCTTGCACAGACAGCATGCCTCATGTGCGACTCCTGTTTGACAGGAAAGTACTTTGTCTTTGGCTAGTTCTTCCCCTTACCTGATGAACACAGGACTTGCACCCGCTAGACGTGTGTCATGCCTAGCGCACAATAAATACGCCCCGGGATCAAAATCCCGAGGCGTATTACAAATCCGGTATTACTTTCCGATTATTAGTCTTGTTTATCTGTTGCTCTTGTTCTTTGCTCCAGTGTAGGAAGTATGTGCACCAGGCTGTAACTCTATGTGATGGACTAAGCGGTCTTCTCCTGCTGTCAGTTCCCCTGGTCCCTCTGCACGCACTACCTGTCCGGTTGCATTCAACAGCCCATCGTACCAGGCTCTCCTCTTCCAAGCGATAAGACACTTGAGGTGGTCAGAGAATGGGTTCGGGGATGGGGTAGCGGACTGAGGTTGGGGTGGTGGTACAGTCGGTGGATTGGAGGGTTGTTGATGGATTTAACAAAATAAGATGAACCAATTTTCTCTGAGTCATATGTATCAGGGCATTCATAGTAATCCCCTTTATTATGGGCGCACATACCTTTTGATGTACTTAAGAAATACGTAATAGTTATGTTTATATAATCACCCGTTGGAATATATTCAGGTTCACTAATCAGCAACCATGATTCCTCTAAGGATTCAACATAATAAACTATTCCTTCTGCATCCACACCTTGTGAAGTAAAATCAGGATCTCGCACCACATCATTATATGCCTCTTGATGAAACTCAACATGGTTTTCGCAATATGCCCAAAGATTGAATTCAGTCACAGCATTTCCTCCAGTATTCTGCATGTAAAAAGAAATGACATTAACATTATCGGGTTGTGATAAAGGAATTTGAATAACTTCCTGTTGACCAGCAGGGAAACTCTCAAAGTTATATTCTTCACATCCGCGTTGAACAATGTCCTCAATTACTATTACCGGCGTATCCGCAACAGTACAAATATAATCACCATAATCACCGGGACCGGGGCAAGTAGATGCGGCAATACATACTTGATACTTATGGCCTGGTATAAGTCCTGTTGCTGTATATGTAAAATTGCTAGTATAGTCAATTACAACAAGGTTTCCAACAGTTAAATCCTCTATTTCTACCTTAAAATGCGGGGTGCCATTTGGCATAACAAAGTACCCCCAATCAACTGTAATAGAATTTGAGGTTAGTTGAGTTACATCTAAGAAGTCAGGCGGAGGTAAGGGGGCGCAAGCGTCTTCAGTAAATAGTGCAGAACTTAATGAATCATTGACTCTACAATCTGCAATTGATTGCCAACTGCAATGCAAGAGTATAAATAAAAACAATATTTTTGTGTGCATAATATGTGATTTAAGTGTTAGTTATAGTCGCAGATTATTCTTTTTCTTTTTCTAGAGAATGAATTGAATTTCACTTTACGTTACAAAGGTCACCCATCTTTGCACCAGAAAAAACTATGTTTTTTGGGAGTTTTCTTTGATAGAGCTCTGCAATAAAAATCTGATCAATAAATGATTCACAAAAAACTAGAGGAGGTATTGTTCGTACTGCCTGCTGATACGTTGTTGGAAGTTAGGTTGTTCATACAATCCCCTTACTTCACCCACAATAGTAATGTATCTACATTACTACAGTTATATGATTATATTTTAGAATTTAAAAATAACAATCCACATGCAACTTTAGATAAAGAACAAACTGCCATGCTCTTTTTCCCCACCATCCCATTTGTTAAAGGCAAAAAGCATGCTATTGACAATCTGAGTTCAGAACTATTTTCAATTGTCAAAAAATTTCTTGGTCAGAAGGAAATGGAGAAAAATCAAGATTTTTTAGAAGGACTTGCCTTGTCTAGATTTTATAGAAAAAACGGATTTGAAAATCGATTCTTTCAAACTATCACATCGTTGCGTAAAAAGGAAGATCAAAAAAGGTGCCGATTTAATCAGTACTACCTTAACCAATATCTAATTGAAGAGGAATTTGCAAACTACAAAGGTCTCAATAATACATTTGTTGATGACAGCAACCTTACTGCCAAAGATCGCAAACTTGATGTTTACTATGCTATTCTAAAATTTGACCAGATTTTCCACTTTCTGAATCAGCAATCTAAAGCAAATATCACCACAACAGTTTCCCCAAATCTGAGAAAGTTTCTGTGGGAGTCTTCAGAGCCCGGGGAAATCCTCGACCTTCCAGTAATCCAATTATATAAATTGGCAATTAACCTATTGGAAAATACAGGTAATACTTCTGATACAGAATTTTTCGATTTACTGGATGAAATTGAGGAGCAACTGCCATTCCATAAATTGAAAGACCTAAGAGCATTTCAGAGAACGCTGTTGATTCGAAGATACAATCAATCGAGCGACAAGGTAAATAGTTCGACCTTGTTTTCGACATATAAAGACCACCTTGAGAAGGCGCTGTTATTATATGATAATAAAATAACTGTCCATTCTTTTAAAAACCTAGCCATTTTTGCCCTCAAATTCAAAGAGTACAACTGGATTGAACAATTCTTCAACGACTACCCACCTGAACGAATCTGTGGAACCAAGTATCCCTTTGAAATCCACTCTTTGCGCAGGGCAGATTACCATTACTACATCGGCGAATATGATAGAGCACTTGAACTAATCAACTACAAAGCATTTGAAGATCCCCAAAGTTCAATTGTTGCTGATGTTCTCCAAATAAAGATATATTTCGAAACAGAAAACGACATTCTAGAATACCGTTTGAAGTCCATGGATCAAAAGGTCAGAAGGACCAACCTTGCCGATAGTGTAAAAAACAGATACTACAACTTCATCAAAAAAACCGACAAGCTCATCAAGTACGGGGGGCTGGCTAAAGACCATAAAAAACTTAGCAAACTCAAGGAGGAACTCATTTCTATGCCCGATATCATTGAGCGGGAATGGCTGCTTGAGAAAACCATGGAAGCCTTGGGAGAAGAAACAAAAACGGCTGTGCCTGAATGACACAGCCGCTACCTACTCACTAATTATAGTCGCAGAAACTATTTCTAATTCCCGCCGCCCAATCGCTTGTTGATGTCTTCCAAGCCAGTACTGCGACGACGAGCATTTTTTATATTCTTGTTTCCAAACCGGTAGTTCATATTCAACCGAATGGTCTGGCTTTCCCAATGCCCCGATCCCAACATGTATAAACCAGGGGTAAAGTCGTTTACACTCGACCAGCCAGCCGTACCCAGGATATCTCCAAACGACAAACTCACCGTACCATCCCCATCAAACAACTGCTTCTTGATTCCAAAATCCATGGCACCCTGTGGCTTGCTCCGGAATACAGCCTGCCAAATGGCAGGACTGTTGAACCAGCCCGAAAGCTGAACCGACCAGCCCTTTGGCAACTTAAAGGTTTGCTCACTGTATAAATTGAATGCCTTGAACTGTTCCTCGTAAGCAAATCCAGGACGAAACTCCGCATCAAATGCCGTGATGTACCCAGTCCAGCTCAAATAGCCTTCCCACCATTTGGCAATCGGCATAGGGACTCCCAAACTCAACGAATAGGAAGTCTGGCTGGCAATGTTTGCCTGGCGCAAAAACGAACGGGTTGTCTCCGTTGTATCGATGTACTCCGTAAACATATCGTTGGTTTTACTATAACCAATGGTCGTATTCACAAATCCCATAAAGGTGTGGGTCAACTCCACACTGTTGGTAAACTGTGGACGCAAAAACGGATTGCCCTTCTTGTAAGTCAACTCATCCAAACGATCTTCAAATGGGTTCAGATCCTGGTAGCGTGGCCGGTCAATCCGGCGACTGTAGGTCAGACTAAACTGGTTTTTCTTATTCATCTCATAAGTCAACGCACCACTTGGAAACCAGCTCAGGTACTTGTTTGAAATCTGTTCGTTCATATCCGGAAGTTCACTGATCAGGTCGCCAACATAGTTGGTGAGCTCAGCCCGTACACCCGCCTGAATACCAAACTTTCCAAACTTCGCATTGTAGTTTACATACCCTGCATTTACATGCTCATCGTACACAAAATGGTTGCTTCGCTCCAGGCTCTTAATCGACTCACCATTTAGTACATTGAAGTAGTCAAATACGTTGTCTGTTTTTACATTGGTAGTTTTATAGCCGATGCCCAGTTTACCTTTCCATAAGGGCTGCTCGTAATCAATCTTACCGATAAACATATCCACATCGGTAGGCGTGTTGTTGCGGTAAATGCGCTCATTCAAGACTACTTGCTCCGTTGGGTCCATGTAGTAATTTGATTGCAGCGAATTAGCGCGATATCGGTATACACCCCGGTTTGCATCAATGCTCAACTCCCGCCCTGTGGTATCAGCGTAGCGATAGTTTAGGTTGAAATTAAAATTGTTTCGCTCCTGAGGCACGTGATTGGACGCAATCAAAACAGAGTCCATGATGTACGGAGTTTCCAGACTGGAAATGTAGGTTTTGGACGTATTGCTCCAGGGGCCTTTGTTGTGTCTGCCATCGACCAAAAATCCGATGGTGTGCTTGTCATTCAGAAAAAAATCGGTTCCAAGTTTAAATCCATGGCGGTTGTTGTTATCCGTCATCAGAGTTGTCTGGTCAAACCGGATATCGTTCTGATCGCGAAGCAGGCTGATGTCGTTATGCCAGTCTGCAAAATGATTGTTGTAATTGCCAAATACATTGACTTTTTCATTCCTGAAATTCCCGGCACCATTCACACCCCACTTAAAGGTTTCACCCTGAATGAGCTCGGTACCCAATGAACCGTTGCTGCCAAGCCCCTTGTTCTTTCGGGTCTTGATGTTGATGATCCCGGCATTTCCGGAGGCATCGTATTTGGCAGAGGGATTGGAGATCATTTCAACTGCTGCAATTTCCTCTGCACGCATGTTTTTGAGCAATGCCGCTACTTCACTGGATTGCATAGGGACATCGCGACCGTCAATCTGAATGCGTACTGAGTTTTTACCGCGCAAATTGATGTTGTCGTTGTTGTCAACAGTCACACCAGGAGCCTTGCGCAACAATTCCAGGGCATTTTGGCCCTGGGAATTGATATTCCCCTCCACATTTAGAATGGTCTTATCCGCCCGCACTTCAATCATTGGTTTTGAGGCTGTGATTGTCACTCCTTTTAATTCGTTGCTGACTGCTCCCAGTTCAATATCGCCCAGGATTTTATCGCCCCCTGCATAATCAAATACAGGGCTCGCACCTGCGCCATTTCCAATCAGTTTGGATTGAATAAAATATTGACCAGAAGAAATGTTTTCGAATTCATAGTGTCCGGCCTCATCGGTCAGAGCACCTTTTGCCATAACTGTATCCGCCGCCTGATACAACAAAACGGTTGCATACTGGGCTACCTCGCCGTCATGAGTTCGAATTGTTCCGCTTATTTTTTGGGCAAATGTTGCTGAACTGGCCAGGAATAAAGCCAGTAGAAAAAGAAGATGGGTTCTCATTGCTTATAATTAGTTGTTGCCCTTGCATACAGGGATTGCCTACACGATTAAAGGACAGGGTTTAGTGAATTGGCTTTGGGATTAAAATGTTGTTGTTTTGTTTTCGTACGCTTTTGAACAGACGCTTAATGAACTGTTCAACTATTTACCGTGCAAAGATGTGGGTCATATTGGTACTTTGCAATACAAGGAACTATGTTTTAACATAATTATTCGATCAACAAGTACCTGCATTCGACAAATGATAGTACACATCAAATGAGTAGCTGCTCATTGTCAAGACCAATTCAAAGACAAGAAGGTTACAGGAAAGCTGTTTAACTTTCCGACATTAACATACTAAGACCTAAAAAAGAGTATGTGATTCAGGCTTACTCCCACACCATCTGTACCGCCTTTACTGCATAAGCATGCAGCGCTCCGCCCCACTCAATTTGAAGTTGCCCATCGGGCCTGACACCACGAATACACCCGGAAAACCGGGTACCATCCGGTAACTCAAAATCCTGTTTTACATCTTTCTGATATAAATTGGAGAGGTAGGCTGATCGGATTGTTGCAAACTGCCCAGAGCGGAGCTCCAGATATCGGGCTTCCAAACACACCAGCAGATCATTAAAAACCGCTTCCCGATCCAGTGCCAAACCGGTAGTACGTGCCAGAGAACCTGCCCGCTTCAATCCATCCGAGAATTCTGTTTGATTTACATTCAGGCCAATCCCAAGAATACTGCTCCGAATGGATTTTCCAGAAAGTGCGTTCTGAATCAAAATCCCCGCAACTTTGTAATCCGAAACATAAATATCGTTCGGCCATTTTATGAAAACCGGCGCCTGAACATACATCCGAACGGCATCTGCAACTGCAAGTGCAACAGCCTGACTCAATAAAAACTGATCCTCAACAGGAAGGAATGCGGGATAGTAAATCACACTGAACATCAGATTCTGCCCCTGGGCACTTTCCCATTTACTGCCAAATTGTCCGCGCCCGGCTGACTGGCTGTCAGCACGCACCACAGAACCCTCAGGTGGCCTGCTTTTTGTGGCATCCTTTCCGTGCACTCCGGCGAGCCAATCGGCAGCGTAATCGTTTGTAGATGGCAGTTCGTCGAAATGCAATAGAACCTTTCCTGTAAAAAGGGTGTTTCCCATGTATCGGATTTGATATTTTAGAGGATGTCTAAGTCCGCTCAGACTGAATGCAAGATCTTTTTCGTTTATTTGAAATAAGAACGTGCATGAAACACAGAGGCAGCACATTTCTATTTGAGTAGTTTATACTTAAAAAGGATTGCTCCCTCGCTTTATTGAACGGCAAGGTATTAATATTTACCTTTGCAAAATTATACACAAAATTAATTGAATTTGAGCCATACAACTGCACAGTCCCCAAAAGCCACTCAAGCGCAAATGGAAGCGCTCAACAATTTTATTGTTGAAGGCATTCAGGACAAAAAAGGCAAAAACATCGTACAACTCGACCTCCGTCACCTGGAGGACGCGCCCGCAGAGTTTTTTATCATCTGTGAAGGCGACTCCAATGTACATGTAAAGTCCATTTCAGAAGGCATCATGAAAAAAGTGCGGGATGAGGTAAAAACTCGCCCGGACCACATTGAAGGAAGCGTCGGGTCCAAATGGGTCCTGATGGACTATTTCACCACGGTTGTGCATATCTTCCACCCGGAAACCAGGGAGTTCTATGAACTGGAAAACCTGTGGAGCGATGCCAAAGTGACTGAATACGCCGACTTATAAACTTTTCAGCCAAAAATTACTTTCCAAATACACTGACCAACGGTCAACAGGAAGAACCCCTTCCTGGGCTTCTGGTCAGAAAAAATCAATACAGGTTCTGAACCCTTCTTCAATTTCCAAACAAGGCAATTGATGAATGACCCAAACCGATCCGTTCAGAAAACTTCTTCTGCATATCATGGAACAAGAAAATAAAAATTCAAAACGCCAGGGCAACGAGGATAAGCGCAATGGCGATGGTGGAAACGACAACATGCCCCGCTTCAGTTTTACCTGGATCTACATCTTGATTGGTGTAGCCTTGCTGGGACTGCAGCTTACCCGCATGTTCGCCGTTGAACGCCGTATTACCTGGGACCGCTTCGAGGAAATGGCACAAAACGAAGACATCGATCGTCTCGTAATTGTCAACAACGAGGAAGCCTACATCTATATTAAAAAAGAAAAACTGGGCACAGGTGAATATGAGGATATTAAGCCTGAAAGCAAATCCCTCAATCCTGATCAACCCCATTTTGTTTTCAATATTGGTACTCCAGAGGTAATGCAAAACAACCTCGATAAACTCAACGAGTTTCTCATTGCCGAAAAGAAACCAAAAATTGTTGCTGAATACGAAAACCGCACCAACTGGGGCGCAACGCTGATTACCTACCTGGTTCCCTTGCTGCTTTTTGTGGCCCTTTGGCTCTTTATCCTTCGCCGAATGGGTGGCGGTGCCGGTGGCCCGGGTGGACAAATTTTCAATATCGGCAAATCCAAAGCAACCCTCTTTGACAATTCAACCAAAGTAAACATCACCTTCTCGGATGTTGCCGGACTGGATGAAGCCAAAGAAGAGGTTATGGAGGTTGTTGACTTCCTGAAAAGCCCAAAGAAATACACCTCACTTGGTGGTAAAATTCCCAAAGGCGTATTGCTGATAGGGCCTCCGGGAACAGGAAAAACGCTGCTTGCCAAGGCCGTGGCCGGTGAAGCAGATGTACCATTCTTCTCTATTTCCGGTTCTGACTTTGTCGAAATGTTCGTAGGTGTTGGTGCTTCCCGCGTCCGGGACCTGTTCCGACAAGCCCGCGAAAAAGCCCCTTGTATCATCTTCATTGATGAGGTGGATGCTATCGGACGTGCACGCGGACGCGGCGCTGTTCAGGGTGGAAACGATGAACGGGAAAACACCCTCAACCAGTTGTTGGTTGAAATGGACGGTTTCCCAACCGACAAAGGGGTTATCCTGATGGCCGCAACCAACCGACCAGACATTCTCGATAATGCCCTTATGCGTCCGGGCCGTTTCGACCGCCAAATCGGATTGGGTCGCCCGGATATCAAGGGCCGCGCTCAAATTTTTGAGGTGCACATGAAAAACATCAAGGTTGGTCCGGATGTAACCGCCCAATCACTTGCTGAAATGACTCCTGGCTTTGTTGGTGCCGATGTTGCCAATGTGTGCAATGAGGCTGCACTGATCGCTGCCCGCCGCAACAAAAAGGCGGTTGACATGGACGATTTCAACTATGCCCTTGACAAGGTTATCGGCGGTCTTGAAAAGAAAAACAAGATCATCAGTCCGGAAGAAAAACAGATCATTGCTTATCACGAGGCAGGCCATGCCATCGCGGGCTGGTTCCTCGAGCATGCACACCCACTCGTGAAAGTTACGATTGTTCCACGCGGACTTGCAGCCCTTGGCTATGCACAATATTTGCCTAAAGAGCAATACATCACCCGCCGTGAGAAACTGCTCGATGATATCTGTATGACACTCGGTGGCCGAGCTGCAGAATCTGTGGTCTTTGATAAAATTTCAACGGGTGCACAGAGCGACCTGGACCACATCACACGTCTTGCCTACGAGATGATTATCAACTATGGCATGAGCGAAAAAGTGGGCAATGTATCCTACTACTCCATGATCAATGACAGCTACATGCGTCCATTCTCGGAGCACACTGCCCAGTTAATTGATCAGGAAGTAAAAGACATGATCGAGGCGCAGTATACACGTGCCAAAGATTTGCTTCGCGAAAAACGCAAAGAACTGGATGCCCTCGCAAACGCACTTTTGGAGAAAGAGGTATTGCACCGCAAAGACCTGGAAACAATCATTGGGAAACGACCATTTTCTGATCCAACTCCCGGTGAAAGTGCCAGCATTCCACCCGTGCCTGAAGTAGAGCAAACTAAAACGTCTGACGACGACGAAGACTAGGGCACTCCTCTATAAAATTAAAAATCCCCGCAAGTTCTGCTTGTGGGGATTTTTGATTTTATATCCTTCAAAAATAGTCGACTATTTTATTAACTGTTCGGAGATAACGTCCCGCGCCCAGAGGATACGTGTGCTGTAATAGCTGATCCCATATAAATTATCTACTACTATTCCACGCCGACTACTGTGTACAAAATAAACGCCTGATGCGTCCCGCCGGACCACCATGCCCACGTGGCCTACCCGACCATTTCGACCAAAAAACAGCAAATCACCGGGTTCTACCCGCTGTAGTGTTACCGGAAACCCCTCCTGCGACTGCCCCCTGGAGGTCCGGGTTACATCAAACCCAAAGTCATTTAGTACAAATCGAACAAAACCGGAGCAGTCGAACCCCGTTTCAGGGCAAGTCCCTCCATAATGGTATGGCAAACCAACGTATTGTTGCGCATACCCTACTAGTTGATTCCGAAGCAGACGCTCTTCCGGAGCCATCCGATCTTCGGGCAGGTGGGCTCCGGTGCTGACGATCAAGCCCAGAAACAACCAAAAAGGAATCTGCTTTATAAACTGGATTCTCATCTTAAAGTTTTATTTCAAAATCGTCTGCATCAGCCAAAAATGCCAGTTGAGTTCGATAGTTTTTCAAGGACTCCAGGCTAAGTTGGGTGGTAAACACACCCGGGGTTTCGCTCATCTGGCAAAGCATTTCTCCTCCAAAACCAATGATGCTGGAATCGCCCTGATAACTGATTTTATTCCCGTCTGAGCCGACGATGTTTACTCCAGCCACGTAGCATTGATTTTCAATGGCGCGCGCATGCAACATTGCCCGCCAATGATGCGCCCTCGGACGAGGCCAGTTGGCAACATACAAAAGCAAATCATATGGATTTCCTTTTTCCTGCCTTGCCCAAACCGGAAAACGAAGATCATAGCAAATCATTGGGCACACCCGAAATCCCTTCCAATCTACGACAAGCCGTTTGCTGCCGGCAGTAAAAAACCGATGCTCTTCAGCCAAACTGAACAGGTGCCGCTTGTCGTAGGTATAAGCCTCTCCATCCGGCTGCATCCAAACAAAACGATTGTAATAATTTCCATGTTCGCTACAGATAAAGCTGCCACACACTACTGCATTCAAGTGTGCAGCCTGCCCCCGCATCCAGGAAACCGTAGTACCATCCATTCCTTCTGCCAGTTTGGAGGCATTCATGGAGAATCCGGTGGAGAACATCTCGGGAAGAATAACCAAATCCGTTTGGCCGGCAAGTGGATCCAGCATGGTAGCCAATTGCCCAAGGTTTGCCTCTGGGTTTTCCCAATGCAGTTTGGTTTGAACTATGGAAAGGCGCATAGTGAATATTTTATTAGCAAATATATCCATTTTCTCGTCCACCCCGCTCAAGGACTTTATCTTTGCGGCACCAAATAAAATACAATATGCAAGACATCACATTACAGGGATACGTCAACACCGAAATCAGCCCGGAGGGTGTAGCCACCATTACCTTTTTTCATCCCAACCACAACAGCCTGCCCAGCAAATTGCTTCAAGGCCTGGTGGATGCTTTCGGGGAGGCTGGAAAGAACCCTGCAGTAAAAGTGGTTGTACTCCAAAGTGCAGAACACCGCACCTTTTGTGCCGGAGCCAGTTTTGATGAGTTGCTTGCTATTCATGATGAAACCAGCGCAAACGCTTTTTTTACGGGCTTTGGCAGCGTAGTGAACGCTATGCGCCGCTGTCCCAAGATTATTGTAGGTCGTATACATGGTAAAGCCGTTGGTGGCGGCGTTGGGTTGGCTGCTGGAACAGATTATTGCCTCGCTTCCAAATGGGCTTCTGTCCGACTGAGTGAACTTGCGGTTGGGTTTGGCCCCTTTGTGATCGGTCCGGCTGTAGAACGAAAGGTCGGTACTGCCGCCTTTACTCAAATGGCACTCAGCCCAGACGAGTGGCAAACAGCCGCCTGGGCCAAAGAAAAAGGCTTGTTTCAAGAGGCCTTTGAGACTGTAGAACAACTGGATGCTTACCTTGCCGACTTCTGTGCACGACTATGTGTTTACAACCCGGAAGCACTGCTGGAGTTGAAAAAGATATTCTGGGCAGGCACTGAGCATTGGGATGAACTCCTGAACGAACGCGCCCGGATAAGTGGCCGCTTGTCGCTGTCCGATTTTTCCAAAAACGCGATTTCAAAGTTTAAGAAAGGATAATCAAATCCTTCACTCAGGATTGAAAGTGTCCAATTTAGACACAACGATTTCTAACAAGACCCTTACAGTGTCCAATTTGGACACTCATCGCCGTATGCCCAGGCTGTTTCGGACAAACTCCGGTTTGGAAGTCTCTTTTTTATCCTCAACCTTTGTGCAGAACATCTAACCATGTTTTTCACGCCTGTATAACCTTACCATATGAATGCTCCAAAACCAAACCTGTTGATTTTCTTCCTGTGCCTTCTTTTCACCCCCTCTATAGCAGAGGGGCTGGAAAGTGAATCGTACTCAAAGCCCAATTTAGTTTCAACTGAACATGTTCAGAGTAGACTAAAGAAGCGACTGAACCACGATTTGTCTCTTAGGAAAGCTAAAAGACAAATAAAACAACTGCGAAAGAAAACCGAAAAAGACAATCAAGTCATCCACCCAAAGGCAATTACCGGGCTAATGCTAGGCCTCGCGGGTACAGGAATCCTCATTTCACTTCTGTTCTTTGCTGCTCCGGAAATTGTATTTCTACTGATCCTTTATACCGTTCTGAGCCTTCTGGCGCTTGTCTTTTCGAGCATGGCCTTGAATGAGATAAATAAAAAGCCAGGCAAGTTCAAAGGCAGGGGATTAGCAATTCTGGGAATGCTTTTGGGGGTACTGGGAATTGCATTTTTTATTTATGCATGGATTGCTTCCAGATCACTCAGCATCTAACAATACACTTGGGCTTGCAGGTTTTAGCGCACGGCCTTGAGTGAAGCCCTTTATATAAAACCAGGAAACCATGAATCACTCCCGCTTCTTTTTTATCCTATTATTTTATCTCCTGCTTTACCCTGAATATGGAGCTGCACTCAATTGTAATGAAAAACAAAATTTGCCTCCGGAAATTGGAAAGCCCGCACTGCCTAATAAGTCTGGCCAGCGCATTAATGAATGGGGAGGTGAAGTAAAACTCCTCTTGCCTTTTTCGAGAAAAAGAACAATAAAAAAGAAACGCAAACGGGTTGCCCAAACGGCAGACCAGATACTGCACCCGCATGCAATTTCAGGTGCAGTCTTGAGTCTGACAGGCCTGCTACTGGTCTTGGCAGTGGCTTTGCTTAATCTCACAATCCCAGCCTTCTTTCTCTTTCTTGCCCTTATGATGGGAGCAGCGGGCTTTAACATTTCAAGCAAGGCGCTAAAAACCATTCGAAATGAGCCGAAAAAATACAAAGGCCAAGGCCTTGCCCTATGGGGGAAGGCAATTGGCGGAGCACTTGTTTTTTTTCTACTTGGCTTTGCGCTTATTCTTTTGATAAACTTTAGAAAACCTGATTGGTGGTTTATCTAAGAGCGTGTTTGCCCAGTAATTAGGACTTATCCACCAACTGCAAGAAGTCATCAAACAAATAACGTGCATCATGCGGGCCGGGAGCAGCCTCCGGGTGATACTGCACACTGAATGCCGGTTTTCCCACCAGTCGGATGCCTTCCACGGTGTCGTCATTTAGGTTGATGTGTGTGGCTTCTACCAGGCTCGGATTGTCGTAAACGGCCTGTTCTACAACGCCAAAGCCATGGTTTTGGCTGGTGATCTCAGATTTACCAGTTTTAAGGTGCTTTACCGGGTGATTGATTCCGCGGTGCCCGTGGTGCAGTTTGTAGGTGGGAAGACCTACGGCCTGAGCCAGCAATTGTTGCCCCAGGCAAATACCAAACAAGGGCTTGCCTTTTTCCAGCATGCTTTGCACCAGTTCTATGGAATACTCCATTGCCGAGGGGTCGCCAGGGCCATTCGACAAGAAATAGCCGTCCGGGTTCCAGGCATCAACTTCTGCAAAACTTGTTTTGGCAGGAAATACTTTCAAATAGCAATCGCGTTCGGTAAAGCAGCGCAAAATATTTTTCTTCACGCCATAATCCATCACAGCAATCTTGTGTGCTGCATCCGGATTGCCGACATAATAGGGCTCAGGGGTAGATACTTTTGAAGACAATTCCAGGCCTGCCATAGAAGGCACTTCAGCCAGCTTCTTTTTTAAAGCATCCACATCCAAAATCTCGGATGAAATAATGCAGTTCATTGCTCCTTTATCGCGAATATGCTGGACAATTGCCCGGGTATCTACATCGTAGATGGCAACAAGGCCTTCTTCCTCAAAATATTCCTGGATGTTTTTATCCGCTAGTTTTCGGCTGTAGTCCACATTGAAATTGCGGCAAACAAAGCCGGCAATTTTGATATTTTCACTTTCCACTTCCTCTGCCTTAATGCCATAGTTGCCAATATGCACATTGGTTGCCACCAGTATCTGGCCGAAATAAGAGGGGTCCGTAAAAATTTCCTGATAACCGGTCATTCCGGTATTAAAACAAATTTCGCCGGTCGTAGTACCTGGCTTTCCGGCTGCGTAGCCGTGGAAGACGGTGCCGTCTTCAAGCAATAGAACTGCTTTGTTGTGCATTCCCTTCATTTTGTGCAGACCGGAGTGCGTTCCTTCTGCTGATTTTTTGGGATGCAAAGTTCGCGCAAATACCCCGATTTTCAAAACCGGACCCAATGATATTTTCTCCCCCGTACAGACGCCCAACCTGGGCGTCTCCCCCGCAAGCCCCAAACCACACACAGCCGACACCCTCAAATCCACCAGGCATTCAAACAGAAACCCTTGAAAAGCCCAACCTCTACCTACTCCCCTTTCACAATAATCTTCGAAACCACGCCTGAGTTTGTCAGCACCTGCACAACAAATCGCCTTGGCAATCCGGGCAAGTCATTCAGAAAAATGCTTTCCATATAAACCCCTTTATTCCGTGCTTCATATTGGATTTCCTTAAACAATTTCCCATCCAAACCCACAAGCCGGATACGTAAGGCCCGGTTGCTCCCAATTTGCTTACCACATTAATATAATCGGATGCCGGGTTAGGGTAAATTCGATGTGCTTCCTCTGCCTCCATCATTGACTCAAGTTCCTTTACGGTATGGATCACTTCCGGCCAGGCTTCCAGATTATCCAGCATCCAGCCATCGCCTGGAGTGGCCATGGAGTCACTATCAAAAGAAAAACGCAGTTCAATGCGTTCGGGCAGTGGCGGAACAGTTGGCAGATAATCCAGTGCTCCCCAACAGATCAGGCCCATTTGCCAATCATCGCTGGTTCCGGTAAAGCCGAGCTCCCCATTCCACAAGGTATCAATCGAACCATCGCCAAAAAACACAATCTGATATACCGTATCTGAAAAGATGTTTTCCCAATGCATCCCTCCGTCATAGGATGCCTCGATGAAGCCACCGGCAAAATCAGGATCGGCATCCATTTTCCAGGCAAACATAAAAATGTATCGCGGCCAGGCCCATGGAGCCCACCCCAGCGTTTGTGAATCAATTGACACCGTGCACCGCGACAATTGCCCAGGAATATATTGCTCAAGCGTGTCCGTCACAAGTACATTGGGTTCGGAATAGGCCGTATTGAAAAGCATCTTTTGCGGCAAACCAATTTGCCACTGATTGCCTTGCACAGTACTGTCTATTTGAACCGGCATGTTGGTGTCAAACTCAAAATAATTGTACTGTTGCGCATTTGAAAGAAAACTTGCAGACAGAAAAAGTAGAAAGAAGAATTTTTCGAAAAATGGCTTTTTCATATGTTTGGGGTTGACAAAGTGAACTTAGGAGATGTATTGGTATAGAGCGTGCTTGGGATTTTAAAGTTAGTTTTTTCGAAACATAAGTCCAAAAAAGTTCAGTCATTTGCCTAAAACCAACTAAACGAATGCGAAAAGAAGCAGTAAAAAAAATCCTGGATGAAGCGGTGAATCAGTACAACACCGTCGACTTCATAAAAGATGACCCGATCAGTATTCCACATCGTTTTACAGGAATGCAAGACCGTGAGATTATTGGATTTTGGACTGCTATGCTTGCGTGGGGGCAACGAAAAACCATTATCAAAAGCGCACTTAGTCTGATTGAACGCATGGACGGAGCTCCTTTTGATTTTATCCAAAATCATCAGGAATCGGACCGAGAACGATTTGTATCCTTCAAGCACCGCACATTTCAGGCCATCGACACGCTTTACTTTCTTGAATTTTTCCAACAGTATTACACCCAAAACCAAAGTCTGGAGACTGCATTCTCCCGGCACATGAGCCCCAATGATTCAAATGTAGAAGCGGCCCTGATCGGTTTCCACAATGATTTTTTCGCATTGCCCGTAGCCCCCCAGCGCACTCGAAAACACGTTTCAACCCCCATACGAAATTCAAGTTGCAAACGCCTGAACATGTTCTTGCGCTGGATGGTGCGCAACGATGAAAACGGGGTCGACTTTGGCATTTGGAATAGCATTCAACCCAGCCAATTGCTCATACCACTGGATGTTCATGTCGACCGGGTAGCACGACAATTGGGTTTGCTCAAAAGAAAACAAACGGATTGGAAAGCCGTACTGGAGATCAGCCACCAACTCAAAAAACTCGACCCGGATGATCCGGTAAAGTATGACTATGCCCTGTTTGGATTGGGTGTTCTTGGGCTGAACCCGTAAGTTACAAATCGCCTAATTGAGGACGGATGAGCAGTTCCTCCACAACAGCTGCGTCGGAAAGGCCATAAGCGCCCCAAACAGCCTTGGCAATATCCTCTGACTGCATCAGGCGTTCTTCTGGCAAGTCCACACCTTTCCAGGAGTCCGACCAGGTCGCTCCGGGTAAGATAGCTGTAACCTTCAGGCCTTTTGTTTTTAACTCCTCACGCAGCCCTTTTGAAAAGCCCAACAGCGCAAATTTGGAAATGGAATAAGAGCCCCCGTTGGGATATGCTTGTAAACTGGCAACACTACACATATTGAATATATGGCCTTCAGCATTGGGAAGCATCATAGGCAACAAAGCGCGCGTAAGGTAGTAGGCGCTGTACAAATTTACCTCCATCATCGTTTCAAAAACCCCGGGCGGCTCCTCGGTGATATTTCCCGGCATAAACAGTCCTGCATTGTTGACCAACACATCCAGTTTGCTCCAATGCGACTGGACAAAACCGGCAAACTCCAGCACCTCAGTACGTTGACTTAAATCGGCCTGGTAGGTAAGTAACGTTGAATCCGGCAATACAGACTTCCATGCTTTTTTCATTTCCTGCAAATCTGCCTCTGTCCGGGCACATACGCATACATCAAATCCTTCCCGCGCGAAACGCTCGGAAATGGCGCGGCCAAGCCCTTTGGTACCACCGGTTACAACAACTGTTTTATTCATGATTTACACGTATTTTAATAGGTATGTTTGGTTGGGTAAATTTCTACAGAAACTGCTTTGAAACAAAACTACGCATTTCCGAACGAGTGGCCTGAAAATCAACTCATAAGTAATTGGGGGCACCCTTCAAACCTGACTGTTTGGGTTCAAAAAGAAATCCCGGACACCATTTGGCATCCGGGATTTAATTCTGCTTTAAACATCAGTTTCTATCGTGGTTGACACCTATCAATGGTCATCTTCCTGAGCCTGTGCGGCGTACTCAGAAATCAATTTTGCCTGAACATCTCCCGGACAAGCCGCATATTCAGCAAACGACATCGAGAACTTCGCTTTACCTTGAGTAAGTGACCGCAAAGAAGATGAATAGCGGTGCAATTCCTTGAGAGGAACACGCGCTTTTACAACCTGATAATGGCCTTGTGTATCCATACCCATGATGATGGCGCGGCGGGTTTGCAAATCGCCCATTACGTTGCCCATTACTTCTGAATCACAGAGTACTTCCAGGTTGTAAACCGGCTCCATTAATTGTGGTCCGGCATTGGGGAAGGCTTCCTTAAAGGCATACGTTGAAGCAATTTGGAATGCCATATCATTGGAGTCTACCGGGTGCATTTTTCCGTCGTAAACACTGACACGAATATCCCTGCAATAGGAACCAGTGAGCGGCCCTTCTTCCATTTTAGACATGATACCTTTCTTAATCGCATTGGTAAAACGGGCGTCAATGGAACCACCAACAATGGCCCAGCAAAATGCCAGTTTACCCCCCCACTTCAAGGTATCCACTTCCATATTCCGTACAGTAAGTCCATCCGGATCCGGCATGCCTTCATAGTACGGCTCAATGCGCATGTGTACTTCTGCAAATTGGCCGGCTCCACCAGACTGTTTCTTGTGGCGATAGTCTTTATTGGCTACCCGAGTAATGGTCTCGCGGTATGGAATCCGTGGTTCACCATACTCCAATCCAACGCCGTACACCTGTTCGGCTTTGTGGCGGATAATTTCCAGGTGCATTTCTCCTTGCCCCTGAATGATGGTTTGCTTCAGGCTCCACACTTTGTTCAACGAGCAATGTTGGATCCTCTTCTTGGATTGCGTGGAGGGCATTAGCCATTTTCTCAACCTCGGATTTGCTTGGAGGCATTACCGCCATCCGAACGCGGGGAGTTGGAAACTGAATGCGTTTGATTTTAGTTTCATTCCCTTTGGGATTGAGTGTTTGGTTGGAATGACTTCCCTTTAGTTTGACCGTACAACCCAGGTCTCCTGCGCAATTCATCGACTGCCTCCCGGTTTTTTCCTTCTGATACGTACAGTTGGGTAAACCGTTCGGTATTAGCATTGTAGGCGTTGGTGAGTTCACTACCCGATTTTAACACACCTGAGTAAACTTTAAAGTAGGATACCAGGCCCACTTTAGGCTCGTTCACTGATTTGTATATAAACACGCAAGGGCGTGCGTTGGGATCGCATGGTTTGGTACCTCCGCTTTCCAACTCGGCTGCTGGTCGCTGGGCCGGACTGGGGCAGATGTCGTGAATAAAACCCATGATACGTCCTGAGCCCATATCCTTCAGGCCGGAGGCGCAGAAAACAGGGAAGAATTGGTGGTGCGCCAGACCAATACTCAGGCCTTTTGCAAGTTCTTCTTCATCCAGGGTTCCATTTTCAAAATATTTTTCCATCAGGCCCTCATCGTTCTCTGCCGCTGCTTCAACCAGTGCATTGTGCATCTCATCGGCCCGGGCTTTATGTTCAGCAGGGATATCATGTTTCTCGGGTTTCCCTCCCTCCGGAGGAAAACACATACATCACCATCCGCAGGGCATCTACGATGGCATTGAAGCCTTCACCCTGATTCACCGGAAATTGCATGGGTGTTACACGGTGTCCAAACCGCGCTTTTGCCTGCTCCAGTGTTCGTTCAAAATCGGCTTTTTCATGGTCCAACTGGTTGATCACAAAAAGGGTAGGCGTATCATACTGATCCACATACTCCCAAACCAGTTCGGTTCCAACCTCCACACCACCTTTGGCATTGAGTACAACTACAGCGGTATCTGCAACTTTCAGCGAAGCGACCACCTCCCCGACAAAATCATCTAATCCCGGAGTATCCAGGATATTGATCTTTGTATCCTTCCAATCGCAGTGCATCAGAGAAGTAAACAAAGAGTGCCCACGCTCCTGTTCCAGAGCAGTGTAATCACTCTGCGTGTTGTTTTCTTCCACAGCACCCCGGCGCGTAATTGCTTTTGCTTCAAAAAGCATGGTTTCAGCGAGGGTCGTTTTACCGCATCCGGCATGTCCTACCAGGACAACATTCCGGATATCTTTTGTTTCAAATACTGCCATATTAAAATGATTTAAAAATTAAAATATTCTTTGGCCATCCAAATGGGTTGTCGGAATGAATGTAGGCAGCCTTTACTAAGAAGCCAAAAATATTGGGGAAAATTTTTAAATAAAAAGCTATTTAAATACGATATGAATTACCCCAAATCGGCCCCAAAACCCATAAACCTTATCAACGAATTGAGTGAGAAAAATCACTCAAAAAAGTTTTTTGAAAAAAAATAAAAAACCTGGCAGCGTATTAAATCAGCCCTGCGTTTACCTAAGGCATTCCGGGAATCCGGCGCGCAAAAGCCTTAACCAAATAATCGATTACCAACCTTTCTGATATGACTGCCACTCTTTCCTACACCCTCGTACTCGGAGCCATTTACATCGGCCGAAAAGTATTCATCCTCAAAACCTCTCAAGCCTAAACGCTTCGTTTTTTGGGGAAAGCATGCACTCCAACAAGAGTTGCAATTCTACAACTGTTACCCTAGACCAAACTCCAGTCTTATTTCGATTATGAATCACCTATTTTCCGGCAGGCAGACCGGGAAGTATGGATTTGCTATGTTCCAGTCCACCCGCAAGTTCTCTGGTACAAAAACTCCTTCCCCAAACATCGAAGATGCTTATTGCCAGCATACTCTCCTGAGGGAATCGGCGTAAATCCAGTTGCAATTGATCCCCGGTATCGGATTGGATGCAATATGGAAACGAAATCAACCAATGTGCCGATATCCGTTAAATGGAGAACATAAAAAGGGATCAATCCAAGAGTCGCAAGGCTTCTCTTCGTGTCAGCGCTGGAAGCCGGTGCGCTGCAACAAATTCCCGAACTGCATCCGGGTTGGTCTTTGAGTACTGCCGCAGGGCCCAGCCTGCTCCTTTTTGAAGAAAAAACTCTTTGCTATCGGCAACCAGAAGGATGTACTCGAAACATGAGTTCCGCATCGGTTTTCCTTATACCGCAATTGAAATATAATAGCAACGCGTTACAGCCAACGTTCACCCGAATCCATCCACCGGCTGGTAACCGGGCGAATCAGTTCAGGGTGACGGACAAAGTGCATTCCGACAAAGGCGGCAAACCAGTCGACGCTGTCCCACCACGATTTCTCCAAATAAGTTGCTCTAAAAATTCCAATCCGGGAGCGTCCAGTTTTTCATGGAGCGCTCCATCGCCTCTATAGCAATGTATTGCATTTCCCGGTGATCATCCTGATAGCACAAGCGGACAAAGGCTTTTAACTGCTCTCCTTCAGGTATGGCAAATTGCTTAAAATGGTCTTTTGCGATTGCAAGCCACTCGGGTGCCCGCAACCCAAAATATTCAAATTGATGCCGCATATACCACATTTGCCCCTGGGCCGTTCGGGATCACCAGCAGTTTCCAGGCGGTTACGCAACTGTTCGAAATACAGCTCGATTGTCATGTTGAAATTATTCGTATCGCAGGGCTTCGATTGGGTCCAGGCGTGCTGCTTTCATAGCCGGATAAAATCCGGAAACAACACCAGCAATCATACACAGGGTGAGCCCCAGGAACATCCAACCCCAGGGAATGAGGAAGCTGCCACCAAGAAATGGCGTTACGATGTTGCCGATGAGAATGCCCAGAAATATTCCGGTAATACCTCCCATCTGACAAATCAGAATTGCCTCCAGGAGAAACTGGGTCAACACACTGCGGCGGGTGGCCCCAAGGGCTTTATAAATACCGATTTCACGGGTACGCTCCGTCACACTAACCAACATGATATTCATGAGTCCGATGGCAGCTCCGAGCAGGGTCATCAGCCCGATTGCGATGGTAGCCAAACGCAGGTTGGTTGTATTTTCTTTGAGGATACCAACCAGACTATCGCTGGAAAACAATTCGAAGTCGTCTTCCTGACTGGGTCGCAAGCGGCGCACCTGGCGAAACAAACCTGTTGCTTCTGATTTTGCGGACTCAATATCCATTGCATCGTTGACTGAAACCATCAATTCGTAGTTGGTATCGTCCCCACCGTAGTAGTTTCGCACGTTGTGGAGTGGGGCATATACTGCGCGTTCGCTTCGATTGCCCATGGAAGAGCCTTTGGATTTGAGAATCCCAATCACACGATACCGGACGGTTCCGACTACAATGACCTGGTCCAGCGCTTTTTCAGGTTTGTCATTGAAAAGGGATTTCCACGATGTCGTTCCCGATGATTGCCTTGGGCTGACCGGCATCCACCTCCGTACCATTTCGTAGTGTCCGATATCCAGTATACTACATCGAAGTAGTTTTCATCCACACCTACCAGGCCAATGTTTGGATTGGTTTTTCGCTTTAAATTTTACAGTAGCCAGACTGGTTGCCCAATGGGCCACCGACACTTTGGCCGGAAAGTCAAACCGTTCCTTAAACGCTATGGCATCATCAAAACGGATAGGGTCGCTCACTTTCTGGCGTTTCCCACCCCTATTGCTCGAAACTTCGCTCCATTTACGCTCAATGCTAAATGAATTTGCACCAAGGCCGCTGAAGTTGTCGTTAAGGGAATACGCAATGGCATCAATTGCCGTTAAAATCCCCACCAATGCCATAATACCAAATGCGATGATCATCAGGGTAAGCACCGCACGCAGCATATTTGCGCGGATACTTTGAAAAGCCATACTGAGTATTTCGCTAAAAGGCATAAGTGCAGGAATTGAGAGCAGTAGGTGAATTCAAGGTGGACCATGCCGGCCCGTTATTTTTTAATCCAATGAGCAATTAGATAAATGCTCTATCAGATTAAAAACAAAAATACACTCTAAACGATCAGTTTTTGTTTTTTATAGAAGCAACCTGAACAAAATTCGATCAAAAGAGGGTAACGGGGGATGGACGGAATTCATTCAAGTTCCGTGAACAATTTGAATTGTATTGCTATTCCTCTATTTTCGCATAAAAGCCAAACAAAACCAGGCAGATGCAACACGAACTTTTTTATCAGCCACAATTGCTCAGGAATATATCCGGAATCCGGGTTGCAGAAAGCACCCGGCATGGGGGAGTCAGTCCGGCCCCTTTTGCAAGCCTGAATCTTGGGATTAATACCCAGGATTCGGATGAGCATGTATGGAAGAACAGGAATTTGTTGTCGAAGGCTTTGGAGATTCATCCGGAGTCCTGGGCTTATGCCAGTCAGGTTCACGAAGATCGAATTGCGTATGTTGATGCACCTGGGAAATATGAAGGATACGATGCCCTTATCTGCGGTAAAAACGGCCCAAGTATTGGGGTGCAGACAGCCGATTGTACGCCCATCCTGATATACGACACCCAAACTGGTGCACGCGCAGCAATTCATGCCGGCTGGCGCGGAACGATTGCAAAAATTGCATACAAAACCCTGGTGGAAATGCAGCGTCGGTTTGGAACCGATGCAAGGGAGTGTCTGGTATATATCGGGACCTGCATTGATGCGAACTCATTCCAGGTTGGCGAAGAGGTAGCGCAGCATTTTAGTCCGGAATTAAAAACTCCGGATACTGCAGAAGGAAAGTATCTGGTGGATTTGAAAAAGGCCAATGCGCTTCAGTTGCTCGACCTGGGTGTACCAGAGCAACACATTGAAATCTCGTCATTTTGCACCATTAAGCACAATGACCGGTATTTTTCTCATCGACTGGAAAACGGAATAACCGGTCGGATGATGACCTTGATTGGTGCTGTGTGACTCAATTCTGTACCCGCATTTGGCGCATCAGATACAGGCAAGCCAACAGGTTGATGACAAGGCCTAAAAACTCACGGGTTAGTTCAATCCAGGGATCCTCGGCCTTCATTTTGTTCACGATAGACGGTGCGCCCATTTGTACCCAATGATAAAATTCGGGGAGAAGCGTTAATGCCCAAAGTAAAGACACCATTGCCCAACCAAGCACAGCAGGCCGGTAGTACCGATTTTTATACGCCATTACAAAGAACACTCCGGTGACTCCATACAAAATGATCCACAATGTCGGATCCGGGTCGTTCCACTGAACCCCGGCAAAAACAAATAATAAAAATGCGATGATCAAATAGCGAAGGGGAGGCCTTTTCATAGTTGGCAAGTTTTAAATAGTACGCAGTAAACGGGGCACCCGGTCGACGGGGTTTAAAAACAAAAATACGAAGCCCCGGAACTAAAGCGGCATAAATTGAATTATAAGGAGGCAATCAACTAAATTTGCAGCGTTTCAATCATGGCAAAAGAGACTAAAAAACAGAAAGTAGAAATCGTCAATCGGCGTGCCCGTTTTGAATACAACTTCCTACAAGAGTATGAAGCAGGTATTCTGCTTACAGGTACGGAGATTAAGAGTATTCGTTCGGGAAATGCCAACCTGAGCGATGCCTACTGCCTGTTTGAGAACGGAGAACTCTGGATTCGGAGCATGTATATTGCAGAATATGAATTTGGAAATAACAACAACCACGATAGCCGCCGCAAGCGCAAACTGCTCCTGAAACGAACGGAGTTAAAAAAGTTGGAGCGCCGGGTAAAAGAAAAGGGTCTGACCATCGTCCCCTTCAAACTTTACATCTCCGATCGTGGTTTTGCAAAACTCCAAATTGCCCTTTCCAGTGGTAAAAAATCGTTTGACAAACGGGACTCCATCAAAGAGCGCGAGGAGAAACGAAACCTGGACCGGATGAAAAAAATCCGACTGTAAGCCCCTTGCTTTACCAGCCTGAATAAGTTACCTATGAACAAAACCGTCGCCACCATTTTTTCTATCATCGGTCATCCAATTTTTGTATTGACCTATGTACTGCTTCTAATGATGGCCAGCGACCCGTATGCATTTAAAAGCGGGCAACTGAGCGATACGAATGCCGTTTTGTTTTTGTTTTCCATTTTTTCCTCCACAGTGATTATTCCGGGGATTGGCGTCTTGCTCATGAAGCCTTTAGGGCTTGTTAAAACCTGGGATTTAAAAGACAAGCAAGACCGCATTGGGCCATACATTGTAATGGGAATCTTCTACATCTGGTTGTTCAAAAACCTATACTCCCTGGGACAGGCACCCCATCTGTTCATGGAATTTGTACTCGGCGCTACGATTGGCCTCTTTTTGGCTTTTTTCATAAATATTTTTACAAAAATCAGTGTACACGCAGTCGGTATGGGCGGGCTTATAGCAATGTGTATCATTTTGATTTTTGAATGGAGCCGAAGCATACTGCCCCTTCAATTTAGCCAAAGTTTGTGGACTGTGGATTTTCAACTGATCTTGTTGTTAAGCATTATCCTGGCCGGACTGGTTGGTATGTCCCGACTGGCCTTGCATGCACATACACCGGCTGATCTATACCGGGGGTATGTTGCGGGGTTTGCCGCAGTGTTTATTGCCACCTCCATTCTGTAAAAAAAATAGTCTGCCAGGCTAAACCTGACAGACTACTTAGTATGTATTTTAAACCCTTGAATCCGGCCTAGGCTGCTTTCAAGCCAGCCAGACGAATTCGGTCCAGTTTATCTGCTGCATATTTCCGATCTACTACCAGTTTGCGTGCTTTTTTCCCTTTTTTCTGAGAAGGCATTTCAAACATTGCATCGGTGAGAATTGCTTCGCAAAGTGAACGCAATCCACGGGCGCCTAACTTGTATTCCAGGGCCTTTTCTGCCATCAGGGTGATTGCGTCGTCCTCTACTTCCAGGTCAATATCTTCCATCTTAAACAGTTTGGTGTACTGTCGGATCAAGGCATTTTTGGGCTGGGTTAAAATCAGACGCAGGGTATCAATATCCAGCGGGTTGAGGTGTGCGATGACAGGCACACGACCTACCAATTCCGGTATCAAGCCAAAGGTGCGGATATCGTGGTGGTTGATGTATTGAAGCAGATTGTCTCTGTCAAGTTCGACCTGATCCTGTTTGTTGTAGCCAATTACCTGGGTATTCACACGGCGGGCGATAATTTTTTCAATGCCATCAAAAGCGCCACCGCAAATGAACAGGATGTTGGTGGTGTTCACCTTGAGCATTTTTTGTTCCGGGTGCTTCCGGCCGCCCTGAGGTGGAACAAGCACTTCTGAACCTTCCAGCATCTTCAACATCCCTTGCTGTACGCCTTCACCGGATACGTCGCGCGTGATAGATGGGTTGTCTTGTTTCCGGGCAATTTTATCAATCTCATCAATGTACACGATGCCTTGTTCTGCTGCTGCCACATCGTAATCACATACCTGGAGCAAACGCGCCAGAATGCTTTCTACGTCTTCTCCTACATACCCCGCTTCGGTAAAAACCGTAGCATCTACGATGGCAAACGGAACATTGAGAAGCCGGGCAATGGTTTTTGCCATGAGGGTTTTACCGGTTCCGGTTTGCCCTACGAACAATACATTGGATTTTTCGATTTCGACATCCTGATCCAGCTCGCTGTTATCCCGGCTTTGGAGACGCTTGTAGTGGTTGTACACTGCAACTGCAAGTACTTTCTTGGCCTCATCCTGACCGATTACGAACTCATCAAGGAATTGCTTGATTTCCATTGGAGGGATCAGGTGGATAGGGCCTGTGTCCCCGGCTTTTCCAGAATTCGCTTTTGCATTTGGATTGTGTGCATGCTGGTGGAGTTCTGAATCTATGATTTCCTGTGCTTTTTCTACACAGGTTTCACAAATCTGAGCATCCATCCCTGAGATCAGGATGAGCACATCGTCTTTCCCACGGCCACAAAATGAGCAATTGTGCGGGCTTGATTTTCCTCTGCGAATCATAATGGAATTAGGTATAAAATGAAAAGCGTAGCAGAACACATCGCTCAATTACTGATCGGAAATCAGTATTTGAGAAGATGTCTAAAATTCAGTTTCTGGGCTACATTCGGCAAATTTGGTTTTTCTCTACGTTAAATTTTTCGCCGAATTACCCGTATGCGACTGCAAAATTTGCTCGACTTCGCCTCAGAATTGAAATTTAGACATCCTCTGAAGATGCACAGCATCCAGTTTATTGGATACTATTCCTGCTACGCCCTAAAAATAGTATTACTTCTCTGACTTTGGATTGTTGCGGCTCAACACCTCATCAACCAGTCCATATTTTTTAGCCTCTTCAGAAGTCATCCAGTTGTCTCGGTCACAATCTTTTTCAATTGTGGCATAATCCTGACCTGTATGGTGAGCAAGAATATCATACAGGTTTTTCTGCATCTTCTTGATAAGCTGGTATGAGATCTCGATATCTGTAACCTGGCCTTGTGCTCCGCCCAATGGCTGGTGAATCATCACATGGCTGTGGTACAAGCAGCTGCGTTTGCCTTTTGTACCGGCAGCAAGAAGCACCGCACCCATAGAGGCAGCCAGTCCTGTGCAGATCGTTGCTACATCGGGAGTAACATACTGCATGGTGTCATAAATTCCCAGACCATCAATTACAGAACCTCCCGGGCTGTTGATAAACATCTGAATATCACGCTTGGGGTCTGAGGATTCCAGGAAAAGCATCTGGGCCTGAATCACGTTGGCTACATAATCATTTACAGGAACACCCATAAAAATGATGCGGTCCATCATCAAACGGCTGAATACATCCAGGCTGGTTGCATTCATTTGTCGCTCTTCAATTACATAGGGGGTGAACGCCTTGATGTTGGTACCGGTAATGTCCATGTACTTTTCAAGGTGCATGCTACTCATACCCAAGTGCTTGGTAGCATATTTCTGAAATTCATTTTTGTCGAACATATTGCATTTTTTTTGAGGCAATTATAACAATCATTTCGTGGGAAAGTTACGAAATAAAAAACGGGAACAGCTTGGCTGGAAGTTTGAGGCCTCTGACCCGATCAACTGCCCAAATCTTTGGACTAAATCGTCGTTACGAAATGGCTTATTCTGCTACAACTTCGCGCAATTCTGCGTCTTCGCTTTGTTCTTCCTGAGCTTTTCGGCTCACTTTATCAAGCAATTCGTGCAATTCACTGGAAAGAATGCCTTTGTCTTTGATTTTCACTTTTTCCCGAACTGCTTCAAAAATCTTGTCGGTTTCCAACGTTTCGCGGGTGTTGTTGACATCTTGTTCATCTTGCATCATGCGATCGATGTATGAACCCAGCATATCTTCCGGGAGTTGGCCCTGGAAGTAACCTTGTATCCGGCGCAAATACTCACCGCGCAATTCCTCCTCGCTTACTGCCAGATTATACAGGGCCTTCATTTTATCCCGCAACATGGTCCAACGCAAATTATCAGCAAAGGCCGGGTATTGGCGATCAATGTCATCCGGGGTGATTTTACCTTCATTTGAAACCAACAACCAGCGCTTCAAAAATGCTTCTGGCAGCTCCACCGTATTCTGTTCCATGATTTTTTCCTGGAAATCACGCATCAACAGCGCATTGGAACGAACATCGTAAAACTGCTTTACAGCTTCTCCGATTTTTTCACGCGCCTGCTCGATGGTGGTTACTTCATTGTTGCCGAAGTATTTTGAGAAAAAATCTTCATTCAATTCCGCTTTTACAACGCGGGATACTTCCTCAATGGTGCCTTCAAACTGATCGGACACTTCACGTTCATCGGAATCTTCCAAACCAAGGATGTATTTGCGAAAGTGTTTTTCGCCTTTGTCTTCCTCGAGTTTGCGTGCATCAAATTTGATGCTGTCTCCCAATTTAAGTTTCAAAAATTGCTTTTTGAGTTTGTCATCCGGGATGGATTCTACCAGGAAAGAGAAAGTATGTTCGTAATCCCCCTTTACTTCTTTTGCATGTACCTTCAGGAGGTCTTTCTCCTCAATGTTATCTTCTGCATTTATACGCTCACCCAGGCTTGTGCGCGCATGCTCCAGGTCTTCGTCAATCAGTTCATTCAGGTTGGAAACAACCAGGCGCTCAAAGGTGTCTTTGTTGTCGAGTTCTTTAAACTCAAATGGCGCGACAAACCCAATGTCATAGGTAACGGCATATTCGTCGTCCATCTGATCCACCTTAAATTCGTATTGTTTTTGTTCGGCGGCTGGTAGCGGCTGCCCCAATACATCCAGCTTGCTTGAGCGCAGGTAGTCAAAAACTTCCTGTGACATCATTTCATTGAACATTTCTACCAAAACGGAAGTGCCATACATTTTTTTGATGTAAGACATAGGCGCGTGCCCGTGGCGGAACCCTTTGATATCTGCTTTCTGGCGAATCCGTTTCAGTTCAGATTCAACTTTTGGCTTGATTTCGTCTTTTGTGATGGTAACAACTAATTGGGCTGAGGTGTTATCGATGTCATTTTTGATAACAGTTGGCATAAGCTGGATAAATTTGGAATACGTCGTAAAATGGAATATTGAACACGGACCAGGGAAGAACAGAAGAACAAATAAAACCGAACTAAAGTTTAGCGTTCCCGGGTATATTTAGGCTATCTGGTAAATCTGTTGCATCTTCTTTGAATTTGAAAAACACACAGCACCTATTCCTTTTAAAATTTGAGTCATCCTGAATTTAGTATGTAAATCCGGATGACTCAAGGTGTTGGTGCGGGCGGAGGGACTCGAACCCACATGCCTCTCGGCGCCAGATCCTAAGTCTGGTACGTCTACCAATTTCGCCACGCCCGCGTATCTGTTTAAACGAAAAACTCGTTCAAATAACAGGTCCTTCAAAAAAGGAGTGCAAAACTACACGCTTCTTCTGAAAAAGCAAGGTATTACTACTAAGTATTTCACAGGTTTATTGAAAAAAAACAGGCTCCGTACCTGGGACACTCCAAATTCAACGGGTCAGCCCCCAATAGTATCATCTCTTCCTGTTTTTTAGAGAAGGTTCCGGTGTCAGCCTTGTTTTTTTCTTTTAACTTTGTATTTAATACCTATTCGGGAACGTTGAAAATCCAGCAACCCGGGAATTTGAATCCTCCCGGGGCGTTGTCAATCCAGGCCCGTTGGAATAACAAACAAATCACACAGCAAGCAGCAGCATGTCTCAAGAGGTGGAAATACCCGTATTACAAGAAGAGGACCGCGCCATAATCCAGCGGGCTTATCGCGACCTTTTGAAATCGTTCAAAACCGATTTGAATGAAGATGACCGCATCAACATTCGAGCCGCCTTTGAACTGGCCGCCAAGGCACATGTAGAACAACGCCGTAAATCCGGCGAACCCTATATCCTGCATCCTATTGAGGTTGCTCGTATTTGTGTCGATGAAATCGGCCTGGGGCCAACCGCAGTTGTATGTGCACTGCTCCATGATGTCGTAGAGGATACAGAGGTTACGCATAAAAACCTGTTTGACCAATTTGGTGAACGCATCGCAAAAATTGTCGATGGACTCACCAAACTCGATGGCCTGCAATATTCCGAAAGCCCCCAGGCAGAAAATCTGGCGAAGGTCCTCAAAGCCATGACGGAGGACGTCCGGGTGGTTCTCATCAAGATGGCCGACCGCCTCCACAACCTGCGTACTATTCGGAGCATGCCGGCACACAAGCAACTGAAAATTGCTGCAGAGACCAGCACCATTTATGCTCCGTTGGCTCACCGGCTTGGACTGTATCAGGTTAAAAGTGAATTTCAGGACATTTGCCTGAAAATCACGCATCCGGAGGAATACCATGACATTGCCGATAAGCTTGCGCAGACCAAACGGAGCCGCCAGGAGTATATTGAAAGTTTCAAAAAACCACTGGACGCAGCACTCCAGGATTTTGGCATCCACTCCCGCATCATTGGACGCCCAAAATCCATTTACTCTATCTGGAATAAAATCCGATCCAAAAACGTCGCCTTCGAGGATATCTATGACCTCTTTGCCGTCCGGATTATTATTGATGAAAAACCGGAAAAGGAAAAACTGAGCTGCTGGCAGGCCTATTCCATTGTTACCGATTTTTACACGCCAATCCCTGAGCGCCTGAAAGACTGGATTACCAACCCGAAAGCCAATGGGTATGAATCGTTACACACCACAGTCATCGGCCCGGAAGGACGATATGTAGAAGTTCAAATTCGCTCAGACCGGATGGACCAGATCGCTGAGCGGGGCTTTGCTGCTCACTGGAAATACAAGGGTGTTGAGGGCATGTCTAAAAATGCCAATGTATTTGAAAACTGGCTCAACCAGGTGCGCGAAATGCTGGAAAGCAATGATTCGGGCAGTGCCGTTGAGTTCCTTACCGATTTTCAAAGCAACCTCTTTTCTGAGGAAGTCCACGTTTTTACACCGAAAGGGGATATGCGTATTTTGCCGGACGGTGCAACTGCCCTTGATTTTGCATTCAGCATCCACTCCGACCTTGGCTGCATTTGCCAGGCCGTAAAAGTGAATAACCGACTGGTTCCTTTTAGTTATACCTTAAAAAATGGAGACCAGGTTCAGATAATTACCAATAAAAACCAAAAACCATCGGAGGACTGGCTTCAGTTTGTCATTACCTCCAAGGCCAGAAACCGGATCAAAGCAGCCCTGAAGGATGAAAAACGTACCCAGGCTGATTTTGGAAAAGAAATTCTGGAGCGGAAACTTCAGAACTGGTTTAAAGTTGATGCCGAGACGAATGTCGACATGCTGGCTCAGGCTTTTCGCTACCCCAATCGATTGGAATTCCTGAGTGCAATTTTCCTGGAACAGGAGGACCTGGCAGGAATGAAACAACGATTCAAGGTAAACGGAGGAGTGCTCGTTGAAAAAGAAGAGCACAAACCGGCAGTGAAAGAACCGGAAGAAGTAGCCCCAAGCACTCCACAGCCTTCCAGTAAAAACAAATCAAAAAATCAGCCGGAGGTAATCATCAACGGTGAACCCGGCAATTACTATGTTTATTCGTTCGCTACGTGTTGCAATCCGGTACAGGGCGATTCCATATTTGCATTTGTCACCACTAAAGAAGGTCTCAAACTACACCGCACAACCTGTCCGA
The DNA here is from genome assembly GCA_041392625.1 of Saprospiraceae bacterium. Lineage (GTDB taxonomy): Bacteria > Bacteroidota > Bacteroidia > Chitinophagales > Saprospiraceae > M3007. The sequence goes on along the minus strand of JAWKLR010000007.1, from coordinate 150,117 downwards.
ACGCCTCCTATCTGCTGGCAAATTTTGATCATCGGATTCTGAAAGCCGATTGGGGAAATACCGTTCGAACCGATTTTGTGGCTGGCCTTGTGGTTGTCGGAATAGACGTAGGTCCCGGGGTAATCCAGCAATTAAGCGATCGGATTTTGAGCCTGGGTCTGAACATTCGGTCTTTCTCTATTTCAGGAGAAGACGGATATTTTGAAGGTCGTATTACTATGGTTGTTTCAAACATCGACCAACTCAATCAGGCCATCACTGCCCTGAAAGCCTTTGATTATGTTTCCAGTGTCACGCGATTAGAATAAGCGCGTGTTTGGATTCAATTTTATTTTCACCCCCCAATCACCGCGCCCTAACCGCGCTCCGCATGCAAATAAAAGTCCAGGACAATAAATCACCCGATGTCATTTTGCTTCCCCTCCTGCAGGATGACCAGCTCTTGCATCACCTTGATGGAATTGCTACGCGTGTGGGTATTGATGCGGGTGCTCTACAACATGAGTTCAAGGCCAAGTCCAAGGAATTGATGACGCTTTTCGCCTACAACAATCCCGGCAAAAAAATCTACCTGCTTGGACTTGGCGACAAACTGGAATTACAAACCTTACGAATGACCCTTCGCTCCTTTTGCAGGGAGCACAAGGATAAATTCCCGCAGCGACTCGGGCTGGACATTCGCCATTTTGATGAAGCGGATTATCCACTCATCATTGAAGGCGGTGTTTTTGGAATGACGCTGGGGCTGTATGCTCCGGAAGGTCAAAGTCTCCGAAAAATCAAATCGGAATTTGAGCAATCCCGATCCCAATTAATCTTGTTGGTACACAATGGAATTAAAAAGGAATTAACCCCACTCATCGAGCGAGCCATTGTTATTGCACAGGCAACTGCTCACATCATCAACCTTGTAAATTTACCAGGGAACAAAAAAAGCCCGCAACTTCTGCGGGCTCAAATTGAGCGGGATGCCGAGCAATATGGGTTCAAATCCCGTTCATACGACAAAGAAAACCTGGATAAAATGGGCTTAAATGCCCTGCTTGCCGTTGGCAAAGGAAGCCCGCATCCACCGGAGTTGCTTTGGCTGGAATACGGGAGCAAAACAAAAAGCAAAGGACAACCATTCATAGGCCTGGTTGGTAAGGGCGTAACATTCGATACCGGAGGCATCAGCATTAAGCCATCTGACAACATGCAATTTATGAAGTCGGACATGGGGGGTGCCGCCGCAGTTATTGGCGTCTTTATGGTTGCCGCAGCATTAAAACTCCCGGTTCGTCTGGTGGGCGCTATCCCCATCGCTGAAAATATGCCGGATGGAAATGCCATCAAACCGGGAGATGTGATCGAAAGCCATTCTGGCCAAACCGTTGAAATCACAGATACCGATGCGGAGGGACGTTTGCTTCTTGCAGATGCACTTTCCTACCTGACTTCGCGGGAAACCCCGGATGCACTGATTGATGTGGCGACTTTGACCGGAAGTGTTATCCGTGCAATTGGCACTCAGGCCGGTGGCTTGTTTACCCCAAGTCAATCTCTTGGTCGGGAGTTGGTACAGGCCGGACAGGCTGTCGGGGAGCGGCTTTGGCCATTCCCCATGTGGCAGGAATATGCGAAGGACCTAAAAAGCGATGTTGCTGATTTGAAAAATTATTCCGGCAAGCCGCTTGCCGAATGCATTGTCGCTGCCAAATTCCTGGAACGGTTCACCGGGAATCATCCATCCTGGGCCCACCTGGATATAGCCGGAATGGCCTTTGGCGATACAGAGTTTACACACAACAAATCGGCCAGTGGATATGGCCTTCGTTTGCTGCTGGAATTTATTGAGCGGCGTATTTATATTCAGGAAAAGAGCGAGGATTTGTCGAAGAGCGAATGAAGCGAAGTATTTTCACACCTGCAATCTTAGGGCAGTAAAAACCCAGGATTTACCTACCTTTGCAGCGCAATTCATCATTTGCCAAATTCACATACCTATTTAATGGCTGATTTACAAAATCTAGAAGAACTGTGCACACAAGTACGTCGTGACATTGTGCGTATGGTTTATGAAGTACAAAGCGGACACCCAGGCGGTTCCCTCGGATGCGTCGAACTCTTCGTCGCACTTTATTCCAAAATACTCAAGTACAGCAAACGCTCTTTCAAAATGGAAGGGAAGGGGGAAGACTTATTCTTTCTCTCCAACGGGCATATTTCCCCGGTGTGGTACAGTGTACTTGCACGGCACGGTTTTTTCCCAAAAGAAGAACTCAGCACGTTTCGCAAACTTAACACCCGTTTGCAGGGCCACCCAACGACTCACGAAGGGCTCCCTGGTGTGCGGGTTGCTTCCGGATCCCTGGGACAGGGTTTGTCGGTAGCTGTAGGTGCAGCACTCGCTAAGAAAATGGACGGCGACGATCGTCAGGTTTTCTGTCTGATGGGCGATGGCGAACTTCAGGAAGGGCAAAACTGGGAAGCAATTATGTTTGCCGCCCACAATAAATTGGACAACCTGATCGGCATCGTAGACTGGAATGGCCAGCAGATTGACGGTGCGAATGACGAAGTACTTTCCCTTGGGGACCTTCCTGCAAAATGGAAGTCTTTTGGCTGGGATGTACTCAAATTGGAGGCAGGCAACGACCTGAATGCAGTGGTAGCTATGTTGCGCAAAGCCCGTCGCCGTGGAGGCAAGGGCAAACCGATTGTTATTCTCATGAAAACCGAAATGGGTTATGGTGTTGATTTCATGCAGGGCACACATGCCTGGCACGGAAAAGCACCCAATGAGGAGCAGTACAACAAGGCTATGAACCAGCTTAAGGAAACCTCCTACGGAGATTATTAAACCGCAATCGGGAACGTCGGATTGAGTCCAGCAAACAACGCTGTCAAACCCAATCCACCATCATTCCACGGACCCACCAATTTAAAAAAATGCTAGATCAACTCACTTATACAGAAAAACGCGCTACCCGCGATGGATTTGGACAAGGGCTCCTCGAACTGGGCCGCACCAACCCCAATGTGGTAGGACTCACAGCGGACCTTCTCGGCTCCCTGCAAATGCAGCATTTTAAAAAGGAATTCCCAGAGCGCTTTGTGCAGGTTGGTATTGCCGAAGCCAACATGATGGGCATTGCTGCAGGACTGGCTACCGGGGGTAAAATTCCATTTACCGGTACCTTTGCAAACTTTAGCACTGGCCGGGTGTACGACCAGATTCGCCAAAGCATTGCCTATTCCCATAAGAATGTGAAAATATGCGCTTCACACGCCGGGTTGACCCTGGGTGAAGACGGAGCGACACACCAGATCCTGGAGGATGTCGGCATGATGCGCATGCTTCCCGGCATGACGGTTATCAATCCTTGCGACTACAACCAGACCAAAGCGGCTACCATTGCAATTGCCGACCATAACGGACCTGTTTATCTGCGTTTTGGCCGACCAAACTGGCCGGTATTTACTCCGGCAGATCAAAAGTTTGAAATTGGCAAGGCGCTTATGCTTGCTCCAGGAACAGATGTAACCATCTTCTCCACCGGACACCTGGTATGGACCAGCATTGAAGCAGCCAAGGAATTGGCCAAAGAAGGCATTTCCTGCGAACTGATCAACATCCACACCATTAAGCCATTGGACGAAGAAGCCATCATCCGCTCTGCACGCAAAACCGGAGCGGTTGTTGTTGCTGAAGAGCACCAACGCAATGGAGGTCTTGGTGATGCAGTTGCTCAGGTCCTGGCTCAAAACCTTCCTACAGCCATGGAGTTTGTTGGCGTGAAGGACTCATTTGGCGAAAGCGGCAAGCCAACAGAATTGCTCGACAAATATGGACTCGGCAAAAACGATGTGATCTGGGCTGTGAAAGATGTCCTGGAACGCACGCGTAAATAATTGTACCGCAGTACTGACAAATCCGGGAGTTGGATACAGACCAAAATAATTGGGTGCATTCAACTCCCGGCCTATGTATACCCAACCGCAAAACAGAAGATTTTTACATGAAATTTGAAACCAAAGTTATCCATGCCGGCATTGAGCCGGACCCCTCTACCGGTGCCATCATGACGCCTATTTTCCAGACATCCACCTATGTACAGGATTCACCTGGAAACCACAAAGGCTTTGAATATGCCCGCACCCAAAACCCGACCAGAAATGCACTGGAAAAAAACCTGGCTGCGCTGGAAAATGGAGTGGATGCAATCTGCTTCAGTTCAGGACTTGCTGCCCAGGATGCAGCTATCAAACTTTTGAAAAGCGGTGATGAAATTCTTTCTGTAAACGACCTGTATGGTGGTTCCTACCGCCAGATGGTTCGGGTTTACAGCCAGTGGGGGCTGAAGAGCCGGTTTGTCGACATGACCCGTGCAGAGGAACTTGAGGGGCACATTCGTCCGGAAACCAAAATGCTATGGATCGAAACACCTACCAACCCGATGTTGTCTATTGTTGACATTGAGGCTGTTTGTGCTGTTGCAAAAAAACATGGATTGATTGCTGTGGTTGACAACACCTTTGCATCGCCATACCTCCAGAATCCACTTGACCTGGGTGCAGATATTGTATTGCACTCTGCTACGAAATACATCGGTGGTCACTCCGATGTGGTTCACGGGTGTCTGGTAGTAAAGGACAAAGCTCTGGCCGAGCAATTGCACTTTATCCAGAACTCCTGCGGTGCGGTACCCGGCCCACAGGATTGTTTTCTCATTCTACGTGGCATCAAGACCCTGCACCTTCGCGTGCAGCGTGCTTGTGAAAACGCAGAAAAAATTGCGAATTTCCTCCAAAGTCACCCAAAGGTATCCAAAGTATACTGGCCCGGTTTTGAAAGCCATCCCAACCATGCAATAGCGAAAAAGCAAATGCGCATGTTTGGCGCTATGGTTTCATTTGATTTGCATGAAAACAGTTTTGAAGCGGCAGAGAAAATTCTGAGCAACACGCATTACTTCTCACTCGCTGAGTCGCTTGGCGGAGTGGAATCATTGATCGGACACCCGGCCAGTATGACCCATGCCAGTATTCCCCGTGAAGAACGCCTGAAGGTTGGCCTGACGGACTCACTCGTGCGTCTGAGCATCGGAGTGGAAAGCGTGGACGACCTGATTGCCGATCTTGAAAAAGCACTCGGGTAAAAACCTGCTTTTCTATAAAATATAAAATCCCGGATACTGCATGGGCCTTCCACCAGTATTCGGGATTTTTTTTATCAAAACCCAGCGCAACTTGCGCTCTAAAAAGCAGATTGAATAATTGCCTCCAGCGGCTCCATGATTGCTGCGCTTCCTGCCAGTAATTCCGATTTTTCCATAAAGGAATCCCCACCGGAAAAGTCGTGTACTACCCCGCCGGCCTCGCGTACCAAAACCGCCCCTCCGGCTACATCCCAGGGACTTAAGCCATACTCAAAAAAAGCATCATACCGGCCACAGGCTACCCAGGCAAGATCCAACGCTGCGGCGCCAAATCTGCGCAGACCGCGGGTTTCCAACATCAATTGATGGAATGCCTTATACCACGCTGCTTCCCGCTCAAAATCGTGATATGGAAAGCCTGTGGCAATCAGGGCCTCCCGAAGAGCAGGTTTTTGGCTCACCCGAATAGGCCTGCCATTACACCAGGCTCCGCCCCCTTTGCTTGCATAATAATATTCGTTGGCAGGAACATGGCACACCAGGCCAGCCACCAACTCACCCTCCGCTTTCAGTCCGACACTAATGGCATAATGCGGCAATTGATGTAAAAAATTGGTTGTCCCATCCAAGGGATCAACAATCCATTGCAGCGCGCTTTCCTCTTGTTTTATGACCTCTTCTTCTGTCAGAAAGGTAGCCTCTGGAAGCAAGCGGCTCAAGCCTTCAACCAGTAATTGTTCTGCTCCGCGGTCGACATAGCTCACCAGCCCGTTCAGGAATTTCTCCTCAATTTGCTCCGGTCGCACTTTCCCGGCTTCATCCCGAATGAATTTGGCAGCCTGTTCTACAACCGGCAATGCGTCACGGGTTAGTTTTTCCCAATTCATGTCACAAGGTGTTTAAATGCCTGATGCAATTTTCTTGCTAAGATATGAAATTGTTTATTCGGCTCTTCGAGCCTTGTTTATTCGGGACGCTGCGCTTACCCTTGTTTATTTGTTGAAAGTAGTGGTCAGTAGTCAGAGTTATTTAACTGGCCCTCCTCCGGACCTTGTTTATTTGGGATGCTGCGCATGTTCTAAACATAAACAAATAAACAATATCAACTTATCATCCTAGCCCGAAGGGCGTATCATCAAATCATCAATTCCATGCCATACATTAAAATTTCAACCAGCAATACATACAATGAAAGGCATGCGTTGAATTTTAAACAAACTCTTGTACCTTCGCAATTAATGGAATCACCAAAGTTCAATTACTTATTTGATCTGGGCCGGTATCTGGGAATGATGAAACAAGCATTCAGCAGGCCGGAGAAACTTTCTATGTATTGGAAAGAAACGATGCGCCAAATGAACGACATTGGTGTTGGCTCCCTGATCATCGTTTGCCTTATTTCCATTTTTATCGGGGCGGTTGCAGCCGTACAGTTTGCCTACCAGTTGGATGGGCAATTGATCCCGAGGTATTACATCGGATATATTGTTCGCGACCTTGCGCTCATCGAGCTTTCACCTACCATTACCTGTCTGGTATTGGCGGGAAAAGTGGGATCAAACATGGCGGCTGAAATTGGTGGCATGCGCCAAAAAGAACACATTGATGCCATGGAGGTAATGGGCGTAAATACTGCGGCCTACCTGATTATGCCTAAGGTGATTGCAGCATTTACAGTAATTCCGTTGTTGGTAACGTTTTCAGCCTTTGTAGCAATGATTGGAGGTTACCTGGCCAGTGTGCCTACAGAAATGCTATCGGCCGAGGAGTATTTCCGCGGGCTTCGTGCATTTTTTGTTCCCTACAACGTGTTTATGATGTATGTGAAAGCAGCCGTTTTTTCTGTGATTCTTACCTCTGTTTCCTGCTATCAGGGCTACTTTGTTACCGGTGGCAGCATTGAACTTGGTAAAGCGAGCACCCGGGCGGTTGTTTACAGCGACATCCTGATTCTTCTGGCCGATTACCTCATTGCCGTTTTGCTTACAGCGTAAACTCAAACAGGCTCTAACTCTATCTATTCAATAAAAGCACGTGGCCTGAACACTTCAGGCAGCTGATTGCTCGTTTTTAGCGTCATAGATAGAGAGCGTTAATCTGTTTACACCACTTTTCAATTTGTTCATGCGTACCGCAATTACCATCCTGTGTTTCCTTGTCGGCCATAGCCTGGCCGGACAACAAATTTCCAGAATTAGTACCCTGTGGAGTGACTCCTTTGTGGAATGGGAAATTTTTGCGTTTACACAAGACTCTACGGCTATTGAAGATGCGCTGGCATATGAAGAGCCCATTCCCGAAGAACGAATTGGTGAATTAAAACTGCGTTGGTTGAATGTGCGGGATGACTTTTCTGAGTGGGACTATGAGTTTAGCGGACAACGGGGAACCATAAAAATGAAATGGAAAGACGACCCAAGCCTTTGGGAACTCCGCGATTTTGATGGTACAATTATCACCATGAAAGCCAGTTGGCCAAACGACCCCACTGAATGGCGCGTGACGGATAATTCCAATACCCTAAACTGGAAAAGCAAATGGAAAAACCAACTCAATGAATGGCTGGTTGAGGACCGACGCCATGGCAACTACTACGTGTATGCCCTGAATGAGTTTGATCCGCGCGACTGGGCCGTAGATGACGAACTCAATGAAGAGATTTCAGCGCCCATGCGCATGGCTATGGTTTTCCTGACGGTCTATCACAGTACACCCAAGCAGTAACCGATTCCGGTTTATTTTCTGCGTTCAGTCACGTAAATAAGCAAATCGCGGAGCGCGTTGCGCGCGTCACTTTCCGGGATTGATTCCAGCAAATCGAATGCTTCGGAGCGGAAGCGGTACATCGCTTCGCTTGCATATTCCAGTCCTCCGCTTTGTCGAACAAAATCAATTACCTCGGCCACTTTTTCCTTTTGGTGGCTTTGATTTTTTACAATATTAATGATTCGACGGCGGGTAGGGCGATCGGCCTGAGACAGCGCATAAATCAACGGCAATGTCATTTTTTTCTCCTTGATATCAATGCCAAGTGGCTTGCCTACATCGTCGGTTCCGAAATCGAACAGATCGTCCCGAATCTGAAATGCCATTCCCGTCTTCTCTCCGAAAAGCCGGATCTTTTCAACACTCTCCTCATCGGGAGCAGTACTTGCCGCACCGGCAGAACAGGCAGCGGCAATCAATGAAGCCGATTTTTGCCGAATAATATCGTAATAAACCGACTCTTCTATGTCCAGCCGGCGGGCCTTCTCAATTTGAAGCAACTCCCCTTCTGCCATTTCTTTTACCGCCTTACTTACAATCTCAAGCAGGCGCGTTTGCTGTTGTTTGATGCTCAATAAAAGCCCTTGAGATAACAGGTAATCGCCAACCAGAACCGCAATCTTGTTTTTCCAAAGTGCATTGATAGAAAAAAAACCGCGCCGCTCATTTGCATCATCCACCACATCGTCGTGCACCAAAGATGCCGTATGAAGTAGTTCAACCAGGGAGGCAGCGGTGTACGAAGCTTCGCTGATGGGTCCAAACAACCGGGCGCTTAACAGAACAAGCATGGGGCGCACCTGCTTCCCTTTGCGCTGGACAATATACCAGGTAATTTTATCGAGCAATGGAACATGGCTCCGCATAGATTCGCGAAACCGGTCTTCAAAAATTTGAAGTTCGGCGGCAATTGGCAACTTAATGGTGTCGAGGCTCATGTGAATTTGGATATTTCGGATAAAGACCACCCGGGAAACAAGCGCGAAGGTATGAAGGTTGGCGCAAAGTATGGTTTTCTTACACGGATTGCTGAACGAAGAATTCAGGATTCTGTCTAAAACCAAATCTCAACTCCCATTTTTCACTTCAGAAGCACTCCAAATCCAGGATCTATGAGGTGCAAAAACTTAAATTCTTGGCCGGTTTCATTCCCGGGCCGCGCAATTTCATTGAATTTTTAAAAATAAGTTAGGCAGGTTCCTGTGGCATTTATCATATTTGCCGAAACGAATGAGTCTATGTTGGTATTTAAGTCTGTTGATGAGTTGCAGTTTTGGTTGGATCAAAAACGTTCTGAAGGACATTCCATTGGATTTGCCCCAACCATGGGGGCACTCCATCGGGGGCATTTGGAGTTGGTAAAAAAAGCCAAATCCGATGGTGACCTGGCTGTAGTAAGCATCTTTGTTAACCCGACTCAGTTCAACGATGCAAAAGACCTGGAGAAATACCCGCGTACTCCCGGCAAGGATATGGAACTACTTCTAAGCGTTGATTGTGACGCCGTGTTCCTGCCTAGTGTTGAGGAAGTATATCCGCCTGGGAAGGAGTACAGTGTGGCCATGGAATTTAAGGGTCTGGACTCCCTGATGGAGGGAGCCTTTCGTCCTGGTCATTTTGCCGGAATGGCGAGTGTAGTTTGGCGGCTCCTGGAAATCGTACAGCCACAGAATTTGTATATGGGGCAAAAAGACTTCCAGCAATGGACCATCGTTCACGAAATGCTGCAACAACTCGGATCGCCCACTCATTTGGTCATGTGCCCTACCGTCCGGGAAACCGATGGACTAGCCATGTCTAGCCGGAACACCCGCCTTACCCCTGAGATGCGTGAAGTTGCCCCGATTATCTACCAAACCCTTATGGCAGCGGCAGGCTGGTTGCAAACCTATCCGGTTTCAGAAGTAGTGACTATGGCCTTGGAGCAATTGGAAAATGCGGGACTGAAACCCGAGTACTTTTGCCTGGTCGATGGATTTACCCTGCGGGAAATAGAAAACAGGGATAGCAGTACATTCGTGGTTGCCTGTACGGCTGCCTGGGCAGGAGATGTGCGCTTGATCGACAATGCCATTTTAAAAAACCAGGAAGCATGAAACGCACTTTAACTGGACTATGCCTTTTGGTCTGTTGCCTATCCTGTGAGGACGCAACACAGAAACCAATCGATGGAAAAACCCGTCGAATTATTGACTCCATCCGGAGTGAGACCCTTCAGAAGTACCAGGTCGTGATCGACAGCCTGTGTCTGGACCAGGAGAAAGAACTGCTGCCGGTTTATCTTGATTCAATCCGCAGACAACGGGAGAAAGAAATCAGAGAAAAATTAAAAAACATCCCCAAGTAGTAATTCGACTACTTGCCTATAGGAAGGCTGTCTGACAGCGCCTCCAAATACACATCCAGATACATATCCAGGCTTTTACGTCTGTACTGCATCACAAATCGCGGATGCGGCAGTCCAATGATTTCATCAAAAAACCGGTGTTTCTCATTGATCTTTCTAAAAACCTTCAGGTTTTTTCCTTCGCCCATACACAAAGCCGTCTTGGTATGTGCACCAAAAGCCATTTGCTTTTCGATACAATCGACAATAAAAGGCTCGGTAGCGCGTACCAGGTCTTTATCGTCGTAGTAGTTGATGTTTTTCCCGTCTTTAATAAAACCCAGCGGTGAAAGCGATGTGATGTAAAAATCATTTGCAAACCGCTCCGGGCCTCCATAGGCATGAATAAACCGCCAGACAAACCCTGCTGACAATTCCGGCTTCTTCGGGAATGGATTTTTTATCCCACATTCTTCTTCCAATTTGATGGGGTCGGTAAAGGGAACACCCGTCAGGCCAGCGCCCAGGCGCCCGGGATTGATCCCAAATAGGAATGTTCGCTTGCCAGGGGCTGTATAGTACTTCCGGTAAAATGCTGAAAGCGCTTCCATCGTGCCGGGTTGATCGTAAGGATAAAGCCATGAAAATCCATCGGGCAATGGAATGTCCGGAATCTGGAGTGCCTCAGTAAACCGGATAACCTGTTCTGCGAATGAAGCCATAGTTCAATTTTTTCAGGTGGGAAAAAGGCAAATTTAAAATCCAGCCAAAGAAGCTCCGTGGATTTCTTCAATTAATTTTCAATCCGGAAGGCCACTTTTAGGTGATTGCTAGTCCGAAAGGCAGTGGCCGAGTGTTCAAAAAAACTGTTTCTTTGCAATCGCATGTCTACACTACGTCTCAGCAAAGTAAACCCAACACTCCAGGGCACCATACCCCTGGACGGTTCAAAAAGTATAAGCAATCGGGCATTAATCATTCTGGCTTTGGCTGGGGGCAACCCTGCCCGACACCTCACCGGGCTGTCGAGATCGAAGGATACACAGACCCTGCTCCGCCTGTTGGATGAAGGCCAGGAAGTTTACGATGCCGGAGATGCCGGTACGGTATTTCGATTTTTGACCGCCTATCTTTCATTACAACCCGGCACACAGACCCTGACCGGTTCCAGGCGCATGCTGGAACGCCCCATTGGTCCATTGGTACAGGCTTTGCAAAAGCTGGGCGCAACAATTGAATACCTGGGTGAAGAAGGATATCCTCCTTTGAAAATCGGTGAAGGTGCCATGTCGGGCGGCCACATTTCCGTACCTGCAACTATCAGCAGTCAGTTTTTATCCGCCTTGTTACTCATTGCCCCCTTGCTTCCCAAAGGGATGTTGCTTCAACCGGAAGGCACCCTGGTTTCCCGCCCTTATTTGGAAATGACGCTGCGGATTATGAACTATTTTGGGGCTAGCACCTCCTGGGAGCCAGACGGCATCCGCGTACTTCCAGGTACCTATCAGGTTCGGGATATGCAAGTGGAAGCAGACTGGTCGGCTGCATCCTATTGGTATGCCATGGCAGGATTAAGTACTGAAGCGGACCTGGAACTGATTGGCCTGTATAAAAACAGTTTGCAGGGCGATTCAGTCATCCGCGATCTATGTATACCACTTGGTATTAAAACTGATTTTACCCCAACAGGCATTCGAATTCAAAAAGGGGCAAAAAAGGAGTATCCTCCATTTATGGAACTGGACTTCCGGAACTGCCCGGACATCGCACAAACCATGGCCGCACTGTTGGCAGGACTGAGTATTCCTGCACAATTTAGTGGACTGGAAACCCTGTCGATCAAAGAAACCGATCGAATACAGGCGCTTCAAAATGAACTTGCAAAGGCAAGGGTTGAATTTGTTTGTCAAAATCCCGAGGCACCTGCAAATGAGCAGCGTTTCCAGTTGAAGGGAATAATGGAAGGCCTTAAATCGGCCATCGCTACCTACGGCGATCATCGCATGGCTATGGCCTTCGCACCCTGGGGTTTGTTGCAGCCTGTTCATATTGAAAATCCAGATGTGATCGTCAAATCCTATCCACAGTTTTGGCAACATGTAACAGACATTGGTTTTGATCTCCAGTTTAGTTGATAGCATTCAACAAAAACCTGATTGTACCCTTCTTTTGCAAAAACTTAGAGCCTGGAGAGCCGAATAAACAATTCCATGTCAGCACGGCAAGGCCATATCCTTTTTTTCCTTTTTACCCGGCTTTATGCTACTTTTACCACAAACAAAATTTAGCCAGTGGAAAAATCACCAGCTTCGGCTCAGCCAACGCCTAAGAATGATAAGCGAACAATTAATGCCTGGGCATTTTTTGATTGGGCCAACAGCGCGTATGCACTCGTCATCACGGTAGCCATTTTCCCCGGCTATTTTCTGGAATTGACTGCTGATGAAGTGCATATTGGCAGTTTTACGCTTTCCGACAGCACCCTGTATGCCTGGTCGATTTCGCTGGCATATCTGGTGATTGCACTGATTTCCCCCTTGTTATCCGGGATTGCAGATTATGGGGGCAAAAAGAAAACATTCCTTCGGTTTTTTACCATTCTGGGTGCACTTGCTTGTATTTCCCTCATGTTTTTCACCAACATGAATACCCTTTGGGTGGGTGTAACCGGATTTATTCTGGCCACCATCGGGTTTGCGGGAGGCATCGTTTTTTACAATTCCTTTTTACCGATTATTGCAACGGAAGATCAATACGATCGGGTGAGTGCCAGGGGGTTTAGTTTTGGTTATGTAGGCAGTGTCATACTCTTAATAACCAACCTGATCATTATTATGAATTACGAGTGGTTTGGGTTTTCAGAGGGTCTAAAAGCCGTTCCAACGGCATTTGTAATGGTTGGTCTGTGGTGGCTCGGATTTGCGCAAATTCCACTCAAGCGCTTGCCGGAAGACGAAGCCATTCTCCCCGGAGTAAACCTGATGACCAAGGGCTATCAGGAGATTCGGAAAGTATGGAAAAAGGTACGTGGAGACCGACAGATCCTGCGATACCTCATCGCCTTTTTCTGCTTTAATGCAGGGGTAAATGCAGTGCTTTTCCTGGCCTCTACCTTTGCTGAGAAAGAGTTGCACTTTGACACAACTGGACTCATCATTTTAGTCTTGATCCTTCAGATTGTGGCTATCGGCGGAGCCTGGCTTTCTACAAAACTATCTGAGTGGAGAGGAAACCGGTTTTCCCTGATGTTCCAACTGGTAATCTGGTTGGGCATTTGTTTTGCCGGCTTTTTCGTCCAGACAGGTCTTGATTTTTATTTACTCGCAACAGTTGTAGGGGTTGTTATGGGTGGCATCCAGGCCTTGGCAAGAAGCACTTATGCTAAATTTCTCCCGGAAGGAACCGAAGACACGGCATCCTATTTCAGCTTTTTTGATGTAATGGACAAAACCTCCACCGTGGTGGGCACCTTTATGTTTGGTTTTGTAGAACGGATGACTTCCGGCATTCAAATTATAGGCGATGTAACAAGTGGTATGCGGAATAGCGTGCTGGCATTAAGCCTGTTTTTTATTGTCAGTATTCTTATTTTGTTTACTGTAAAAATCCGACAAATCCCACAGGCCCGGCAAGAGTAAACCGATCTGTTCATTAGTCCAGTATTCCATGAATTTCACGCGTATTTTTGATATTCTTGAGTACCAAAAAACACGATTCCCAAGGGAAGAAGCGCTCTGTGGGCGAACGCATGGAGCATGGCAAAAATGGAGCACCGATCGGTTGCTAACATCCACCAATATACTGGCGCACAAACTTCTTGAACTCGGAATTCGAAAAGGAGACCGGATCGGGATTGCAGCCCATAAGGGCAGTCCGGAATGGTTGATTTGTGACCTTGCATTTCAAAAAGCTGGGGCCATTTCCGTACCCATCCACGCCAGTTCAAGAAAAGAGGAAGTAGAACACATTATCCAGAATGCGGGTATCCGCCATTTTGTAGTCAGCAATGAAGAAATGGCTCAGTTCCTGGATGCTCCCAATCCGGATTTGCTCATTTCATTTGAACCCCTTAAAGGGGCACAGCTGCTTTCCGATCTTCTTGCTGAAACAACACGGGCCGAAGGCCCGGACTTGCCGGAAATCACGCCTGACGACATCGTAACCATCCTATACACATCCGGCACGACCGGTCTGCCCAAAGGCGTTGTATTAACCCATAAAAACCTCGTCAGCAACCTGAAGGCCGTACTAGCTATCGTGCCATTAGACCACGGCAAAACCAGTGTGAGTTTTTTGCCACTCAGCCATGTTTTTGAGCGGATGGTACTATACGTGTACCTTACTGCTGGAGTCTCCACCTGGTTTGTTGATCGCCTGGAAGAATTGCCAACCATTCTTAAGGAAGTACGCCCACATTTTTTTACCGCAGTTCCCAGAGTGATCGAACGCTCCTATGAGCGGCTGCATGAACAAGGCGCCACATATGGATTAATTCGAAAAAAGCTGCTGAATTGGGCACTTCATTTGGGTGAGAACTATCCATATGCCGGCGGAGGTATGATTCCATTTCAGTATTGGATAAAACTCAGCTTCGCCCGACTCCTGGTGTACAGACAATGGAAAAAAGCATTAGGCGGGCGGCTTGAAGGAATTGTTGTGGGCGCGGCTGCTTTGCAGCCGCGTCTGGGCCGACTTTTTTCTGCTGCTGAAATTGCAGTTCGTGAAGGCTATGGCCTAACGGAAACCAGTCCGGTCGTATCCTTCAACCGTTTTGAACCCGGAGGCGTGCATTTCGGCACGGTAGGCATGCCGGTTCCCGGTGTTGAAGTCCAGATCGACACTCCCAATGAAAACGGTGAGGGCGAAGTCCTGGTTAAAGGGCCCAATGTCATGCAGGGCTACTGGAAAAACGAAGAAGCCACCAAGGCTCGTTTCACTGCGGATGGATGGCTGCGCACCGGCGACCTGGGACGGATCGAACACGCCCGATTTTTGCGTATCACGGGAAGGCAGAGCGAACTGTTCAAAACCAGCACGGGCAAGTTTGTAGCGCCTGGGTTTGTAGAAAATCACCTGAAACACTCCCGCTTCATTGAACAGTGCCTGGTGGTGGGTCTGAACCGCCCGTACCCGGTGGCGATCATTCGTCCAAACTTCACTGAACTGGAGCGCTGGTGCAAGGAATCAACCATTCACTGGACCGCTCCGGAATACATGGTGATGAATCCGAAAGTGGAGGACTTGTTTGATGCGGAGGTAAATCGGATAAATGAATCGGAACTCGGCACCATTGAACAGATTGGAAAGTTCATCCTGACTGCCGATGAGTGGACCATGGAAAACAGGCTTTTAACCCCTACATTTAAAGTACGGAGAAAACTTCTGGAGGCCCGATACGAGACAGAGATAAACAAACTATACGATACGAATTAACGATTTAGTTGTTCAGATTGGCCAACCGCTATTCCTTTTTCTGATCATCGGTTTTACCTTCTCCTTCTGCAACTATCTCCTCACCCGGCTCTTGTGAGGCATCCGGAATGCTGTTTTCATCCGGACTTTCCGACTGAATCAATGGAAGGTATTTTTCCCGGATTACTTTCATGTGGTGCACCTGATGACCGATAATAATGAAAAAAAGCGCCCGGGGAGTTACTATCCAGCCTGTGGCCTTTCCCTGAAAAGTCGATTTCTCATCTGTACATTGCTGAAGCAGGTAGTTGGTATTTTCCCGAACAATTTTCCACTCATTCATCAGGTCTTTAATGGTGCGATTGGAGACATCCACTTCTGCCATCCAAAAATCCTGATTAAATCCGGGCATCCCGATCCGGTCGCCCCGAATAAAATACAGAATTCGAAATCCAAACACCCGTTCGGTATCTATCAGGTGCAACAAGACTTCCTTGATATTCCACTTATGCTCATCGTACCGCAATTCCCCAAATTCCTCCGGGATCGACAAAAACAGTTCACGGGCTTCTTTGAACAGACGCTTCAGCAAGGTGTGAGCAGCAGCCCGGGGCGGTACCAGGTCCAGGTAATGGGCATGATAAGGGGGATACTCGTCTTTCTTTGGTCGCTTGATCATCCTGTGGAAATTTGTAATCGGATGCCAAAATAAGGAATTACAGAAAACCAAGGGAATCCAGACAGAGGGAATTACCGGGAACGGTTTATTGGCTTAGCCAGACGAAGCAGAAACCACACCTCAAAAATGGTGTATACCAGGTAGTGAATCAGGAAGACCGCTACAAACCAACTATCTGCCGGGTTTTGCACTTTTTTATACACCCACAAAATCAGTACGGAAAGGAATATTTTTGAAAAAATGGACCCAAAAACTATTCCGGTAAACATACTCTTGTTTTCGCTTGGGGCGGCCAATTTCGCTCCGACAAACAAGACAATGGAAAACAGGATAAACAGGCTGCTGACAACCCAGTTGATGGTATCGACATTGCCGGCTTTAGGGACAGCCCAAACAAAGAGTACCGTAGCCAGTTGGGCAATTACTATACTCAGTAACAAACCCGATATGAAGGATCGTATCGTCATGAGTCGCGAAGCAATTGACGAAAAATAGAAACCAGCGAAGCGACCATAAACAGAATGGTAAGCAGAACAGCCCACAATGGCTTTTCTAATTGAAAATGCGCGTCGAGTTTTTTTCCGATAAAAACACCCACAAGGCAGGCCCCCAGTAATTGGAAGGCCATGCCGCTGTATCGAAGGATCGCTTGTCCGGGCGCTCGTTTATTTTGCTCCGGAGGATTTTGACTCATCTTTTGCCGGATTGGGTTTTACATTGCTGCCGGCACCAGAACCAGACTCCATTTTGCAGGAAACATTAAACAGGGCGCCACTTTGCACCAACAGTTTATTGGTGATGATTTCACCTTCTACTTCTGCATTTTCACGCACGTTGAGCAGCTCCTTTACTTTCAGGGTTCCTTTGAAACTGCCCTCAATCACTGCATTCTGGCAGCGCACGTCCCCTTCAATGGAACCGGTAGGGCCAATAATCAACTTGGCTTCACAAATCAAAGTGCCTTTGATTTTGCCATCAATTCGGAGATCACTCTCGCATTTGAGTGTGCCTTCCATGCTGGTTCCTTTTGCCAGCGCATTGAGGCCGGTGGAAGGAGTAGTGCTGCTGGAAGTCTTGGAAGTCTCGTCGCTGGATTTATTGTTGCCAAACATAATTTGATCGGATTTAGGATGAAAGATAAGAATAAAAAAACTGCTAATCTGCCTGTGTGTAAAACAAATTGCGTCCTGATGCTAATGGGGTGATTGACACAGTTGTTTTCATCTGAAGGGATGGCACAAAATTGAAAAAGATTTCTGACGCACCAAAGCGAACAGAAATCTTTTTCACGATATGTCGTTTGTCCGGATATTGCGCAGGGATTAACAACAGGATGTATTAAACCCATGTACCGGAAAAACCCGGGATATTCTTAGAAGTTCGGGCAGTAAACACCACGCTTCTCTGGTCCACAAATCTTGTAGAGCAGGGAGAATTCGAATGCGCCGTTGCCATTAGTTGCAGCATTCAGACTGGAAGTGTTGATGTCGTAGCTAAAGCCGATAGTAAACTGCTCGTAATCGAAGCGTGTGCTCACAATAAACGCGTCCATCAACTTACCGGAATCCAACTTATTGGAAATACGTGCCCATGCACCCAGTTGGAATGCCTGGTTGTAACGGCGGCTGTTGCCCAACAGGAACTTGAAGGAGTTACCTACGTTCACCTGGAAAGATGGTCCCTGGAAGAACGTTACAACGCCTGGCAACAAGCCCATTTTTTTGGCTACCATAAATTCACCACCAGCGTGGAAGGTAAATTTGCTGTACAATGGAATGTTGGTTCCGTTGTCGCGGTCAAAAGACACGTTCGCACGGTTCAAGTGACTGAATGCACCACCAAAGTAGAAGTTGTTGTACTCATCAAATACGCTGAACCAAAGCAAACCGGCAGACAAGTCCATGAACAGGAAGTTCGGATCGTTGATGATGTCACCAGCAAAGTCAGGATTGAAGGTACCGTTATCATTTTGGCTTGGCCACTGAAGGGCCGCGCTATTGATTTTACGCTGGCTAACCCCTGCATCTGCACCTACAACCAGATAGTGTGCTTTGCGGCGGTATCCGCCCATTTTCTTGGCATAAGAGCCGGAAAGGCGAGCCTGAAGTGTTCCGAATTCGGAAGCGCCCGCTTTATCACCCCAAAGGGTTCCACCCAAACCGAAATAGTCGTAACGACCAACCGGCATTTTCTGATCATAAGATACAGAATAGGTGTTGTATGCATTTTGCTTGAGGATAGAAGCCCACTGGTTGCGGTAGTTGGCCACAATCCGGTGGTTACAGTTCATAACGCCCGTCATCGCTGGATTCAGGTTCAAAGGGCTCATGTAAAACTGAGAAAAGTGAATATCCTGCGCCTGTGCGGTCGAGAGTGACAACATGGCGAAGAGCATGATGAGTAGTCTTAGTGTAAAATTTTTCATAGACAGGCAACAAGGTTTTTTATTTCAGATTCAGCGTACAATATTAGGCATGTAGCATCAAATGCCCTAACATTTTTTGTTAAAGTATGCAAAATTAGCGCTATTCAGCCAAAGCAGCCAGCTGAAAGCAATTTTTTTTCTGGCGACAGACCAAAATATCATTTAGGTCAAGCAAGAACGGTGCTGGCTCAGCGCTTATTTTCGCAAAGATGTTAAAGTATTTGGGAGTAAGACACTTTAACATCCCTTAGCGCTGCTTGCTCCCATATTTTTTTTTCGAAAAGCCCGAAAATAGTGGTCAGTGGTCAGTTTTTTTTCAATCCGTTATACTGACTACTGACTACTGACTACTAACATCAGATTCTGGTTCCGATTGTTTTGAGCATTTCGTTTTTCCAGGAAGTAAAGCTGCCATCTACAATGCGCTTTCGGGCCTCTTTTACCAACCAGAGGTAAAAGCCAAGGTTTTGCAGGGAGGCCAACTGACGCCCCAGAATTTCCTCGTTGATAAACAGGTGACGGAGGTAGGCTTTGCTGTGTACCTGACTGGTTTTAACCGGACAATCTGCATCGATCGGGCTAAAATCGTCGCGCCATTTTTGGTTTCGAATATTGATAATCCCCTTGGAAGTATACAGCATTCCATGGCGGGCATTGCGGGTAGGCAAAACGCAGTCAAACATATCAATACCACAGGCAATGCACTCCAGGATATTTTCCGGGGTACCGACCCCCATGAGGTATCGGGGCTTGTCTTTGGGAAGTATATCGGTTACCAGGTCGGTCATTTCATACATTTCCGGGGCGGGCTCACCGACGGATAGTCCGCCAATTGCATTTCCGGCCCGGCCGTATTCTGCGATGGTTTCTGCCGATTGTTTCCGCAAATCCGGAAAAGTGCTTCCCTGAACAATGGGGAACAGGTTTTGCTCATATCCATAATGCGGTTCGGTTTCATCAAACCGATCGACACAACGCTTAAGCCATCGGTGGGTGAGGCCAAGCGATTTTTTAGCATAATTGTATTCGCATGGATACGGGGTACATTCATCAAATGCCATTATTATATCTGCCCCGATTACACGCTGAATATCCATGACTCCTTCCGGAGTAAACACGTGTTTAGAGCCGTCGATGTGGCTTTGAAACGTAACGCCCTCTTCTTTGATTTTCCTTCGGTGAGCCAGCGAATACACCTGATAGCCACCGCTATCGGTCAGCATCGGTTTTTTCCATTGATTAAACCCATGCAAACCACCGGCACCTTTCAAAACATCCAGTCCCGGACGCAAGTATAAATGGTAGGTATTGCCCAGAATAATCTGGGCGGCAATGTCAACGTCCAGTTCGTGGATGTGGACTGCTTTTACCGTGGCAGCCGTACCCACCGGCATAAAGATCGGGGTCTGTATGTCTCCATGTGCCGTTGTAAGGACACCGGCCCTGGCCTTTGAGTTCGGATCGTTGTGTTCGAGCGTAAAAGTCAATGTATTGAATAGATTTAAAGTCCGGGAAGTTAAGCCTGGTTCCGATGGTTATCGAGTTTGAGTAAAACACCGATCATCAGTGTAAAACCGATCAGCGATGAACCTCCATAGCTAATGAATGGCAAGGGGATTCCGATAATTGGGAACAGCCCCATGGTCATGCCCACATTTACAATAAAGTGTACGAAAATAATTCCGGCCACACTGTAAGCATATACCCTGGAAAAATTCGATCGCTGTCGTTCTGCGAGTATGGTTATTCGATAAAGCAACAATACAAACAGCGCAACCACACCCAATACTCCCAGAAAGCCCTGTTCCTCCCCTACGGTACAGAAAATAAAATCAGTACTTTGTTCCGGTACATAATTGAGTTTGGTCATGTTGCCCTGCAGATATCCTTTTCCGGAAAAACCGCCGGAGCCGATGGCCATTTTTGAATGCAATAAATTGTATGCCGCACCACGTGCATCAGCAACGGTGGTAGGTTGCAGCCAAACCCGGATGCGTACTTGCTGGTGTGGAGCAAGCAGACTGTAACAGGCAAAGTTTGCGCCTTTTACTAAAAAAGATCCGCCAACAAGAATCAGCATAAATACCTGTAAACGTCGGCGCACCAATACATTTTTCGGCAAATAGCGATTGGTAAATGCGGGGATAAACAAAGCCAAAGGAGGAATAATTCGCAACCAGGGCCACCAGGCCTGCAATTCCGGCAAATCACCCGATACCTCAAAAAGGGCTTCTCCAATTTTTGTCCACCAAAAACTCAGGCCAGCAACTACCAATAGGCTCAACCACCAGTTTCGGTTATCTCGCATCTGACTAATCAGCCAACCCGTGGCCAATAAGATCAGTGCAGCAATCACATGGATTGGATCAAATGCCAGTCCGGCAATCACCAGGCCAGCCGTGCTCAGTCCGAGCACATACCACCAACTGGGTAGTCCTTCCCGATACAGCACCAACAGGAATGAAAAGAAAACAAGGGCAGAACCGGTATCTTTCTCCAGTAAGATAATAAGCACCGGAATCATGAATAATCCAATGGCAATGATTCGGTTACGCCAAAGCCGCAAGGTGCTTCCCGGCGTGCTCAAAAAGCTGGCCATAGCCAGACAGGTACCAAACTTTGCCAATTCAGAGGGCTGAAAACTGAAGCCTCCAAACTGATACCACGCATTTGCTCCATTTACTTCACGCCCCACAAATAAGGGCCCGATTAATACGATAATGGAGCCTATATACAGAAAGAAAGCAAACGTTCGCCAAAATGCCCAGTCGGAGAGAAAGATAAAAAACAGCATGACAAAGCACACAATAATGAAAAACAGCTGCTTGCCTGCCAAATGACTTAAATCCAGAAAATCGTACGGAGTTTCCGGGTTATGGGTTACCGCAAAAATCATTAGCCAGCCCACGACAACCAGGGCCACGAAGATGGTCAGCGTCGGCCGGTCGAGATCCCCTAAATTGACTGATGTGTTTCTCGGAGTAGACATGAGAACGGTGCGGAACGAAATTTTTTAATCCTGCTCGGATTTCTTTTAATGATAACCGGATTTTATTGACGCATCCGAAGAAAGTCAATCGCCGGTATTTGCGGATCCTTTGCCGGATAGGCACCCGGAAAATTATCCTGAATAAAAACAATGAATGAACGGGCTTCCAGGCGATTTGCAAAGGCTCCTACCCGCAGTTTGTAATACGGCTTTTCATGCACCCAATCGGCCGGCACATCCGGATACCGGGTAAGAAACCGCGTTTTCGCGGTTTCAACCTGTTCCCGGTCCGTTGATGCAAGTACCTGCACCCGCCAACCACTGATAACGGATTCCACGCGGTTTGACTGAACCCAGGTATCCATCAGATCGCGTATGGGTGAATCCTCCAGCAAGACCACCTTTTGACCTTGAAGAGCAGTTGAACTGGTAACCAGCACCAATAACAGCAACGGGAATGTTATGAATAGTTGTTTGCTCACAGTAGTTTGAATTTGGGACAAATAGCCCGGCCTTCATACGTCAACTGAATCAACAAATGTATTCAGTCGACAAAAAACCGGATGTACGGTAATGAAACGTACTCCGCGAGCAAATATCGGGATTTTTTTGTGAAAAAGCCGCGCTTATTCTGCAACAATGGAAAGCGAAGCAGAGGTTCCCAAACGACTGGCACCAGCCGCCAGAAGCGCCCGTGCTGTTGCTGCGTCGCGGATACCCCCGGCTGCCTTGATCTGAATGCTCTCCGGCAATTGACTCCGCAGGAAAGACACCATTTCAGGAGTGGTTGGGTGACCATGAAAACCGGTGCTTGTTTTCACAAATGGAATGCCCAGATCTTTTACAATCTTGCACACTTCGGTTTGTTCTTCATTCGTAAGCAGACCACACTCAATAATGAGTTTCAATACCTTTCCACGCATTTGTGCAGAGCGCAGCAGGCTGTCGAGGTCGTGGTTGACATGGTTCCAGTTTCCGCTTTTAACTGCGGCAATGTTCAGAACGGCATCCACTTCATCGACTCCATCTTCGATGGCGCGTTTGATTTCCTCGCTTTTAGAGGCAATGGCAGTATAACCCATTGGAAACCCAACTACGGTCACAACCCGTATCGGGGATTCCTCACCTAAGGCCCGACGTGCATCGCGGACAAAAATAGGAGGAACACAAACCGCAGCAAAACCCGATTCCACGGCTTCTGCACACAATTGCTTAACCTCTGAAGCCGTAGAATCGGGCTTCAACAACGTGTGTTCAATATATTGGGCTATCTCAGACATCTCTCGGAATAATATTTTCGGTTGCAAAAGTAGGACTACTAAACTTAACACACAACTTGCAAGTGTTAAAATCTGTAGATTAAAGACAAAATGCGACAAATAAAATCCAAACAGCATGTTTTACCACGTTTAAAAATATAACATTTTATGTTTTAAATTTACTTTGATGCCTTATCAAGTTTAACTACCTTTGCCGATTGGATTTGGAGTTTGCAAGAAGCTTCATAATCACATCTTTTTACTGCATCGATTGTTCCAGTTAAATATGACCCAGACGAAAAAAAATGTTGCACCCCAGCTTGGCCCCCACGACTTCATAGAAGTGGTGGGCAGCCGGGTTCACAATTTAAAAAACATTGATGTCAATATTCCCCGAAACCAACTGGTGGTACTAACTGGTATCAGTGGCAGTGGAAAAAGTTCGCTGGCATTTGACACCATATACGCTGAAGGACAACGCCGGTTTATGGAAACCCTAAGCAGCTATGCCCGGCAATTCATCGGTGAAATGGAACGCCCGGATGTAGAGCAAATCAACGGACTCAGCCCCGTTATCAGCATTGAGCAGAAAACTACGGGGCGCAACCCGCGTTCTACCGTGGGTACAGTTACTGAGGTGTATGACTTTCTGCGTCTGCTGTTTGCCAGAGCCGGTGAAGCCTATTCGTATGAGACCGGTAAAAAGATGGTTAAGTTTACCGAAGAGCAAATCATCGAAAAAATTGCAACCGATTATTCCGGGCAAAAAATCATGCTCCTTGCCCCAGTTGTTCGCGCCAGAAAAGGACACTACCGGGAATTGTTCGAACAAATACGAAAGCAAGGCTATTCAAAAGTCCGCGTCGATGGCGAGCTGCTCGATGTGGTTCCGGGAATGCAAATTGACCGATACAAAATCCACGATATTGAGATTGTTGTCGACCGGATCATCATGGGTGACGACCGGATGGAGCGACTGGCCGAATCGGTCCGCACAGCCATGCGCCTGGGAGATGGAATGCTAATGTTTGCCAAGGCAGACGCAGAAGAAAACGAAGGGGTACAGAATTATTCTAAACGACTGATGTGTCCGGATACAGGCATTTCCTACGAAGAGCCATCACCCAATACATTTTCCTTCAACTCCCCGTATGGCATGTGCCCCCATTGTAAAGGCCTCGGGGAAGTGCATGAGATCGATATGGAACGGGTCATCCCGGATGACTCCAAAAGCATCAACGATGCGGGCATTGTTCCCTTTGGCGAAGTTCGCCAAAACATGACCTTCAAGCAATTGCGGGCCATTTCAAAAAAATACAAATTCTCATTTGCAACCCCCATCAAGGAAATCCCAAAAGAAGCCCTCGACATCATCCTGTATGGCGGTAGTGACAAATTTGAAGTGAACATCACCTGGGGTGGCGATGAATACAGCTACAACCTTGCTGCGGAGGGATTGCTGAACATGCTCAAACGTTGGTATGCAGATACCAGCAGTGAAAAAGTACGGCAGTGGGCTGAGGATTTTATGACGGTTGCAAGCTGCCAGGAATGCGAAGGAACCCGGCTCCGCAAAGAGAGCCGCTTCTTTAAAATTGCAGATCGAAGCATTGCCGAACTGGCTGAACTCGACCTCACCGAGTTGTATGCATTTATCCGAACCGGTGCCGAGCAAAATATGAACGAACGGCAGCAACTGATCGCAAAAGACGTGCTTAAGGAAATCGGATTCCGCCTGCACTTTCTGCTACAGGTCGGACTGGACTACCTCACCCTAAATCGGCCCGCCCGAACCCTTTCCGGCGGTGAAAGCCAACGCATTCGATTGGCGACCCAGATCGGATCCCAACTTACCGGCATCACCTATATTCTGGATGAACCGAGCATCGGGCTTCACCAACGCGATAACCAACGCCTGATCGGTGCATTGAAAAACCTGCGCGATATAGGCAACACTGTACTTGTGGTGGAGCACGACAAAGACATCATGCTCGAATCCGACTACCTGATCGATCTTGGCCCCGGCGCCGGAACACTTGGGGGCGAAATTGTCGACATCGGCACACCAGAGGAGTACATGAGAAACGAAACCATTACTTCCGATTACCTGGCGGGCCGGCGAAAAATTGAATTGCCTAAAAAACGGCGAACTGGCAACGGCAATTTCCTAAGCCTCAAAGGCGCAACCGGACACAACCTCAAAAATGTAGATCTCGATATCCCGCTTGGCGCATTTGTCTGTGTCACAGGAGTAAGTGGTAGCGGAAAGTCCAGCCTCATCAACGAGACCTTATATCCAATCTTGCGAACCCATTTTTACAAAAGCCTGAAAAGGCCCCTTCCTTATAAAGAAGTAGCGGGCCTGGAGCACCTGGATAAAGTTATTGAAATCAATCAAAGCCCAATTGGTCGCACTCCGCGCTCCAACCCCGCCACCTATACCAATGTTTTTGGCGATATCCGGAACATGTTTGCAGATACACCTGAAGCCAAAATCCGGGGTTACAAGCCGGGACGTTTTTCATTTAATGTCAAAGGTGGGCGCTGCGATGTGTGCGAAGGGGCCGGAATGCGGGTGATCGAGATGAACTTCCTGCCCGACGTATCGGTCCACTGCGAGCGCTGCATGGGTCGGCGATACAACCGGGAAACTTTGGAGATTCTGTACAAAGGCAAAAGCATCAGCGATGTGCTGGATATGACCATTGATGAGGCAGTTGTCTTTTTTGAACCCATTCCCAAAATTTACCGAAAACTCAAAACCCTGAAAGATGTGGGGCTCGGCTACATTACCCTCGGGCAGCAGGCACCTACCCTTTCCGGAGGGGAAGCCCAACGGGTAAAACTCGCCGAGGAATTATCTAAAAAGGATACCGGGCAAACAATTTATATCCTGGATGAACCTACTACCGGACTCCACTTTGAAGACATTCGGCACCTGCTCAATGTCTTGAATAAATTGGTTGAAAAAGGAAACACTGTGGTCGTAATCGAACACAACCTGGATGTAATCAAAATGGCAGATCATATCGTAGACATCGGCCCGGAAGGCGGACACGGTGGCGGAACCATTGTTTGCAAAGGAACACCGGAAGAAGTAGCCAAACACAAACAAAGCTGGACCGGTCAGTTTCTCAAACTGGAACTGGAATAACAATGGACGTTTGATCAGAACGATCCAACATAAAAAAAGCCGTTTCGGAATTGACTCCCGAAACGGCTCTTTTTATGGTATCCCAATTGGGTGTGTTTGGACCAAGAATTATTTGTCCAGGTGCACATCCATTTGTGGGAACGGAATAGAGACACCTTCCTTATCGAAGGCTTTCTTGATATTTTCATGCATATAAAAATACACATCCCAATAATCTGCACTGTCACACCAGGGCCTTACAGCAAAATTCACAGAGCTATCGCCCAGTTCACTCACGAGTATATCCACGGGAGGATTTTTAAGCACCTGTGGGCAGCTATCCGCGACCTTCTGAATGACGGCACGTGCTTTATCAATATCATCCCCATAGCCTATGCCAAAAGTCATATCAACGCGAATGGTTCCCTGGCCTGAGATATTTACGACCACGCCTCCGGTCACAACACCATTGGGTATAATAATGCGCTTGTTGTCGAGTGTACGCAATACGGTGTGAAATACTTGTATGCCCTCAACCGAACCAACTTTGCCCTCTATTTCCACCAGATCGCCAACCTTATAGGGCTTAAACACCAGGATTAAAACTCCGCTGGCAAAATGGCCAAGATTGCCCTGAAGCGCCATGCCAACTGCAAATGCCAAGGCACTAAAAATGGCAACAAATGAGGTGGTTTCAATACCGAACATAGACGCCACGCTCAGTAAGAGCAATACTTTGAGCCCTACCGAAAACAGGGAGCCAAGAAAAGGCCGGACATTGGGGTCGATAGTTCTTTTTTCAAGGAATTTTTGAAGCCGGTGGCTGAGTTGGTTGATTACGAATAGCCCGATTACAAGGGTAAGAATTGCCCCCACTACCTTGGGAGCATACAGCGTGAGCCATTCGGATAATTTGGAGAAGTCTAACCAGTCCATAGAATTAAATTACAGGGTTTAATCGTGCCAAATGCCATGCGAAATTGCATGTCAAAATCAGAATTGATTTGCATTCAGACACATGAAGAAATGAAGAATAGTGGTTTTGTGACGGTAAAAGTGGGCGAAGGTTACCTTTACCTAATGCATATGCTGTTCAAAAACGGCTATGGGTAAAAATAGAATTAATTCCCAAGAACACCTTGCTGACCTGCATTTCTCAACCTAAACTTATTAAGATTTTTATACCTTGGACAAGCCAATGACGGTATTACTCCAGCTACCAGATGATTTTATCTGAATACCGCCATGTTGAATCCTGTCATACATTCCTGATCAGTTTGCTCTATGAAATGGTTTTTTGTACTCGCCCTGTCTTGTTTGTCCTTACCTAGCTTTGGTCAGCTCGACAGCATATACAAACTCCCGTTTAAAGACCGACTTTTCTTTTTACGGGAAAAATGGAAACCGCAAAAATTAGACTCCGCGAGTATAGCGGATGCCATCCAGAGCCTGAATGCATTTGCGGAAAAACAGAACGACCCGCATTTTTCCGTTGAAGCAGAAATCACCATTTTATATTGGTCAGTAAATAAACGCACACATACCGTTCAGGAAGTTGAAGAGCAATACAATCAGATTCTGAAGAAATCTATTGTTCGGAAAGATCCCCGGCTACAAGCCATCATTTATCAAAACCTGGGAGAATTGTATTGGAACTGGGGAAACAACTATACGATTGCAATCCAGTATTTTGAGAAGGCCTATTTTATGGTCCGAAATCAGGATGCAACCGAATTTCACCTGAAGCAGCAGATCATCTATAACCTGGGAGAAAAATATTTTTATCTAAAAGATTATCCAAACTCCATCCGCTTTATAAAAGAGGCATCCAAACTCACAAATCCGTGGGAGCCGATTCAATCCAATATCCGGATCAACAACACACTCGGGCTCGCCTACCGAAGTTTTGGAAAACTCGACAGCGCAGAAATTTCTTTTATGAAAGCCCTGAAATATGCCGAACAGGCAAAAACGCCCGTATGGGTTGGCACACTCAGCGGCAACCTCGGCAGCATTTACCTGGAGCGGGGAGAGTTGGAAAAAGGGATGAAAATGTTGGAACGGGATAAAAACATCAGTCTACAGCGAAACGCGCGGAGCTCGGCCGTGGGTGCACTCGTGGAAATGGCGCGAATCAATCTGGAACTTGGCAAGCTGGATAAAGCCATCGAACAGGTAGACTCCGCAATGCTCATTTCAAAAAACAAAATGCCATATGCCCGTAAGCGCGCATTATTCCCACTTCTCAGCGACATTTATGCCCTTCAGGGAGACTACCCCAAAGCCAACCTCTACCTCGACTCAACGATTCTGATAATTGACAGCCTTTCCCGACAGGAAAGAGCCCTCCAGACCCTCCGGCTGAATCAACGCATTGAGCTGGAAGAATCCAGAACCTCCATGGCCCGGGCAGAAACGGAAAATGAACGAAAAACAAGTCTGCTCTATGGCACGCTTGCCGTTTTACTTCTCGCATTTGGTGCTATAGTTATCATCTTTCGACAGAAGCAAAAAACCGATAGTGCACGCAAACGCTCCGACGAATTGCTGCTCAATATCCTGCCTGTCGGGGTGGCTACAGAACTCAAAAACACCGGCAAAGCCGTCTCTCGGAAATTTCCGCAAGCCACGGTGCTGTTCAGCGATTTTAAAAACTTCACCAACTATGCAGAGAATCTTGGCCCGGAAGAACTCGTCCATATCCTCGATGATTACTTCCGGGCATTTGATCAGGTTGTTGAGGAGTTTGGGCTGGAAAAAATCAAAACCATCGGCGATGCCTATATGTGCGTGTGTGGTTTGCCCAACCCCGACCCCGACCATGCAGAAAAAGCTGTTCGGGCAGCCTTTCGAATGCAGGAAATAGTTGAACAGAGCACATACGGCTGGCAATTGCGCATAGGCATTCACTCAGGGCCTATTGTTGCCGGGATTGTAGGCATCAAAAAGTTTGCCTACGACATCTGGGGAGATACGGTGAACATTGCTGCCCGAATGGAACAAAACTCCGAACCCGGAAAAATCAACATTTCCAAAGCAAGTTGTGATTTGGTAAAAGACAAATTCACCTGCATCTATCGCGGGAAGCTGGAGGCCAAAAACAAAGGCTCCATGGAAATGTATTTTGTAGAGAAAAAGCCGGCTTAACTTCAGGCTACTTGCTGGTGGAATCACCTAAGTGCTTGCCAACGGTAAGTCCAAGCAGCAAGATCGGCCCCTGCCCAACCTCCTTTCCGTTGGTAACCACATTTACCTCAAATCCAAACGCAATGGACGGGCTGTAATAAAATTCCGTTCCGGGAATAGGCAAGCGACAAGCCGCTTCCACCGTAGGTTGCAGTACCACAATACGCGTTGTACCCGAATGCAATACACCATCTGCATGCAAATCCTCCCAGTTGATCTTGTTAAACCAAAGGTCGTTTCGAACCCCAAGATGCCATTGATTGGATTTGGGACCGTACACATGCCGATACCCCAGTGAAAAACCGGGGCCGCCCCCGCGCTCATCATCAGAAACACCCTGATCTCTGTGGCGCACCATGTTATAACCAGCACGCATGTGAAATGCATGGCACTTTGCTGTTACATATTCCAGCTGCACTGCCGAGATCATTCCGGTTGGGTAGCCCTGTACTTCCAAACCAAGATTCCATTGTGCCTGAGCACTTGCGCTCCCAAGCGAGACGAGAAACAGGACCAAAATAAAAATCCTTATCCGCATGGTGATCTATTTTAGATAGGACGCTACAGCCTGCAATGCCGCTTCAAGCCCGGATGCATCACTACCGCCGGCAGTAGCAAAGAACGGCTGTCCACCACCACCGCCTTTCAGGTGGGCTTGGGCCAACTCCCGCACAATGGTACCAGCGTGCAGGTTTTTCTCTTTTACCAGGTCTTCGCTGATCTTCACCGTAAGGAGTGGTTTGCCTTCCGGAGAAACAGAGCCAAAAGCAACTACGGCCGGAGCCAGTTCGCGCTCCAATTCAAACGCCATGGTTTTTACCACATTGGCATCGGAAATGGGCACCTGTGTTGCGATCAAACGCACTCCATTTTGTTCTGTAGCATTTGCGCGCAGGGAATCCCGAAGCGAGTTTGCCTGGGCCTGCATCATTTTTTCTACTTCCTTTTGCAGGCGCTTGTTTTCCTCCTGCAAATCGGTCACAGCCTTACTCAGGTCTTTGGCTTTAAGCACCTGCTTGATTCCGTTGAGTTCCTGTTCGATCTGGCTTACATACGATTCTGCACCCTCGGCGGTCAAGGCTTCGATACGGCGTACGCCAGCGGCTACTGCCGATTCAGAAACGATTTTAAACAGACCAATTTTTCCGGTATGGCTTACATGGCAGCCCCCACACAATTCGCGTGAATAGCCCGGATCAAAAGTGATCATGCGCACCGTTTCTCCATATTTTTCGCCAAACAGCATCATGGCTCCTGCTTCCTTGGCTTCTTCAATAGGCAGGCTTCGGGCTTCTTCCAGCGCAATGTTTTCGCGGATTTTCCGGTTGACAATCTGCTCGATCTGCGCAATCTCCTCATCGCTCACTTTTTGGAAGTGCGCAAAGTCAAAACGCAGGGTCGTGTCATCCAGATACGAACCTTTCTGCTGCACGTGGGTGCCCAAAACCTGGTGCAAGGCAGCATGCAACAGGTGGGTTGCAGAGTGGTTGTTTTCAGTCAGTCGGCGACGGGTAAAATCTACCTCGCAATGCACCGTCGGGTCCTGGATGTATTCCGGAAATTTATCGACCATGTGGATAACCAGATCGTTCTCTTTTTTGGTATCAAATACCCGGATTTTCTCATCCCCAAACGTCAGAATGCCTTTATCCCCCACCTGGCCACCACCTTCCGGATAGAAGGGGGTTTGGTTCAAGACGAGTTGATATTGTGGCTTCCCTTTCACTACCACAGTCCGGTATTTGATTACATGCGCATCGCGCAGATCTAACTGATCGTACCCAACAAACGATACGTTGGATTCATCCCGCAGCACTTCCCAGTCGCCCACCTCTTTCTGGGCATCTTTGCGCGAGCGATTTTTTTGCTCAGACAATGCCTTTTCAAAGCCGGACTCATCCACACTCCAGCCTTTTTCGGCTGCGATGAGTCGGGTGAGGTCGATCGGGAAACCGAAGGTATCGTAGAGTTCAAAAGCGGCCTGCCCGTCGAGTATGTTGTTTTCAACTTCCAGGGTGTCGATACGCTTGAGACCACTTTCCAGGGTGCGGAGAAAGGATTTTTCTTCTTCCAAAATCACCTTTGCAACAAAGGCTTCCTGTGCTTTGAGTTCCGGAAATACATCATGGCAAACTCCGTGGCCAGAATGGGCAGCATTTGATGGAGCACCGGCTCTTTCAAATCCAGGAAGGAGTAATAGTACCGGACAGCCCGGCGCAAAATCCGGCGGATAACATAGCCCGCTCCGGTGTTCGATGGCAATTCGCCGTCAGCGATTGCAAAACTCACAGCCCGAAGGTGGTCGGCTACCACGCGGAATGCGATATCAGTCATGCTCCATTTTTCGTCCACATCCGGATAGGAGCCTGTGTATTTTATCTTGGAATAATCCTCCAGAAAACCAATCAAGGGTTTCCACAGGTCGGTATCGTAATTCGAAGAAGCACCCTGCACGGCACGAACCAAACGCTCAAAACCCATACCGGTATCCACGCTTTTGGCTGGCAACTCATCCAGGCTTCCGTTTGCCCGGCGGTTAAACTGCATAAACACATTGTTCCACACCTCAATTACATTGGGATCGTCGGCATTCACCAGGTCTTTGCCATCCTTCTTAGCGCGGGCTTCATCTGAGCGCAGGTCGATGTGGATTTCAGAACAGGGTCCACAAGGCCCTTGATCGCCCATTTCCCAAAAGTTATCTTTTTTGCCGAAGGCCAAAATGCGATCCTCCGCAATGTATTTTTTCCATTCATCGTGCGATTCCTGGTCGTACGGCAAGCCCTCTCCCTCATCGCCCTGGAAGACAGAAACGTAGAGCCGGTCTTTGGGCAACTTATACACTTCTGTGAGCAATTCCCACGACCAGGCAATGGCTTCTTTTTTAAAATAATCACCGAATGACCAGTTGCCAAGCATTTCAAACATGGTGTGGTGGTAGCCATCGCGGCCCACTTCTTCCAGGTCGTTGTGTTTTCCACTTACCCGCAGACATTTTTGCGTATCGGCAACACGAGGTGCCGGCGGGGTTTGGTTGCCCAAGAAAAAATCCTTCAGCGGTGCCATTCCGGAATTGATAAACATCAAGGTCGGGTCGCTCTTTGCAACCATGGGTGCAGAAGGAATGATTTTATGCTGTTTGGCTTCAAAAAAATCTAAAAACTGGCGGCGAATTTCGCGAGAAGTCATATTTCGTTGCTTTCTGTCTGTTGCACAATGTTAGATTGATTTCCGTCGCTTGTCTGAAGCATGCTGCAGACCAACTGGAAATCAAACCGCAAAGTTAGGCATGATAAAAGAATAAGGAGGCAATTTTATCCAGCTAATTAATCCATACCTTTGCGGTCTGACTTATGGCAAGAAAAAAAAATTACATAATTCCGGCAGTTCCCATCCATGGAACGGCTGATCGAGGCAAAGGAGTTGGCAGAACCGCCGAAGGTTTACCGGTATTTGTTGCCGGTGCTGTGCCCGGAGATGTTGTTGATGTTTTTGTGCAAAAAAAGCGCAAAGGTTTTGCAGAGGGCAATGTCGAACGCCTGGTTACTCCGTCTCCCCATCGGGTAGAGCCATTTTGCTCCCACTTCGGTGTTTGCGGAGGATGCAAATGGCAAAACCTGGGTTATGAAACCCAACTGGAACACAAGAACCAAATGGTTCTGGATGCATTTCAGCGTATTGCAAAGGTGGAAGTGGGTGAATTTCTACCCATCCTCGGCGCCCCGGAAACGACCTATTACCGAAACAAACTTGAATTTGCGTTTTCAAATAAACGCTGGCTCCTCGCCGAGGAAATCAGCCTAAACCCCGATGGAACCAAACCCGCCGACACTTTTGATGGTGTACCTCCCGGACTGGGCTTCCACCGAGCAGGTGCATTTGATAAAGTGGTGGATATCGATCATTGCTGGCTTCAGGCCGAGCCTTCCAATGCCATCCGGAATGCAGCCCGTGAGATTGCCCTGGAACAAAACCTGGATTTTTACGACATCCGGGAAAATACCGGCTTTTTGCGCAACCTGATGGTCCGGCTTTGCTCAAACGGACAGCTCATGCTGTTGGTAAGTTTTGCCCGCCCGGATCAGGAGGCAATTGAAGCCTTCCTGAGTGCTTTGCACAACCGGTTTGAAGATCAGATTTCCACCATTGTCTATTGCATCAATGAAAAATTAAACGACAGCGTCTTTGATCAGGAAATGATAACCTGGTGCGGAGCAGGGTATGTAATAGAAAACCTGGGCGAACGGCAATTTAAAATTGGGCCCAAATCCTTTTTCCAGACCAACTCCCGGCAAGGAAAAAGCCTCTATGATGTGGTTGTGGATTTTGCCCAATTGCAGGGCACCGAAAACGTGTACGACCTGTATACAGGCACCGGCAGCATTGCGCTGTATGTTGCTCCGTTTTGCAGGCAGGTAGTTGGCATTGAGGAAATCCCTGAAGCTATCGAAGATGCCCGGGAAAACCAACTGCTCAATCAGATCGAGAATGCCACCTTTTATGCTGGTGATGTTAAAAATGTATTGTCGCCCGAATTCACAAAAAAACACGGCAAGCCCGATCTGGTGATCACGGATCCACCCCGGGCCGGCATGCACGAGAAAGCCATCCGGTTTTTGCTCGACCTGGAAGCGCCCCGCATGGTGTACGTCAGCTGCAACCCGGCAACACAGGCACGCGATTTGAATTTACTGGATGAAAAATACCGGGTACTCAAAGTCCGCCCGGTGGATATGTTCCCGCACACACACCACATTGAGAATGTGGCGCTGCTTGAACTGAAAGTTTAGCGAAGAGAGACTGACTCGCAGATCCCATCCCCCTAAAACAAAACGCCCCCATGCCAATCGCACTGGCACAGGGGACAAAACAATCTGAAATATGGGTGAAAACTGCTACAGGTCAAATGTGTAGGACAGGTTGTTGATGGTAACAGTAGCCGTTCCATCGCCGTTGAAGACCAACTGCCCATTGAGTGTTTGTGTTTGGCCCCGACCGTTGCTTACGGTCAATACAATTGAGCCGCTTCCGGTAGTAATATCATAGGTATCCTTGTCCAGTTGTAAATCCACCAGGTTGATTTCGATGGTGCAGTCCAGACTTGGATCAACCAGGCGGAGATCGCCGGTAATTTCACCTACATAGTCATAGTCTCCATTCAGGGTGTAGGCGGCGGATTGAAAGTCGAGTCCGGTCAACAGCAGCGTTCCGGTGGAACTTTGTGTTCCATCCCATTTTACGCTTGCGAAGGTTCCTGATCCCGTCATATCAAACTGGAGTTGCTGAGGCACATCCAGATCGCTGCAAGACAACAACCAGTCGAGCCCCAACTGATAGGCATAGGATGCACCGGCATAGTCATTGGAAAATGCAAAACTGGTATCACCGGGTTGGTTGCACTGGTCGAGTGTACTCCCAGCCATTCGGGCCATTTCCTCCGTGCTGAGCGCTGCTCCTGCGGTGCGTTCGCTTACTGCGGCCTCGACGATTTCTGCTGCTTCGGATTCAGTAATGATTTCTTTCACTTCATCTGCATTTTTTCTGCAGGAACTTAGTGAAGCCATAAAGATGCATGCTGTGGCGATTACAAGGCTGGAACTTTTCAAATTGGTAATCATAATTGAGTTTGGTTTGTAAGTACTCGGGAAGTCTTTAGGTATTTTAGTAAGCACGTCTACTTGAATGAATTATAGGTTTTGGTCAACTGACGAGGCAAAGATGTTGGGCCTGTTGAACCGCCACAAACAAATTCAACCAATTGCAGCAAGCAATCAACAGCCTGCAAAGCCGACCACTTTTTGTTGAAAAAAAGGAGCAATTGGTTGAAACCGCTTGAATTCATGCCCTCGGTGCCTACACATTTGAGGTATGAACCTGTTGTTTTCATTCCGGAATTCTTAGAACACGTTCTTCGCAACTATACAGTGAACAGATTCCCCCTGTTAATTTTTAGCAGGTGGGTTTTACAAAGAGTCTATTATGTTTTTACCAGAATCGTTTGAATACCGTTGGATTGTATTTCCGTTGATCATTTTTGGCCGCTACTTTTTACTGTGCGCCTGGGCCTTTGCTTTGTTTTACCTGTGGAAACGAAAAGACTGGCTGCACCGGAAAATCCAGCAGCGTTTTCCGAAAGACTCGGACATGCGGCGTGAAATTGGCTATTCATTTCTTACCGCCCTCATTTTCGGGGGCATGGCCTGGTTAACACTTGGCTCACCGCTTCGGGCATATACGCAGTTTTACACCGACCCTGCCCAACACGGATACGGATGGTTGTTTGGTTCTTTTGTTGTCCTGGTTTTATTGCATGACACCTACTTCTACTGGATGCACCGGCTGATGCACCACCCGCGGCTGTACCGCGTGATGCACCTGGTCCACCATAAATCAGTAAACCCCTCTCCCTGGGCAGCCTACTCCTTTCACCCACTGGAGGCCATTGTCGAAGCCGGGATTGTGCCCCTGGCTGTGTTGATTATGCCCGTGCATCCCATTTCGTTATTTGCCTTTATTACCTGGATGCTGTGGTTCAATGTGTACGGACACCTGGGGTATGAGTTGTACCCAAAATGGATGTACAAGCACCCGCTCGGGAAGTGGCTCAACTCTACCGTTTTTCACAACCAGCACCATGAAAAATTTCACGGAAACTACGGCCTGTATTTCACCTTCTGGGATGTCTGGATGGGTACCCTGCGTGAAGATGCCTATGAAAAACTGGAAACCGTTCAAAACCAGATTCAGGAAGGAAAAAGCAAGCAGGTCCACCCGCATCATTCAATTTTAAACACTCAAAAACAATGAAAAAAATCCTGTTAATTCTCTGTTTCTGTGCTCCGCTTGTACTTGGAGCACAGACGATTGATTGGGCTACCGACATTGCTCCAATCCTTTACGAACATTGCGTCAGTTGTCACCGGGACGATGGTATCGGGCACTTTTCCCTGATCGGCTATGGAAATGCATATTCAAACCGGTATGGCATCCGGTATATGACAGAAGAACGCCAGATGCCACCCTGGAAAGCAGACCCGGAATACCGACACTATGTGGGTGAAAATGTACTGACCGATGCCGAAATCCTTGCAATTTCAGAATGGGTCGAGCAGGGTGCTCCGGCCGGCGATATGTCGCAGGCGCCGGAAGATCCGGTGTTCCTCCAGGGTTCTGAAATTGGACAAGCAGATAATGTGTTGCTTACTCCATATTATACCCTGACTTCTACCGAAGATGAATACCGGTGTTTTGTAATGCCATCCGGCTTACTGGAGGATGCCTACCTGCGGGGCATTGAGGTGATTCCCGGCAACCATGAAGCTGTTCACCACGTGCTTATTTTTGAAGACACAACCGGAATTTCCAGCGACCTGGATGCCCAGACACCAGAGCCCGGCTATGTCAGTTTTGGTGGAATTGGCGTGCAGGGTGCCCGACTGGTTGGAGCCTGGGTGCCCGGTTCCAGGCCCCAGTTGTTGCCGGAATCAATGGGGATAAAACTCCATGCCGGCTCCAGCCTGGTTTTGCAAACCCATTTTCCGGGAGAAGCAGTGGGCTTGAGCGAGGCCACTACGGTCAACCTGTTTTATACCGATGGTACCAACGGCATCCGGGAGGTTCGAATGGCGCCGGTATTAAATCACACGCCAATATCCTTGCAAGACTACCCTCTTTACATCCCTGCTGACAGTATTAAAACGTATCATGCAAAATTTACCATTCCGATAAAAGCCTCTGTTTTGGGAGTGGCACCCCACATGCACCTGATCGGGCGCTCCATCACCAGTTTTGCGGTAACGCCGGCTGGGGATACAGTCCCATTGATACGCATCCCCGAATGGGATTTTCATTGGCAGGGAAGGTATATGTTTCAATACATCCAGACACTCCCGGCCGGAACTACACTCCATGCATTTGCAGAATACGACAACACCAGTGGAAACCCGAACAACCCCAGTTTTCCCCCTGTGGATGTAAGCGAAGGGGAGGCGACAACGGATGAAATGATGCTGGTCTATTTTACATTTATGGGCTACGAAACAGGTGATGAAAACATCTTGCTTGACAGTACCTTACTGAGTTCCGCTGTGCTGAGGCCTGATAATCCGGTCGTGGAGCATATTCAACTTGCTCCCAATCCGGCAACTAGCAATACCACGCTTCAATTTTCTGTCCTTGAAACAGATCAATACCAGATTGATTTGGTGGATGCCTCAGGAAGCATTGTACAAACCAGCTCCGGGAGCCGTACCTTACCTCCCGGCACCCAGCAGAAACTCCTGAACGTCGGGCATCTGCCGGAAGGAATTTATTTTGTTCGTATTTTGCACAGGAACCGGGTTGTGGGCATTAAACGCCTGGTGGTCCAGAGATCAAAATAACAACAGACAAGAGCATGTCATTTGTAAATACTTTATTGAGCGGCCGCGGCCGGTTGGTGACCCACCTCACCGGCTGGGGCCTTGCTTTTGGCGTGTTTTTTCTCATGCTCAACGGCATAACAGGATGGAAAGAGGCGCTGGGCCGCACCACAATGAACAACTGTTTCTTGGCTGTCCTTTTTTATTTCAATGCCAAAGTATTGGTAAACCGGTTTTTGGAAAAAGGGAAATACAAAACCTGGGCAGCACTCACAATTCCATTTTGGATAGGAATGGCCGGTTTGCGTACCTGGGCCGAATTGAACTTGTTTGGTGGAACTATTTTCACGCACAACCGCCTTCCGAGAGACGGAGGCTGGATGATTTTTGTCGTGTTTCTTTCGGTGTACTTCCTGATGCTTGTTTTCAGTGCCTTGTACCAATTTCTGGAAAACCGGTACATGCTTGAGATTCAAAACAAGGAACTACGCGCCAGAAACACCGAAGCGCAATTGAATTTTTTAAAAGCACAAATCAATCCCCATTTCCTGTTCAATACCCTCAACAACATTTACGCTGCGGCATCCCTCCAGCACCCAAAAACGCCCGATATGGTTTTGCGGCTGAGCGATCTGTTGCGCTATGTTACCTACGATGGACAATCGGAAAAAATCAGTTTATCTCGGGAAATCGACCAGGTCCGGGCCTACCTGGACTTATTTGAACTGCAGGCAGAAAATCCCTTGCAAGATCGAAATCCAGCAAAAGGGAATTGAGGCCGATCAGTTCATCGAACCGATGCTGCTTTTGCCCTTGGTTGAAAATGCAGTTAAGCACGGAGACCTGTTGAGCAACCCCGATGGAAAACTGCGGTTTGAAATCGAATCATCCAAGGATGCGCTGTATGTTACAGTAAGCAACACCTTTGACCCGGACGATACACAAAAAGACCAGCAGGGAGGAGTCGGACTATCAAATATCCGAAAGCGCCTGGCTTTGAACTACCCGAACAAACACCGGTTCCAAACCAAGATCAACGATCGGCTTTTTGTAGCTGAACTGGTTTTATTAAACTAGGTGCATCCAGAGTTTTGCGAGCACCTTAATCAACTATTCAACCTTAGGCTATGATCAAATGCCTGTTAGTCGACGATGAATATTTTGCCCTGGCATTGCTGGAAAAACACCTCAGCAGCGAGCCGGATATGGAGGTTGTAGGCAAGTGTAAAAGCCCGATTGCAGCCATTGAATATCTCAACGCCAACGAAGTTGACCTCTTATTTTTAGACATCCAGATGCCCCTGCTAAGTGGCGTAAAGTTGCTGCGCAGTATTTCCCAAAAGCCCACCACAATTTTACTACCGCCTACACCCAATATGCACACGAAGCATTTGATTTGGATGCCATTGATTACCTGTTGAAGCCCTTCTCACAGGAGCGTCTACAGCAAGCACTCCAAAAGCCCGGACCGCCCTGCAAGTAAAAAATGAAGGACAGACAACTGCTGGTCCGGAAGGCTCCATAACCGTAAAAGCAGACCGCCAATGGGTTCGAGTAGTCTTATCAGATATTCGGTACATAGAAGGTTGGAAAGAGTATGTCAAAATTCACACCCGGGAAGAAACATACGTAACGCTGGAACGCATGTCGAAAATGGAAGAACTGCTTCCCGATACCTTCTTTCTGCGCGTGCATAAATCCTTCATAATTGCCTGCAACGCGGTAACAAAAATGGATGGCGACTGCCTGATC
Organism: Saprospiraceae bacterium; assembly: GCA_041392625.1. Lineage (GTDB taxonomy): Bacteria > Bacteroidota > Bacteroidia > Chitinophagales > Saprospiraceae > M3007. The sequence continues at coordinate 110,689 of JAWKLR010000007.1, read as the reverse complement.
ATCGGGCAAAACCGCATCCCGGTATCCCGATCCAAAAAGAAGGAAGTCCTTGCTAGTTTGTTCCTGGATGGAGACTGATTTCTTTATCTGGTGATTTGTTGATACGCCCTTCGGGCTTGGTTGATAAGTTGATGTTTATTCGGCGCTGCGCGCCTTGTTTATTCGGGACGCTGCGCTTACCCTTGTTTATTTGTTGATATAGAAGTAGTAAGTGAAAAGCAGTAAGTATATTTTTGACATGTTTCAAGTCAATTTATCACTTATCACTTACTACTTCTGCATAAACAAAGCCTCGCAGAGGCGAACTAAACGAATAAACAATATCATCAAATCATCCAAGCCCCGCCAGGGGCGCATCAACAAATCATCAATTTTCTGACTACTGACTACTGACCGCTGACCACTCTCAACGATTCCTCTAAAATTAGCAATTGCGATACAGACAAAAGGTTTTATTACCAAGCTTCCTGAAATAAACCTATTTTAGCTGAAAGACAAACGCATATTCTCCAAAATTCAATCAGGTACCGGAACTATGTTTGAGCGCAATGAACGAAAGCCCTTCTCAACGGGCACCATCCTGCTAATGGGACTAATGGCTTTGGTCATTCTAGCCGTTGTAATTGCTACCCGCAATGAGCAGGGCGAAGAAGAGGCAAAAGGTCCTGGACTTTGGCCCAATGAGTTGTTTTATACCCTGCGCGAATATCCCGACTTTAAACCTGACATCGAGGTATATACCGAAGCCATCCGGGAAACACAGCTGCAAAATGCCGCAGCACGCCCCAGAGGTTATACCGGATTTTCCGCTCCCTGGACTGTCCAAGGACCCGGAAATATCGGCGCCCGCATCAATACCATGGCCATTCATCCGGACAATCCCAATATCATGTATGCAGGATACTCTGCAGGAGGTGTATGGAAAACCAGCAATGGTGGCAATGATTGGGAACCCGTTTTTGACGATCAGCCTTTTCTTTCCATCGGAACCATTGTGCTTGACCCTTCCGATCCACAAACGGTGTATGTTGGTACCGGCGACCCCAATATTTCAGGCTACCCCTTTATTGGTGATGGTATTTGGAAGAGTACGGACGGTGGTACCAACTGGGAGCACATCGGACTTGAAGAAACTCACATCGTTACCCAAATCATCGTAGACCCCGCCAACCCTCAGACGCTTTATGCAGCTACTATGGGTTTGCCATTTGAGCGCGACAACAACCGTGGAGTATATAAAACTACCGATGGCGGAGCCAGTTGGACCCAAATCCATTTTGTAAGTGAGGAGTGCGGTGCCATTGATCTGGAGATGTCGCCCAACGATCCCAATGTGCTCTTTGTTGCCATGTGGGATCGCATCCGTAACAACCAGGAAAGTCTGGTATCCGGAGCAAATGCCCGTATCTGGAAAACAAGTGATGCCGGAGCAAACTGGACCATGCTTGAAGGCGGACTTCCCATCGACAACAACAGCCGGATTGGTCTGGCGATTAACCCGCAAAACGGAAACCATGTATTGGCTACTTATGCCGGAACCAACCTTTCCTATCGGGGCCTTTGGGAAACACTGGACGGTGGCAACACCTGGGAAGAGAAAGTCACCCAGGGCTTAAATGACAATTTTCAGAGCAGCTTTGCCTGGTATTTTGGCAAACTCTATTTCAATCCGTACAACCCGCAAGACATTTGGCTCCTTGGTGTTCGCAGTCAGCGCAGTCAGGATGGTGGCATCACCTGGGGCAATGCCATTTCTAACAATGCAGGAGTTCATGTGGACCACCATGCAATGGGATTCAAGCCTGATGGCACCATCTATATTGGAACCGACGGCGGCATGTACCAAACGCTAAACAATGGAGACACCTGGTCAAAAGCAGAACAAATTCCTGCGACCCAGTTTTACCGGGTAGCCTACAATCCCTTCCTGCCCCTGGATTATTATGGGGGTGCCCAGGATAACGGAACGCTCACCGGCAATTCCGATCAGATAAATGACTGGTATCGCTATTACGGTGGCGATGGCTTCCAGCCGGCCTTCCACCCCGACAACCCCGATGTTTTTTATGCTGAATGGCAAAATGGAAACATCGTCGGAACCACCAACGGAGGCGACTGGTTTGAGGATGCCACCAGTGGCATCGACCCGGATGACCGCCGCCACTGGGATGCACCGTACATTATTAGTCAACACGATCCCAATTACATGTTTACCGGCACCTATCGGGTGTATGCTTCATATGGCCATTTGCCGCAGTGGGGAGCGGTGAGTCCGGATCTGACCGACGGCATTGTATTCGGCTCCAATTTTCACACGATCAGCACACTGAATGAGAGCCCGCTTGATCCGGATATTCTATACGTCGGTACAACCGATGGCAATGTGTGGAAAGGAAACCCGCTCACAGAATCCTGGACTAACATCACATCCGGTTTGCCGGAACGCTATGTTTCCTCAGTAAAAGGCTCGCCAAGCAACCCGGACCGGGTATTTGTAACCCACACAGGATACAAATCCAACGATTTTCAAGCGCATGTCCACCGCTCGGATGATCAGGGACAAACCTGGACACCCATTGGCGGAAACCTCCCAGCCTTTGCTGTAAACGATATAATCATCCTGCCAGGCCATCAGGATTCCATCCTGTTTGTCGCTACAGATGGTGGAGTATATGGTAGCCTCACCGGCGGAGATGAATGGGAGCGTCTGGGCGCGGGAATGCCAATTGTACCGGTATACGACATGGAATACAATCCCATTTCAAAAGTCCTCATTGCAGGAACACATGCCCGCAGCATTCAGTCTTTTCCGATTGATTCACTGCACTTGGGCGCAGATGTATCTACGTATACACCCGACTCCGACAAAGCACCAGAGTTGAACCTGTACCCTAGCATAGCAAGTTCAGAAGTAAACGTTTTTATTGAAAATCTGCCCGTCCGGGAAAAAGCAGAGATCTCCATTTGCGATCTGTCGGGCCGGGTTCTGTGGAAACGCGACTTCCGGGGAGGACAACGCTCTCCGGAGCAGGTAATCACTGCCGACTGGGCACCCGGTGTGTATGTTGCATTTACCAAAACCAAAGGAAAAATATGGGCGAATAAAAAATTCGTTGTTGCCCATCCGTAATCGGTTCTATGGTTAAGTCGATGTCTTCCCCATGTACATTGTTCTGATTGATCTATTTGAATCAGTCTGATTTATATTTTTAACCTCAAAACCACCAAGACCATGCGACGCATTCTGTATCTTTTTTTTCTCCTCGTTGCCTACCAGGCTATAGGGCAGCAAACGCGTAGTTATCCCATTCAAAAACTTGAACAGGCACCGAACATCGACGGCGAAATAGAATCCATGTGGAACCAACTTCCGGTGGCTTCTGATTTCATTACGAGTCAGCCAATATTTGGTAAAAAGCCAAGTGGTTCAACCCAGTTTCGCATGGGATACACGGACCTGGCCCTGTTTATTCTGGTGGAATGCAACAGCAAGTTCGTTCGCGCCGATGGCACCCAACGCGATGAGCTGGGCACTGGCGAATGGATTTCTTTAGCGTTCGACACCTGGAATGACCAGCAAAACTCTCTGGTATTTTACGTTGCTGCATCCGGAGCGCAAACAGATGCCAAGCACGGGCTGGATGGTTTGGCTACAGGCTTTGATGCCGTTTGGCAATCGGAGGTAATCAAAACGAGTGATGGCTGGCTGGCAGAAATCCGAATTCCATTTGTCTCTCTCCGTTTTCCGGTCCTGGAAGAGCATACCTGGGGCCTGCAAGTACAGCGATATAATACCGACCAGGGTGAACTTTCCAGTTGGAGCCCTCAAGACCCCTTGGTATCGGATTGGGAGCGGCAGTATGGGGAATTGAATGGCTTAAGTAATATTGGCCAGGAAACACGTCATCAATTGGTATGGTACACAAACTACGACCAATACAAATTTGAGACCGCATTTAACAGGAACAGATCATTTAACACAGGAATGGATGCCCGACTTGGGTGGCGGTCTAACTCCAGCCTCGACATGAGCCATTACTATCCAGTATTTCATCCATACCTGAAACCAGTAGCAGCCTAGTGACTGCATACAACAATGGCTATATGGATCTGTTTGTCTTGGGAGGCACTATACCAACTCCCAGGCAATTTGATGAGGAAATGTATGTCATAACGGGCTCACAAAATTTCCGCCGGTCCTCGATTTATACTCCGCTGTTTAATTCCTTAGAAAACACAACAAACCCTCCTGGAAGTTTTAGAGGCATAGAAGGAGGAGGGCGTCTCAATGAAATCAAATACAGCCACCAAACTAATGGCGGACTAAGTTGGAGCATTTATAACAGCCTGCACGATGGGTTGCGGGCAAAATACCAGTCAGGTTCCTTCTTCAACACAACACAGTCCTATATTCCGGTAACGGGCTTGAGCAACTTCACCCAGGTAAATATTCGGCAGACCTTCCCGAATAATTCATTTGTAGAAATTGCCCCCTACTATTTTTATGGTGGCTCATATTTTGGCGACAAAGGAGGCAACCTTAAAATGCAGTTTCGGGACCCTGGCAACCAATTTGAATTCAGCACCGAGCAGTTTCTCAACCAACAGTTTTATCCGGAGCTGGACAGCAGCAATACCTATTATTCAGTGTATAGATTTGCGCGAATAAACAGAAGGTTCACCTATGGATTCAATCATACCCGATACCAAAGCAATTTTAATACCCCCGCCTTTAATCAAATTGAACCAACAAACAGGTCCGCTGTCTTCATTCAATGGCAGGAGTTCAAACAAGGCAATCGATTTCAAAATAAATTGATCCGGGCGGAATGGAGTCAGCACCCTGAGGACTTATTCGCAGAAATAGACAAGTATGGAAACTGGACACTCCGATTGCAAGGCCTGGATCACAATTTCCAAACCTGGGGTACCCGATTTGCAGGCCCTTTGCGGTATTCGGTTATCCGGTACGATGAGTTTGGAAGTGCTTTTTATCGAAAAATTTCACCTTTCATAGACAACCTGATTTACTGGAAATCGGATAAACGGAAACGCGTGTATGGTGAAATAAGCCTGAGTAATCGGATTCACTTTAAGCGCGAGAACAACCAACTTGCATACGAAGGCAAAATAAACTACATCCCCTGGCCATTCCTTCGACTTAACGCATTTGGTAGCCAATACAGCCAATTCAATATACTTCAGCCATATTCATCTCCGGATAGCAGAATCCTATTTGATTATTACCACCAAAAGTCAAGTTACCTCGGAGTTGGCTTTTACTTATATCCAACTCCACGGTTTACCCTGATTGCACAATTGACCAGAGTAAAGCAAAAACGCAGCAACCAGCAGGTTGTTGAATTATCGGCCAATGGTGAATTGTCGGATGCTGGAATAAGTCCCGAACCCTTTGAAGCAAATTGGGAGTCTGGTTCCAGATTAAGTTTTCAGTGGCAAATGGGCCTATTGAGCTATTTTCGATTTGATCTCGCAAACAACATGAATACAATAGACTCATTTGGTCAAACACAACAGCCATTTTCGAAATTAAATCAATTCAACGCATCCCTTATCTGGTTCTTCGATGGCCCCCGCTCCTCGTATCGGGACGATCCCAAAATGCCACGAAAGACGCGGTAGAATTGCCGAATGCCGAATACATGATATCCAATTGCCGATGTGATTTTTGATTTTTAAATGAATACATATTTTGTAGGGGCAAGGCTTGCCCTTGCCCTTCTCCCAGAACCATCATCAAATCATCCATTTCAATAAACAAATAAACAAGGGAAAGCGCAGCGTCCCGAATAAACAAGGCGCGTAGCGCCGAATAAACATCAACAAATCATCCAAGCCCCGTAAGGGGCCCATCATCAAATCAACAAAAAAAACACCCTCTATTCTGGAGACGAATTGAGCCATCAAGCCGTTTTTCCATCGGGGTTGTGTATCTTTGTTCCGAATGAGCAAATTCATTGTATCTGCAAGAAAATACAGACCCCTGCGGTTTGAGGATGTGGTTGGGCAGCAACACGTAGCCCAAACCCTCAAGAATGCATTGGCTACCGACCACCTGGCCCATGCCTTTCTGTTTTGCGGACCACGAGGTGTGGGTAAAACCACTTGTGCGCGAATCTTGGCCAAGGTGCTAAATTGTGAAAACAGAACCGATACCTTCGAAGCCTGTGACGCCTGTTCTTCCTGCAAGTCGTTTACTGAAAATGCCTCATTCAACATCATTGAATTGGATGCTGCATCCAATAACTCGGTGGAACACATCCGGGCACTGATTGAACAGGTACGCTTCCAGCCCCAGCAGGGCCAGTATAAAGTGTTTATCATTGACGAGGTGCACATGCTCTCCAACCAGGCGTTTAATGCCTTTTTGAAAACCCTGGAAGAGCCGCCACCCTACGCCATTTTCATCCTGGCTACTACCGAAAAACACAAGATCATCCCAACTATTTTGTCTCGCTGTCAGATATTCGACTTCCGCCGAATCAGCGTGGGCGATATGGTTTTGCATCTAAAAAACATCTGCGAAAAAGAAGGAATTGAGGTCGAAGATGACGCGCTGCACATCATAGCACAAAAAGCAGATGGAGCCCTGCGGGACTCCCTCTCAATCTTTGACCGGATGGTGAGTTTTTCCGGCAAAAAATTGCTCTACAACGATGTGATTGAGAACCTGAATGTCCTCGATTACGACTATTACTTTCAGATCACGGAAGGGCTCCTTGCTGAAGACATAGCAGCCGTGATGCAGCTTTTTGATCAAATCCTGCGCAAAGGGTTTGAACCGGATATATTTCTCATTGGCCTGGCGGAACACCTGCGCAACATCCTGGTTTGTAAGGATGAATCCACACTGAACCTGCTTGAGGTTGGCGATGCACTCCGCGAACGCTACCGCAAACAGGCAAGCCTTGCTCCGGCATCCTTTTTACTCACAGCATTGAGCCTGGCTAATGATTGCGATATCAACTACAAAATGGCCCGCAACAAACGCCTGCATGTAGAAATGGGATTGATAAAAATGGCCCACATCGGACAAGCAGTGAAAGGCGGCCTCCAGGCACCCGTTGCAAGCACGGAAAAAAAAACTCCTGACCTGAACGTAGCCACCCCGGCCAAACAGGAAACCAGCCCTGCTCCAAGCCCGGAACCCAGTAAAAATGGTAATTCTGCCAATGCACAGGAATTGGATAAGGAGCAGTTGTCATCGCTTTCAACCGAACTAAAACTGGGCTTGAAAAAAGCCGATAAAATCTCGCTCCGCCTTGCCGACTTCGAAGAGGCTGTCGCCGTAGAGCAAGCCGAAAAAGCAGCCCGGGAGAGTAAATTCACCCTGGACGCAACCCAAGCCGCCTGGAATGCATATACTGAGAATGTCGAAAGCCCCACGCTGAAACTCGCGATGAGCAGTGCCATCCTCAAAATTGAAGAAAAGAATTTAATTGCTACTGTTGGCCTAAGTATCTACCAGGGCTTGTTGAATGAAGAGAACAGCCGACTTCTTCCCTATCTTCGCGACACCTTACACGACGACCAGATCAAACTGGTGGTCGCTTTGGATGAAGAAAAGCCGCTGAAATTCAAAACCAGGCAGAGGCAAACCGCCCCTTGACTACCAAGGAGAAGTTTGAAAAATGAAGGAAATAAACCCGCTGGTTTCAGATTTGTTGAAGCGCTTGGATTTAAAATTGGATGAATAATGCAACAGGCATTCTGGCACCTCGAGAATATTGATGTAACCCACCTGCTTTGTCCCAATAAACTCGGGGATGAAGACATGATGGCAGCCCATACCCACCGAACATTTAAGAAAGGGGAAATCATTTATGTCCCCGACGAACTTGCAGATCGCATTTTCTTTATCACCGAAGGGCGTGTGAAAATATCCACCATGAACGATGAGGGGAAAGAAATCACCAAAGTCATTCTCGGGCGTGGAGAAGTGTTTGGCGAACTGGCAATTCTCGGCGAGAAAAAAAGAAGAGACCAGGCTTTTGCCATGGAAACAACCACCGCCTGCGTAGTCACCCTCGAAGAACTGCGCGAGCTCATGCGCGACCGAACCGAACTCAATTTGTTCTTTATGCGGATTTTTGGAGCCCGCCAACTCCAGATGGAACAACGGCTCGAATCCCTGGTCTTCCGCGATAGCCGCAGCCGGATTGTCGAATACCTGGTTCAACTCACTCAGGAAAAAGGCCAACGTGTAGGCTACGAATGGGTGATACGCAAACCCATTACCCACCAGGAATTGGCCAACATCACTGCAACTAGTCGGCAAACGGTAACAACTACCCTCAACGAACTGCGCGCGCTCAAACTCCTTACCTTTGACCGAAGCCGGATTTTAATCCGCGATCTGGACGGCCTGAAAGAACAGATTGTTACTTCCTAATATCGTGTCTGAAGCCTGGATTCCACCTTGTTCCCCGACTGCTTGCCGGTTGCGGAACAGATCAGAACAAGACGCAAGAATATTTACTGCATAAATTTTTAAAACCAACCGTAGTAAACCTGCTATGTACCAACTTTTAAAGCCTCTTCTTTTCTTACTGCCTGCAGAACGCGCTCATTTACTTACAACAAAAACACTGGACATTGCAGCTGCATTCCCACCCACACGTTGGTTACTCCGCAAGTGGTTTGTTTCAACCGAGTTGAATAAAGGAGTAGAAGTTATGGGCCTGAAATTTCCAAACAAGGTAGGGCTTGCCGCTGGTTTTGATAAAAATGCCGAACACATCGAAGGGCTTGCTTGTCTTGGATTTGGCTTTCTGGAGTTGGGCACTGTAACTCCTTTGCCGCAAGGAGGAAACCCTAAACCCCGTTTATTTCGCCTTCCTGCGGACAGAGCGCTGATCAACCGAATGGGCTTTAACAATGAGGGCCTGGATGCCATGGTAAAACGCCTGCAGGCTTTCCGGGCATCTGGCAAGTATCCGGAATTGATCATCGGAGGGAATATTGGTAAAAACAAAGTAACCCCCAACGAGGAAGCAGTCAACGATTACCTCATTTGCTTTGACGGCCTGTTTGATTTGGTGGATTATTTTGTAGTCAATGTAAGTTCTCCCAATACCCCCAACCTGCGCGCATTACAGGAAAAAGAACCGCTGACCAAACTGCTGTCAAGCCTTCAGGAACGCAATAACAGCAAGCCTCAACCCAAGCCAATCTTGCTAAAAATCGCTCCCGATCTCACAAATGAGCAGTTGGACGACATTGCTGAAATTGTGAAGGAAACAAAGTTGGCCGGAATTATTGCCACCAACACAACTATCAGTAGAGAAAACCTCCATACAAAACAGACTGATATTGAATCAATTGGAGCCGGCGGACTCAGTGGAAACCCAGTTTTATCCCGATCAACTGAAATTATTTTTCGCCTCAGAGAAAAAATCGGCACGGAATTGGTAGTAGTGGGAGTAGGCGGCATTGATTCTCCGGAAGCCGCCCAACAAAAACTAGATGCCGGGGCCAATTTAGTCCAACTTTATTCCGGACTAATTTACGAAGGCCCGACATTGGTTCGACGAATAATTGAAAAGTCTTTTTAATCCGATTGCATTTTTAATCCAACCAAACCGATTGTTATTGCTTGCTCAGCAAAATCCATTTAGAAAACCTTTTTTTAATCCCATGACACTTATTTTATTAATCCTGGTTTCCCGTATATACTCATGAAATCCTATCAGATTATCTCCTCACTGGCAACATATGCCATCCGAATTTTTCAGGATCCCCGCTTTTGGGTCTTTCTGCTTTCTTCTGCCCTGATTAGCCTGGGTGTAGTAGCAGACGTTTTGGGACAGGTCAACACACCGAGTTCCCAGATCATGCCTTAATTTTTTGGCTACTCATTGAGTTCTTTGCTCCCTCGACGCTCTTTAATTTCAGGTAATTCCTAAACAGTTTCTTTTCTATATCCACATTTAGAAAGACAACGCCCCCGCTTATTTTTCAATACAAACAAGCGGAATGAATGGCCTGGATTCTTCTCGCATTTCCCATACAAGTTCTTAACTTCGCCTTTTAGAAGACCACATCGTTCTATTCCAATGGGCTTCTTTTCTATTCCCCTTTATAAGAACTTGTTCTAAATGGATACTTTTGAAGTAATTGGCGGCCGGCCATTAAACGGTGAATTGCAACCCCAGGGAGCAAAAAATGAGGCACTCCAAATTATCAGTGCTGTTCTGCTTACCGATGAGCCGGTAGAAATTTCCAACATCCCGGACATTCTCGATGTAAATAAACTTATTGAACTGCTCAAAGGCCTTGGCGTAACAGCAGAGCGGATAAATGAGCACACCTTTCGGTTCTGTGCAGGATCCGTAGATATAGAATACCTGAACTCCGATGCATTTATGAAGGATGCGCAGCGCCTGCGTGGCTCCGTAATGCTGATCGGGCCGCTTCTTTCCCGCTTTGGGAGGGCAGTCCTTCCCAAACCCGGAGGTGATAAAATCGGACGACGCAGGCTGGATACCCACTTTCATGGTTTTCAAAAACTGAATGCCGAATTCAAATACGACGACGAAAACGATGTGTATTACGTGCAGCAGCCCAAAACCGGCTTGCAGGGAGCACACATCCATATGGATGAGATTTCGGTTACGGGAACAGCCAATGTGATTATGGCTGCTGTGCTGGCAAAAGGCACAACAACAATTTACAATGCAGCCTGTGAACCCTACGTCCAGCAACTTTGCCGCCTCCTTGTGCGCATGGGTGCGGATATAAAAGGCATCGGCTCCAACCTCCTCCACATTGAAGGGGTAGAACATCTGGGCGGCACGAGCCACCGCTGTCTTCCCGATATGATTGAGATCGGTAGCTTTATCGGATTGGCGGCAATGACCCAATCGGCTATTACCATCAAAGATGCCGGCATCGAACATCTTGGGATTATTCCGGACACATTTCGAAAATTGGGAATCACTATTGAAACCCGCGGAGACGATTTGTTTATCCCCGCGCAGGATCATTATGAAATCAGCACCTTCATAGATGGCTCCATCCTTACCATTTATGACGCACCCTGGCCGGGATTTACCCCCGACCTTATGTCCATCATTCTGGTAGTAGCAACACAGGCCAGGGGAAGTGTTTTGGTTCACCAAAAAATGTTTGAAAGCCGCCTGTTTTTTGTCGACAAACTCATCGACATGGGGGCCCAAATTATTCTATGCGACCCACACCGCGCAACAGTGATCGGGCTTGACCGGAAATACCCCTTGAGAGGAATTGAAATGTCCTCCCCGGATATCCGTGCCGGACAGGCGCTTCTCATCGCTGCGCTTTCCGCAAAAGGCACCAGCCGAATTCACAATGTACATCAGATTGACCGGGGCTATCAGTTTATTGATAAACGCCTAAATGCCATTGGCGCGCAAATCAATCGCCTGTAATGTTGTATCATGCAGCCTGTTACGAGCATGTTCAATCCAGTTTTGCTATGAAAAAAATCCATTTCCTTGTGCTGTTTCTTGGAATTGCCCAACTCCTCCATGCACAGCAAACAGTAGGGCTTTTCCAAAATGACTCCAGTTCCCTCAACGGATATACCCTTTTTGCACCCAATAATTCAAACACTACGTTTCTGATCGACAATTGTGGAAAGGAAATAAATCGCTGGGTGAATACAACGCCGCCCGGATTATCAGCCTATTTGCTGGAAAATGGTAACCTCCTGCGTACAGGACGTATTGCCGGATCCTTTAATGGCGGCGGGCGTGGCGGCCGGGTAGAATTGCGAAGCTGGGAAGGAGACCTCCTCTGGACCTTTGATCTTTCTACATCCACCAACCAGTTGCACCACGATATCCGGCTGTTACCCAATGGCAATATACTGATGCTGGCCTGGGACAAAATCAGCCAGGCAGATGCCATTCAGGCCGGGAGAAACCCAAGTACCGTTACGACGGCAGGATTGTGGCTGGAAAAAATTATTGAAGTACACCCCGAACCAAACGACGGAGCCACCATTGTGTGGGAATGGCGCCTGGCAGACCATCTCATCCAGGAGTTTGATGCGAGCAAAGACAACTACGGCGTCGTTGCTGACCACCCGGAATTAATGGACATTAATTTCAACGCAGGAAGTGGCGGGGGTGGTCCCGGAGGCGCTACCACCGATTGGGTTCACTACAACTCCATTGATTACAACGAATCCCTTGATCAAATCCTTATTTCTTCCCGAAATTTTGACGAGATCTATATCCTCGATCACAGCACCACTACGCAGGAGGCTACAACCCATGAGGGCGGAAACAGCATGATGGGCGGCGACTTCCTCTACCGCTGGGGGAACCCACGGGCCTACGGCAGAGGCACCACTAACGACCGGCAACTATTTGGACAGCACCACGCCAACTGGATTCAGGAAGGCTTTCCGGATGAAGGCAAAATCATGGTCTTCAACAATGGCTTTGGACGCCCGGGAGGTAATTACTCTTCTGTCGACATTATTGAGCCCCCGCTTGGCCCGGATGGAACCTATACAATTACTGCCGGAGCCCCCTTTGCTCCGGATGCAGCATATTGGGTGTTTACAGACAGCCCACCTACCAATTTATACTCCACCAATATTTCCGGTGCGGTGCGCTTACAAAATGGGAATACGCTGGTATGCGAAGGGAATGCAGGTCGTTTTATTGAGGTGGATCTGGACGGCAACCAGGTCTGGGAATACATCAGCCCGGTTGCTGCCGGAGGCATGATCACCCAGGGAAACCCGGCCAACAACAATGCTGTTTTTCGGGCCTACCGATATGACCCGGATTATCCGGCTTTCACCAATCGGGACCTTACCCCGGGAGACCCGCTGGAACTCAATCCGCTTTCCAGCACTTGCATCATTTACGATGGCTCCGTAGCGGCAGGCGATTTGGATACTAAGCATGGACTTCGCCTGATGGGAAATCCCGTCACAGATGTTTTGCGTTTGGAAAACCCGGAGGCCCTACAACTTCGACTGACATTAATTGGGCTCAATGGCATTCAATTGCAATCAACCATCGAGCGCACCGAACTCATTGAATGGCCCATTGGCCAGTTGCAAGCCGGAATGTATTTATTACAGGTACAAAATGCATCTGATTTTGAAATGAGCGTCTGGAAAGTGCTCATTTTAGATTAGCAATCAGCCTGTAATGCGTCCACCAGCGCCTGTGCTTTGATGGCACATTCTTCTAGTTCCAACTCAGGAACTGAGTCGTACACAATGGCGCCACCCACCTGAAACGAGGTGTACTGGCTATTGGCATTGTATAAAATGCTTCGGATCACGACATTGAAATCAAAATCTCCATCCGGCGTAAAATAACCAACGGCACCGGAGTACAAGCCACGCTTGGATTGTTCATACTGTTCAATGAGTTCCATTGCCATCACCTTGGGGGCGCCCGTCATACTTCCCATAGGAAAGGCATCCCGGATGGCATCGATGGCATTGGCATCTGGTCGTAGTTGACCGCGCACACTCGAAATCATCTGGTGCACTGTGGGGAAGGTGTAAATACCAAACAATTCATCTACCCGGACAGTACCCGGGATGCAGTTCTTTGCCAGATCATTTCGAACCAGGTCCACAATCATCACATTTTCAGCACGATCTTTTTCACTGGTTTTCAGGTCGTTGATAATGGCTTCGTCTTCGAGCTGATTCAGGCCCCTTTTCCGTGTTCCTTTAATGGGCTGCGTCAATAGTTGATCGCCCGTTTTTTTAAGAAAACGCTCCGGGCTGGCACTCAGCAAAAAGTGTCCTCCCCATTGCATATAACATGTAAAGGGCGCACGGCTTCTGGCATTTAGTCGTTCAAACACCTGCAATGGATTAATCGCAGTTCCCTCACAAAAATATTCCCGGCACAGGTTCATCTCATACACATCTCCTTCAACGATGTGGTTTTGAATCGAACGAACGGCTTCCAGATAGGCTTGATCACTCAATCGCGGCCGGATTTCAGGACAGGGCATTACATCCCACGATTCAGTGAGTTGAAGGGTTGAAATAGCGGAAAAAACAGCATCTACATCAGCCTCAAATGCATAGACCTCAAGCGCATCATTTCGAATTCCACAAACCAGCTCCGGCACAAAAAATCCCATTTCCGGCAATTGAACACCATCAAAATTTTCCGATTTTAATTGCTCAACTTCATTTTTAAGGTCATAGGAAAAAAAGCCAAAAAGCCAATCGCTGTGTTCGGCCTGCCATGCTCGCAACTGATTGAACGCATCACCGGAATCCAACTGGATCAGATCATGTACCCCCAGGCCAACCAGGCAGTCCCATGAGCCATCGCTCGCTTCATTTCCATCCAGGTAAAATGCATGGCTATATCCTGCAGCAAAATGCAGCAACTGACGTTTGAACCGAATTGGGTTTTGAACAGGAAATATTTTTTTAGTTCGAGTCATCAGCCGCTTCTTCGGTTACTATTCGAATGCCTTCGGGCCAATCCAACGTTTGTGCTTCTTCCCTGCTGACTTTATGTACCAGCGCTTTCAAATCAAGCAAGGTAGATTCAACGGAGTTTCTGCGTATTCCCAACTCCATCCGGGCAAGTGCTCCATACTCCTCATTGAGCAGGGCAATCTGTAACTTTTTCAGGCTGTTCATCAGTTCCGGAACCAGGGCATAATCCAATTCAAACAGAACGGAATCGTACAGGAATTTTTCAACAATATCCGCAGTATCCAGGGCTTCAGCGGCGGCAGTCCGATAGGCTTGAATAAGGCCGGATGCACCAAGCAGGGTACCCCCAAAATACCGAACAACAACTACGAATACGTCGGTGAGTCCTTTGGAATCTATTTGTCCGAGGATGGGCCGACCGGCTGTCCCCGAAGGCTCTCCATCGTCGTTAGCGCGGAATCGGGTACCCTCCAGACCAAACCGCCATGCATAGCAATGGTGACGCGCTTTAAAGTGCTCTTTTCGAACCTGTTCCAACAACTCCAGGGCTTCTTCTTCGCTTTTGGCAGGAAATGCATACCCAAAAAACTTGCTGCCGCGGTCTTTAAAAAGACCTTCGGAAGGAGCTTCAATGGTGTGGTAAAAATCGGGTAATTCTGCCATAGTCGGCAAATATACAAAGATGCAGGGAGCTGCAACTGTACCAAAGACGGATCGGGGAATATCAGCATGTATTGGATTAAAATAAATATTTTGCATGCACTTCCATTTTCTTTTTTTTAGTAAAAAATGAGGCAACATTTGCAAGACAACCCAATCACGTGTTGTGAATAAATACCCCAAAAACCATGAAAGAAGACTTTTTACACTATTTATGGAAACACCGTCGGTTTAGTCAGGAAAATTTACAGACAAGTTCCGGTCTTCCGGTCAGGATACTCGACCCCGGCGAGCACAACCTGGATGCCGGACCGGATTTCTTCAATGCACGCATTCAACTCGGCTCTACGGTATGGGCAGGAAATGTGGAAATGCACCTCTCGGCCTCCGATTGGGTATTTCATGGGCACGAGCGGGACCCCGCCTACGACAATGTAGTATTGCATGTTGTTTTTGATGAAGACTGTGTGGTGCGTAGGAGAAATGGAGAACGGATACCATGCCTGATTTTACGCAGCCACGTCCCTCCGGGAATTTTGGAACGGTATAAGCGCCTGCAATTTGAAGCACATCTTGTTCCTTGTCAAAAATTCATAAAAGATGTTGCCCGAGTCGTTTGGAAAAACTGGCTAGACCGGCTGATGATCGAACGCCTGGAAATTCAGACACAGGAATTGCGATTCGTATTGCAAGAAACCGGAAATGATTGGGATGAAATGTTTTACCGGCGGCTTGCCTACTGTTTCGGACTTAAGGTCAATGCTCAACCCTTTTTGCAGCTCGCCCGCAGCCTCCCGCTTCGGGTGATCAACAAGCACCGGAATCAGCTGCATCAACTTGAAGCACTCTTGTTTGGCCTGGCCGGGATGCTTCACCCCAATGCGCTGGACCTATACCCCAGAAGTCTTTGGAAAGAATACACATTTTTAAAACATAAATATCAACTCATTGAGGACAAGCAACTAGTTTGGAAGTTTCTGCGCATGCGTCCGGCTAATTTTCCAAGCGTACGGATTGCACAGTTTGCTTCCTTGCTACACCATTGCCCGCATTTATTTGCTGAGGGTGCTGAAGCAGAAAAATGGAATGACCTGGAATCGGTATGGGAAACTCCAACCAGTCCCTACTGGCTGGATCATTATCAATTTGACAAGCCATCCGTCAAGCACATAAAACGGTTGGGGCCTGGAACATTACAGTCGCTGGTTATCAATGCATTGGTTCCCGCACTGTTTTTATACAGCAAACACAAACAGGATCCAAGATACCAGGACAAAGCAATGGTGCTCTTGCAATCCATTCCCGCAGAGTCCAACAAAACCCTTCGTGAATGGGATTTCATTGGAGTGAAAGCAGAAAATGCAGGGGAGAGCCAGGCTCTGCTCCATCTCAAGAAAAATTACTGCAACAAGAAAAAATGCATGCAATGTGCCGCGGGAAATGCCATAATGGTTCAGGCTCAATCATTTCCACAAGCTCAATCACCGTAAAACCCGAAAAGCAATTAAACTGGCAAGCAGGGCTCCAACCGCATTGGCCAGCATGTCATCGTATTCAAAAAAACGCCCCGGGCAAAACACGAGTTGGACCCATTCCATAAGGGTCCCATAGGCTGAGGTAAACAGGAATACCAGCACAATGGACCCAAGATTCAAGGTAAATCCTGGCTTTTTTGCCAAGCCCCATAGAATCAAAAAAGTCCAGGAAAAATAGGCAATGGCATGTCCGATTTTATCTGCCCCAATCAGTGAAAACTTCGGCGTATTCACCTTACCGGTGACGGATAAAATGGTTATGACAAGCCAGCATATAATTGCCGGAAGCAAGGAAAGGTGCCGATGACGCAATGACATGGTGAACGGCTTATTCAATCGGTTTGGCCCGATCAATTTTGTAGAAATGTACACCTGGTCCAAACACCCAGCCCACTTTGCCGGATTGGGTTTTGATTTTCACCCAGTGGTCGGTTACCTTTTCAGAGCCCAAATTGATTTCCTGGGTCCATTCTGTTTTCTGATTGAGGTAAGTAACCGGTTCGTACAATTTGAGTTTGGCAACAGGGGCACCTTTCAAGCCGGGTTCCTTACGCATGTTTAGGCCCTGCATGGTTACGTACAAGGTTGGGCCTTCTGGTTCGGATGTTGCAACGGTTGGCGGAGTAGCTTCTTCGGTGGTACGGGGGGTACGTCCCGGCAATCGGGCAGGCTCCTCTTTCACAGGTTCCGGGGTAGCCTCCTTTTGGGGTTGGGGTGCCGGAGGATTTTGAAGTTTGGGGAGTTCAGCATTGTCGGAATTGTCATTCGTCGTTTCTGTTTCTGTGGGGTAATCCTTAATTCGACTGACCATCTCGCTTCTTTTGGCAGAACATTTATTGATTGCCCACAAGGCAATTCCCAAAAAACAGATCGCGATGATCATCGTTTCCATTCGCGGCATTTTCGAACGAGCCATAGGGTATATTGATTTTATTTAAAATTTCAACTCCGTACTGAAGCAAAAAGATGGGCTTTTAACTACAGCTAACTATTTAATTGCAAAAATAAACCATGTCGGACAAACACCTTTATGAAATTGCGCTTTCTCTTATTCCAAAGATTGGGCCCGTTATGGCCAAAGCCCTTTTGAGCTATTGCGGAAGTGCCGAGGCTGTTTTTATGTCAAACCGAAAATCCTTACTAAAGATTCCCGGAATAGGTCCTACCCTTGTGGACACCATTCAACAAAGCAAAGCCCTTTCCCAGGCCGAATATGAACTGGAAAAACTGCACAGGCACGGTATACAAACGGTATTCTACACCGATCCGGAGTACCCACAACGGCTTAGGCAAAATATGGACTGCCCCATGTTGCTGTATTGCAAAACCTCAGATATCCACTTACTAAACGCAAATAGAATACTGGGAATTGTTGGCACCAGAAAACCAACCGATAGGGGACGCGCTGTTTGCGAAGCCATTGTAGATGGCTTACTTCCTTATGATGTATTGGTGGTCAGCGGACTGGCCTTTGGCATCGACATCTGTGCTCACCGCAGAGCCTGCTTAAATGGAACACCCAACTTTGCTGTCCTTGCACACGGACTTGGCAGCATCTATCCCCTTCAACACAAGCGCACCGCGCTGCAAATTGCCGAGCATGGTGGACTAATCAGTGAGCACCCAATCTCAACCGAAGCAGATCCGCGCTTTTTCCCTATGCGCAACCGGATCATTTCCGGAATGTGTGACGCCCTTCTGGTGGTTGAGACCCAAACTGCGGGAGGCTCTATGATTAGTGCAGAATTAGCCGACCAATACGGTCGGGAGATCTTTGCAGTCCCGGGAAGAATCGGGGATACCCAGAGTGCGGGTTGTAACTTACTGATTAAAACCGAACGTGCCCATCTTTGCGAATCTGCAGCAGACATAGCCAGCCGAATGCGCTGGGATGAAGATCTGCCCGTCAACCACGGAGTACAATCACGATTATTTTCCGACTTATCGGAGGAAGAAGTCAAAATTGTGGAAGCCATTCGGTTGGCCCCGGAAATTCAGATTGACACCCTCGCCTATACTACACGAATTCCCTCTACCCGATTAAACGGCTTACTGCTCTCGCTGGAACTCCAGGGATTATTGCGAACCCTACCCGGCAAACGATATCGGCTTCAGAACGGGGCTCTATAAGAGCGAGTTTGGGATTTTGGTTTAAGGCGAAAGCGGTACATTTGCACGTATGACCAAATCCTTTCTGATCACTGCTCTGCTCATTTGCCTGGTGGCTGGAGCCCCCGGCATGCTGTTGAGCATCCACGCAACGTCATTTTATTGATTGGCGATGGAATGGGCTTATCGCAAATCTCGGCTGGATTTTATGCCAACAAACAAACCCTGAACCTGCAACGCATGCAGGTGACCGGACTCCAAAAGACACATGCATACGGCAGCCTTATAACTGACTCTGCCGCCGCAGGCACTGCCATGGCATGTGGTTGTAAGACCCGCAATAAATACCTCGGAGTAAACCATAAAAAACAGCGCTGCACCTCCATATTTGAATCTGCTCAAAAAAAGGGGCTTGCAACCGGCCTGGTAGTTACCTCCAGCATCACACATGCCACACCCGCGGCCTTCTATGCCCACATAGACAACCGCTATACCATGGAAGAAATTGCGGCTCAATTTGCAAAACAACCCACCGATTGCTTTATCGGCGGTGGCATGAAATACTTCAGCACCCGAAGCGATGGCAGAAATCTATTGGACACCCTCCAAAGCAAAGGGTGGAATATTCAATCGTATAAAGACAAAAAACTTAAAGACCTGAACCCCGCTCCAGCAAGCCCGTTTGGGTGGTTTTCCGCTTGGGAAGAACCCGGAAGTATTTCAAAAAACGAGGCGTATTTAAAATTGGGAACAGAAAAAGCCATTGAGTTTTTAGCGCAAAAAAGCAAAACCGGATTTATCTGTATGGTTGAAGGCTCTCAAATTGACTGGGCCTGTCATCAAAATCAGGCAAACCAGGCCATAAAGGAATTGATTGAATTTGACCAAACACTAGGCGCAGTGCTGGATTTTGCTGAACGGGATGGAAACACTTTGGTGCTTGTTACAGCCGACCATGAAACTGGCGGCATGGCACTTGGACAGGGAAGGGGCCCGGATAGTCTGGACATTGAATTTAACTCCAAAAAACACACCGGGACGATGGTGCCTGTTTTTGCTTTCGGTCCGGGAGCCTGGTCGTTCAGCGGAGTATACGACAATACCGTGTTGCATGCCCTCATGATGGAGGCACTGCAACTCAACTAACCTAAAAACAAGATTGAAAAGTGTGGGAGGCGACCAGTCCTACCCCCCAGAAATGGACTGGTCCCTCGGCCACGGGCTAAGGCCGCATTCGGCCCTAATTCTTACTCAAAGCGATTTACCGGGGATTTAATCAGATCGCTTTGGTATTTGCAGTACTGCCAATTTTGTGCCAAAGTTGGTTTTTCGACAAAAAAAATACAGGTAAATCCTAATGTGTTAATGCCGCTTTGACAGTAGCATACCCAAGATCTGTATGCCGTCAAACAGGCAAATTCAAAATCAATCAACTGAAAACCAATCAATTGCAGTAAAATCGCATTGCGACAATTTGACAGATTCGGGGTTGGCTGGCACAGCATTTGATCAAGACTCAACATATTTCACAAGTAATTATGTGTCTGATCCAATCTGATTCGGATTCAGACAAATCCAAATAAAGACGTAATTAAAACCAGATAGACTATGCAAAAGGGCACGATTTCGGTACAAACCGAGAACATCTTTCCCATTATCAAAAAATTTCTCTACTCTGATCACGAGATTTTTCTTCGCGAATTGGTTTCCAATGCTGTTGACGCAACATCCAAATTGCACGTCCTTGCACAACGCGGTGAGGTAAAAGGTGAAATTGGAAACACGCAAATCGACATCATCCAGGACGCCGAGAACAAACAACTCATCATCCGGGACCGTGGAATCGGAATGACAGAAGAGGAGGTCCTGAAATACCTGAACCAAATTGCCTTCAGTTCTGCTGCAGAATTTTTGGATAAATACAAAGACAGCAGTGTCATTGGCCATTTTGGTCTTGGATTTTACTCTGCCTTCATGGTAGCCGATAAAGTAGAAGTGGTTACCAAATCCTGGAAAGAAGGTGCAGAAGGCGTACGGTGGACCTGCGAAGGATCACCCGATTATTCCATTGAAAAGGTAGATAAGGAAGAGCGGGGAACCGACATTATCCTTCACATCAATGATGAAAACAAAGACTTCTTAGAGAAAAGCCGCCTGGCTGGATTGCTCGACAAATACTGCAAATTCCTTCCATTCCCCATCCAATTTGGGATGAAAACCGAATACGAAACCGTAGGTGAAGGTGAGGATGCAAAACAGGAAAGCAAAGAGGTGCCAAACATCATCAATGATACCCACCCGCTTTGGAAAAAAACGCCTACTGATCTCAAGGACGAGGACTACACAGCATTTTATCGCAAACTCTACCCAATGGCTCCGGAGCCCATGTTCTGGATCCACCTGAATATCGACTACCCTTTCAACCTTACCGGCGTTTTGTTCTTCCCCAAACTGGGCAATGCTGTTGAAACCAGCAGAAACAACATTTACCTGTACTCCAACCAGGTATATGTAACCGATGACGTCCGCAACATCGTACCAGAATGGTTGCAGCTGCTGCACGGTGTAATCGATTCTCCGGATATTCCACTCAATGTTTCGCGTTCGTACCTTCAAAGTGACGCCAATGTGAAAAAAATCAACTCCTACATCACCAAAAAAGTAGGAGATAAACTGGCTGATCTGTTTAAATCTGACCGAAAAGTCTTTGAGGAAAAGTGGAAAGACCTGGGCGTGTTCGTCAAGTACGGAATGATTTCAGACGAGGATTTCCAGAAAAAAGCCATGAACTACGCCCTGCTCAACAATACCAAAGGAGAATTTTTCCTTTTGGAGGAATACAAGGAGAAAATCAAGGCAAACCAAACGGATAAGAACGACAAACTGGTATGCATTTACACCAATGATAAAGAAGGCCATAATGCACAAATCAAAGCAGCAGAAAACCGTGGCTACGATGTGCTGGAGTTGAATGGCGTTCTGGATAATCACTGGATGCAGCACCTTGAGTACCGCTCTGAACTCGGCCTCCTGTTTGTCCGCATTGATTCCGACACCATCGATAATCTGGTGCAAAAGGATGAAAACCGGGATTCAGTATTGGGCGAAAAAGAACAGGAAAAAGTAAAAGAACTCTTCACAGACATCGTTTCAAAAACTCCCGGCGCGCAGGTAGAGTTGCACCCCGGCGCCCCGGACGATCTGCCAGTTCATATCACCAAACCGGAGTTCATGCGCCGAATGAAAGAAATGCAGGCACTGCACGGAATGGGTATGGGTGATTTCCCAGACAGCTACAATGTCGTGGTAAATACCAACAACCCGCTGATTGCTGAAAAACTGCTTAAGGCCAAGACCAAAGATGCCAAATCCAAAATGGCTGCTTACTTGTACGACCTGGCCCTCCTGCATCAAGGCATGCTGCGCGGAGAAGCACTCACAGCCTTCGTTGAGCAATCACTTGAAAAAATGTAATTCGATTTTGAACTAAAAAGAAGAGTCACCCAATTCTGAAATGGATTTTGGGTGACTCTTTTTTTATGGCATCTAACTTACTTTCTGTTAGTCCTCCTCTTCAAGTTGCTCAAAAAGGGCTTCCAAATCATCAAAGGATTTCACGCCTACTTTTTCCTCCTCTTCCCCGACAAATCCCAATCCTACATTGGGTAGGAACTGGCTGGCGGCTTCAATCACGTCGGGCTTGAAGTTAAACTGGAGCAATACGGGCAGATCCGGCAACGCCGATTTCCACTGAGCTTGAAACGGCTCGATTTCAGCCCATTCACAGGATCCAAAATCCAATATCAGCAGTACGCATTTGCCTACCGCCTGTTTCAGGTATTCCAAATCAGTTGGTTCTGGTCCGGCAGATAAGTATAACAACACCTTTAACCCTTCCAGTACATCCAGGTTTGAGGCTTGTTTGGCAGGCACTTCAACGGCATCCAGTCCGTAAAAACTTGCTGCCTCACGGACGGTTTCCAAGGGCGACAGGTGAAACTCGCCAACAATTACCGGCCCTTCCACCCACTCGCGAATGGCTTTCATGTAAATAGGGTCCAGAAAACGGTCTGATCCGGCTTCCAGATTGAAACCAAGGTAGTTTACCTCCCGGGCTGCAAAGTACCGGGCGTCAGTGAGGTTTGTAATTGAAGATGCTTTTAACAACATATTGGACGAGAATTAATCATGCACTACAAGTGGTTAGAGATGATCTTTCCACTGTGTTCAAAATATCGGATGTGTACATCCTGGCCATCAAATTCGGCATAACTACATGCATGTAGCCATTCGCCCAAATTGATGTACCGGCTGGTATTGTTTTTTAGAAGCCAGTCGATCGGAAGGTGGCGATGGCCAAAAATGAAATAGTCTGCATATATGTTTTGGTCTAACTTCCGATGGCAATACTGCAGGAGCCATTCCCGGTCTTCCCCGAGCCAGGAGCGTTCTTCTTCCGGAGTTGCCATACGGCTCTGCTTGCTGGAAAAATTGGCAAGCCGAATGCCCAGGTCCGGGTGAAAATTCCGGAACAACCACTGGCATTGGCGGTTGGTAAAAACCTTTTTCAGGCGTTTGTACCCGATGTCGTTTGGGCCCAATCCATCGCCGTGCCCGATAAAAAACTGCTTGCCGCCAATTTCTCGTTGAATCGGCTGATGGTAAACCGGAATTCCCAGTTCCTCTTCAAAATATCCAAACATCCACAAATCATGATTTCCGGTAAAAAAGTAAATGGGGAGCCCACTGTCTGTCAGTTCCGCAAGTTTGCCAAAAAGCCGGGTATAGCCTCTTGGTACTACCTTTCTATACTCAAACCAAAACTCAAACAAGTCGCCTACCAGATAAATCGCTTCCGCATCCGGAGCACAGAAATCCAGCCAGCGCACCAATTGCTTTTCGCGTTCACTGGATGACAAGCGCGCAGCTGCACCCAGGTGAAAATCACTGGCAAAGAATGTCTTTTTACCCATCGCGCAAAGGTAAGAACTTGTTCGTGAATTTGGATTCTACCAACAAACTGTAGCAGGTAATCAGGAATTAAGGCATTAAGATGTCAGGGCTACGCCCCATTTAATCTTCGTTCAACTGAAATGAGATAGAGCATAGAAAGGGGCAGGCTTTAAGATTGACAAACCCTTAATGGTCTACCTCCCTAAGTTTTTGTTTCTTTGCCTTTGATTTTAAAATACACTGAACGTATTCAAAGACCAGTCCCGACCCAAATCTGACACGATTTTAAAACGACAAAAGCAGAGCGCCCTTCTTTGGCCGGAGCCACCACAGCCGGAATAGAGATACCACCCAAAGGATTCGCGCATAAAACAATACATATGATAGTTATTACCGGAGCCGCAGGCTTCATTGGTTCCTGCCTGGTTCGGGCATTTAATGATGCCGGAAGAAAAGACCTGGTTCTAGTTGACGATTTTTCCAAAACAGAAAAAGCAGCAAACCTGGCCAATAAACAATTTGCAAAAAAAGTAGAGCGGGATGTATTTGTCGGCTGGCTGGGCCAACATGCCGATGAGGTAGAGGCCGTACTCCACATCGGAGCACGTACCGATACCACCGAACAAGACAAGGGCATCTTTGATGTCTTGAATGTAAACTACACCAAACTGCTTTGGACCATCTGTCGCGACCAGCAATTGCCTTTTTACTACGCCAGTTCTGCCGCCACCTACGGATTGGGTGAACACGGATACACCGACGACCATGAAACCATTCCTGCACTGAAACCACTCAACCCCTATGGCCAGTCTAAACAGGACTTCGATGTATGGGCACTGGAAGAAATCGCAGCCGGAAATGGAGCACCCCCACACTGGGCCGGTTTTAAATTTTTTAATGTCTATGGCCCCAATGAATACCACAAGGCACGCATGGCATCGGTTATATTC
This sequence comes from Saprospiraceae bacterium, assembly GCA_041392625.1. GTDB lineage: Bacteria > Bacteroidota > Bacteroidia > Chitinophagales > Saprospiraceae > M3007. The sequence continues at coordinate 86,042 of JAWKLR010000007.1, read as the reverse complement.
CACACTGCACGACAGATAAAAGCCACCGGTGCAATGAAGTTGTTCCGTTCACACCGGCCCGACTACAAGGATGGAGAACAAAGCCGCGATTTTATTTATGTAAAAGACGTATGCGCCGTGCTCATGCACTTTTTTGAAAACCAGCCACCCAATGGGATTTACAACCTGGGCACTGGCCAGGCACGAAGTTTCTACGACCTGGCTGCCAATACCTTCCGGTCAATGGGTTTGGAACCTCAAATCAGTTTCATAGATACTCCGGAAGACATTCGCGATACCTACCAGTACTTTACAGAAGCGGATATGAATAAAGTACGTGAGGTGGCAGCTTACACCAAATCGTTTTATAGCCTGGAGGACGGGATAGAAGATTATGTAAAAAACTACCTGGGAGAAGAAAGCATCTGGTAGTTTACCAACTGCATTTCATAAAAAAACCGAAATCCAAGTATCCTGGACTTCGGTTTTTTTATGCTGTAAAATGGCCTTAGAGGATGTCTAAATTTCGATTCTGAGGCGAAGTCGAGCAAATTTTGCTTTTATTAAGGCAAATTTTGCAGTCGCATACGGGTAATTCGGCGAAAAATTTAACGTAGAGAAAAACCAAATTTGCCGAATGTAGCCCAGAAATTGAATTTTAGACATCGAAGTGATTTAAACTTTTAGGCTTAAAAATAAAAATGGCTACCGATATTTAAGGATTACGACATCTTTAAAATCAGGTAGCCATGATTCGAATCTTAAGCAAAAGTATCATAAATAAATTCATTTTACCGTATTTAAGTAAAGGCTCTTCGGGGTTATGTTAGCAGTACCGTTATGGGAAATCGTAAAACGCAATTTTGTACAAGTTCAAAACAGGTATTCAATGGCATTTTCTCCTATTAATCGTGATTAACAGACGAAAGATTAAGTATGGGGCTATCTATCATCATTACCGTAAATGGTCAAAAGATGGTTCTTGGCAACGGGCTTTTGAGCAACTTTTATCAAAGCACAAGGCCCACTTGGACTTAAGTTTAGCCTTTCTGGACGCTACTCATTCCATAGCCAAACGAGGCGGTGATGAAGTGGGTAACTATGGCAAACGAAGAAAGATCAAATCAACCAATACACTTTGGTTAACTGATCGCCAAGGTTTAGTTGTTGCTTTTTGCCCTCAATATCGGGGAACAAGACATGATGCATTCGATATTAAAAAGCGGTTCAAGAAATGTAATTTTTCATAACGCTTATAAATAGAACTCAAAAGGTTTATGGTTAAACGCAGATAGCGTTCGAATGTGAGGCCTTGAGACAAGTTTACGTCAGTTTGAAATAGACTAAATACACCGCATAATCGCCGAAGGGCCATGCAAAGACTTAGAGAATGATTTACCGTATTTTTAAATGGAGCTTATGTTTGAAGAACGATATAAAATTGAACAAGACAATGCTGGATGGACAACAACCGATCCTTTGTATTGGTTGACAAATCAATCACTGGTTAGTACGCGTGGCATTATATTTTTTGCATCATTCAACGTAGAGAAAAACCAAATTTGCCGAATGTAGCCCAGAAATTGAATTTTAGACATCCTCTCAACCCGATCAATAAGCAAAAATCATTTGTCGGCTGTCAACCGGCATTCCATTTACAAACAGGGTATATACAAACGCGCCACGAACACCGTACCCGTGTGTATATAAGAGTTCATTCATCCCTTCCTTCAGACTCACCGGGATTTGCTGAATCACCTTACCCTGAATATCGGTGATTTGCATGTATGCATCTTTCTTATCGGGCAATTGTGTCACCCAAAAACTGATCCAGGTGGCTTCATCAAAGGGATTGGGTCTGTTTTGAAATAAATGAAACTGCTTGTCTCCAATTTCAGGATCAACCGTGCCAGAAGTACCTGCAGGCTTTTCTGTTGCAAACAAACTCTCTACCCCGTCTGCATCAACAGCAGCTACCGATACATACAGGAATCCGGTTGGATTGCATGGAAACGTACCAGTCGTAGACCCGGAGAGTGTATAAACCGTATCCCAATCATTTCCCAAGGTGCGCAGAGCAACCCGGTACACGCCGAGGTTGGCAGGATCGGTGATAGATACAGTGAGTTGATCGCCCCCGCGAGTTGCAGTAAAATCTTCCGGAGTGGGCACATTTCGGGCAGCCATGGCCGCTGCAACTCCATTTATCTGTGCATTTCGGGCAAGGTAGTTGAACTGGACGAAAAAAGAATCAATTACCTGGTCGCCATCGGTATCAACCCCTAAAATATCATCTGAAGTGTGCTGACGATCCGAATACCCGGGGCCGTTTGAGGCATCGCCGTGTTCGTTGGCAGCAGTAAATCGCATTGCCGGATAGCCTTGTTGCCGGAATGGAATGTGATCTCCGCCCCTTCCGGAACGATCTTCAGGACTCATAATCCGAAGGTCCATAGGAACCAGAGCAATAGGCAACAGGGTTTCCTGATACTCCAGTTTTATGTACCGGGCCAGTTGTTTATTCCTGGAATAATTCCCTCCAAAGGAAAACAGGCGTACTCCGACAGAGTCAATATCACCCAAACCCGGGCAAGATGGTGGCGACGAAGTTTCTCCACAGGCCACGCCGCCAATAACATCGTTGTTCAGAACTGCCCGAAGTGGTATGTTTTTATCCGAGATGTAATCGGCAAATGCCCCGGCACCGAGCAAGCCCTGCTCTTCGGCAGTGGTGAGCACAAACACGATGGTATTGTTGAAAGTATACTTCGACATAACCCGCGCCAATTCCATTACAAGCGCCGTACCGCTAGCATTATCCTCAACTCCCTCCGCAGTACAGTCGACATCACAAAGAACTGAACACCGGCTGTCCATATGCCCTTCAATCAAAATTACCCCGTTGTTGGAAGGATCTGCTCCGGGTAAAACAGCAAACACATTGCGGTGCTGGTTCATCCCGCAGATTGATTGATCAAACTGCAAATAGGAAACAACCAAGCGGTTTTCATTTTGATTGCTAAACTCCTGAAACTTCTGATAGGCCCAGCGGCGCGCCGCGCCATACCCTGTAGTAGTACTCACGGTATCACTGCCGGAATTCCGCGTCCCAAACTCACTCAATCGGACAATATAAGACTTCAGACTATCCGGACTGATCTCATCCTGAAGCCCCTGGGCGATCGAGGCCGGATCATCAATCACCATACCGGCAGCATAGTCTGCTGCATCGTAATTGCCCAGCAAAATCGCTTCTGCCAGCGGATTGGTTGATAAAATATTGGTTTGAGCAACCGAAAAAAAGGCAATCAGGGAAAAAGCAAGGGTAGCGATTGATTTCATACTTGTATCCATTTGAAAACAAATAAACACAAAAATCAAGGAAAAAAGAAATCAAACTCGCATCCTAAAATTGAAATCAGACCGGTTTATGGGCACCCAAACAAGGCAATTCCAGGTCTTTGGATGAAACGATGGCCTGCTCCAGATCAAACTCCCAATCAATTGCAAGCGTGGGATCATCAAACCGCAGACCACCCTCGTGTTCTTTTGAATAAAAATTATCGCATTTGTAAACAAATTCAGCCGTATCACTCAACACCAGATAGCCATGGGCAAACCCTCTGGGCACAAAGAGCTGTTTTTTATTTTCTGCACTCAACCGGATGCTGTACCACTGTCCGTACGTAGTTGAATCCGGGCGCAAATCAACTACTACATCCAGGACTTCCCCCTCGACAACCCGAACCAATTTCGCCTGAGACATTTCGCCCGTCTGATAATGCAAGCCCCGCAAAACACCCACCGAAGAGCGCGCCTGATTGTCCTGAACAAAATTTGGACAAATCCCTGCTTCATCCCATATTTTCTGATTGAAACTTTCAAAAAAATATCCCCGATCATCAAAAAAAACGCGTGGCTCGTAAATCAGAAGGTCTGCAATGGGTGTTTTTGAAAACGACATGAATTCTTTGTTTTAGTTCCTGCAAATGTAAGGCTTTGTTTTAGAGGAAGTCTAGATATCCTCTTTACAAAAAAACGCCCTGAGCAGTGCAAGAGCACAACCCAGGGCGTTTATCTCATGGTTACCTTTTATCAAAACTTAAACCCGATGGTCATAAGAATATCGTTGTACTTATTGTCTAAAGAAGCCGTTGTAGCGCTGCTGTATGGAGCAACAGAGCCATCACGCAATGCCAGGCGGTAGCCCAGATCCAGGTAAAAAGACTGGCCGCGTACACCCACACCGGCAGTGTAGGCCGTATTGAAGCCGGATTCGCCTTCAACAGGTTTGCCAAGCAGGTTCATCCCCGCACGAATGCGGAAGACATCCAGAGCAAGTTCCCCCCCAATCCGAATATTCACAGCCTGACCGAGGTTGCGCTGAATCTCACTGTTCAGTTCGCGCTCGAAGCGCTCATTTTCAGAGCTATTTACATTGGCTGTAAAGTTGAACTTGTTCGCACTGTAATCCACCAGTTCGGCATCGGCGCTGATAAAGCCCAATTTGCCAATAATAAATGCAGCGCTACCAGTTGCACGCCATGGAGTACGCAAGCGGTAATCACTGGTTCCCTCTGGTGAAGAAGCCTCATTGAATACAGTCCCGGTTCCATCTGTATAACTGTAAGAAAGCGTGTTGCTAAACCGGTCAGTAAGCCCCATCAGCGTAGGCGAATGAAAGGACGCCCCCAGACGAACCATTTGGCTCATACGGTAAATAACCCCCATTTTAAAATTAACTCCAACACCCTGGGTACGCAGGTAATCTGTGTAACTGAGGTCATTGAAATACTGAACATTGTCAGCAGGGTCGGTTTCTTCATAAACCGCATCCAGGCGGTAATTGATAAATGGAACACCTACGGTTGCACCGATCATCAATTTTTCATCATAGTTTCCGGCAAGAGAAAAAACCATTTCATTGATTCCACCGGTTGTAATTACACTGTGGGTACGTTCTACTGCTGCATTGGGACTATTGATAAAATCATAAGACAATTCGCCGTCCTGAAAATAAATAGCACTGGCATCATAAGCCATGCGAGCCCCAAACGGGTACAGGCTCGATTCATCTCCGCCACTTGCAAACACCTGATCGGCTTCTGCAAACCAATCATTCATGATAGATCCCGCATCAGTACCCTCATAGTAGATGCTTTGGTGGAAATTTTGTTGCCGGTTAAAACCAATTCCAAAATTCACGGTGCTCCAATGAGAAGCACGCGGATTGGAGTTGAACACCATGCCAACATTATCAAAGGCAAAATTGGATTTGCTGTCCTCCCAGTCCAGGTTGCTGGCACCGGGCATTTGGGCAATTGTATTTGTAAACCGCAATCCGGGGGTGATTACGAGTTCATTGGTACGGAACATAGCCAATCCGGCAGGGTTGGTGCTAAGCACACCATAATCGGCACCCAGTGCGCCAAAAGCGCCACCGGCTCCGAGAAAGCGAGCAGAGCCGCCGGGTTGAAGGGAAGAATATCGAATGGCATCAGATACCGTCTGACTTACTCCGATGGTGCTCACAAAGAGCAAGGCGGTGAAAAGGAAAATTTGCTTCATAGTTGGGTTGTATTTTAAATAGGACATAGGGGCTCCAGTGACGTTCTATGTCTGGAAACCGTTCCTGTCCATTTGTACTTTTTTATCGAAAAAATTGCTGTGCGGCCAGGCCGCAATCCAGTATGAAAAAGAAATGGGTGGAAAAGGTGTAATACCAAATTCCACCCATCTCTTGAGATTTAGTCTGTTAAGACTGCTTGGATGTTATTCTCCGCGGCCACCCCGGCTGCTGCTGGATTTCCCTCCACTGCTACGGCTTGGTGAGCTACTGCGGCTTGGGGAAGAACTCCGGCTAGGAGATGCGCTCGGAGAGGAACTTCTGCTCGGACTTGCACTTCTGCTCGGAGAACTGCTGCGGCTAGGAGATGCGCTCCGGTCTGGAGAAGAACTCCGACTTGGAGAGGCGCTTCTATCCGGAGAGGAGCTTCTGCTCGGACTTGCACTCCGATCCCCTGAAGAGCGGGAAGGACGGCTGCTAGGCGTGTAAGAACGCTGGCGGTCATTTTCCTGGCTCCGCGGACGGGTGCTGCTTGGGTTCTCATTACGAGATGGTGTACGCATCTCGTTGTTGTTAGAGCGAGAAGGTGTATTACTGCGCTGAATCTCACGATTCGGGCGAGTCGCCTTCTGATCGGGCTGAGGACTGCGGTTATCACGCTTTAGATCAGGCTGTACTGCGCGGTCATTGCGCTTTACATCTGTATTTGGCTGAACAGAGCGGTTGTCCCGGCGCACATCGTTGTTTGGAGTTGCGCTGCGCGTTTCGCGACGGACATCGTTATTAGGCTCTACCCGGCGGGCGCTGTTGTCAACGGATCTGGCATCGCGGGATTCGGTACGTGTAGTTGGGCTTTTGCTCACACGAACTGGTTCGCGGTCGCTTTCCACTTTGCGTCCGAACTTATCCTGTTTCAATTCAAGTGTAGGGGCTTTCCCTGCAGTTGACAAACGGCCATTTTCAGAAACCCGTGCATATCCACTGGTATTGCTGTTCACAGTAGTGCCGTGGCGACGCACACCTGTATAGGTTTGTGGGTTGTACCCATTGTGCCCATGGTGGGTGTTGTCGTAGTAATAGTTGTTGTTTACCCAACCATTGTTGTAATAGGGGTTGTAGCCATTCCAAGACCAATATGGGTCATAGTAGTAGTTGTTGGCCACATACGGGTTGCACCATGGGTTGCCCCAGGCATTTCCCCAACCAAAGTTTACATACGGACCACCAAATCCCCAGGAGCGGTATCCCCATCCACTGTATGGGTTGTTCCAGTATGACCAGGAATTGTAGCTGTTCCAGCGATTCCAGCGGCGCCAGCGACGCCAGGTCCAGTAATCGTTGAATCCACCTACATAAATGGTCGCACCAGGCAGGTAGAACGGATCGTAATACCACATATCAACGTAGAATGGGTCGTAATAATCCACTACGGTAGTTGATCGGTGGAAACGTCGGATTCGGGAAGAATACTCGTAGGCATAATCGTCCTCGTAATCGTAGTATTCGTCGTCGAAGTCGTCGTTGTAATTGTTGTTGTAATTGTTGTTGTTATCCTGATAGTTATCGTCGTAGTACACTTGTACATCGCGGTCAGGATCGTAATACAGGTCGTCTTGTGCAAACATGTTGCCGGAGGCACCGGCTACGAAGAGCACGAGTAGAACCAGTCGACTAATGATATTTATGTTTTTCATGATTACAGATTGTTTAATGCATATATCCGGTACGCGAGTTTCTAAGATCAAAAGTATTACCTTTGCACGCATTTTTTGGTTAAAAGCCAATTAAAGTAGTGGTCAGGTTTCGTTAAAGTTCGCTTAAACTGCCTTCCTTCAGCAAAAAAGTGTTAAAATTCTATACTTATAAGACAGTCTGGAGCTGAAATTGTAACAAGGTTTGTTTCTATTTAACGGCAATTTAACCATAAATGTTGAGAGTAATTGGATGTGATAGATCAGGTTTGGCTATCCGCCTACAGAATAAAGGAATTACCTTGTATTTGAGTTATTAATTGCGGTTAGCAGGGCACCTACTCTTTACGCAACTATACCTGTTTCAATACACATGAAAATCCCAAACTCACTCTAGAGTTCATTTTTTAATAAATAATAAAAAGCACCACCGTGGCTAAAGAAATTACACCTCGTTCAGAAAACTATTCAAAGTGGTATTTAGACATTGTTCACCGCGCACAGATGGCCGATAACTCGCCGGTTCGCGGATGCATGGTGATCAAACCGCATGGGTTTGCTATTTGGGAAAAAATGCGGGATGCGCTGGATACCATGTTTAAGGAAACCGGGCACGTCAATGCATATTTCCCGTTGTTTATCCCGAAGAGTTTTTTGAGTCGTGAAGCTGCGCACGTGGAAGGGTTCGCCAAGGAATGTGCTGTCGTGACCCACTATCGTCTGAAAAATGATCCGGATGGTCAGGGTGTGATCGTCGATCCGGAGGCGAAACTGGAGGAAGAACTTATTGTGCGCCCAACTTCTGAAACGATTATTTGGGACACGTATAAAGACTGGATTAAATCCTACCGCGATTTGCCGTTGTTGATCAATCAGTGGGCCAATGTTGTGCGCTGGGAAATGCGGACACGTCCGTTTTTGCGGACTGCCGAATTTCTGTGGCAGGAAGGGCACACGGCACACGCATCATCTGAAGAAGCCATGGAAGAAACCCGCATGATTCTGGATGTGTATGCAAAATTTGCCGAGGAATTCATGGCGATGCCGGTGATCAAAGGCATCAAGACTGAAAACGAGCGGTTTGCCGGAGCAGACGAAACCTTTTGCATTGAGGCTTTGATGCAGGATGGCAAGGCGCTGCAGGCGGGCACCTCGCACTTCTTGGGCCAAAACTTTGCAAAAGCATTCAATGTCCAGTTCTTAAATAAAGAAAACACACAGGAATATGTTTGGGCTACATCCTGGGGGGTATCCACCCGTTTGGTTGGTGGTTTGATTATGACCCACTCTGACGATGATGGCCTGGTATTGCCTCCAAAACTGGCTCCAATCCAGGTTGTAATCGTTCCAATCCCAAAACCATTGCCAGAAATTTTGGAAAAAGCAGATGCCATTGCTGCCGGACTACGCGCCAAAGGCATTTCAGTTAAAATTGATGACGACGCGCAAAATCGTCCGGGCTTTAAATTTGCTGAATACGAAATGTTGGGTGTACCGGTTCGTCTTGGACTCGGTATGCGCGACCTGGAAGCCGGTGTTGTTGAGGTAGCCCGTCGGGATACCAAAGAGAAAAATTCTGTAGCACTGGACGGCGTAGTTGAGCACGTCGAACAACTGTTGAAAGACATCCAACAAAACCTGTTTGACCGGGCGAAAGCCTACCGCGATGAGCACATTACAGAAGTGAACTCATTCGAGGAATTCAAACAGGTGCTGGAAGAAAAAGGCGGATTTGTTTCGGCCCACTGGGATGGTACAACCGAGACGGAACTGGCAATCAAGGAACAAACCAAAGCGACCATCCGATGTATCCCGGTAGATGCCAAGGATGAAGACGGAAGCTGTATCCTTACCGGCAAGCCAAGTAAACGTCGGGTCTTGTTTGCAATGGCTTATTAATGGCATTGCAACTTAGAGCCTGATGAACTACGAAAACAGGAGTTTCTGATTAGAAGCTCCTGTTTTTTTATGGGATCAGAGGAGCATTTCCCATTCCCAGATTTTCCCGTCTTCGATGTCAATTTTCTCTTGTACAAACCTGAGTCCGAGTTTTTTGAGCACGGAGGTGGAGGGATTTGCTTCAGCCAGCGTATGCGCGCGAATTTTGAGGACTCCTGGCCTGTTTTTTACATCATCAATTAAGGCTTGTGCAGCTTCGGTTGCCAGTCCTTTGCCCTGGTAATCCGGATGAATTTCATATCCAATTTCCACACTGCCATCCGGCTCCGGATAGCCCTTAAATCCTGCGGTGCCGATCAATCGGGTATCTTGTTTGTGAATAATAAAGTAAAACCACCAGCCGGCTTCCTGAGGAAACTCGCGCAGGTGGTCGCGCATCCAGGCAAGCGCTTCCGGGAAATGCGACCATTTTTCAGGAATGGCTATGCCGCCCAGGAGGCTGGACAAAAGGGGATGATCATTATCGGCAGCGGCATCCAGGGTGTCTGTTTGTCCGGATATCAAATACAGGTGTTTACTTTCTAGCTGGAGCATTCGTATTTTTGAGTTGAAAAATTTCAAAGATGGGGAGGGTAAATAGACAAACAATTTAGTCTTCAAATAAATTCCCTGGCAAAATATTTGGAAATATCCGTCAATTTCGGATTTTTGCTAAAGATTCTTGTGGATTTTGCGACAGCATAACCAACGTATATAATCTTATCGAACTGCAAGTATCATCCTTTCTATTGTATGAATAACGCCAGTTGCTACAGCATCTGGCGTTTTTCATTGGCACCACAAAAAGAAAAACAAAATAATCTTTCATTTGCGGAACCCAAAATGGGTGTTGGCCTGTTATTATTCTGTTTCCCGGCCTGTAATGGTTGTTTTATCATTTACAATACCCATGTCCCATGTTATTCAAACTGTTCTCATTTTGGCGTGATTCCTATTCGGGGATTTCCAAAACTATCTGGTTCCTTTCTTTTGTTACGCTTATCAACCGGTGTGGAGCCATGGTTGTGGCGTTTATGACCGTTTATTTGACGCAAAAACTGGAATACAGCATTGCGGATGCAGGATATGTCATGGGCTTTTTCGGAGTTGGTGCACTACTGGGTTCATACCTTGGTGGTTGGCTGACCGACCGCGCCGGATACCTGAGTATTCAGATATGGAGTCTTGTTGGGAATGGAATCATGCTCCTGTTGATTTTATTTTTGGAGGATTTTTGGCTCATGTGTTTTGCGGTGTTGTTGCTGAGTACCATTTCAGAATCTTTTCGCCCTGCAAACTCCGTTGCAATTTCGGTGCACAGTACGGTTGAGACCCGGACCCGATCCATTTCCCTGTACCGTATGGCAATAAATTTGGGTTGGACGGTCGCTCCGGCACTGGGTGGTTTGCTGGCGGCCTTGGGCTGGCATTGGCTTTTTATTGTTGATGGCCTGACCTGTCTGCTCGCTGCATTGTTGTTGTATGTATTGATTGTGCCTAAAAAGGAGGCCGCGACCCAATTGGAACATGAAAAGCAGTCTGGGACAAGCACTCCAGCTCCTTCACTAGCCAACCCCTACAGGGATCGTGTTTTTCTTACTTTTTGCGGTTTGACAATCATCAACGCCATGGTTTTCATGCAAATCCTGTGGACGGTTCCTGTTTTTTTCAAGGATATTTATATGTGGTCTGAGGCGAAGATTGGAATGGTAGCAGCGGTGAACGGCTTGATCGTATTTTTGGTTGAAGTACCGTTTATATACCGAATTGATGGTCGCCGACACCCGATGAATTTTGTGCGCCGGGGCTTGATCTTATATGGTTTGTCGTACGCCGCCTTGCTCTTGCCAACTGCAGTTTATCTGATTCCGGCGGTGTTGTTTATGGTTATAATTTCTTTTGGGGAAATGCTGGTTATGCCCTTCAGCACCAATTACGTTTTTGATCGGGCTCAAAAGAAAGGTGGACAGGGCAAGTACATGGCTGCGTACTCCATTGCCTATTCAATTGCCCACATTGTTGCTCCGCTTATGGGTACACAGATTATCCAAGCCTGGGGTTTTAATGCCCTGTGGGCAGTATTGGTTGTACTGAGTGCGATTGCGCTAATTGGATTTTACTGGCTGGAGAAAAAAGTATTTGTACGAGATGAAGCACCGGTTATTCAAGCGGTACCCGGAGTGTAAGACCCAATCGAAAATGGGTTTCAAATAATGTACATTTGCCCCATGGCCAGTTTGTATTTAATTCCCGTCCCAATTGCCGAAGATGCATTGCACAGTATTCCGGAGTATGTCCGGAGTACTGTGCACCCATTAAATTGCTTTGTTGCCGAACGAGCGAAGACGGCACGCCATTTTTTAAAAGCAATTGGAACCGAGCAGCCTCTTCAAGAGCTGGAGCTGATTGAGATGGATAAACGGGACCTTCAACCCGCCTTACAGGCATTTAGAAAGGCAGTAAAAACAGGTCGAGACATTGGTTTGCTATCTGAAGCCGGCTGTCCAGGTGTAGCCGATCCGGGCGCTGAGTTTGTTGCCCTTGCCCATGAGCTGGGAATGCAGGTAAAGCCCCTGGTAGGTCCATCCTCCCTGTTGTTAGCCCTGATGGCATCCGGGATGAGCGGTCAACAATTTGCCTTTCACGGTTACCTTCCTCCAAAGCGGCCGGAATTGGCAAAGGCATTGCGGCGACTTGAAAACGATTCGCAACGGCTGAATCAGACGCAACTCTTCATAGAAACACCTTACCGAAGTCAAATGGTCCTGGAGGTAGCCCTTGAAAGCCTGCAGCCCAACACGCGCTTTGGCATCGCACAGGATCTGACCGGTCAGTCGGAATGGATTCAATCCCTGTCGATACAGGATTGGCGTAAAGAAAATAGCCGGCAACTCGAAAAGCTGCCGGCCGTATTCATGATTTTTGCAGGAAACAAACTCCGTTAATTCAAAACCTGTTGGGGGATTTGACTCTTTATCCTGGCCACTAAAACCGGCCACCATATCGGATGAAGGCATACTGTACACCCAAGGTCATACGGATGCTTGCATCGTACCGGTGATTGGGGCTGTATGGATCCGGGTTTTCATTCCAACTGACTACCGGCCGGGCAATTAGCCGAAAATAATCGTTGGCATGCAGTTTAAATCCAAGCCCAACTTCATAGTTTCTTAGAAACTTGCGGTAACCCCTCTGTGTCACCACCTCCTCATTGTTTTTTGGTTGTTCGCTGTAATACGTGTAGGCATCTTTTGACTTTAAATTGGGATTCATAAAGTCAAATACTGCGGCCGCATGCACGTAGACGCAATTGCAGGGCAAGCGATAATTTATTTTAACAGGAACTGACCAATAACTTGCCTTTTTCATTTCACTGTTGATTTCATAAGCCAGTGTTTTTTCTCCATACCAATTGATGGGCCGAAGAACATAATCGGTTGATTCAACCTTGAACCAGGGAAACTGCTTTCGGCTGATGCCAATTCCTGCAGAGAATTGCTTCCAGGGATATTCGATTTGAGGTCCGATGGTGTATTCCTGGGCTTGTTGGGTATTGAAGGTTCCTTCAAGCCCAATTACAAACTTGGCAAATGGCTGCTGCGCGTTTAGTATGCCGGGCAGGCCCACCAACAGGATCAAAGGCAACAGATTGGAATAGATTTTACTTCTTGTAAATAGCATGGGAATGTCATTTGGTGACTAAATGTGTTTCCTTTATGATGTAAAAGGTACTAAAAATGATGCTTCCCATTAACAATTTTAAGATTTTCATAAGAAACCAACCCAGGGCATACCCTACCGGAATTATAATTTTTCCATAATAAACTGAGTCAATTTGGTAAACAGGTGGCGTGTTGCATTATCGCCGTAAATCCCATGGTTTCGGTTGGGGTAATAGCAGGTTTCAAATTGTTTGTTGGCAGCAACCAGGGCATTTATCAATTCCAGGCTTTGTTGAAAATGTACGTTGTCGTCTGTTGTACCGTGGCAAATCAGGTAATTGTCGCCCTTCAGGCGATCGACAAATTGGATGGGTGCATTATCGTCATAGCCAGACTGGTTCTCCTCCAGGGTATGCATATAGCGCTCGGTGTAAGCACTGTCATACCACTTCCAATTGCTTACCGGAGCCACAGCCATACCCATTTTGAATACATCGTTGCCTTTAAGCAGGCAGGAAGTACTCAGGTATCCGCCATAGCTCCAGCCCCAAATACCAATTCGATCGGGGTCAATGTAGTCGAGTTTTGCCAGCTCGCTTGCCGCAGCAATCTGATCCTGTGTTTCCAGTTTTCCAAGTTGGAGTTGGGTGCACTTTTTAAAATCCCGTCCACGGCCTCCGGTTCCGCGGTTGTCAACGCTTACGACAATTACACCTTGCTGAACCAGGTATTGGTGCCAGTTGCCCAGGTACGGATCGTATTTATTCAAAACCGTTTGCGAGCCCGGGCCACCATATACATCGAATAAAACCGGGTATTTTTTGCCGGGCTCCAGGGAGTCCGGGCGGAGCATCCAGCCGTGGAGTTTGGTTCCGTCTTCCAGGGTGAAATTCCAGAATTTTTTATCAACAAAACCATACAAGGTTCTTTTTTTGATCAGCCGGTTGTTATTGAGTTTTTCCTGATCTACACTGCCGTCTATACTGCGCAACACGGTGCGTTCCGGAGTGTTTGCATCGCTCCAACTGTGCAGAAAAAATTGAAAATCAGCACTAAACTCTGCATCGTGGGTTCCGGGCTCCAGGGTGAGTAATTTGGCCGGACTGCCATCCAGGTAACCCTCCCAAATCTGACGATCCATTGGGGTCGGTGTTGCAGCCTGAAAATAGAAGGTACCCGCCTTTTCATTTACTCCCCAAAAATAGGTGAGATCAAACTCGCCCTGCGTAAGTTGGATGATTTTCTGCTCTCCGGTCCGGTCCATTGGATGCAGGTACAGATGATTAAATCCAGTGTGCTCGCTGGTCCACAGAAAAGATTCCCCGTCTTCTAAAAAAGTCAGGTTATCGTGCACCTCCACATAGGCCGGATCGGTTTCCCGCAACAGGAGTCTGCTAAAAATGAGCGGGGTTCCGTCATCGTCCCGAAGGGTTCGGCCGGGAATAGCCTGCAACAATTCCAGTGTATCCTGAAGTCGATTCAGGCGGGATACAATCAGTTGATTGTTTTTATCAAAATAAATCCGGGGCACATAATCTGTTTTTTCAAGCCCGTCCATACGCCCAACCAGGTACTCTGCCTCGGTATCGTATAAATAGACCTGCACGGTTGCATTTGGCTCACCCACTTTGGGGTATTTATACGAGGTGCTCTGGGGATAGGAATCGCCCTGATACCATTGAAATGCGTACTCCGGCACCTGACTTTCATCCAGTCGCAGGAAGGCCAGATACCGTCCGTCGTCCGACCAAATAGTTGCCTTGAGCATTTCCCCATTTACCGGGCTAAACTCTTCCTCATATACCCAGTCGGGAATTCCATTTAGAATTTGTCCGGGCACTCCATCCTTTGTTATTTGTTTAGTCGTACCACTTTGCAAATCCTTATAGTACAGGTTGTTTTCCAGGACAAATGCAATTTTGGTTCCCTGCGGGTTTATTTGTGCCAGCTGTAATTCATTGCTCTCGTGCAGGCGCGTACACGTTCCATCGACAGGTTTGAAAACCCAATACGCAGCTCTTACCGAGTGGCGAAATACAGGCCGGGATTCCGACCGGAAAAGCAGAACCGATAAGTCGTCCGTATGTTGCAATTCATCCCAGTATCCAACGGGCTCAATTTGTTCGGGTGAAGCCAATTCCGACATAGTTTCACCGGATACCAAATCAACCAACTCAATGTGGTAGCGGTCGGCATACAGATAGTGCTTTCCATCTGGGGCTATCCTGAGGTTTTGTGCTGTTTCAGGGTAAAAACGGAACAGGGTAAAACAGTCTTCAATGGTTATTTTTTTTTGAGAAAAAACCGGGTTAAACAAAAAGGAAAAAACGATGCCCAGGCAAATTGAACGAATCATGGTGCTGTGGTTTGCTTTGAAGTTGAAATAAAAATCCATTGTGGTGCAATCTCAGGTCAGTTGTTTGCAATTGTGCTGAAATATAGTTTAATTAGCGATTCCTAGAGGCATTTGAAACGTTCTAAATCACCTCAATGCTTGAAAAAACAACCGCATTATGAAGTTGCTCGGAGCCTTTTTTATTTCGACTGCATTGTTTGGTTTGGTAATCTGGGAAGATTTGCTTCAGCCCACTGCCAAGCCTGGCCCGTTGCAAGAGCAGCCGGAACCAGACAATCCGCCGGAACTCGGATCGGTGCACTGGAGCAGGAATCTGGATGAAGGCTTGAAAACCTCTGCGGCCTCAGGAAAGCCGGTTTTGATTTTGTTTCAGGAGGTACCCGGCTGTTCGAACTGCACACGCTATGGAGGATTCACACTGAGTCACCCTTTGATCGTCGAAGCGATTGAAACCTACTTCACTCCGGTTTGCATTTACAACAACAAAGGCGGAAAAGATGCACAAGCCCTGGCTCGCTTCAATGAGCCTGCCTGGAATAATCCCGTTGTCCGCATCATAGATGCTTCGGGCAAAGATTTAGTTCCCCGAATGGCCGACTTTCGCTCTTCTGCTGAAATCGTTCGCGGCATGCGAACAGCACTCCAGGAAGCCCCTGCCTGGATGGAAATTCTGGAAGAAGAATTAGCGGTTCGGGAAAACGACCCAATTGAAAAAACCTATTCTATGTATTGTTTTTGGAGCGGTGAAAAAATACTGGGTGCCCTGCCCGGTGTAATTGAGACCGAAGCCGGCTTCCAACATGGGCGCGAAGTGGTTCGCGTTGTATTTGATGGGACACAAACCAGCGAACAAGAAATTGAAAAAAAAGTAAGCCCACAAGGGATCAAATCCTGTGGCAACCCAAACGGTTTTCGCAAAGACCATACCCCGAAGTACTACCTGGCCCAAACCCATTGGAAATATGTACCGATGACGAGCCTGCAAGCATGCAAAGCCAATGTGTTGGCTGCCAACCACCGATCTCCGGAATCCGTGTTATCGGAAAGGCAAGTGCACATGGGGCAATTCATTCAAACACATCCGGAAATGGATTGGGAAAATATGATCGGGCAGAAACCCTTGTCGGATGTCTGGGAGTCTGTAGCCCGTAAAATTCAACAAGGATGAGCCCGCTGTTGACCTCTATATTATTTTGGACGGCCATCGTGTATGTGGCCTTATGCCTGATCTTTTATTTCGGCCAGGATTTTTTCTTTTTCCGGCCGGAACGCCTGCCGCATTGGTTTGAGTACCAGTATCCGTTTCCGTTTACCGAGATTAATCTGGAAATGGAAGACGGCGGCATCGTCAATGCACTGCACTTCAAGGTACCGAACAGCAAAGGGGTGGTTTTTTATATTAAAGGCAACTCCCGAAGCATCAAAGGCTGGGGAAAGTTTGCGCGTGATTTTATTGGCAAAGGATATGATTTTTTCATCCTGGATTATCGGGGTTTTGGAAAAAGCGAAGGGCGGCGCACCGAAAGCATTTTATTCAGCGATCTGCAACAGGCCTACAAATGGCTTTCTGCCCAATACGAAGAAACTGATATTGTACTGTATGGCCGATCGCTGGGAAGTGGTATGGCAGCCCGAATTGCATCCTGGAACAATCCGGCGATGCTGATTCTGGATAGCCCCTACTATTCCTTCCTGTACAACACCCGCCGATATGGGTTTATTCTGCCTATTCGCTGGTTGTTGCGTTACCACATCCGTACGGATTTGTTTATCCGTAAAGTCCAATGCCCGGTGCATATCCTGCACGGATCACGCGATCGGATTTTTCCCATCAGACAAAGCGAACGCCTTCAGGCCCTGTTGCCTGAGAACATTGTCCTGCATCGGATTGAAGGAGCCGGACACAACAACCTGCCGGACTTCCCGGAATACCACCATTGGCTGTACGACATCCTTCACGACGTCTCTCCTCCTTCTTTACAGATGCGTGCCTGAGCAGCTGGTTTGTTTCTTGTAAAAACCGTAGTATGACAAGAAGGTGTACAGATTTTCGTTTTGGTGCTTACATTTGCCAAAACATTGATCATGCACGTAGTAATTATTGGCGGAGGAATCGCCGGACTGAGCACTGCCTGGTTTTTGAATGAACAGGGCGTGGAGGTGACTGTGGTTGATAAAAGCGATTTGCAAGACAACACCTCACATGGCAATGCCGGTTTGCTGGCACTTTCCCATTTCATCCCGCTTGCTGCTCCGGGAACCCTCGGTAAAGGAATCCGATGGATGTTCAATTCCCGCAGCCCTTTTTCCATTCGTCCACACCTGGATCCCATGGTGATACAATGGGGCCTTCGTTTTCAGCAAGCATCCAACCGGGAGCACGAAGAACGCAGTGCGGTTCCGATGAAGGAGTTGCTGTTTTTCAATAAAAAGATTTTGCAAGACTGGCAAAAAAGCCTGGATTTCCAACTCGAATGCAACGGCTGTGCCATGTATTATCGGAGTGCAAAAGCAGAAAAAGAAGAACTGGAAATTGCCGAGAAAGCTGAGGCGCTGGGGTATAAAATTTCCCGTTTGAGCCAATCAGAAATCCAGACAATGGAGCCGCATTTCAAACCCGATGTCCTTGGGGCAATTCTGTACGAAGACGATGCGCACCTCTACCCAAATGCTTTGATGCAGGGCCTTTTGACTACGCTCAAATCCAGGGGAGTACGCATTCTCACCGAATCAACGGTGCAGTCATTTGAAAAATCAGAAGGGAAAATTCGCTCGGTATGTCTGGCTTCCGGAGAAGAACTGCATGCAGATGTATTTGTACTGGCTGCCGGCGCCTGGTCGCCCGCGCTGGCAAAACTGGCCGGTGAACGCATGTTTTTGATGCCCGGCAAAGGATACTCCATGACCATGCCAACCGAAGGCCGCCAGATGAACTACCCATGTATTCTGGTGGAAGACAAGGTGGCGATCACTCCCTGGGCCAACCGGATTCGGATTGGAAATACGATGGAAATCGGGCCTATCAATTCCCGTATTTACAAAGGACGCGTTCAGGGAATGCTGGAATCTGTAACACGGTATCTGCCGGAGATGGGCAACTATCCGGCCTATCAGTCGATGCTGAACCTGGCACATTCAAAGGAGGCAAACCCTCCGGGTATCTGGTTGGGATTTCGACCGGTTTCACACGATGGTTTGCCCTACATCGGGTGGGCAAAACAAACAAAGAATTTGCTGATCAATACCGGACATGGCATGCTGGGGATCAGCATGGGTGCCGGAAGCGGAAAACTCATTGCGGAAATGGCTTTGGGGCAGACGAAAAGTCTTGACACTGCTGTTTTTGATCCAAAACGATAAGCACAAATCGGAGGTGTGCCCTGGAGGGAAACAGGTTTGTGTTAGTCGCCGAGCAGATTGTTCTCGTTGGGGAAAACAGCAATCGGCTGGAAGGATTTTGCCTCTTCAGGGGTCATCATGGCATAGGAAATAATAATAACCAGATCGCCCACCTGGACCAACCGGGCTGCAGCACCATTCAAACAAATCACGCCACTATTACGTTCACCACGGATCACATAGGTTTCCAATCGGGCTCCATTGTTGTTGTTCACAATCTGAACCTTCTCGCCCTCAACGATATTGGCCGCCTCCATTAAGGCTTCATCAATCGTGATGCTGCCAATGTAGTTCAGGTCGGCCTGGGTCACCTTTACCCGGTGTATTTTACTCTTAAAAACTTGAATATACATTATCTATGTAGTTTCACAGTTTTAAACAATGAAAACTGTTTTGGGTTGCAAAGATAGGGTATTCAGCATGCTCTCTCTAAACAAATTTAAATTCTGACGTTCAGGAAAGCCTGTAGTAACTTTTTATCCCTTGAGATCTATCAAAGAAAGCAACTTTTTTTATGTAATCCATACTAACAGAGCATCCTTTGTTCTGACGACCAATCAACCTGCACACGTTGCATTTCACATCCCTGTACTCTACCAAAAATTCGATCAATGAAAAAAGCAATTTTCCTCTCCATTTTTCTATTCCCACTTCTTCTTTCTGCCCAGGTAATGGGAAATTACCAAACACAGCAAAAGCAATATACAAATATCAACTATACGGCGCAATACCGTGCCGTGCCCAAAGCCGCCAGCTTTCTGGGAAACAACATGATAGAAATCAGCATCAACGCTTTGTCCAACCAGCGGGCAAGTTCGTACACGGCGATTTTTAGTGTGATGCAGTTTGGGAAAACAGCCGAAGAAACCAACAGCATTCTGGATAGCCGGCTGACCCCGTTTATTTCCCAATTGAAAGGCTTGGGAATTCCGGACTCCAACATATATGTTGACATGGTCAATTTTTTGCCCAAATATGAGTTCGATGTGAGCAAGAAGATTTTTTCGAAAAAAACGTACACGGAGGTTCCAACCGGATTTGAATTGCAGAAAAATGTGCACATCCGATACTCCGACCCGGGTTTGCTCGACAAAATTGTCGCAGCAGCAGCCCGACAGGAAATCTATGACATTGTGAAAGTCGATTACTTTGTTAGCGACCCATCTGTTTTTTACCGCCAGCTTCGAAGCGAAGTGTTTGAGTATGCTAATCAAATCAAAGCCGAGTATAAAAAAATTGGTTTGGAACTGGACTCCGCCTATCTGCAAACAGCAGAAAATGCCTGGGTTGCTTATCCAATCAACCGGTACGAGAGTTACCAGGCATTCACAAGTTCCAAGCCCAACCCACTTGATAAATCCAGCGCAATCTGGAATATGGCAGACAAACCGGAGGCCCGGTTTTACAATGCAGTCCCCGCCAACGATTACGACATTGTGATCAATCCGGAAATCCTGGAACCCGCCGTTCAGTTTTCCTACAACCTGGTCCTCCGGTTTACCATGCCGGAACGGCAGCCACGAACCATCACCAAGAACCAAAAAGAATTTATCTGGATCACCCCGGAAGGCGAGGTAAAGCCACTAAAAATTGAATAAAGCCGAATATCCAGGCTGTTTATTTATGCAAAAAACCGCATTCAGAAAGTAATCGGGTACCGGGACCTCAATTCCCGCATCCGAATGTGTTCTAAATGCGGTTTTTCTCATAAAAGCGCTGTACTTTTGCGGCCCAAACGAATACAGATATTTTTTTGATGAAACGCAGCAAGATTACAGACATTCTCCGGACAGAACCGGTAGGCACAGAAATTACAGTGAGTGGTTGGGTACGCGCATTTCGCAACAACCAGTTCATAGCCCTCAACGACGGAAGCACATCCGCAAACCTGCAAGCCGTGATCGATCAAAATGTGATCGGCGAAGAACTGGTGGGACGAATCAAATTCGGCGCCGCACTTCAGGTCCGTGGTACTCTTGTTGAATCTCAGGGTGCCGGCCAAAAAGTGGAACTGACCGTTTCCGAACTTGAGGTTCTCGGGGAATGCAACCCGGAGGTGTATCCTTTGCAACCTAAAAAGCAAAGTCTGGAATTTCTGCGTGAGCAGGCCCACCTGCGTTTCCGCACCAATACATTCGGAGCAGTTTTCCGCATCCGCCACCACATTGCGTTCGCGATCCACCAGTTTTTCAATAACAAGGGCTTCTTTTATATGCACAGCCCAATCATCACCGGCAGCGATGCAGAGGGAGCCGGGGAAATGTTCCAGGTGAGTACCTTGCCGATTGGCAACCCACCGCGTACAGAAAGCGGAGAAGTGGACTTTTCCGAAGACTTTTTTGGTCGCGCCACCAACCTCACCGTTTCCGGTCAGTTGGAAGCCGAAATGGCCGCGCTGGCTTTGGGTCAGGTTTATACTTTTGGTCCTACTTTCCGTGCTGAAAATTCCAACACGACCCGCCACCTTGCGGAGTTCTGGATGATTGAACCGGAAGTTGCCTTCGCCGATATCCACGACAATATGGATCTGGCAGAGGATATGCTTCATTATGTGATCAAGTACATCCTTGAGAACTGCCAAACCGACCTGGCTATTCTCGAGAACCGCCTGATCGAGGAAGAAAAATCAAAACCACAGACCGAGCGCTCCCCAATGCCCCTGGTGGAGAAACTGCAATTTGTGACACAAAACAAGTTTGAGCGTCTAACATATACAGAGGCCATCCATATTCTGAAGAATTCCAAACCCAATAAAAAAGGAAAATTCCAATTTCCGATTGATGGCTGGGGAGCGGACCTTCAGAGCGAACACGAACGTTATTTAGTGGAAAAACATTTCCAAAAGCCAGTTATTCTGGTTGACTACCCGAAGGCGATTAAAGCCTTCTACATGCGGGAAAACGAAGCAAGCGAGCAGGTGCCCGGCCCAACCGTTGCGGCAATGGACATTTTGTTCCCCGGCATCGGAGAGATCGTAGGCGGATCGCAGCGTGAAGAACGCTACGAAAAACTGCTGGCACGCATGGATGAAATGGACATCCCCGCAGAAGAAATGCAGTGGTTCCTGGACTCACGCCGTTTTGGCTCCTGTCCCCATGCAGGATTCGGACTTGGCTTTGAGCGCCTGGTGCAATTTGTTACAGGAATGGGGAACATCCGCGACGTGATTCCATTCCCTCGTTTCCCGGGCAGCGCAGAATTTTAGCGTTAAAACAAGGCCTTTTTGATTTTTTTTAATAAAAAATCGAACCAAATCGCAGTTTTTGAAAAAAAATATGCGCTTACCCCTTGCGCACTATGTTATGAAAATCTTAAATTGCAGTGTTATCCAGCAATGGACTTTAATCTTCCCGTGAACACTCGCTCTAATCCATCGTTTTCCCCCTGCGATTGAAAACTTCAAGCATCATTGGACTTAACCACCACCCTTGCGAATGAGTGACTTGCACACAGATTTTACCTTCCCTTCAAACCCCGAAAATGTATCAAAAGTTGAATCTTTTGTTGATGATGTAGCAACACGATATGGTCTGGATCCCGATACCCAGGGAAATATTCTTGTCAGCCTGACAGAGGCTGTCACTAATGCTATGCGCCACGGGAATCAGGGTGACTGCAGCAAGCAGGTTTCCATTTCATGCCGCCATCAAAAAAATGCACTTTCAATTCGCGTAGCCGATGAAGGCCCCGGATTCGATCCGGGCGATGTTGCCGACCCTACCTGCCCTGAGCGTCTGGAGGAAGTTGGTGGCCGCGGTTTGTTTTTGATGAAAAACCTCAGCGACTCCTGCCGTTTTATGCGCGGTGGAAGCATGGTTGAGATGCGTTTCCGTCTCCGTTTTAAAGGCCTCTAATGGATTTTCCCATACTTCCTGAGGAAGACCTTTCTGTTCCTGAAGTAGACTTTTTTTCTGAAAATATTGACTTTGAGCTACCCGATCAAAGCCAGCATGCCGATTGGCTGATTTCCGTCGCTTCCGACGAGGGAACTCCCTTTTTCGAACTCTCCATTATTTACTGCTCCGATGAGCATCTGCGCGATATCAACGTCGAGTATCTCGATCACGATTACTACACCGATATCATTACATTCCCACATTCAGATAATGCGGTACATGGAGACCTGTTTATCAGCATTGACCGCGTACAGGACAATGCCCAAACCAATGGCGTAGCCTTTGAAGAGGAACTCCGCCGGGTAATGGTGCACGGCGTTTTGCATCTTTGCGGATATGGCGATAAATCGGAAGAAGAGGCACGATTAATGCGCTCCAAGGAAGATCATTACCTGCAAACCTATAAGCAGTCCCAATCGTAAAGAACCCGGCTAAAATCCCGCTTTGCCAAATCACTTTCCCGGACAAAAAAATGCCCTACCCCCATGTCGCCCCACATGAGGTTCATATGTTGATCGGAATCCAGTTGAAACAAGAGCAGCATCGGATCTTCGGGCTTTCGAGGATCATCCTGAGTAAAATAAGCGTACCCACCAACTTTGTGGCCCTGTGGTTTTACCAGTTTGCTATACGTGTCCAGCACCTCCCATTCGGCAGCACCAAACTGCTGGAAGAAATCCTGACCGAATGTTTCCCAGAAGCGGTAATCGGTCACCGGAACAACCTCTGAATCCAGGTGAAAGGCAAGGGGAAAAGAATCCTCTGGTTGGTGTGGCAGCAAATCGTAGGATTCCGGAGAGTAGGCTGAGGCATCCAATTGCGAAGCATCCTCAATTGGGTCAGGATGAAAAACTACCCGAAATGTATCGGCCACTTCTCCCTGGTCGAAGTCCATTCCGTACAAATCGTCGTCGTTGATAAAAAACTGAAGAATCCCTTTTTCCGGAAAAGGATGCAGGGCTGGTAATTCTGCAAAGTTTATCTGGCCGAGAAAAAACAAGGGGTTCCCATCCGGAGAAAGTGGCCATTGATCCCCTTTAGGCAGGTAGGCCAATCCACCAATTTTGCTTTTCCAGGGCTGAGATGCACCTTCCTCCAAAGGTTCAACCCGGATAAAAGAGCAACGGCTCTGCTCAACTTGTGGTCGAAAAGGTTCCATTTCTGGAGGAAGAATGGCTTGTTTCATAACTGCCTGTTTACAGTGGTGAATTAAGAACTTGTATAAGAGGATGTCTAAAATTCAATTTCTGGGCTACATTCGGCAAATTTAGTTTTTCTCTACGTTAAATTTTTCGCCGAATTACCCGTATGCGACTGCAAAATTTGCCTTAATAAAAACAAAATTTGCTCGACTTCGCCTCAGAATTGAAATTTAGACATCCTCTAAACGCGTTCTAAAAGTCGATACCTCCCGCAACAATTCCAAACATCCCGGGCAAAATCAGGCTATTCGCCGAGCGGTGCGTCTGGTACTTCATTGATTGGCCCTTGTTTTTTGCCAACCACCTTTTTCTCAACATAATCGGAGTTCATCAGAGAAAGTACAGCGGTATAATTCAAACGGAAAGAAAGCATACTCCCCAGACGAACATCCAGTGGATTGTCTTTCAGGTCGACAACGATCATATCGGAGCTTCCTCCTACGATTTCAATTCCCTTATCCACCGGCTCCAGGTCTTCTGGTTTTACATCAAGCACCCCAACATCAATGATTGCCCGAATGCTGGTTTCGCCCAGTTCATCGTAGTTTATTTCCGGAGATTCACCCAGCAAATTGGTGCCCTGGTCTCCGGTCGCTACGGTGGGTTTGTCTTTTAGTTCAATTACCTCTGCTTTGAGCATAAATACATCCTGCCGCATGGAGGAAATCGGTTTTTTATTCAAAATATCCAGCCCAAAATAGAGCGTTTCACCGATCCGAAAATGGTTGCAACTGCTGGGCACCTGCTTTTTGCTCAACAAAGGCAAGGTAATAGACGAGCCGGCCGAAACCCAGGGGATCGAGGAATTGAACTTGGCGTTGATGAGTTCTTTATACAGACTGAGTTGAATCAACTTGTCCTTGGAAGGAAGGATGCCATTCAGGCAATTCAGGTTGGCGCCAACTCCGATTACCTCAATGTGCTTCAACTCAAATACCTGCCGGTAAAAATCCATCAAATCTTCTCCCATAACGCCCTCACGCAAATCACCCAGTTCAATCATGATGATGATTTTATGAACAACGCCCTGACGCTCCGCTTCTTCGTTGATGGTCTTGATGGTTTTGATGTCGGTATTGAAACTGACATCCGCGCAGGCAACCAGTCGCTTGATACTTCGCAGGGGTGGCGGTTTGATATACACCCGCTGAATATTCGGTGCGATTTTTTCAGTTTTTCCAGGTTGCTGAGCCGGGAATCGTGCACTTCGGTAGGTCCTAGCCGGGCAAGTTCAGAAAGGTAGAGTTCGTTGCCACACAGCAGTTTGGTGACCACTCCCCAATCCTTTTTGTACCGCTGCATGCGGGTTTTCAGGTAATTGAAATTGTGCGCTAATGCACTTGCATTTAATTCTATTGCTGCCAAAACTGTTTGTTTAATTTTTATCGAATTATGCTTCACCATACGCCAGTGAATCACTACATACACCAGTCCGGATAAAATTATCCCAACCAGAATCGGATCAAAACCAAATGGGATGGGTGTCTGTAGAATGGTTAACAGAATGGTGCTCCCGCCTCCGGTCAACATTGACCAAAATGCGGCCTCCGGGTGTGCATCTTTTGTAAACAACATTGCCAAGACCGGCACCAACAGGCCTGCTACCATAAAGGCATACGACATGAGCATGAGGTCCAAAACACTGGTCATTGCAGTAGCCAAAACCAGTGAAACGGCTCCGACTCCCAGGGTCGTCCATTGAGAAATCCGGATGCTGCGTTTCCCGTCGGTATCAATTCGGAGCAAATCCGTCATGAAATTTCCGGATGCAGCAAGAGGCAGCCATCCGCGGTCGACATAATGGCTGAAAAGTAGGCCGACAGCATCAACCCCGTCAACCCGGCTGGCAAAACATGGCGCAGCAGGAGGGGCAATCCCAACTCACTGTCCATCGATCCGGCAGTAGGAAATCCATCGGAGACGAACATCCCCTGGGCTACAGCAACCCGGGCAAACAAGCCGAGGAGCACACCCATAAAAGCCATAACCGGATACTCAAACAAGCCGGCTATGTACCAGGCCCGCTTTGCGGTACGCTCATCGCGACAGGCATAAATGCGCTGGTACAAGGTCATCCCGACAAACCAAATGGGAACAATTGTAATAAACCAATTGACCAGTTTGATCCAGGATACAGACTCGCAAACTGAGGAAGTCTGCCGGCAGTTGAGCCACAATTGCATCATATCCCCCCAGGGCAAAATAGGAAAGCGGGAGCCCAATGAAAATCAAGCCACCCATCAGTAAAATCCACTGAAATGTATCGGTGTATATAACGGCTTTTATCCCTCCAAAAACCGTGTACCCGACAGCAACTACCCCCATGATGAGCAGGGCTGAGTTGAGATTCAGTTCGGGAAAGTACCTACAGCCAGTTTGGCACCGGCCAGCAATTGGGATGAGGTAAACCGAGATACCCAATAAATGAAATAATGCCGGCCAGCAGCGCTACCTTTTTACCATAGGTATCCAGCAACAATTGCGGAAAGGTCAACAGTTTGAGGCGGTGCCCCTGTTCGATCACTTTGGGGATGAGGAGAATCGCACTGAGCCAGGCACCTACCAAGCCGGTAAACAACATCCAGGAGCCCGATAGTCCCATTGCAAAGCCCAATCCTCCAAGTCCGATGGAAAACTCCACTCACCCACATCGGTGGCAACTACAGACAACCCGATGTGGAGGCTTCCCATGTCGTTTCCGCCGGTGTAGTAATCGTTGGTGGTCTCGTTTTTTTTATGAAAATAAAATCCTGATGCCCAGAACAATCAGGATGTACAGAGCAAAGATGATGATATCTATTGTATGCATATTTGGTTGGTTTTGGAAATTGAATCACTCGCTTATTTCACCAAGCGCATTTCCAGGTATTTATTGGTGAAGCCCAATTTTTCATACAGTTTTTTTGCCGGGTTATCGGGTTCTACATGCAGTGCGATGCTTCCCGACAGGTGTCGATGGCGGCTTGCATCAGACGCTTGCCTATGCCTTTCCGGCGGTGCCCGTGGTGGGTCGCGATGTATACCAAAATGTTTTCCGGGATGTATTCGTCCATACCGGTACGATTGATCACGGTTGCTCCGAGCAATTCACCGTCTTCTTCCAATGCCAGGATCAAGCCTCCGAATGATTGACGCTCCTGTAAGGCAAAGTCCATCGCTTTTTTTATCGCGGAAAGTTCATCGCCGTATTGTTCCAAATGCGTGAACAGAAACGATGCAATCGCATCCTTTTGTTGTGGTGTGGGACGTTGATTGGGGTCGTACTGAATCAGATTCATAAATGAGTAGTTTGTTGATTTATCCTTGTTGCTGGAGGCTATGGAGCCGATCCACAACCCTGCAGTAAAGAACTGTGCAAAAGTCACTTTACCTGATTGGGGGCCTCAACCAAGTTGCCATTCCCCAGGGGAAACAGCATATGATAATTCCCGGAAAACAACGGCCAGAGTGCAGCATATTGGATGCCGGAAAATCCGAGGCATCACAAACAGAAACGATTTGTCGTGAAAGACAAGGGCGTTTCAAAAGGTAGCCGTATCGTTTTGATGAATGAGGCCATAAATGCATTTATTTTGATTACACCGGAGTAAAACCGTATCAAAATGCCAAGCGGCCAAAGCAACACAACTTGTTGCCAGAAAACTGCAAGCCATACCACTTGAAAAAAGCGGGGCACCAGAAAGTGCAGTTTCATTCAAAACCAAGATGCACAAAGATAAGGTGTCTTGCCAGCCTATTCAAGCAAAACGAGGGTTTTCGGGCTGTTTTTAAATAAAAAGTGAAGAATTCACAGCTTCCAAAGGGGGTGACAGCTCGTTGGAAGTCGCAGTTTTTACAGCGCTAAAACAGGATTGATTCAACCCTTATTAAAAAGAAAGCCAATTTGCAGCCATTTCCATCACCTCGGTTTTTACAGGTTTGTGGACCCCAATGATGCCCAATTTTTTAGCAGCCTCGATGTTCTCCTCCAGGTCGTCAAAAAATATGGTTTCGGCTGGCTTCAGGTCGGCATCAGCGAGCAGGTATTCGTAGATTTCCGGGTTGGGTTTTCGCATGCGAATGAGGTGGGAGTAATAGTACCCATCAAAATATCTATTTTCAAAATCCAGGATTCCGTGTTCCCGCTCCATGTAATCGGCCACATACTGTTCGTGAATGGCATTGATGTTGCTGAGCAGGAATACCTGATATTTTTTCCGGAGGTTTAGCAAAAAATCAAACCTTGCACGGGGCATGGAAAGAAAAATCGAGTTCCAAATCTCCAAAACAGATTCCCGGCTCAACTCCGGCGTGCACGCAAGGCGAATGGTATCCAGAAACTCCTCCGAGCTCATTCCACCGGTTTCATAGAGTTGAAAGACCTGTTTTTTATTCAAGGTTTCAAACGCTCGTTCGGCTTCCTCCTCACCCAGGGCCTCCTGAAATCTGCGGTACACTCTGGGGATATCCAAATCAAACAGCACATTACCAAAATCAAAAACAACATTGCGGATCGTCGGCATATCGGGAACTTATTTCTTTAAGCTGGGGTCTAACTGATAGGCTGTTTCAAGCCAGGGCTGAGCTTCGTCCATGCGTCCGGAATCCCGGTATGCTGAACCAATATAGAAATGCAGGGTGGCATTGTTGGAATCGTATTTCAAGCCTTCCTTCCACTGCTCAATTGCTTCATCGTAGCGTTTTTGCATAGCCAAAACTGCGCCCAAATTTCGGCGTGCATCTACAAACCGCGGATCGTATTTAACCGATTTTTTATATACCTCCTCGGCATTTTTCAAATCCTGGCGCATAAAATAAATGTAGCCCATATTGGAAAGTACCCGGGCATCATTGGGTCGATATTTAAGAGCCTCCTGATAATCTTCAAAGGCTTTATCGTATTGTTGAAGCCGGAAATAAGCCAGGCCCCGGCTGCCGTATGCATCGTGGTATTCAGGGAATAGTTCGATGGCCTTGTCGTAGGATTTGATTCCTTTCTCAACCCAGGATTTATCGGTTACTGTGCCGCCGTTGTCTTCATTGATGCCTTTTTTCGTTTGTTCCAGGGCCCGGTGGTAATTGAGTTTTGCACAATTGGGTGCCGTTTGAATATCCGCTTCATACAAAGAGAAACTGTCGTACCAGGCAGGATTCCGACTGATGGTTTTGAAACTATACAACGCGACAAGCGCCATTCCCAGATAAAACACGGTACTGCTGTTTCCCAATGGCTCGGCGTCTTTATTGCGCAAATCCGTTTTGGTCAACTTCATCAGCAGCCAGGCAAGTGCCAATGCAAAACCGAGGGACGGGCCGTACAACAGACGCTCTCCATACGAGGTACCAATTTCAATGATAACGTTGCTGAACAGCGAAAATGTAGCCAGGAAATAAAGTATAGCGAACGAAAGCACATGTTTTTTCTTCAGGTTCATCAGAGCCCAAATGCCCATTGCCAGATAAATGGCAAAACTGAGCAGTGCCCGCCAGTCGTCCATACCTACAGGCTTCATTTGTGGATACCCCAGGTCACTCACGAGTGGATGTGGGAACAACAAAGCCTTAAGGTATCGGCCACACATCATTATTGCCGAAGCAAATGATTCGGAGGAATTGCTGGCACCAATAATAAAGTTATCCAGAATAGAATACGATTCCGGGTAAGGTTGTGCGCTCAGTACGCTGTGCCGAATGGCCAAAAAGATGACTGCAGGAATGAGAAATAAGCCGGTAATCCGGAAATTTTCTCCCAGGCTTTTATTTGTAAAAAACCAGATAGACAAGGGAATCACCGCCAGAAATGTAATTACACTCTCCTTTGTGAAAATACTCAGCGTATATGCCAGTACTGCAAAGGCTAGCCAGGATTTTTTTTCATTGTCAAAATATTTCCAAATGCTGTACAAAGCTGCAATGCTGAGGAACATGGCAACAATCTCATCCCGGCTTTTGATGTTGCTTACTACCTCGGTATGCACCGGGTGGGCCATAAACAACAAGGTTGCCAGGGCTGGCAACATGGGAGAATAATCCGCCAGCATTCTGCGGAGCGTTTGCCATAGCAGCCAGCCCGTTGCTGCATAGAATAGCACATTGAGCACATGGCCCACCATAGGGTTCTCGGGAGATAAACTCCACTCAATGGCAAACATGGTGAGTGCCAGCGGACGGTACAAAGAACCCGGGCTTCCCCACGCGCCATACCGGTATTCCGTGCTAAATATGGTACCCAGATTTTTGAGTCCACCCTGCACCACCCAGTTGTCGACAATTACCGAGTAATCATCCAGGCAATACTGATGTCCGAAGGTGTTGACATAGAGCAGCCCGCCAATGGCTGCGGCCAACCAGCCAATCCACTTCAGGCTATTGCCGGGCCGTGAAAAATCCTTGCTGGCAGAGCTAGCCGCTTTCTTTGGGGATGCTTGTGTTTGCTTGGGACGTGTCCTGGGTGTTTTCTTCTTTGCCATGTAGCCTAAGGTGTTCGTTTCAGAGCATAGTTGAGCGCATCCTTGAAGTTTAAGCACGCTCTCATAGGCGAAAGTATGAAAACCACTTTATCCGTACAACTCGTAATGAATTTGAGTACGATCGTAGCCAAGTTTTATCAACAGGTTTTCGACCGCTTCATCGATCATATTGCTCCACCCGCAGATGTAAAATGCGAGGTCGGGGCGTGGATTTGCATAGCGATCCATATAAACAGGATGTACATACCCCTTATGGCCCTTCCAGTCGGGCTCTTTTGAAAGTGCAATATCAAATTCAAAATCGGCAAATTCGGCTTGAAGCGCTTCCATTTCCTCCCGATACAAAATCCCGGACTCGTACCGGGTGCCGAAGATCAGGTGGATTTTTTTGTGGGCGCGATTCCGCTTTTTTATGTCCAAAAGCATGCTGCGAAAAGGAGCAATCCCGGTGCCGGTGCAGATAAAAACCAGGTCTCTATCCAACTGCTCGGGCAGACAAAAAGCGCCATCCGGGCCTTTGAACTTCAACACAGTTCCTACCTTAACTTCATCAAACAGGTAGGTGGTTCCCGGGCCGTCGGGCGTGCGGACGATGCACAATTCCAGAAATTCGTTTCCCTTGGGTTCCGGTGCCCCGGCTATGGAATAGCTCCGCCAGCGCTGGAGTCGGCGTTCGCCAATTGGCAAATCGAAGGTTATGAATTGTCCGGCCTGGTAAGACAATGGAGTGTCCGCCGGCATCTTCAAAATGAACTGGCGGACATTAGGAGCGAGTTCGTTGATGGATGCAATGGGGGCTTCGTACCAGGTAGTGGGCATTCCTTAATTTGTATTTGGTGAAATAAGCAATCCAAATGAAGCCTCCAACTGTTTGGGAACTTCCATTTTGAGCGTATCATTTTCTTCAAAAATCCGAACTTCAATGATGTGTTCATGCCTCCAGATTTCGGTTGCATTGCCCGGATTTTCAACCGGATAAAAGCCCATACTTCTAAGCAGGTCAATGGCTTTATCCCGTTTGTTTATTGGTATGTAAAAGGTAACATACTTAAGCAGGATTTGTTGAACAGTATTCATCACTGCAAGCAAAATTGCCAGGAACGCATATTGAGCGAAATGTTCTGTCAGAGAGTAAGGACCTTCTTCTGTAAACTGGTGGAAAATGAAGGTGAGGACGAAAATGCCCACTAGGTTCCAGACGAGGTTTTTGGCAAAAAAGATCAGGTGTTTTCGAGTAATTTTCATTGGTAACTTATTTTGTGTTAGTTAAAACAAAAGTATCCCAATTAAAACATACCGTCAAGCCCATTTTTTCAAAGTAATTTCTGGTTTCCTCGTCGCTCCGATCGGATGCAACCAGTACAAAGTCGCCGCCCCAGGCACCCATGCTTTTGACCTGTCCCCAGAAATCGGAAAAGAGGGTAGTTTGAACAGGTGGCAGCTGCAAGGCCTTTGAGATCACTTGTTCATGGGTATGCATCAACTCCTGAAAATCCTGCAAATCCCGAGATTGGGCAAGGTATTCGGTTAGTTGGCTGATGGTACGAACGAGTTCTTTTTTCTCCCGACTGAGTTCACGGTAGCGTTGTATCCCTTCCCGGCTGTTTTGTTTTTTACCTAAATAAACAAAATACAATTGGTCTGCGAAGCTTGGCTGAAAATCCAGTTCTTCGACAAAAGGCACAAAGGCATTGCGCTGATATAAAATGGGTTTTCGAGCAAAAGCACAGGCGATGTCATAGCCCGAACCTCCGAAACTTTCCTCCAAGACCCGGTAGGGGTTGGAGTGCGTCCATTGAGAGATGGCGGCAATGAGCGTACTGGAGGTACCCAAACCCCATTCCCTGGGAAAGTCTGTTTGAGTGCGAATCCGGTAACCTGCCGCCTCTCCAAAAAGCAATGCATTCTGATTTTTACATGCCTGTAAAATGGCCTGAAGCCCTTTTGCAGTGGCGGGGTCATTCGTGGTTTTTAACTCCAGATCAGACAAACGCAAGGTACATTCAAACCAGGTCGTTCCATCCGGCTCAAGTGCCTGCCAATCCAAGAGCCCGGCTTGTCCTGAAGTGACCTCCAGTGTTTGTCCGCGAACAAGGGGCACGGCCAGTGCCAGCGCCCCGTCGAGTACTGCATATTCGCCGCTGATCAGGAATTTTCCGTTTGCTTTGGTATTAAACTGATCGGGCAGCATCATTTTACGATGATTTCATCGAGGAACAACCAGGCTCCGTTTCCTTCACCCGGCATACCAGATGGAATTTGTCCGTAGCTGCTTGCCAGCACCCGGAGGTATCGTGCTTCTGTATTCTTTAGCGCTAAATTCACGGTTTCAACGCTGCGACCGCTCATGGCTTCAGCATCGATTTTTTGTTCGGCTGCCAACGTGAAATTCTTCCCATCGTCGGAAGTATAAACCTGAATTTGGCGCGGTGGATAAATCCAGGATCCTTTGCTGTTTACAAAATGTAATTCAACCGATTGTACGCCTTGTTTTTTTCCAAAATCAATCGTGGGGTCCAGGTCTTTTCCGGTAATCCCCACCCACTTGCTCCAGGTTTTATCTGATCCGGTTATGCCATTGGTAAGTGCGTATTCTTCTCCGCCGGTGTAGTGAGTGGGTTTGTTGGTCAGCGTATAAGGTAAGCCACTGGCCAGGTGCTTGCTGTATTCCAAAACCATATCCTTGCCCTGTCGCGTTCCCTTCTGAAAACAGGCAGCCCGGACGGTGCAGGATTCTTCCAATGGTATGGCTTCCGTATAGACTGGCGACTTCGGATTGACCGCGCTTCCATCCAGTGTATACCGAATTTCCAGTGCTTCGGATGCTGCTTTCAGGTTTAGTAGCCCGTTTTCAAAGGCTGCATGTACATCGTACAATCCGCGTGCATAGTTTACGCTCAATGCGTCTAATCGCTGAAAGTGCAGGATGATCCGGCTGGAAAAATCTTCCCAGTCGCGCCGGTTTTTGGGCGACCAGGTTACTTCAGCAAGGGCAATTGCCCGAGGGTATGCCATATATTCCACATAATCGGAGGTTTGCATATACTCGGTCCAGACATTGCCTTGTGCCCCAAGAATGTGCTTTGCCTCCTCCTCAGTGAGTTCTTCCGGAATAGGTTCGTAGCTGTAGGTTTTTTGCAGTGTCGTGTATCCTCCGATGGCAGTGGGTTCTGTTTCCGGATCGCTTTGGTAATGGTCCAGGTAGCAATGTGAGCCGGGGGTCATGATGGCGTCGTGGCCTGCCTTAGCAGCAGCGATTCCTCCTTCGGTTCCGCGCCAGCTCATTACGGTGGCAGAAGGAGCGAGTCCCCCTTCCAGGATTTCATCCCAGCCAATCAGTTTTTTGTCGTGTTTGGCCAGCATAGCCTCTGCTCTTTTTATGAAATAGCTTTGAAGTTCGTGCTCATCGTGAAGCCCTTCCTCCCGGATGCGTTGCTGGCATTTCGGACATTTTTTCCAACTCCCTTTGGGACATTCATCCCCACCAATATGTACGTAGTCACCAGGAAACAAGGCACATACCTCTGTGAGTACATCATCTAAAAACGTGAAAGTCTCCTCGTTTCCGGCACAATACACTTCATCAAATACACCCCATTTTGTTGCGGTTTTGTACGGTCCGCCGGTGCAGCCCAAATTTGGGTAAGCGGCAAGTGCTGCGCGGGAGTGCCCGGGCATTTCAATCTCAGGCACGATGGTTACAAAACGGGATTTGGCATACTCGACAATTTCTTTCACCTCTTCCTGAGTGTAATAGGCGCAGTATTGCTTTCCGTCGAACTGGTGTGGCTGGTTGGAGTAATGCCCGACGAGTGTTTCATCCCGACAGGCGGCAACTTCCTGAAGTTTGGGGTATTTTTTTATCTCAATTCGCCACCCCTGGTCTTCGGTCAAGTGCCAGTGAAAACGATTCATTTTGTGCATAGCCAACAAATCGATGTAGCGCTTGATAAATGCCGGAGGAAAAAAGTGCCGACCGACATCCAGGTGCAGTCCCCGGTAGGAAAACCGGGGGTAATCTTCAATCAGGCAAGTTGGTGCTTTCCAAACCGGCAGCACAGTAGTTGCATCAAAAAAAGAAGTGGGAAATAACTGTTTTAGGGTTTGAATGGCATAAAATACTCCCGTTGCATCGGATGCTTTGATAGAAATACCGTTCTCTTTTACCCGCATGAAGTACCCTTCGGGCTTCACCTCTGGTGATATCTGAAGCACAATTGCTTTTTCGCCTTCCCGATTGGTCAGTTTTTCGGTGGGCAATTTCTTGACCCGCACACCCACGGCCTCTTCAATGGTGTATATCAAATACTCCGCAGCCAGGTCCCAGTCTTTTTCTTGTTCCGGATAATAAACCACAACTGATTTATCCAGAGAAAACGCACCCCGGTACCATTCTGCCCGAACGGGTTGAGGTATGATGGAACGAAATTGACTCCAGCCAATGAACGGGAGGAATAATAGAAAAAGCAACAATTTAATCTTCATATCAATGGATTTGATGTTAGCGCTTGTTTAATGTCGGGTAAAAGATCATTTCACCGTACAGTGGCGCCTAAGGTATTCACTTCTGAGCAATATGGGGTATTTTGAATGCCGTTCTTTTGGAATACTTGTGCCATTTCAGCGGCAGTGCGTTCTGCGATTTCAGCATCACCACATAAAGCGAAAATAGTTGGGCCCGATCCGGAAATGCTACAAGCCAATGCTCCGGCTTCCATGGCGGCTTTTTTAACTTCGTAAAAATGCGGAATTCCGGGTGCTCGCTGCGGTTCAACGATGATGTCGTGGAGGCAGCGGCGAATCAATTCAAAATCGGAGGTATGCAACGCATGGATAAAACTTGCCAGATTGGCACTCTGCCTAATATAGTCTTTGAGTGATACCGTTTCCTGAAGTTTGGACCTGGAATCTGCGGTGAGAATTTGTATGTGGGGATATACCAGGGCGGCATACAATGCCTTCGGCACAGGAAGTTGCATCACATCAAGCGAAGGAATATCCCGGATTAATACAATGCCACCCAAAAGAGACGGGGCAACATTATCGACCACCCGGCCGCCAGTTGAGACGGCTTCTCCATCGCAGGCAAATGGCAACAGGGCTCTTCGGCTTAACGGGTTTCCCAGCAATTCATTTGCGGCAACCACCGCTGCAACGGCACTTGCGGCGCTGCTTCCCAGCCCGCTTCCAAAAGGCATTTGTTTTTCAATTTCTATATCGAACCCCACCGCATTGAGCTCGAGGTGTTCGAGTAGCCGAATAACAGCAACACTGGCGGTGTTGTGTTGAGGGTCGGTGGGAATGGGAATCGTTGTCCCGGAAATTTTCTGAATTCGGACACCGGGACGTTCGCTTGAACGGATCGTGATCAGGTCGCCCGGGTGTTCCAGGCAAAGACCGAGCACGTCAAAGCCGATGCCGATGTTACCGATTGTCGCCGGTGCAAAAACGCGGATGGAATTATTCATGGTTCTGTTTAACCAACTCCCAGTTCGGGATGATATCCGGGCACTGCCTTGAAATAGTTCCAGATATGCTCCAGGTCTTTTTGTTCGTCATCCGTTGGATAAAACAATTCAGGATCAAAGAACACTTCTTTTTTCTCCCAGTTAAACACACAAAGTGCAATTGGCACCCCTGCGCCTCTGGCAATGTGGTAAAATCCGGTGCGGAAGCGCTCTACCTTTTTTCGGGTCCCTTCCGGTGAGATTACAAGGTGTATGCGTTCTTCGCGCGCAAATGCTTCTACGGTTGCTGCAACAAAGTTTGTGCTTTTATTTCGCACAACGGGAATCCCCCCGAGCCAGCGAAAGAACCTGCCGAACGGCCAACGGAAAAGGCTGTCTTTGCCTACATAATTGGCACGGCATTTTAATGCACTGTTGACCAGCACTCCAACCGGGAAATCCCAGTTGGAAGTATGCGGACCAACAGCCATCACAAATTTAGGAATATCATACCGGTATTGACCCGTAACCTTCCATCCCCAAAGTTTTAATATCCAGGCGCTAAATGTGCTAAACATAATTTACGTTTTTGAATGGAGCCTCAAGACCTAAAGGTAAGTAGTAAGTGCTAAGTTATAAATGGTAAGCGGAAAGAGTTTTCGTTTTTGAAGCATATATACCATTCTGTATCTTTGTAAAAAGAATAATACAATGGAAGTAACCATTCAGACCCCCGCACTCTTATTCCCGGCAATCTCGCTGCTCCTACTGGCCTACACCAATAAATTTCTGGCAATTGCCAATCTCATTCGAAAACTGTATTCGGATTTTGAAGATAAACAACACTTAAACCTCATTGCACAAATTTCCAACCTAAAGCGCAGGCTGTTTTTGATCCGGCTCATGCAGGTACTTGGGATTCTCAGTATCCTGTTTTGCCTGATCACCATGTTTCTCATCTATCAGGGGTGGATGAAATGGGCTGCACTTTTATTTGCCATCAGCCTGCTGCTCATGATTTCCTCGCTGTTTGTCAGCCTGATTGAAATCTTTTTGTCGGCCGGAGCCCTCCGCCTGTTGTTGCAGGATTTGGAGAAGAAAAAATGAAATTCAATGGTATTTGCATCCTATATTAAAATTACGTACCTT
Source organism: Saprospiraceae bacterium (assembly GCA_041392625.1). Classification (GTDB taxonomy): domain Bacteria; phylum Bacteroidota; class Bacteroidia; order Chitinophagales; family Saprospiraceae; genus M3007. The sequence continues at coordinate 49,308 of JAWKLR010000007.1, read as the reverse complement.
TGCGGCACGAAATAGGAATTCGAGGAAGAGGGAGCCCGACGGCTCCCTCTTTTCATTGTATAAAAGACTGGAATCCAAAACCGGTACATGGAATTAACAGAACGTATTGCTGCTTTACTTGAAGAAAAGTACACTTCCGACGAAGCGTTTCAGGATTGCTTCACCGTAGATATTGAATTCAAGCCGGCGAACAACCGACTGAATATCTATATGGATGCAGATAGTGGCATCACGTTTGACAAGTGCCGGATTGTCAGTCGCTACCTCGAAGAACAAATTGATGCACAGGGCTGGTTGGGCGAAAAATACGTGCTGGAAGTAAGCAGCCCAGGGCTTTCACGACCACTCCGTTTCTTACGTCAATACCGAAATAATCTGGGCCGTCAGGTAGAGATTTCCATGGAAGATGGAAGCAGCTACAAAGGAGAATTAACCGGAGCAGAAGAACAATCGGTCCGGATCAAACGGGAGGTGACTATCAAGGAGGGAAAGAAAAAGAAAAAAGTGGACGAAGAAGTGTCGCTTCCTTTTGAACAGATTACGAAAACAATCATCAAGCCCCGATTCAAATAAGCGGGTCTTGCATTTATAGTAACATTAGACAAACTCTAGCATTGCACTCCGAACACCTATTCCGGGCATGCAATTTAGAATTCATCACATTTTGAATCATTCTACGTCATGGTAAATTTAGTAGACGTTTTTGCCGATTTTAAAACGGGAAAAAACATAGACCGGCCGACAATGGTGCGTGTATTGGAAGATGTATTTCGCACGCTCATTAAAAAGAAATACGGCACGGATGACAATTTTGACGTTATTGTCAATACCAATAAAGGCGACCTTGAAATCTGGCGCGTACGCGAAGTGGTGACCGATGGTGAAGTAACCGACGACCTGGCTCAAATAGCTGTTTCAGAAGCTGTACTTATTGACGAAAGCCTGGAAGTTGGCGAAGAATGTTATGAACAACTTTCAATTGAAGACTTCGGCCGCCGCGCCATCATGGCTGCCCGTCAAACGCTGGTTTCCCGTATTATGGAACTGGAGAAAGACGAAGTTTTCCGCAAATACTCCGAACGCGTAGGAGAAATGGTTACTGGCGAAATTGGCCAGATCATGAAAAAAGAGATGCTGGTTATCGACGATGCAACCGGAAACGAATTGATTATGCCACGTACCGAAATGATTCGTGGTGATTATTACCGCAAGGGGGATGTCGTGCGTGGAATCATCAAAAAGGTGGAAATGCGCAACAACACGCCATTCATCATGATGAGCCGGACAGATCCCGGGTTCCTCCGCAGGTTGCTGGAAGGTGAAGTGCCTGAAATTGAGGATGGAATCATCGAAGTAAAAAATATTGTACGCCTTCCGGGCGAGCGCGCCAAGGTGGCTGTCGAAAGCCACGATGAGCGCATAGATCCGGTTGGTGCATGTGTCGGTATGAAAGGAAGCAGAATCCACGGCATTGTTCGTGAATTGCGCAACGAGAACATCGACATCATCAACTATACCAACAACGTAACACTCTTTATCCAACGGAGTTTGACTCCGGCAAAAATTACCCGGATCGAACTGGATACAGAGACCAACCACGCTGCCGTTTACCTCGATGCCGACCAGGTATCTCTGGCAATCGGTAAGAGTGGCTCGAACATCAAACTCGCCACCAAACTGACCGGGTTTGAAATTGACGTATACCGCAACCAGGCCGAATATGAAATTGACGACGTAGATCTGGAGGAATTCAGCGACGAAATCGAAGCCTGGGTTATCGAAGCGTTCAAAGGCATTGGCTGCGATACTGCCCGTCAGGTACTCGAACTCAGTGCAGAGGAAATCGTGCGGCGTACAGACCTTGAAGAAGAAACTGCAATTGAAGTGTTGCGGATTCTCGCTTCAGAATTCGAGGAAGAGGAGTCATGATCCTGAATGCAGGGCTGTGTGTTGTGTTTTTTCAGGCCAACACAGTCAACCTGCCTTCGCCTGAACATAATTTGATAGCATTTTTATCGTAACTTTGCAAATCGGTAAAAATGCTCTTTAAACGCCGGGAGAAAGTCCGCTATAACTTTCAAACGGTATGAAAGGCACTAAGCCGATTTAACATTTTACAATAGCAGGAAAAATCACTGCATGGCATTGAAACTAATCAAGGTAGCTAAAGAATTTAACGTAGGCTTGCACACCATTGTCGAGACCCTCCACGATAAAGGGTTTGAGAATGTAGAGCAAAAACCTACTTCCGTTATTACGGATGAAATGTTGCTGGTTCTCCGCAAGGAGTTCCAGAAGGACTTGGCTATCAAACAGGAAGCAGACAAACTGGCGCGTCCTTCTTTGAAAAAAGACGCCATCGAAACAGATACAACAGAATCTGTTCCGCCGTCTACCCCAGCTCCAAGCCCAAGCCAGGCGCCTGTTCCAGAAGCTCCCGCCGAAGTTAAACCTGCCGCCCCGGAGGCCAAAGAACCAGAACCTGTAAAGGAACCGGAACCACCCAAGGAGGACGACAAGCTCATCAAGCGGGAACGTCCAGCCTTGCGCGTAGTTGGCAAGATTGATTTGGAGGATACCAAAGGCGGTAAATCCAAGAAAAAAAGCAGCACGCCTAAGGAAGAGGATGCTCCGGTAGAAAAAACCGAAGAGCCCAAACCTGTAGCGGCAAAGCCTGAGGAGCCCAAGGAGGCACCGAAGGAAACCAAGCCTGCTAAAGAGGAAACGCCTGCTCCGGATCAAAACCCAAGCCCGAAACCAGCAGAAGCAAAAACTGCGGACACTAAAAGCAAAGGTGATGCGGCACCTGCAGAAGATTCTTCTGGCAATGATGTAGACAAAGATGATAGCGTATATCGTTCAGGTACTCCTCAACTGCGCGGTCTGAAAATCCTGGGAAAAATCAATATCCCAAGCAAAAAGACCGAAGACGCAGATAAAAACAAGCGCAAAGGACAGGGCGGCAAAAACACCCAAGGTGGTGGACAAGCGTCCAACGACCCCAATAAGCGCAAGCGCAAGCGCAAAAAGGTACAACAGCCTGTTACCGCGGCTTCCCTCCAGGAATCCATGAGCGGCAACCGGGCAGACAGAAAACGCCCCGGACAGCGCAAAGACGAACCCAAAGAGGTTTCCCAAAAGGAAATTGAAGATAAAATCCGCCAGACAATGGCCCGAATGGGCGCTGGTTCCGGTAAGAAGCGACAAAAAATTCGCCGTGAAAAACGCGACCTCATGCGCGAAAAAGCCGAACTGGCAGAGCGCAATGAAAACGAAAACGGCAAACTCCAGGTAACCGAATTTATTTCGGTTTCCGACCTCGCTTCGCTGATCAACGTCAACCCTTCCGACGTCATCAAAGCCTGTATGTCGCTCGGAATCTTTGTTTCCATCAACCAACGCCTTGATGCGGAAATCATCGAGGTAGTGGCCAGTGAATTCGGACATGAGGTAGAATTTATCTCAGCCGAGGAACAGGTGGAAGTTGAAGAGGAGGAAGTAGATGATCCAAAGGACCTGGTAACACGCCAGCCCATTGTTACAGTAATGGGTCACGTTGACCACGGTAAGACTTCCTTGCTCGACCACATCCGCGAAGCCAATGTAGCTGAAGGCGAAGCCGGGGGTATCACACAGCACATCGGTGCATATGAAGTTGCCGTTGAGCATGAAAAAGAAATGCGGAAAATCACATTCCTGGATACACCTGGTCACGAAGCCTTTACGGCCATGCGTGCACGGGGTGCCAAGGTAACCGACGTAGCCGTAATCGTAGTGGCAGCAGACGACAACATCATGCCTCAAACAAAAGAGGCGATCAGCCACGCACAGGCTGCGGGTGTACCTATCATTTTTGCCATCAATAAAATTGATAAAGACGGAGCCGATCCTGAACGCATCAAAGGCGAACTCGCCCAGATGAATCTCCTGGTTGAAGATTGGGGTGGTACGGTTCAGAGTCAGGATATTTCTGCTAAAAAAGGTACAAACATTGACAAACTGCTGGAGAAAATTCTCCTGGAGTCTGATATGCTTGAGTTGAAGGCCAATCCAAAACGCCGTGCAATCGGTACAGTTCTGGAAGCATCGCTCGATAAAGGCCGTGGATACGTAACAAAAATCCTGGTTGAAAACGGAACCCTGAACGATGGTGATCCAATCATCGGTGGAGAGTACTCCGGTAAGGTAAAAGCGATGTTTAACGAACGTGGAAAGCGGGTTAAACTGGCCGGACCGGCAACCCCGGTTCTGGTGCTCGGTTTGAATGGTGCCCCTCAGGCAGGTGAACGCATCAAAGAAGCCGCTTCCGAATCTGAAGCAAAGGAAATTGCAACCCGTCGTTCGCAAATTTTGCGTGAACAAGCCAACCGTGCCAACAAGCGAATCAGCCTTGAAGAAATCGGACGCCGTCTGGCATTGGGTAACTTTAAGGAACTCAACCTCATTGTTAAAGGGGACGTGGATGGCTCTATCGAGGCACTTACCGACTCCTTGATCAAACTCTCCATGGAGAAAATCCAGGTGAATGTGATCCACAAAGCAGTAGGCCAAATTGCCGATAGCGATATCCTCCTTGCTTCTGCATCGGATGCGATTATCATTGGCTTCCAGGTACGTCCTTCCCTCACAGCCCGTAAATTGGCTGAAAAAGAAGGGGTGGAAATCAAGCTCTACTCCATCATCTACGAAGCCATCGAAGAGGTTAAGGCCGCGATGGAAGGGATGTTGGAACCAACCAAGGAAGAGGAGATCGTTGGACAAGTGGAAGTACGCGAGGTGTACAAAATTTCCAAAATTGGTACCGTTGCCGGTTCCTACGTACAAGAAGGAAAACTCAATCGCAACCACTACATCCGTCTTATTCGCGATGGCATCGTAGTGTATCCTGTGAACGAAGGACAACATGCCGAACTGGCTTCACTCAAACGCTTCAAAGAAGATGTGAAGGAAGTAAAAACCGGTATGGAGTGCGGTTTGACCATCAAAAACTTCAACGACATCAAGGTCGGCGACGTGGTCGAATCATACGTTATCAACGAAGTAAAAGCAACCTTATAATATTCCTGTTTCAAGTGGCTGTGGCAAATTGCTACAGCCACTTGTTGCAGTTGAGCATTCCCTTCCACATGAAAGGAATTATTCTGGCCGGAGGCCTAGGTACACGTTTGTATCCCCTTACACTCGCTGTGAGCAAACAGCTCATGCCCGTGTATGATAAGCCCATGATTTATTACCCGCTTAGCACCCTGATTCAGGCGGGTATCCGGGAAGTACTCATAATTTCCACCCCACAGGATTTGCCTAAATTTCAACAACTGCTAGGCGACGGCAGTCCGCTCGGAATGAAGTTTACCTTTATTCCACAACACGAGCCGAATGGATTGGCGCAGGCCTTTGTGCTTGGTGCGGAATTTATTGGCGATGACGATGTTGCGCTCATCCTCGGCGACAACATTTTTTACGGTGCGGATATGGCCAACATGTTGCAATCCTGCACCAAACCCAAAGGCGGCATTATCTTCGCCTACCAGGTTGCAGATCCGGAACGCTACGGGGTAGTGGAATTTGACAAACAATTCAAGGCCCTGAGCATTGAAGAAAAACCCAGTCAGCCAAAGAGCCACTACGCAGTTCCGGGATTATACTTTTACGATAATTCCGTTGTAGAGGTGGCCAAAAACCTCAAACCCAGCGCGCGCGGTGAATATGAAATTACCGATGTAAACCAAATATACCTTCAGCGACAAGAGCTGGAAGTTCGGGTGATGGGGCGTGGGTATGCCTGGCTGGATACCGGCACACACGAATCCTTGATGCAGGCTGGCCAATTTGTCCAGGCTATTGAAGACCGACAGGGACTCAAAATTGGTTGCATTGAAGAACTTGCCTGGGAAATGGGTTTTATAAACGACGAAGGACTCGAACACCTGGGACAGAAATACATCAAAAGCGGGTACGGCGAATACCTCCTCAACCTTCTCAAATTTCGCCATTAACGGTTTGAAGATTAACAGCTCAATTTATCAGGAATGGGAATCGGGATCGGAATTGCTATCATTGTGCTGATTGCTGCAGGACTTTATTCAAGAAACAAGCAAAAAAAGGCTTGGGTGGCGGAGGAACGCTACGACGAAAGCGGCAACTGGCTGGACAAGCGTGCCGGTGAACGCGGAACCTATGGCTCACTTGACGAAGAAATGGAGGCCGAGCGAAAACAAACCAATAAAGCCCGCAAAGCCCGTGAACTGAGCAGCCTCATCCAAAAATTTGCGTTTGAAGAAATCCCTGGTTTCCACGAGCGGCATGCCTCCCAAATCAAACTGTTTCTGGACAGTGCCAAAACTCAAGGCAAACTCATCGCAGAAGTACTGGAAAAAGCAAGTACAGGGAAATTACCGGCACCTCCGGATGCTGCCCCACAACATGAAGTCCTTGCTGAAAATCTGAAAAAACAAATCCTGGCTTTTGCCTATCAGGAATACCCCGGCTTATTGGAGCAGGAGATAGCGCAAATTCAAAGCCTGGATGTATGGCTTCAGGCTCAGGTCGAAAACATGCTTGAAAACGCCGGATAAACCCTTTGTCCTCAGGCAGCCCTCATAATTCCCTTCAGAATGTACTAGAAAGCCGTTGGATACAAGGGAAAGTCCCGCATATAGGCTTTCACCTCCCGGGCAATCTTCTCGTGAAAATCGGCATCTTCCGGTTTGCTCAGGACCGCATCAATCCACTCTACCGTTTTACGACAATCTGCTTCCTTGAAACCACGGGTTGTTACCGCTGCTGTTCCTACCCGAATTCCGGAGGTCGTCATAGGTGGCTGTGGATCAAACGGAATCATGTTTTTGTTCACGGTAATATCTGCCTGCCCGAGTGCCTTGTCAGCTACCTTACCGGTAACGCCTTTTGAGCGTAAATCCAGCAGCATGAGGTGATTGTCTGTTCCGCCGGAAACCAAATCGTAGCCCAAAGCCAGAAAGGCTTCAGCCATGGCTTGCGCATTTTTTATTACCTGCTCACCATACGCTTTGAAACTGGGCTGTAGGGCTTCACCAAATGCAACAGCCTTGGCGGCGATCACATGCTCAAGAGGGCCTCCCTGCATGCCGGGAAACACGCCGCTATCCAGGATGCTTGACATTTTTATCGGACTCCCTTTTTTAGTGGTTCGTCCCCAGGGGTTTTCAAAGTTATTGCCCATCATAATGATGCCCCCTCTTGGTCCACGCAGGGTTTTGTGCGTCGTACTGGTAACAATGTGGCAATGTGGCATCGGATCGTTCAGCAATCCGGCAGCAATCAATCCTGCCGGGTGTGCAATATCTGCAAGCAGCAATGCACCAACCTGATCAGCAATAGCCCGGAAACGGGCATAGTCCCAATCGCGGGCATAGGCAGATGCTCCACAAATGATCAGTTTAGGCTGCTCTCTGATGGCGATTTCTTCCACCGTATCCATGTTGATTCGGCCAGTTTCCTCATCAACTCCGTAAAAGACAGGGTTGTAAACTTTACCAGAGTAGTTTACCGGTGAACCATGGGAAAGGTGTCCACCATGAGCCAGGTCAAATCCAAGTACTTTATCCCCGGCTTGCAGGCAAGCCAAAAATACCGCTGCATTGGCCTGGGCACCGGAGTGTGGCTGTACATTCGCCCACTCAGCACCAAAAAGTTCTTTCAATCGATCGATTGCAAGTTGCTCAACTTCATCCACTACTTCGCAGCCACCGTAATACCGGCGGCCGGGATATCCTTCTGCATATTTATTGGTCAGGCAAGAGCCCATGGCTGCCATCACATTTTCACTTGTGAAATTTTCAGAAGCAATCAATTCAACGCCTTCTTTTTGGCGGTTCAACTCCTGCTCGATAAGTTCAAAAACCTGGTCTTTCATTTTATATGATTTACTGGCTAAGGTATGCTTTTTTGGTTTCAAGCACCTAAGAGCATATTTAAAATTTGGGATGACAGAGTGTTTAAAGTTCAAAAATCAAATTGGTTACCAAATATCACCTTGCAGGAACCAGGGTTTCGCATGTTTTTCCACGCACCCAAAAGCCAAATCCGGGGAAGACATTGGCTGTGAAAAATAAAAAGACCCAAACAGGGAATTCAAAACGAATATGTGCCTGTTAGTAAGCCTCAGGACACTTTTGTATTTTGTGCGCGCTTTCAATTCCTGCTTGTTAGAGCGTGTTGGGTTGAATCCATTTTTTCTAAATACTAATCTTATGAAAAAACGTCTTCTTCTTTCAGTTGTCCTGGGAGTCTGGGCCTGCATATTCCTACCAAGATCATCCTTCTCCTGTATATCTTGGTCCCAATGCCCGATTCGGATGTTCCTGCTTCAGGAGCCTGAGCCCAATCTGTATGAAATTGAGGCCGCCTATCAAAACTGGTACAGAAACAGACCATTTGAAAAAAACGACTATACCCAGTATTATAAAAATGGATGTTTTGGGCACGGCCTTTTGTTCAGAATGACGGCCGCATTGTAACGCCGATAATTCATATGCAGAAAAAAGCCTGGAGCAAAAGAGAGCGCAGGTACGCGTGGCATCTCAAACTGAAACGCAGTTGCCCTGACCCACATCGGCCCGGTTACTACCTGGGATGTAGATGCGGACCCGGTTGTCACATGGCAAACCAACATCTATTGTGTTCAGATCGCACCTTCCAATTCTTAGATATTTTGTATGCCGGAGGAGAAATGGTGGAGCCTGGAAAACTACAGATAAGGGACTAAACTGGACTTCCCTCACAAATGACCTTAGCCACGGCTCCTTCAATTCCCTGGCAATCCACCCTACTGATCCCAACATCGTTTATGCCGGAACTCGTGGCATTTTATACAAGACAGTAGATGGTGGAGCAAACTGGACCAGCATCTATACCGAAAGCAATATCCGGATCAATGAAATTGCCATCAACCCAAACGCTCCGGACATTGTAGTAGCCGCCTCCGATAAAGGGCTACTTCGCACCACCGATGGCGGTGCAAACTGGACGAAGCTTTTTACAAACCAGGTTTGGACGATAAAAAACAAGCCCGGTACAACAGACACCGTTTACATCATACGCGATGACGGTGGCGACGGATCTGATTTCATGCGATCCATAGACGATGGAGCAAGTTGGACCACCCTAAGCGGTGGCTGGTGGACACCAACCGGAACCGAAGCAGTAACCGGAGCCATCCTGGCCCCTTGCCCCGCTGACCCTGAAAAACTCTATGCTTACCTGATTGGTAGTGGCGGTGAGTTGTTTGGATATATCGGCGTCTTTGTCAGCGATGATGCCGGGGCAAACTGGGCCAATACCAACCCGGATAATGCCATCGGAAACGACCCAATTCTCTATGTAGAGCCTGAACATACCAACATCATGACCAGCAACGGTACCACCGGACTGCAACAAGGGTTTTATGACATGGCCATCGTGGTTAATCCATTAAACTCGGATGAATTGATCGCAGGTGGAACCTCCTGGTACAAGAGCACCGATGGCGGCGAAACCTGGACCGGAATTGGCGGATACCAATCGGGTATTCCCTGGAGCCACCCAGATATTCAATGGCTCACGGCTACTGGCTCCGACCTCTGGATTGCATCCGATGGAGGCTTAAACTATTCAACAGATTTTGCAACAACCCATGAAGCCCGGATGAAAGGGATCAACGGAGTCAATCTATGGGGCTTTGGCTCCGGATGGAATGAGGATATTCTGGTAGGCGGACGCTATCACAATGGAAATATGACCTGGCATGAAAGTTTCCCTGCCGGGCAATACTACCGAATGGGTGGAGGAGAAGCGCCAACGGGATACGTCAGCCCCGGCCCCGAGCGCAAAGTATACCACTCAGATATTGGTGGGAAAATTGTGAATCCGGGATTTGGAAACGGGGTGAGCAATTTTTCCGTAGGCCTCTGGCCCAACCAGAGTTATGCCTACTATGCAAATTCAGAAATGGTCTGGCATCCGGAATGCTGGAACCGGGTCTATATTGGCGACGACAACATTCTGTGGAAAAGCGAAGATGGAGGCACCGCGTATACTGAACTGTACACATTCCCAGGCACCGTTGATAACAAGGTCTATGAAATAGAAATTGCGCGATCCAACCCAAATGTGATGTATGTCTCCCAGTGGGATGGCACCGATGATGCTATTTGGAGAAGCGAAGATGGTGGAACCACGTTCACCCTGTGCACAGCACTTCCCCTTCCAAATAACAACGACCGGGTAAAACTGGCCGTAATTGCTGAAAATTCAGATGTGCTTTGGGCTTCTGTTACATACGGCAGCAATGGGAAAAAAGTGTATAAAAGCACCGATGGTGGAGACACCTGGACCAACCTCACTACAGCCTTGTTGGACAATGTTCGCGTAACGGATATTATGGCCCAGTACGGGACGGATGGCGGTGTATATCTCGGTACCAACGCCGGTGTTTTTTATCGAAACAATACCCACAGCGATTGGCAAGCCTACAGCACAGGAATCCCATTTTCTGCGGAGACCAATCGAATCCGCCCGTTCTACCGGGATGGAAAAATTCGAAACGGAACCTGGGGATTTGGAGTTTGGGAAACACCTTTATTTGAAGCCTCCACGGTAGTTCCCCAGGCGATGGCCGATAAACTTGAAAGCGAATGCGCCCGCGACACCTTTTATTTTGATGACTATTCTGCCGTCCTGCATACCGATGCAAGTTGGGCCTGGACCTTCTCAGGAAGCCCACAGTCGGTGATCGGCGCCAACACCCGAACGCCCAAAGTAGTGTTCGGAAGTCCTGGCACCAGCGAAGCCATCATGACGCTGACAACACCTCTGGGAACGTTTAAAGATACCCTTCACCTGACCATTAACAACGGCTGCGATTTAGACAGCCTTCCAGGAAAAACCCTGGAACTGGATGGAAGTGGTGACTATGTTGCCATAACAGACCACTTAAACCTCAACTCAAATACCGTTACCATTTCTGCCTGGATCAAACCCAACGGAACACCCAATGACTGGGCAGCTATTACATTTTGTCGTGGCGGTTCCACCACGGTAGGACTGAGCCTCCGCAATGATTTTGAATTGCGGTACCACTGGGACGGTGGAGGCTGGAACTGGAGTTCCGGCTTATATGTTCCGGATAACGAGTGGTCGCATGTTGCGCTGGTTATCACTCCAACCAGCAGAACCGTTTACCTGAATGGTGTGCCCGCTGTCCACAATACAGCATCCAACCCGGAAGTATTTGACGCTACATTCATGCTGGGCTACGATGTAAACAGCACTTCACGGCAGTTTAAAGGCAAAATAGAGGAGGTAGCCATATATAACGAATCGCTAACGACCGAGCAGATTCGGGAAATCATGCACCTGACACGCACCCACACCATCCCATACAATACGGAGTTGGTGGCCTATTATCAATTCAATGAAACTACCGGTCGGGTACTTGATCGGGTTGGTGTTCGACACGGCTCTCTGGTTGGAGATGCAGACCGGGTAACAAGTACCGCACCTGTAGGCCCTGGCACCAGCATACGCATGGATGTGACATCCGGCGGTGTCGTCGATTTCACCGGTACCGGGCTGGAAATGGAGTTCAAAGCCGGGGGTGTTGTCCCGGATGGCGAACTGTGTGTAACCCGACTCAATCTAAATCCGGATTTTTTACCTACCAGCGACCCTGTTAGTCCGGCATACTGGGTTGTCCGAAATTACGGAACCAACCAAACCTTTACCGAATTAGGATACATCCAGTTCCATGAAATTGGATCGGTCCCATCTGGCGGAGATCCGGCAGACTACCTCTTTTTCAAGCGAGGTTCCAACGACGATGGAGATACCTGGGGTACCGCACAAGACGAGGCCGATGAACTCACTTTCGGAGGGAATGGTTCTGCAAAATTCAGTAATGGAAATGGCATTACCTCTTTTAGCCAGTTCATTGTAAGTGGCCCTCCGGGCGCACTTCCTGTGGTATGGGAAGACTTCCAGGCAATACTTACACCACAACAAACAGTCGAGCTGCGGTGGATAACCAGTTTCGAAGCAAATACCAGCCACTTTGAACTGCAACGCTCAGCAGATGGATTTTCGTTTTCATCCATTGGAACGGTAAGTGCCCAGGGAAACAGCACGCAGGAAAACCGATACCAGTACACAGATACCAAACCGCTGAGCGGCAGGTCCTACTACCGATTGCTAACCCATGATTTTGACGGAAGCACTCAAATCAGTCCAATGCGGACAATCGACAACCGAATCAATGCACCACGAGTAGTTGTTGCTCCAAATCCGGTTGCGTCCGGACAAGCATTCCAGGTAACAATTGACAGCGATGCGCAATTTGATTTTTACCTGTTTAATTCAAGTGGCCACCGAATCTTTATATCCAGCATCCAGGGCACATCTCAGATTCCTACTGAGGGCTGGTCACCGGGCATTTATGCATATCGAATTTCGAATGGGAAGCATTTGTTTTTTGGGAAAATCGTTATTGAATAACACCCTCTGCCTGAATTTTAGAGCGCTTAAAAGCCTGCGGCCCGGTTGGCCGCAGGCTTTTTTATATCTTGCTTTAAGTCCAAATGCTCCCTCTGTTTCTATTGCAGTATAAAAATTGGATTTCTGTCGAGAACTTCCCTTTTAAACAGTGAAGTTGTTTGTAAAATTCTACGACATTTGCACAAAATTTTGAAATACCTACAACACAGCCCGTAGCCCAACCATGTCAGATTCAGCTATTCAGATAAAATTCTCAAAAAAGGGATTTAAAAAAGAAACCCTCATCCATTTGTACGAGCAATTGCTCCTTCCGCGATTGATAGAGGAAAAAATGCTCAACCTCCTTCGCCAGGGAAGGATCAGCAAATGGTTTAGCGGTATTGGTCAGGAAGCCATTTCTGTCGGTGCTACCTGTGCACTAGACTCCGATGAATTGATGTTTACCATGCACCGCAACCTGGGTGTATTTACAGCCCGACAAATGCCGCTCGATCGGCTTTTTTGTCAATGGCAGGGGAAACCACATGGTTACACCAAAGGACGAGACCGTTCCTTCCATTTTGGAGCAATGGAGCACCATATCGTAGGTATGATTTCCCATCTGGGTCCTCAGCTTTCGCTGGCAGGTGGCGTGGGACTGGCCCACAAACTCAGCGGAGAAGGAAAAGTCTCCCTTGCTTTTACCGGTGAAGGCGCAACCAGCCAGGGTGAGTTTCACGAGGCCCTCAACGTCGCTTCTGTTTGGAAACTTCCCGTTATTTTCATTATTGAAAACAACGGCTACGGCCTGAGCACCACGACCAACGAACAATACGCCTGCGAAAGCCTGGCTGAACGTGGTCGCGCCTATGGCATGCGGTATGCAACCATTGATGGCAATAACATCCTGGAGGTGTACCAGACTATTCATAAAATAGCTACCGAACTGCGCGAAAATCCTGAACCCTTTTTGCTCGAATGCAAAACCTTCCGGATGCGTGGGCATGAAGAGGCTAGCGGCACCAAATACGTTCCAAAAGAACTCATGGACTTGTGGGCTAAGAAAGACCCCTTAACCAACTACGAAGCCTGGTTATTGGATCAGGGCGTGCTCTCACAAACGGATATAGATGAAAAGCGCAAACAGTATAAAAAAGAAATTCTGACTGCCGTTGAGCAGATGTTTGAAATGCCCGACCCTACTCCGGATACAGAAACTGAACTCAGCGACCTGTATGCCCCGGCACCACAAGAACTCGTCGCTCCTGCTACCCAAACCCGTGAACTGCGTTTTGTGGATGCAATCTCGGATGGACTGAAGGAAGGCATGAAAAAGCACCCGGAACTCGTTCTGATGGGCCAGGATATCGCTGAGTACGGAGGGGTTTTCAAAATTACGGAAGGCTTTGTAGATGCGTTTGGAAAAGACCGCGTTCGCAATACCCCACTTTGTGAAAGTGCAATTTTGGGTATTGGCTTGGGACTAAGTCTGAAGGGATACAAGAGCATGGTCGAGATGCAGTTTGCAGATTTTGTCAGCTGCGGCTTCAACCAGATTGTGAACAACTATGCAAAACTGCACTGGCGCTGGGGACAAAATGCAGATGTTGTAGTACGTATGCCAACAGGCGGCGGTATGTCGGCAGGGCCATACCATTCACAAAGTAATGAAGCCTGGTTTACACATGTACCCGGCCTCAAGATTGTGTACCCATCTTCTGCATACGACGCAAAAGGACTTCTTCTCGCTGCGTTGGCAGATCCCAACCCCGTTTTGTTTTTTGAACACAAAGGATTGTATCGCTCGGTGAGCGGTGCGGTACCCGAAGGCTATTACACCCTGGAGTTGGGCAAGGCTCAAACCGTCCGGGAAGGCAAGGAGGTGAGTATCATTACCTATGGCATGGGCGTACATTGGGCACTGAAGGCCGCTGAGGAAATGAATCTGGATGCGGACATTGTAGACCTTCGCACCCTGTCGCCCATTGATTATGATGCAATCCGGGCTAGTGTACAAAAGACCAGCCGGGTATTGATGCTACACGAGGACACCTTGTTTGGGGGAATCGGAGGCGAACTGTCTGCATGGATATCTGAGCATTTGTTTGAGCACCTGGACGCACCCATTATGCGTGCAGCAGCCTTGGATACTCCTGTGCCATTTGCTTCTGTACTGGAGCAAAATTTCATGCCAACCAAACAATTGAGAGAGAAACTGGAAGCCTTGCTTTCCTATTAAAGCAAATTGAAAAGTAAACATGCTTCTAAAGCGTGTTTACTTTTCAAGCCCAATTGGTTGCCGATACCATTTTTCCAATACCGACTCGGCCATCTTTCCCTGAGGGGTGTAATCTCGCTCAGGGTAACCTTCATGTCCTTTCATTTCGGGAAACCATTTCCAGAGAAATCCTCCGGCCCACCAGGTTTCCGGATAGTAGGAATGAAAAAGCGCATCCAGGCAATTTGCCTGTGCTTTCTGGTTAACAGCACGGTGCTTGATCCCATTCTCCAGCTCCCAGGTTTTACCGCCAGAGCCATCTACACTCAGGTAACCAAACTCAGTAAATAAAACGGGCTTGTTATATTGCTGACTAAATTTTTTCAGCCGCTTTTTAACCGGCATCCAGGCCTTACACAAGCTATCCACTACGGGAGTATCCGAATCCATCAAGGGGAAATATGCACTGAGTCCGATGTAATCCATTTTATCCCAAAAAGGCACCTGTTCCCAATCGTCCCAATTGGCAGAATATACCAAATCACCGGAATAGACCGTTCTGATGGTGTCAATCAGACCCAGCCAATACGCCGGGCGTTTGAAATGGCATTACGGAGTTCTGTTCCAAAGCAAAACAAATCCACATGCTCCTCTTCAGCCATCCGAGCCATCGGAAGCACGTACGCCATATAATCTGCCTCCCAGGCTTCCCACTCCGCTTTGGAATCAAAATCCAGGGTTCCGGTCCAGCCTCTGGGAATCCAGACCTGCGGTTTTAGCATAACTTTTACTCCCGACTTATGAGCGGTTCGAATTGTGGCCAGAACCCCTTCCGGACGTTCTCCCCACCACTGATGGCCGTGGGAGTTGTAATGCACTTTGGCCTGCCCCGGGCGGGTAAATGCATATGGAACTACTGCTATCCAATTTGCACCAACCGCTTTTATTGGAACCATGGGATTGGACGAAAAACTATCCGGAGGAGCGACCAGCGTAAGGCCATTGAGTTTAGAATTGACAACGGGCAGGGCTGAGGCATGTGTCGGGGGGGACTGATTGCCGCTTTTACAGGAAAAAAGCATGATACTCCCTGTCAAAAGACAGAGAGCAGCGTACCTGACTGGTAAAAAGAAATTCCTGATTGGATACTGCATAACCGGGTAGTTTGCATTCTTGTTTTCAGTACATCTTCCTGTCGGTGATTCCGACAGGCTCAGGCGTTCATCTCAAACCGGAGACATCCCGTTCTGCCAAGCTGGCCAATGCCTTACAGGCTGGAAGCAATAGCCGCTGCCAGATCCTGGAACTCGTCGGAAGACATTGGTACCGGCTCGTGGTTAAAACCAAGGTCGGACACCGTACGAATCGGCATCAGATGGATGTGGGTATGGGGCACTTCAAGGCCGACTACAGCGACTCCAATTCGCTCGCAGGGAACAACCGCTTCAATGGCTTTGGCAACTTTTTTTGCAAATACCATGAGTCCGGCCAGTTCCTCATCCTCCATATCAAAAATATAATTGGTTTCTTTTTTAGGAATACACAGAGCATGGCCTTTCACCTGTGGACGAATATCAAGAAAAGCCAGATAGTCGTCTGTTTCTGTTATTTTATAGCAAGGAATTTCCCCTGCAACAATCTTAGAAAAAATAGAAGCCATAATTCTGGTATTTTTAATGCAGGCAGACCGAATGTTACATGTTCACATACGGTCTGCCTGAACGGTTTATCCTACTGTGATATTTACCACCTCAAACTGTACAGATCCTCCGGGAGTGGTGATATCCACTTTTTCTCCTTTTTCTTTACCGAGCAAACCCTGACCAATCGGAGAAGTCACCGAGATTTTGCGCTCCTTGGCATCAGCTTCTGTTTCCGATACCAGTTTATAGGTCATTTCTTTCCCCGTTTTGAGGTTTTTGATGGTTACATTGGAGAGGATAGCCACTTTGGAATCATCCAATAGGCTTTCGTCAATTACCCGGGCATTCGCAAGTACCGTTTCAATCTCATTGATTTTCAACTCCAGCATACCCTGAGCATCTTTGGCCGCATCGTATTCGGCATTTTCAGATAAATCTCCCTGGGCACGGGCTTCTGCAATGGCGAAGGCAGCCTCAGCCCGACCTTTGGTCTTCAATTCTTCAAGTTCCGTACGCAGTTTGTCATAACCGGCCTGCGTTAAATACGTGTAATTCGCCATATTGTAATATTTGTTTGTTTGTAAATGAATTTCCAGGCAGACACTATCTCTGAAACAACCATGAATGATGTCACCCATATAACCAGGGGCCTGGACAGAAAAAAACAGAAACGTCCCTACCTAGATGATAGAAACGTTTCTGTAAAGGTTAAAACGAAGGACAAAAATACGTCTTTTTTCAAAAAAAGTAAATACCCATGGCCAGGAATCTTAATTATTGAATTTTCTGGAGCACTACCTTACCCTTAATTTCCTCTTCCTTTCTGAAGGATAAAACCGGTTTAGAAATGTATGACCAGATAGAAAAAGGGCCGTGCGAAATGTATCCGCACGGCCCTTTGCACTTATTGCTAGACTATCAAATTACAAGTCAATGCGCAATCCAATATTGTGGATACCTTTGAATACTGTTGTATTCCGGTAGCCATAATCCAGTGCAACCTGTGGGAAGCTGGATCCGGCTTTCAACGGGAATGCAACAGAAACACCTGCACTGATTCCATTGTCCAGAGTAGCTTCAACCTCATTCACGTCAAACTCATCTTTGTATGCAACGCGAAGCGCGAAGTTCTTGTTGAGTTCAAACTCGAGGCCCAAACCGTATTGGTCGCGAGAGAATGCATTGGAGCAGAAGTTACCCAAAAGGGAAATGCGGCTTGCTCCTCCGAGCAACCAATCGTAAGAAGCACCGATGTTCAACTGTGAAGGCAATTCATAGGATGCAGAACGCTCAGTGTAGGTCAACAAATATTCAAAAGTCGGTCCTGGGTTTGGACGAGACTTAGAAAGACCTTCACCGGTAAAGCGCATCTTGGAGCCAATGTTCCGAAGTGAAATACCAAACTTGAAGTTATCATCTGCACCAGATACATACTGAACACCAGCATCGATGGCAAGTGCATTGGCAGCAGCGTTGGAGATAGACTCGGTTACAAATTTAGCAGTTACACCAACAGACACCTTGTTTGCAAACAAGTGGCTGTACGAAATACCAAGGTTGAAAAAAGACGGGCTAAAAGTCGCTCCTGAGCCTTCCGGTGTATCTTCCGTGGTAAGGTCAAAATCGCCCAGGTCAAAAGCAACGAGGCTCAAACCAAATGCTCCGTTTTTACCAACTTTTTGGCCCAGACCCAGTGCATTCACACCAATATCAGCACCTTCAAGGTAGCGGGTGTGGCCGAGCTGAATCTGAGTTTTATTGATCCGGGACAAGCCTGCGATGTTCAGGAACAAGGCGTCTGTACCAGAAACACTGGAAGTGTTCAAGGAGTGTAAGCCTGCACTGCGAGCCCAAGGGTTGATCAGAAGCTGATTTGCACCTGCTTCACCCTGACGGTCAGGGTTGCCTGCCCAGCTCACATTGAGCATCAACAGACCGAAACAAGGCAACAGCAAACGGTATAATTTATTCATAACGTAGATTGAATTAGTAGTTAAAGTTCCCGCTTGCAGGCACCTGCTGGTACAGGCGCCTGCAAAACGGGGTGGCATTACAATCCGGATGGATCAAATTGTCGTGCAATTCCGAACCACTTAATGGTTCGCTCACCCATTCCGGGCGCCTGCACATTAATCAGATACACACCACTTGCAACTGGAATACCTTTATTGTTTTTCAAATCCCACTCCAATGCAGGGGTAATCTGCTGGTATGGAGCATATACCTCATTCCGTTGATACTGGCGGATGAACTTGCCATCCAGCGAGTAAATAGTTACCACACACTGACCAGGCAGGTTGGTAATTTTTACGGTATTGGTAAACTGCGAAGTCTCGTATTGAGAGAATCCGTAGTATGGGTTTGGAACAACTTTTACAGAATCAAGTGCATTGTCAATCTGGACACCTTCCAATGCGAGGGACTCACGGCCTTCGATGCGGAGGAGGTATTTTGGATGCGCTGTATTGTCATCTGTTGCTGCATCGTAGGTAGTCTGGTATGGATTATCTACACGCAACTTAATAACTGCATCGTTTGGAATCAGACCATCACGCAATGGCAACATCTCGAATCCGTCTAACAACTGAACCATACCAGCCCAGCTCACATTACGCAGTTCAGAAACCTTTGCAGTAATGCTATTAGAGTGGTACTCAGGAGTAAGACGCAAGCGGAGGGCTTCGCACGAGTCGTATGGAGTATTCATTACATACACCCAGTGCTGACCACCCAATACCAGATCGAAGTAATCTGAGTACTGGTTGCCGCGCAGAATCTGGTCGGTTGGATTCCAAAGCATATCGCGTCCGGTGAATCTTGAATTCAGAGAGCTCTTGTAACAAGAGTTTTCGCCAAAGAAGATATTCAAACGCTCACCGGTCTCTACGTCAATTGCATATCCTGGGAACCAACCCATACCACGAAGCGGATCACCATTCTGGTCTACTGCACCGTCTGGGTCAGGGAGACCGTCACCGTCGTTATCGTCTTTTCCAACAGAAAGTCCATAACGTACGTCAAACATTTCACGCACCTTGTTTCCGTCACCTTCTGTGCTGAGTGTAGTGTCTTTAGGCTGGTATTCACTGGCAGTCCAGTAGCCGGAGGCACTTTCCACAACCACACAACGGCTCCACTTGCTCTTATCGCTGGTAAGCACGATGTCTACGTTGCGCAAATCATTCAATTTGCGGAAACGGCCGGTTGGAGAAGTCAATGATGTGGCACTACCCACTACAGATTGGTTAACAAAGTTACCAATTGATTTACCTGTCCATGCCGGAGAGATCATACGCTCGGTGTTGTTGATCCGCCAGTCAGCCAATGCATAAGGCACAAACCATCCATCACCCAGAGTGCTAAGTCCCTGGTTTGGATCGAGTCGTTCGTCGTCCTCAAATGCACGGGTTTTCACAAAGTGGAAAATACCAAAGTCCTGATCTGGGAATCCGAGCAACCACTGTGCATCTGGATCGTCATATTCGATTTCAGCACCGATACCACCGTTTGCTTCTCCCGGTGTTACAGGGAAGAGGTCTGGCGCTTCCAGGTGCGGAGTATAGTTTCCTGTCTCACCCGTTTGGAAAATGGTGATGGAGAATCCGTAATCAACAATCAATTGTTCGTTGATTTCTGCAATGGTACGCTCAGAGGCAATGGTGTTTCCAGTTGCCACCTCAGTGAGTTCCCAATGTGCGTCGTCATCGATGGTATCATCGGTGTTGTCGCTATCAACAAAGTTCAATTCGTAGTCACCGTCTTTGATTTCAAATGGATTGAAGATCGTTACGGAGATTGGTCCGCGACCTGCGCGGTAAGTCAGTTCACCATTAAACCCTGGTTCCAAAGCAGCATCACGAGATTCAGGCTTGAGGTCAACGAAGTTGTTGCCTACACCCTGGCCCTGGATACGTGTGATCTCTACACCGTCACCGTAAGCGGACTGGAGTGACTGATCAACGATTGGACGAGGAATTACGGTATAAATCTGGATGTTCTTACGACCTACCAGGTATGGACGCTGTTGTCCAACAACCGGGCGAGCCAATGGATCAAACGTTTCGTAGTTGTTGTACGCGTATGCAATCACAGAGAAATAGTACTTCTTGTGGTTGATGAGTCGCTTGTCGTTACCGGCTGCGAACTTATCGTCTTTCACACTGAAGGTACGCTTGATACCCGAGTCAACACCTTCTACCTGAAGTTCAGGGTAGAACAGTACATCGTTGGTATTGGGATCACGCTCTTCAATCCAGTTGTAAATTTTCTGGATACCGTTTTTCAAATCCACCTCAGCAACGATACGTGCTTTTTCAGTATCGGTGTAATCTGCTGCAGATACGTTTGGAGAAGCCAATTGATAGATGCGGTATCCCTCAAACTTATAATCTGCTGTAGCGACAATTGCTGGATCAGGATTAAACTTGATATCATCAGGCGCGAGGAAATCCTGCTGGGTATAACCCTCTGCATAGTTGTTGGAAAGGGAGTCATTTGCCAAAATAGCAATTACTTCCTGATTCATTTCCAACCAGCTAACATCTGGAGCATCCGGTCCATCCAACAACTCAAAACAGTTGTCGAACAAGCCCTGAGCCAATTTGTCTGCACGGAACAGACCTTCCAGATCCGGACATGGGTATGTAATGTCTGGTACCCATGGAATACCAATGATCAATTCGTTTACAGCACCAGGCTTCAAGGTAAACGGACCAGAAGCCTGTAGGGTACGGCGGTCACCGAATGGCAAACCTGCAGTACACATAGACCAACCTGTTGCAGAGTTAGGCGCATCTGGCAGTGCATAACGGGTAGTTACTGCATTTGGATCCTGTGGAGCATATCCGGAGCCACCAACAGAAAGGGGTGTACCGTCACGCCAGGTACCAGTGATGTAGTTGTAATACTCGTTTGGAGCACCCGGGTCAGCAGTACCTGCTGGAGGCGTACCAATACCACCATTGTTGTAGTACATAAAGGAGTTCATTCCGAGCTCTTCACCAAAGGTATCCAATGGCCCGCGGAAGTAATCCACACCAAGAATCGGAATATTATCACAGTAAGTTGCTACGTCACCACATGCACAACCCGGGTCACCATCCTGGTTATCCTGGTTGTATACATACATAAGGTCTTTGGTTGTATCACAACCAATATAGTCGTCCAGGTGGCAACCCAAATCCGGGTCAATCCACATGGAGAAGAAGCATGAGTCGATACGCTCCGTAGCCCGGTTAATGAGCTTGTAGCGTTGGAATGTCATGTCGTTCAATTCATCGTTGGTAGTATAACCAAACGCCTGTACCTGTACCTCCATTTGAATTGGAGCCCCCTGAGTACGTGCGTGTACCTGACCAGAACCTTCGTCGTTATAAATCCAGAAGATCATTTCGTCCGGGTAGCGATCCAAAGGACACCCACGAATCTCAATAGAAGGGTAGTCACCTTTCAATGGGTCGTAGTTGCCGTTGTCATCCGCATCGTAAAAACCAGCCAATGCCTGTGTAGTAAATGGAAGGTCGAAGCCCCAAACATCCACGAAGTATGGGTTTCCACGACCAGGCCAGCCTTTTACACCACGTGGGATTGCATCCGGGCTGAGGTTTCCGTTAGCGATGTTCCGCAAGTGCTCGCGAATTTCATCGCCAATCACACGGAAGTGACGGTCCCAGTTATCACAGGTAAATTCATCTGTTACACCCAATTCAGTAAGCGGACCAGGCCAGAAGTCGTTCCGACCGTCGTTCCGGTAATCCTGAGCAGCAATTTTCAGGTTGCCTGCAGGGTCCACACCACCAATCCATACAGAACCGGCGAAAATAGAAGACACCTCACGCTGCCCTGAACTTGGGTCTACTTTTGGTACGATGTAACGCCCATCGGAAAAATCCCACCAGCAATCACCACCACCCAAAAGGCGTGCCCGCACGTTGTTGATACTCTGATCAATCTGAGAAGTAGAGTTCGAACAAACACCGCGGTATTTTGCTTTGTTGACCATTTTGGATTGCTTCCGGATATATTCTGGAATGTGTGCAGACGCACTCCAGGTACCCAAAGCAAACAAGGCCACCATTATGAATTTAAAAATACGCATAGTATTGTTATTTTAATTGTTGAGAAGCAGATACGTTGACCTGCTTCGAATTGTATTTATTCTTTGTACAAAATGAAGCGGCCCGGGGCCGCTTCATCCCGTTCGGGTTAAATCATCCAAGAATTAGAATTCAAACACAGCACCCGCATACAAACGACGTGGCAAGGTGAAGAATCCTGCAGTTTGCATCACCCAGCTGTAAGAAGCAAGGTAAGCATCCGGATTCTTACCCTGATCAACTACACCCTGAACCAGGGTTTGGCCTTCAGCAGTTGCCAGGTAACCGTCGTCAGATGGTGAACCAGAGTAAGAGTAAACACCCGTGATGTTCTTCGTGTTCAACAAGTTGGATACACGGAAGTATACATTCAGGTTCAATGGGCGCTTGCCAGCTTCTGTCAGACGGAATGATTTGTCAACACGGAGGTTTACATTGAAACGCCATGGAAGACGGTTTCCGTTGATAGACCCAACTGTACCAATACCACCAAAACGTGTTGGACGCAAGGTTGAAGTATATGGACGGCCGGAAACAGCATTGAACTGGAGGTTCACACCAAAGTTTGAAAGGATGTCCGCTCCATTAACACGTGGGCCATTGTATGCATCGCCGGAAGCGAAACGGTAATCCAGGATACCCTGAATGTTGTGGCGCTCGTCGAAGCTCAATGGGTACAGGGTACGAATGTTACCACGAGTGGTCAGACCACGCTGTGAAGTTGCATCAGAACCGGTACCATCAGCAAACTGAAGTGTGTATGCAAGACGGAATTCTGCATTTTGTACACGACGCAGATCATACTGAACAGTGAATCCTTTTACAGTACCAAAGTCAATGTTTCCAAAGGTATTGTAACGACCGATGGTCGGAACGTACAGAATGGTACGAGACTGGATCATGTCGCGCAATTCCCGGTAGTAAGCAGAGAGTTTCAACGCAGAGTTCTGATTCAATTTCTGCTGGAAACCTACTTCGTAATCCACAACACGCTCCGGAAGGAGGTTCGCATTGTTTTCCGGAGTACGACCAGGTGTGTAGAAGTACAGGTAGTTCAGTGGAGTAACCTCCCAGTTGCTTGGCGGACGCTGAACCAGTACGTCGTAGTGTGCAAAGAAGTTGGCCTCTTCCGAAATCGGGAAAGAGAATGCCAAACGTGGGAGCCAGTTTACTTGTGGCGTATAATCTTCAAACGAAGAGTTTGGATTGAAGTTCTCATCGTAAATATCGCCGCCTGAAATCGGATCCAGCAAGAGTGGATTTACCACACCACCACCGAATACCAGATTACCGTCGTTTGCCTGTGTTCCGTTAGGGAAATACCAGGTATCTCCATTCCGGTAAGCGGTTACAACCGGATTGCTTTCGCTTTCCACATATACTTTGTAGTCGTCTCCGATGTTGCTTGGCTTGTTACCCAAACCAGGTACAGAAGCATGTGCCTGTCCTGCACCCATTACTTCATACAGAGAGTACTGGTCGCGCAACACTTTAGTGTTCAGGTCAAAACGTTCAACACGTACACCCAAGCTAAAGATCATTTTATTGAACGTAAACTTGTCTTTCAGGTAAGCCCCCTGGTACAATGGCTGCAAGGCAGCAACCGGGAAGGTGCGCACTCCATCGGCATCTTTTGTTGTAAAGAAGTCGTTGAACGTAACGCCTTGTTCCAATTGGTTGCCCAAATAATCGTATCCGTAGTAATTAACAAACTGCTGCTCGGTCAATTCCCGTGGAGAGAACATTGCCAGGCTGAGTTGGTCAGGACGCAGTTCGTGTACGTTTACATATTCATTGAGAGGAATACCCAGAGCATTCCGCACCTCGCGGTAAAATTTGTTATCAGGAAGATCAACCGTTGCATTTGCAAACATTGCCAATGAGTCACCAATCTGAGGAGACCAGAAAGGATCCCAGTACTTACCAATTTGCATGGTAGTATCAAGTCCATTGAAGTGCTGGTTTACAGCCTGCTCCATGTAGTTCCACAAGCCAAAGGGCGAAAGTTCATAATTCCGCTGTACTCGCTGCTCGTTGATCAGACCAAACTGGAAGCTGTGCGTTCCGGTCTTACCCAACTTCAGGTCAAAACTGCTGGAAGCCATGATGGTAATAATGTCCGATTGACTTTTGTCAAAGTTGTTGTACACCAAACCAACATTGGAGTGCATTCCAGACCAAATGTTGTTGTAAGCACCTGACAAGGCGCCATTCCGTGCAAGGTGTGTAAAGTAGAATTCGTCGTTTGCAAACTCATTGTAAGGAACCAAACCTGGGTTTGGAGTCACAACATTGCCAGACTGATCTACATACCCTGCCTGGAAGCCGGTGAATACTTCACGTACGTCAATCTGCTCGATCAAACCACGTGGACTTGGGCCACCAAATGGCTCATAGTCAAATCCAAAACGGCCAACATAGCCGTAATCAAACAAGCGGTCCTGGTGTCTTGGATCATAATCTTCAGAAAGGCCGCGATCAAATCCAAACTGCAACTGGTAGCGTGCATTGGAAATTGCAACGCGGTTGTTGGCATTGTTTTCTGCTTCCTTGTCTGGATTGCCCAAACGGTGACGGAAACGGAAAATACCGCGGTAACGCTTGTCGTACGCAGTTGGGTTGTTTTGAGCATTCAGCAAACGCCATCCACCCGGAGTAAACTGGTTCTGTACATCTTTGTATGTACCAGTGATGCTCAGGTCGATGTTGCGGTTTACACGGAAGTCCAGTTTACCGGTTACGTCGATGTCACGGCGGTCTTCAAATGGACGCGCTTTCAAAACATCCACACTGTCGTTGGTCAGTGTTTCAGCAGTAGATACGATGTTGCCATTGATCAGTGTCAATGGGTGTGCAGCTACATTTGCCAGCACATCGTCTTTCGCACGGTAAACCGGAACGGCAGGTGGACCATCGTCTTTTTGAGTAAGGTACTGACCGGAAAGGCGGAAGCCCAACATGGTTTCCTTACTGCCGTCAGCACGGGTACGCTTGATCAATGGACCGCTCACGTTGGCTTGAGTCAGCAACCAGCCAAACTGGTCGAGGCCATGTGAGTTTTCCACTTCAACCGCTCCATGGTACTCAGAGGCCGGGCCTTTGGTTACGACAGAGATTACACCACCCGTTACGTCACCGTATTCAGCACCCAAACCACCGGTTACAACCTGCAGCTGCTCAATGTCCTGAACAGGTGGTGTTGAACCTGAAACGCGGATACCATCAATGTAATAGTTGGTCGCATTCGAACGCGAACCTTTGATGTTGATGGCTCCTCCGTCGATGGAAGAAGTACCTGCTGTGGTGGCCACAATAGCGTTTACACTACGGGTAGGCAGGTTTTTAATTTGGTCTGATGTGAGGGTCTGTCCGGTAGAAGTATTGTCCTGTTCAATCAGGGCAACCTTAAACTCCTTAATGACCACCTCATTCAGTACCGTTGCAGACATTTCAATGTCCAGGCTGTTGAGTTTGCCGTAAAGCACCTTCACGCCGGAAGTCCGCTGAGTTGAAAATCCCGTGTATGAGACTTCCACATCGTATGTACCCGGATCGAGGGTAATACGGTAGTTGCCGTCATAGTCTGAAATAGCACCACGTACTACATCAGTACCATTCAGCACCTTGACTGTTGCTCCGATCAATGCCTCGCCTTTGTCGTCGGCCACCTTCCCCTGCAAAACAGTGGTAGACTGGGCAACAAGAGCGCTCACACTAAATAGCAACGCGAATGTTAAAAGTAAAGAACGTACCATAGAATAATAGCGATTAATTAGCTACGTACAAGTAGAATGATTGATTTAGTAGTTAATTTGGAATGGCTTTGGGCTGCAATGATAGCAAAATTGACAGCACTAAACCATGTATTTTTTAAGAATATACCGGTATTGTCAAAATATAACGAATGCAATATTAAGAACCGATCATAAATTGAGAACCCGGGTGGAAATTTGAGCCAAACGAGTAAACAGCAAATCTTTGCTTGCTCCCGGCATCCCCCCACATAGTCCCCACATGTTTTTTTATTGTTTTTTCATCCTTTTACTCAGCTTTTTTTACCGCATTGAAAACGGAAAAAACCAATATTTTTTCCAACCAAAACCTCCCAAATCATTCGCAGCAACCTAAAAACAAGATAAAAGAATTAAATTTTTTGTTTTTTATTTTTCAAAATAAATTATACCTAAAAGCAAGTGTTAATCAAAACATAAAATAACATAAAACACAAACAACGAATTTTAAACCTACGTTCCCGTTCAACTGTCATGTTTTTGCCATAAAACCAAGCAAAGATCTTAAGCATAGTCCAGCCAGCCTGTATCTATTCCAGACGGATCGGTTCAAAAGCCCGCGTCACTCCAAACCATTTCAAGGTCCGCTCACCCATCCCCGGAGCCTGAACATGGATGAGATACACCCCACTCGCAACGTCAGCACCGTAACTGTTTTTCAAATCCCACTCCAGTGCCGGCGAGATTTGCTGATAAGCCTGATACTGTTCATCCCGCTTAAACTGGCGTATGAACTTTCCATCCAGTGTATAGATACTCACAATGCACTTCGCTGGTAAATTAGTAATTTTTACCGATCCGCTGTTTGCCGAAGTTTCATACTGCGAAAATCCATAGTACGGATTGGGCACCATTTTGATGGAATCCAAGGCGTTCGAAACTGCCAAATCATCCAAACCCGTTGGCGCTTTTCCATCAATGCGTATCTGATACCTTGGGTGGTCCGTCGAGGAAGCGGAACTGGTCTTCCGACTCGTTTGATACGGATTGTCTACCCGAAGACTGATAACCACTTCATTGGGAATCAAGCCATTGGCTAAAGACTCCATCCTGTATCCATCTGCCAGTTGCAGCATCCCCGTCCATCCTATTTTACTGATCGCACCGCCTTTAGCCATCGCAGGGTCGGAATGATTCTCAGGTGTCAACTGATATGCGATGGCTTGGCAAGAATCGTATGGCGTGTTCATTACATACACCCAATGTTGCCCGCCCAATACCAGATCGTAATAATCCGTGTAATAGGCGCCGCGAAGTTCTTGGTCGGTCGGGTTCCACAGCATATCCCTGCCGGTATATTCCGGGTTGAGGCCCGAGTGATAACACGAGTTTTCCCCAAAAAACACATTGAGTCGCTCACCTGTTTCCACATCCAAGGCGTAGCCGGGGAACCAGCCCATGCCCATTTGTGGACTCCCGTTTTGGTCCACAGCATGGTCCGGATCGGGCAAACCGTCGCCATCCAGATCGTCCTTACCAACGGAGGGAGCATAACGCACATCAAACATTTCACGGCGTGCACCCACCGGGTTTTCGGTCATTAAATCCGGGTCCTTGGGCAGGTACTCATCCGAGGTCCAGTAGGCGGATGCTGTCTCCACCACCACACAACGGCTCCACAAACTTTTATCCTTAGTCAACACGATATCGACATTTCGCAGGGCATTCAGTTTTTTAAACCGGCTGGAAGACACAATGAAATTGGTACTTGTGCCCATAAACTGCGCATTGTAAAACGAGCTGTCTTTTTTGGCAGTGTAGGCCGGGGTAATCATCCGATCCTCCAGTTGACTGGTATCCAGCCGCCAATCGGCCAGCGCATAGGGCACAAACCAGCCATCGCCCAACTCGCTCAAACCCCGATAGGGATCCATCCGCTCATCCACTTCAAAAGGTCGTGTTTTTACAAAATGAAATACTCCTGAGGGGTCATCTGCATGCCCGGTAAGCCAGGCTGCATTGGGGTCGGCAAATTGAATTTCTGCACCGATTCCTCCATTGCTTTTTCCCGGGGAAATCCCAGGCAAATTGGGAAACTCCAATTGGGGAGTATAATCACCTGCATCGCCCGTTTGGTAGATTGTTATGGCAAAACCAAACTGCGGCATGATTTGCTCATTGATCTCGGCAATACTCCGCTCAGATGCGATGAGTTCGCCGGTGTTGGGGCTGTACAGTTCCCACCAGGCATCCTTCTCCAATTTGGTATCGGATGTATTCTGGTCGACAATCCGCAGTTCAAACAAACCATCTTGCACTTCAAACGGATTGAAGATGGCAACTCCAATTGGGCCGCGGCCCGGCTTGTAGGTCAATACGCCATCAAAATCAGGAGCAAGCGCAGCGTTCCGTGATTCCGGAGTGAGTTCAACAAAATGATTCCCCACACCCTGTCCTTCCATGCGAAGCACCTCAACCCCATCGCCATAGGCTGCATTCAAAACCTGATCGACTTCCGGGCGGGGAATGACAGTATACACCGGAACATACCTCCCGTCAGCCTGATAAGGCATCTGCTGTCCGGTAGGATGCGCTGCCAATGGATCAAAATCAGCATAGTTGTTGTGTGCATAGGCCACCACGGAATAATAGTACCGCTTATGGTTGATCAGGCGCTTGTCGTTGCCTGTTGCGAATTTATCGTCGGTAATTTGGAAGGTGTGTCGGATGCCCGAGTCGGTTCCTTCCGCACGCAGTTCTGGAACATAGAGCAGTTCTCCGCTTACTTCATCACGGATTGCCTCCCAGTTGTATATTTTTTCGACGCCATTTTTCTTATCCACGGTAGCCACCATTCGGGCTTTTTCCGGATCGTTAAAATCGGTCCAGCGCACATCGGGATTGGCTAGTTGATAGATTTGATAGCCTTCAAAGGTATAGGCAGCAGTTGATTGGATCTCTGGGTCTGGACTATTTGCAATGGCATCCGGAGCCATGAAATCAATTATACGGTAAGACTCCTCAAAATTGTTGGAAAGCGAATCATTTGAAAGCACTAGTATAAGCTCCTGGTTGAGTTCGACCCAATCGGCTTGTGGTGGATTTGGGCCAATTATAGGCTCAATAATTCCGTCAAACAAGGCCTGCACCCGTTTGTCTGCCCGAAACAGGTATTCCAGATCGGGGCAGGGGTAATCCGCCTCCTTAACCCAGGGGATACCAACAATTAATTCATTTACAGCACCCGGTAAAAGTGTGAAGGGCCCTGCAGTCTGAAGTGTAGCCACATCATGCCCTAATTGTAAATCATTACACATAGACCACCCCATTGCATCATTGGGCGGCGAAGAAAAAGCAAATTTAGTTTTTACTGCATTTGGATCTTGTGGGGCATATCCTGAGTTGTCATATGTAAGCGGTGTCCCATCACGCCAGGACCCCGTCAAATAATTGTAGTATTCGTTGGGATACCAAGGCCGCGTCATCCCTGCAGGTGGGTCACCTATACCTGGTTGAAAATAATAAACAAACGAACTCATTAATAACTCCTCTCCAAATGTATCCAGAGGCCCACGCAGAAAATCAATGCCTAAAATTGGAACATCTTCACAGTAGGTATTTATATTGGAGCAGAAGCAGCCCGTTAGACCATCAATTGCATCTTGATTGTACACATACATCAGCCCCTTTGATGTGTCGACTCCTATGTAGTCATCGTATGGACACCCTAATTCTGGATCAGCCCAAAAAGCCATATAACAAGAATCAATGCGTTCGGTAGCGCGGTTTATTAGTTTGTACCGGATAAATGTCGCATCATTCAATTCATCCAATGTAGCAAAAGCAAATGCCTGTGCCTGGATTTCCATATGAATTGGCGCAGCCTGAGAAGCCGAGTGGTTATTTCCACCACCCTCATCATTGTAAATCCAAAAAATAATCTCATCTGGATACCTATCAAAGTTACCGCCCCTGATTTCCACTGCAGGGAAATCACCATTTAATGGGTTGTAATTTCCATCATCATCTGCATCATAAAAACCGGCAAGGGCCTGGTTAGTAAAAGGCAAATCAAAGCCCCACATTTCATTAAAAAAGGGATTCCCTCTGGCTGGCCAACCTTTTACACCTTCTGGTATATCACTTGCATTTAGATTGCCAGCACTTAAGTTCATAAGGTGTTCTCTAATTTCTTCTGAGGTGACACGAAAATGCCGATCCCAGTTCGCACAAGTAAACTGCTCTGTTGTTCCTAGATAATTCAAGGGGCCGGGCCAAAAATCTGTTGAGTCCAATCGCGGGTTTTCTTGAGCGGCAATTTTCAAGTTTCCCGCAGGGTCAAGCCCTCCAATCCAGACTCCTCCACCAGAGAGTGAAGAAACTTCCTTTTCACCTGCCAGCGTATTCACTTTTGGCACTATATATCGCCCACCTGCCTCACTCCACCAACAATCACCACCACCCAACAAACGCGCACGCACATTATTGACAGCCAAGTCTATCTGTGAGGTCGAACTGGTACATTGGTTACGAAATGTAACGTTCCGTTCATTTTTTGCAGCGGAACTTCTAGTTGTCGGCAGGTGTGCACCAACATCCCATGCCCCCAACAGGAGCAGAACAATGAGTATGTGTGTAGCGGTGCGCATGGTATTTTGGTTTTTGTGCGCACCTGAACGCTAACTCAGATGTGCACTGATTTTTTCTATAAGCACCCTGGCCAGGCGCTCTTTTGATTCGTGGGTCCAGCCAGCAACATGTGGCATAAACACCGTGTTTTTATATTGATGCAGCGCATAATACATGCGCAATTCCTCTTCGGTATAGGTCGCCGTTTTTTCGTTTTCAAAAACATCCAAACAAGCTCCGGTAATTTTTCCGGACTCCAGACCGGATATCAAGGCCGGAGTATCCACACAATTTCCACGGGAGGTATTGATTAAAATGAATGGATGGCGGCAATCGGCAATAAAACCGGCATCTACATAGTGTTTGGTCTCCGGATTAAGTGGCAGGTGCAAACTGATGATTTCCGCCTCCTGCATAATGGTTTCTTTGCTCACTTCCTCTACCCATGGGTGGGATTCTGCAAATCCACTTTTGTATTTATCATGAGCCAAGACCCGCATCCCCATTCCGGACAGTTTTTTGGCAAACTGCGAGCCAGTATGCCCAAACCCCACAATGCCTATCGTTCGCCCCATGATTTCAAATCCTCGATTTTCTTCTCTTCGCCAATCGTTTTCGCGTACCTCCGGATCGCCCTTTAATAACTTGGTAGCGAGTGCGAGCAACATGCCCAGCGCCTGTTCTGCTACCGCATTGCAATTGCCTTCCGGACTACTAAAAACCGCAACGCCTCGTTTGGCTGCATAGTCCCTGTCAACAATCTCCATCCCGGAACCCAGTCGCCCTACAAATTCCAGTTTCTCTGCCCGGTCGATAAAGTCCTTGTTCACCAGGATTTTGCTGTTGATAATCAATCCGGAATACTCCGGGATTTGATCCAGCGTTTCCTCGTAGGAAATCTTTGGCACATAGACACATTCAAAGCCCAGCAGGCCCAATTCTTCAATCAAAAGTGGATGACAATCATCCGTGATCAACACCTTTTTCATAAAAGCGACACAACGAATTTATAGCGTAAAAAATAGGCATCGCACTGCCATTGAGCTAAAGGTAACTCTCAGTATGTGAATGATGCACATGAATGGGTAAAACAAAAGCCCTGAATTTGCAGTTTCTACCAACATGTCAGAACTTTGCAACACCGTTCCGTTGAATGACGGCATAACCGGATTTTTCAATAAAAACAAATTAACTAGCAGACAGCATACCCTATGAAACAGCATTTTTACACACTTTTTATCCTGTTTTTTCTCGCTGCATGTGCGGCAACAGACAATACCCCCAACCAATCCTATTCCTTTTATGTTCGCTACCTCGCGCAGGAACAAAACTACCGGGCGGAGGCAAGCATGAGCACCATTGGAAAAGACGGAAAAAAACAGGAAATTGAAATCCCTGGTGGAATCTATTTCAGAAAGCAGGAAATGCAGCCAATGCCCTACCAGGGCATGCGCTACCGGGCGGATCACTCGGGCCCCTTCTCCGAATCCAATACCTTTAGCTGGCGGAACCCGGAAAGCGACGAATCGTATTCGTTTGATCTCAGTATCAGCCCCATTCGCAAATACGGATTCCAGTCAGACACCCTCCAACGCAACCAGGTAAATAACTTCGGCTGGGAAGGTCAGGCATTACAACCAGGAGAAACGCTGGTTTTTCTCTGGCAAAGCCTGAAAGGTGACCAAACCAAAAACATGGAGCTTCGCAGCACCAACCCCATTCCAATCATCGAATTCCCAGCTGCAAAAATATCCGAGTTGGAGCCCGGCATCTGGACACTCTACCTGGTTCGCAAAAAACTGATCAAAGGCCAGGCAGCAGGTGCCCCTGCTGAGGGCATCATAGAGTTCTATACACACACAGATACGTTGGTGGTACAGTAGCAGGGATTTGTTTATTCGGCCCTGCGGGCCTTGTTTAGTCCGCTTCTGCGAGGCTTTGTTTATTTGTTTATTGGAATAATAGATGATTTGATGAGGCGCCCCTGACGGGGCTAGGATGATTTGTTGAATTTGGTTATGAAAAATAATTACCCATAAAAAATCAAAAATCCATTTGGCAATCGGATATCATGTAGTCGGCAATCGTAAATTGTTTACATCTCTGTCACTCCGTTCGATTTTGTTATTTTTGCATGTAAATTCAAATCCAGGTAGGCTAAAGGGTATTAATTTGACGTTCTTTTAGCCAACCAAACATTTAAATACAACCTTTGCTATGAAAAAAATCCTGTTTCTACTCTTGCTGCCAGCTACGCTTTGGGGCATTCAAACCCCGGACAAAACGGTTCGGCTAGAGTGTAACTTGTTTGACGTACCACAGAATGTGGACAGTGTTATTTTGTACGACCTGCAAGGCCTGGCCTCTGTTCCAATTCAAAAGGCGGGTTTGACAGAAGATAAAAAATACATTTTCACCTTACCCAAAGGCCCAGCGAAAATTTATGGCGTGGGTGTTAGTGAATTGAACGTGGCTAAAATCATTCTCGGAGAAGAGGACGTAGTCGTGTTGTGGGCGAATGCCAAGTTTATGAATAAGGCCCGCACCATGGGTTCCGATGCAAACACCGGACTGGAAAAAACGCTTTCAAGACTGCAGGAATTCAGCGATGTCGACGAGGCAATGTTGAATGAAATGAAGGAAAATTCCTCCGGACCAATTCCCGATTTGTACGAACGCGCAAAGCAGAATCAGGATGCCAAAATGGAATTTTTGGACTCGCTGAAAAAAACAAACACCATGCTGTACCAAATTGCAGGGCTGTTTGTGCATCCAAGTCCCTTTGCCATGAAAAAAGTGCCCGATAGCCCGGTCATCTATTTTGGTGAGCATTACTTCGACAATGTCAAACTCAACGATCCAGCATTCGACAACAACCCCTTTGTTTACGATGCATTTGAAGAATTGACAACAAAATTGTTTGAACGCAATTGCTCTGATGAACGCGCTGGTATTATTGTAAAAAGCACCTGGACGGACTTCAGACAGGCAGCAACCGCCACCGCATGGCACTGGGTGGAGCAATTACCGGATTCAAATCACACGGGCCCTTGTACATCGAATTCTCCCAACAATACCTTGCAGCGTACAGCAACAGCAATCGCGGAGAAATCAGCCGGCTTTCTTATGAAGTATCCAAAGCAAGCGTTCAAACCATCGGAATGATCCCACCGGACCTGGAAGGCAAAACGCCGGAAGGTGAAATGTACTCTTTGTATAAAATGCGTGGAAATGTGGTGCTGATTGACTTTTGGGCCAGTTGGTGCGGACCCTGCCGCCGTGAAAACCCAAATGTGAAAAAGGTATATGAAAAATACCACGACAAAGGATTTGACATCCTGGGCGTAAGCCTGGACCGCGAACCAATAGCCTGGAAAAAAGCCATCGCAGCAGACGGTCTTCCCTGGCATCACATCAGTGACCTGAAAGGCTGGCAAAGCGAACATGCCAAACTGTACTCTATCCGCTCTATTCCGGCAACTATTTTGGTCGACCGTGAAGGCAAGATTCTTGCTCGCAACCTGCGAGGAGAACAGTTGGGCGAGAAACTCAAAGAGATTTTTGGGGAATAAGTAAAAACCCAAACAATCTCTAAAAAAAGGGGCTTGGATCACGATGATCCAAGCCCCTTTTTTATTGCAATTTGTCGTTTACAAATGGGTAATAATACCGGCAGTAATCGCCAGGGTACTGATGCCCAAATTCTGTGGGCCAATGCCTTTTCCGCCGATGTTCTGACGGTAGGAAGGCTCAATAAATGCACTGAACCGATCACCGATTTGCTGCTCCAAACGGAGGCCGAGATCGGCCGTGGCATATGCGTTTTCTTTCAGGCTTCCTCCTTCAAAAATTCCATTGGCAACGTTTTTCAATTGAGGTTGCTGATCTGGAGAGCCCGGCTGAGCAGAAGGGCTGCTACCCGGGAAGAACACCCGCTTGTGGCGGTAGGTCTTTTGGGTCACCAGATGCGTTGTTACACCTGCAATGGCTGAAACAGAGGTTTTGTGCTTGCTGAGGATCTGTCGGGTTACACGAGCGGGAATGGACAACATTTCAGCTTCCACGCCGGTAAGTGCCAACCCATAGTATCCGGAGGTAACGCTGCCATCGTAAATTTCAATTTCTCTTTTGGGTTCATAGGATTTGAAGGAGTAACCTGCACCCGCTTCGAGGCCCCATTTTTTATTTTTATAACCAATAACCACACCTGCGCCGTAGCCCGATTGTGTCCGGGTAGCATTGGCAACACGCACGCGATTTTGCTCGGCTGCACCGTAATTCAGTACATACCAACTGCTTTTTCTGGGCGCAATGGTTGTTACCATGGAGCGACTTGGATCGATCCGCTCGGAATGAAGCAGCACTTTTTGTGGTTTTTGTGAAAGCGAAGCAAGCGGGCTTGCCTCAGAACCATTCGTATTGAGGTTATTTAATGCCGGGATTGTCAGGTATTCGCTTACAGCCAATAAGGCATTTACATCAGTGGAAGGAAGTGCTTCGAGCCGGGATGCAGCGCCTTTGGACGCAGAGGAGGTGTTTATTCCGGTTGCCAAGGCATATCCTGCAGCGCTTGAAGTGGTGTTTGCATCCATACCAACCCCTGCCTGAGCCATGGCAATGGGTTGCTCGGGGTGCAAACGCTTGATGGGGCGGCCATTTGAATAGTCGCTCATGGCATCAAAGCCAAACAGCAGCAAAAGCACTGCGGCCGCTTCAGAGAATTTCATCCAAAATACCTTGCGACGGCGTTTTTTCCCATTGAGTTTGGACTCAAACAGGCTCCAGTCGGCCGCATGGAATGGAACTTCCATGCGATCGAGTGAATGAAAAACAGCCTTATCCACATCCGCTACAGCCTGGGGCTCTTCCTCGCTAAAGGGAGCGTCCATTTTTTGCTGCAACAAATCCCAGGATGTGGGGTCGTAAGGCGCTTCAAGATCTTGCAGCGTCTTTCGGAGTTGTTCATCAAATGAGTGCTTATTCATGGCTCGTAAGCAGTTTATCCCGTTATTTTTCTCGTTCCTGTCGAATGCCAAAATGCATTCGATTGAGGGTGAAATATTCTTTTAGTTTAATGCGGGCTTTCACGAGGTTGCTTCTGGAGGTACTTTCTGTAATATCGAGTGCGTCGGCAATTTCTTTATGTGAGTAGCCTTCCACCACGTACAGGTTAAACACTGCACGATATGCCGGGGAAAGTTCCTGTACAGCACCGAGTATTTCTTTTTCAGTGAGGTGGCTCAGGGCATCGGGGTCATCACCAGACAGGTAGCGGGCCTCCTCGATGTCGTCTGTACGGCGACGTACGGCTTTTCGGTAGTAATCAATACAGGTATTGACCACGATGGTCCGAATCCAGGCCGACAGGGATGTACCTACCTTGTATTTGCCGATGTTTTGAAAGACTTTAATAAATCCTTCGTGGAGCAGATCCAGGGCTTCATCCCGGGAGCCGGCATACCGCAGGCATACCCCCATCATCTTGCCATAGTACTCTTCGTACAATTGCTGTTGAGCCCAGCGCTCCTGGCGAACCAGTGCGGCGATGAATTGATGTTCTGCCCTTTCCAAGTTAATTGCGAAATCCATAGTCGGGTTTCCGTTACAATGTAAACACTAAATAGCGTCTTTCCAAATGCTTCTAACAGTCCTATAACAACGGCAAGCATTCTCGAAACGCTGCTTATATGGGACAAAAACCCTTAAAAAGGATGCAAGGTATTCCCAGTTTTAAGTTCATCTTAACATTTGATGGATGGCCTGACACCAGCAATCAGCATGGATCTATTCAGAAAAATTACTTTGAAACAAAAAAATAAAACAACACAACAAATTATATATCAAAACCTTACAAGACTATCAAAATTTATTTAAAACACTTTGTTTGTATTTTAAAAACTATTTGTTTTATATTTGCTTTCGGTTTCAGGGGAAAAGAAAAAAGCTTCTGCTCTTAACCCCAAACAGGACAACCGCCTATTTTTTTACCACAAAATTGAAACGTCATGGGACAATCAAAATGGCATTTCGAATCAGAAGCAGCAGGATACAGCACCTCAGGTAAAACACATACAAAAAAACGAACCAGACAGATGAGTCTGGAGCCGCTGTCTGCCGCGCGATCGCGTACAGCGGAAGACTTACCCTTAGACATTTTATTCCGGCAAATCTGGATTCGGTTGCGCAGGAGTTGGATCAGTCTGAAATTCAGAATTCAGAGTACTTCCAGCATCTTATTGAGCAGGTCATCCCTGCTTAAATTCAGCACCCTTGCGATTGTAGCCTACAGCCTGTTGAACACCCAACGAGAATCTCAGGCTTCTGTTCCGGGTGAAATGAGTCTGGAAGGCAAGAGCATACTTACTTCCAGCACCGAGCAACCGGTTGCGAATATTCCGGATCGAAGTAAATCCATTAAGCCAGTTAAAACGAGTGCCCCTGCGGCCAAGACTGCTCCCGCGCCTTCAAAAAGCGCTGCACCGATAGGCTTGAAGGGCTTGGAAAAAGCGGATGCACAAACCCGGGCTTACATCACCCGGTTTCACAAAATTGCCATAACGGAGATGCACAAATACGGTGTCCCGGCAAGCATAAGCCTGGCTCAGGGCCTCATAGAAAGTCAGGCCGGCCGGAGCAAGTTAGCCGTTGCCAACAACAACCATTTTGGGATGAAGTGCTTCGCAAAAAATTGTAAAAAAGGGCACTGCTCCAACCACACGGATGATTCGCACAAGGATTTTTTCCGGAAGTACGACAATGCCTGGGAGAGCTGGCGTGCGCACAGCATTATGATTTCCAGTGGCCGGTATAAGAAACTTAAAAAGCACGGTCGTGATTACAAAAAGTGGGCATATGGGCT
Source organism: Saprospiraceae bacterium (assembly GCA_041392625.1). Taxonomy (GTDB): domain Bacteria; phylum Bacteroidota; class Bacteroidia; order Chitinophagales; family Saprospiraceae; genus M3007. Next base: position 11,647 of record JAWKLR010000007.1, on the reverse strand, counting down.
GAAGCAGGTGGGCTATGCAACCGATAAAACCTACGCAGAAAAACTCATTCGGGTAATTCAGCGGTACAAATTGCACCAATTCGACAGTCAATAGTGCAGGCGTTTTAGCCCTGCACGTACACGATGGATTTCTCCTCGAAAAACTCTTCCTCAAAAAAATCGCTGATTGGAAAAACCTCTACATAATCGCTCCCTTTCCCGGGGAGCGATTTTATTTCTGCGCGCAAATTACCGCCTTTAAGCGCAAATATCCCGTTTGGGTAAATATGGCTGTGCTTGTCGTGCAGCAAACGCTGACACCAGGGGAGAAGTTTATCCAGGGTTGCAACGGCACGGGTTACAACAAAATCAAAACTCTTGGCTGGTTTCAATTCCTCCGCGCGGATTTGTGTGGCTTCCACATTGGTGAGCCCCAATGCTGCGCAGATTTCCTGAACAACCCGAATTTTTTTGCCGGTTCCATCGATCAGTCGAAACTTCGTTTCCGGAAAAATAATTGCCAATGGAATTCCGGGAAAGCCTCCTCCGGTTCCCAGATCGAGCACCTTGGCTCCGGGCTTAAAATCGATAATCAGAGCAATAACCAGTGAGTGCAGAATGTGCCGCTCTTCCAGGTTTTCAATATCCGTACGGGAAATGACATTGATCTTGCTGTTCCATTCTTTGTACAGTTCCGGGAGTTGGCCCAACTGGTCCAACATTTCCTCCGTCAGATCGGGAAAATATTTTTTTATGAGTTCCATGGATCGGTTTTCAAAATTGAACGGAAAAACATAGAGGTATGCAGGAATTAACGTGCATTACTTACTTAGATCTTCGAACATTTCCTCTGCAAGGGCCCGCCGTTTTTCATCGCGGGTATTTGACAGAAAGCGTTCGACGGCACGCGCTGCGCGGTCCCGCAAGTCTGGATTGTGCTCGGCAAGTTTGACGAAACAAAGGGCCTGATACCAGTAAATATCTTCCCCAAATGCTTCGATGTCCTCAATTTTAGAAAAGCATTGCAGTGCCAGTCCCGGATCATCCATTTGAAGGCGAATAATTCCCAAATAAAAATAGCCATCAGATTGGCACACAGAGTTCTCATCCATGGTCAGCAGGAGCAAGGGGTCCTGAGCTTCGCTGTACTCCCCTTTGCTGTAATACACATCCGCTTCGTGCAGCAGTTCAGAACACCGTTGCCGCAATTCGAAAAGAGAGTCTGATTGCTCGGTTTCAAACCGCTTGGCTGCATCTGTCAACAAACTTTTGGGTGGGGCAAAATTGTCTTCAAATACTTCTGCCGGAACCTTTGGTTTGAGTAAGTAGGATACCCCGTTGTACAGGACAAACCCAAGAATGCTGACTATAAAAACATTTCGGATAATCTTGTTGGCCCGTGACTCCGGAACCGGAACACGTTGCGTTTCTTCTTCTGCAAGTTCAGCAGCAGCCCACAATGCACGACCCTCGGAATCCCGAATTGCTGCTTCCAACCAATCCGGCCATTCACCAGGCGCTCGTCCACCAAAATGAAACAGGGTACTGTAGTATTCAAAATCAGGGGAAGGTAACTCAGCCCGGGTTTCCGGATCGGCAACAATCCAGGCTTCGAATGCAGTGCGTTCCTCCTCTGGCACTTCCTCCAGTTGATTCCAAACGAAAATATGATTTCGGGTAAGACGGAGTTCTTCTTCGGAAACTGTGAGCTCCGGATCATTCACGGGCGCTTCGTCTTCAATCTCCTGGCTCTCGCTGCGTTCTTTACTCCATTGTGCAAAATGCAGTGCTGCTAGTTCGGGTAAAACAGATTCAGCCTTTTGCCCATCTTGAATTTTCTCCTCACGAATAAGTTTACCAAGGGATACCATTGCTGTTTTGAAAAACACGCTGCAATCGGTAGCACTTCCGCCTGCAGAAGCAATCCGCTCCTTTACAACCGGCAAGGCGATTGCGGTAATTTTTCGCACAGTATCAGGATCTGCCATGGCTAGTCCATGGAGTTCGTCCTGAAATTCGTTTTGAGCATCCGTGGTATCGGGCATAATTTATTTTGATGACAAAGGTACAATGCGGGGATTTGATAACGAAATGAATTCAGTTTTATACGATCACCCGATTACTTACGCCGATTTTGACCCTGGTTTATTCGATAAATCAATAAGAGCCAGGGCATTGCTGCCCCGGCTCTATGAAAACACCTAAAACCCTATTAACTAACCTTTATTAAAACAACGGGTGTTGCTTTGGTTTCTTAACCTCCAATCTCAATCGTTTTCACGATTGGCTTGGCATCTTCGTTCTTTGGAAGCACCACTTTCAGTACTCCTTGTTCATAAACAGCAGATACCTCATTTGGGTTCACAGAATCCGGCAATGTAAATTGTCGGGTGAAAGAAGCGACATGAAATTCACGGCGGGTAAACCGCTTATCATTTACTTCTTCTTTGGATTCATGCTTGGCTTTAATCTCCAGGTTTTTTCCATTTACATTCAGCGCAAAATCACCTTTTTCATAACCTGGAACTGCCATTTCCAATGTGAAGTTATCTTCAGACTCCAGCACATTGACAGGTACAGAAACAAATCCCATATCGCTGCCGATGAATGTGTTGAGGTCTTTGTTAAAGAACTCATCCAATAAACTTCCAAATAAGTTTTTGGTTGAAGGCACTCCGTAATATTTTTCCAACTTTGTCATAATTTAACTTTTTTTTAACAAGCCATATTCAGACTTGATGGTTAGAAACTGATAGGGCAACTAAATCCAGGCCACCCAAAAATTAATCATCACGTTTGATCGGTGGTTTTCCTTAGGCAACTTCAATGCTGCGAACCACTGGCTTCACTTCAGGTTTGTAAGCCAGGCCAATAGTCAGAATACCATTGGTGTAGTTGGCTGTGATTTTTTCAGGATCGATGCTGTCGGGCACCTGAAATGCACGCGAGAAGGTTCCAAATGAAAACTCTTTCCGGTGATATTTGGTGTTGTCCACGTCTTTCGATTCGATCTTTTGGGTTTTGACTTGCAAAACCTGATCTTCAATCCGAATTTCAAATGCATCTTTGCTCAAACCAGGAGCCGCAATTTCAAGAACGATTCCTTCTTCAGCCTCCCGAATGTTTACAGCCGGACGGCTCCAAACAGGGTTAGCAAAAGAGGAGACAAATGGGCGAACTGGAAATGTTTGATGTTTCATGTTAGTACGTATTTAAATTTTTATTGTTTGCAGTTTGTACTATCCCCCATTCAATTCCTGTTCCAAGTGATTTTTTCCGCAAAATTGACAGCAAAACACAAACACCACATGTCATTTTGTCACCATCACATGTCAAGATACGCCATTTTGTCATACACTCTTTTCGATTTTGACTTTTTTTCACCTCAGGCAATGCCAAGCCTTGATTTTGCGTCTATATAGCATATGAAGTTATTCAGCTGGGTCATAGCATTTTTCTTGCCTTTCCTGCTTTCCGGCCAGGAGCAAATCCGCCTGAGCGGGCAACTTCCCTATGAAGTATCCTGGGCAGGCACAGATCAGCTGGGCTTTCATTATTTAATTACACACAAGGAGGAAGTACTCAAACTTGGTTCGGATGGGCGCGTTTTGAGCCAATACGCACAAACCCGATTTGGAAAACCGCAATGGATGGATTTAAGCAATCCACTCAAGGTGCTGCTTTGGTTTGACGATTTCAAAACCATCGTTTGGCTCAATCGAAGTTTGACGCCGGTTGGTGAAACCAATCTAATAGATGCGGGGTTGCCGGAGGTCAGAACACTGGCGGCAGCACGAGACGGAAATATCTGGTTGTACGATGAGCCTGCATTTAAACTCCGCAAAATCAATCCGAGTGGGCAAGCGCTCCTCGAAAGCACAGCCTTGAATGCATTTCTGGACTCGACACCGGTTATCACCTGCATTCGGGAAACAGATTCCGGTGTCTGGGCCGCAACCCAATCGCACGGATTGCTTCGCTTTGATATTTTCGGGCAATTTCAGCAGCGCTTTCCAATCACCGATAGCATCCAGACCTTTGTATGCATAGGCCCGTACATTGCCTATATACAGGAGGGGAAAATCAAATTTGTAATTATTCAGCAGGGCATTGAAAAAACGATTCCCTTACCCGAGGCGCATAAATCAGTTGCCAACTGGCTGAGTACCGTTGGATGGATCGTTCAGAAAGGTAAAAACATTGACCTGTATCAAATCGAATAAGCCCTGTGAAACACCCTAAGGTGCCAGGCGATCAATTTGCCAGCCGGTTTCAGTCAGTCGATACTGAATCCGGTCATGCAGACGGCTTTCCCGGCCTTGCCAAAATTCGATGGTGTGGGGAATAACCCGGTAGCCGCCCCAAAATGCGGGCAAAGGAAGCACTTCCTCCTCAGCGTATTTGATCGCCAGGTTCTCCAGTTGATGTTCCAGTTCGTGCCTGGATTGAATTACCCGGCTTTGCGGACTGGCCCAGGCCCCCATCTGACTTGATTTGGGTCTGGACTGAAAGTAAGTTCTGGATTCTTCGGCAGTAATTCTTTCCACCCGACCGTCAATTCGGATTTGTCGCTCCAGTTCAAGCCAGGTAAAAAGCAGGGAAACCGCAGGATTGGCAGCCATGTCTTTGCCTTTTTTACTCTCATAATTGGTAAAAAAAACAAAACCGGATGCATCCAGTTCTTTGAGCAAGACCGTTCGAGCAGAGGGCCTGCCTTCAGCATCAGCGGTAGCCAGGGTCATGGCATTGGGCTCCAGCACTTCGCTGTTTACGGCCTCGTCGAACCAGGTTTTAAACTGAACAAGTGGAGAGGAAGCAACATCTTCCTTGGAAAGAGACTCTTTGGTGTAGGAACGGCGCAGGGCCTTCAAATCCAGTTCTGCCATAATGCGGTGTATACGTGAATAAAATGGGCTTAAGGGTTTACTGCTGGTTTTCCGAAATCAACCACAGCAATTCCTTTCTGTTCAATTTGAGCAGCAAAAGTAAGGCAAATCGCAGTGTTTCAGGATGACTTAAAACAGCCTTGGGCCTGACGTTTTGTCTGAACCGGGCACCACTTCTGCCAAATAAAGCGATGAAACCGGCTTGGCAAATAATTTGCCTACGTAAGATGAGCGACGTTTTGTGTATTTTAACTGTCAACTTGGCGCAAATACACATTTTTTGTTATTATAATTAAGGATAAAAATCAAAGTTTGCGGTAGCAAATACCTTTTGCCCAAAAACCTTGACATACATTTGTAGATATGACCATGTTTGAAAATTGGATATTACAAGCCGAATCGGATGAAGAGTCTGATTTTGTCCCCTTGTTTTCCCTAGAAGAAGAAGACGAAGCGAAAGAAGATGAAGTGTTTCCAGATGAACTTCCAATTCTTCCCCTAAAAAATACAGTTCTTTTTCCCGGAATCGTTTCTCCTATTACCATTGGACGAGACAAGAGCATTCTTGCCGTACAAAAAGCCTATGACGACAACCGCCTGATTGGTGTCTTATCACAAAAAGACATCCAAATTGAAAACCCACAAACTAAAGACCTGCATACAACCGGTACCATTGCCCGCATTTTGAAATTACTTAAAATGCCGGACGGATCCACAACTGCAATCCTACAGGGCCGCAAGCGATTTGCCCTCGTGGAAATGCTTACGGAAGACCCGTTTATGAAGGCCAAAATTCAGGCATTGGAGTACCAGAAAGCAAAAAACGAACTGGAATTCCAGGCACTGGTAAGCAGCATCCGGGATGCTGCCAAGCAAATCATCGAACTCTCGCCACAGATCCCGTCTGAGGCGGTGGTGATGCTGCGCAACATCAACAAAGACAATTTCCTGCTCAACTTCATTGCCTCCAACCTCGGTATTGACATTACCGACAAACAGGCAATTCTGGAGATGCATGTGCTCGATGAAAAAGCCAGCAAAATCCTGCATCACATGGATGCAGAATTGCAACTGCTCGAGCTCAAAGACCAGATCGAATCCAAGGTGCGGACTGATATTGAGAAACAGCAGCGCGATTACTTCCTGAGTCAGCAATTAAAAACCATTCAGGAGGAATTGGGCCAAAATCCGCAGGAAGAAGAAATCAACGCACTGGTTGTTCGATCCAGAAAAAAGAAGTGGCCAAACTCCGTTCAGGAAGCATTTACCAAGGAAATCAACAAACTCCGCCGGGTAAACCCGCAGATTGCCGAGTACTCGATTGGCCTCAACTACCTGGAAACGCTGCTTGACCTTCCCTGGGAAGAATACACCGTTGACAACTTTGATTTAAAAAAGGTAAAAGCCGTTTTAGACAAAGACCACTACGGACTCACCAAGGTGAAGGAACGCATTTTGGAACACCTGGCTGTGTTGAAATTAAAGGGAGACATGAAAGCCCCTATCCTGTGTTTGGTGGGCCCTCCGGGAGTTGGTAAAACATCCCTGGGAACCAGCGTTGCCAAAGCGCTCAAACGCAAGTATGTGCGTATGAGTCTTGGAGGACTGCACGACGAGGCAGAAATCCGCGGGCACCGAAAAACCTACATCGGCGCCATGCCCGGCCGAATTGTTCAATCCCTGAAGAAAGGAAAGTCGGGAAACCCGGTATTTATCCTGGATGAGATTGATAAAGTCGGAAAAGATTTTCGCGGCGACCCATCTTCTGCACTGTTGGAAGTATTGGATCCGGAACAGAACACCACCTTTTACGATAATTACCTGGAGTTGGAATACGACTTATCCAAAGTCCTGTTTATTGCAACAGCCAACTCACTCTCAAGCATCCAGCCAGCCCTGCTCGACCGGATGGAAATCATTGAAGTAGCCGGGTATTCCCTCGAAGAGAAACTCCAGATAGCCAAACGACATTTGGTGCCGGAGCAACGCAAAGAGCACGGACTAAAGGCCACTCAAATCAAGATCAGCGACAAAGCGCTTGAGCGGACTATACACGATTATACCGCAGAAAGCGGCGTGCGGAGTTTGAGCCGACAAATTGGATCCATCATGCGGTATGCTGCCAAGCGCATTGCTATGGAGGAGATCACGGATCTGAATGTCAAGCCCGATATGCTGCACGACATTCTCGGGCCAACCCGCTTTGACCCGGAACGGTATCAGGAACAGCAAGTCCCGGGTGTTGCTATCGGACTTGCCTGGACAACCGTAGGTGGAGACATCCTGTTTATCGAAGTGAGCCTGAATAAAGGCAGCGGGAAACTGCAACTCACCGGTAACTTGGGTGATGTAATGAAAGAGAGTGCCACCACAGCATTGAGTTATCTGAAAGCACATGCCGACCAGTTTGGCATCGACCACGAGGTATTCAATACTACGGACATCCACATTCACGTACCAGAAGGCGCCATTCCAAAGGATGGTCCATCTGCGGGAATTACCATGCTTTCAGCGCTTAGCTCAGCCTTCTTGAAAAAACCAATCAAGGAATACCTGGCCATGACCGGGGAGATCACGCTTCGGGGCAAAGTACTTCCGGTAGGAGGCATCAAGGAAAAAATTCTCGCAGCGAAACGCGCCGGCTTGAAAGAGGTAATGCTCTGTAAGGAAAACGCTAAAAATGTTGCCGAAATTGAAGCCGAATACATCAAAGGCATTTCCTTCCGCTATGTTGAAACCATGAGCGAAGTGCTTGAAGTGGCACTGGGCCTAAAACCCGGAAGCCCTTTAAATGGACGCGCCAAAGGAGATGGTAAAAAAAGCCGTGCTGCCAAGGCAAAAGCCTGAATCTAAGCATACTTTATTTTACATATATAAACGGCTGTTTTTGAACAACAAAATTCAAGGACAGCCGTTTTTTTGTCCACATATTTCCTACACACAAACCCCTTGAATTCTGGTTTTTATCTATATTTGTTTTTGCAAACTCCAAACAGGCCCATAGCCTCTTACAACCTGCGTTCAAGCAAGCGTTTCTTTCTTTTAATATTCACCTGCGCCTGGTTTTTTACTTCACAATGTGCTCAACCAAATGGCACAAAGCCGGGAATCTCCTGGCCTAAATTCTATGCGACTATGTTCCCAAAAATGTACCTGATCAGCAGTCTTCTGTTTTTATCATTGAACTTGTTTTCACAAAACACCTGTCCGGAAACCTTCTTCCAGGTGATCGGTGATACAACCAACGAACGCGGATATGGCGTTTACCCGGCTCCGGATGGCAACCTGTATGCTACCGGGTTGCGCGGAGACAGCTGTCTGTTAATGAAAATGAATACTTCGGGCCAAATTATTTGGGCCCGGACCTTTGACATCTTCCCAATCGTGGCCGACCACCTCGTTGAAATCCTTGTGGACTCCGACGGGATGATCGTTGGTTGCGGAAACTCCGGCGAAGACAACACAACCCAGAGCTTCCTGTTTCGGTACGACCCCGACAACGACGCAATGCTATGGGTAGAAAAAGGCTTGGGACTTTTTGCCTGTTATGGCATTCTGGAAAAAGGCCCGGGCGGCAATTTTATCTTGTATACCAACCCGCATTTTCAGGGCCACGACGATATAAAAATCATTGAGGTAGAACGAAACTCTGGCGGCTTTCTTCCCAACTTCCAGCGAAGGTATCAACATGAATCATCGGATGCGATCCGGAGCATGGTATATCACGACGGAGCCCTGTACGGAACCGGCAGAATCACCGATGGCGATGAATTTGGAGACATGCGGCATTCCATTTCCAAATTCAGCAGCACCGGTTTTGAGCAATATACCAAACTTGGGCACGTCCCTTCGTTTCAGGAAGCGCGTTTGTATGGTATGGATTTGATTGTAGACGGCAACAACCTGGTTTCCGCAATCAGCGGGGATGACGATGATTCCTTCATTTTTGAAACCGATGTGTTCTTACAAAAAACAACACTGGACGGAAGTTTGCTCTGGGTAAAAAAATACGAACTCGAGGACTTTGAAAATGCGTTTGTCCAGGAAATTATTCAGGTACCCGGGGGCTACCTGCTTTATGGCTACAACCGCACAGGGACCGCCAACTATTTTTTGATCAAAACTGATCAGGATGGCAACATAGACTGGGCTCAGAAGCTCGACTATGCCGACGAAGACGGCTTCTCCGCTTTTGAAAACCAGCAAGGACAAATCATGTATGCCGACGATTACATCTATGGCGCAGGTGCCGTGAATGCATTTGGCGAAAATGCAGACATGTTGTTTTTTAAAATCGGCATCGACGGTTATACCGGCAGCAACTGCGGATTTTTTGAACCTACAAATGTGATCGTAAGCGATGTAGGCTCTGCAGTGCTTTACGACATCAACCTCACCGAATTCCCGGATGCAGGCCCGTTTGAAGATGCGGTTTCATCCGCGCACCCGGCACAACTGCAATCGACCAGTTTTTGCAAACCCTATATTTTGGCAGACCAGAACCTGAGCATTTGTTTTGGCGACAGCATTGAAATCAACGGCTTGTGGTATGCCAGTCCGGTAACCGTTAAAGACACGGTTGCTTCCGGCAACGGTTGCGATACAATTTTCACTACCTTTCTTTCACTGACTCCCCATCCTGAAGTGGATCGAACACTCCTGTTCTGTCAGGGCGACAGTCTGGTTATTGATGGCGTGGCCTACACCCAACCCACCCTGGTTACCAGTTGGATCCAAACCGGAGTTGGCTGCGATACCATTGTGCATTATTCTCTGGAATACGCCAATACGGGATTGGTTTCTGTAAGCTGCCCACCGGACTTCAGCGTTGAAGTGGATGCGAGCGGTGTGGTTCCTCCGATCGACTACGATACCCCACTGGCAGGCAATCCGGATTGGATCATCGACCAGACCAACGGGTTGCCAAGCGGAAGCGTATTTCCACAGGGAATTACCCCGAACTGCTTTACGGCAACCGACAACTGTGGAGAAACGGCTGAATGTTGTTTCACGGTAACGGTAATCCAGGAAGACGGCCCCTGCGACGTCAAGGAAGATGGCTGCGTTCGATTTGAAGTCATCCAATTGTTTTTGTATCCCGACGGAAGCAAGACCTATCAGATGCGCCTGGTAAATAATTGTCCGCAAGCACTGCAGTATGTGTTGTACGAAGTACCTGCCGGACAGGATGCAGACGGTCCCGCCAACAACAGCATTTACACTGCTCCTTCGGGCAATGAATATTTGGTTCGCAACCCAAATTTCACTCCGTTTAATAGTGTTCGATTCAGAACCCAGGGAACTGGAATTGCCAATGGAGAAGCGGATATTTTTGAATACACCCTTGCGCCTCAGGCTGCCCCGCAGTTCATTCACAGCAAAGTTCGGTTGGAGCCTCAAATTTATTACGAGGCCATTTCCAACCTGTTTTACTGCCCGGTTGTCCTGGTCGGAAACCGATCCAGTCACAGCGACTACCTGTCTGTCTTCCCCAACCCCAGTTCAGGAGCTATGACCCTGGAAAGCACCCTTTTCCTTGAGGAAGGAACCGAAGTGCAGGTGTATGACCTGATGGGACGTTTGGTATTTAAAAACCAGAATCCGCCACAGGGTGTCTACTGGCAATACAACTTTGGCCCAGAACTCCAGGACGGCGTATACACCCTGATGGTCCGGAACGGAGAACGACTGCTTCAAAAAAGACTTGTAATTCAACACTAAGAACTTGATTGAACTACCAGACACCCTCCAGGTTTTTCTTGCCCTTGCCGGAAGCTTTGCTTTTGGATGGTTGACGATAAAACGCAAAGCCCTGCTTCCGAGCGGGGCTTTTGCTGCAATTGGAGTGGGCTTATGGACCTGGTTTCATGCCGGTTTTATGTGGCTGCTCCCTCTGTTTTTTTTCTTTGTGAGTTCAAGCCTTTTAGGCAAAATCCCAAAAAAGAAAACGGAGCAAAGCGACCAAAAGGAAGGCAAGCCGCGCGATTGGATACAAGTAGCATGCAATGGCGGCATCTATGCGATCCTGGCAAGCTGGAGTGATGAACCCCGAATTCAGGTATTGATGCTCGTTTCCATCGCAATCGGAACGGCGGACACCTGGGCTTCGGAAATTGGGATGCGCGCAGGACATACCACCCTTGATTTGCTCCGACTGAAGCCCGTTCCACGAGGCGTTTCCGGAGGAGTAAGCCTGTTGGGTAGTCTGGGTGGACTGCTCGGAGCAATAGCCATTGCCGGATTCTGCTTTATACCCATTGGCAGCTTTTTTACGGTAACAGATGCCGGGCTGATTGTCTTTTCAGGGTTTATGGGCATGGTACTGGACAGCATACTGGGGGCAAGCATACAGGGGCGGTATGTGCAAATGGACGGAAGTTTGGGCGATAAGCCGAGTTCCACATTGGCGAATGGATTCCGGTGGGTCGACAATGATCTGGTAAACCTGTTTAGCAATGGTTTGCTCACTGCAATTGTGTATTTTTGGCTTTTATAAAAAAATCAGCGTTTTATGTTTGCGTATTTAAAAGGAGAGTTGACGTATAAAAGTCCCGCGGCCATTGTAGTCGAAGTACACGGTGTTGGCTACCATGTCCACATTCCTTTGAGCACCTATTCTTCCATACAGGGCCTGGATAAAGCCACAATTTATACCCATCTGATCGTTCGCGAAGATGCACACACCCTGTATGGGTTTGCTACGCAGGCAGAACGCAGCCTGTTTGTCCAACTGATCGGAGTAACCGGCGTTGGCGCTACCACTGCCCAACTTATTTTATCTG
>JAWKLR010000069.1:0-3770 GCA_041392625.1 Saprospiraceae bacterium | reverse complement strand
AGAAGAATTTACAGCAGCCATTCAGACTCAAACCCTACCCATCGATCAACTGAGAGAGCGTCCTCCTATGAAAACCAGTACCCTGTTTATCATACTGGTCGGAGCGCTCATCTTCTTCACCTTTGCAGTGGGTTCCAACCGCGCTGCAGTAGGACGTGCCTGGCGAAGTTTTCTCAACGATAACTCCCTGACCATCGCTCAGCGGGGTGCGACCGGACTGGCTGGCAACACGCCCTATTACATGCTGTACATCAACTTCCTGATTAATGCCGGGATTTTTGCCTTTTTGATTGTCCAGTCCTTAAGCAACAGTGCATTCAACAATGCCTGGTTTTTAGTACTCTGCATTGGCCTGTCGATCATGGTTTTTTTATCCAAACACATCCTCTTATTCTTTGTACAACTACTTTTTCCTGTACAAAAAGAGGTGCAGCGATACAACTTCCTCATCACGGTATTCAACTGTGTGCTCGGGCTTTTCCTGGTACCCTTTAACTTCCTGATTGCCTTTCTTTTGGAGTACAAAGACTTCCTGGTATTCTGGGCGATCGGGCTTGCCATTATCTTCTATGGATACAGGACTTTGCGTGCCATGATTATGGGTTCAAAATTTTTATCCGGCAATCAATTCCACTTTTTGTTGTACCTTTGCACCGTCGAAATCGCGCCATTGATGGTTTTCATCAAATTTATAATGAACCAGGCGGGATAAGATGAAATAGTAACAACCAAAGATTAAACACAAAACCGTAGCCCGAATGTCTGCAAGTGTCGCACCCGTTCAGGAAGACAATTTTACCCGCGTCCACAATATTCTTATTTCTCAGCCAAGACCGGCTAACACTGCTCCTTACGACGAGTTGGAGAAGCGCTTCAATGTCCACATTGAATTCGTGCCTTTTGTTACCATTCAGGGGCTGACAGAAAAAGAATATCGCAAAAACCGGGTGTATCCGAATGACTATACAGCCATTGTATTTACCAGCCGGAACGCCATAGACCATTTTTTCCGTCTGTGTGGTGAGCTGCGCATTAAAATGTCGGACGATACAAAATACTTTTGCACTACCGAAAGCACGGCAAACTACCTTCAAAAATTCATCATGTTTCGCAAGCGGAAGGTGTTTAATGGCACCAAAAGCATTACGGAACTGAAGTCCTATATCCTGCGGAACAAAGAAGAAAAATTCTTCCTTCCATGTAGCGAAGGAGGAAACGCCTCTGTTTCCAATTTCTTCAAGGAAATTGGCGTACCGCTCCAGGAGGCAGTTATGTACCGTCCGGAAAATACCGACCTGGCCAACCTGAAAGATATCAAATACGATATCATTGCCTTCTTCTCCGCACTGGAGATTAAGTCCCTGTTTGATAACTTTCCTGACTTCCAGCAGCAAGACCGCCGGATTTGCGTCTTCGGTCGCAATGCCCTCCAGGCTGTTACCGAGCGCGGTATGGAAGTGAGCATTCAGGCAGGAACTCCGGAGGCGCCCTCCATTGCCGTCGCACTGGAAAACTACCTGAAAAACTCCAACGAGTAATTTATTCAATCCTCCTGGAGTAAAAGCCCTTTGGACACTGATCCAAAGGGCTTTTTTTTATTTCTTATCCCGGCCAGAAATTGCCGATTGACGATTACATGATAAATCTTGTACGGAACGTTCATTGACATATTGACAATTAAGAAGTTAGGATGAATTTTGAGAGATATCACCTTGATATTCACCTAGTTGTTGTTTGAGTTTGAGAGGGTCTGCTCCGGCCAGAACTGCCATTGTTAAGAACTGTTCCCATTGGAGTTGATCAGCAAAATCCATTTTAGCGATGCCCAGGTCTTTGCGTTTATTGAGGAAGAAGAAAAGTTGGAGCATAGTAGCGGTCAACAATCGGACGTAAAACACGGCAGTGATGCCGTTTATATTATAAGCCAGCAGATGCCTTAGGCCAATCTGCTGTTTTAGGAAACGGAAAAAGATTTCGATATCCCATCGCTTCAGGTATATATCTGCTATTTCAAAGGCTGTCAAATCCATTATGTTGCTTAGGAAATAGTATGTTTTGCCGACATTATCACCTGTAATGCAAACTGCTGTGATGAGTCGGTATTCCACTTCGGTCATTACAGGCCCGTCGCCACTTTTATACAGATGTATAATTTGATCGGACAAAAAACTCAATTGACCATGGTGGCGTCCTTTGATGTTTTTGTGTTCACCTACTACCTCATAACGAGGCGATTTAAGGCGTGTGACAAACAAAAGGCCTTGTTGAGCGAATTGCTTGAAGGTTTTGCGGCTTTTTAAGCCCATATCAAAAACGGCGACTTCTCCTTTTTCTACTTTGGACTCCTCGATGACTTGCAGCAGCGCTCGTTCTTCTGACAAATGTGTTTGTTCGTGAAATACCCGCGCACTTGTCGGTATCAGCCCTTGAAGCCCTACCGTGAACTTGATTTGATTCCAGCCTTTGCCTTTGCCAGGCTTTGCGCCAACTCGCATGCCAATCTCGCTCAGATTAGCACTCAAGGCCACCATGGTGGAATCAAATCGACGTAGCCAACCAAACTCTTTTTCCAGTTTCTTGCCGTAGACTCTGTTGACATTTAACAGAAACTCTGCGTACAAACGCTCGAAAAAACTCAACTCAATATTGGCAAGCCGATCTGCCAGTGAACTGTGGCGGGTTTTGTGTTTACCCTTTCCTGAAAAATACTCAAACCCAGGGCTGTTGTAAAGACTTTCCAAGGAGCGAAGACTGCCGTCTTTGTCCTTGAGGATACCTTGTAATAAAAGTAAAACCATCAAACGCCCTTCCAGGTGTTTAACCTGACGGTTTACCTGGGATTCTTCTGAAACTTGTTCCAGCAATTCTGTGGGTAAAAGATCTAAAAAGTGCTTAGCTGGTACTGCTTTTGCCCTTTTTGACAATTGCTTTGCCCGTTTCTTGCGCCGCTGGTCCCGACCCGATAACAGTGGTTTTTTACTATCTGTAGCCATAAACTTTTGAAAATCAAATTCCTATACCAAAGGTACATACTTAAAAGATTGATTGTCAATATGTCAATGAACGTTCCGTACAAGATTTATTACATGATATCCGATTGTCGATTGGATGTTTGATTGGTAAATGGATGCTTGTTTTTTATAAACAAATAAACAAAGCCTCGAAGTGGCGAACTAAGTGATTGCCGATTGCCGATTACATGATATCCGATTGTCGATTGGATGTTTGATTGGTAAATGGATGCTTATTTTTTTATAAACAAATAAACAAGGGTAAGCGCAGCGTCCCGATTAAACAAGGCCCGCAGGGCCGAATAAACATCAACTTATCATCCTAGCCCCGCCAGGGGCGCATCAACTTATCAACAATAAAGTAGGCAATTTGTGATACACACTTTTAATACTATCTTTGTTTCAGTGTTATTATCCCAATAGTAGGATGAAAAAGCACTACCCAGAATACTCCGCCCTGCATTCAAACGTTTTGCATTGGTAGATTGAAGCGATTTTTTATGCCGAATGACGTATCACGGAGCTCTGCGAAAGCAGCCGGAAACAATCTTTCAGACCTGTTGTTCCAGAACATCGCCCGACAAATTCGGGATGGGTCCTGTGTCCTGTTTTTAGGACCAGCGGCTATTGCTGCCCAAACCTCCAAGGATACTTATACGCCAATCATTGAATCGTGTGCCATGGAAATGGCAAAGGGGCTCGACCTCTCAGAGGAAGAAACCAAATCCCTCCCACAGGTTTGTAGCACCTTGCGCATGC
>JAWKLR010000068.1:0-4404 GCA_041392625.1 Saprospiraceae bacterium | reverse complement strand
TTGAAAAAAGAGAAAAGTATGGTTTAATTACCATGCTTTTCTTTTTTTTGGGGTAAAACGAGAGATGGGAACATTAGACAAACGTTTGATTGCCCGGGGTGACTTATTCTTGAGTCGGATGGTTGAAAACCAAACATGTATTGTACGCAAATTATCAAAAGATTGGAAAGAGCAGATGGGTTTTTGGCGTTGGTTAAGTAATGATAAAGTAAGCGTTAATTGGCTATTAGGTCGGATAGATCAGAGTGTTTCTGCAAATGCAAGTATAAAAGACTGTCATGTATTAAGTATTCAAGACAGCAGTACAATTAGTTTTTTCTCAGGAATAGATAGGAATAAAAAAGGGCTTTCCCGAGTTGGAACAGTAGGCGACATGGGTGGTTTTATCTTACACCCCAGCCTCTTGTTAGATGCTGATGATGGCAGATGTTTAGGTTTAGGCAACCTAAGCATCCACAATCAGTGGGTATCGTCCGTAGATGAAGAGGCTGCTCGGAATATGGCAGCAGAGGAAAAGAAAACAGGGCGTTGGTTGAGCACCGGCGAACAGGTTCGCGCACACCTGACAGAAGCACAGCAGGTGACTCATGTAGCAGACCGAGAGGCCGATTTCTATGAGATGTTGTTGGAATTTGGCCAAAATCGGCGGAAAAACGAGCATCTTATTGTGCGTGTGAACCAAGATCGTTTATTGGGACAAATGCAGGGGCGAGGTCGCCCCAGATCCAACCATGAAGGAGATGAACAGGTTCAAACGGGTCTGGGACTTCGCATTTCATTTCCAAATCGTACGCCCTTGAGCAAACTTGTGGAACAACTTCCTGTAATGGCTCTGTGGACATTAAACCTACCTGCTAACCCTAAGCGGAAGGCTAGGCTTGCTCAGGTTAAACTTCGTTATGCACAACAAGTGCCCTTGAGGCGTCCTAAAAACCTGTATAAACGAACCTATCAGGCGGCACCTCTTCCTCTTTTTATCCGAATGAATGTAATTGATTTACAGGAAGAACTTCCTCCTGGTGCTGATTATCAGCCTCTTCACTGGAGAATCTATACCTCCCATCCTCTTGAAAATAATGAACAAGCCAAGCAAGTAATTCAGTGGTATTGTTGGAGGTGGAAAATCGAACTCCTATTTGCTTCTGTAAAAGCAAAAGGCCTAAACCTTGAATTTGCTTTATTAGAACATGCTGAGCGTTTAAAGAAACTTGCTATATTAGTTCTTATGGCCGCTATTCAAGTTATTCAACTTATTCAAGCCCGAGATGGCGAATCTAAACAATCAATCTTGGGATGTTTCTCCAAACAAGAAGCAGAACTGATCAGACAAATCAATCCAAAGGTCGAAGGAAATACACTCAAACAGAAAAACCCACATCCTAGTGACTCACTGGCCTACGCTGCTTGGGTTATTGGAAGACTTGGTGGGTGGTCTGGATATAAAACACACAGGCCCCCTGGCATCAAAACGATGGCAAGGGGCCTGGAGCGCTTTTTTCAAATTAAAAACTCCGCCAGATTCTTCGATCCCTGATTTGTGTAGATACTACAGTTTGATACAAGGTCCGGGGCGTTTCGTTTGTAGGGTCCACCTACACTTGGGTGTGTTTCCATTTCCCCTTCCGGAAAAACCAGATGGCCAGTACTGCCAGAATGGATTCTGCAATCACAATACTCCAGTACACTCCGGTTTCACCCCAATTGTAATGAAGCGCCAAAAGCCAGGCAAGTGGTGTTTCAATTAGCCAAAAGCAAATGAAATTGAGTAGGGTGGGCGTTTTCGTATCACCCGCCCCGTTCAATGCCTGCGATACAATCATTCCATATCCATAAAACACATAGCCGCCGGAAATGATGCGCAACGCAACGGAGCCAGACTGAATTACCTCCGGATCGGAATTAAAAATACCGACCAGAAAGGGAGCTGTGATCATGTAAATAACACAAATACCTCCCATGAAGAGCACATTCAAAAAGGCTGTTCTCCAAACGGATTTCTCTGCTCGTTCCGGGTGTCCTGCACCCAGGTTTTGTCCAACCAGGGTTGCCGATGCATTGGCCATGCCCCAGGACGGAAGCAGTGAAAACAAAAAGATTCGGATGGAAATGGTATATCCCGCCACAATTGTTGGGCCCAGGCGGCCCAATATTCCGATCATGAAAATCCAGCTCGCAGACGCAATCAGGTATTGTCCGGCACCACCAGCAGCGATGCGCAAGAGCCGCAGGATGGTTTGCATTCGCGGCTTGAAATCGGAAAGGAATAGCCGTATTTGCTTACTGCCTCCAAACAGCTTGTAAACCTGATACATTACCCCAATGGATCGGCCTATGGTCGTGGCAATACCTGCGCCCAGCAGTCCCATTGCCGGAATAGGTCCCCAGCCAGAAATTAATATGGGGTCCAGAATGATGTTTACACCGTTTGCTATCCAAAGTGCGCGCATGGCGGTATTGGCGTCTCCTGCACCTCTGAAAATCCCGTTTAGCATCCACAGCAGGAGTATGGGCAGGTTGGCTGTAAACATGAGTCGGGCGAAGCCTGCGCCTTTTTCTGAAAGAACCGGATCGCCCGACATAAGGAGCAGAATTTGTTCGGAGAACAAAAAGCCCGGAATGGCAATGGCAACTGAAACGGATAGGGCAATTAAGATGGTTTGTGCGCCGGCCGTTCCCGCTTCCCGTTTTTTGCCTTCACCAATCCTTCTGGACACCATTGCTGTGGCCGCAGAACTAAGTCCGATGGCAACAGAATAAATAAGGGTCAGAACCGACTCGGTGAGTCCCACAGTTGCTACGGCATCGATGCCCACTTTCTGCGAAACAAAATAGGCATCTACAACGGCAAAAAGAGATTCCATGGCCATCTCCAAAATCATGGGGATGGAAAGCAGTAAGATGCTCCGGTCGATGCTCCCGCTGGTATAATCCTGTTCCTCACCGCTGAGGGAGAGTTTAAACAGGCGCCAAAGGTTTTGAAGTTTGTTTTTCGTATCTGTCATGCAGGGCAGTTAGGTAGGATTCCGAGTGGGGCTAGGGCAAAATGATAATTCATGGCCGGGCCAAAATTCACCTTTTCAAATGAATTTTACCTGATTTTTAAAATTTAAACATCCTCTACAAAGGCCGTTTGCCCTAAAAATTAACAGGAAGCATTTGTTTTTATCCTTCACAGGAAGTACTTCCGGGTTTATTTCCGGATTTCAGGAGCAGGTTTCGGGAATGAAACGCCTCCTGATTTCTAAAAGTTCCCCGAAATTCCAACCAAGAGGCCTTACCTTTGTTTCTCTATTCAAAATACAATACTATGAAGGTAGAAGATTTGCTCCATCGGGCATTAAAACACGAGTGGTTGAGTGCGGAAGAAGGTGTGTTTTTATTTGAAAATGCATCTACTGCTGAATTGATGTATGTTGGAAATGCGATGCGACAGCAGCATGTGCCCGGTAATACCGTTACCTGGATTATTGACCGCAACAGCAACACAACCAATGTCTGTATCGCAAACTGCAAGTTTTGCAACTTCTACCGCCGGCCAGGTCATGAGGAAGCCTACACGACCAGCATAGAGGAGTACAAGCAAAAAATCGAGGAAACCTTCCGTTTTGGTGGGGAGCAATTGCTCCTGCAAGGCGGGCACCATCCGGATTTGGGGCTTCAGTTTTATTCCGATTTGTTTCGTCAGTTGAAGCACTTGTACCCGAATTTGAAACTGCATGCCTTAGGGCCACCTGAGATTGCCCACATTGCCAAATTGGACGGGCTGAGTCACCACGAAGTGCTTAAGGAACTCAAGGATGCCGGTCTGGACTCCCTTCCGGGGGCAGGTGCTGAAATCCTTTCGGATCGCGTTCGGCGATTGATCTCAAAAGGAAAATGTGGAGGGCAGGAATGGTTGGACGTCATGCGTGCAGCCCACCAGCTGGATCTGACAACTTCTGCTACAATGATGTTCGGACACATCGAAACCAACCTGGAGCGCATGCAACATTATGTGGATTTGCGTCAGGTACAGTCCGAAAAACCCGAAGGCGCCAAAGGTTTCCTGGCATTTATTCCATGGCCTTTCCAGGATGAAGATACCATTCTGAAAAAGATAAAGCGTGCCCGTAATGCGGTTACCGGAGATGAATACGTGCGCATGATTGCTATGAGCCGGATCATGTTGCCGAATGTGGTCAATATACAGTCGTCCTGGCTCACAGTAGGTAAACAGGTCGCTCAGTTGACATTGCACGGAGGAGCAAATGATTTTGGCAGCATTATGATTGAAGAAAATGTGGTGTCAGCAGCGGGTGCCCGATTCCGGTTTACAGCCCAGGGCATCCAGGATGCGATTCGCGAAGCGGGGTTTGTTCCTCAACTGCGCAACCAGCAATACGAATTCCGGGATTTGCCCAAAGA
>JAWKLR010000067.1:0-4957 GCA_041392625.1 Saprospiraceae bacterium | reverse complement strand
TGCTCGCCAATTTCAAAGGCCCCTTTTTCAAGTATTTGCGGGGCTTTGGGGCTCTGGGCAAATAGGGAGGAGGTGAAATGGGCGAGTAAGGTTATTGTCAGGAGTAAATATTTCATGTTAGCTTGTGTTGGATTTGTACTTCTGACAAAAGTAGTGGATTTATTTTCCCAGTGGGGTACTGGTAGTGGGAATAAAAAAGCCATACGCCTGTTTGGCAATAATTCTTTCAGTCATAAACCAGAACTTTCTTATCATTGTACCTACAATTTACCCTGCGTATCAGGGGTACTGAATTTACCAGATGCGGCAATCTATTCTTTGTAAAACGGTCTTGTTGTTTTTCTCAATGGCCCTTTCCGGGCTTTTGTGTGCCCAGAAGGGGGCATACAATGTCCAGTTAAAGCAGTATACCGTTAAAGACGGTTTGAGCCACAACCACATATATCAAAGTTTTATAGATAGCCGGGGAATTCTTTGGGTGCTCAATGAAACCGGACTCCAGCGTTTTGATGGATTGGACTTCAAGAAGGTGGTCGACCTGAATGTGCGAGATATTCATAGCTCCAGGATTTATTTTGAAGATACTGAGGGCAATTTGTGGATAAAGCAGGGGAATGACCATGTTTTTTTACTAAATATTTTTACAGAAAAAATACATGCTCCGGAAGAGAAATTGAATGGACGTTTACCCGAACAGGTGGACTGTCTGGTGCAGGGAAATGCCGGTTCTATTTTGGTTCAAGGAGGTCCCGACACCATTTGGCGTTATTCGGTATCCATGCCCCCCGAAATCGTACTCGCCCGACCGGGTTGTGTATTGAACCCTTTGGTTGAGCGTCCCAATGGTACGGTTTGGATTGACTATCGAGGTGCGAAAGAAGGCGGCATGTTGGCATACAACCCAACATGGGATTCTTTGCGAATAATCCCATACCCGAAAGGGACCATTTACCACAAAGGGGCATGGCAGTCGGATTCCATTTATTTTTTTACGCCTGACCGTTTTGTTGTTGCCAATGAATCGGGGATTATGCATGAAACTGATTGGCCTGCAAACCTTTTGGATGTAGTTGAAATCAACCCCTATGTAGATGGTTCTTTTCCGGTTTCCTATATTGATCCAAAGACACAGATGATCTGGTTGGCAAAAGGAGGAGGCTTCGTTTATTGAATTCAAATACAGAGGTAATTTTTGATCTCAACCATAGTGATTCCCGGTTCAATCCAAACCGAATTTTTGATATTGAAATAGATCATCAGAAAAACTTATGGGTGAGCACCTTTGGTGGCTTGTATTATATTCAGGTAAAACAGAATCATTTCAAGCGTTTTTTTTGCAATGAGACATCCGATTTTTGGGAAAGAAAACAGTTTGGTTGTCGAAAAATTCTTCGGTCTTCAGATAACCGAATCCTGGTAGTAGGCGAAGCCTATATAATGCAGTTGCAAGGAGAAAAAGAATCCCTTGTCTGGGAAAATAAGAGCCCCAGGCGGATTGGATTTCGGGGGCTGCTTTCCGAGCCAGACGGAACTCTGTGGTTTGCCGATCAACGAATTTTTCGCCGCTCTCCATCCGGAAAAATAGATTCCTGGCTGCCGGGCAATTTGGGCCGGATTCACCTCCGATCCTGGACTATACTTGAGCACGAAGGGCGTTTGTTGCTGGATTTTCCCTTGTCATTTTTTGATCTTGAAAAAAAGGAGTTTATTCCATTCGATCAATACAATGGTTTTGAGGATTTATGGATGAGCGAAATCTATGAAGTCAAACAAGATCAAACCGGGCTTTGGTGGTTGTTGACGCATACCGGCATGTATACCTATCGGCCAGACAAAGGAATTATATCCCGGTATTGGAGTGGAGGCACAGGAGAATACTATTTACCAGTTGATAACTTCAGAAGTTCTTATGAAGAATCCGATGGCAGTTGGTGGCTTGCTACAGGTTCGGGTTTGTTGTATTGGGATCGGAATCGGGGAACCCATCGGTTGTACACCACAAACGATGGCTTGTCAAATTCAATTTGCCACGCAGTTTTACCGGATTCAAATGGCTTTTTATGGATCAGCAGCGATTTCGGTCTGATGCAGTTTGAAAAAAAGACTGGACGGGTAAAAACCTATTTGGGTATAGATGGACTTGGGATGGATGAGTTCAATAAAATCTCCTTTTTTAACGATACCCTTACCGGTCAGTTTTATTTTGGGGGCATCGACGGGATTGTCCGTATGGACCCAGATGATTTTGCGGATCAGTTCAAGGGGGATGAAGGCGTTGAACTGGTCTTAACAGAGGCCATTTTGTTTTCCGGAGAAACGCAGGAAGAGGAAAATATCAAACAGGTGTTTTTTGAAACAGGCGAAATTACCATACACCCCGGGGATCGTTTTTTGCGCCTGCAATTTGCGCTGACAGACTATAAAAACACCGCATCCATCCAGTATGAATATTTGATTGAAGGCCATGATGATGTCTGGCATGGTGGGCAGGGCAATGCACTTCGATTGGCTGGACTTCCATATGGAACCTACAGCTTGCGGGTACGCTCCAAATCAATTGCTGGTTTTGGAACCGATCGGGAAATACAGATTCCATTAAATGTTTTGAAGCCATTTTATTTGCAATGGTGGTTTTTGCTGGTGGTACTTTCCGTACTTGCTGGTGGTTTTTTGCTCTATGTACGTTGGCGAACACAGGCGCTAAAAAGCCAGGCAGTTAAACTGGAAGCGGCGGTAAAAGAACGGACTCAAACCATCGAATCCCAAAAGGAAAAACTAGACGATATGCGGATGTTTCAGGCCCGTTTATACTCCAATGTAACCCACGAATTTCGGACGCCGCTTACGCTGATTTTAGGGTTGACCAATCAGGTGAAAAAGAAATTGAAAGGAGGGAATAACCCGGTGCCGGAAAGCCTGGATCATATTGATCAAAACGCCCGACATATTTTGGAGTTGGTAAACCAATTGTTGGATATCAACAAGCTGGAAGATGGCAAAATGCTTCCGGAATACAGGCAGGGCAATGTGGTAGAGTTTATTCAGCGAATCATGGTTCCGTATCAGTTGTTATCGGAAGCAAAAGAAATAAAATGGTCGTTTGTCTGCAGCCTTGATGCATTTGAAATGGATTTTGATGCTGATAAATTGCAGAAAATAGTAGGCAACCTTTGGTCGAATGCCATCAAGTTTACACCTCCCGGTGGCTGGATTCAGGTAGGGTTACAGGCTGATGGATCAGCCCTTTCTATAGATGTTTCAGATTCGGGCCCGGGCATTCCTGAAGATGAGCTGGAGTTTGTTTTTGACCGGTTTTATCAGGTGGATAATTCCCTGACCAGAATGGCGCAGGGTCCAGGAATTGGACTTGCCCTGGTAAAGGAACTGGCAGAATTGATGGGCGGGACGATTGCCGTCAAAAGTGCGCTGGGAAAGGGGGCTTCATTTACCTTGAAATTGCCGGTTTCCAATGTAGCAGAACGGTTGGATGAACAGTTTGCAGAACCGGTTGGGATGGATGTGCCCAATGGTGTACAGTCAATATCAATCCACGATAAAGCCGGTTCGGAAACAGGAGAAATTCAGGTGCTGTTGATTGAGGATCACCGGGGCTTGGCAGAATACATCCGGTCGTGTTTGGGGGATCGGTACGCGGTGGTCCATATCGAGGATGGACTAGAGGCCTTGGAGTATGCGACAGAGGCGGTCCCGGATATCATCATTTCGGATGTGATGTTGCCCGGAATGGATGGATTTTCTATTTGCGAGCGCCTTAAAAACGATGAACGTACCAGCCATATCCCCGTTATTATTCTTACTGCCCTGACCCAGCATGCTGATCGGGTAAAGGCATTGCAAGGAGGGGCAGATGCGGTGCTTACCAAGCCGTTTAATGAAGATGAGTTGTTGATCCGGATAGATCAGTTGTTGCTTTTGAGAAAAAAACTTCAGGCCTGGTATCAAAGCAGCAATCATCCAAATACTGCAGAAACGGGCACGCCGGAGGATGTGGCTTTGAGCCGGGAAATGGCTTTTGTTGAAAAATGCAAAAGTTTGATTTTATCCGACCTGGAAAACGCAGAACTGGATGCCAAAAGCCTGGCACACTCAACCGGCCTGAGCGCATCTCAACTGCACCGTAAATTGACGGCTTTGACCGGTCTGGCTCCCGGCCGGTTTATTTACGATGTTCGCTTACAAGCGGCCCAGCAAAAGTTAGAAGAAACAGACTTGCTGGTTTCGGAAATTGCCTACCAGTGTGGCTTCAATGATCCGGCATATTTTTCCAGGTTGTTTGCCAAAAAGTTTGGCCATCCCCCAAGCTATTACCGAAAATAGGCAAGCGCGGGATTATTTTCCAAGGATTTGAAATTATTTTCCAAGGCCATCACCTGTTTCCAGAGATAGATTTGTGCTGGTTATTTTAATCTACACATCTAGATCTTATGGAAAATCAGTACACTTCTTTGCCGGCGCAAAGCCTGCCCTCTTTGTCTTTGCGTTTTCGGTTCAGCCTGTTAGGCTCCCTTTTCTTTTTATTGTTCTCCTGGAATGCTTCGGCCCAGACTATTATTAGTCCAAGTGGAAGCGGTGGTTTTAATAGTGGCTCCACGTTTGCATCCAACGGTTGGTCAACATATACATCCTTAGGGGCTGTGAATGTGTGGTCCTGTGGAGGAGATGGTCAGCCGGCCAGTTTTGGCAATCGGTCTGCATTCATTTCAAGAAATGGTGGAATTGATTGGGAGTATAATGGAACTCCTGCATTTAAAAATGTATCCCACTTGTATCGGCTTGTGACCTTCCCGGCTGGGGTAAATGGTTTTACGCTTGAGTTTGATTTTGAAGTGGACGGAGAAACAAGTTTTGACTACCTGCTGGTCAGTTTGGCACCAGAAGGGCTCACTGGTTTGGATCCTGTTGAAACCAATTACGACAATATCAATGATACAGGTAC
>JAWKLR010000066.1:0-5343 GCA_041392625.1 Saprospiraceae bacterium | reverse complement strand
TCCGGGCAGGGATGCGCGATGTTGGCATGATAGGTGAAAACCGTTTGAAGCAGGAAGGTATCGGCAGGGTGGAGGGTGAACGGACCGTGGGAGTGGATAAGTCTCCGGTCACTCAAAGGCAAATTCACGGTACACATGGAGGTGTCGCCCGGATCGGATGGATTGCCGGGGAATGTGTAATTGCCTGTTTCCTGAGGAGCACCATCCCGGTACACACCGTTTAACAAGTTATAAAATTCAATTGGAGTAATCGGATCGGTTGAGTTGGAAGGTGGTTGCCCGAAGCCAGCATTATTGATGTAAATGGAGCGATCAAGGGGTTTGTTTATAAACGCAATGGTT
The DNA here is from genome assembly GCA_041392625.1 of Saprospiraceae bacterium. GTDB lineage: Bacteria > Bacteroidota > Bacteroidia > Chitinophagales > Saprospiraceae > M3007. The sequence goes on along the minus strand of JAWKLR010000066.1, from coordinate 5,001 downwards.
TCAACAGGAATGTTTGGTCCAAACCCGGTTACACCCGTACAGTCTTCATCCAGGTTGTCTTCGTTGTAGGCAAATACCATATTGGACTCCGGACTTGTTCCTAAATAGTCATCGTGATAACACCCGAGGTCCACATCAGAAAACAAGCCAAAGAAGGTGCTGTCGTAGGATTCAGTTGCCCGGTTAATGACCTCAAAGTCAATCCAAACCGAGTTCTCAACTTCTCCGGTATTTCCACAGTCCACAGTATAAGCAGAAATCTGCATGTCTATCTTGAGTGGAGGAGCTGTGGTGTTGTTGTGAAATTTATCGTCGGTGAGTGTCCACCAAAGCATCCGATCGCCTTTTATCAGCGGGTAATCTCCATTGTAAACATTGTAGATATTGTCGCCATCCCTGTCAAAAAACGGCGCGGGGAAATCATTTGGGTTGGTTGTAATGGGCTCAAACTGAAAGGTGGTGGTGAGAAAGGGATTGCCTCTTCCCGGCCATTCCAGAATGTCGATTGGAATTTCATTATTGAGTTCCTGGTTTTCTTCAAAATCCCTGCGCAGGGCTTGTATCTGATCCCGGTCAACTGCCCAAATACGTGTGAAATCTTCTGATGCCTGCATATTTGAACCAACTCCTGTCGCAAAATCTTCCATAAAGTACTGATCTGCTGCCAGGTGTAGATTTCCTCCCGGGTCAAAGCCACCAATCCAGGGACTCGTTGTAAAGATCAAAGACGGTTTTGCTGCAGAGTTTTCGTGATACAGCGAATTGAAGTCATCGCTCGTAAATAAGTTTGACTTTGGCATGAAGCCAATGACTGTGCTGTCTGTTTCCAGTTTTTGGTATTGTACAATTACTTTTTCTGTTGCACCGGTATTGCCAGCTGCATCTGTTTTACACATCCAAAATTTTGGCGACAGGTTTGTTGCAAGCCCCGTTAAGAGATAAGCACCATCATTTGTGGTTTGAATCTGTAAACTGGTTCCCACCTCGAATTCCTTATTCCATATTTCTTCTCCGGCTGCATCGAGTTTGATCAAAGAAATGGCACCGCTTGAAGTGCGAATCCCTGCAAGTGCAAATCCTCCGTCGGATGTGGTGGCAATATCCGAATAGCTGGTATAGTCTGTACTTGTTTTCGACCAGATCAAATTTCCTGAAAAGTCAAAGGCTGCAACGGTGGGGCTCCCCTGGGGAAGTTGACCACATGCGATGAGTTGCGTTGCAGTGCTTGTCAGGGCTGTGGGGGTGAAGGAGAGCCCGGTTTGAGTCCATACTACCGAGCCATTAAGGTCCAGTTTGATAAGTTCTTCCTGGCTGTTGGCTATTAAGTACCCATCTGAAAGTTTGGCAACGGCAGCAGGGACTTGCCCGAGTGGTTTTTCCCATACGATTTCAAATCCGAGGTTCTCCTGATAGTTGAGTTGCCAAATTGAATTTTTTCCAAAAACAATGTATTGATCGCTGCCGGCTGGCAGGACAAATGGGGCCGGTATATTAACAGAACCCAATGGGTCGTTGAGGATGAGCTCATTTTGGATTCCAATTCCAGGGATGTACTCAGCAATGCTAATAGAAGGATTGATAAGTCCAACCCGTTTAGCAATGAGAAAATAAGGAAGGCCTGAAGTTGTGTTTGTACGTTCTTCAGAGAAGGTCAAAAAATCGGTGTTTACAGATGAAAGGTTTAGTTGCTTTATCGGAACTCCATTTCGATCTGTCTTTAAAACTTCTTTGGAACTCTGAATATATAAGGCATCCAAATCGCCAAACACCTGATTGTATAGTTGTGACGTCGAGCCGGTCAAGGAGTAGTGCTTTGTCCAGGTGGACTGACCATAACCCAAAACAGCCCAGAGAATTAATGAGCTTAAGAGTGTCGCTTTTTTCATAATCCAATTTTTAAAATGAAGGTTTTGATTGAATGGGCTAATTGCCCACGCATTTCAATTCGGTTCACCCCAAAAATACCAGGAACAAATTTCAAATAATTATCCGTCTATTGAACCGGGAGGTGGGCTGGGTCTGTGGGGCTTTTCAGTGAGTAAGTACTTGTTTTTTGATGGATAAACGTACTGCTTTCGTACCTCAATTAAGCCCAACTTTTTCCGCAAAGTTTTAGTAGTCCAGGCCGATTGGGCACTGTCAGATAGATGACAAACAGTACTTTTGACTGCAGTGGAAATGCCTTTCTGAGCGGATAAAGCGGAATTTTTTGAGTGTCAGATGGCCTGACAAATTTAATTTTTGTTGGCATAAGGCTTGTTTATATACAGTAAGCACGCGATTCAGAGCGAAGCTGTTTTGCAAAAAAATAAATTTTAACAATCTGAATCAAAACGACTTTGTATATTACGCTTTTTTTAATCTAATCACAAAATAAACCGATGATTCGCACATTAATCCTACTCGTTTTTCGCTTGGAGTCTGAGCACTCCATCCTTCTCTCAGAGTTCACCCCGCGTACACTTATCAATGGAATTTCCACCAACCTCATTGCTGTCGATACCGATGGTGACATGTTTACCGATGTCTGGGAGCGGAGGTGAAAGTAACCGATTTTATCCTGGTCTGTAAGCAGCCATGACGTGTTTGACGTATGGTATTGCAAAAGAGGCCGAGTATACAAGCTCAATTTTCACAAGCACCCAACTGTTTTTTGACTGCTCTGAACGAGGCGCAGCCGTTGTGATTATGTCAAAGATGATGCTGAAACAGTTGCGCTGACCTATGTCCTGATTCAGGCTAATCTGTCCAATTGCGACGACCCTCAGCTGCACCCCTTTTTATCAAATATTGCGATGAAGATGAAGTGGCACCTCAGTTGAAGGTGGTGACGGGCCTGGCGGGGAATCTTGTTCGCTCTAATTCAGGTGGTCCTAAAGCCAGGGTTTCGGCAGGGGCTTTACTGACAGGGAAGTCAGATAACTGCTCTGAATTACTGCGTTTGAAAATATCCAAGGCCAGTGATTTCGATGGCAATCCGCCTACTACCTCATACATTGAGTTTGACTGCCAGGAATTGGGCGTTAATCCCGTTTTATTGTGGGCTCGTGATTTGGGTGGAAACTGGACGTACGTTGAGACCTATGTAATTATCCAGGACCTGGATGGCATCTGTGGTTCACAGGAAATGAGCAGTTGCTCTCCGGATAATACGGCACCTTCGGGACTGATCCTGAATGGCATTGCCAAGCCCTTGAGCCCGGATAATGTAGTGACCCTGTATGCACAGGAGTATGTCTGGAGAAGCAATGACAATTGCAGTGCCATCAGTTCAACCTGCATTTCAATCGAAGATTTACCGGATCCCCCGGTTGGACAGCAGTCTACTGTTTTGGAAGATGCGTGGGGCGGTACATATCCGGTTTATATCTGGATTTCGGATGAGGCCGGCAACTGGAGCAAAACAGTAAGTTATTTGCTGCTGAATAAACCGGAAGACCTAATTGATCCGACCTTTTCCACCCGCGATTTTTTGAATGAGTGGTGGGATGGAATTCGCGGGAAATAGGGCCTGTTTTTGATGCAGGGATAGCAGATTTGCAAGAAAAACATACGTAATGTAAAATGCCTCCATGTAGGGGTGTACAGAAATTGCATCTGGGATATAAAACCAGGTGCAATTTTTTTGTATGGCAGCATTCAGGGCTTATTATGTATCTGAGATATATCTGCTTAAGCCCAACCAGGCCAGAAAACCTTTTTTAACAAAACTTCTGAAAGACCATGTTTCGTACATCAATTACGCTTGTTTTTATTTTGAACCTATTCGCTCCCGTTTATTCACAAGACTGCACCCCGCGCCTTACGCTCTTCAACGGAATTTCAGCCAATATTACTGCATTGGATATCGATGGCAATTTGGTTACGGATGATTGGGGCGTACGGGTCGATGTCACGGATTTGATCATTAGTGCCAATAGCCCATGTGGCAGCGCCTTAACGTATGGCATTTCAAAAAACTGGGTGCCCACAAGCAATTTTCCCGAAACGACAGAGCTGGTATTCAATTGTGATGAATTGGGCCCGCAGCCAGTTGCTGTGTATATCAAAGATGAATTGGGGAATGTTGCTGTTGCAGAGACCTATGTACTCGTGCAAGGGAATGTGAATTCTTGTGATAATGCACATGTCCCACATGTTATCAAAAATTGTACAAATGATGTGATTGCTCCGCAACTAAAAATAATCAATGGGGTGGTTGCAAATATTGTGCAAACCCCGTCGGGCGAAGGGCGCGTAAGGGTATCCGCCGGTGCCTTGATGCTCGGGAGGGAAGAAAACTGCCCTGGTTTTTTACGGGTGCGGATTGAGAAACTTGATAGCAGTACTGGTGCCCCTCCGACTACCTCGTACATCGAACTTGATTGCGATGAGGTGGTGATAAATCCCATCCGCATCTGGGCTTGTGACCCCGCGCTGAACTGGGATTATGTCGATACCTATGTAATTGTCGAGGACTTAGATGGCATTTGTGGAAGTCAGGAAATAAGTACGTGCACGCCCGACAATACGCCACCGGCAGGGCTCGTATTGAATGGCATCGCCAAGCCGATTCTTCCCGATGGTACTGTTGAACTGAACGCGCTTTCATTCATTTGGCGGATTAGCGAAAATTGCAGCAACGTGACTTCTGTGGGCATTTCCTTGGAGGATTTACCAGACCCGCCAGTAGGCCAGCAGTCAGTTGTTTTGGAAAATGCAACGCCTACGCCTTATCCGGTATTTATCTGGTATGCAGATGCCGATGGGAATTGGAGTGAAACGGTGACGTATGTTTTATTGAGTTCCTCCGAGGGGTTTAAGGGGGCTCCGTTTTACAAAAAGCCGTTTTTGAATGACTGGTGGGAATCGATTCCCAATAAAAAGTAAGAGCGTGTTTGGGACTTTGAGGTTGCAGTTCCACATAACATTCTAAACAGGCTCTAAGCAGGACTTTAGCCAAATAGAATAAAAACTTGAGTCCCCCCGGCTTCTTTAGATGCTTAAAAACGGAGTAGCCAA
>JAWKLR010000065.1:0-5435 GCA_041392625.1 Saprospiraceae bacterium | reverse complement strand
ATTCTCCTTAGAATCTCCTTAGAACAAACTTAGATATTCCTTAGATATTTAAAATGCCTTGGGTGTTTTAACAGGACTACCGACTTTTGAACAAGAATTAGTCTAAATAAAGGCTCACCACATTCAAAATCCTTAGTCCTATAGCAGTTGCAATCCAATAGTTTTTTCACCTGGATAGCAACTTCACCAAAATTTCCCATGTCATGAAAAAAGTTCTACTCTTTACCCTTATTTGCTTTGGTTCCCTGTATATCCCCCGATTGAACGGACAAGGCTGTGTTGCCATCCGCGGAAACTCTGCGTGTGGATTAAGCACCGGCTCAACCCTCAATCTCAACAAAGGTGAATTCAACGTACAGGCAGGTTACCGGTACTTCAAGTCGTTTCGCCACTTCCGCGGACACGAGGAAGAAACCAATCGAGTCGAAGAAGGGACCCAAGTGATCAATCATTCCAACTTTTTCGATTTTGGACTTACATACGGTATCAACAACCGATTGTATGCCAACGTCCTGCTCCCGTTTGTGGTACACAATCGTTCCTCCATGTACGAGCACGGCGGCAACCCGCCAAACGGACTCGGAGAACGGCATGAAACCAGTTCCCGTGGACTGGCAGATGTGCGTCTGGGACTGGGATACTGGCTCTTTGATCCCGCCACATCCTCCTTCAATTACTCTTTGGGGGTAGGCATCAAATTGCCAACCGGAAAGTACGATTACACCGATACATTTTACAACCAGGGTGCCAACAAGGATGAAAACCTGGAGGCCGTAGTTGACCAGTCCATCCAGCCTGGCGATGGCGGCACCGGAATCACCTTTGATCTACAGGGTTACCACCCGATTTCAATGAATTTTGGAATCAGCACCAGCCTGTATTACCTGGTAAATTTTCAGGAAACCAATGGAGTACTCACCCGAAACGGCAGCAGTGAATTCTCTTGTCCCGATCAGTATGCAGCCCGCGTAGGCCTGTTTTACAACACAATGAGCGGATTTAATGCCTATGTGGGTGGCCGTCTGGAAGGTGTTCCTGCCAGCGACCTGATTGGAGGCAGCGACGGATACCGCCGCCCGGGATATGCGGTTTCTGCTGAGCCTGGAATCGGATTTACTCGCAACAGATATGCTATCTTTGCCAGCGTTCCACTGGCTCTGTACCGCAATCGTACGCAGAGTTTTCAGGATAAAGAGCGCACCATCGAAACCGGAGTGTACCGCCACGGAGATGCTGCTTTTGCTGATTACCTGATCAACATCGGTTTCTCTTACCGCTTCGGTCAGGCCCATACGATGTAATTTAATTTCTATGAAAATCCACTTCCTGTTGTTCGTTTTATTTGGTGTTCTTTCAGCCCATTCTACTCAAGCACAACAGGCAGTTGACAGCAGCAGACTGATTCGAATCCTGAGTTTCAATATCTACCACGGCGCAACCATGCAGGGTGATTTTGATTTGGATACCATTGCTGCCGTCATCAAAAAGGTGCATCCGGATTTAGTAGCGCTACAGGAAGTGGATTTTAAAACTAGAAGGGCAAAAGGATATGACCTTGCCACCGAACTGGGCTGGCGCACCCAATTGGCTCCGCTCTTTGGCCAGGCTATGCAATACGATGGCGGCGCATATGGCGAAGCCATTTTATCTGCCTTTCCATATATAAAATCAATAAACAGAGGCCTTCCTTACTCTCCGGGAAACGAACCCCGCGCCGCTTTACAAGCCACGATTGTGCTGCCTTCGGGCGACACCATTGCTTTTGCAGGCACCCATTTAGACCACCTGGAGGATGAAACCGATCGAATTGCCCAGGCCAATGAAATCAACAGGGCATTTTCAAAAACCCAATTTCCTCAAATTATCGCCGGCGATTTCAATGCCATTCCAGGCAGCCTGCCCATTCAACTGATTGAAACAGAGTGGGCAGGAGCCTATAATCCGGAGCACCCCACACCCACCTACCCTTCCGATGCTCCGGAGCTGAAAATTGATTACGTTTTCTTCGCACCCGCCCACCGCTGGCGCGTCCTCGAATCCCGGGTCATTTGCGATACGGTTGCTTCAGATCATTGCGCCTACCTGGTGGTGCTTGAGTTGCTGCCGGAATAAATTGCATCCAGTGTAGTTTATAGTTTGGTAAATTACCGAGCTATGGAAAATCAAATTCACGGTCATTATATATTCCTATCTAATGATTGATTTTTATAGGCACTCATGCGATCCCGGTCAATTTTTTAGTTGACAAAAATCCTGCAGGTGCACTTCAGGGCTTATTGTTTTATTCCCAAATTTGATTTACATTGAGGGGTCAAACAAGACTTACCAACATGATTTCTGTATACCAACTTAAGCCCGCATTTCAGCGGCTTCTGCAGCCGGTTTTACACCGCTTGCACACAATAGGGGTCACCGCCAACCAACTCACCATCGTGGCCATTCTCTGGTCACTTTTTATTGGTTACCTGTTTACCTTACACACCGAACACCCGCTGGTTTTACTCCTGGTTCCGCTAGGCCTGCTCATCCGAATGATGCTCAATGCCCTGGATGGGATGATGGCCCGCCAGTTCAACATGCAAAGCCAGGTCGGCGAAATCCTCAACGAGTTGGGCGATGTGTTGTCCGACCTGTTTATCATCTTCCCCTTTGCCCTGCTTGAGGGCATAGACCCGCGCCTCATTGTATTGTTTGCTGTGCTTACCATGCTCAACGAATTCTCGGGCTTATTGGGTAAAGTCCTGGGCGGCGAGCGGCGGTATGAAGGACCGATGGGCAAAAGCGACCGAGCCCTGCTGATCGGCCTGTTCTGCCTGGGCCTCTACTTCTGGCCTCCGCTGGCCACCTATGCAAACTGGATTTTTGGAGCAGCCTGTTTGCTGCTTCTTTTAAGTACTGCCACCCGGCTTAAAAAATCGGTTCAATGATCTTCTGTTTCACCATACCCATGCCGCTTATCTGGGTATTTGCAGGCATATTTGCCTTTCTGGGGGGAATTACAGCGGTTTTTAAATTCCTCCGTTGGAAAAAGCCAAGTCCAATGCTCAGCGAGCTCGTTATGCGCACCGAATCCTGGTGGTACATCGCCCTGGGCATTGCCGTTGCCGTGTTGGCACCGCCCGTCGTGGGCACTGTGCTCATTGGCTACGTTTCCTTTGTGGCGTTGCGCGAACTGTTCTCCATTTCCGGATTTCGGGAGGCCGACCGCCCCGCGCTATTCGTATCCTACTTCTCCATACCTGTTCAGTTTTACATCGCCTACATGCACTACACGGAATTGTTTTATTACTTCATTCCGTTTATCATGTCGCTGCTCATTACCTTCATTCTGGTATTTACCGGCAATACCGAGCGGATCGGACGTTCCATGTCGATGGCCATTACCCTGCTGCTGCTCGCAGTGTACATGATGAGCCACATGGTGCTGCTGTACGGCATGGACATTCCCGGCTACACCCTCGGCGGTGGCGGATTGATCTTGTACCTCATCGCACTCACGGGATTCAACGATGTGTTTCAGTTTGCCTGGGGTAAATTTTTGGGTAAGAAAAAAATCCTGCCCTCCGTCAGTCCAAACAAGACCTGGGCGGGCTTCATTGGCGGGATTTTGACTACGGCCGCGCTCGCATATGCTTTGCGTTTCCTGAGTCCGTTTTCAGTTTGGGAAGCACTGCTGGTAGGCCTCGTACTCGGCATCATGGGCTTTTGTGGGGATGTAATGGTTTCTGCCGTCAAGCGCGACCTGCGACTGAAAGACACCGACGATTTGATTCCCGGCCACGGCGGCGCGATGGACCGACTGGACTCCATCCTCATCACCGCTCCGGTATTTTATCACCTGCTTCGGCTCCTAATTTGATCCCGCCATGAAATACCTGTTCCAACACTACTTTTATACGTTTATCGTACGCCCCTGGCTCCGACTGATCATCGGCGTGCGGTTCGAACACCAGGAGGCCTTTCAGGAAGTGAACCAATTTATTGCCGTTGCCAACCACAACAGCCATTTTGACACCGTCTCCATTATGGCTGCGCTTCCAAGCAAAAAACGCAGGCGCACCCGGGCTGTTGCGGCCCTGGACTACTTCGGAAAATCCAGGCTTACCCAACTGGCAATGAACCTCTTTTTCAATTCGGTTTTGATAAAACGAAAACGAAACGAAGGCGAGGTATCCCCCATTGACCTGCTCGACGAACAACTCAAAAATGGCGACTCCCTCATCCTGTTTCCGGAAGGAACCCGCGGCCAGCCCGGTGTCATTGCCGACTTCAAAAAAGGCATTGCCATCCTGCTCCAGCGCAACCCGAATATCCCGTTTATTCCGGTCTACCTCGATGGCTTTGGACGGGTCTTGCCAAAAGACAGTTGGCTCATCCTGCCGCTCGTATGCAAAGTGCGTTTTGGCAGACCCATGCACGGCTCCACCGACGACATAGACGTCTTACTCGATGAAGTAAAAGAAGCCATACTCGGACTTAGGAAAAAGGACGAACGCGACCGGAACCAATTTTAGATTTGAACCTGTTTTGAACATATGAAAACACCGCTCATCTCCATTGCATTTTTTCTGGCTGCTTCTCTGTTTGGAGCGGTTGGACAATACCTTTACAAAACCGGGGCCGATAAAGCCGACGGCACAGTGGCGGGTTATCTTGCCAATCCACGCCTGCTGGGTGGGGTATTTTGTTACATTGCAGTCATGGTGCTGTTTGTAGCCGCCTTCAAAAAAGGAGGCTCCCTCACCGTCTTGTACCCCATTTATGCCACCACCTTCATCTGGGCGGCTCTCCTCGCCTGGTTGGTTTTCGGCACACCGATCAAACCCATCAATGTATTGGGCATGTGCCTGCTGGTTGGAGGGATGTACCTGATGGGTAAATAATCTTTTTTAAAAAACAAAACCCTATGAATCAAGTTGTTAAATCCATTTTATCCGTACGAATTGCATGCATTTTTATCCTGGCTATTGGCACGACCTGGACAGCCACAGCCGAATCCGGAAATCGGGAAGAGCAACTTCCGGACATCATCGTTGTACACCATCCGGATGCCCCCAAATCAGAACAGGAGGCCATTGTGATATTGCCCGGTTTTGGCGACAAGCGCGGGCGCCGCATGAAGCAAAAAAAATACTTTGAGCAAACGGAATACGACCTGTACATACCCAACTACCGCGACCGCCAATCGGTGGACGGCTGCGTCGAAAAACTCCATACTTTTTACGAAGCGCACGACTTAAAATCCTACAAAAAGGTGCACGTATTTTCCTATATTTTGGGGAGTTGGGTATTGAATAAATACATAGAAAAATACGGGAAGGGCAACATTGCCAGCATTGTGTACGACCGCAGTCCGCTACAAGAGCGCGCCCCCCAAGTGATTGTCGACCGCATCCCCCTCATAGGCAAAATATTGAAAGGTCCGGTACTAAAAG
>JAWKLR010000064.1:0-6100 GCA_041392625.1 Saprospiraceae bacterium | reverse complement strand
AGCCTTGCCGGTGAGGACTTGTGCAAACTGCGAAAGTTGGCCGGTTTGCAAAAACAACATAAACTGATTTGATCGGGGCAGTTTTTGTTTTGCCAGCAAAAAATTGGGCGAGTTTGACAAGGTTTGGTTGACGATGCATTTGTCTATCCAGGTTTCTAAAATGGCATTCTCTGAAGCAACTACCAAATGACCATTTACCACTGCACAGGAAACTCGGGGGTCCGAGCCCTGCATTCCGGAAAACGGTCCAAGGAATTCCGCATTGCGAAATTGAAAAATGGTATAGGTTTGATACGAATAGGATTCAAGCAAACCCGATTGGCGGCCCATTTCTCTCAAGCCCGACCGCATTTCCTGAGGATCCGATAATCCAAACACCCAGGCAATGCCGTCCTGTAATCTGTTGCCTGAAGCTTGCTGAAAACACAACACAAGTTCTGTTCCCAGATTGGGTAGTACGTGATCATTAAATGCATCATCTCCGGATAAGAAACTCCCCCACTCCAACAGAGATTTATCGCTAAGTGACAACCAGGATGCAAGACCAATGTTATCAGGAATTACTGTAAAAATTTCTTCGCTCGCTTCACTGGCTTCCGGACTAACCGGCAGTGCGCTAATCCCATTTGCAACAAAACTGCTGTCGCTCCATCGAAAGTTGAGCCAGGATAAGGCCTGTCCAACACCCCCTAGTACAGAGCGATATTCCGGGCGCATTCCACTTGTCAGGCGCTGCATCAGACGCTCCGGTCGGATGGCTTGTTGAAATAAAGCCTCCTGATCCTGGAGTTTTCTTTGTTGCTTGGAATCCCACCAGGAACCTCCTTTATCCAACTGACTCAGGCCATCTTCAATCAGATATGAAAAGCGGGAATAGAGTAAAATGGTGCCATCGCTGCAAAATGAAAAATGGGATTGATCGGCAAGTCGAACGGTGTATACCTGATAGGAATGAAACCTGGATTTTCCCAGCCACTCTACTTCGGGATTGCCGGAAGGCTCCAGGATTTTTTCCAGATCAATATCAGTAGTTAAGGGCAACAGAAACAAGGGGTGCATTTGGTCGTTTGGCAACAGCGATAAAGCAGCCCAAACCCGATTTCCGGCAAGTTGTTTCAGGGTACCCGCAGAGGTTCGAAACAAGGCTGTTGCCTGATTCAAATCGGCCCAACAGGCATCCAACAGGCAACTGTTCCACCAACGCTCGGCATGCGGTAATCTGCCTTCTTCCAGGTTCTTTTTGGTGTTAGCCCAACCATTGATTTGCAAACAAATTGCTGTTTGATCCGGAATAGCCCGCTGGGGTTTACTTCCTGAATTAAAACACCAATAACCCAATAAAACTAGCAGAAGCAACCCGCCACCTGCAAGGAGATAGTGCGGTTTTAAAATGGATTGGTTGAAGGTTGGTTTTGAAATCATACCTGTCAGATTATTACAATTGAAATGAAGAAAGTCATGATTCCTTACATCACCTACTTCGTATCACATACCACTACGATAAATCGTAAAACTACTGTATAATTGCCACAAAATCGAAGGGTGGCTTATCCCTTCAATTCACATACAAGCGTTACCATGAAAAATACCCTTGTCCTCGCATTTGTTTTGGGCGGCTTGTCCGTCGCGATCGGCGCATTCGGAGCCCATGGCCTGAAGCCACACCTTGATGCTTATCAACTGAGCATTTTCGAAAAAGGTGTACAATATCAATTTTATCACAGCCTTGCTATCGGCATTTGTGCAGCCTTGATGGGTAAAATAGAGGGAATGCGTTGTGCATCACTGTTCTTTGCACTTGGAATTCTCTTTTTTTCCGGCTCCTTGTACTTGCTGGCCTGTAGGAATCTCCTGCCATTCGGAGTCGGCTGGGCCGGACCGATAACCCCAATCGGCGGATTGTTTTTTATCGCAGGCTGGGCTCAGGGGGCTTATGCGGCATTTCGATTACCGAAGGATTAGTAGTTTGCGCGTATCTACTCCGCCTGATGCCAGGAGGCTGATGAAGTAATTTCCGACAGGTAAGTCTTGTGTTGGAACGAATTGTTGATTCGCGCCAGCCTGTCCGTTCAAATTTGTTTGGACTACCACTCGTCCAGATAAATCCAGTATCCGCATTTGTATCTCCTGACTGCGTTTTAGTTGCCAATCAATTCGCACTTGTGCCCCCTGACGTATTGGATTGGGGCTGATTTGCCAAGCCTCCAGGTCCGGAATTGATTGGACAGAGGTGGTCCCGCCGGTTTTGAAAGTGGTTTGACGATAGGAAGCACATCCGTATTCCAGGTTAAATGGGCGTACCCGCCAATGGTAGTTTTTGTTGGGCTCCAGATCCTGCACCAGGAATCCATTGGTTTGCGTGATGTAGGATTTGCTAAAAACCGTTCCAAAAGTTGGTAACACATCTATTTCCAACAGATAATGGCTCGCTCCCGATACTGACTGCCAATTGAAGTACACGTTGTTATAGGTGTTTACGGTGGCTCCTGAAACCGGGCTTGTCAGCAAATTGGCGGGTGTATTTATGGTTTGTCCGTTGGGGACATAATTGTTTTGCAGGTTTGCACGAAAGGGGTGATTGTAGTCGGACTCCATCACACTAGTCTGGTCAGGTGTAAACACATAGCCGGCGCAATTGGTAAAATAGCCCATGTAATTATTCTCTTGTGGGTCTACCGGAACTCCCAGTGGGTCGTTTGCTCCGCCAGTGTATGCGGTGCATCCATTTTGTAAAAAACCGAAATTGTAATCCGGAGGCGTGTCACAAATCGCATCACCGGCAGAAGAACAATTGCTTCCGTTCACACGCTCTGTGGCAATCCCGCTGGGTGAGTTTGTTGGTGCATTGGGCCAGGTGGCATCCTGTGCATCAAAAGGGTTATTTTCATAGCCCAAAAAGGTATGGTTCAGACTGAAAAAATGCCCCATCTCGTGTGGAAGCGTAATCACGCTCGCGCTTCCCGAAATCTGATCTTTTCGACAAACAATCCAATCGTACCCCGGCGAATAATAAGCAAGTGTAATGCCCGGCTGATTGTTGTTTGCTACCGGCGTATTTACAATGTACACATTCACCGCGTTGAGGTGGCGGCGGGAGTGCATGGCAAACAAGTTGGTCTGCTGTGTATACACATTGTCGCTATTGATGGATTCATCAAACAGCCCATGCTCATCGTGTTCGGCCAGATAAAACCGAAAATTTGTCTCTGCAAAACCATTGTTGAGTTGGCAGATGGATTCCATTGCTTTGCCCTTCCCTATTCTTCCATTCCCTTCGGAGTCTGCAACCAAATGAAAATAAACGGGAATGTAATGCAAAGCACCTCCTTCCTGGTTTCCGGCAATTTGTTTCTTGTTTTCGAGCAGGCGTGGACGAAACTGGAGTTGATCTTCCAGACTGGTACCGCAGGCTCCGGGAACAGATTGGGCCTCAAGTCCAAGTACAATCAGGCAAAACAAAAAGGCAAAGCGGGTACGCAACATGTGTAAGTGGTTTAAACAGGCACGCAGAACGTCAAATGAATTCCATTCGTAGGATTCCTCCTTTGTTCTGTATAAATCCTGGCCGGTTGTTTGTTGATAATTGGTTAATTTGTGCTGTTGGTAGTAGAAAAGTGGTTGTTGGCAGAGAACTGTCTTGAAAGTGCAACTTTTCCAATTTTCTACTCGTCTTTTCATTATAGAAACAGCTGGATCGGGAAGCAGTTCGGCTTTTTTAAATTTTATTTGTAACTCGCTAGATCAAATCACAATTTCAATTGTTAATGCAATATAAATTTTGTTTGAAAGGGGATTTGAACATTGATTTGGAATAATATTTGGTCTACCTTTGCCAAAAAATTGATAACACCCAAGATTGAGGATCTTTAATGGACTCAAAAACCAATTGGCAAAACTACATCGCTGCTATGCAAAAAGCAATTATGGTTTTAAGATTTCTTATTGCCTGCTGGTTGATTTCAACAGCGGGAATCGTCGGTTTGAGTGCTCAGACTGCCGAACTCCCGAATATATACGATTTCCTTACGCAAGAAGAGGGACAGAAATTGACGCTGGAGACGGATTTAACTACGCTCATGTCAGATCGCAGGACGAAAGATTATATCCCCGGCTTGATCACGCTGGAGGACGGACAGTCTTTTCCCCTGAAAATCCGCCCACGTGGCAAATACCGACGAAAAATTTGCGAAATCCCCCCGCTGAAACTCAAGTTTTCCAATAAAATGCTGACCGAAGCGGGATTTGACACCCTGAATGAGATCAAACTGGTGATTCCTTGCATGGATTCCAACCAGGGTGATAACCTCATTGTAAAAGAGTATCTGGCGTATCGGATGTTTGAACGCCTGAGTTCTGCCAGTTGTCGTGCGCGACTGGTACGCATGACTATCAAAGACAATCATGTTGAACGGACCAAACGTCAGGTGATATGCCTGCTGCTGGAAGACAAAGAACAAGTATGTAAGCGCCTCAATGCCTACGAGATCGAACAATATGGCATTCATCCCGACAGTCTGCATATGAATCAGGCTGCGCTGGTCGCCATGTTTCAATATATGATTGGGAACACCGATTGGGACATTTCAATGATGCGCAATGTATTTGCTGAAAGGAGATCCTGCATCAAAAGCACTGGTCGTTCCCTACGATTTTGATTTTTCTGGCTTCGTCAGCGCTCCTTACGCCTCTCCTTCCTCTGAGTCGGGATTACGTACGGTACGGGATCGCTTCCTTATGGCAAACGGAATCGACGAATCCGCCATGCACCGCGCTGTTCAGGTATTGGATGCTGCCAAAAAGGATTTGATGGATTTGTGTAGAAACAAGTACCTGTCGAAAGACAATTCCATCCAATTGATGGAGTATCTGGATTCTTTTTACCGGAACATCGACCCTTCCGGGAATGTCCCGACGGTGATGCCTATGTCGATTGACGAGTAATCGCACTACCAGGAAAATTTTTTCCAAAAAATTATGGAATGAATAAAAATAGGATTTATCTTTGCCGCCCATTCGGAGGAGTGGCAGAGCTGGTTTAATGCACCGGTCTTGAAAACCGACGTACGTGAAAGCGTACCGGGGGTTCGAATCCCTCCTCCTCCGCTTTAAGGTCCAACGATTTGTATATCAATCCGTTGGGCCTTTTTTTATGTGCTAAAATGAACGTCCGGCCGAATTCATCAAGGAATCGGCCGGACGTAATCCAGGCATTTAAACAGCAGGCTTAATTGATTTTTACGATACAGATTTCTCCGGTTAATGGCTCCATGTACACCGGAGTATTTCCGGTGTGTGTACGGGATTCACTGATTTTGGGAATCCCTTTGAATTGCAATTCACCGTTTTGCAAAACGAGCGGGTAGTTGAACGTATCGTTTACACAGCCTAGTTCCAATCTGTACGGGAGCACATCCGGCATCCGCATATTCAGTTTATATACCCCGTCATCATTATTTCGTGTATCGTGTTCAAGCGCGTACACGTGGAGGGTGAATTCATCGCCTGCCAGTGCATTGATAAAAATCTGGTCGTTGTCGTCGAAACGCGTATCGCCGTGTAGTTCACGCCGCAAATTCCAGTTAATAATTTCCACTTTGTTACCGGCATAAATCTTTGGAAAATGCGGTCCGGAACCGGAGTACAACGCGCCAACATTGTGGTTTTTTATACCTGTTGCACTGTACCCGCCTGTAATGTTACGTTCGTTGCGGTTACTGCTTAATCCAACTTCAATGGAGTGCAATTCTCCCCCATTGTCGGCACTCGGATCGCCTGTGCTGCCTACCCGAAACTGATTCATGCCCGACAGGTAAATCCGGTACAGACCCGTTTCCCTTCCATTTAGTCCATGTCGCTCCCCTATGCTATCACCCGAACTGCTTTCACAGGTAAAAGAAAGCATAGACATCAACATGCCCGCGAATAAAAAGTGTACAATTTTCATAATTCATTTGGTTTAATCTGGTTCAAATTCAAAATGATTTGTCCGTTTATGTCGGGAGAAGGGGAAGTGTGAGCATGGGTATGGGGTTAATTTTTTAAGGGATAAAGCAAAAGGTCAACCAATATGTTGCATCTGCTAATATCGCCCAAACATGCA
>JAWKLR010000063.1:0-6341 GCA_041392625.1 Saprospiraceae bacterium | reverse complement strand
AATAGGATGCAACAAACACATTGCTGTATTTGTAGTCGTGCCAGGATTTCCAATGTCTGTAAAACAACCCATCAATCACCCGGGCCTTGCTGAGTGTCAGATCCGGATGGCGCTCTTCCGTTGTTTCATCGTATTTTACATCGTGGGTAAACAGAATGTGTTCTCCATTAGGAGCGTAGTGAAAACCATTCATTTCCACCTCTGCAACCAACATCGGTTTGGCGCCCAGTCGCAGGCTTTTTTCCCATAAATGGCCTTCAACCAAATAGCCAACCCGGTCGCCGGAGGGATGAAACTCAGCATCTGAAGCTGAAAACTCACCGTCGACAAATAACTGGGAGGTCCCGGTTGCAAGGTCCAAAAGATAGAGTTCGCGCATGGACTTGTTGGTAGAAAGATCGTACCGTTGTACGCCATAAACCGCCTTGGTTCCATCCGGAGAAACGCACTCCAGGCCAACCCGGCCAATTTTCCAGAGTGTCTCTGGTCGAAGTATGTTGTTTTGACTCATTGATTGAAATGAAAAGAACCCCAACATAAATAAGAGGAGGGGAAGTCGAGGAGTTGCCATAAATGTGAGTTTTTGAACTGAAGTCTGAAACGAATTCTATGCATTGTCGCATAAACTTCCACACGTTCCAGGTTAAATCAAGGCGAAAAATACAACAAAAAACAAGTTTAAGAAGCCGATTCAGCAAATGATAACCTAACTTAGCCCGGCAGTTCAATTGCAGACAGTCAAAATCAGATTTTGCAATGAAAAAATATTTTTTGGAAGCCATCGGAACGTACTTCCTTACCCTTGCTTTTATCCTGGGGGTTACCTCCGGCACGGGAATTTGGGTATATGGTGCATTGTTGGCAGGATTTATTTTTATCGGTTTCAGCATCACCGGAGCCCACTACAACCCGGCCCTGACAGTTGGGTTGTTGATGCAATCCAAGGTGCAACGTGAATGGCTTCCTTATTACATTGTACTCCAATTGGCCGGTGCTGTCCTTGCAGGCTTCACAGGCTACTTTCTGGTTCGATGCAGCGGTGTAGTTGAAATTATTGGATTGGACAAACCCGACCCTTTGTGTACCCTACCCGCCGAATTCTTAGGAAGTTTTGCTTTTGCTCTGGTGTATTTTAAAATGCACCGAACAGCTGCCGGACAAGAAATTGCTGCCGGTGGATTGTTTGCTGGCGCTGCACTCATCGTGTTGGCTTACATGCTCCAACCCAATGCGGCAGGGATTTTTAATCCAGCAGTGGTATTTGGACTGTGCATAAGCGGACTGGTGGACTGGTCGGACCTTTGGCTGTACATTTTAGCCCCACTAGTTGGCTCTGCAGCAGCAGCCAGTGTTTGGATTTGGTTGAGTGAAGATGAGTTTAGCAACAGTATTTAAACAGCAATTCAGAATAATTAAAAACCTGGCAGGACTTTGTTCCCCAGCTATTAGAACTACAAATCAGCTTGTATGCGCGTTATTGGATATATAAAACATCCTCAATTGAAAATTACCGTCTTCAAAATGGAGGAACGGTTTACATTAAAATTTGAAAACGAGTTGTTCGAGCAAGCCTATAAACTGAGGGCTTCGGAGCAAATTCAAAGCCTGGAAGACATTGGGCGACTGGTTGATGAAACCTTTATTCAGGACGTCCTTCAGAGTATGCAGAATATGAATAAAAACAGGCTGCGGGGTCTGAGTAACATGCAAACCCAATCGACAGATGAAGGGTTTGAAACAATCATATAGACAGTCCTTACAGAAGCCCCCACTGCGTAACTTTGCAAAGTGGATTATTCGGTTCTGGGTATTGGTTAAACAAATAAAAAAACAGCATTAGGAACAAGTCTGGGTCCAGGAATGTCCAATTTGTTCTATATCTGGAATTTAATTCATAAAACAGATGCATTCCTTTTTTGTATCATTGCACCAAGAACTGCTTTAATTGCCCCGGAAACAGATGAACGCATTTTTCTTTACAGATACAGCACATTTCAAATAAAATTCGCAAACCTCCGCGCGATATGAAAAAACTACTCCTCCCACTCTTAATCGGTATTTTACCACTTCTTTCTTTCGGTCAATCCGGCAATACTGCAGGGCGTTCCCTATACGACACAGAAACCATTGCCGAAATCAAAGTCACATTAAAACAGTCCAACTGGACAGAAGCACTGGATTCACTGCGCATTTATGGCAAGGGCATGATGGAAGCCACAGTAAGTGTCGATGGAATCCAATACGAACAGGCTGGTATCCGGTACCGGGGAACGGCATCCTACCAAACTGGTATGAAACGCAATCCATTTCACATCAGTCTGGACTTTAAAAACAAAGAGCAAAATCATCAGGGCTATTCAAGCATCAAACTATCATCGGCACTCCGAGACCCCAGCATGGTACGCGAGGTGCTGTTTTCGGAAATTGCACGCAAATACATGCCTGCTCCAAAGGCAAACTATGCCCGCCTTTTTATCAATGATGAATACATTGGCCTTTTTGTGAATGTCGAAAGCACCAATGAGCCTTTTTTGACAGAGCATTTCCACTCTACCGAAAACCCTTATTTCAAGGCTGGATCCAGTTCCAGCCTTGAAACACCGGATGGATGCAAACTCAACATCTTCGGCGCATTGGAATACGAAAGCAATATCAGTTGCTACCAGAATAATTTTGACATGAAATCCGATCGCGGCTGGACAGACCTCCAGGAATTTACACGCGTACTCAACAACGATCCGGGAAGTGTTCACAATTACCTGGATGTAGACGAAGCATTGTGGATGCATGCACTCAACAATGTAATGGTTAACCTGAGCAGTTATTCCGGCGATCAGAGTATAAACTACTACCTCTACAAAGACGACCACGGCCGCTTTCATCCTTTTGTTTGGGACCTCAACCTAAGTTTTGGTTCATTTAAAAACATCGGAACCGGAAGCGACCTTGAGATTCGCGACCTGCAGAAACTGGACCCGCTACTTCATGCAGACAACCCTTACAAACCACTTATCAGTCAAGTGCTGAAAGAGCCGTTTTATCGCAAGGTTTACCTGGCGCATATGCGGCAGATCATCAAAGAAAACTTCGACAACGGAGCCTATGAGAAACGGGCAAACGATTTGCGCGCGCTGATCGTTATTCCTTTTGATGAAGATCCAAATAAAAGTTACAACCTGAACGACTTTAAAAACAGTCTGACTGAGACCACTGGCCGCAGAAGTAAAATTCCAGGACTGGTTGACTTTATGTCCAAGCGCACCCGGTTCCTCAAAACGCATCCGGAGCTCACTTCCCTCCCTTCAACCATAACGGACCTGAGTATCAAAGGCCGGGGGCAATTTGAGAACGAGCGCCTAAACTCCTTCAACATCAACGTTCAGGCAGATCGCTTTCCCAAAAAAGTTTTGCTTTATTATCGATTCAATGAAAAACAACCCTATGCGGTTATGACCATGAACGAAGAAATGACAAGCGAACTTCCAACCGGGGTAAAAGCATTTTCTGCAAATATTGATACTACCAATCCGGAAGCCGAGCTGGACTTCTACATGGTGGCTGAAAATGCCGGAGCGGTATCCTTCAGTCCGGTAGATTACAGAGCCAACCCTCGCAAAGTTAAACTGAGCGAACTCAATAAATAAGCGCCGAACGCGTTGACAAAAAGGCTGTTTTTGCTGCATCCTCTCGCTTTTTCCGATACAACCAGGGAAATGTGTACCGGGATGCAGCAAAATACAGACCGATATTTTCATACAAATCAAGCTACTAATGCCTACCATGCCTTCCCGCATTTTATTTTTATTCTTACTTATGATCTTTTCCCTGTCAGCCAGGGCTCAAAAAGATTTCTACGCCGAAAACAAAATTCAGGAAATCCGAATTTCGCTGACACAAAGCAATTGGGACACTCAACTGGACTCACTGAAAAAGAACAACCCCGACCAGCGTTTATCCGGCAGCGCAACAATCAATGGAAAAACATTCCGGGATGTTGGCATCCGGTATAAAGGAAATAGTTCCTACCACCGTACCCGGAATGAGACCTACAAGAAATTGCCATTTAATGTAAAACTGGATTCTAAAAACAAAAGCCAGCTAATCAACAACCAGTGGGGCACTGTAAAACTATCCAATGCCTTCCTGGATCCCAGTTTTATCCGCGACCCATTGGCATTCACCGTGATGCGTATGTATATGCCAGCATCCCGCTGCAACTTTGCAAAACTCTATGTGAATGAAACGTTCTACGGGCTCTACATCAACACCGAATCCGTTGACTCCCGATTCATTAAAGAGCATTTTGGTACCGATAAAGGACATTTGGTAAAATGCGACCCGGATAACTGGAAACGCGTACGCAGTCAGACTGGCTGTCCGAAAGGCGAAAATGCATCCTTGATGTACCTGAATGACAGCCCCGGATGTTACGATGCATTCTACGAAGTGGATGAAGTTGAAGCCTGGGAACCCCTGATGAACCTGATTAAGATTCTGAACAGAACCCCCAATGAGATTGAGAGCGTGTTGAATGTAGACCAGACCCTCTGGATGTTGGCACTAAACAACGCTTTGGTTAACCTGGATAGTTACAACGGATCGCTCTCGCACAACTACTATTTGTGGTTTGATGAGACCGGTGTAGCTCACCCGATTATCTGGGACTTGAACATGGCTTTTGGAGGCTGGAGAAGAAATTTCAGCTTTGTGGAAATGAAAGACGAAGAGTTGGTTGAGTTACAACCACTCTCTGAGTTCAACAACCCACGCCGCCCCCTTATTTCTCAGTTGCTCAAGCAGCCGCTCTACCGTAAAATTTACCTCGCACACTACAAGACTATTGTAAAAGAGGTACTGGAAACCGGAGACCTATTTAAGAATGCAGAGCAATTGCTCGCGCTGATTGAGCCTACCGTGAAGGAGGATAAGATGAAACTGTACTCCGATGAGGATTTCAAAAACAGCATGGATAAAACTATGCCAACAGGTCCTGATCATGTAATTGGTATCCGCGAGTTGATGGAGGCACGTACAAAATGGTTGATGGAGCACCCGCTGCTCAACAAAGCCCAACCAAGCATCAGCAGCAACAACCACCAGCGCTCCGGCGCAAACTGGGTAGTTACTGCACGATTGGATAATGCAGACGACGGCTATTTGTGTTACCGGTACGACCGCGCCTTCAAATTCGAACGGATCCTGATGAATGACAATGGAGAAAATGGAGACGCTGTGGCCAATGATGGTGTATTTTCTGCCCAGGTAGAAAACAAAGGAGACATTCAGTATTACATCGCTGCTGAAAACAAAAGCGCCGCTGCTACCCTGCCTGAACGCGCCTCTTTTGAATATTTTAAAAGCAATTAGTACAGCCAAGGCACACAATGAGAAAAGCCCTTTCGACAATGTCGAAAGGGCTTTTTTTAGAGCGGAAAACGGGATTCGAACCCGCGACCTCAACCTTGGCAAGGTTGCGCTCTACCAGCTGAGCTATTTCCGCATTCAATAAAAAGTATCAGATACTTCCCTTGAGCGGCTGCAAAGATAATTGCACTAAATGGAATCCAACAAACTTTGGGAGACTTTTTTTCAAAAAAAATTTCAACACCCAAATGCACTTTGAATCCGGCAATCTTGATCTATTCCCAACCCGGCATTACTCTGCTGTTTTAGTCATTTCCTCATCGGTTTTCACTTCGATCCGACGCTTGTAATAGTAATAGGCTTCCAGCTGTGAACGGACAGGAATATCTGTTGCAATTTTTCGGTATTCGTTTTTGTTCTCCACATCCAATATTCTGGCCTTCACATTGTCGTTGAATTGTAAATCCAACATATCCATAATCTCCTGTTTGAGATCCGCATCGTATAGCGGGAAACAGGTTTCAATGCGGTAGCTCAGATTTCGGGTCATCCAGTCGGCACTGCTCAAATAAATGCGCTCTTCTCCATCGTGGTAAAAAACAAATACGCGGGCATGTTCCAAAAACCGATCGACAATACTGATGGCCTCAATGTTTTCACTAAAGCCTTTGATGCCAGGAACCAGACAACAGATACCTCGAATGATAAGCCGGATCTTCACACCAGCCTGGGATGCTTTGTACAGACGCTTGATGATATCGCGGTCTTCCAGGCTATTCATCTTTAAGATGATGGAAGCCTTCCGTCCTTTTTTAGCAGCCTCAATCTCATAATCGATCAAACGCATCAGATCGTCCCGCAGGTTGAACTTACCAACCAATAGATGCTGGAAACCTTCACGTGGCGGCTTGATATTTTCAAGGAACGTAAAGACCTGGCTGACTTCCTTGGTAAGTCGGCTATCAGCAGTAAAAATC
>JAWKLR010000062.1:0-7315 GCA_041392625.1 Saprospiraceae bacterium | reverse complement strand
CTATTGCGGCTCAATCGCCGGAGTTTTCTTACCCGCTCTGCCATCGGATTGGGCAGTCTGGCCCTGGGTTCCCTGCTGGATGCCTGCAAACGGGGCGATGAATCGGCTGTACTCAAAGCATTGCCACATTTTGCGCCCAAGGCAAAACGCGTCATTTACCTTTTTCAAAGCGGGGCGCCCTCCCAATTGGAATTGTTCGACTGGAAACCCAAACTTCGTGAAATGCATGGACAGGAATTGCCTGCAAGCATCCGCATGGGGCAACGGTTGACAGGTATGACTGCCAATCAAACCAGTTTCCCGCTGATTGGCTCTAAAATGGATTTTAGCCAACACGGCGAAAGCGGAGCCTGGATGAGTAAACTCTTACCCTACACAGCAAAGATTGCGGATGAACTGTGTATTATAAAATCCATGCACACCGAAGCCATCAATCATGATCCGGCAGTTACGTTTTTTCAAACGGGGCACCAACAGCCCGGTCGACCGGCGATCGGTTCCTGGATGAGTTATGGACTGGGCAGCGAAAACCAGGATTTGCCTGCATTCGTGGTGCTCTTATCCAGAGGAAAAGGCAACATTCAGCCGCTTGCATCCCGGGTATGGGGCTCTGCTTTTTTGCCCTCCATTCATCAGGGGGTGCAATTTCGGGGCGGAAAAGATCCCGTATTGTATTTGAAAGATCCAAATGGCTTGGATTCGATGAGCCGCAGAAATATGCTGGATCATCTGGCAAGCCTGAATCGCTTACACGAAAAAGCACTTGGCAGTCCGGAAACCAATACCCGGATTGCACAATATGAAATGGCTTACCGGATGCAAACCTCTGTTCCTGACCTGATGGATATCGCAGGTGAGCCGGATTCCACCTTCAGGCTGTACGGATCGGATGCAATGATCCCCGGCACCTATGCTGCTAATGCATTGCTGGCACGGCGTCTTTCAGAGCGCGGTGTTCGTTTTGTGCAGTTATACCACATGGGCTGGGATGCCCACACGGATCTGAATGGTATGACCACCCGCCTAGCCAAAGACACCGACCAGGCTTCTGCTGCCTTGGTTATGGATCTGAAGCAACGCGGTTTGCTCGAAGATACCCTAGTGATCTGGGGTGGAGAATTTGGGCGCACCAATTACGGACAAGGGCAACTTACTGCCAATTACGGTCGGGATCACCACCCGCGGTGCTTTACCATGTGGATGGCCGGAGGAGGCATTAAGCCGGGAATCACCTACGGTGAAACCGATGAACTGGGATACAACATCACGGAAAATCCCGTGCATGTACATGATTTCCAGGCTACCTTGATGCACCTGATGGGGATAGATCACGAGCAATTTACATACCTGTATCAGGGCCGACGCTTCCGTTTGACGGATGTTTCCGGCTCGGTGGTTCACGATATTCTGGCATGAAAAGACGAGCGTTTAACAAACAAATTTTTGCCTTTGGCATCCTGGCGCCAGCGTTTAACAGGCTGCAAAAAGTGGACCCAATTATCGGGCACAACGACTTTACCTACCGGGTGGAGCCGCATTGGTGTAAAGCAGATAAAAATCGACATCCGGTACGTGACTGCCATGAAATGGTACTCGATTCAAGGGGCCTGATTTACTTGTCGACCAACGATGTGCACAACAATATTTTGGTTTTTAACAAAGATGGAGAAGTGGTGGACGCATTTGGTACCGAATACCCGGGTGCCCATGGCTTGAGTCTGCACGACGAAAACGGCACGGAGTTTTTATACCTGACCGATTACGAGCGCCATCGGGTTTTTAAAATGACAAAAAAAGGCCGGGTCGTGCAGGAGTTTGCCTGTCCAGTGGATGCCGGGATTTATCCGGATGAGTCTGCATTCAAGCCCACAGAAACCTGTGTTGGGCCGGATGGTGATGTGTATGTAGCCGATGGGTACGGGCTTGATTACATTCTGCGCTACAGTCCCGATGGCTCCTTCAAATCGTATTTTGGCGGAAAAAAAGAACTCAATAATGCCCACGGTATTTGCCTGGATGTACGTGACCCGATAACACCCAAACTATTGGTTAGTTCCAGGGCCGCCAATCAACTGAAATCCTATGATCTGGACGGTCAACTTCAGGCTACCGTTGACCTGCCCGGGGCCTGGATGTGTCGCCCGGTCATCCATGGGGATGAAGTTTATCTGGCGGTATTGGTGAGTAAAATGCCCTGGGATTCTGCTTCTGGGTTTGTATGTATTTTAGATAAAAACAACACCTTGATTTCAGTGCCGGGTGGCAGCAAGCCTACCGCCCTGGATCGCAAAGATGGTCATCTCCATCAGACGGTGCGGGTTTTCAGGCATCCACACGATGTTTTGGTTGACCCCAATGGGGATATATATGTCGCCCAATGGAATTCCAATCGGGTGTATCCCATTCGTCTTATTCGAACTCAATCGTAAAACGCTATGCGGTATTTGATCCTATTTAGTGTGCTTTGTTTTAATTACCTGGACAGCATGGCACAATCTTTCCAACTTGCTGAACCTTTGATGTTCAGCGATCGGGTGTTTTTTTATGAAAATTGCAGCGTAGAGTTGGTTTTTGAAATGGATGGTTCGGAAGTCCGGTACACCCTGGATGGCTCCGAACCGACGCTTGAATCTAAACGCTACACCCATCCTATTAAATTGAAAAAGACCACAAGGGTAAAAGCCCGTTGTTTTCATCCCGATTTTTTGCCCAGTGAAATTGCCGAACTGCATGTTTTTAAATCCCAACAAATTGCCACATGCAACCTAATCACCTGGAACGATCCGGACCCTGCCTATGAAGCACCGATGGAGGCATTGGTAGATCGCAAAAAAGGTGATATGAATTTAAAAAGTGGCGCATGGCTTGGGTTCAGGCAGGAAGATTTTGTCAGTGAGTGGGGCTTCCGCCAACCGCCTCGCGCAAAATACCTATTGGTTGGAAGTATGGTCAATACTGCATCCTGGATTTTTCCGCCCCAGCGAATTGAACTGACCTGCATTGATGAACGCTGGAAGCCATTTCAACTGGGGGTGTTGGCACCCGATGAATTGGAAAATGCCTTGCCGGTGTACCAAATTCCGCTCATTCCATCCAATTGCACCAAAATGCGGTTGACAATAGAACATTACGGGATGCTCCCGGAAGATCATCCTGGTGCAGGCTCACGCGCATGGTTATTCATTGATGAAATCGGATTGGGATGGTAGATGCATTAATGACCTTTTTCGGGCGCACCCATTTGGTGTTTTTGCACCTTCCCATTGGCATTGCAGTGGGACTGTTTTTGTATGTGGCATATACCCGCTACTGGCTGAAAAAGCAACTGCCCGATCTTAGTTTTGCTTTTCGCTTGCTTGCCCTTACTGCAACGTACACAGCAGTGTCGGGCTGGCTCTTATCTGGTGAAGGAGCTTATTCTGAGGAGGCACTGTTTTGGCATAAATGGCTTGGAACATGTACTGCTGCCTGCACCATTTTGATATGGATGCTTCGGCATACCCGGTGGGCCAATACACTGGTAATGGTAAGCTGTGCAGGCATCCTGGCTACAGGCCATGCTGGTGGCTCACTCACACACGGTGAAGGCTTTCTTTCAGAGCCGTTTTTATCAAAAAAAACAGAGCCTATTGAGGCAGAAAGCCAGGGTCCACAAACAGTTTTTGCAGCGGCTGTAAACCCTATTTTGCAGGAGAAATGTGTTTCCTGTCACAAGCCATCCAAGCGCAAAGGAGATTTGGATTTAAGTCAAAAGGAAACCTTGCTACAAGGTGGAGAACACGGCGCATTGTTTGATTTGAACGTGCCTGAGAACAGTCTGCTCTTGCAGCGTATTTTACTGCCCTTGCATGAAAAGGAACACATGCCCCCAAAATCAAAAAATCAGTTGAGTAATCGGGAACGGGAAACCATTGAACTGTGGCTTAAACTGGGTGCCCCGTTTGATCAACCCCTGGCCGAATATCCCGAATTGCTGGCTTTGGTTCAGCCAGATGTGGAACTGAACCCTGTTTACAATATGGAGTTTCCACCCTTGAAGGCCGCTACAAATGAAGGATTGAAACAGGAAGGAGTATCCCTCGATTTACTGGATCCAAACAGCAATGCCTTGAGCCTATCTTGCACCAGTGGCCGGGTTTTGACTTCCGAGGCTAAAAATTACATTCAAAGTATTCAGGATCAAATTGTACATGCAGACTTGGCCGGTGCCCCGATAGATGAAAGCATTATTCGCCTTCTGGCTGGTATGCCGCATCTGGTCCGACTGAACCTGGCTCGAACCCAAATCAAGAACGAGCAGCTGGAGTTACTTGGAGAGAATGTTTACCTGGAATACCTGAATATCAGCAATACGCAGGTTTCACACTTGCCTGCAAACCTGCTAAAAAAATGGCCCTCCCTGCATTCGGTGTACACCTTTGGTTCTGAGTTGGAACCGGGGCTCTTGGATGAACTCAAGTCAAAATTTCCAGAGGTAAGTTGGCATTCCGGTGCACCAATCGATGAGGAAGAACCCATACAGCTCAATCCACCTGAAATGCGTTTTTCCCGGACGTTTTTCGATGACACCCTGCAACTGTCACTCCATTTCCCTTTTCGAAGCGTAGGAGTGTATTATACGATGAAAAACGACACTCCGGGATTGAAATCAAATCGCTATGAAAAGCCACTGATTATAGATAAAACAACTACCATCCGCGCTGTGGCTGCCAAAGAAGGTTGGTTGACCTCTCCAATTGTAGAAAAGACCTTTATCAAACGCACCGCATCTGCAGTGGATAGCAGAATAAGCAAACAACCAGCCCCACAGTATACCGCAAAAGGAGCCCGGTCACTGATCGATGGGGTGCTTTCGGAAGAACAAGGTGCCGACTCCTGGTTGGGGTATCAGGGAGAACATCTGGAAGCGGTATTGGAGTTAAAAGAAAAAAGCACAGTCAAACAGGTGTTTGTTCACTGCCTGGAAAACAATGCGCCCTGGATTTTCAAGCCCAAAGCCATTCAGGTCTGGGTTTCAGATGACGATAAAAAGTATACATTTGCAGGAAGCAGAAACTTTGAGGGGAATAAGGAAATGGGAATCATGCAAGCCCATTTATTACGGGTTGGGCTGGATCAGGAGCAAGAGGCACGATATGTAAAAGTTCGGGTTGAAAGTCCGCTAAAACTCCCGGTCTGGCACCCGAGCGCCGGTGAAAAATGCTGGATTTTTGTCGATGAAATTATCTTGGATTAATGGCCTAAAATCCCCAATGTTTTCTAAACAATTAGACCATTTCATAGTTAGATTAATGTGGTTTTTATTGGAAATAAAGGCTCGCTAAATCCCCAAAAACAAACAGAGTAGAAAAGTAAACCGTTAAAAACAAATAGATTTTATGATCACAGAGAAAATGACTTCGAGGTTGAATCAGCAGATTGCTTTGGAGGGATACGCCTCCTTTTTATATCTGTCTATGGTCTGTTGGTGTGACGACAAAGGGCTGGTTGGATGCGCACAATTTATGTACCGGCAGTCGGATGAAGAGCGGATGCACATGATGAAGATTTTTGAATACCTGGGAGAGGTGGATAAGCGCCCAAAGGTTCCGGCAATTGCCGAGCCACCTGCCGATTTTGATTCCGTAGATGCCCTGTTTGAGCAGGTGTATGCACATGAACAAAAAGTAACCCGTTCTATCCACGAGTTGGTAGCACAGGCAACGGAAGAAAACGATTTCGGAACCCTGCACTTCCTTCAGTGGTATGTTGCAGAGCAACGCGAAGAAGAAGCCCTGATTCGCACCGTGCTTGATCGGATGAAACTCTTAGGTGAAGGACCGATGCGCCTGTACTATATTGATAAAGAAGTACAGTCGCTCAATAAAATGGCAGATGCAGAAGAAGCATAAAATAAAAAGCCGATCGGATGAATTCCGATCGGGCGAAGTCGAGCAAATTTTGTTTTTATTAAGAGCAAATTTTGCAGTCGCATACGGGTAATTCGGCGAAAAATTTAACGTAGAGAAAAAACCAAATTTGCCGAATGTAGCCCAGAAATTGAATTTTAGACATCCTCTAAAATTAAAAAGCCGATCGGATGAATTCCGATCGGCTTTTTTTACGCATAAAAGGCATCAATTAATTCTTGATAATCGTTTGACTCTGATTGCCAAACCGCAGGAAATAACTGCCTTTTGCCCAATCAATGGTGAGCATTTCTAAGCGGTCGGTTCCTGCAAAAACCGGAATAGACTGAATCAGTTTTCCATCAGCCGACCAAACACGGAGTTGCTGATCCTTTTTCACAACTTCGTTCCATTGTATCGTAACACGATCGGTGCATGGATTTGGTGAAATATGCATTTCCTGATCATGCGTTGCAATCGCTGTGTTGGAAACAAACGGCAAACTGGTGCTAAACATAGACCGTCCATAACTGGCTGCAACCAATTTCCGGGTAGGCGCATGAAAGGTAAGGTCAAGATAGGGTACATTCGGAAGGCCGGTGCCGAGGACCGACCAGGTTGCACCATCATCTGCCGAGTTAAACACACCAATGTCGGTGGCGATGACCAAATTACCTGCTGCCAATGGATCAATGATCAGGTCGTTGACCGGAATGTCCGGGAGGTTTCCATCCACAGGTGCCCAGTTGAGCCCATAATCGGTAGTCTTGTAAATGTGGGCCATATTTTCTCCGTTTTTGAAACCGGAGAGACACAGGTAGGCGGTCCCCGCTTCCGTGTAGTCGGCCGTTATCCGCGTAACCCAGCGTTGAGGCAGGTTGTCTGAAACCTTATCCCAACTGCTTCCTCCGTTTGCACTTACCCATACGTTTCCATCGTCGGTGCCAGCCCAAATTACCTGACTGTTTGCCGGTGATACAGCAATGCTGGTAATGGTGCCATACACCACGCCTGCCGCACCGGAGTTTCCATTGCTCAAGTCCTGACTAATGGGCGTCCAACTAAACCCACTATTGGTCGACTTAAACAAACGATCTTTTCCAAAGTACATGATACTTGGATTCTGCGGGTCAAATACGTAGGGTGAATTCCAGTTGCTTCTCGATGAGTTGGGCGAAGAGGCTCCATTGCTTCCTCCCATATTTCCATATTGATACTCCGCGTACCAGGTGCCATTATTGGGGTTGACCAGACAAACAAATCCGTCGCCTCCGTAGATATGATCCCAGGTAAATGGGTCCTGAACAGTACTTCTCCAGGTGCCGTTGTCTTGCAGCCCGCCATATAGAATATCCGGATTTTGGAAATCAATTTCAGAAGTATAAAACTGAAGCACCGGGAACGGCCGGAAGGTAAACGAATTGCCC
>JAWKLR010000061.1:0-8002 GCA_041392625.1 Saprospiraceae bacterium | reverse complement strand
GCACTTCAAATTCATCAAAAGCAAAGTGATTCTGGCTGAGGACGGCCATCCGTTCACCGGGAGAAATTTCCACACTGCCTTTGGCACTTTCTATTTCGCCTGCAAGAATTTTTAAAAACGTAGAGTTTCCGGCCCCGTTGGCACCAATCACCCCATAGCAGTTGCCCTTTACAAATTTCAGATTCACCTCATCAAAAAGCACGCGCTTTCCGTACTGAAGGGCAACATTATTCACTGTAAGCATAAAATCGGATTGAGTATTTTGAGTTTGTTTTTGCCTGATGGCTAATTATAGCTTCTCAATAAATACAGGCATTGAAAGAAAGGAGGGGCCTACCTTTTAAGGCAGGCCCCTCGCGGTCGGGATGACAGGATTCGAACCTGCGACCACACGCCCCCCAGACGTGTACTCTACCGGACTGAGCTACATCCCGAATTGACTGTAAACTTGGACTTCCTGATGTCTGAAAACAAATTGCACAAGGCGATTCATCTACGCTTAACTCCTTTTATCCATTACCTGACACCATCTGAACCTGTTTATCAAATCGTCGAGCCTACTGGATTCGAACCAGTGACCTCCGCCCTGTCAAGGCGGCGCTCTAAACCAACTGAGCTAAGGCCCGGGTATTTCTCCAAACGCTTTTGCCTGAAGGGGGCGCAAAGATACCGAATGCGAAATGAAATTGCAAGCAAAAAAACCATACCCAGACCCAGGTAAAGGCAGGCCAAGAAATTATTTCAAGGTTCTCTACCTGACAAACCAAATATGACTTAACTTGGGTTATTCATTTTGCCACTTTTCTCCGGCAAAAGTAATCCGGAAAGTTACCCTATTTCCCAGCTGCATGAACGCATGCACGAATAAATTAAAACTCGTAGAACAATGAAAACAAGTTCTCTGATTTTCGCCTTTCTGCTCTTGTCATTTCTGGTACAAGCACAAGTTCCAACACAAACCGTTCGAGGAACTGTTACAGACCAAGTCACCGGCCAGGCCTTGCTGGGTGTTACCCTTCATATCAAAAATGCTGAACCACCTATTGGGGCCATTACCGACATCGATGGGAAATTTGTTTTGAAAAATGTACCCGTCGGTAGGCAACAGGTTGTTGCCAATTACATCGGATACGAGCCCTTTGAAACCGAACCATTTGTACTCAACAGCGCCAAGGAAATGGTGCTGGAACTCCAATTGCAAACTACTTCCATTGCCGGAAATGAAGTTGTTATTGTGTATAAAGCACCGATAAATGCTCCTCTGAACGCTGCAGCCGTGGTAAGTACACGCTCCTTCTCGGTAGATGAAACCCAACGCTACGCCGCTGCAGCCAATGACCCCGGGCGTATGGCGCAGGGACTTCCAGGTGTCCAGCCTTCACGCGATAACCGATCGGATATTGTCATCCGGGGAAACTCCGGCCTGGGCTTACTCTGGAGACTTGAAGGCATTGACATTCCCAACCCAAACCACTTTGCTCGTCGAGGTACTTCCGGCGGTGGCATCACCATCTTTAGCATCAGTATGCTGGCAAATTCAGATTTCAGCACCGGTGCCTTCCCCGCGGAATACGGCAACGCAACCGCAGGTGTTTTTGACATTAAGTTCCGAAATGGCAACCCGGATAAACGGGAATATACCTTCCGCGCGGGACTCCTTGGTCTGGATTTTTCAACCGAAGGCCCAATCAACAAGGAAAAAGGATCCAGCTACCTGCTCAACTACCGCTACTCCACCCTGGGCATCCTGAATAGCATGGGGCTGTACCTCGTCGGACCGCGGACCGACAATACCTTCCAGGACCTGAGTTTCAAACTCAATTTCCCTTCCGAAAACAACAAGCACATTGTCAGTTTTTGGGGCATGGGAGGTATGAGTCGGGAAGAATTCAAATCCAATGAAGGACCGGATAACTGGCGCTCATTTGATGATTACCACACCTACCATTTCACAACGGATATGGGTGCTGTTGGAATGACCTACTCAGCGCTGCTTGGCGACGATGCCTACATCCGGACCAGCCTGGCCGCCATGAGTCAACACATTATCAACCGCGATGACACCCTGAATTTGCAGGAGCGCGCCACGACCTATAACGACGAAGATTACATCGATGGTCGCTATGTTCTTTCTTCCTATCTTAGCAAAAAACTGGGTGAAAAATCCAGTCTGAGAACGGGAGTATTTCTCAACCAGATTTTTTACAACCTCAACTGGACGCTGCCCCTCGTCAATCCGAATACACCAGTGCTCGACGATAAAGGAAGTACCCTGCTCGCTCAACCTTATGCACAAATTCGCTACCGGCCTGGAGCACACTGGGCGTTTAATGCGGGTTTGCATGCCATGTTCCTCAACCTCAATCAGGATTTCAATCTGGAGCCGCGACTGGGTGTTCAATACTTTATTAATGAAAAACAAAGTCTGAGCCTGGGCCTTGGCTTGCACAGTAAGATGCTTCCAATCGGCGCTTACTTTACCAATCCACAAGCCCGATATCCCAATCTGCCAGTTGGAGATGGAGCCAATGAAGACTTGAAATTTATGAAAGCAGCCCATGCTGTGTTGGGCTATGAGGCCAACACCTCTGGTGGAACCCGATTCCGCGCTGAAGCCTATTACCAATATTTATACGACGTACCTGTGGATGCAACCGGCACCAGCAGTTGGAGCATGATCAATACCGTAGTGGGCTTCCCCGACCGATGGCTCACCAACGATGGAACAGGAACAAACTATGGCCTCGACCTTAGCATAGAAAAAACATTTGATGAAGGGCGGTTCCTCCTGCTTTCAGGCTCCGTTTTCTTGTCGGAATACACCGATTTCAACGACAACACCCACCCAACGGTGTTTGCCAGTGGATCGATGGCATCCCTGCTCGCCGGAAAGGAAGTGGCAATTGAACAACGGAAATGTTTTTCAGGCAAGCACCGATTGCTGTATAATGGTGGACAGCGCCTGACTCCGTTGGCAAGCAATGCCACCTGCAAGCAGGTTCGACCCCGAGCCTCCACTCGACGAGGAAAATCCATTTAGTGAACGGGTTGAAGCCTACTTCCGGCCTGACCTTCGATTCTCATACCGAAACAACGGGCTAAAGAGTGCATGGAGCATTTCATTGGATATTCAGAACGTAATCAACCGGAGAAACATCGATGCAATTAATCGCACATATGACCCAGATCTGAATGCCTGGTCGTACCGCGAGCAATCCGGTCTGACGCCATTGATTATGTTCCAGATTGACTTTTGATCTGGTTTTTTAGACGCGGTAGATCGCGGCTGTATAGTTGCCAGGATAAGTAATTCGACTGTCCCAGTTATGGTCCAGCAAAATTGAAAATATCTGAATTAAAGGTTTGAAATAGTTAACATAATTCAGATTGACATTAATCACCTCTGTGATTGATATGAATTGTATTCAGCCCATTTTGGAGGTTTTAGTTTTGCTGTTGACCATAACTGGTGAGTAATAGCACAAAGATTGATTTAGCAAATCCAATCCGGCAAGTAGAAAAGTCATCGTTGTGTTAATTTATCAGGAAATTAAAGAACCAGCGTTCGTTCTTTAAACATGACTTATTACATTTGCCCTTCTTAATTATAATAAGTCTAAATAAATATAACATGAAATCAATCCTATCTTCTTTCGGACTACTCCTGCTTCTATCCACACTTATTTTTGCTTGTAAAGATGGAGAAGGCTATCCCCCATCGTATACCATCCCTACCAGTTACGACTTTGAAAATGTAAATTACAGCGGCCAGACTCAGCGCCTGCAAATGTTTGGAGAGTTGAAGGCCTACATGAATTCTGCAAGAACAAGCGGAATCACTCTCGATGCAAACCGCCTGGCCGGAATGTTTGCGAATGATGCCAATCTGGCCCAATGGACAGGAACCTACGAATCCTCTAAGCAGCTCCGCGACAAAACCTTGAGCGCTGTTCAGGCAGATTTTGATGCCTTGTTGGCGGAGTTGGCAAATGCCTCTGCCTCCACCCTACCAGGTACCAACGGACAATCTGGTCGGATCACCAGCCTCGATGGTACTAAAACCTACCTCGTAGGTGATGATGGTCTGGACCACGCTCAACTCGTTGAGAAAGGACTGATGGGTGCATGTCTGTACTACCAGGCAACCAGTGTGTACCTCGGCCCCGATAAAATGAATGTTGACAATGAAACAATCACACCGGGTGAAGGCACAACCATGGAACACCATTGGGATGAGGCATTTGGCTACCTGGGAGTACCTGTTGATTTCCCAAGCAATACCGATGGCTTGCTGTTCTGGGGCTCTTATTCTAATCAGCGAAACGATCTGCTCAACAGCAACCAGTTGCTCATGGATGCGTTCCTTGCCGGACGGGCAGCCATCTCCAACAACGACCTAATCGAACGCGATAAAGCCATTGAAACCATCCGGACCGAATGGGAACGCATCGCCGTTGGTTCTGTATTGCACTACATCAACAGCGGTATTGCCAATTTTGACGACATGGCCCTGAGAGCACACAGCCTTTCCGAAGGAATTGGATTCCTCTATGCATTGCAATTCAATACCGAAAAAAGCATTTCAAACGATCAGATAA
This sequence comes from Saprospiraceae bacterium, assembly GCA_041392625.1. Classification (GTDB taxonomy): domain Bacteria; phylum Bacteroidota; class Bacteroidia; order Chitinophagales; family Saprospiraceae; genus M3007. The sequence goes on along the minus strand of JAWKLR010000061.1, from coordinate 3,404 downwards.
ATGAGCTTTTGGTGCTTGTGGCTGGTGCATCAAAACTGGATGAAATGAACCTGTACCAGGCATCAACCGCCAACCTGCAAACAGCCAAGGACAAACTCGCAGCCTATTACAAACTAGAGGCGCTAAAAGATTCGTTCTAAAAACTATCCGGGAATTTGGACAACCAACATGGCAATTCGAATTCCCGGATGTTTTTGTTCCTTCTCTTTTTGCAATATTAATTTTGAAAAATAAAGCCATGCACTTCAGCAAATTCATTTTTCTAACCCTGCTCATTAGCCTTTTCAGCAGCGCCTGCACTGAAAAAACGGGCGACTCTGCCTGCAATTCCACATTTGATCAATCCGCACTTTTTTCAAACATTGCAGATAAGATCATCCTGCCCGGATATGCAAAATTGCAGACATCCGTGAACGAACTGGTTTTTGCTCAGGAGGCGTTTCAAAATACACCAGACCTAAGTACACTCTCAAACCTCCGCAGCACCTGGCACACAGCCTACCTGAACTGGCAGGATGTTGCTCCCTATGAATTGGGGCCGGCCGAAGAAGTTTTTTTGCGAAACAGCCTGAACAACTTCCCATCCAATATCGATTCCATTGAACAGCATATTCAATCCGGAAGCTATAATTTCGATCAGCCGGATGCGTACGACAAAGGCTTTCCTGCCCTGGATTATCTCCTGTATGGCCTTGCACCAACTGAACAGGAGATCCTGGACCGTTACCTGAACCCAACAGATGGATCCAAATACCAACAATATTTGAAAGCCCTGGTGCTCGACATACAAAGTCGGGTTAACCATACCTACACTTCCTGGCAGAACGGATATGCGGATGCATTCATTGCCAATACGGGTACCGCTGCCGGCTCTTCCCTCAGCCTGCTAGTCAACCAATTGAACCAACACTACGAAGCGATCAAACGGGATAAAATAGGGATTCCATCCGGTGTTCTTACCCTGGGCATTCCCAACCCGCAAACAGTTGAAGCCCGGTTCAGCGGCTATTCCATTGAATTGGCTTTGCGGGCTCTGCGGGCTTCCGAGCAGCTCTACCTTGGAAAAGGCCTTGACGGGACAAATGGCCTTGGCTTTGATGATTATCTGGAAGCGATTAATGCGAAGAAAAACGGAAATTCACTCGACGCCGAGATTCATATGCAATACACCCAGGCCATTGCTACTCTTGAAGCACTCCCGGGGCCACTTTCAACAGCAGTTGTCGACAACCAGTCGGCCGTTGAGCAGGTGTACAACGAAATAACCCGGCAATTGGTCAACACCAAAACCGACATGCCATCGGTGCTCTGTGTTTCCATTACGTACATTGACAATCCCAGTGATTCGGATTAGAAATGCTGCTTCGTTTAAGAGAAAAACTAACACAAGCAACTCCGATTGCTCCCCTCATCACATTTCGCATCCTGTTTGGATTGCTCATGATGGTGGGAGCAATCCGGTTTATGCAGCAAGGATGGATTGAGCGGCTCTACCTGCAACCCGAATTTTTCTTTAAATACTTTGGGTTTGAATGGGTACAGCCACTGTCTGAATCCGGTATGTACGTACTGCTCGGGGTCATTGCACTGAGTGCTGGTCTGGTGGCTGTGGGTCTGTTCTATCGTGCGGCAATTCTGGTGTTTTTTTGCAGTTTTACCTATTTGGAACTGATAGATGCCACCAACTACCTGAACCACTATTACCTGGTCATCCTGCTGGCTTTTCTACTCTTGTTTTTGCCTGCCAACCGGGCATTTTCATTGGATGCACGCTTAGGATTGGTTGAGAAAAAATCGCAGGTTCCCCGATGGACCATTCTTATCCTGATTGCACAATTATCCATCGTATATACCTGTGCCGGAATTGCCAAAATCAATCCCGATTGGTTGTTCAGGGCGATGCCATTAAAAGTCTGGTTGGCAGAACGAACAGAGTTACCCGTCTTAGGGACTTTTTTCAAATTCTCCATTGCCCCCTATATATTCAGTTGGGCAGGTATGCTGTATGATGTAAGCATCGCCTATTTTTTATTGAACAAAAAAACAAGACCCTTCGCCTACCTCGCTGTGATTGTATTCCATCTTACAACCAAGATCCTGTTCAATATTGGATTGTTCCCTTTAATCATGATCACATCTACACTGATATTTTTTCCGGCAGAAACCCACCAACGCTTGTTGGGATATATTGGATATAAAACCCCGAATGTGCACACTTCCTGGAATCCTGGCCCGTTTGTATCCAAGAGCCTTGCAGGGATATTTGCACTTTACTTTTCAGTTCAGGTGTTTATGCCATTCCGACACTATTTGTACCCAGGAAACGTGTTGTGGACGGAAGAGGGTTACCGATTTTCCTGGCGGGTAATGCTTGTGGAAAAACACGGCATGTGCACCTTTACAGTAAAAGATGAAAAAACAGGTCGAACACAGGAAATTGTGAATGGCAATTACCTCAATGTATTCCAGGAAAAACAGATGTGCATACAGCCGGATTTCATTTTACAATTTGCTCACCATGTGGCTGCGGAATATCAAACCAAACACGGCTTCCAAAACCCCGAGGTGTATGTCCAGGCTTACGTTGCGCTCAACGGACGCACCAGTCAACCCTTCATTGACCCAAAGGTAAACCTGGCTCAAATAAAAGACTCCTTTGCCCCCAAATCCTGGATCATTAAACAGAACTTTTAAGCTCCACTCATGCATCGCATTCATCTGGTATTTATTTCATTGTTTTTTTGTGCCACCATCCATTCGGCACACGGACAAAAGACAATTTTGAACGGGATTCTTAAAGACAAACAAACCGGTGACCCGATCTATCCGGCTAAAGTTCAAGTAACAACCGACCACTATACTACCACTACACCTGAAGGACGCTTTGATGTGGAATTTCTTCCAGTTGACAAGCAGGAATTGATCTTTATCGCTCCAGGATACGATACCCTGTGTGTAACCCTCTCTATTCCACTTGGTACAACAGCACAACTTGACTTTTTCCTGTTTGGAAAAGACCTCGTACTGAATGAAGTTCAGGTCAGCGGACAACGCGATGGAACGTTTGAACTCCAGCGCCTCCGCAATGTGGAGAATATGGCCATTTATGCCTCAAAAAAAAGCGAGCGGATTCAGTTGGAATCTGTCGTTGCCAACCTGGCCACCAACAATGCACGTCAGATCTACAAAGACATCCCGGGCCTGAATATTTGGGAAAACGACGGAGCCGGTTTGCAGCTCAGCATCGGAGCCCGCGGCCTGGACCCCAACCGTACATCCAATTTCAATACCAGACAAAATGGATATGACATCAGCGCAGATGCCCTGGGCTATCCCGAAAGTTACTATACCCCTCCGAGCCAGGCTCTTCAACGGATTGAAATCGTGCGTGGGGCTGCCTCCTT
>JAWKLR010000060.1:0-8687 GCA_041392625.1 Saprospiraceae bacterium | reverse complement strand
GCCAGATTCTTCGATCCCTGATTTGTGTAGATACTACAGAACCGCAAGCACCCGGGGGATTTGATTTTGTTCGCGTAGTTACACCTGTAGAGCTTATAGAGGTAAAAAGCCATTAGGGCAGTATTGTCTGTGGTTTATTGCAGCCTTCCTATACTTGCAGCAATTCTGTGTTTGGGTGCTTCAAGGTTTTTTTGAGTGGATCGTTGTAGATACGCTTGTTTATTTTACTTCAGCCTGATTTAAATAAAATATATCTTGGACTGAATTTGCTTCCGCAATAACAAAAGGGGATACAAATTCGTTTTTAGATTTTCACCTCATAAACCAAACTCGCCATGTTTCCTTTCCCAAGGATTAATTCTGTTTTATTTTTGTTGCTGATCATGTGTTCCTATGGAACGAAAGCCTTTGGTCAACAAGAATTGGTATGCCCCATGGACCCCTTGCCTGTTGGTTGGGTTGTTACAGCAAAAAAGTTGTGTACCTGTTGCTCTGCAAGTTCTTCAACTGGTGAACAATGGACCATCACCGACATATATAACGAGGAGCCAGGTGCTACCCATCTTGTTTGTGCCAACCAGGAAATTCCTGAAGGCTGGATAATCAGCGATATGAAAAAGTGCTCCTGTTGCTCAACAACTGGTGTAGGGGCACAGTGGAAACTTATAAAAGTCGAAGGGCTCCCTTCGGGTACCATCCTGGAAGTGTGCGCCGCACAAGAATGCCCGGATGGTTGGGTTATTAAAGACATAAAATCGTGCACCTGTTGCAACGAGCTGGGCGAGGCTGGTGCACAGATGACGATAAAAAAGCTCTAAGTTCGTCGGAGCAAAATTTTATAAAAATCAACTCCGAATATTGCATCCTCCATGCTCAAAACAATCCGTACCAATTCCGAACATGCAGACTTCATCCAACTGGTCCGACAACTGGATGCCTACCTGGCTGAAATTGATGGAGAAGAACACGCATTTTATCACCAGTTCAATCACATCGATCAACTGAATCAGGTGGTTTTGGTGTATGATGCGGAACAGCCCGTTGCCTGTGGCGCGATCAACCTCTGCCCGACGGCGCCATGGAAATAAAACGGATGTACACCCATCCCGACCATCGAGGGAAAGGCCTCGGCACACGCGTACTCCGCCGGAGCAGTGGACCTCCGAACCTGCCGCTACCTGTTGTCGACTGAAACCGGAGCGCGCCAATCCGATGCCATCGCGCTGTATTTGAAAAATGGTTACCAACCTATTCCCAATTACGATTACAAAGGCGTGGATAACAGCCGCGTTGTTTTGAAAAAGAACGTGCTAGACCTTTGATTCCAGAACATGCTTGCTTCACAATTGATTTTTTTTATTGAAAAATGGAACCAAACTTTTTCTACTTTGCTGTTAGGTATATAAATCGTACCAGACATATCCACATTCACCGCAAACTGAATGGATAAATCGTTTTCGCTCCATCCCGTGTACCTCAATGGAAAAAGCGGGCTCTGCTTCAAAATGGTGAAACCCATCGCTTGAGTTGCCTGTCGGAACCAACAAACTCCAGGCAAAAATTGATTGGTGTGGGAGCCTGCCCATGAACCTGGACTATACAACTGACGGGGAAATCCAACTCGAGTTGCATACCGCTAAGCCCATGTATTGGGTCTTTTATCTGTGTGTGCCTTAAGTCTGCTTCCCTTTTGTTATATTACAGCGTCCCATGCCCCAGGCCCTGGTAGTACCTGCCCTGCTGGGGGATGCTCCTTTTTTATATTATCTGACAATTGGCAGAAACCACTTTTTACAATTACAAGGAAAATGGAACATGACATTTGATGCCGATCACAACGTACAGACGCACTATACGTGTGTCTCCAACGGAATGTTTTATACAATTGGATTTGAGGTTTGATTGTGGTTGTGAGATGTGGTGGACTGTAGTTGTAAAACGCGATATAAGGAAAATGATCAATGGCCGGTAATTTATTTTCGGATCGTTAGACGCGAGGCATAAAAAATGGCATTTGGTCTAGTACCTAACGATGGGCAGACTGGATATATAAAAATGATCATTGGCGGTAATTTGTTTTCGATCGTTAGACGCGAGGCATAAAAAATGGCATTTTGGTCTATACTAACGATCGTTAGACGCGAGGCATCGCGTTCTACGGTAAATATGTAATTAAAAACACCTTGTCTTTATGAAAAAAATGTACTTACACTGTTTGCTTGCCTTTCTTTTTCACTGCAATGCATGCCCAATTCAATGGGGACGAACAATGATACCACATTTTCATCAACTTACGAGCTGGAATTAACCAGCCTGCTTGGGCCCGTTGAACCCGTAGCAGGCTTTCCGTATGAATGGACGCAGTCCGACGAGTTTGGGGTGACGCGCACTACGGATGCCCACTCGGGCAACTATTCAATTGTACTTCACAATTGGTATTACTATTCCAATTCCTACATTGAATACAAAAAACCGGTGGCTTTTACTCCAAAGTATATCAGTGGGTATTACAAGTATATTCCCAGAGCCGATGAGGGAGAGCCGGCTATTGGCCTGGGGCGCGTTGTGTTGTTCAATGCACAGGGCGACACGCTTTCTGATACTGAATTCTTTCTCGATTCGGTTTCAACCTACCAACACTTTCAGTTTGCCCTGAATCCGGTTTCCAACGGAGCGGTGGCAGAAGTGTGGGTTCAATTTAAAAATGCAGTTTATGGATTGGGGTGCTGGCAACCTTCCCAACCGATCTGCAACTTCCTGTTCCTGGATGATATCCAACTTACAGAAACCTCAACAACCGGAATCGAAGCAGTTTCCAAACCTTCTTTCTCGGTTTTTCCTAACCCTTGTGTCAACCGACTTTTGGTAAAAACAGAACTTTCGTCCTTTCAGGTCGAGATTTGGGATAGCCTGGGTACTCAAATGTTGGTACAGAAAAATGCCCGGGTCCTAGATGTGTATTCCTTGCCGGCAGGCGTGTACACTATCCGGATTCTGGACCCAAAAGGGATTCTCTTGCATGCCGAACAGGTGATAAAATCTCATTAAGGAAGGGCTCTATTCTACATTTTTTTGAACAAATAACTCCTTGCTTTCCAGACAAAAGGCGAGGAGACTTCCGGTGCCCGGATAAGCCCGTAAATGGCTCAGCGCATAGACACAGCCGTTGTCGAGGTTGAGGTATTGCTGCTGGTCTATATGCTGGAGTTGTTCCTGGATTTCCCACAGTGCAGTGGGTGTATGTCCATGCAAAATAGTGCGGCCATTGAGCCAGGAATAGTCGATATCCGGATACCAGTGGCGGATGCGCAGCAGGCTGTCCCTGTCTGCAAATGGATTTTCATATTGAAAATCCAATCCTCCGTGCACACAGATATACCCATCGGTTTCATACCATATTTTCGTAGCCTGAAGGAAGTCCAAATAGGACTTTGGGATTTCCCAGGGTGTTTCAATCCCAAAACTTTGGAGTACGGCTTCACCTCCATAGAGTGTCCATCGTTCCAGGAGGTAGGGATGCATCAGCATATGCAGGAAAAAATCCTCGTGGTTGCCGCGCAGACAGATGGTCTCCAATCCTTTTGCGGGAAGGGAGCGGATAGTATCAAAAACACCCCGGGTGTCGGGACCCCGGTGCATGTAATCACCCAAAAAAATCAGGCGATCCCTCTTTTGCAGATGCAATTGATCTAGAAGGGCGTGAAGCGTTTGGTTGCAGCCGTGTATGTCGCCTATGGCATAGCTTTTAGCCATATTTATTGTGCCTTAAGTCGCTCCAGGGCTGCCTTCGGCTCCTCAAAACTGGGCGCCATTTTTGCTGCTTGTTTGTAATCATTAATGGCATCTTCCACCTTGCCTTCCGTCTCATAACTAACCCCACGGTAGTAATAGGCGCGGACAAACAGCGGGTCGGTTTTAATAGCGAGATCAAAGTTTTTCTGTGCATCCCGGAGGGAGTCCAGTTCCAGATAGATCATGCCCATGTCAAAATAGGCATTGGAGTAGTCTGGATTGCGGACGATAATGTCTTTGTAAATTTCAAAAGCCTCATCGAATTCACCGCGCCGCTTATAATATACGCCTTTAAACTCGCGGGCTTCCAGCAGGGTGGAGTCGAGCCGCAGGGCATTGTCGAAATACTGGATAGCCAGTGGACTGTTTTTATTGCTAAAAATGCGGCCAAGAAACATCCACACATCGATGTTGTCCGAGTCCAGTTGGCCGGAACGTTGGAATGCCGAGATCGCCCGGCTGGTATCGCCCATGTCGAGCGCTACCCTTCCAGTCATGAAAAACCCTTCGGAGCTTTGCGGGTCGCGCTCCAGCACCTTATTCAAGGTAGCCAGGGCTTCATTGTGCTGCCGAACAATCAGTTGAAATTCGCTCAACTTCAGCATGGTCATTACTCGGTCCGGGAAACGTTCAGTTGCTAGTTTGAGTACGTCGATGGCGCGGCGCGAATCGTTGGGGCGGGCATAATCAAGCAGCACATCGGCCAGCAGGTGGTAATAAGCCGGTTGCATAGAGTCGATTTGCATCGCCCGGTTCAGGTCGCGCAGGGCTTCATCGTACCCTTCCATCATATAGTAGAGCGAAGCCCGTTCGAAAAGCAAGCTGTCGTTTTCAGGGCTGGCCTCAATTTGCTGGGACAATGCTGCAAGGCCGGGGTCCACCTGTGGCCCCGTAACCTGTTTGCCTGGTTCCGGATCATTGGTACAGGCACTGGAAAGAATGCTGAGGAAAAGCAGAAAACTGAAAATTCGAATCATTTTATTTTTATTAGTTAAACGCAAAACTACAAAGACCGTCCGAAATGTTTATTCGTTTAGTCCGCCCCTTCGGGGCTCTGTTTAATAAATTGATGATTTGATGATGCGCCCCTGGCGGGGCTAGGATGATTTGTTGATGTTTATTCGGCCCTTCGGGCCTTGTTTATTCGGGACGCTGCGCTTTCCCTTGTTTATTTGTTTATATAGAAGTGGTAAGTAGTAGTGACAAGTAGCATGTTTTTGACATGTTACAAGCAACTTATCACTTGCCACTTACAACTTACTACTTGATAACAGAGCCTCGCAGATATGACCAAACGAATAAACATCATCAACTTATCATCCTAGCCCGTAGGGCGTATCATCAAATCATCAACTCCTAACTACTCCTACACAAGATTAACCCCAAATATTTATAATAAGCGCATTAATTTCGCGGTCAATGAGTAAACGAAACAGAATGCCTGTTTTGTTTGTTTAGTCTTTACATCAATTAGCAGTGCATTTTGGGCTAAAATTTACAGAATGCACAAGGTCTGATTGATTTGCTAGGAGCTTTGGATGCTTTTTATCTTATGCATCCACTTCGTGAATACACTAATATGGAATTATACTACAGAGAGTTTGGACAGGGGAACCCGGTATTGATTTTACATGGCCTGTTTGGTTTTTCCGACAACTGGCAAACGGTGGCGAAGGCCTTGGCCGACCACCATTTGGTGTTGACACCCGATTTGCGCAACCACGGTAAATCACCACATACCGACAGTCATTCCTATCCTGAAATGGCAGAAGATATTAAGGAGTTTATGGAGCAACACTGGATGTTTTCAGGCCAGCTCATCGGGCATTCCATGGGTGGCAAAACGGCCATGCAGTTTGCCCTGCATCATCCGGATATGGTCGATCGACTGGTGGTCGTAGATATTGCCCCACAAGCAGCGGAAGACAAGCACTCCCACATCTACAAAGCCATGCTTTCCCTGGATTTTGATGCCCTGGCAGATCGCAAAGAAATTGATGCTCAACTGGCTCAACACATTCCGGAGCTCGGCATCCGACAGTTTTTACTTAAAAACATCACGCGCGATAAAGAAGGCCGCTTCCAATGGAAAATGAACCTGCCGGTGCTCTGGGAAAATTATGACCGCATCCTGGAGGGAATCCAGCCTCCTGCCGGAACCGTGTTCGATAAGCCTACCCTGTTTGTTCGTGGCAGCCTTTCATCCTATGTTAAAGACGAAGACATACCCTATATCCAAAGCCTGTTTCCACAAGCCGAACTTAAGACCATTCAAGGGGCCTCACACTGGGTGCATGCCGACAAGCCAAATGAGCTTCTGGATATTTTAAATGAATTTTTAGAACGCTAAACTTGACAGATAGACGTTAAACACGGAAGTTTGTCTGCTGTTTATCTAGATTTTTTAATTAAAATCAAAATAAACGCGTTTTTAGAGAATGTCTTTGATTTTGGGGAGCTATGAAGCGTTGGTCTGTGCAGACAGGCCCGTCCCAATTTGATCAATCCATATAAATTAAGGAAATAAAATATGCTGCACAAAAAAGCAATTATTGTCATCTGCCTTGCTGCCTCCGGCTTGTTTGCATTTACTGAGTTTGAGAACGGCAAGTATTTTGACATCATCAAAAACCTGGAGATCTTCACCAATGTCTACAAGGAAATTAATTACGGATATGTAGATGAACTGGACCCCGGGCGCCTCATGCGTACCGGATTGGATGCCATGCTCTACAGCCTGGATCCATTTACCAACTATATTTCCGAAACCGACATCGAAGGCTACCGTACCCAATCTGAAGGACGTTACAACGGTGTGGGTGCGACGGGTCGTAAAATGGGTGATTATGTGGTCATAACCGAGATTTTTGAAAACAGTGCCGCCCATAAAGCCGGGATAAAAGTGGGCGATGCCATTATTTCAATTGACGGTCAGGATGCCAAGGGCAGAAGCATCGGCGAGGTCATGCAGTTTCTCCGGGGATTTCCGGGTACAAATGCCGAGCTGGTAATGCGCCGCCCCGGCGAGTCCAAGGATCTCCGCATTACCCTTTCTCGCGAAGAAGTAGATGCTCCCAACGTACCGCACTTCGGAATGGTGGATGAACATGTGGGTTACATCAACCTGAGCATTTTTTCCCAGGATGCCGGAGCCAATGTCTCCCGGGCATTCAACGAACTCAAATCCAAGAACCCGGAAATGAAGGGAGTTATCCTGGATTTGCGTGATAACGGTGGCGGCTTGCTGAGCGAAGCCGTGAGTGTTTCCAATGTTTTTCTGCCAAAAGGCGAGTTTATTGTAAGTACAAAAGGCAAAGTGCCGGAGTGGGATCGCGAATTCCAGACCCGTGCAAGTGGCATGGACTCCGAAATTCCACTGACAGTATTGATCAATAGCCACAGCGCTTCGGCCAGCGAAATTGTCTGTGGTTCTATGCAGGACCTCGATCGCGGCGTGCTGCTCGGTCAGCGCAGCTATGGTAAAGGCCTGGCGCAGAACACCAAGGACGTAGGCTACAATTCAAAACTGAAACTCACTACCGCCAAATATTATATTCCTTCCGGGCGCTGCATTCAGGCCGTTCAATATAAAGATGGAAAGCCGGTAGATATCCCCGAAGCACAGCGCGCGCAGTTTAAAACCCGCAACGGAAGAATCGTTCTGGACGGCGGTGGTGTAAAACCGGATATTGTGTTGCCACAGGATACAGCCACAGGCATCGTGAAGGCCCTGCTGGAACAGGATGTCATTTTCGACTATGTGACCCAGTGGGCAAAAAACCGGGAGTCGATAGATTCGATCGAACTTTTCAAGTTTGATCAGTGGCCGGAGTTTGTTTCCTTTGTAAAGGCGCGCAATTTTGGCTATGAAAGTGCAACAGAGAAAAAATTGAAAGAGCTGCGAGAAATAGCTGCATCGGAAAACTACGGGTTGGGCAATGAAATCAAGGCCATGGAAACCAAACTCATTGCCGAGAAAAAAGACGAGTTGGAGACCAACAAGTCCCGGCTCATTCGTGAGATTGAGCAGGAAATTGTAGGGCGGTATTATTTCCAGCGTGGTAAGGTGCGGAAGCGCCTGGTGAACGACCCGGAAGTGGAAGCTGCAATAGCATTAATCAAAGATCAGGCAAAATACCAGGGCATTTTGGGCAAGAAGTAGATAAAAAGCTGTTAAGAACCTGTCAACAAGCTTTAGATTTGATGCTTTTAGCCTAATTTTGAACTGTGAAATTAAACACGCCACCTCAGAGGCCCTGGTTTCTGGTGGTTTTATCAAATTGAAAAAAAATTTAGTACACTTAAAAATTATTCCCGTTATGAAAAAGGTAGTATTCCTGCTTACATTCTTCTTCGCTCTTGGTATGGCTGCAACTGCAACTGCTCAGTGCCAGGGTAGCAAATCTGCTTCTGCAACCAAATCTTGCTGCATGAACAAAGCGGCTAAAGCTGCTTCTTCTGATGCTTCTATCGAAGAGCGCGTTGCTGACAATGGTTCTGTTTCTTACGTTCGTAAAGAAGCTGATGCTGAAGGCAATGTTCGTTTTGTAAGCGTTAAGTTTGATGAGTCTTCTAACACATTCGTAAACGAAGCTCCTAAAACTGTTTCTGCCAGCGCTACTTCTGGTATGACTAAGAAGTCTTGCGCTTCTTCTGAAGGCAAAGCCTGCTGTGCAGGAAAAGCTGAAACCAAAGCATGCTGCGCAGGTAAGTCTTCCGGCAAAGCGTGTGCTGGTAGCGCCAAAGTAGAGCAGAAGTAATTGATGTCTGCAATCCATCGACCTTAAGTCGATAGGCTAACAATAAACAAGCCGTCTCATTCAACCCGAATGAGGCGGCTTGCTTTTTTTTGTTTATTCGGCCCTGCGGGCCTTGTTTATTCGGGCCGCTGCGCT
>JAWKLR010000006.1:0-209356 GCA_041392625.1 Saprospiraceae bacterium | reverse complement strand
CGGACACGGGTTCTGCCTGTTCAACAACATAGCCATCGCGGCACAACATGCCGTACGTCAAAACAAGCGGGTTCTTATCCTGGATTTCGATGGGCACCTGGGCGATGGCACCATGGATATTTTCTACCATACAGACCAGGTACTTTACTGGTCAATCCATCAATACCCGGGCTATCCGGGCAATGGCAGCGCCCGGGAAATCGGCGAAGGGAAGGGAAAAGGTTTTACCATCAATACCCCCTTGCCGGCCCGAAGTGGCGACGATATCCTATTGCATGCGATTGAGTACATGCTGCCTGCAGCCATCCAGTTTGAACCGGATGTAGTCGGGCTCTCTGCCGGTTTTGATGCCCACATGCACGACCCCATGTTGCAATTACACGCCACCGGAAATTTTTATTATAAATTAGGGCTCATCATGCAGGAGCATTTCAACGACAAACTATTTGCTGTACTGGAAGGAGGATACAATACCAATGACCTGCCCGCCTGTATTCACAATTTTCTGGCGGGAATTAACAACCAGGCCATGCCATTTCCTGGCCCTTCCAGCACCTCGGAAATGAGTGTATGGGGAACTTACGAAATGCACCTGCACCACAGCGCTGCACTGCTCGCGGAATTTTGGAAGTTTTAAGTTGCAATGGGAATTATTTGCGCCTCCTTGCGTTAATTATATACCCACTTAAACCCAACAAGATTTTAGAGCCTGTTCAGAAACGCTAAGCAGTAGATCTATGAGAATTACGCTGGATGAAAATAGACTGATACTTGAGCCAAATACTCCCGATGGGGCAGATCTACTCAGAGATTTTATTTCAGAGTATGAAAACTGGATGTTTCAGTTGCAAGTGGAGGACGGCGTCGCCATGCTCACAAAAATTGGCGACAGGCCTACCGTTTGCAATGAAGCCATAAATATCTTGTATTCCAGTTCGAACGAGGAAATACAGTGCATCTCAAACTTAGGTCATACCCCTTTTGAAATGGACAATCGCCGCTATGAAAGTGTCGAAGGCTTTTGGCAAGGCCTGAAATTTGAAGAGGAAAAAAGAGAAGAACTGGCAAGTCTTTTTGGTAAAGAAGCAAAGAAAGCCGGAGGGGCCATACAATACAAGCGGTATATACGCTACAACAATGAAAAAATTCGGGTTGGATCCAAACAACATTGGGATTTAATGCAACGGGCTTGTGAAAATAAATTTAGACAAAACCATGCGGCGCAGTCAGCCCTGTTAAATACAGGAATCAGACCGCTTTATCACAAACCCAGAAAAGACAGCGAGGTTATTCCCGGAGCCATACTGGCCGGAATTTGGATGAACCTCAGAAAAGAATTAAGAAAAGAAAAGGGCATGGAAAGTCTCCATTTAAACCTCCTGAAATAGAAACACGCGTTTAGAATCAATCAGTATGCTGGATCAATTTTTTCATCCCAAATCTATTGCACTCATCGGTGCCAGTTCAAAGCCCGACCGGCTCGGGTATGCCATTTGGAAAAATCTCCATGCAAATACCTATGAAGGAAGTATTTTCCCGGTCAATCCCAAATACAAAAAACTCGATGGCCAAACCTGTTACAGCAGGATAAAAGACCTCCCGGTTTCTCCAGACCTGGCTATCATTGTAACCCCGGCACCTACCGTGCAGGATATTTTGGCTCAATGCGATAAAAAGGACATTCGCTCCGTACTGATCTTAAGCGCCGGTTTCAAAGAGGCCGGCACTGAAGGCGAGCGACTTTTTCGCAAACTGACCCAATTTGCCAAAAAACACAAGATCAGAATTATTGGCCCCAACAGCCTGGGACTGCAAAGCCCAATGCATGGATTAAACGCCAGTTTTTCCAGCGGGCTTCCCGTCCCGGGCCGGCTCGCCTTCATCGCCCAAAGCGGAGCAATGGGCTCAGCAATTCTCGATTGGGCAGTTGAGAAAAATGTAGGGTTCAGCCATTTTGTTTCCATTGGCAATATGGCCGATGTCGAGTTTGCAGAGTTGATTGACTATTTCGGCACCCACAATCAGACAGCATGCATTCTGATTTACATGGAAAACCTCAACAATTCCAAAGCTTTCATTAGTGCGGCCAAAGCATTTTCCCGGTATAAGCCCATCGTAATCCTGAAAGCCGGATTGAGCAAAGAAGGGGCCGATGCCGCTTTTTCAACCACCGGCTACCAGGCAGGAATCAATGCCGTTTACCAGGCAGCATTTCAGCGCGCCGGGATTATCCGGGTGCACACCGTCCAGCAATTGTTTGATTGTGCTCAGGCCCTGGCAACTCAGCCTCTTCCCAAAGGGCGTCGGCTGGCCATCATCACAAATGCAGCCGGGCCGGCAATCCTTGCAACCGACACCCTCATCATGCAGGGTGGTACGCTTGCCCAGTTGAGCCCGGAGACGCTCCAGACGCTCCGCAAGCAATTGCCTGAAAACCGACAAGCAGGCAACCCGGTGGACTTGCTCGGGGATGCTACCCCAGCCCATTACAAAACCGCCATCCACACCTGCTTGTTTGCCCCCGAAGTGGATGGTCTGCTCGTTTTGCTTACCCCGCAAAGCCTGACAGACCCGGAGGGAGTGGCACGGGTGCTGGCAGAAGAGGTAAAATCTGTTTTTGGCAAGCCCGTATATACCAGTTGGATGGGAATTAAAAGCGTTCGGAAAGGCCGGAGCCTGCTTAGCCGCGAACGCATCCCCTGGTTCCCGTTTCCCGAACGAGCCGTGACAACGTTCATGCACATGGTGCGCTATCGCGAAAACCTGGATCTGCTCTTTGAAACCCCGGATGAACTGCCCATTGAATTGGAGGGCATTCAAAAAACCCGGGCGCACCAGCTGCTTTCGGAGGCCCTGAAACAAAACAAGAAACGACTGGATGAAACAGAAAGCAAAAACTTCCTTTCTGCATATGGTATCCCGGTGAACCAGGGGATCGTAGCTACCACTGAAGACCAGGCGGTGGAAATCGCCACACAGATTGGCTACCCGGTAGCGATTAAAATTGAATCCGAAGACATATGGAACAAATCGGAAATCCACGGGGTGCGCCTGGGCATTGAGACTGAAGAAGGCGTGCGGCATGTATTTCGCTTTCTGATGCAGAACGTGCAAAAAATCCGACCCAAAGCCCGACTGAAAGGAGTCAGCGTCGAAGCAATGGCGGGCGGAGATTATGAACTGGTAATCGCATCACAAAAAGATCCGGTATTCGGCCCCGTCATCCGATTCGGTATTGATGGGAACGATATGCAACTGGGCTCGGATCAGATGATCGGCCTGCCCCCATTAAACCTGGCCCTTGCAAAACACCTGATTAAAAGTACGCGGGCTGCAAGCATTTTAAAAGGAACCAAAACCCAGAAGGCTGTTCCAATTGAACTTATGCAACATATTCTGGTCCGGTTCTCTGCGCTGATTATGGACTTCCCCGAAATCCGAAGCATTGAAATCAACCCGATGGCCATCTCCTCAAAAGGCGCGGTTGCCCTGGATGCGACTATTGAACTGGAAGATAAAAAAACCAATAGCAGAATCCCATTCCGGCAGTTGAGCATAGAGCCCTATCCCAAACAATGGATTCGCAAAACGCAGTTGCGCGACGGCACAGAAATAACCCTCCGCCCCATCCGACCGGAAGATGAACCACTTGAGGCCCAATTGGTAAAAGACGCATCCAAAGAAAGCCTGTATTTCCGTTTCTTTGGGTACATCCCCGGTATCGACCATCAAATGCTATCCCGGTTTACACACATTGATTACGACCGCGAAATGGCCATCATTGCACTTTTGGAAACCCCGGAGGGACCAAAAATTATTGGTGTTGTACGGATTGTTGGTGATGGATGGAGAAACAGTGCCGAGTACGCCATTCTGGTAGCTGATTCCTGGCATGGGCAAGGGCTCGGCACCTTGCTTACCGACTACATCATCGAAATTGCCCGTTCACAGGGATATCAGGAGGTTACCGCCTCTTTCCTGAAAACCAATGGCTCCATGCGCCGCCTGTTCAAACGAAAAGGCTTTAAAATCAGCGCCGGGAAAGACGAGTCTGATTACGCTAAATTACTGTTGTAAACTTTTCTGTCAGAGTGTCCGCTCTGAGTATTTTTGTACTAAGAATCAGAAAGAAGTCGGACAAATTCGGCCACTTCCATGACCAAAGCCTTTCTGGATCGAAATTTGCTGATAAAGCGCGGCGAACTGAATGAAAGCCAGTACATTTGATCTTTTATATCATATCAAATTCCCGTTCCACGATATAATCACTTACATTATGAACAGTTTTTTAAAAAAAGCCGCTTTTTCTGGCTTATTGATGGTCCTTTTTGTTGCAGGATTACGTGCAGCCAGCGTTCAGGACACCCTACCTCCGGCTGATCCGTTTGTGAATACCAGCATTATTTCTGAGCACGGAGAAGATCCGGGTTTTGCAAAAGAAAACGACCTTTTTATTGAAAAAGATAACCTGGTCCGCACAACCCTCGAGGGGGATTTTGACCCGGAAAAAGTATACGCTGTTTTTGAAGGAAAAGGAAACCTGAGAGACAATGGCGACGGCACCTACGGTATCAGCGACCTGGAAGAAGAAGGCTTTGTTTTTTTCAAACTCTTCGAGAAAAAAGAAAGCGGTGAAGACCGTTTCCTGGGCAGTAAGCTGATGGTTGTTCGCCACCTGCCCTCTGCTATTGCTGCAGAGAAAAAAGGTGCAGAACCAAGTTCGCCAATGAGCGGACTCGACAGCAAAGGCGGTGCAGACAGCAAGATTGATGAAGATGGCATTTTGAAAGGGAAAGAAAAAGAAAGTCTGGATATCTCAAAGGGCCGTGTTTTCTATATTGGTATTGAAAACAAAATTCGCTTTTCCGCAAGAGAAGTTCCTGAAGACGAGTGTTACTTCCGATTTACTGGAAGTGGCACCATCGAAAAAGTTGAAGGAAGCAATGGAGACGCCATCGTGCATGTTGACAAGCCCGGAAAAGTGGAGATTGAACTCATCCGCAATTTTGACGGAAAAGAGCTCCTCCTCGTGCGCCGGGATTACGAAAGCAAGGAATTGCCAGTTCCTGAAGTAAGTTTTGCCGGACAAACCGATAAACTCACCAAGGAAGACTTTGAAGACGGCAAGGGCATCCGGTTTATTTTCCGTTACATCACCGATGATGTCCCTACAGAAATCTTGTCCTACACGGTAACCATGATTCCAAAGGAAGGCGAGCAACAGCGCTGGACGCTGAACACAGCCGACTTGCCAAAAGACGTGCAAAAAACGCTGCAAAAAGAAGCAAAGCCTGGAACCATCATTTTTGTTGATGATGTAAAAATGACTTGCGGCACCAACAAACAAGCCAAAAAAATAAAAGGCCTGATCCTGAATGTAGTAGAATCTGAAAAATAATCCGGGCGAGATTTATCCTCATTCGGACTTCAACCACCGGGCGACCATTATTCCCGATTGCCCGCGTTGACTTTTCAGATACTCTGCCAAAGGCAGGCGGCCAACCACCACTTGTTTTTGCAAAGAGGATGCATGAAGTAAATGGATTCGCCCATTTTTCCTGAGTGCAAAACCCTCGTGTGCGATATCCAATCCATTCTTGTAGGATGTAATAGCAATGAGATCGCCTTCCTGGATTAAATGTTCCATGGAGGCGATCTCATTTTTAGGAATGTAAAACCAGGAGTGGCTGCTCAATCGTGCTTCCACCCGTTTTATCTGAGCCAGGATTTCCTTGTTCGCCAACGCCGGGTAGCGATCCGGATGCATGCTCATAAAGGAAATGGTTTTGACAAACGGCTTGCCTCCCATTTCTTCTGTAAGCAACTGCATGTGCCCACGCTTTTCGCCCTGCAAAAGCCAGCCGGTAAAATAATGATGGCGGGATGCGTACCCTTCTATTTGTCCTCCCCAATAACGCATATTCTGCAATGCGCTCAGGTAGTTTTCTTCGCGATTCCCAGCCCCAGAGTGCGCTAACTGCAGCGCCAGCACCTGCTCAACAAATGTCCAACAATCCAGAGCGCGTAAATTGACAACCAGTTGTTCTTCGCCCTGCCTTTCCAAACAGCCAGCAACATATGGAGTCCCTTCAAAAGATTGGGCAAGCGAAACAAGAGCATTTGCATCCATTGGCAAACTATCCAACAGCCGCATTTTTTCTTCAAAAATCAGGCGGTCTAGCGGATCTTGAATCCCCTGCCCTCCGGAAATGCTCATGAACCCCAAACACAAGGCGACTCCAAGAAAGAAAATTGTTGTTTTATATATGAACATAATTGCAAAATACCCTAAGAGGATGTCAAAAGTACAATAGAGTAAAAAGAGCTACCCTTAGGTCGCTAAGTAAGGGGTTTTGTCAGGAAAAGACAAGCCCAAACTGCATGTGCAGAATTGATTGGGGAATTTTCATCATTCCTTTCGTAGATTTGTGCTCTACAACCATTCAAGCAACACCAGAATGAAACCGACTAAACTCTTTTTCTTTTTTATCCTGTTTTGCCTGACAAGTTCCTTGCAGGCGCAAAATTTTCGTGTTCAGGCAGCCGCATTTGCCGATTCTGTTTCCTCCTCTTATTTCAAAGACCGGGGGATTGAGGGCGTAATTGTGAGCCGCGACGGATATGGCATTTACCGCTACTTTGTCGGTTCCTACAATACGCTGGATGAGGCAGAAGCCATTCGCAAACAACTGGTGACCAAAGGCTTCCCAAATGCAACTGTAATTGACCTCGAAGTACAGCGCGCATTGTATGACACGCCATGTACCTATTTTGCAGGAAACCCCGGTGCAGACCCATCCCTGGGTATGCATGTTCGCAATATTTATTTTGACTCCGGCTCCTCCACCCTATCCAGTGAATCTATCCGGGAATTGGAGCAGATTGCGCAAACCATGCGGGAGAATCCAGACTTCAAACTTCAACTGACTGGCCATACCGATGCCATTGGCAGTGCACAAACCAACCAACAACTGGCTACTACCCGAACCCGGGTGACCCGAAATTACCTGATCAAACGGGGCGTACAGGCCGACCGCATGTTCCTGAAAATCTATGGCGAAGCCAAGCCGGCTGTAGACAACCAGGACTTTTATGGAAACGACCTTCCACAAAACAGAAAATGGAACCGCAGGGTCACACTGGCCCTGATCGATGAAAGCGGTGAATTGGTTCAGGAGCAATAAAAACCTACCACTTCCGGCGGTTGAGCGATAAGACGGTAGCCGCCAAAAACAACAAGGTGATAGATATAAAATAAATCAAATCGCGGGTGTCCAACAATCCGCGACTGACCGAGTCGTAATGGTATTGAATGCCAAAGGACTGGACCAGGTCATCTGTTTTGCCGTAAAAAATGGGCAGACGACTCAGGAAGTCAAAAGCCAGATACACGAAGAAACTCAGGAAAGTAGCTAACACAAAGGCCACAATCTGATTGGTACTTAGTGACGAAGCAAAAACCCCAATAGCGACAAATGCTGAAGCCAGGAACAACAACCCGATGTAAGATCCCAGTATACCTCCACTGTCCAGATTTCCTTCCGGCGCTCCCAACTTATACACCGAAACGTAGTACAAAACGGTTGGCAGCAAGGCAAATACAACCAGCGTAAAACTTCCCAGGAATTTGCCCAATACAATCTGCCAGTCTGAAATCGGACGAGTAACCAGCAACTCAATGGTTCCACTTTGATTTTCTTCTGCAAATGTCCGCATGGTTACGGCAGGAATGAGAAACATAAATACCAGTGGAGCCATGGCAAACAAGGTATCCATGGTGGCATAATTTCCATCCAACACGCTGTAGTCGGGAAACACCCACATCACCAGGCCCATCAGTACCAGAAATATCCCGATGACCATGTAGCCAATCAGGGAGGAGAAAAAGGCATTGATTTCCTTTAAATAAATGGACAACATACCGGATATTTTAGGCTCTTGTGAGTTGTTGAAAGACTTCTTCGACGCTGAACACTTCCTTGTGCAGCTCCAGCAAGGTCAGTTGGTTTGCAATGGCAAAATTAAAAATGAGCGGTCGAATATCCTCAGCGTCTGCAGCAGCGCTCAATTGCCATTTGTTCCCGTTCAGATGTTGTACAGCGGCGACATGGGGAATTTTTTTCAGTGCATCTGCCGTCGTTTTTTGCCCAAATTCTGCTGTTACTACCGTGCGGCCGGTAAACTGCTGTTTCAGCACCTCAATCGGGGCATCAGCCACCAGCTTCCCTTTATTGATAATCACTGCACGATCACATACTGCTTCAACTTCCGCCAAAATATGTGTGGACAGGATCACGGTCTTTTCCTTTCCAAGTTCTTTGATCAGTTTGCGTATATCCACAATCTGATTGGGGTCCAGACCAGAGGTTGGCTCATCCAGGATCAAAACCTCCGGGTCGTGCAACATAGCCTGGGCAAGGCCTACGCGTTGCCGGTATCCTTTTGAGAGTTCACCGATATGTTTGAAATGGTGGCTGTTCAGTCCGGTCCGTTCGATCATCTCCTCAACCCGTTGCCGGGGCTTGGCAATTTTATGTACTCCTGCTGTAAACATCAGGTACTCGCGCACGTACATGTCTTTGTACAGCGGATTATTCTCTGGCAAGTAACCAATCCGCGCACGGGCTTCCATGGCTTCTTTGGTTACGTCAAAGCCACAAACAGAAGCACTGCCATCGGATTGGGGCAAATAGCCCGTAATAATCTTCATCGTAGTGGTCTTCCCGGCACCGTTTGGGCCCAAAAAGCCCAAGACCTCGCCTTTACGAGCTTCAAAACTCAGGTTGTCAACGGCACGTTGAACCTCATACACTTTGACCAGATTTTGAACTTTTACCGACACAATTCTGATTTAATTGAAAATAAAAGGATTGCAAATGTAGTAAGAGTCTATCCAAAATGTAGAGCACCGACCGGATTTTCTGCCGGATGTAAAATGAAACCGATTAAACAACATTGTCCATTTTAAAGAAACACCTCTCATTACACAACTCAGTGAGGCGATTTGATTTTGACTCCAAACCTCAAAACACCCAATGTAGCTCATTTATTTTGTCGGCATGCAAACAATTGATGCCATTCTGCAAATAGGAATATATTCCAAAACCGTTTTTACCGTTTTTTAGTTGTTTAGATTTAAAGGATGTCTAAATTTCAATTCTGAGGCGAAGTCGAGCAAATTTTGTTTTTATTAAGGCAAATTTTGCAGTCGAATACGGGTAATTCGGCGAAAAATTTAACGTAGAGAAAAACCAAATTTGCCGAATGTAGCCCAGAAATTGAATTTTAGACATCCTCTTAAGCCCTATTTTAACAACACACAATACACTATGAAATTTAGCAGCTTATTCATTTCCTTGTTCATTTTAGCCTGTCAATCTGGTGATCCGGAAGCAACTCAACAAGCCGAACAGCAACCAAGTCCAACAACCCACCAAGAGTTTACAAAAACCGTTGAAGAGCCAAAAGAAAATGCTACATAGAACCGGCCTCGGTTCCAACGGCCTCAACTCCGGTGAAGGAGCAAAACAAACGGCCAAAAAATCAACGGCCACACCCGTTGTAAAGACTGCGTTTCCGAGGCACCTGCTTCAACAAAGAGGTAACACAAACCGTTGAAGAAACACCTCCTCCCCACCCGCGGTACAGCCTGAGATATACACTATCGCATACCGACTGGAACATACTTCTTCAGAAACATGTAAGCACCAGTGGAAAGGTGAATTACGCTGGTTTTAAGGCCGATAAAAGCACTGGAACACTACCTGGCACTCCTTGCTGATAACCCACCGCAATCCGATTGGTCACGAAAAGAAAAAATGGCCTACTGGATCAATACCTACAATGCATTTACCATCCGCATTGATCACAGAAAACTACCCGGTGAGCAGCATCATGAAATTGGATGAGGCAAAACCTGGGATGTAAAACGCATTGTATTGGGTGGCAAAATCCTACAGTTTGAACCAAATTGAAAGTCAGAGATTCTACGCCCGCAGTTCAAGGATGCGCGGATCCACTTCAGGTAAACTGCGCAGCAAAATCCTGCCCGCCCCTCTGGAACCAGGCATTTACTGCAGAAAATCTGGAACAGCGCGCTGGATCGCCGAGTTTCGGCAATTCATCAACAACAGTCAGTACAATAAACTAAGCGGAAGCAGTATTTCCGTCAGCAAAATATTCGAGTGGTATGCTGGCGATTTCGGTGATCTGATCGCCCATCTAAACACCTGGCACATCTACTCCCGGTTGACTCAAATGCCCGTATCCAATACATGGAATACAATTGGGATTTGAATAACTAAAAACCCGTTTGGATCAAAAGAGAAGCGCCCTCCCGAAACATACTATCCGGGAGGGCGCTTGCTTTATGTTCGGTAAGAATGACTTATTTCAGGTAGCGTTCAAACATTACCTCCAATTGGCTGGCATGCAGGTTCTTTCAACGATGGTCCGATCCTGATCGAGCAAATACAGTTCGGGGGTATTATCGACAGGCACGGCTTGGCATAAATGGCCTTATTGGTAGGGTCAAATACATTGGTAAACTGAAACGGAATCGCTTTAGGAAAGCCTGCCATTCCTCATCGGTAGTGTTGACTGAAATCCCGTAAAAATCCACGCCTTTGTCTTTCCACTTGATGTTGCTTTTCAATTTCGGGCGCTTGTTCCTGACAGTGCTCACAATGTGGGCTAAACATAAACACCACGATCAGTTGGGCATCCTTTTCGTAGATGCTCTGCATTTTTCCATACTGGTCGGGAGCATTCACGTCCGGGCCTTTTTTCCAAAGCAGACTTGCCTCCATTTCCCAGGCATGTTTCCGCAACTTCTCCAGATTCTCTTCGGTATCCCAAAATGCCAATTCTGGTGTGAAGTACTTTTGAATAATGTGCACATACACCGCTTCACCATCCATTACCGTGGTTTTTCCATTTTCATACTGCAAGGCAATCCAGTTGGAAAAGAACTGAAAGTAAGGCTTGTAGGGAAGTACCTTTTGAATCAGGGCATCTGCCACATTCAACAGGGAATCCCGGTTTTGCGGTGTCAGGTCTTTGATGTAACGCTTTAGTTTATTTCCGGGCACCGGCGTGTACAACAAGCGCTCATCCTCAAAATCAAAACCATCCCAGAATCGATTTCTATAATCCACTACCTGCCGCAGGGTATCCATATCCCCATTGGGTTTGTAGTAATTGACAAAGTCCGGATTTTGCCCTGAACGTTTAAACGTAGTAAAAAATGCATCTGGATATTTTTCGAAGATTTCTTCCAGGTGCGCCTTTCGTTCATCCAGCAGTTCTGTTTGTCTGGCCTTTGCTTGCTCAAACTGCGGAGAATCTGCGGGGCTGTTGCGCATAACTGCACTCACTTGCCGCAATTCCGGCTCCTGCGCTGATTGAAACCGCATATTTTTATAAAACAATTCGGGTTCGAGTGCACCTTCTATCTCTACTGTTCCCATAATGTCGTTGACCTTGGCCCGAATCTGGAATTCCTGATCTTCTCCCATCAATATGGAAAAGTTCTTCATACCGGGCAGGAGAAAGGTATAAAAACCCGCAGGCAAAGCCTCTTCCCGCTTCAGCTCAAAATGTCCATTTGCATCTACCAGGCAGGAATCCGCCAGGTAATTTCGATCACCGTATACACCAACCAGTTTCATTGTACCTGCTGAAAGCCCTTCAATATCTGCAACGATTTGAGAGCCGGATGAGGCGGATTGTGCACCGAGTGAACCGAAAATCAGAAAACAGAAAATAAACGTTTGAATAAATCGCATGCTTTTAATTCTTGGTTTATAGATTTTTTTTGACTGTTGAACTTTAGACCCAAAAATAAGGCCGGGGAAACCAGGTTCCTTCCCCATTAAACTTTCATTGACAAAAAATAAACAGATTGGAATGTGTTTGTTTAAAAATCAGCCCAAACACAGTTTCCCAAACAGGCTTTTAGTCTTTTACCCGGGTCATTCCAAGAGCTTTAAAGAAAAAGCGGGGCAAGGGCTTCTCCGGATCAGGGCGCTTCCGCAGGTTGAGATACCAACCGATTTTTTTCAAAATTGGAATTTTATGCGTTTCCACAAACTCAATCAAGGCACCATCCGGATCTTCGATGTAGGAAAAGTATCCTGCTGCCTCACCCATATCAAAACTGCCACTTGAGTCCACTGTGAACGGATGCCCCAGGGCTTCGCAATGGGCTTTCATTTCCTCCATGCCAGTGATATCAAAACAGAGGTGAATAAAGCCAAGATCACCCCAGAAACGGTTCTCATAAATTTTTCGCGGACTGTAGTCGATAGCCTGTACCAACTCAATTTCAGTTTGTCCAAACAAATCACTGAAAGGCCCTTTCCGAGCCTGGCTGTGGCCGAGTAAAACACGTCGGTAGGCACGCTCGCCACCGGGCAGCCCCTGGAAATCATCAAAGGTTCCGGTCTCGTCGTATAGCACCTTGTCGTAGCCAAGCACGTTATTGTAAAAAGCCACGGAGGTATCCATGTTGGATACGCCAATAGTGGCACCATACATTCCACCCGTGTAAGCAGGCAGGTCGCTCCGGTACCAGCTTTCGCTTTCTACAATTTCAAATGGATTGCCCCAGGGATCACGCACATAAAAATGCAGGGTTCCATCTGGTCGCTCAGCGATAGGAGCAAGCATTTCTACGCCTTTTTTTTCCAAATCCAGGAAACAAGCAGTCACTTCTTTGCATTTGATTTTACCCAGGTAAATCCCCAGGTCACCCAATTGAGGTTCAAATGCAGGGCTTCTGCGTCCGTCCGGTATACTGCCAGATTTCCATTCCGCCACCGCCTTGCAGGTTGATTGCCAGAATCGCGCCGATCCTGTGGCTGACCTCCGGTGTATGGCAGCATAAGCGGCTGCAGTAGCGGCCTTCCCCAAAATCGGCAAATCCATACCGAAATGCTGCTGATACCATTTAAATGCCGCATGTACATCTGCGACACCAATTCCTACTTGTTGTATACCTGATATAAACATATAATGCTCGATGGAAAAATGCAAAAGTAGTGGAACGACTCGGGTACTCCATTAAATAACCGACTCTTACTCCTGAACAGACGCCATGAATCACGTCTCTATAATGGGGGCAAAATTTCATCATCGCAAACCTGCATTCGTAACAGGTTTCAGCCCTTGTCCCGAAACCCAGTGAGAAACCACGACAAACAGGCAATGGATTTTCTAATTTTTCGTTATTGGAACAATTGGATTCTTGTTAATTTACTGGCGCCTCCCAGATATAGGAGGCCGAGAATCCAGGATGTTTGAAGGGAAATTCACTCTGTATTATTCAGACTGACAATCAACGCACCCGTAATTAATTTTGCCGCCGCACATGAAAAACGATCTTCCTGCCTGCTCTGGCCCTGGGCTCAGCCTCTCGCCTGTTCAGGCAATAATATTCCAGAAAAATAAAAACTCAGTTCGGTAAAACTGGGCTTCGATCTTCCTGCTTCTTATAAAAGCCGGACCTTATCAAAGGCCTGGCCGGATTTGTCAATAACATCGACCAACTAGTGGGTTCCATGGTAATCATTGACGACAACAAAAACTTCCGTCCTCACCCGGTTTGTAAAAAGAGGCAAGCCGCCCATCATCACCACGTCCACCTCGGATGTCATTTACAGTTCTAAGGTCAATTCCAAATTCCGATTCAATGGTGCTCATTGCATCGCCCACAAAAATTGGGCGTGATGCCATTTACGAACTGGTGATTACAGACATTGCTGTCGCTTTTCTGCTCGAGGACCATATCCCATACATCGAAATTTGCAAGGCATCCAACAATGTATCGATGAGGTCAAGCAAAAACACACACTATATTCGCTCAGCCAAACTAACGACGGTTTATACCAGAGCCTACCAGAAAGTT
Source organism: Saprospiraceae bacterium (assembly GCA_041392625.1). Lineage (GTDB taxonomy): Bacteria > Bacteroidota > Bacteroidia > Chitinophagales > Saprospiraceae > M3007. The sequence continues at coordinate 195,450 of JAWKLR010000006.1, read as the reverse complement.
GACGCTGAAACCAATATCAGTGGTGTCGCTTTTAGCGTGATGGCGAAGTCTATGCCAGCCCGATCAATTCAAAGACTACATCGTTTCAGTGGACATCGTCAGCCTGAAAAAACTGTTGTCGCTCCACAATTGCCAGCAGTTGGTTGCAAGCGATGAGCCTGGCTCGCCGGGAACAAGCCGAGCGGGCTCGCCCTCGAAGCCCAAAAAGCAGAGGAGTCAAAAAAAGCAAGGAAAATGAACTTGCTGCCGCGAAAGCACAGGTAGAAGAACTCCGCTGCCTGCTGGGCCAGTCGGCTGAAACCACGCCGAACTGCAACGCGAAATCGGCGAAGCACAGGAAAAGGAGCGTCGGGCGCTCGAACAGTACGAACAAGCATACCAAAGAGAAGCAGCACGGCTTGCGCTGCAGGCAGATCGGGATCAGGCTGCTTCCGGACCAGCAGGAGAATATGATTGTGACATTTAAAAACAAAGAGGGAAAAGTCCTGGAAGAAAGCCTGGAAGAACTCAGCAATGACAAACTCCAGGAACTGGGCTTTGATGTGGAAGTTCTAAAAAAAGATAGCAACGGCGGAGAGGAGTAAGAACAACCAATGCCTATAAAATAGCGCATCCATGCAACAACAAATTATCAACAAGATCAACGAAGGCATTGAACTGTTAAAACCTCAGGTCCACTCCATTCCGGAAGCCCATTGGTTGTATCGCCGGGCCGCAGGCAAATGGTCAAAAAAAGAAGAACTCGGCCACCTCGTTGATTCCGCTCTCAACAACCTCAAACGCTTTTCCGAAATTTCTGCCGGAGAAGTCATGCATACCATCAGCAGCCATCCGCAGGATGGACTTGCAATCGCCAACGACTACCAGGAAATGAATATCGATCAACTGGCAACTTTGGGAATTGCTCAACCTGCAAATCTGCCGGGTCATCGAACGGATGCCGGAAAACCTGCTTGGTAACAAAATCTGCCTCCCGACGGAACCGGCCAGACCGTTCATTGGCTCCTGGAAGACTATGCCGTCCACCTTTACACCATCACTTGAAAGTAATTACCGAAATGCCTGTTGAGGCAGAATAAGCATAATCCAGGCACCCTGCCTATGCACCGTTCTTGTTGATTTGCTGATACGCCCTTCGGGCTAGATGACGGTTGATGTTTATTTGGCCCTGCGGGCCTTGTTTATTCGAGACGCTGTGCTTTCCTTGTTTATTTGTTTACCATTTTGAGCAAGGCAAGTTCCCTATTCCTACAAACCACCAACATAAACAAATAAACAGAGCTTCGCAGAGGCGGACTAAACGAATAAACAACATCAACAAATCATCCTAGCCCGAAGGGCGTATCAACAAATCATCAATTCCAATAAACAAATAAACAAGGGAAAGCACAGCGTCCCGAATAAACAAGGCCCGCAGGGCCGAATAAACAAGGAGGTTTAATATCCACCTCCAAACAAGCCGCGCCAACGCATTTGGAGCACCCCAAGCATGGCTTCGCGGATGATGTTTAAGGACATTTTTGACTGGCCCTTTTCACGGTCTTTGAATGTAATGGGAACCTCTTTTACTGAGAAACCCAGCGAGTAGGCTGCAAATTTCATCTCGATTTGGAACGCATAACCGATGAAACGCACCTTATCCAGTTGAATGGCCTCCAGGACTTCCTTTCGGTAGCAGATAAACCCGGCAGTTGGGTCGGCTACCGGCATCCACAGGATCATTCGGGTATATAAGGATGCTCCATAGGATAAAATAATCCGATCAAGTGGCCAGTTTTCAACCTTTCCTCCTTTGGTATACCGTGAACCTACGGCCACACCGGCTCCTTCATCCTTGCACTTGGCCAATAAGCGGGGCAAATCCTTAGGGTTATGCGAAAAGTCGGCATCCATTTCAAAGAAATAGTCGTACCCATTTTTGATTCCCCACTTAAAACCCGCAATGTAGGCAGTGCCAAGGCCGAGTTTCCCTGCTCGCTCCAGGAGATGCAATTCCTGTGTATGCGTTTTTTGAAGATTACGAACAATATCGCCGGTGCCATCCGGCGAACCATCATCCACAATTAAGATGTGGTATCCCTGTTCCAGTGCATAAACACTGGCGATGATTGCCTCAATATTTTCCTTTTCGTTGTAGGTTGGTATAATGACCAGGGCGGAAGACATGCGATCTGATTTTGGAGTTAAAACACAAATGTAAGTCCAAAGGACAAGACTGAAATAATCAGTCCGTACATGAATACATTGTAACAAATACTGAGGTAACGATATTTCTGTGCCAAAACGATGCCTAGAAAATATAAATCCCGGCTCATGGAACTGTAAAGAAAGGACGGATCGTCCAGCATTTCATTCACCCCCCATTGAAAATCCTCCAACGGCATGTTGTGAAAGTTGCCAAAAAAGAGCAAGTTGGCTTTACGCTCCTTTATAGCCTCACGAGTTACCCGCCCCTCCGTAACCTTGGGCCGGGTACTTAGGGTTGCATAAATCATAGAGCCCAGACAGGTCGTCGTAAGCAACAGAGTTGGAATAATCAGTTTGGGACTGGCCTCCAGTTTGGGAAGCAAATTGGAAACTAAAATCGAAATAACAATTGCATTGACCGACAGCATCAGGTTGGCTTTGCTGTCTGCCATTTGACTCAAATTTGTATGGGTGCGATAGGTCGTCCGGTACATGGTTTCAACACCACGGCCAAAACTTCCTTTTTGCATCATTTTTTCGTTGGCCTTCAGGAGTTTGTCCAGACTGGTATTTTTATTTTTCTCTTCGGTCATATCCAGGTCTCCGACAGTGGGACTTTCATTCGGACTCAGTCTGCGTTTTTGTTTCAGGAGTTGTTGGATGTGTTTTGCTTTTCGCTTATTGTACAGTTCCTTGGCTACAACCGTGTGGTAATCGTGCTTGGCAAGAAAGTCAATTTCAAAATCCACCCATTCCTTGTCGCTTACCACCATGTTCCGCGTCAGTATAAATTCCTGCCGCAGTTTGCTGTTTCGATCCCAGTAGGTATTGGAGCCCAACTGACTCAGGTCTGCGTCACAGATAATTTGTTGTAAAAGCGACTCCGGGCGTTGGGGAACCTTGGTTGCACGAATACATCCGTGAATAACCTGGAGATCTGCTTCTGAAATTTTACCTTTTAAATAATTAGCAGCATGGTCACAACTGCGCTCTTCATGGCCTTCAGGACCTTGCGCATACCCGGTATCGTGAAACCAGGTTGCCAATAAAAGCAGGGACATGTCCCTGTCATCCAACTCAAATCCTTCTCCTATTGCTCTTGCGGCACCAACGGTCTGGACCGTATGCTCCAGGTCATGGAAGACATACTCCGGATTCATATTTTCATTAAAATACTGCTCAATATATTCCCTGGTCTCGCTCAGAAGTTGCTCGGAATCTATCATAGTTAGCTTAATTGGTTGGCAAAGGTACATATTTGGTCGTAAGATCGCGACCTGAAATTACAAGAGCGTGTCTGGGGTTTATTTGATCCTTGGTTCAAATAAAAACAAACACGAAAAGACAGGATAAAAACGATCCATAATGCGGAAAAAACAAACCTGGTTTTTATTCATTTGGTGGTTCTTGAACACCCATATCACTCCATTGTTCAGCGCTGAATACTTTATCCGGATCCAGTTGGTGAATCAAATCAGGTAAATCTGGAATTCGAATGCCCTCTGCTGTTAAGTCCCTGAAATCTTTCTCTAAAATCTCCCAGGGGTCGTATTGTTGGATGGCAAAACCTCTGGTTCCATTGTCAACAAAAAGCTTGTACTGCTCTATTGCTTTTGCTTTTTCGCCAACAAGGTACAGGGCGTGTGATAGTTCGTTCTTAAAAACTAATATTCTCGTATGAATTATAGTTAGTCTCTACAAAACGAATGGCCTTTCTGAATATTGGATTGAGCGCTCCAAAACACCGGTATCGTTTTGCCATCAATAGGTAGTACGCCTGATTTGATGCGTTCAACCAGCGATCCCGCCAAACCAACGGAGCATCTATCGGATTAGTCATCCGCTCGGCACATCGCAACACCGTATCACCCAGGTAAGCACCATCCCACTGAAAGCGGGCAGCCAACAGGTTTTGTTTGTCCAATGCATAAAAATACTGGATAGCATCCCGCTCGAAGTCCGGGTTTTTTCCTGCAAAACGGTTTCCAGCAAAACCGTCTTAAAAATTGAGGTAATATTTTTTGTCTTGTGGAATGGCCTCCGCCATCAGATCGATAAAGGACAAAACCTCACCCATCTGGTTTTCATCAACGATTCCGGCCAGGTAATCCGAAACAGCCGTGGCTGTATCTGCACAACAGCGATAAATGCCCGTAAACACTTGCATTTATACCGTCCTTCAGCAATGCTTCATTGGCCCGATCAAGTTTGTTGGAAGCCAGGTTGTCAGCCTTATTCAATAAAGCAATTTTAGCCTGTGCTTCATAGATCGGCCCGAGGACCTGGTTGTTGTAGTTTTCCTGTTCGGTGAGTTTTGATTCAGCCTGGTCATAATAATCCACTGCTGTTTCGTAATCCTCCCGGTTTCCTCATGTCATCCTGCCTGATACAAATAATCCCCGCGGTGCTGGTATGCATCAATCAGGGCCAGGTACCGTTTTTCTGAATCATCTGCTTCCCATTTTCTTCAAGCAGATGAATGGCATTGTTCAGGGATACTTTAGCCAACAATGCAGTGGTCTCAAATTCGCTTAGTTCAACATACGCCTCTGCAAGGCGAAGCCGGGTTCGCAGCAACCAATTTGCCTGATCGTTGGGGTAAAGCCTGGATAATTCTTCAGCCTTTCAACTGCCGTCTTCAGCAAAAAGATTTTTTCCGGTGGTTGACACCATTTGCCTTAAGTATGTCTTGAAAAATATCCCATTGCATGCGGGTTTCCTGCCTATTGGCGTTTCACTGGCTTGCTGGCCCTGGCATACATCATACAATGAAATGACATTTTGAAACAGGTTGCAAATACAATTGAGTTGGCTTTCATCCATCAACCCATATTCAATAAACTGGAGAAAACCGAGTTGCAGAAAATCCAAACCGTCTTCCAGTTGTTGTTCGGAATCCAGCATGCTGGTTGTCCAGTCAACATACCCTTTGGTAGCATCGCGCAATTTGCCCTGCAGCAAATCAGTATGTGCCGCAAACAGTATCACCTTTGGTGGCCTCAGGGAAAAGTTCACGTATATCACCCACCAAATCCTCTGCTTTGGAGAACTCAGAGCGCAGCACAACTTCCAATGATAATCCTGGTACGGATATCCAGCGAACTGTGGGCGCAGCACTTCCTGGGTATTTTCATCCAGCCGATCAAACAATCAAATGCCCGTTCACAATAAGCCTTCACGCGGTCTATGTTGTTGCTTTGTTTTGCCTGAGTTTCATAAAAAGAAAAGAACGCCCGGATCAAAGGCATGTCTCTAGATGCCGCCATGCGCTCAAAACCAACTGGGATACCTCCATTGCCAGGTACAACTCAAAATCCCGGATTTGCTCCGGTTTAAATGATCAACTGTCGGTGTTCATCCTGTGTTGTCCGACGGATTTGTTCCTGGATCCAGCAGATACTCACCGAGCAAATTTGACTTGGTACAAATTCGCATGCTCAAACCTGGAGTTCGCAAACCGATTTTTGTGACATCCAACTCAACTTGCGAAAGGACCGGAGGCAACACAAATCGATTTACCTCTTCCAAATCCCAAAAGACCAGATACCCACCATCATAGGCTACAGCCAGCGACTTCCCATCGGGATGGAAGGCCATGGTTTGAATGTTTCGCTCATAAAACGGACGAATTTTCACCTGCTCATCTGCCAGATTGCTGAGTGCATACACACTGATGGATGTGCCATTTGAAAATGCTGCCCACTCCCCTTTTTCACTCAATTCAACCGAGGTTACCTGCTTCTCCTGCAAGCGAACGATTTGTTTTTGATTGACCTCTTTGGTAAAATCCCAGATGCGCGGAATGACCTGCCCACCATTTAAGCCACTTCCAAACAAAAACTGCACAACCAGCAATTGATCGGATTCAGGAATGAACGATAAACCCTGGATTTCTCCTTCAAACCGCCTCGTTCCGAGAATCACTCGTTCTGAAAGGGAGAGTAAACAATGACTGAATCGCTTGCCAGTCCAATTGCCAGGCGGTCATTTTTCTCATCAATTGCAGCAATCATGCTCTGAAAGTTCGCTGCCGGCGCCTGGTACTGCCATTGCTGATCGGAAAACCAATCCCACAAAATCACAGAGTCAATAGAATGGTTAAACAACATCCAGTGGTTTCCGACAATAACTTCCGGTGTGCTTGTTGGCGAACGCTTGGTCTGAAAAACCGGTTGATACGGATCATCCGCATTGGATACTGAAATGTTATCCGGAGTAACAATTGCCAGCCACTGCCCGTCCGGGCTGATATCCAGGTTGTCAATTTCAGGAAATTCATTGATGGAGGCATTATTACTTTCATCCAACTTCCACATTTTGAGTGCTCCCCCTCATCATCAATCAGACCAAACCAGGAGCCGTCCGAGGAGATGCTTCCCTCCCCCAACAAATTGGTGTTTTCCCAGTCTGTTTTGGAATGAAACAAGGGCACCAGCGTTTCCATTCATATCAAACCAATTCATTGGCGCTGCGGCTGAGATCCTCAACCATCCCGCAACACCCATATTGGTCAGACTTGGCAAGAAACCGACTGGCAGGGTGCTGGTCCGCCCCAAATCGGATGCACTCGTTGGGAAGATCGTAAATACAAATCTCCCTTGAATCCGTAAAAGTAGTTGTATGGCGTTGTGATCATCCACATCTTATTTCTGAAAATCGAAAACCCCCGGAGGCACTTCAGCCAACTGCCAGGTGGCCTTATAGCCAGGCGCGCCCTTCCTCAGGCGCTTAAGCAGTCGTGAATGGCACGGCATATCCTAGCCACAGGGAGTCCTGGTAAAATGCAAGGACTTCAGGTCGCTTCCCAACCCGGAAACTAAGTACCAGCGCCTCTGCCCGCTGCTGGACATACCCTTTTCTGATGCAAAAATCTCGGAAATATTGGCTGTTTTGATCTGCTGGAAGGTGGCATCATAGTAGTGAAAACTGCCTGGACGGATCAAACTGGAAAATCGGTCGCTCCCCGTTACAATTCGATAGGATCGGTAGTTGAAAGTACAAAAGGGTAAGACTGTTGGAGCCAACGAAAACGAGCGTACGTCCATCCGGGGAGACATCGAACGATTTGAATTCCGGATTCATCGGAATGGCTTCTCGCATTTCAAAGTCTTCAACATTCCAGGAATACAGCAAGTGGGTTGAGGGAGAAAACATGACAGCAATTCCCTGGAACCTGTGCGGGCAAACCGGACAGGTGTCCGTTCCTCGAAATTGTTTGCCAGGTTGTAACACAAGGGCACCGAAACGGCATTATCGCCCGACAACAAACTCGGACTGTAATACCAGGCATCATACATAGCCTGCAAACAATCCGGGTTATCATCTCCTTCAGGTGCGATGTAGGTATTTGCAAAATCGGAAAGGCGAAATGCAAAACTCCTGTTTCCGGTTCGTAGCAGTTCTTGGGCATCATTTGCCCGATTGGAAGCGATGGCATGTCGGGCCTGGCGTTGTGCCTCCCGTTCTTTTTTCAATAATTCTTCTTCGGCTGCCAGTCTGCATTTTTCAATCAGATCGTTCATGTGCTGTCGGGAACGCTGATCGGCATCGCGACAACTTTTAGCAGCTCGGTACAAAGAGGCTGCATCCTCCCAATACCCTTTGGAATAGGCCCGGTCTGCCTCTGTTTTTGTCTGATTGAAACAATCCGGATTGTCCATTTGTAAAAACTCCCGACTTGGATGGTAACGCCCCTTTTTATCCAGATCCAGGGTTTGTCGTACTACGGTTATTTTTTTTACCGGGGTGAATTCTTTTTTCTTCAAAGGCTCTTCGCACTGCGTAATCCGGGTTTGAATGGTTCTTCGGAAAGAGGCATTTTTAGCTACCTCCGGGCAGTCTAGTGCCTTTCTATACCACAACAGGGCTTCCTTGTATTGCCCTTGCTCCTGCATTTTCACCCCCTGATAGAAATTGAAATTGTAGCAATCGTCTAGGTCCTGGACCATTGCCTTCTGTTCAACCATTTGTCTAGGCTGAGGGATATATTCGACTGATTTTTCAGACACCGGTTCATCCTGAGCATAAAGTACTAAGGATACAAACAACAAAAAGGCTGTTGCACAAAAACGCATAGGAAGAAGTTTTAAAATGTGCAGGATTCAAAAAGGACAATTAGGAGCATGCAAATGCAATGCCCAATGGGAAACAGACTGATGGGGCCCAGTTCAATTCCTGATTTTCAAAGATAGCCTTGCATTTCCAATTAAAAGAATCAGAGGCTGTTAAAATGCATGGATCAGAAGGCCACTTTCCCCTCAAATCTGCTGGCCGCATGTAAAATTGCTGAATAAAAAAGACTACAAAAAGTCCACATCAACGGCATACGGATACGACATAAGATATTCCAGTGCCTTCTCAATGGATTCATTTCCAAAAACCACGCCGTATAAGGTGGAGGTGATAGGCACGTGTAATTTGTACTCCCGCGCCAATTCGTGGGCAATGCGCAGCGTGCGGACACCCTCTGCCAACTCAGGCATTTTTTTCCGAATGTCGGCGGCAGACTCCCCGGTAGCCAAACGGGTTCCAAAGGTGTAGTTCCGACTGTTGGTACTGGTTGCCGTTGCTACCAGATCGCCAATACCCGCAACTCCTACAAATGCCTGACTGGAGGCACCCAGTGCCTTTCCAAAATAGACCATCTCAGCAAGCCCCCGGGCAATCAACAATCCCTGAATGTTTCGACCCAATCCAAGTCCTCCCAAAATACCGGAACCCAGAGCAATGATGTTTTTCAATGCACCCGCCAGCTCAGCACCCAGAATGTCGTAGGAACCAAACACATGAAAACGCGGGCCATTCAGGGCACTTTGCCCGGCCTGAATTACTTCCCGAAAGCGGCTCCCAACCAAGGTGGCCGTTGGCTGGCCCTCCATGATTTCTGAAGCCAGATTGGGTCCGGACAGACAACCAACACGAACCACAGAACTTTCTTCTAACACGACCTCGCTCATGGTTCGCACATTCATTCTACTCAAACCATTCACTTCCATCAACTGATCCTCGTCGATTCCTTTTAGGTCAAAGCCTTTGGTTCCGTGGATCACAATATGCTGAGGGCGCAGAAAAGGGCCAATCGAGCGCATCACCGTCCGAAAACTGGTTGAGGGTACCACCGGAAAAATCAATTGACAGCGGTCGGCAATTTCCTCCAGATCCTGGCTAGCCCGAATCCGCTTCGACATTTTCAGTCCGTTGTACTCGTGTTCATTATTGATCCGGTCAACCGTCTCTGCTTGTCTGCTGAAGATTAGTACATCCGAGTTGTGTGACAAAATATTGGCGACAGCAGTGCCAAAACTACCGGCACCAATTACACCCACCGGATTGAAGGATTTACTCATTGTAAACAAGTTTTTTGCAAAAGCACCAGGCTATTAATCATCTCGCGTATGCAGCGGAACTTCTATTTAGGCGCTTCAATTTTTTCCTGCCAAAGCAATTCTCCGTTGGTATCGTAAACGGACAATTCCAATACTCGGGCTGTTCTCGGGCCGGAAAAGTGCAAAATAGAAAAATTGTGCTCGGCCTGCAAGGAGCCTTCCTGCCGGTATGCATTTGCTTCTTTTGCAGCCCCGGTATACACACCCGCCGTCAGCGATGAACAGGTGAGGTCGTACACCTTATTTCCTGCGCCATTTTCCAGGACGCTGAATTCCGTAAAGTGGCGATCGCCTGTCAGAAATACAACACCCTTGATGTCTTCACGCTCAATATGTGCCAGGATGGAATCCCGTTCTGCCGGAAAAAAGTGGCTAAAGGTTTCATGTGATTCGTTGCTACTGACAACCTGGCCACCTACTGCAACAATCTTGAAGGGCGAACGGCTCTTGGCAAGCGCAGCCTTAAACCAGGCAAGCTGCTCCTCTCCCAACATGGTGCGCGGACAGGATTCACAGTAATTGGGTGTACGGAAATACCGGTTGTCCAGCAAAAAGAAATCGATGTCCATGTACTGGAAATAAGTTGTACAACCTTTTTGCCCTGGGATTCCATAAGTAGGATTGCCCCAAAAGTCTTTAAACACCTCCCAGGCCATTTCCTTGTGTATCCAGGTTCCGTCGCTGTCGTTCGGGCCGTAGTCGTGGTCGTCCCAGATTGCATAATGACTGGTACTCGCCAGCAGGGGCTGCATCTCTGGCAGCGAACGAGTATGGGTGTAGCGGTGGTGCATACCGGTCCGTGTCGACCAGTCTGGCTCCCGGTAGTAGATGTTGTCGCCAAGCCAAATCATCAGGTCCGGACGTTTTTCATGGATGGATGTAAAAATCTCGTACTCACTTCCATAGGGCGTACCAGGCCGATCGTATTCCGGTTCGTTGATGTAGGAGCAACTTCCAATGGCGAGATCAAAAGCGGGCGGGTCGGTCCGCCACTGCCACAAATCCTGGGTTTTAAATTCGGTAGGATAATCCAGCTTAACCGGCGTTCCATTGATCCGCACCTGGTACTGGTACACCTTTCCGGGTTCCACTTCATCCGCTATAAACTTGGCAGTGTACGCATGCTCCTTGCTGGTTTTTACAAACTCGGTTCGCATGTGTTCTTCTCCGGTGCTGTCTCCTTTTTCCCAGTATTCAAATTGAACCCGGGCGCTTCGGGAAGTTTGTACCCAAAGGAGCACCTCCTTCATATCGGTGTAACCCACCATTGGGCCAGATTGCAGCAAATCCCGCTGTGTTTGGGCCTGCAAAACCAATGTGCTGAAAAGGCAAACCAGCAACAACAAACTAAACTTCCTGTTCGAACGCATATTCTTCGTGTTTTACATAAGAAATTGAGGCTGCTCACCCCGTTCAGATTGCGAAGGTAACGGCAATCAATATATCCGGAAAATTTTATCTGTTCATCTTTTATTAAGAAGCCGGCAAAGGCTCAATTTCCAGAAAAAACAAGGGCTTATTTTTTAGAGGCAAAAAGAACAAAATCTCAAAATTTATTTTTTCAAACTTAAATTTTTTCAAAAAAATATAAAGTTAAAGTTTTGTTTTTATAAAATATAATTCCGCACAAAGCTTGACAAGTCCAACTAAATGGGTTTTATTTGTATGAAATCAAAAAGGAGGTTTGCTATGAAAAATGTACTTGGATTACTCGTAAGTTTTATTTTACTCTCCCAACCTCTGCTTGCCCAAACAGCCGAGAAAACCTTGTCAAAATCCTTTAATACGGAAAATACCGGCAAGGTGCTTCTCAACCTACCTGGCGAAATAGACCTCAGGGTCTGGGACCAGCCAACGATCCGCGTCGAGATAAAAATTCAACTGCCCGGCAAAAGCCAGTCTATGTTGAATGAACTGGCCAATGTAGGTCGGTACAACCTCATCAGCAGCGTGGAGGAAAACAGTTTGCTGATCCAGCCAAAGAACATGCAAAAGCAAATTACGGTAGGTGGAGAATTGCTCATCGAAAACCTTAGTTTTCAGGTTTTTCTACCCCGCGATATGGAAGTGGAAATGTCCGGCCCTGCTGCTCTGGCAAACAACCAGGGAGAAAAATAGGCCCCCGCCCGGAGCGGTTTAGCGATAAGCAGAACCCGTGTTAACATGTAACATCCGATATTTACGTAGTTTTTTGTCAAAGTCGTAGAAAGACGAGTTGCTCGCTTTCTGCGGCTTTGTATTTTGGTGCCCATTGCAAACGGTTGCAGCAAGGTTTCAAGCAATGTGCCGGCTTTTTTTGCGTTTCCTTCCTGATTCTTTCTAAAAATCAGGCCGGGCTTGCGATCTTTGCCGAAATACAGCCTGCCCTTTGGCAACCAAAATCCAAACTACAGATATATATGCTCTCTCATTTAAAGAAATTCTTTGCGCTCGTAGCCTTCCTGAGCTGTACCCTTCAGACTCAGGCTCAAATGGAGCGCACCATATACCAGGTGTTTGAAGTAGACTCCGCCCAGAGCATCCTGCTGGACATCGCCGGAATCTATGAAATCCACCCCTGGGCAGGAACCAACGTCCTGGCTGAAACCAACATCCAAATCTGGCACGCCTCGCCCGAAATCCTGGAATTTTTGATTAAAAACGGACGCTACGACCTCGTTGCTGAAAAACTGGACGGAAGCTTTCAGATCTATACCAAAGAACGCGATCGCAAACCACTCAAAACCCGCGAGGGAGAGGTCACCGAAATCGCAAAGGCCAAACTCTTTGTTCCCGATTTTTATACCTGGGAAAAAGAGGAAGACATGACCGTCTTGCGCCGAAAAGAATAGTTACGCATCATTTTCCTGATAGAAACGGGACCCACTATGCCAACACCAATAGAAATTGTTCTTCAAATTGAAGAACGGCACGACAACGACCGCATTCTCCAAAAACTCGCCCGGCAAACCGGACTGCAGCCCGGAGAAATCAGCCATTTTGAAATCCGCAAAGCATCCCTGGATGCACGCAGCCGCATTCCGGTTTACCGACTGCGCGTCGAAGTATTTACCAAAAAAGATCCTTTCCATCCGGAACCTGCCATTCTGAGCGGCTACCAACCCGTCGACGATAAGCCCGCCGCCCTCATTGTTGGAGCCGGGCCAGCAGGCTATTTTGCTGCCCTGGAACTCATCGAACTCGGCATCAAACCCATTGTGGTGGATCGGGGCAAGGACGTGCAAAACCGCCGGCGCGACCTCCGGGCCATCCAGCAGTTTGGCGAGGTAAACCCACATTCCAACTACTGCTTCGGGGAAGGCGGCGCCGGAACTTACTCCGACGGAAAACTGTACACCCGTTCGGTAAAACGGGGCAGCATCCAGAAAACCCTGCGCCTGCTGGTAGAGCACGGAGCAAAATCAGACATCCTGTACGAAGCCCACCCGCACATCGGCTCCAACAAACTTCCGAAGGTCGTTCAGAATATCCGGGAAACCATCCTCAATCTAGGCGGTGAAGTTCATTTTGAAACACAGGTGGTTGACCTAATCCTACACGAACAAGCCATTCAGGGCATCCGAACCCGCAATGTAGAAACCGGACAAGAGCGGGAATGGTCTTGCCAGCACCTTATCTTAGCCACCGGCCACTCGGCACGCGACATATACCGGCTTCTCCACCGATTAAAGATCCAAATTGAATCCAAACCCTTTGCTCTGGGCGTTCGGGTGGAGCATCCGCAAGGACTGATAGACAGCATCCAGTACAAACGAAAAGACCGGGGCGAGCACCTGCCTGCGGCCAGTTACAGCCTGGTTTGTCAGGTGCAAGACCGCGGGGTGTTCTCCTTTTGTATGTGTCCGGGTGGACTCATTGTACCCGCCGCCACCGCACCGGGTGAAATCGTTGTGAATGGCATGAGCATGAGCCGCCGCGACTCCCCTTACGCCAATTCCGGCATGGTAAGCGCCGTCGAGCACGAAGACCTGCAAGCCTGGGCATCCCACGGACCGCTGGCGCACCTGGCCTTCCAGGAAGAAGTAGAGCAAAAAATGTTCGCTGCCGGCGATGGCAGTCAAAACGCCCCGGCACTCCGCCTGCCCGATTTTATCAACGGCCGACTCTCGGCCCGGCTCCCTGGCACCTCTTACATCCCCGGCATCCACCCCGCGCCGCTGTACGAATTGCTCCCCGATTTCATTTACCATCGGCTCCGAGATGGCTTCAAACAGTTTGGCAAACAGATGCGCGGCTTTTATTCGGAAGAATCGGTGGTAGTGGGCACCGAAAGCCGCACCAGCGCCCCCATCCGTATTCCGCGCGACCCGGAAAGTTTGCAACACCCCGAAATCCGCGGACTCTTCCCCTGCGGCGAAGGCGCCGGCTACGCCGGAGGCATCATTTCCGCTGCAATGGATGGCCAACGAGTCGCCCAAGCGCTTGCGAAAGGAATTTAACGATATTGTCGGCAGAGCTGTTTATGTTAGTGGTCAGTAATCAGTAGTCAGTTATTGACCCGTCCTAAAAAAAGTTTACTTTAGATATTATTATTATTATGTGTTTCTTTTTTTGCTTCTTTTTTTCTTTGTTAAACTAACAGTAAAAATGTTGAAAACCCCAGTTTTATGTTGAAACCAATGTTTCATGATCCATTCGTTTCTTATAGTAATTCTTCCAGGTTCTTTTCAATTCTCCATTTTTACAATGTGCTTGGCTCGGTGTTAGCATTTCAATACTTGAATGCGGCCTTTGATTATTATATATTTGAATAGCCCTGGTTATAAAATCTTTCGCCTCAGATAACGATTCAAAATTTCCATCATACAGCCATTCTACTTTTAAAATACCATTAACTCTTTCAGCGATCGCATTTTCCAAAGGATCTCCATTCTGAGCCATACTAATGTCTATTTTCCATTTTGTTAGCAGTTTAACGTACTCATTACAACAGTACTGAACACCTCTGTCTGAATGATGAATAAGTCCTGTAGCAGTTGTCCTTGTTAGTCCTTTTAAAGCCATCTGTAATGCCTCTACAGCATGCTTTGCTGTAAGACCTTCAGCAACTTTAAATCCAACTATTTTCCTTGAATAAGCATCGGTCACTAAAAATAAGTACACAAAGCCTTCTTTTGTTTCTACATACGTAATATCACTAACCCATAGTTTATTGGGAGCCCTCACCTCCAGACCTTTGATCAGATTAGGGTATTTTCTAAACCAATGATTGCTATGAGTCGTAACTACTCTGGTTCGTTTTCCTCGTATCAGTAAATTATTGCGATCCAGTATTGCAAACAACTTATCTCGTCCTACATCTATACCTTGATCCAATAGTTTAACTAACAGTTTTCTGGTTCCGATCTTGGGCATAGATATCCGTTCCTTTCGAACTGCCTCAACTATGACACGTTCTTCAATTGCTTGTTTATAAATACTTTTTTCCTTTTTGTAGTACGCCTGTTTTGTTTTGCCAAACAATCCACACAGTTCCTCTATTTTGGTACTTTTGTGAGTGCTCTTTATTTTTTGACTGTTTGGCTCCAGACTTTTTCTGATCGGAATCTTAAACTCCTGCTCTGCAATATCAATCATAGTATCAAAGGCTTCACTCTTCAACTTTTCATATTCCAGTTGGTGTTTAAGTTGCTCAATCTCTAATTTGAGTTCTTCTACCGTCTTTTCTTTTGCTCATTCATAAATAAGCGTTTAGGAACTGAGTCTTCAAATTTTTTAACCCAGGTTGCAATGGTACATGATCCGCTTATCCCATACTTGTGCTTAGCGTGCTCCGGGCAAATGTTGCCCGAAAGTACATCATTAACCACTGTTTTTTTGAATTCGTCCGAATAGCGTTTTACTCTTTCATCTTTTGTCCTGATTTTGTGTAATAACTGACCACTGATCTCATCAAATCATCCAAGCCCGAAGGGCCCTCATCAAATCATCAATTTCAATAAAGAAGGGCAAGCGCAGCAGCCCGACTAAACATCAACAAATCATCCTAGCCCGAAGGGCGTATCAACAAATCAACATCAATTTCACCGCTTCCCGGGAAAGTGCTTTCAATTCCTGAATAGTTTTATAGACTTTTGTGCCATGTTCGATCGGGTCAAAAATATTGTAGAAACTATTCCGGTACGGAGCTTGGTGCTGTTTTGTTTGGCGCTGTGCATTCCGGCATTTCTTATCAACCTGGGTTTGTTTGCTTTTACGGGCGACGAGGCGATCCGTTCGCTGGTGGCCCTGGAGATGAAACTATCGGGCAATTTTATTGCCACCACCATGCACGGGGCGGATTACATCAACAAGCCGCCTTTGTTTAATTGGTTTATTCTGGTGGTGTCTGAATTGTGGGGCTCGTATGGGGAGTGGCCTGCCCGCCTGACCACCCTGCTGTTTCTGTCGGGCTTCGCCTATTTTCACTACCGCATGCTCAAGCCACACTGGGGGTTTGAAATGGCATTTTTCGGGGCCTTGATGCTGGTAACCAGTGGGCGCTTGTTGTTTTACGATGCCATGCTGGGGCTTATCGACACGGCATTTTCCTTCACGATGTACGCCCTGTTTATGAGCATCTATTTTTTCGGATCGCGTGGGAGGTGGACACAACTTTTTGTCGTGAGTTATTTGCTGATGGCTGCCGGTTTTTTATTCAAGGGCTTTCCGGCCATTGTTTTCCAGGGCTTGAGTTTGTTGGCCGGGCTCCTGTTTTTCAAACGAAAAGATTTGGTGATCAGCCGACCCCACATCCTGGGTGGCTTGAGCGGATTGGCGGTTTTGTTGCTGTACTTGTTTGCACTCAGCCAGTACCGGGATTTGAACGTGTTTTTGTCCAACTTGCTGCACGAGTCTACCAAACGGACGGTAGTGGCCTATGATTGGGGCAAGTTTTGGTCGCACCTGTACAAGTTTCCGTTCGACAGTATTTACCATTTTTTGCCCTGGTCGCTGACCATTATTTTCTGGCTCGACCGGAAGTTTTGGACTTTTCTAAAAGAGCATGATTTTGCCCGCTTCAACTTCATCATCCTGATGGTTAACCTGCCGGTGTACTGGACATCTGTGCAGGTACAGCCCCGGTATTTGCTGATGTTCATCCCGCTGTTCAACACGGTGGGCATTTATTTATTAAAAAAACACTGGAAGCAACGCGATCGGTATTACCGGATTTTTTACGGCATGTTGGCGGTGTTGCTGGTGGTCGGTTTTTTGGCTAGCCCTGCCATTCCGTTTATCCCTGCAGTTGCTTACCTGCCCCATATAGCCTGGATCAGCGCCGGATTGTTTGTAGCGCTTGGATTGTGTCTGTTTGCCTACTTCAAAGTGCCTGCCCGGTTCATGTGGTTTTTCATTTTTGCCCTGCTCTTTATTCGCACGGGCTTCAACCTGATTGTGTTACCGGCCCGCAACGACGAGTCGATCGTAACCCGCGCCCGCGCCGATGTACGGGCGCTTGCCGAGAAGCACAAAGACAAAACCTGGTGGGTGTATGGCGATGCCTACATCCGGGAGCCAGCCTCCTTCTACTTCACCCAGTCGTTCGATAAAATCATACCGCGCACCACCGACACCAGCCATACAAACAGCATCTACCTGGTCAGCCCCCAAGAATACCCCGATTTCAAAGGCACCCTAGTCGATACCCTCCAGACTGATTACCCCGAGTTGCAGTTGTATTTGTATGTGCGGGAGTGAGTGGGGGGGATTAAAATTATTTGTCCATATACCATCGATTAAATTCATCAGCAGAGATTATGTGGACACCCTCAATATACTCTATTATATTGTTTGCGATGAGTGACTCATCGTCAATCAAAGTATCTTGATAATCTAATATATTATATATTTTGCCAATGGAATTCTGAGAAAGGCTCAATACAATGTCTCCATAGGGGCTTGCTTCATTCTCAGCTATTGGGATAATTTTAAGCTTATTATATAAATTCCCCCATACTGAATCACTCATAGTTTCTATTTTAGAAATGATTTCAATAGGGTTATAAAAATAACCTACCTGAACAAATTTACTAGTATTTTCCTTTTGAAAGATAATAAACCTCAATTGACCTACATCTTCCGAATCTTCGTAAAATCTATTATCATCAACATCGATTGGCTTATACTTGTTAAAGTACCCAATTACTTCAATTGGAATTTGTGAATTGACCAATTTAGAGATTTGGTCTAGTTCATTATCTACGCTCTCAATTCGCAAATCAAAGAAATCCATTCCTTTGAGCCACAATGATTTTCTTTTTTTCATATTAAAATATTGGGTCATTAAAGGCTCCTTTAAGTCCATACTTAATCAACGCCCCAGCACCAGTATGCTGAATTATATTGTGAATATTTGAAGGAACGAGAAACATTGTAGTTCCATTTTGATGATGGTGCCATGTGTAAGTTAGCCCACCCACTTCAACTTGTCCATTGCTCTTGACTACAATATTATTTCCATATTGTGATTTAACAGAGTCTAACCAATTAGAAGCAAAAGCCTTATCCGGATAAGATGAATCAGATCCAATATACCCCTTCAAGTCAGGACTATCATAACGAATAACTTGATCATTCAACTCCCCTTTTGCTGCAAATTCTTCAAAGACAGGAAAATCATTTCCGTCAAAATATATCTTTTGCCCATTCCTTACTATTGATTGTGTACAGTTTTGACAATCAATTTTTGAGTCTGGCACTAGATCAGGGGGCTTATTCATTCTCCAATTTGGCCTCCCAGAAACCCGCCTAATGTAATCTTCTAATTCAGATATACAGTTATTATGCACCAGCACCCCATCCTCTCCCACAAAATAATTATGGTCGCGCCAGACTTCGAGGTTATAGACTGTTTCAGGGCCTTCTTTCCGGTTTACTTTATTTACTAATCGGGTTTGGGATTGGTCGAGTAATTGAACGAGGTCACCAATTTCAAAAGAATCTATTGCAAGATAGCGGTTTCTTTTTACAGAATAAAACAGGTGGTTGGGGGTAGAACTGATTGTGTCTCCATTCTCAAAACAGTAATCCTTTACAAGCGCAGCCTCGCGCTGAAGCCAACCCGTAATCGGCCGAATCGTTTCATTCTCATTGGATGAGGGTTGTATCAGGCGGGAATCAATTAAACTTGGCCATAGGCGGACAACGGTACCTGGTCAGTCCCCACGAGTACCCCAATTTCAAAGGCACCCTCGTCGATACCCTCCAGACTGATTACCCCGAGCTACAGTTGTATTTGTATGTGCGGGAGTGAGTGGAGCTCAACCTTCAGACTATGCAATATCTATTTATCGTTCTTTTTTTGATCATACTTATCTCGAATCTTCTGCATTCGCTCTTCATTTATCCAGGTTTTATTCTTAAACAGTTTTGCCTCTAGTTTTTGGGCTAATTCATAATATTTTTCAATGCGCCTAAGTGACGTTCTTGTTTCCATGATCCAGATGAAGCCATGTTCAATGTTGTAATTAAATTGAACTTTCCAATGGCCAAACCCTTTGTCCAAATCAAAATGGGCATTCTTTTTTTTAATTTTTGTATTTCCTGAAGCTATTGGTGATTCAAAAGATTCTTTTCCAAGGGCGGTATCTTCAAACCAAAAAAGTGTACCATCATTTTCCACTACCGCTCTCCATTTCTCGATATCAATTGGAGGGATGTTGGAATCGTAAAAAATGTTTTTTCTTTTCTCTTTTGAGATGTACCAAGAACTTGCCATTTTAATCTAAGGATCTAATTGATAAATGTTTCTAATTTGATAAAAGCCTTAGAGTCCACAGGCTCTAGGATAGAGAGAATTCGTACTTTATCCATTACCTGTTGATTGCCATTCATTAATTCCATAACGAAGTCGTATTGATTTATTTTATCAATATGACTAGCTAGTTTTCTAGCAATAAATGGGGGCTTTATTTCATACTCCGGGGAAGCAATTATTGTTCCATGCGTATTTAAATACAAATTTGAGTTAAATTCTAAATTGATAAAGATCTTTTCTATCAGTTTCAACCCGAACACAACATCTCCATCTAACTCCATAACATAACTCCCCCTATACATTTTGCAAATTAAACCTTGGAAGGTTATAATAAATTCAACAGGATTCTCATCAAGTTCAGAATGAGAGATACTAACAAACGATCTCAAGTCTATAATCCGATGTAGAATACCATTGAAATCAAATGAGCCTTCAAAATTGTAAAGAAATTGTGTTATTTCCATTGTAATTATTTTACAGCCAGTTAACGCCCTCTACAACGGTTGGAACATTGTGCTATGAGCCTAAAAATCCGCCGAATCGTTTCATTCTCATTGAATGAGGGTTGTATCAGGCGGGAATCAATTAAACTTGGCCATAGGCGGACAACGGTATCTGGTCAGCCCCCACGAATACCCCGATTTCAAAGGCACCCTCGTCGATACCTTGCAGACCGATTACCCGGAGATGCAGTTGTATTTGTATTTGCGGGAGTGAGTGGGGGGATTCAGATAAACCATGTAAACCACAATTGAAACTATCTACGTCTCTGCTTTTAAATACTGAGGCATTCGGAAGACATCACCGTAACGTGTCCCTAACACCAGGTCGTCGTCATCAATAACGAATGAAATTGCTTCATTGACACCAAAATTAGATACATCTATTCGTTCTGATAATTTACCTGTCTGAATGGATATAACATCCAGTTCATTTTCCTTTGTCAGTGCGAAAACGAAATATTCACCACCCCTTTTTATCACTTCTATTTCTTCGTATTCATCTTTATAAGTACACAATTGACGGACTTCCTTGGTTTGAATATTGTATACGCAAATAAAGTACTCACTTTCCCAAGCAAAGGATGCAGCTTTTACCCCATTGAAGACAAACAAATGGTCTATTACAAAGCCTAGGTTTATATACTTCACATCAAATTTTGGCTTAAACTCAACCAAGGTATCTTGGACCAATTCAGGGCTAACTGAAACCATGCTCACCCCCAGGGCACTCGTAAAATGAAGTGCATATGCACTTGCGGAAACTCCTTGATTTTTAAAAAAAAGAAACCTGGGTTCAATGGTAGTCCCACTCATTTCACCATGCTCAAGATTAATTACAATGGCCTCATGTATCCCTCTGGACACATTCAAATCAATTGCATATAACAATAGATATTTATTCTCAAGAATCGATACGGAGCATTGATACCACTCAATAACCAGTTCTATCTCACTTTTCTCATAAGACCACAAATAAATTTGGGAACACAGCCGAGAACCCGTTTTTTGAGTCGGTGATACAACATAGTTTAACAGCACCTTATCCCCAAATTTTAATAAATCTCGGGGATGGCCAAACCCAAGATATTTCTCACTTATAAGGTTTAACCGGTCGTTAAACAATTTTAAGCCAAAATTCCCCACAGCAGCAACTACAATTGATTTTACTACAACGACCTGCATAATTGGACCAGAAGGCCGCCATCCAGGACTATTTGCTAGTAGCCTCATTTGATTTACAGCCTTATTGCTCTCCTCATACCGATTCGGGTAATTTAGTTTGATCAACTGCCTCGATAGGAGATCAAGGTCTTGTACAAATTGAAATGCCTGCAACGGATGTGGAAGCAAATAGGAGTGAATTTCGGCGTACCCTTCCTCTGCCTCTTGATCGTCTTGAGGCATTACGTTGGTTTTGATCCTGCTATAATCGGTGTACTCACAAGATAAGAAATGCCTGCCCTTCTGTTGAACGGTGATCTCCCCTTCGAGGTAGCTCCACAATATCAATTCGCCTTCATAAGATAACCCTCCGTCGTACTGACCTGTTGATATTAACATTGCTTTTTGATCAACCAGATGCAAGATATGCTCAATCAAATATCCACATCGACAGGTATACCGTGCGTTGTACAGATCATCTTTGTGATATAGAAACAACATGTTCTCCCCCCTCCGGTCTTTATCCCTGCTTGAGACATAATGACTAATGCCAATCAAACCTTCTGCCTCCAGGTTCCATACTTTTTGAGGAAATGTAATTCCGGCAAATAGTTTTTCTTTATGGGCGAAAATGGGTTTCATGGTTTCACAGGATTCACTTTTGTATTGTTAGGTATGGATCAATCGTGCTATTGATGCATCTATTATTTAGCATTCCTTTCACTTTTGTTCCGCTCCCAGATTCAAATACCCATCCAATTCGGCATCTTCTAAAAAACCGAAATCATCGCGGGCAGATATGGAGCATTTTTGAACAAAAAATTCTATGAGTGCATCTGGATACAATTCCTTGACAGCCTTTGTAAAACTGCGGATTGCCTTTCTATTCAGTTTAGCTGCTGGCTCAAAGTAAAGGTAGTCTTTGGGTAGCAAATCCTTCCGAACGCTTTCAATATGGTTCGTAAATAGTTGAAAGAAGAATGTAAATGTAATTATTCGCATTGGCATCATATACACAAACATAAATGCAGAACCTGGAAGAATGCATTGCCCAAGTTGTTCTGTATCAGGGTCATAGTGATAAACTTTTACATCATATTCCCCTTCCAGAAAAAATAGTTTATCATCCTTTGGCTGTGCCAAAACAAACTCAGGGTCTCTATCTCCCACAGCATCATCTGGGTCCCAACGTGGATTATAAGATATTCCCATATACTTTACCGCCAAACTCCAAATATTCAAAAAAAAATTATTATTCGGAGTATGGCGAATCTTATTATAATCCTGGTTAGAAATATATATGTGAATCTTAACCTCCTGTCCACACATAACACTTCCAGAATTATAAATACATAGGTAATCCTTTAGAAAAATTGGAATTTTAGTATCATGACTCATAATAAATTTAATATAATTGATGAATCACCCCATCAGGGCCAACATAAAAAATTTTAGAAACCAAATTTGCATGTTTGGGAGGGTTAACTACACCAGCGGTAAATTGAATATTCCATTGTGGTAGAATGTCGTCAATTGTGGCGTTTTTTAGCCGCATCCATGATCGATTTCCGACCACCCCGGAGCTGCAGTTGTATTTGTATGTGCGAGAATGATTGTTGGGGGCTATCGGATTGCCTGCCTACTTATTTTCATCTTGAAGCCTTGTGTACCAATTTTCTGTAAAACCATCTGCAAATGCTTTATTCATCATGTCCCAGGTTAGCAAATATTCAGAAAAGGAAAGAAATTGTTCTTGGTTTTTCTTCAAATAATGATAGGCGAAATAATAAGATATATCAAAATCTGCATCCTCAGAAACTGCTAATCTATAAAGCAATGGTTCTACAATTGTCTCATTTTTTACGGTGATAAACTTGGTATCTACCCATTCACATTTCCCACTTTGTTGATCATCAAAATTACAAATATAAAAAACCATGAAGGAACGACTCGGATTCTCATTTTGCAAGACGAACTCTCCGGGAGCAAATAACGTATCCCCCTTACGATCATATGTTTTATATCCTTGCAATTGAAACAGAAGACAGCCATCATAGGCAGCTTCAACCATATCCATCAGTATTTCTTTTTGATGCACTGGAGTTTTACTCCAAATAACTAGCCCTACTCCCATTATATTAAAGCATTTTAAGTTTAAAAGAGTTCCTCTTTGCTAATACATTTTTGAATTACCTTTTCCTCGTTTATTAGTGACCAATGATGAGATCATCCTTCCAAACTCATCATCGAGCGTTTCAATCGGGATGTCAAGATTTCCAAACGGATTGATTGCTACAAGATCAAGCGTACCAATTTTATGATTTGAGTTTGGATCAAATACTTCAACCAGACCCTTTTGCTCCGAATAAAAAACAGGACGGAAATAATCGAACGGCTCGACATAGGTGATTTGGGCGATAAGACCGCATGAGAACAGGAGGTTCCCAAAGAATATCAAGATTGATTTTTGCATAGGTTTGGGGTTATTGACAAGAAATACATCCAGCGTTTGGAGTTAGCAAGTGCCTCCTACTTAAACCAGATGCGCTTTTAGGGTTTATTACATAAAAAGAAAGGAAGGGCGGTGTTATTCAATATGTATTCGAGTCAGCAATTTTACAATTGTGGCAGGACTTGATTTCTCTGAATCAGCTGTCAGAGCATTCACATTCCCTACGTATATCGTATCTGTTTTTTTATCAATCAAAAGCAACAGATCGTCCATCTGATTATACTTGAATTGATCCATCAATCTCAATTCATTATTAACTACTGAATAAAGCTTATTCTCTCCGGATAAAATTAGGTACCTACCATCCTGATTATAAATATTAAATGGGGCTACAAAATTTTCTGGAGCGGGAATGGTATTGATTAAGCCCCATCGTTTACTATGTGCAATTCTTTGGCGGTCTTCTGTTTTGAGCTCGTAGTCATTGAAGAGCCTGAAATGTTCAAAGTTCCAAAATTCAATTTCTCTTTTTGACTCATTGTATACAAGCTGAATAAGTGAATCTTTTGACACAATGATATCGTAAAAAAAAGGGCCACCTACATCCTCAATTCCTAATGTAACCTTTGTATTATATAGATTAATAGGTTGAGTGCCCTTGTCTAAAATGGTTCCACTAGGAGGAGAAAAAGTATGAAAGATGCCAAAACTATAATTTTGAATACTGTCAATAATAAATCGATTAAGTTTAAACAATGCAAATCCGGTATTTGACCTCATTGAAGAAACTTGATACAAATACTTTCCCTCAATATCCCACACCATAGGATGCTCCAAAAGAATAGAGTCTAAAAACTTATGGTATATTTTTAAAGTATCAGTACTCGAGAAGGTATTCTTGACAAGAATAGTTCCTTTAGAATCATTGATTCCTATTATTATCCTTTGGTCTCTATCAAGATATGATTTAATTGGAAACCCCTGAGACATACTTAGATGTGCACAAAAGAGAAATATCAATACTAATATGATTATTCTAATCATCCTGATAAAAATGGTACGTGATCCAATAAATAACAAAAAACAAAAGGCATGTGTATTTGGGCTACTTACTACCAGTACATACATACCATAGTAGGAAACCTAGAATTCCTGAGTGCATGAAAAAGTAAATCCGCTCCTGTTTCATTGGAGACACAAACCTTATTCGTTCCTTCTTTTTTAAAGCAAGCCCCAATCCTTGCAGTACTCCCACTAACATAGGCAACTGGCTTTTTTGTTATGTTCCCAGATGTACTTTCCCAAGCAACTGTAGATACTTCTCCTGATAGCTCAACTCCTGATAAGCCATCTTCTTTGATTCTTATCCAGTAAGATGCATCTTCATTTGGCTGATAATACTCCACTTTGCACAACGAAATATCATCAATTTGTCCATAGCAAGTTCCCGTCACTAACTGAAAACTCAACGCAAAAATTAAAACGAATTTAGTATTGTTCATTGGGGAAATCAATAAAATTTTGAGAAAGAACAAGGTAGTCTAACAACCACATAAAGCGTGATGCTATTCGATACTAATAGGTGTTAATAATTTCATGATCTCAGTAGTTTCTAAATATTTATTAGCTGATTCTAGAATATCTGCACTTCCAATGAATATTGAGCTTGTTTCTTTATCAATAAGAATAATGGGGGGAGGTGATTCCTTTTTATTTAAGTTGCAAGCAAACACTAATTCGTTATTAACTACTGAATAGAGCCTATTATCTCCAGATAAAATAAGAAATATTCCTGCTTTGTTGTAAGCTCTAAATGGGGCAATAAAATCTTCTGGGACAGAAATAGTATTGATTAGTCTCCACCGTTTATTACGTGCAACTCTTTGACGGTCTTCTGTTTTGAGCTCGTAGTCATTGAAGAGCCTGAAATGTTCAAAATTCCAAAATTCAACTTCTCTTTTTGATTCGTTATATACAAGCTGAATAAGTGAATCTTTTGACACATAAGATATCATAATAAAAGGACCTCCTACATCCTCTATCTCCAATAATATCTTTGTATTATATAAATCAATTAGCTGACTACCGTTGTCTAAAATAGTTTCTTTGGGAGGAAAAACTTCGATAAATGTCAAAACTATAACTTTGAATGCTATCAAAAATAAAGCGATTGAGCTTGAACAGTATTAATCCTGTATTTGACCTTATTGCGAAACTTGATATAAATACTTCCCTTCAATATCACACCATAGGATGTTTCAAAAGAGTAGAGTCTAAAAACTTAGGGTAAATATTTATAGTATCCACATCAGTAGTTGAGGCAATGTTTTTGACAATGAGTATTCCGCCCAAATCATTGATTCCCTATTATTATCGCTGGTCTCTATCAAGATATGATTTAATTGGGAAACCCTGAGACATACTTAGATGTGCACAAAGAGAAATATCAATACTAATATGATTATTCTAATCATCCTGATAAAAATGGTACGTGATCAATAAATAACAAAAAACAAAAGGCATGTGTATTTGGGCTTATTACCAGTACATACACACCATAGTAGGAAACCTGGAATTCCTGAGTGCATGAATAGGCTCTTTAGGCGAATCAGGCAAAGCTCAACGCCGGATTTTTGTTCGCCTGCTTCCACTGCTTTTGTCCATTCAAGACCAGCTAGTGCTATTCAACACTTGAGCAGCATTTCATATTTATTCGATTTTCGTGAGGGTTTTATTCTCGTAATCCAATCGGTAATAGGTTTTATTTGAACTCGTTTCTATCTTGAAGGTATTTTGGTTTACAATGGAAACCCTATATGGCTCCTTTGTTTTCGAATCTGGTTTGAGAATTCCAGAAAGGCGAGCTTTCCAGCCTTGAGAATCTAATTTGTATATAGTATAATGGGTATTTAAATATGTGCTAAAAAGGCATACAATGGTGTTATGATTATAGATTTCCATTTGAATAACCTCAGCCCCTTGATATTTAGCCAGCCTGTAGTGGTTAAACGTATCAATTTTACCATTTGTTTCTACGGTGTAATACAAGTCAGAGTCTACTTCCAGAACCTTTAGAAGGTAGTTGTTTACTCTATTTTCATATTTAATTACCTGTGCACCGCCATTACTTGATGAAACACAAACAATACTTATCAGACATAATAACCTATAGCACATCGTTAATTATATTTTAAAGCTACTTGAGTTGTACTTTTCATTTACCCAAAGAATAAGATATGGATTTTCATTAGGAGCCATATAAGTTACGACTTTTCCATAGCCTGCTACCAAATCGTTTTTTTGATGAGAATGGATCGGATCCATATGACGGGCGTAATACAGGCTCTTAATCAATATCAATTTTTTGATAAGACTGCGTCGCCCCTCTCCCTTTATCAATTCCCAAACCGTTCAATAGCTCTTTTCTATCGGCATAATAAATCTCTTCAGTGCGTTTATCAACGATGAGGGTGACATCTTCAATTTGAGTATTTCTAAAAGTAAAAACTGAAACAAGCGTATTATTTTCAATTTTATATAATTGATAATCGCCTGACATTAAAAGAAACCTTCCCTTAGATTTAAATACATTGACTGGTGGTAAAAAGTCCGCAGGCACATTTATTGTACCAACCAATCGCCAAGCCTTTTCTTTACCTTTTCGTGTTTTATCTTCTGACGTGAGGGGGGTATTGTCAACCATCTCAAAGTGCTCGAAATTCCAAAATTCAACGATCTTATCCTTTTGCTTAAACAAGACTTGTATCAAAGTATCTTTATCGACCCACATATCATAATAGCAATCCCCCATAGCATTATTAAACAAAAACTTCTCACCATAGTACCGGTCTATTGGTAAGCCCCCTTTGTCCAAACGTGATTTAGGCGGTGGAAAAAAACTTTGGCGCTCCTCTATGAAGTAGCTATTGACGCTATCGATCAGAAATCGATCCAATTGAAAAATAGGTTGCCCAGTATTGGAAATGAACACAGAGGTTTGGAACAGGAACCCATCTGAATAATCCCAAACAACTGGATGCTTGTTAAAAAAGGGATCTCGCGGGTTGGGGTAAATGCGAACTGTATCCAAAAACAAACTGTCTTGTTCTGAACTCCTTAAAAGCAGCCGCCCTTCTCCCTCAGACAATAAAACGGACCCATTATTGTCAATTATATATGATTTATTTATTCGTGATTGACAAATTGATTCATTAGCAGTTATGATAAAAAGCAATGCAATACTTGCTATGAAAAATTTATTCATACTGGCTGGTTTATCAGGTTTCAGGATTAAATTTTTGGTGGTGCGTCAACATCCTTTATCTGTAAATATGAAAAGTGATTCCATACCCCGGAGATCACTTCATCAATATTTATTGAAAGAACTCCGTACTTAGAACCTAAATAATGCAGCGTTTCAAAATGCAAATATCCTTGACTGGCTTGTTCCAAAATTGGAGTTCCTTCTTTTTTAAAGCAAGCTCCAATTCTCGCAGTGCTCCCACTAACATAGGCAACTGGCTTTTTTGTTATGTTTCCAGATGTATTTTCCCAAGCAACTGTAGATATTTCTCCTGATAGCTCAACTCCTGATAAGCCATCTTCTTTGATTCTTATCCAATTGGAGACACCTTCATTGGGCTGCCAAAACTCTACTGTGCAGAGTTCTAGAAAGCCTGACTGAGCATTGGATATCAACCCAAATTTTGAACAAAAAATACATACGAATAATTATTCTAATGGTTTTGCAAAACTTTATTTGCAGGGATTAAACCCTCTTTCCAAGAGGGTTTATCTTTTGCGTAATTTGGAATTAAATAAATACATTCACCCTTTTTGTCAATAATTTTGTAACCTCCAGTTATTTTAGAGGCGGTCTTCATCAATTGCAGTTTACCCCCAGAGATTGAATAAATGCTTCCTTTGTCTGAAATTAAAAAGATATTTGACCTATTACTAAGAACCCGGAACGGCATTTTTAATTTATGATTTAGGGTAATCGAATTCACTTTTTCCCAATTCTTTTTTCTTCCCCAAAATTCTAATTGATCTTTATCATGCCCCAACTTAAATCGATATCGATTATAGTTCCAAACTTCTATTTGCCCTAATCCTTCCAAATAAATGTACATAATTAGTGAGTCTTTGTTGACTACAAAATCAAAAAACAATGGTCCAGTAATTGAATCTGCGGCATAAAAGATTCTTGATTGATACCATTCTCCAGGCTGTATATCATTGTCAAACAAGGTTTCAGTAGAAACTATATAGTTTTTAAGTGCATCACTCCGTAGACCACGTAAACTATCAATTGAATATCTTCTGATTTGATATGAGCAGGCTCCTCTAGAATCCTTGTACAAGGCATTTTGAAATAGATACGAACCAACAATATCCCATTGTAATATCTCACCCGCCATCTCCCTCTCTTCTTGAGTGGGCAATCCAAATAAGTAGACTGAAGTATCAATTAAGAGGCTCTCTCCCGTTAATACAGAACTAACTTCTAAATGACCACTTCTTTCAAGGTTTACAAGTATTGTGTCATCAGTAATGATGGACTTCTGCATTGTTATTTCCTGTGCAATTGCAGTATTTAAGCTCAGAAAGAACAGGAAGAATTTAATCACTTTCATTTTTCATATATTTTGATATTTTAAAATGTAGTCTATTTTAAGAATCATCATCTGAACCATTTAAAACCTCAAAAATCCTAATAAACTCCCCACCAAACAACACAGGCCCTATTCCTTCAAAAAGAAACAGGGCCTGTGCGCTAATTTAGCGTTCTTGTCCTAACTGGCATGCAGCGCTGCACCGTGGGGCTTGTTGCGCATGTAAAACCAAAGCAGACCGAAGGCTACGATCAGGATGATTGGGAATATTACCAACTTGCCGAGTGTGGCCTGTCCGGCAGCTAGTTCAGCCGCTTCACCGACGAGCCCCTGGGCTTCAGCACTGGCTCTTGAGCCATCCAGCCAGCCCCCAACGATGGGTTGGGCGATGGCCGTAGCAAACATACCCATACCGCCCATAATCGACATGCCAATGGCTCCCGACTTCGGAATGTATTCCGCGGTAAACCCAAGCATCGTCGGCCAGAAATAACACACACCGATAGCAAACAAAATGGCGGCAACATACACCATGCCCCCACTGGCAGAACCCATCAGCCAAATACCGATGGTGGCTATAATGGCAGAGCCCCACAAGACCCCGGTGGGGTTGAGTCGGTGCACCACAGGCCCGGCAAAATACCGGCCGACTGCCATCAGTCCGGTCACCAGGGCCAGTACCAACATCGGCGATGCGCCTGTATTGCCAAGCAAGCGTTCCACCCATTGCTGGGTGCTGAGTTCTGTGTTGGCTGTAAGTACCATACAGCCCAGCATAAAGATATACAAGGGGGAAAGCATCCCCTTTAGGTTATCGCTGATAGATGCCTGACCGGCATCCTCCGCTTCGGGGAATTTTTGCCCCCAAAACAAGTAAGCATAAATCACCGTTGGAATCAGCATGACGCCAATTTGCGCCTGCCAACCCATGCCCATGCCGGTCATCAATTCCGAAATCAGTGCACCCAGGAAAATACCCCCGGGAAACCAAACGTGAAAGCGGTTGAGCATGGTAGTCTGGTTCTTGGGAAACATCGCTGCAATCATCGGATTGCAAGCAGCTTCTACGGTTCCGTTTCCAAATCCAATAAAGAAGTTGGAAAGCAACAGCAACTCAAATCCATCTGCAAAAATGGTCAGCAAAATACCCAGGGTATGGGTAATCAGCGCCAGCCAAATCATGCGTTTGGCACCGAATAAATTGTACAGCACACCACCCACCATGGTTGCAATCGGGAAGCCCAAAATAGCCATGGAATTGATGTAGCCCAGTTGGGTATCGGTGAGCACAAACTGGGTGCTCAGGGCATTCAGAATTCCCGCCCGAATTGCAAAAGCAAAGGCGGTGGTTACCAGCGCAAAACAGCTGGCAATAAAAAGCCGTTGGTTGTTAACTGTTGACATGGGACTTAGAGTTTTCGAATTTTGATGTTTTTAAACCAAACAGGATTCCCGTGATCCTGCAAGGCGATTTTTCCTTTTTTAGCCGTGCCAAAATCTTCCCATTCCCGGAATTTGCTTTTAGCAATCATTTCCGGCCAGGAAGGGTCGTTGATGTCGTATGAAACTACCTTGCGGTAATTTTGCCACTGCTCAATTTTTCCATTTTTTGAAATGATGCGCACGTGGTTCCACTCACCGGCAGGCTTGACAGTGATGTACTTACACGATTGCATATCATACAGGTCGCCGGCACGGTGCATGGGGAAGCGGCTATCAGGGTGACAGGCATCGTCGAGCACCTGCATTTCCGGACCCGTCATCCAGCCATATCCGTATTTCTCCGGATTCTCAATGACATTGTAGTAAATCCCAGAGTTTCCACAGGCGCTGATTTTCCATTCCAGTGTAAATTCAAAATCCTGGTACTCACCATCGGTTAGGATATCCCCACCGTCTTCAGCCTGCCAGTGGCCTGTGGTGCTGGGTTTTGCATCCAGGTACAAGGCATTGTCCTGAATAATCCAGGATTTCCCAACTCCTTTTTTCCCGTAATTATGCCAGCCATTGAGCGAACTTCCGTCAAACAACAATTTCCAGCCTTCCTTCACCTCTTTGGCTGAAAGGGCATTGTCTTGCTTGGGAGGAAAATCCGGAGTAGGCAATACTTCACCGGGCTTATCCTGCGGGATTTGATTCATGGTATACCAGGCTTCTGTACTCCAAATGGAGTGCCCGTTGTCGCTGATAGGCAGATCCTTCAGGTGGACATATACCAAATGTCCGGCTTTGATTCCGTCAATTTCCAGGAATACCGATTTGCGGTCTTTGCTTACCGAAGCGGACCGCACCGGTAAAACCTCCGGATCGACTTTCGGGCCACCATACTCAATGGTTGGCACATAGCGCCATTGCTGGATGTCGTAGTGGCTGGTCGACCAGCCATCTCCCTCACGCAGAGGCTCGGTAAACTCGATTTCAATGCCGTTGGTTTTTGCCCGAACGGCCAGCATTTCAAAACTCGGATTTTCATTGTACTTCAGGCGCTGCAAGCCGTACCACAATTTTCCGTTTTGCTGCCAGTTGCCCGGGTTACCAATTCCCCCAATATACAATGCGCCATCAGGGCCCCAAACCATCCGGTTCACACCGGCTTCCAGCCCTTGAATAAAGCGGAAGACACAGCCCTGATATTCGCCATTTACTTTTTCAACATACACCCGCTTCACACCACCGTGGGTTACTTCACCGTGGATCATCTGGCCTTTGAACGGACCATCGTTGAGCGCCAGCGGCGTGGACGGCGAGTTGCCGATTTCATCCTGCGGTAGCCACACAACCGGAGGCTTCACTGGAAGCGAAGCAACGTTGGCGCTATCCACTGCATAGGAATTGAAAAATGCGCCCTTACTCACATGGAGAATCTTGGAAGAAGGCAACCAGTCACCCTGGTTGTCGGCAACGAAAATTTCGTCGTCAACGCCAAGTCCTATGCCATTTGGTGTACGCAAACCGCGGGCAATAAACTCAATGCTTCCATCGGCTTTGCTGATCCGGATAACCTTTCCGCGATCCGGAATTTGCGGGCGCGCGCTGGCACCTCCCGGCATAATTCCGATGGCCAGGGTAGCATAGAAATGGTTGTCTTTATAGGCCAGTCCAAAAGCAAACTCGTGGAAGTTGGCCGAAGCCCGCCATCCTTTGGCAAAGCACTGGTATTCATCAATGATCTCATCCCCATCGGTGTCGATCAGACGGGTGAGTTCTTGCTTTTGCAACACATAAATGGTGTCATTCACGACTTTAAGGCCCAGCGGTTCTGCCAGTCCTTTGGCAATGCGCTTGTATTTTATTTTATCCGGATCGCCGCTGTCTACATTTTCCAAAATATATACACCACCCATGGCATCCCAGGTACTTACCACGAGGCGACCATCCGACATGAAGTCCATGCCAGCCACCTTCGGCAAAAACTCATTAGGGCGGGCCTGCGAAAGGTCGTAAGAAGGATGCACTTCCGTGAGTGCGGTTTGGTCGCCTGGAATTTTGGCAATTTCCTGTCCGAAACGCTTCTTGCTTTCGCCTTCATTTGGTCGGTGGTAAAACTTGGTATCCGGAATGACTTCCATTCCAGACTGGCCGCTCCGGGCCCATTCCAGGGAAATGCCTCGTCCACCCGCACCTTGAAAATACTGGAGTTTTATCTTGTGATACCCTCCACGCAGTGCGAGTTCCGTTTCTATCGGAGCCATGCCGTGGAGTCCGTCGTTGTCGATGATCAGTGCATCATCCAGGTACAGGCGTGAGCCGTCATCCGAGCTCAATTGCAGGAGCACATTGTCGTCTTTTTCCAAAAAGATGTAGCCCGTGGCTTCCAGCGCAAAATTCTCTTTCAACTCACCGAAAAGTGCGTTGTCAATATTAAACTGACCGAGGATGTATTGTGCATCCGGCTTGGCGTTGAAATTGATGCGATCCAGCGTTTCCGGGTTTTTAGCTAGTTGAAAAACCTTCAATGGCAGGCCTGGCTCCACATCCTCTGCTTTGATGGATGCATCCGGCTTCAGCCATTGGTCGGCCGGGATAGACGCAAGGTCTACTGTGGTGTTTCCACCTTCACCATCGTCTTCGCCTTCATCCAGCGACAGGATGTATTGCACCATGCTAATGGCATCCTCCGGCTGTAAATCCGGGTGTGCCGACATAGCAGCGATGCCCCAATTGCCCGAGCCACCCTGAATGACCTTTTGAGCCAGGGTTTCCCAGTTGTTTGTGGTGTTTTTATACCGTTCTGAAATTTCTTTGTAGGAAGGCCCGACAGTTTTTACCTGTGGGTTGTGACAGGTCCGGCAGTCGGTTTTTGCCATCAATTTTTCTCCCGGGCTCAGGGTTGGCCCCTCTTCCTCTTCCAGGCTGGCTGCATTCGGATTTTTGTACAACGGT
The DNA here is from genome assembly GCA_041392625.1 of Saprospiraceae bacterium. GTDB lineage: Bacteria > Bacteroidota > Bacteroidia > Chitinophagales > Saprospiraceae > M3007. The sequence continues at coordinate 162,025 of JAWKLR010000006.1, read as the reverse complement.
TGGCGCACAAACATGCAGGTCAGGTGGGTTTCACCATCGGGATTCAGAACCAGGCGGCCATCCAGTTCGATGGTACTGAGTTTGACACCTGATTCGTAGTCGCGGGTTTCAATGTCCACCAGTTCGCCGTCCGTTTTTACACCATTTGAACCGGCAATAGATCCTGCATTGGTCAGGAGAGAAATTTCCGCTCCGGCAGGTGCTTCCACAACCTCAAAAACCCGCTCCAATCCTTTTTGGCGGTCGACTTCCACAAATTCGGGACGCTCATTGATCCGGATGCGCTGCCCATCGGAAAGCACCAGATCAAACATGATTTCAGCATGCCCGTCGGAGGTGTATCGGTGTCCTTTATAATCCGTCTTTGGCAACTCTGTTTTTCCATTTAATCGCACCTGCCAGGGTTGCTTAAATTTGTTTTCAAACCAGGCACTACCTACAGAGGTTGGCTGAGGCCCATGTCGCATGTTGTACACCGCCCCTTCGAATGCCACACTACCGGCCCAGGCCTTGTACAGCGAACAGGAATCGGTGGAATAGGCCACCCATAAGTCCTCATCGAGAGCCAGGGTGATCATCCGGGCTTGCTTATCCAAAACGGAACGAAAAACCCAGGGGTCGTTCGGGCGGTCGTACTCAGCACCGGCTTTTTCATTTGATGAGGCCCACAGCCACAGTCCAAGTAGAACCACGGCCAACAAAATGAACAGATTGCGATTTTTTAACATAACAGTGTGTAAAAGATAGTTTTCGGATAAATCCCGGTTCCCTGCCTATATACAGGAAACGCTACCAGCCATGCCCTCCTTCTGTGGATTTGGGTCTGGTTCAATATAGATTAGCAGTCGTGCAAATGGATTTAATTAAATAAAATATTATTTGCCTTTGCAGGCTTAAAAAATCCATTTACCACACACGGCCAACGATTAATAAATTTTTATTCCGAAATACTTGGTAAGAGCAATGGCGAAGTTATGGTTTCATGTGAAATATCATAACATCTGCACATGTAAAAATTCGTGCTGAGACAAAATCCTCAACAAGATCAATCAAATGTGTATACACATTGAACCGGACGGTACGCCCTAGTTCAACATACCCGCTACCGTTGCCGTCATGAAACAGGCGATGGACCCGCCGATCAAGGATAAAATACCCAACTCAGTCAAAGTTTTCCGTTGACCCGGAGCCAGTGCACCAATCCCGCCAATCTGGATTCCGATGGAGGCAAAATTGGAGAATCCGCACAAGGCATACATGGCAATCAGAACGGACTTAGGTGATAGGTTGGCACCACCGGATTGCATTTCACCCAAGGCGCTGTAGGCCAAAAACTCGTTGATGGTTGTTTTCATTCCCAGCAATTGGCCGACCAGCATGATATCCTGTGAAGGTGTTCCTAAAATCCAGGCTAGCGGCGCAAAAACAATCCCCAACACATAGGTAAATGTGAGGCCCTCAAACCGGCCATTTGTTCCCTCCTGGATGGCTGCATTCAGACCTGTCCAGTCGCCTACAGTATTCAATAAAATCCAGTTGAGCATGTAAACCAGGGCTGTAAATACGATGAGCATAGCCCCTACATTGACTGCCAGGCGCAAACCATCGGTTGTTCCTTTGGAAATGGCATCCAGCAGGTTGTCGCCGACATGGGTGTCGGTTTGTTCCAGTTTTTCCATATCCTGCTTCTCGGTTTCCGGAAGCAAGATTTTTGCCGCTACCACTGCTGCCGGTGCCGACATGATGGATGCAGCAAGCAAATGCCGGGCAAAGAACAATTGCTGTTCGGGATCACCACCGCCCAGAAAGCCTACATAGGCGGCAAACACCCCACCGGCAATGGTGGCCATTCCACCCGACATCAAACACATGATTTCAGACCGGGACATTTTTTCCAGATAGGGCCGAACGATGAGTGGAGCCTCCGTTTGCCCGATAAATACATTGGCAGCAGAAGCGAGTCCTTCCGGACCGCTCATTCCCATGCTGCGTGTCAGAACCCAAGCAATGCCGTAAACTACTTTCTGTAAAATCCCAAAGTAAAAAAGGATGGCTGCCAGTGCGGAGTAAAACATCACAGTGGGCAACACCCGGAATGCAAATACATAAACCGGGGCTTTGCTTGAGGCAAGTTCGGCACCAAACAGGAAGGTTGCTCCATTTTCCGACCATTCAATTACATAGGTGAACAACTTGGCAACCTGATCAAATGCCCAACTCACCCCGGGCACTTTCAATACCAGCAGTGCAAATATCAACTGCAGCGCAATTCCGGAACCGACCAAACGCCAGTTAATGGCTTTCCGATTTCTGCTGAGCAGGTAGCATATTCCAATCAAAACTGCCATGCCCAGTAGGCCCCGGCCGATATTCAACATAGTATCCATGTGGTCCGATAATTATTCTGCTGTGTGCATTAGGCTGTAAATCGTTTCACAGCGCGAATGCATAAAAAGGTTTGGTGCTGTTATAATTTTAAGTCGCTAAAAGTACGCCTCAGAACGGATATCCAAAAATTATTCCTCGATTTGGCAGAAACAAATTCAAAATCTGGCCGAATACAACCTGGATATTTTATCCGAAATTCGGCTTAGCCACTACACCAATTGAGCATGCATTCCAATTTTTCCTTTTCCCTTGTAGATGCGTGTTTATCCAACTTTTTTCACATTTGATATAAAAAGAAAGACAGCCTATCTGTAATGCCTTATTCTTGTGGAGTCGTAAGAATTCGAGGCTTGGCTTTCACAGATATTGTTGACCTTTGAATTGGATACGAGCCTGTTTCCGATTGGAATTTCGGCTCAAAGCAATTTCGCTATCCGCAACATTTACGGTACCCCTGTTAATAACAATTGTTTTATGAACAAGAATCAACGCCCAGTCCTTCTCCTCTTTCTGTTGCTCCTTGCTGGAAGTTCTTCCCAGGCACAGCAAGTTTGGTCTTTGGAAAAATGTGTAGACCATGCATTGGATAACAACATTACCATGAAGCAGGCCGAAGCATCGGTCCGGACAGCCATGCTGTCGGAACGACAGGCAAAGGCGGCGCGCCTCCCAAGCCTGAACGGAACGGTCAATGCTGGTCAGCAATACGGACGTACCATCGACCCTACCTCCAACCAGTTTATCACTACAGGTTTTGGTTTCAACAGCCTTAGCCTTGGAGCAGGAGCCAATTTGTTTACCGGTGGACAAGTATACCACTCCGTAAAACAGGCGCGCTGGGAAAACAAAGCAGCCCAGGCCGATGCCGAAGATACCGGAAACATGCTCGGACTGCAGGTTGCCCAAGCCTACCTGACAGTCTTATTATCAGAAGAACAATTGGAAAGTGCCCAGCGCCGGGTTCAATTGAGCACCACACAATTGAACAACACACTCAAACTCATTCAGGCTGGCAACCTTCCAATGGCTGATCGCTATACGCTGGATGCGCAGATTGCCCGGGATGAACAAGCCCTGATTGTTGCTCAGAACAACCTGGATTTGGCTTATTTGAGCTTAAAAAACCTGCTGCAACTGGAGCCCGACTTTGATATGGTGATCGAACGCCCATTGGTAACCATTCCAAACGACGTGCGTCCGGAAGGTTATAGCCTGAATACCGTATACAATACCGCCCTCAGCACCCAACCAAACATTCGCGCCGTTGAATACCGAACCCACAGCGCACGGGAAGGAATTGCCATCGCCAAATCCGCCTACTTCCCGACCCTATCGGTTTTTGCCAACCTGAGCAGCAACTACTCTTCTCAGTTTGTACGGCCCGTTGCTACCGGCAACCTAACCCCCCAAACGCTTCTGGTTGACATCAACGGAACACCCGGAACCGTCACCCTGTACAACCCGGAAGTTCAATACGAAGACGTCAATTACTTGGACCAGATCGACCAAAACTTTGGTCAGGGGTTGGGCGTGAGCCTGAGCATCCCAATTTACCAAAACGGCCGTACCCGACTGAATGTGGAACGCGCCCGACTCAACCTGCTTTCTACCCAAATGCAGGAAACACAAGCACGCCAGCAACTCAAAAACGATGTGCAAACTGCCATCGCCAATGTACGTGCCGGACAAAAACAACTCTTGGCTGCCCAAAGAAGCTTTGAAGCGACGCAAACTGCATTTTCCAATACTGAAAAACTTCACAGCCTGGGCGCAGCCACCGTATTGGAACTCAGCACAGCCAAAACCAATCTGGACATTGCCGAGCGCGATCTGATAATTGCCAAATACGATTATTTGTTCCGGTTAAAAATCCTGGATTTTTACGAAGGCAAGCCCCTGAACCTACGCTAATAACTGCATCAATCGACACTTAAAATCATCCATCATACTATGAAAGCCAGTTCTCCCAAACGCAGAAAAATTCTGACCTATTCCCTTATCGGAGTTTTCCTTCTTCTGATAGTTGCTGCGGCAATTAAATCCAGACAAAAACCCAAAGGAGAAGAAGTCTATGTAGAAGAAGTAAAAACCCGGACCATCAGCGAAACGGTTACGGCAAGTGGAAAGGTATTTCCTGAGACAGAAGTCAAAATCAGTTCGGATGTTTCCGGAGAGATTGTAGAACTGTACGTAAAGGAAGGAGATTCTGTCCGTGCCGGTCAGGTGCTGGCCAAGATCCGCCCAGACGAATACCAAAGTGCGGTAGAACGCGGCCAGGCATCCCTCAACAGCGCCCGTTCGCAAAAGGAAATATCCTCCTCTAATGTACAGTCGTCTCAAGCACAGATTGAGCAGGTAGAAGCCGATTTGCTTCGCGCCAAGGCCCAATTTGATGCGGCTAAAAAAACGCATCAGCGGAATGAGCAACTGCATAAGGAAGGCATCATTTCCGACTCAGATTTCGAAGCCTCTCTTTCAAACTTCAGAACGCTTGAAAGTGGTTATACTGCATCCAAGGCTGCCCTGGAAGCATCCAAAACCAGCCTTATGAGTGCGAAAGAAAATGTGCGTGTAGCTGACTACGGAATCAATAGCGCTCAGGCAACGCTCAAAGAGTTACGTACCAGTTTGCAAAAAACCGTAATCACCTCCCCGGTAAACGGAATTATCAGCAAGTTGAATGTTGAGAAAGGTGAACGGGTAGTAGGTACCCTGCAGATGACCGGTACCGAATTGATGCGCGTAGCCAACCTCAGTTCCATGGAGGTTCAGGTGGAAGTAAGTGAAAACGACATCCTAAAAGTTACTTTGGGAGACAAGGCCGATATCGAAGTGGACGCCTATCTGGGTAAAAAGTTCACCGGAAAGGTAACCGAGATTGCGAACAGCGCCAGCAATGTGGGCGGCACAACCATCAGTTTGAACACCGACCAGGTTGCCAACTTTGTGGTAAAAGTCCGCATCGATCCGGATTCCTATGCCGATATGATCAGCGATACCAAAACCTATCCATTCCGCCCGGGAATGTCTGCCTCGGTTGATATTTTTACCGAAACAACAGAAAGCCTGAGCGTTCCGCTGATTGCTGTGACCGTGCGTGAAGAAGATAAGGAAAAAGAAAACTCAGATGAAGAAGAAGCGTCGGAATCCAGCGAAAAGACAATCGATGAAATCAAGGAAGTTGTGTTTGTCGTACAGGCAGATACCGTGGATATCCGCGATGTAACAACCGGAATTCAGGACAATGATCACATTGTTATTGAGTCTGGCCTGAAAGAAGGCGAAATGGTGGTAACCGGCCCCTACTCTGCCATTGCCCGCAAATTGAAGCAAGGCGGACGCATCACCGTGAAAGATAAAGACGAGAAAAAGAAATCAAAAGAGTGATGAATACTAGTTGTCAGTGGTCAGTCGTCAGGTTTTAAGATTAAATAATTCTGACTACTGATCACTGACGACTGACCACTAAATTCATCAATAACTTGGTGTACCTTTGCCCCTGGTTTGATTCAAAAAAGCAATAATTGCCTGCTTTGGGATCAAACCGGGGATTTTATTTTAACCTACCATGAAAGAAGAACGAGCACCACAAACCAGTCCTTCGGGCGCCAAACGATTGTCATCCAATACGACCCTGATGTGGCGGGTATTTGCACCGGTTTTTGGCACCGTCTTTTTATTGGGATTTACCCTTGCATTCTGGCTGATTCCTGAAGAAGATTTGCTCAGCTTCCGTTCCTTTCAATACATACTATCCGTGCCATCTCAACTGTTCTGTTGCTCGTTTGGTTGTGGATCGTTTGGCGCAAACTGTTGCCGCTAAAACGATTGGACGCCGATGCAGACTATATTTACCTTACCAATTACTGGACTACGGTACGCTACCCCATTCATGATATTGAACGCATTGAAGTGCCTGGCAAGCGGATTGCTTACCTGATATTGAAGGCCCCCGGCCGGTTTGGGCAGAAAATTGCTTTCCTTCCAACTGCAAACCTGGAAGAATTCCGACAAAAGTTAGTCTAGAGCGTATTTGGGATCCTGTTTTCGACTGTTATTAGAGCCTGTTTGGGCCCTTAGTCTTTCATGATCAATTTTTCACGCTCCGGTCCGGTTGAAATCATTCGAATTGGCACGTTCAGGTATTGCTCCAAGGCATGAAGGAAATCTTTCGCCTGCTGCGGGAGTTTGTCGAACGAATTAATGCCCTCCAAGTCAGATTCCCAGCCACTGAAATAATTGACAATTGGCTGTACCGGAATATGTGTCAGATCATAAGGCAACTCGTTGGTCTCCTGACCATTTACCAGGTAATGTGTAGCAGCACCGATGTCTTTTACTGTATTCAGGACATCAATTTTGGTCATGCACAATTCTGTAACACCATTGAGCAAAATGGTATAGCGAAGTTGAGGCAGGTCGATCCAGCCACAGCGGCGTGGTCGGCCGGTGGTAGAACCAAACTCCATTCCTTCCTTGCGGAGTTGATCACCCATTTCGTTTTCAAGTTCGGTTGGAAACGGACCACTGCCCACCCGGGTGCAATAGGCTTTTGTAATGCCAATTACCCGGCCAATGGTTTGCGGAGCCACGCCCAATCCGGTACATACCCCTGCGGTGATGGTATTGGATGAGGTGACATATGGGTAAGTCCCAAAATCGATATCGAGCATGGAGCCCTGTGCGCCTTCAGCAAGGATACGCTTGTTTGATTCAAGCGCTTTTTGGATGTAATACTCGCTGTCGACCTGTTGAAGGCCGCGCATCACCTCGATGCTTTCAAACCAGGCCTTTTCTTCTGCTTCCAGATCAAAGGGTACTTCCGGATAAATCTTGAGAAGTTCAAGGTGTTTTTCCTTGAGGGCATCAAATTGTTGCCGGAAATGCGGTTGTTCGATATCGCCGATACGCAGGCCGTTTCTTCCGGTTTTATCCATGTAGGTTGGCCCAATTCCTTTGAGGGTGGAACCGATTTTCAATTTTCCTTTATGGGCTTCGCTAGCAGCATCCAGCCAACGGTGGGTAGGGGTAATCAGGTGCGCCTTCCGTGAGACCAGCAGGCGGTCCATGTAGTCCACAGAGTTTTCTTCAAGCGCCTTGAGTTCTTTACAAAAGATCACAGGATCTAGCACAACGCCATTGCCTATCAGATTGATCAGTTTGGGTCGGAAAATACCGGAAGGAATGGTGTGCAGAATGTATTTTTTGCCTCCAAATTTCAGCGTATGGCCGGCATTGGGTCCACCCTGAAATCTGGCTACGATGTCGTAATCTTCCGCAAGGAAGTCAACAATTTTACCCTTCCCTTCATCTCCCCACTGGAGTCCGAGAATAACATCAATTTGCATAGTTGATAGCGCTCTGTTTGCTGTGATAGAATAAATTGGGTTTGGAAGCGGGCCTGGGATAAAAATACGGCAAATAACGTACAATTAACCAGCCGGACACCTCCTAAAACACACAATAACCACCCTTTGGCTATGGGCCACAGGCTTTTGGTTTGGGCTGTGTGCGAACAAAGTTCGTGCAAAACTACGAAAAGGATTCAGGGGGCACAGTCATGCCACACTTTTCTTTACCTTTGCAGCATGAGAAGGTTGATTTTCTTTCTGTTTTTGGCATTGTTCACTGCTCCCGATCTCGGTGCGCAGGATTCCGGCAATCCATTTGAACTTACGTTTCGGCTTTCCGGAAGAGCCAGCCGAGGAAGGACCTACCAACCCATTCGACCTCATGCCTGCCAGGTTCCGGGTGCTGCAGAAGAATTTACAGCAGCCATTCAGACTCAAACCCTACCCATCGATCAACTGAGAAACGTCCTCCTATGAAAACCAGTACCCTGTTTATCATACTGGTCGGAGCGCTCATCTTCTTCACCTTTGCGGTGGGTTCCAACCGCGCTGCAGTAGGACGTGCCTGGCGAAGTTTCTCAACGATAACTCCCTGACCATCGCTCAGCGGGATACGACCGGACTGGCTGGCAACACGCCCTATTACATACTGTACATCAACTTCCTGATTAATGCCGGGATTTTGCCTTTTTGATTGTCCAGTCCGCCAAGCAGCAATTACTCAAGCAATGCCTGGTTTTAGTACTCTCGGTAGCCTGTCGATCACTTGGTTTTGTCCAACCGCATCCTGCTTATTCTTTGTACAACTACTTTTCCTGTACAAAAGAGGTGCAGCGATAACTTCCTCATCTGGTGTTCAACTGTGTGCTCGGGCTTTTCCTGGTACCCTTTAACTTCCTGATTGCCTTTCTTTTGGAGTACAAAGACTTCCTTGTATTCTGGGCGATCGGGCTTGCCATTATCTTCTATGGATACAGGACTTTGCGTGCCATGATTATGGGTTCAAAATTTTTATCCGGCAATCAATTCCACTTTTTGTTGTACCTTTGCACCGTCGAAATCGCGCCATTGATGGTTTTCATCAAATTTATAATGAACCAGGCGGGATAAGATGAAATAGTAACAACCAAAGATTAAACACAAAACCGTAGCCCGAATGTCTGCAAGTGTCGCACCCGTTCAGGAAGACAATTTTACCCGCGTCCACAATATTCTTATTTCTCAGCCAAGACCGGCTAACACTGCTCCTTACGACGAGTTGGAGAAGCGCTTCAATGTCCACATTGAATTCGTGCCTTTTGTTACCATTCAGGGGCTGACAGAAAAAGAATATCGCAAAAACCGGGTGTATCCGAATGACTATACAGCCATTGTATTTACCAGCCGGAACGCCATAGACCATTTTTTCCGTCTGTGTGGTGAGCCGCATTAAAATGTCGGACGATACAAAATACTTTTGCACTACCGAAAGCACGGCAAACTACCTTCAAAAATTCATCATGTTCCGCAAGCGGAAGGTGTTTAATGGCACCAAAAGCATTACGGAACTGAAGTCCTATATCCTGCGGAACAAAGACGAAAAATTCTTCCTTCCATGTAGCGAAGGAGGAAACGCCTCTGTTTCCAATTTCTTCAAGGAAATTGGCGTACCGCTCCAGGAGGCAGTTATGTACCGTCCGGAAAATACCGACCTGGCCAACCTGAAAGATATCAAATACGATATCATTGCCTTCTTCTCCGCACTGGAGATTAAGTCCCTGTTTGATAACTTTCCTGACTTCCAGCAGCAAGACCGCCGGATTTGCGTCTTCGGGCGCAATGCCCTCCAGGCTGTTACCGGCGCGGTATGGAAGTGAGCATTCAGGCAGGAACTCCGGAGGCGCCCTCCATTGCCGTCGCACTGGAAAACTACCTGAAAAACTCAACGAGTAATTTATTCAATCCTCCTGGAGTAAAAACCTTTGGACACTGATCCAAAGGGCTTTTTTTTATTTCTTATCCCGGCCAGAAATTGCCGATTGACGATTACATGATATCCGATTGTCGATTGGATGTTTGATTGGTAAATGGATGCTTGTTTTTTATAAACAAATAAACAAAGCCTCGAAGTGGCGAACTAAGTGATTGCCGATTGCCGATTACATGATATCCGATTGTCGATTGGATGTTTGATTGGTAAATGGATGCTTATTTTTTTATAAACAAATAAACAAGGGTAAGCGCAGCGTCCCGATTAAACAAGGCCCGCAGGGCCGAATAAACATCAACTTATCATCCTAGCCCCGCCAGGGGCGCATCAACTTATCAACAATAAAGTAGGCAATTTGTGATACACACTTTTAATACTATCTTTGTTTCAGTGTTATTATCCCAATAGTAGGATGAAAAAGCACTACCCAGAATACTCCGCCCTGCATTCAAACGTTTTGCATTGGTAGATTGAAGCGATTTTTTATGCCGAATGACGTATCACGGAGCTCTGCGAAAGCAGCCGGAAACAATCTTTCAGACCTGTTGTTCCAGAACATCGCCCGACAAATTCGGGATGGGTCCTGTGTCCTGTTTTTAGGACCAGCGGCTATTGCTGCCCAAACCTCCAAGGATACTTATACGCCAATCATTGAATCGTGTGCCATGGAAATGGCAAAGGGGCTCGACCTCTCAGAGGAAGAAACCAAATCCCTCCCACAGGTTTGTAGCACCTTGCGCATGCAAAACACCCTTTCTGATACCAGCATCATTGCCGGAGTTCGGACCTATTACCAAAAGGCAGAAAAAACGCAAATTAAATCCCTTGCTGGAAAAACTTGACCTCCCCTTTCGCATAATAATAAATGCTACTCCCGACGATTTCTTTGCGCGGTTTTATGCCGAGACTGTCCGGGATTATCGCTTTGATTTTACAATTTCCAGAAAACCCAATCCCGATCCGCTGTTCGAGTTCAACTTTGATGACAGCGCTCCACTGATCTGAAATTTATTTGGTTATTATAAAAAACCGGAATCGCTGGTGCTTACCTACAGCGATCAACTTGGTTATCCTGAACAAGATAACCGGAGCACAACACGAACGCCTTCCGGACAGCCTGCTGGCGGCCTTCAGCAGCAAAGGTTTTATCTCTTTCTGGGGTTTGATTTTGAGAGCTGGAGCCTGAAAGTTCTGTGGATGCCCTGTTTAAAAACGCACGCAACAGCATCCAGCCCTTTGCCCTATCCCTCCAAGGGAGAGGCTGCAGTGGAAGTCACATGAAAAGGTGTTTTTTAAAGGGAGTTTAAAATGGAATTTCCCGACACCAACATGGAAAGTTTTATTGAACGGCTTGGAACATTACAACAAACTGGATGACGACAGCCCTTCTGATGCTCGGTGGAACTAAAGCCGATCTGCTTATCTGCAATGAAGCCTTGATGATGAAGCCTGCCAGGCACTGATTCGACCTCCATGCACTAAAAGTAAAAGTGCACACACTGCACTGATGCCGTTGGAGCCGGGGATATTGACAGTTGGATTGCCGAGATGCAGGACAAGTGTCAAATTGTCCTGCCGCTTTTGAGTGCAGAGACTTTTTGCGGATGATAATCCAATTGCTTCCATTCCTGGCTGATATCGCCAAGAAAAATAATCCAAGAAACCACTTCCTGGTAATGCCTTTGCTCTTAAAGCCCATTGCACTGGAGGGTACAGACCTGGCTAAACTCCGGACCATCCGCCCACTCAACGGGCAAAGTATTTATGGAGAAAACAAGGAAGACGAACACTATAAAGACATCGCTGAAACCCTGAAAAAATACATCGACACCCTCTGATGAGCAACCAACCAATCAAACTTCGCAAACGATATCCCGGGCTCCGACCGTTCGATCGGACTCAGAGCGCCCTGTTCTATGGGCGCAATGTCGATGTGCAGCGTTTGAGTAATTTGGTGCTCCGGGAACGATTGACTGTTCTGTTTTCTAAATCCGGAATCGGAAAGACATCCTTGCTTCAGGCTGGCGTCAGTCCAATCCTGGAAGACAAAGGGTTTGTTCCCATTTTCCTTCGCGCTGACAAAACCGGAAGTTCAATAGTTGATGAGGTGAAAAATGTGCTCAATAGTCACCCACGAGGCCTTTCCGAGCGGCAGCGGCAGCCAGGAAGACAATGCACATGCCGGGCTGTGGGAAACCATTAAGCGGCTCGACTTTGATATCAACGGACTGCCGGCCACGCCCGTCTGGTTTTTGACCAATTTGAGGAACTGTTTACCCTTGGACACGCTGCTGTCCACCGCGATTATTTTATTGAGTAACCTTGCCGGACCTGATCAATGAAGGAATGCCCGAAATTATCCGGGAGCACCTACTTAAACGAGCCACAGGAAGGCGATGAAAAACTCAACAGCAAGGTAATGGACTGGTGGGAAGCAGAACCGGATTTTCGGGTAATCATCTCAATCCGATCCGACTTTTTGCACCTATTGGATGAAATTAGTCCTAAAATTCCCGGCATACTGCGCAACCGTTTCCAACTTCAACCATTGGATAAAAGACAGGCGCAGGAAGCCATTGAATCACCGGCAAAGGCGGCCGGGGCTTATGCCAGCTCAACTTTAGCTCTCCAGAGGAAGCATTGACTGAAATGGTTGATTTTCTGGCAGGTGATTCCGGTGATGGAGATACTGGTTTCCAGTGTACGCTACCGGGAGGAGATTGAATCCTTTAACCTCCAGATTCTTTGTCGGTTTATTGAGGAAAAAATAATCGACGAGAACCAGCCCAAAGACTTTATTGTCACCCCCGACTTTTACGGTGGTTGGGAAGGAATGGGCCGCGAAATACGGGAATTTTATACCCGCCAGCTGAATACCCTACCCCTCAGTTATACCCGCCGAACCGGAAACCCGGTCGATGATCCGGAGGACCTGATCCATACAGCAAAAATGGTGATTGAGGAAAGCCTTGTGACTCCGATCGGCAGGCGATGCAGCATGGTTGACGATTTCCTCACCACAACCTGGAATGTCAGCACCGAATTTTTGGATACACTGGTTGAAAGCCGATTGCTTCGAAAAGAGTTGCGGCTGGATGATTACTATTATGAAATCACCCACGATACCCTCTTGCCGGCGATTATTGAATCCAGGGATTTAAGACGGAAACAGGAAAAAGCAGATGAGGAACGAAAACGCTTGCAAGATCAGTTAGATAAGGAAGCAGAGCGTCGAAGAGAAATTGAAAAAGAACTTGAAACCGTACGTGAAAAACGGCGGTTGGCCAGAAAAGTAGGAATCCTTTCTACAATTTCACTGGTTTTGGCCCTAGCATTTGGAATCTGGTTTATGTGGCAATGGGTTGGTTCCCTCCGTGAAGATTTCAAACTTGCCGAAGACAACTTCAGTGAGGAGTTCTTTGACTCTGCACTATCTTCCTATGAAAATATAGCAGATAATAAACTAAAGTGTACTGCCCTTCGAATGCTGGATGGAATCGAAGTGGGCGACCGGGTAATTGAAGCCGATAGTTTCAGAGTACAATACCAGATTGTAACCAGTTATATGGAAGCAGGTGACTCCTTGTTTTTTCTTAAAGACTATGCAAACGCATTGGATGCATACCGGCTTGCAGAAAAATCATTGCGGGAATACGAAGCGATGAATTACCAATTGCCGCAAAGGAGTAAGTACACCAGTTCCTGGCGGATCAATCCTGCAAAAATACGTGCCCAGTCAGCCACTCTTGCCCTGCGAATTGAAAGCAATCGAAACACCCTGATAGATCAATTCAAGATTAGTCAGCGGGATGCAGAAACATTCATCGAAGCCCGCGTTTGGGGCCAGGCCCTGCGCAACCTCCGTGAGATGGAAGCCTTGCTGCCAAGCAATGAAAGTGACCAGGAGGCACTCCGAAAAGCCTTGAATCTGGTTAGCCTAACTCCCCAAGAGTATGTAGACATGGAAATCAGCCGATGCAAATCTGAGTTGTTTTACAATTGAAGAAATCAGTAGTCAGTGGTCAGTGGTCAGTAGCCCTGCCATGCTTGGCAGGGAGTAGTCAGTAGTTGTTTATTCGTTTAGTCCGCCTCTGCGAGGCTCTGTTTATTTGTTTATAATTTACAGGAAAAGACTTGCCCTATAAATAATTCTGATCACTGACTACTGACCACTGACTACTGACTACTAACTACATCAATTTTCCTAAACAAGTCTTATCTTTGCGTGCAAGTCCTGCCATGATCTAAACTGCTCGTAAACTATGGGCACATTTCATTTACAACCAGACCGAATGAATCCGTTGGAACGTTGAATACGCTCTACATGCCAGATCAAATTTTGCCAACACAAGCAATGCCTTTATAGGTCAACCTGTATGCGATAACAGCCAAATACAACTTTGGTGTATTCAGTAGACGTAGTCTGGCAAGTCCACTTTTCTGGGTGAATCAATTTTCCAAAATTTATTTTTATCCAAACAACTCGCACTTTTACAAGTAAAGAAAAATGATCAAAATTCTGGTAAACGACGGCATCCATCCGGATGGAAAACTATTGCTTGAAGAAGCAAATTACCATGTCGACGATACAAAAATCCCGCAAGAAGAACTCGCCTCAAAAATTCATGAATACCATGTATTGATCGTTCGAAGCGCTACCAAAGTAACCAAGGAAATCATTGATGCAGGTAAAAACCTGAAAGTGATTGCACGCGGTGGAGTTGGTCTGGACAACATCGATCTGGAACATGCCAAAGCAAAAGGCATTGCGGTTTACAATACCCCCAAAGCATCTTCCCGCGCAGTTGCAGAACTAGCCACAGCGCACATATTTACCCTGCTTCGATTGCTGCACCGTAGCAATGTGGAACTGCCCGGCGGTGATTTTAAAAAATTGAAGAAAGACTATTCCGTAGGAACACAGATTGCAGGCAAGACACTTGGTATCATCGGTTTTGGCCGCATTGGCCAAGAACTGGGCAAGATCGGACTGGGCCTTGGAATGGGAATCCGGGCACACGACCCATTTGTCCAGGAAGCTGTAATTCCACTGGAACTTAACGGATTTCCGGACATCAAAACTTGTGTTACCATCCGAACAGAATCTTTTGAAAAGGTAATTCGTGAGTCCGACATCATCTCCCTGCACATGCCAGGCAGCAAAACCGCTGTAATCGGAGCAAAAGAAATCAGTCAGATGAAAGATGGCGTTTTCCTGATCAATACTGCCCGCGGTGGAATCATTGATGAGACTGCACTTTTGGATGGCCTGGAAAGCGGCAAAATTCGTGGTGCGGGCATGGACGTTTTTGCCAACGAACCAAACCCAAACAAGGAACTTTTGAAGCACCCAAATGTTTCATGTACACCACACATTGGTGCCAGCACCGTGGAGGCCCAATCGTACATCGGATTGGAATTAGCAGATAAAATCATTGCACATTTTGGCGATGACCAATAAGAGCAATTTTGGGGTTAATTATCCTTAGCATATGTTCAAAACGTGTTTGGAATGAAGGCCAGTTTATTTGCAAAGGCTGTGTTCCAAACACGTTTCTTTTTAAATTGAAATAGCATGGAGGTTCACAGGCTACAGCAATATACCGGACACCGGGCCGCCATTTATGCCCTGGACGCATCCCCTGATCCGCATCGGTTTTTATCGGGTGGTGGAGATGGCTGGATCGTCGAATGGGATGTAAGAACCCCGGAAGAAGGCAAACTCATAGCTTCTATTGAAAACCGGGTGTTTAGCCTGCTCCAGATTCCTGCACAAAACTTGATGTTGGCTGGCAATATGGACGGTGGAATCCACTGGATCACACTCGATGCTCCTGAACAAACCCGATTGCTGGCTCACCACAAACGAGGTGTTTTTGGTTTGCTTCAACATGGGAACTATCTGTTTTCAATTGGAGGCGATGGCATGCTGACCCGTTGGAGCATTGCCCGACAGGCACCCCTGGAAAGCATCCAGTTGAGCACACATGCGCTGCGATCCATTACCTATTCCGCCCAACGAAATGAATTGGCCATCGGTTCGTCCGATTGCTCGATCTACCTTGTTCACGCTGAAACACTGGAATGCACCCAACGGATCGTGGGAGCACATTCCAATTCCGTTTTTACATTGGCCTACCACCCATCAAACAACACCTTGCTGAGTGCTGGAAGGGATGCCATGTTGCGATCCTGGAACCTGAACCAAATAGAAAAGCCTGTACAGGAAATTGCTGCCCACCTGTTTACCATCAACCACATCGCGTTTTCTCCCGATCAAAAATTGCTTGCAACTGCCAGCAGGGATAAAACACTAAAGACTCTGGGACGCGGACACACTCCAACTTCTAAAAGTGCTGGAAAACCCGAGAGATCAGGGGCATATCAATTCAGTGAACCGTTTGCTGTGGACATCCAAGGGCTTATTTACTGCGGGAGATGACCGGCAGATCATACAATGGGAAATTGCGCTGTAAACCAGATTGGCTGTGGCTAAATATCTTCTCTTTTTCCGTATCGGCCCCACATTCCCTTTATTACAATCAAAATCATAATTGGAATGGCTTCCTTAGGCATATCCTGCGGGATCACCATCCACAGTAAAAGCGCAAGGCCGGCAAGCATAGCTGTAGCCATAAAATAGTTGTCTGCCCATTCCGACTTTTTAGTTCGCCAGAAATAGAGCAGGTGGGTCGGAAGTGCCCACATGATGTTCCAGTTCATCTTGGTAGCAGAATGATCCGTTGCAAACCAAAGGAAGGCAATTACCAATCCGGCAATGCCCAAAAGAAGCCAGAAGATAAAATCAAAAACCCGGGCAGCACGCGTGTTGAACATACTCAGTACACCCAGGACGGCAACAAGGATCATTAGCCACATAGGAGTGAACACATCCAAAAAACCAGGCTTGGTTTCAGTATCGCCCCTAACGGGAATCTCTCGTTCGCGAAGCACTAAATTTCGCTCACCATTTAGTTTGGCGCTGCCCATTAAGTCATGCAGGTAATCTGGCAGAAACATAAACTGATCAGCAGAGGCTTTTTTATCGGCAGGCATTCCGAGCACCAGATCAATTCCAAAACGAAGCCAGGGCTTATCACTCAGGTAGGGGTGCAGCAACTGCCGCATTGTCTTGGGCTGACCCAGTCCGGATGAATCAAATTCCAGGCGATAATAAAATGTCTCATTCAAAATATCCCGGATACGGGTGGCGCAGTTGTCGTAGAAGAAATCATACTTGTAGTACTTATTTTCTTCGAGGCTGTTGTCGAGCAATAAGCTAAAAAGCCGTTCTTTTTCTTCTTGTGTCAGGCTTAAAACCTGCTCCTGCATCGCCCGCTTATCGTATAAATTGCCGTATTCAAAATTTCGATAGGTTTCCACATCCAGGTAATACAGCAATTTGCCCTGACAAAATTTGAGGTAAAAATTAGGCTGCTGGAAATCAAATGTCCCGTAATTGTAACACCGGTCAATTCGATTTACCGGATCAAAAACCCGGATAGCGCTATGACCAAACGCACTGTACATGAATGGCCCGGGTGCCACGGTCATCAAACTGATTTGTGACTCAGCAGATAATTGCCGGACATTTTGCGCAGGTAAGGCAAGCGAAAAAAGCAAAGCAAATAATGCAACCAGGTATTTCATAAGGCATTTGATTCAATTAAGCAGGAAATATCTGCGAAAAAAGCAGAGCGAGCAATTTCCAGGAAGCCCAGAATATCACTGCGACCAGAATGAGAAACAAAACAAATAAAAACAAGAGTGACCACCCGGCATTGGGCTTGGGCTCATTATCAGCGTAATACAGCTTGAGCATTTCAACATTTCGCTTATTCGCCTTAAAGCCGATATCAAATAAATCACCCAAAATCGGCACCATCCCAACCAATGCATCCAACAGATAATTGGCCATCATGCGAAGCATGAGGACAGGACCGGCACCGTGCCGAAACAGCTGAAAGGAAAGTACCATAGCAACCGCCAATCCCGCTATATCACCAACATAGGGAATAAGCCCAATGATGGCATCCAGGCCAAAGCGGATATTTGTAAACGGAATCCGGAATCGGTTGTCCAGAAGGTCGGCAACGACCTCCAGAGTTTGCAATTTTTCCGGTGTTTCCTGTAGTGTTGCCTCCATTATTTAACCCGAAGTCGCTGGCCAATTTTTATGGTGTTATCCGGCAAACCATTGAGCAATCGAATGCGCTCCGGAGTGGTTCCATATTTTTTTGATAAGGCATACAAGGTATCTCCTTTTACTACCATGTGGAATTGCTCTCCCGGATTAACAGGAGGCTGTACCGGCGTGGTAGGAGGCTGAATGGAGCCTGGATTGCCCGGTGTAGGATCTGGCTGAACTCCGGTGGGTTGTGGGTCCTGTGGGTATGGAACACCTGTGGTTGAGGGCGTTGCAGGAACGGTTGTCCGGCTGGTATCCCGATTGGCATCTGGCTGTTCCATATCAAACAGCACTTCATCATCAGGTTCCAATACGGAGGGAGTAGGTGAATTGGGAACAGACGGGGTATTTCGATCTCTAAGTTTGACCGGCAGGTCGCTGGGTCGGTTGCGTTTCAGATAAATCTGCTCCCCTACAGCTGGCTCTTGTCCGCCTTCCATGTTGTTCTTTTTCAACAAACAATCCAGGCGCATCCCATATTGCTGTGCAATGTAGAACATGGACTGATTTTCACTGACATAGTGGTATGGCGTTTTCCCGCGCCATGTTTTTCGCTTTGACTGAATATACACGCGCTGTCGAACCGGAATTTTTTCATTGGGTGCATACCCGCGGTCATTGTAATCGACCACCTTGCTGACTTTAATCCCGAACAGATTGGCAATATCTGCCAGGGATTCATTTCCTTCAGTCAGCACTACTTTTACATCATTTACCCGGCCAATCCGACGAATCGGAGGCAAGACCGGGCCTTTATCTTTTCCGATTCCGCCAAAAGGAGGTTTTTTATCATCTTCAGTTGCATCGGGAACATCCACGATTGGGGCTGCCTGTCCGTAATCAAATTGGTACAACTGATAGCGCTCAATTACTTCAATCAGGGTAGTAGCATAGGTCTTGGAGGTAGCATAACCTGCTGCCTGCAATCCTCTTGCCCAGCCTTTGTAATCCCGTTTATCCAAATTAAACAGGAAGCCATAGCGATTTACTTTCCGGGGATCCCGTAAAAATTCGCTGTGATCATAGAAGGACTCATCCGGGTTTTGGTAACTCCGAAAACAGGATTCGATCAGATCCCCGTTCTTATCCCGGTCATCATCCTTTTTATGGTAGGTCTTGCCTTTCCAGTCTCCACCACACTTGATTCCAAAGTGGTTTTTGGCAGTCATTGCCAGGTCGCTCTGACCGGCATTACTCTCCAGGATTCCTTGGGCCAGTTTGATACTCGCCGGCACCCCAACCCGTTCCATTTCATTGATCGCAATTTGCTTATAACGCTCCACATATTCCAGGCGGGAGTTATTGGCAGCATCTGAAACCGTATTCATATCGGCGATACCCCGTGCAATAATGGTAGAGTGGGTAACAGGTTCTAATTGGGCAAAAGCAGTTTGTTGGAGGAGTAAAAGAAAAAACAGGAAGGCAAAGTTTTTCATAACAATAGAATTTGGGTCTCAAGATGGGCGGGGTTTTTCGTGCTAAAAAAACGAATAAAAAGTAAATTCATTGTTGGCACGTATCGGTTCAAACCGCCCATTCCGGGTGCAGAACACTTCGGAATGGGCGTTTGATCGGCTTAAATATGGATAGGCCGGTTATCCGTTGCGGCCAAAGCCGCTTCTTTCATGGCCTCAGTGTAGGTCGGGTGTGCATGTGACATGCGCGCAACGTCCTCTGCAGAAGCACGGAATTCCATCAGGGCCACTGCTTCTGCAATCATATCTGCAGTTCGTGCTCCTACCATGTGCACTCCCAGAATCTCGTCTGTCTCTTTATGCGCCAACACTTTCACCATTCCATCTACATCCATGCTGGCACGAGCACGGCCCAGAGCACGGAATGGGAATTTACCCGCTTTATACGGGGTTCCTTGTTCTTTGAGTTGTTCCTCGGTATATCCAACTCCGGCAACTTCCGGCCAGGTGTATACGACATTGGGGATCAGCAGGTAGTTGATGTGTGGCTTTTGCCCGGCCAATGTTTCGGCTACAAACACACCTTCTTCCTCTGCCTTGTGGGCCAGCATAGCGCCCTGGATTACATCACCGATTGCATACACCCCGGGCACTGATGTTTCCAGGTGGTCGTTTACCGGGATACGGCCTTTTTCATCGGTTTTAATCCCGATGTTCTCCAAGCCCAGATTGTCGGTATAAGGTCGGCGACCGATGGATACCAGGCAGTAGTCTACATTCCAGGACTGAGTTTTAGACTCGTCGTCGCGGTGCTGGGCAACCACTTTTACGCCTGTCTTTCCAGGCTTTACTTCCGTAACGGCATGGCGCATGTGGAATTGCATTCCCAAACGCTTGAGCGACTTGCTCAATTCGCGGCTGCAATCTCCATCCATTCCGGGAATAATGCGGTCGAGGTATTCCACTACGTGAACTTCCGTTCCTAAACGGGCAAACACACTGCCAAGTTCCAATCCGATAACACCACCACCGATAACCAGCATGCTCTTTGGCAGTTTCTTAATATCAAGAGCTTCCGTACTTGTGATCACCCGTTTTTTATCGTAATTGAATTGTGCAGGAACGATGGGCTTAGAGCCGGTTGCAATAATAACTTTTGCCGATTCGATCTCAACCGGATCACCTGATTCTCCCTGGATGCTCAGTTTATTAGCGGTCACAAAGCTTGCGTGTCCAGTGATAACGTCGATCTTGTTTTTCTTCATCAAAAACTCGATCCCTTTATTGTTTTCCGTAACCACCTCGCTCTTACGCTTAATCATTTGCGGGAGGTTGAGTTTCAATCCGGATACATCAATGCCGTGGGTTGCAAAACTGGTATGCGCCGCGTGAAAATGCTCAGACGAATCGAGCAGGGCCTTGGATGGAATGCAGCCAACATTCAGGCAGGTGCCACCCAAAACAGGATAACGCTCAACAATTGCTGTTTTCATGCCCAACTGCGCACATCGAATGGCAGCGACATAACCTCCAGGTCCGGAACCGATTACGGTAACATCGTATTTCATGTAGAATATTTATCTATTAAAAATTTAAAATTGGCATGTTGTTATTCACCTTGCTTCGGTGGTGGCGGGTCTTTAGGACCACGATCTTGTTTCGGCTTGTTCGGGCCACCTTTGCGTGGTGGCTTGTTACTATTCCGATTTTTGTTATTCCGATCGTTTTTGTCCACCGGTATATTGCTCCGTTCATTTTTTTCGCCCGGCTTGTTGTTCCCCTGTTTGTTTTGGGGCTTTGCAGGGCGGTTCTGCTGTTTGTTGGGCCGGTTTTCATTCCGGTTGCCCGGACGGCTGTTGCGTTGGTTTCTGGACTCTTTGGTTGACTTATCAGCCTGTTCAACAGCAGCGGCAGCAGATTGGTTTCGATCCCGGTTCTTTCTTCTCTTCTTGCGCTTTTTCTTGCGTTTTTCAATGGGCAATTCAATCACATTATCTACGCTTTCGAAGTCGGGCTCTTCCTCTGGCAAGTCATCCGGAATTGGTGCCATTGCAAGGATTTCATCCAGACTGGCAGGAATCTGACCTTTTTTAATCATATCCAATACCTCCCACACCTGATCAACGTGCAGCACGTACAGTTTGCCCCGATTTTCGGCATAGGTGTAATACATCAACCGCTTGAATACATCGGTCTTGATCAGAATAGCCAGTCCGAGTTTGGTTTTGAAACGATCGGATTTGTCCGGAAAGTCCTCCAGGGCATCTATGTAGGTGTCCAGTTCAAAGTTTAGACAACACTTCAAGCGGCCACACATCCCGGAGAGTTTGGTTTGGTTGATGGCCAGGTTCTGATATCTGGCGGCTGCGGTGTTTACACTTTTAAACTCGCTTAACCAGGTAGAGCAACAGAGTTCCCTGCCGCAATTTCCAAGTCCGCCAATTCGGGCAGACTCTTGCCGTGCGCCGATCTGTCGCATTTCAATTTTCACTCGGAAATCACGCGCATAATGCCGGATCAACTCACGAAAGTCCACACGTCCATCGGCGGTATAGTAAAATGTGCATTTGCGGCCATCGCCCTGAAACTCAACATCGCCCACCTTCATGTTCAATGCCAGCGATCGCGCAATGGCTCTGGATTTAATCAACACGTCCCGTTCTTTACCACGCACTTCATCAAGTCGCTCCAGATCCCGCTCGTGGGCCTTCCGGATAACAGATTGCAGCATGGCATCCGGGCGAACACGCTTGCGCTTCATTTGCAAACGAACCAATTCACCGGAAAGAGAAATTTTGCCGAGGTCGTAACCACCAGCGGAAGATTCAACCAGCACAAAATCGCCGGTTGTTGTACGCGTAGCAGGAGGGTTTTTAAAAAACTCCTTCCGCGAACCATTTTTGAAGCTGACCTCCACCACATCAAATGGAATCGAATCGGTGATTCCTGATGCAGTAATCCAGTCGTATGTATTGTGTCGGTTGCATCCACCGGTTGCGCATCCTCCATTGGATTGGCAACCGCTAACTGCACCGTCTTTACCTGTCGAGCACGAACATCCTGAACATCCCATAATATATCAATCGGTTTGGTTAATTTGAATTGGTTTGGTTTTTAAGAATCCTGTGAATCTGGATTGAGGTATTTAAAAACAAGGTTTTGGGGTTTGCATTGCGTTCAATATAGTAAATATTATCGTTGACCAGCTCAACGATCTGTTGCAGCTGACCGATGGACAGTACCTTGGCCATGTTGATGGCTGAGGCCAGTTCCTGCGATTGCAGCCGAAGGTTATCACTTCCGGTAACCAGCAAACTGAGCAATTCCCGGAAATAATGCAGCCCGTAATTGAGGAACTGCTTTTGATTTTCGCGTCCAAGTTTGGCAAAGGCTTCTGTCCAGCCTACCAAGTCCGGGCCATTGCCTTTCCAGCATTTGCGGAGCCAGTCGAGCAGGAGTTGGGAATCGTCGTTTTCCGGGTTGTCAATCAGGTGAAAAGCCTGATTCAAATCTCCATTTGCAAGAAAGGCAATTTGAGCAGCCCGGTCGGATTCCAGATTGCGGAAGTCCTTGAGTGCATTGACCAGTTCTTCGTCTGACAGGGTTTCCGTTTTGATCAATTGACACCGCGACAGGATTGTCGGCAGGATCAGATCCGGA
Source organism: Saprospiraceae bacterium (assembly GCA_041392625.1). GTDB lineage: Bacteria > Bacteroidota > Bacteroidia > Chitinophagales > Saprospiraceae > M3007. The sequence goes on along the minus strand of JAWKLR010000006.1, from coordinate 139,054 downwards.
TTTTCAGCAACGAATACAAACAGGGTTTTCTCCGGTGGCTCTTCGATTAATTTTAGCAAACGATTTCCCTCCTTACCCAGGTATTCGGGCAGCCACATCAACAAAATCTTGTACGGGCCCTCGAACAACTTGAGGTTGAGTTTTTTTATGATGGCATTGCACTCTTCCTTGTTGATGTTGCCCTGCTTGTTTTCAGCCCCAATCCGGCTGAGCCAGGAGTTGACATCCATAAACGGATTTTCTGCACACGCAGCCCGCCACTCTTTGATGAAATTTGTACTGACGACATTGGTACCAATGGTTGGATATGAAAAATGGATATCCGGATGGACCATTTGAGAAGATTTCGCGCAAGCCTTACAGGAGCCGCATGGTCCATTTTCAGTAGGTGCGCTGCATTGGAGCATTTGCACAAAAGTCAGGGCAAGAGCAAGATTGCCGCTACCCGTAGGACCAGCCAGCATCAGGGCATGCGGTACCCGCTCGCTGCTCGCGAGTTGATGCAAGATCGATTTCGATTTTTTCTGGCCTGGTACGTTCATTTTGTACGCTTATCCGTGCAAACCGAAGGCCGGAAGAAAAGAAGATGGGAAGAAACAATCAGTTTGGAGTAGCTAAAGCCGGATACCAACACACATGCTTACTGGCTTGTATACCGGTCTTGGCTAATTCGATTATTTACAAAAAAGGGCTTAATCGGGCAAAAAATGCTTCTGACTGGCCCCATATCCATCCGGCTGCTGAATTTAATGTGCATCTAAACGGTGCAGCCGCATGTCGACTAAAAATCTATTTCAAACTGTATTCTATCCACTGACTGGGTGTCTTCCTCCAATCCTTCATCCTCGGTTAAATGTCACCATGCGAAGGTAATGGAATTAGGTCTAAACTATTTCAAAAATTAAAAGTTTTAATAGGAAAGCACAGGGCACGGACCTGTTGAAAACAAATTACCGGAAGAGAAGCCAATGCACGATCATTCCGGCACACTACAAAACTTAAGAAAATCGGAACGTGTATCTGATTGCCTAAAACTCAAAATCAATTTTAAAAGATGCGTATCGCTGTCTTTCGAAAAGCCCATTTCAACGCTGCTCACCGATTGTACAATCCAAACTGGTCGGATGAAAAAAACCAGGAAGTCTTCGGTTTGTGTAACAACCCAAACTGGCACGGACACAATTACGAACTGGAGGTAAAAGTCGTTGGTGAAATTGACCCGGATACCGGCATGGTGGTGGACCTTGGCTGGTTGGCAGAATTGATCCGGGAAAAGATAGAACTCCGGTTTGACCATAAAAACCTAAACCTGGATGTGCCGGATTTTCAGGATAAAATCCCGACAGCAGAAAACATTTGTCTGGTCATTTGGCAATTGCTTCGCGAACACATCCCCGCAGATAAAGACCTGAGTGTCCGGCTGTATGAAACGCCCAGAAATTTTGTGGAATATCCTGCCGGTTAACGCTCCATTTCATTTCGCCATAAAAAAATCCTGCACAGAATGACTCTGTGCAGGATTTTTTAATTGATTCAAAATGGGTTTGAGTCAATTAGTTTTTTACCACCTCCATGGCCTGGAAAACGTCGCCGTTTTCATCTTCAAGTGCCAGGATATAGCGACCAGCCGGATAGCTGCTTACATTGTACTGATGGTTTGGAGTAGCGTGCAGGTAACTTACCAGCTCACCTTTCATATCATATACCCGGATATAGCCAACAGCATCTGCATTTTCCAGTTGGATATAATCAACCGTTGGGTTTGGGTAGAGTTTCACGTTCGCTTCTGGCAATGGATTGCCGGTAGAGGATGAGCAAGAATTGAACAGGTACACTGCAGTCAGTGTATCAACCATTCCAGTATTGCTCTGGTTGGTAAGTTTCAGGTGGATGATACCACAGCATTCGATTCCTGTGTTGTTCAGGAAGTGCATAATAATTTGACCAGTAGTATCTCCAGGCAGAATGAATTGCTTGCTATCAATCCAGGCTGCATAGCAGGCATTGAAGTCACAAACCTGAGTTTCACAACCCTGTCCAATTTCAATAGTCAAACGTTCCCATCCAATAACAACATCGTCGGAGGTCAGGTTGGTAATATCAACATGGGCTTCTACATCGGTTTCAGATGGATCTGCAGGCGTTTGAACAGTGGCAGGATCGATCATAAAGGTCTGGCCCCACATGGCACCACTCACGCAAAGCATAAGGAAAAAGGCAGTAAACAACTTTTTCATAAGTAAAATGTCTTTAATTAGCAGGTTTTGTAAAATTTATTCAAAGGTACACCCTTCTTGAGAATAAGGAGGCTAAATTTGTTTGTCACAAGGCATTTTGTGCTAAACTTGTAAACAAATAGCAAAAAGAATGTATAAATCAGGGCTATTCGCGATTGGATTTTTGCTTGCCATGCAATTATCCGCCCAGCTTCCTTCGGGTAGTATGGCTCCTGATTTTACGGCCACAGATATCAACGGAACCAGCTGGAACCTGTACGATATCCTGGATGAAGGAAAAATTGTAGTGCTTGAAATTTCTGCCACCTGGTGTCCTCCGTGCTGGGCCTATCACAACAGCCACGCGATGCAGGAGTTTTATGAAGCACATGGCCCCAATGGAGACAATACTGCCCAGGTATTGTTTGTCGAAGGAGACCCGTCAACCAATATCAATTGCCTGTATGGCCAATCGGGTTGCAGCGACTATTCACCTGGCAATTGGGTTCAGGGCACCCCCTACCCTATCTTCAACAACAACCAAATTGCCAACCTGTACCAAATCAGCTATTTCCCCACGATTTTTATAATTTGTCCAAACCGAAAGGTATACGAAGTACAACAACTCAATGCTTCCGACCTATGGGATGCTGTTCAGACATGCCCGGTAGCCTTTGGAACCCATAATGCCGGGATTTTTGATCACTACAAAGGCACTCCTTTCGATGAGGTTTGTGCTGACGATGAATTGACACCGCGTTTCAACCTGGTAAACCTGGGAAGTGCAATCCTCAATCAGGCAGAAATCGAATTGAGGTGGAACAACGAACTGGTTGAAACCTATAGTTGGACCGGATACCTGTCAACCTATCAGGAACAGGAAATTGTCTTTCAGCCTCTGGCCATTTCTGAACCGGGAACATTAAAAACATCCATTACACAAATTAATGGTGGTACGGATGAAGACCCAAGCAACAACAACCAACTCGATCAGCTTGTAACTGCGCCCAGCTTTAACTCGCAACAGGTGTTGCTAAAAGTCCGCACCGATAATTACGGCGCTGAATCCTATTGGGAACTTCGGGATGAAAGCGGACAAGTCCTGGATTTTGGTGGCAACCAAAACGTAGGCCCTACCGGAGGCGGACAATTTCCCGGAGGAATTTCATCCGGCCCAGGTGCATACGGAGACAATGTCCTGATTAAAGATACACTGGAACTCCCGTTTGGCGGTTGTTATTCCTTTCATATGGTGGACGCCTATGGCGATGGAATGTGTTGCGGATACGGCCATGGCTACTACAAACTGTACAATCTGGACAACCCGGTAAATCCCATCATGCAAGGAGGTGAATTCACTGCCTATGACGAACATGCATTTTTTGCCATGGGAATTACTTCGGTTTCAAATGGTGGACAAGTTGTCGGGTACAAACTCTACCCCAACCCCAGCCATGGATCTGTATTTTTGGAAATTGACCTGCCTGAATCTGTTCGTTTTTCAGGAACGGTATACAATACCTTGGGAATCCCCGTTTACCAAATAAATGAACAAGTTGGTATACCGGGCAAAAACGTACTCCAACTCCCTTCAGAAAACTGGCCAAATGGCATGTATATCCTCCAACTAAGAACAGGAGAAACTCAAAAAGCGATTCAGTTTCAGGTACTTCGCTAGTTGTTCTTAGACACTGAAATGGGACGGGGCTATTGTTGAAATCAATAGCCCCGTCCTGCATTTTAATCTCGTTTTACAAATGTCCGACTTGAAGAATAAGCGGATCCGCCCGGAATAGTACATTCAAAAATCAATCCGTACGCCCCGGCTGGAAGCCGACTCACATCCAACTGATCGGTATGGCTTCCGGAAAAACGCGCTCCAAGGTTTTTTTCCAGCATCAAGCGGCCGTGCATATCCAATACCTTACAGTGCACCTTAGCATCTGCATTCAGGAAATAAGAGATCGACAATTGATTACTAGCAGGCTGCGGAAAGAGTTTCAAGCCTGCCACATCTATAACCGGATTCTTCACTGCCACTGGCTCAGCAGCATCGGTTTGCCAAACCCCCAATCCATACGTAGCAGCGCGAAGTTTTTTGTCGCCCGTAATGCTCAGATGCATAACCAGCATACTGCAGGGTGCGTCTTCCGAGAAGGGTTCCCAACTGGCCCCATTGTCTTTCGAAACCCAGACACCAATATCGTTGCCTATGTAAATGATTTCTGGAAATTCGGGGTCAATGACGATGGTGTTGGTTGGAATATCTGGCAAGTCACCATCGATTGCAGTCCATGAAAAACCTCCATTCTGGGTTTTCCATACATGCTGTGTATTAAATCCACCAAAAACGGCATACGCTGTATTTCCATCTTGTGGATGCACGGCAATGTCCATGCAGATCCGGTCGGGTAAACCAGTTAATTGCACAGCCGAACCATTGGAAGCATCCACCCGATACAGACGAACCCCGCCGTTTCCGGAAAACGGATAAGTGCTGACCTGCAAACCTGATCGGTATTCGAAGGGTCAACCGCCATACTCAGTACCAGATTTCCACTAAGTGGCCCACCAGAAGCATTATCTCAATTGAAACCGCCGTCATCCGAACGAAAACACTTTGGGCGCCGGTAATAAATTACATTCTGATCCGCAGGAGCCAGTTCAAAGGGGCCATTGAATGATCGTTGTTCAGATTGTGCACCGGATGGTGTTACGTTTTGCCAGTTTTGTCCGCCATTTGCTGTTCTTCGGCTAAATACTGCGATGAGCCATACATGATTTGATCATCAACAGCATTGATCGCAGCACATTCACCATCTCCACCCAAAACGCGGGTCCAGGCATCGTCGCCGGTATAAATTGCGGTTGAGTTGTCTTGCATACCTCCAATACACACATTGGGGTCGGTACTGGAATTGCCCAGGTTCGCATAAAATTGTTGTGTCTGATACCCACCGTTTCGACCATGCCAGTTTTCTCCTCCATCATAACTTACAAACAAGCCCCCGTCCGTCACACAATACACTTTGTTTTCATTGGCATAATACACCCGGTGAATATCCGCATGGACATAATAGCCCGGGCCTTCAGGACCACCTACCGGCACCTGTCCGAAATACCAGGAAGACCAGGAAGATTTTTTATCCACTTGCTGGCCCCCGTCAACAGATTTCCACAACTCAATTCCAACCCAGATAAGGGTATCTGAATTTACGGGATGCATGGCCACATCGTGGGAATACCACCCCTGGTAAGTACATACATCTGTGTTATTGACAAGCGTCCAGGAAGAGCCATTATCAGCGCTTTTGTACAAACCCTTTTGCGCAAATGCATCTCCAATGGATGCCACCAGTAAATTCGTCTGGAGGGGATGTAAGTCGAGGAGTGCTTTCCCTGACCAGGAACCGGGCAGTCCGTTTGTCAGTTCCTGAAACGAACCACCCCCATCGGTGGATCTGTAAATACCACTAAGCGCGTTATCATCTAACGAGCCGTGACTTATAAAAACATAATTGGTATCGGCTGGATTGATTTCTATATCTACAGCCATTGGTGTAGCGTGCACCGTTGTCCAGTTTGCGCCACTGTCGTAACTGCGCAACAGGCCTTCCGTTGTTGCAGCATAAACGGTTTGTGGTCGAAGTGGGTTGATCTTGATATCCTGAACACCGCGTAGGTCACCATACGACCAATCCAGGCTCTTAAACCAGGTCTGACCTCCATCTTCCGATTTCAAAATACCAATACCGTAGGTTCCACGGGTTACGCGAATCGCAACGTTGGGCATGGAGTTTTCCATGTTATATACTTCGCCTGTTCCGGCATACAGCACATTGGGATTTTCCGGATCAATTGCAATTGCAGAAACGCCTAACACAGGAAAACCTGTCTCGACATACTGCCAGGCATCAACCCCATTGCCTGCGGTATTGGATTTCCAGATTCCACCGGATGCCGATCCCAGCCAAATCTGGTTGCTATCCTGTGGATGGATAGCCATACAAAGTGTGCGGCCTCCAATATTTTTTGGCCCCAATGCTTCCCATGCGCCATTCCGGTTTTGGGTTTTCATTGCTTGTTGAGCCGCTTTCAATTCCAATGCCTGTGTATACTTCTCGGTATAAAACCGTCCATCCGGATAAGTCCGGGCCAGGTCCCACATTCGGAAAGCCTCACCGGCTTCTGATAGTTTTTTGTTTTCGCCCGTTTGGTGTGTACAGGCAAAAAAGAGAAAAATAAATCCCAGAAAATAAAGTTGGCGCATTGGTTATTCGTTTCAAATTAAAAGTGAGCAAGCATGCTTTTGCTTGATTTTCGGCATGAAAATACCATTTTACCGATGTTATCCTGAATCGAACTGGCTTTTCGCCAGATTTTTGCGAAAACTATGCGGCACTCCTCCGCCGCTCTTTCACCTTCAACACTTGATTTTTTCCCATCTTTGCAGCCAAATCGGATTCCCGCATGGCAATCACCAGTCTATTACAAAAACTTATTCCTTCTACCCGGGTACTTCAGCTCAGTATTTTGTTGCTGGCTATTCCGGCGTTCTTTTGGAATCTGGAACTTATGACCTTTATCGGTGATGAAGCCATCCGCAGCCTGGTTGCCCTGGAAATGGACCTTTCCGGCAACTACCTAACACCCACGCTCAATGGGGATTACTACTTCAACAAGCCCCCGCTTTTTAATTGGTTTGTACTCGCAGTAGCCCAGTTTGGCGGCGGGTATACCGAGTGGACCAGCCGACTTACCTCCCTGTTTTTCCTGTTCGCTTTTGCTGGAAGCGCCTTTGTTTTTACAACAAAATTCTTTGGCAAAAATGCCGGTTTCCTGGCTGCCTTCATGTTGCTTACCAGTGGCCGAATTTTGATTTGGGACTCCATGCTTGGACTCATTGACGTGTGTTTTTCACTGGTTGTTTACCTGAACTTCATGCTGCTTTATTTTTGGGGCAAACAGGGAAAATGGAATGCATTGTTTGTTGCCTCCTATTTTCTGTGCTCGGTGGCTTTTTTGCTAAAAGGATTGCCGGCATTGGTTTTTCAGGCAGCATCCATATTGGCGACGCTTTGGATGTACGGCTCTATCCGAAAACAGTTATTTTCAATCCGGCACATAGCCGGCGGCGCGCTGGGTTTGCTCCCTGTCTTGGTATACTATGTCCTGTATGCAAACCAGGTCTCGCTGGAAACGGCATTTTCGATCCTGCTCGACCAATCCATGCAACGGACGGCCACACATCACGGCTGGTATAAGACCTTTATCCATTTATTCACCTTTCCACTTGAGCAGGTGTATCATTTTTTACCCTGGTCCTTATTCATCCTGGCCTGTTTTCATCCCCGTTTTATCCAATGGGTCCGAAGCCATGATTTTATTGCCCATAATTTCTGGATGCTGGTGGTGAACATTCCGGTTTACTGGATTTCCGTGGAGGTTTACCCGCGCTATCTGTTGATGTTTATTCCACTGTTCAATCTGGTTTGCTGGTTTGTACTGGAAGAATCGCGTAAGACAAATGCAAACTGGTTCAAAGCCCTGCACATCGCATTTACTGTGTTGATTAGTTTATCCTTTTTGCTTTTTGCAGGCATCCCATTTTTCGATCGGGTGGATGCATTGCCATACCTTATCCCGGTTTGGGCAATCGGTACTGCCATCTTGCTTTGGGCCAGTGTGGGTGCCTGGATGGATCGGGGACGCATTTACCTGTGGTTGATCCTGGCTTTATTGGTCGTGCGGATTGGCCTGAACGGCTTTGTGCTTCCATTCCGAATGGTGGACGACAAGGCTCATTTTACCCGGGAGGATGCTACGCGTCTGGCAGAACAGTGGGGGGAATCTCGATGGTTTATTTATAAAGAAACAGAGACGCACCAGGTTGCACGGTTTTATACTACCCGTGGGGTGCAGCACATCATATATAAAACGGACACAACCGACCAACCCAATGCCTTGTATTTGGTTGATCGGAAAAAATATCCGGACTTCCCCGGCATGACTGTAGATAGTCTGCGCCTGGAAAATGGAGAAGTTCTCGGATTAATGAAAGCAAACTAAGTATGAAACCACATGTATCGGTCGTTGTCTGCGTTTACAACGAAGAAGAAAACATCCAACCCATGATCGAGCAGATCCGAACCGCTCTGAACGGTATGGATTATGAAATCGTGTATGTTGACGACGGGTCTACCGACCGCACGCTGGAAAAATTGATGGCATTGCAAGATGAACGCTTGCAGATCGTGGAGTTTCGAAGAAACTACGGACAAAGTGCTGCCCTTGCGGCAGGCATTGAATACGCCAGGGGGGAATGGATTGTCACTATGGATGGCGACCTGCAAAACGACCCTTCGGATGTTCCGCACATGTTGAAGGAAGCGGAAGAACGCCGCCTGGATTTACTTGCCGGAATCCGGCAAAAACGCCAGGACGGAATGCTGCTTCGGAAAGTTCCAAGCAAAATTGCCAACTGGATGATTCGCCAGGCATCAGGCGTGCACTTTCACGACTATGGCTGCACGCTTAAAGTGTTCCGCAGCGATCTGGCCAAATCTCTGGGAATTTATGGCGAGCTCCACCGTTTTATCCCGGTTTTGGCAGACTTGGAAGGAGCCCGAATGGACGAAACCCCGGTAAAACACCATGCCCGTAGTTTTGGAAAATCAAAATACGGCATCAATCGGACCATTCGAGTACTCAGTGACCTCTTGCTCATCCTCTATCTAAAGCGGTTTCGGCACAAGCCGATGCACTTGTTTGGTGGTTGGGGGGTATTTATGAGCGGCATTGGAACGCTGATTTTATTTTACCTGTTTATAGAAAAAATTCTGGGTCACGACATTTGGGGACGGCCCCTGCTCATGTTGGGAACAGTTCTGGTTGTCGCAGGTTTGCAGCTGGTAGCGCTGGGGATTCTCTCGGAAATGCTGGTGCGCACCTACTATGAATCGCAGGGAAAGAAGCCTTACCGTGTTCGTGAATTGCATGGCAACCGGGAATGAAGTATCTGAAAACCGCACTCAAACTAGCCGTATCGGTTTTGATTTTGTACCTGGTAGTACAAAAGATCGATACCCGTTTGCTGTTTCAACTCATCGGGACTGTTTCGCCGCTCTATATTCTATGGGCTGCATCCTGGTTTATTGTGTCAAAAATTATTGCGGCATATCGGTTTCAGGTACTCATTCAGACCGAGCCGATCGTTTTGAGTGTACGGGAAAATCTGCGTTTGTACTGGTTGGGCATGTATTACAACCTGTTGTTGCCGGGCGGGATTAGCGGAGATGGATACAAAATAAAAATTCTGATGGACCGGTTCAAACAGCCATTCAAGCGGCTGTTCACCATAACCTTGATGGACCGAATAACCGGGGCTATCGCACTCGGGCAGCTCTGTTTGATCCTGCTTCCCGGAATTCCTCCACTGCAGTTTTTAAACTGGTTGTGGATACTGGGTTTAGTGCTCAGCATCCCCGTCAGTTATTACATATACCATTGGGCCAAATTGCAAACTGTCTGGGCAAGAACCTCGCTGCAAGCAATTGCAGTACAAATGGCTCAAACTTTAGCCACATTAGGCCTTATCTTTGCGCTCGACCAGGGCGACCAGTGGCTGGCTTATTCTGTATTATTTTTGATTTCGTCTGTTGTGGCCATGCTCCCACTTACTATAGGTGGAGCCGGTGCACGCGAAATCACATTTTTATGGGGTGCAGGCTTTCTGGGGATTGATGCAGAAAAAGCAGTGGCAATTGCATTTCTATTTTATCTGGTTTCTACGGCTGTTGCCCTTTTTGGAATGGTTTACAGTTTTAACTCAACGCTGCTGGATAAATCTTCGAAACAATGAGCATATTGGTAACCGGGTCGGCCGGATTTATTGGGTCGCATGTGTGTGAACGGCTGCTGGAAAGTGGTCAGACAGTAGTTGGTCTGGATAATTACGACCCCTATTATTCCATTGAGATAAAAAATAAAAACACAGCAGTGTGCACCCGTCATTCCAACTTTCAATTTGTCGAAGGAGACATTCGGGATACTGCGCTTGTTGAACACTTATTTGAGGAGCACACCTTTTCTGTAGTTATCCACCTGGCGGCAAAAGCCGGTGTTCGCCCTTCATTGCTTCAGCCCCTGGAATATGTAGATGTCAACCTGCGGGGCACAACCAATTTATTGGAAGCGGCACAAAAAACAGGTGTTCGGCGATTTTTGTTTGCCTCCTCCTCTTCGGTATATGGAAATCAGGATAAAGTCCCCTTTTCTGAAACTGATGATGTGGGATTCCCCATTTCACCCTATGCAGCGACCAAGCGCAGCGGGGAATTGATTTGCCACAGTTACCATCATCTGTATCAAATGGAAATTGCCTGTCTCCGTTTTTTTACGGTATACGGTCCCCGGCAACGTCCTGACCTGGCTATTCACAAATTCACCCACCTGGCGCTTGAAAACCTGGAAATCCCAATTTATGGAGATGGTAAAACGCGCAGAGACTACACCTACATTGATGATATTGTAGACGGGATTCAAGCACTGGTCAATACGCCACAACTCGATTTCCAACTGTTCAATCTTGGCAATGGGCATCCGGTCCATTTGCTCGATATGGTGGATGCCCTGGAACATGCGCTGGATAAAAAATTGGAACTCAATTTTATCGACAAGCAGCCCGGTGATGTGGATCAGACACATGCCGATGTCCGAAAGGCCAGCGCGTATTTTGATTACCAACCTAAAGTAAGCTTGCGCGAAGGCGTGAAGCGCTTTGTCGAGTGGTACCGGAAAAACCCCAACTAAAAGCGTGTTTGGGGTTTTATGTTTGGGCTACAAACGGCAAATTTTATTTTACTTTTCGTTAAAATTTTCGCTGTAGAATCCGACTACAACTACAAATTTTGTCTCAATTAATACAAAATTTGCTCGATTTCGCCTCAAACTAAAATCCCAAACACGCTCTAGTATTTGATTAAAATTTGTCAAAAAAAGATATCATGTTAAAACGTATCGTTTTCCTTTTCCTCCTGCTTTCTGCACTTGCCTGCACCAAGACCATTGATGGCAGCAATGAAAAAACGTTCAAGGCATCCTACGATAAAATGCGGGCGGAACTTCCCAAAAACAAAGCAAATAAACTGGATTTTGCACTCAGCAAACTCCTTACCAACCTGGTCATGAAAGACTCTACAAAAGACCTGGATGCCACTGCAGTTCGCTCCGTTATCTACAAACAAGTAGATGGCATGACCGCAGATGAAATCATCGAGCTCGCCTACGGGAAACAGGAAGAATAAACAGGAATTGATGATTTGTTGATGCGCCCCTGACGGGGCTTAGATGATTTGTTCGATAGCCCTTACAGCCTGCAAGAGTGCCTACCAACATCAGTAACATCGTCTTATCCATAGGGTAGCGCAGCCCCTGTTTGCGGCGACTATCTGGTAACCTGCTTAAATGAATTAATATATCCATTTGCTTTTTTAAACGCAAATATATGCAGAACTTAACAACCCTGCCTGACGGGGCTTAGATGATTTGTTGATATTGTTTATTCGGCTCTCCGAGCCTTGTTTATTCGGGACGCTGCGCTTGCCCTTGTTTATTCGTTTAAAAACCAATCTTCCATTTTCCGATCAAAAATCAATTCGGAAATCGGATTTCATGTAATCGGAAATCGGAAATAATTTCGTTCGCCTCTGCGAGGCTCTGTTGATTTGTTTATGGGCAAGGGCAAGCCTTGCCCCTACTGACTACTGGCCACTGACTACTGACTACTATTCCCTCCTTTTATGTATCTTTGCCGTGAAAAACGCTTATGAAGAATAACCAAAGTAGTTTTCCCTCCCTCTCTCCTGAGCAATTGGAACAACTGGAAGCAGAAAAACTCCAGGCCGAAAAAGCAGCAAAAGCAAGTATTGTAAATGATTGGCTTCCCCGCTACACGGGAATGCCTTTGAGTGAATTTGGCGAGTACATCCTCCTTGTAAACTTTGGAGCCTACGTCCGGGCCTTTGCCCAGATGAACAATGTGAAAATATACGGTGAAGAGCGGGCAATGCAGGCTGCAACCAGCGATAACATCACCATCATAAATTTCGGAATCGGATCACCCAATGCCGGTCTGATCATCGACTTGCTTGAGGCTATCAAACCCAAAGCGGTCTTATTCCTGGGTAAATGCGGTGGTACCAAGACCGGAAAGAATAAAGTTGGCGATCTGGTGTTGCCGATTGCAGCCATTCGCGGTGAAGGAACCAGCGATGACTACCTACCGCCTGAGGTTCCGGCACTCCCTGCCTTTGCCCTGCAAAAAGCCGTATCAACGACCATTCGCGATTACAACCTTGACTATTGGACCGGCGTGATCTATACCACCAACAAACGGGTTTGGGAGCACCGTGAGGATATTAAGAAACGCCTGGTAGACCTCCGGACCATCGCAGTCGATATGGAAACAGCCACGATTTTTGTTGCAGCATTCAAAAACCATATCCGGGCAGGGGCACTCTTGCTCATAAGTGATATGCCTATGACTCCTGAGGGGGTTAAAACCGAGGAAAGCGATAAAAAGGTCAGTGCCAATTTCGCCGAAACACACTTGGCAATTGGTATCGACTCCCTGAAACAATTGATCAATAAAGGGCAAACCATCAAACACCTCCGTTTCGAGGATTGAATGATTTGAAGAACCTCCATAAAACACAAATCCCGGCTTTTGGTGCTACCAAAAGCCGGGATTTTAATTCAATATTAAGAGCACGTAGGTTTAATACGCAGCCTTCACATACGCTTCCGGAAAGCCTTTGAGTCGCAACTCGTTGGCTTTCTGCTGAGCAGCAGATTTACTATTTGATCGGAACGCAATTGCATGGTGATACCCTTGAGCCAAGCTCCGAACCTCGGCATTCAGGTAACCTGATTTAACCAAGCCTTCCATTTCATCACGGGCATTGGTGATCGACCGAAACGCCCCCGTAACCACCATATACCGACCACTGTTTGAAGGTGGCTGGGGCTGACTGGTCACGCTTGGTTTGGTGGTAGTCACCTTTGGTTGCAAGGGCTGTTTATCAGCCGTAGATGCGGTTGTCGTTGTTGTAGGTTTGTTCTCAACCTTTTCCTTTTTAGTTACAGTCGGTTGCTCCGGCCGACTGATTGGTTGAGGTTCATCGTATTCGATTCCGTCTACAGCAGCGGAGGTCCCGGAACTATCAAAAGTACTTTCGGTGGAGGTGGAGTCATCCAGAAAACCGTAGTAGTCCAGCGTTTCGTCCAGTTGCTTATTCTTTTCAGCCTGTTCTGCTTCTTTGGCTTTCATCTCACAAGCCTTGTATCCGGCTATCACGATAAGCAGACCAATCATCCCATAAAGGGCATATGTAATAAAATTATTGTTGCGCATAGTACTACGGTTTTAACAGAGGTGTAAAAGAGCCTGTTTAACAAATATACACTACTCCGGTGGTTTCTCAATATTTAGAGCATGATTGGTATGCGTTGATGCACAATTTCAAATGCTCTTAGCGTTTCCATTCATCATTTTCGCGTACGGAATCCGGAATATGCCGGTCGCCCAACTTGGCAGTTTGAATGGTTTTTCCTTCTGCACCACTCAATCGAATTTGCTTCCGGCCGTCCTTCCAAACCGCTGCGGTCCGATGAATGGTTTCTTTTGACCCATCTGAATATTCCAATTCGAGGTGAACGGCAATAGGCAGTTTTCCATTGCGGTCGATCAGAATATCCTGAGCGTTTTTTGCTTCATTTGCAACTACCCCATTGATGCCAAGATCCGGATATGCCCAGTCAAAAAACCAGGGCTCCCAATACCAGTCCAGGTTTTGACCCGATACATCGTTCCAGGTATAAAAGAAATCGTATGGAGTCGGGTGTTTTCCTTTCCAGCGATCCATGTACTCTACCATGCATTTGTGGAAGGTCTCATACCCCAGTATATCCAACAGGGTTGTATAGGCTGCCTGCGGACGAGAATACGAAGCAATACCATAGGCGCTTCCACTCAAAAAACTGGAACGAACCATGGGTGGCACTTCAAAATCGGTACCGGCCACCCGTCCAAATCCACGCAGATTGCTGGAGTTGCTACCGGTTAGGGAATCCGCAATAAAACTATCAAAAAAGTTTGCCCAGCCTTCATCCATCCAGGCATACTCCTGCTCGTTGATTCCCATCATAAACGGAAAGTACGTATGAGCAACTTCGTGGGCTGTGAGGGATGTTACGAAATCTTTTGACACGCTCGCATCATTTACCATCATCGGGTATTCCATTCCATCATTTCCATTAAACACCGTCATACACGGATAGGGAAATGGATAACCCGGCAGCCAGTTGCTAAACAGGTGGATGGCATCGGCAGCAATTCGGGCTACCTCATAATAGTCTTCAGAATTGGTGTCGTACGCAGCACTTACCAGGGTGCGGCGACGTGTTGATGCGTCTACTTCTACGGATACAGCATCCCAGTTGTAATGGTCGCTGGTGGCAAATGTGAAGTCGGGCACCTGTGAAGCAATGTAGTGGAATGTATTTTCCTTGCTTTTATTGAAAACCGTTCCTGCTTTCAGGTCCGCTTCTTTCCAGATGGATACCACATCTACCGATGTATGGGCACGTTCCCATTTTTCCAACACTGGTTTCTGGAGCAGTTTTGCGGCGTTCTGCCATTCTCCGGTTGCCCACACCATAAAGCCCTTAGGCATGGTAATGGTCACATCGTAATCGGCAAAGTCGTGGTAAAACTCCTGTGTTCCACTGTATGGCGTATTGGCCCATCCCCGGTAATCGTCGTACACAGCAATCTGCGGGTACCAATAGGGCACGAAATAGGTAGTTTTATCACATACACACTCCCGGGTAGCGCGCTCATCCGTTGGCAGGGTATATTCCCATGTTACTTCAAAGGTTGCCGTACCGCCGGGAGAAATACCCTCTGCTCCCAGTCGAATATCCATGAAGGTGTTTCTTCTGCGCAATTTTCCTTTGTCCAGTTCTACTCCATTGTATTTCAGACTTGCAATTTCAACGCCCTCATCCGATACATCTTCGGGGGCTACATCGCCAGAGCGCAGGCTGCCCTTCCGGTACCGGTCGTGGGCCAGTTTAAACCGGATGGTCCGCAAACTATCCGGACTATTATTTACATACCGAACTGTTTCAGAACCCGTCAACTCCAGATTTTTAGGATTGATTGAGGCCTTAATGGTGTACTGAGCGGTATTCTGCCAATATTTTTCACCGGGTTTCCCATCGTAACTTCTGGTCCCCTTATCATAAGCCGATTTGAAGTTTCTTGGGAAAAACAGTCCGTCCTGGGCCAAGCCAACCAAAGTTGTGCTAAGCGCAAGCAAAAGTGTAAGAATTCTTTTCATAATAATTTCAAGTAAAATAAGGATAAATACAGGTTGGTTTTCCAGGGCAGCTCCACATTTGACTGCAGGTGTATTATTGAATTTCGTGCATGTCTGAGTAAAAAATCAATTCCCAGGATCCATCGGATTGTTTTGCAAACCGACGTTCGAGGCCAAAGTTGCCCATGGATGTCCGGATTCGTTCGACAACAATCACATCACCTACCATTTGTAATTCCTGTTTGTATTCCCCTTTTTCAAAATCAACACGCCGATGAATTTTCCATTGTTCTTTTTCCCATTGAATTTCACCGCGGGAAGTGGAATCAATCCGCGCTTCGCCCCGTAATGGCCAGCTGATGTGTGCTAGCTGAAACGAACTGTCTGAATGAAATTCTTTATAAAAAGTCAAAAAATCATCCGGAATACGGACGGGCTCGGCCTGCGAGGTGGCAGGAGCATCTCCGGAACCACCACAGCTTATCATGGCTAGAAATAAACCAAAAAGCAGTGTGTTTTTTAACATGGTTTTTAAAATTTTTCCAAAAGTACACATTTGGACAGATACCTTTGAAATCAAAAGATGAATTGATGATTCGCCCCTTCCGGGGCTGGGATGAATTGATGATACGCCCTGCGGGCTAGGATGATTTGTTGAAGTTGTTTATTTGGCCCTGCGGGCCTAGTTTATTTGTTTATTTAAAGCGCTCTGAGATTCTGTTCAATTTTTTGCACTCCTTTTCTCCAATTTTAAACATGCTCTAACGACCTTTGGACAAACGGAATTGCTGTGGCAACTACAAAAAACAATTCTTCCCTGGATATTGAACTAATTTCCGCTGGTGCAGGAAGCGGAAAAACCTATACCCTTACCCAGCGCCTTGTAGAACTCCTGAAAGGTGGCGTCAAAGCACGGCACATCATTGCCACAACATTCACCCAAAAGGCAGCAGCTGAACTTCAGGAACGAGTTCGGATTGGCTTGCTCGAAGCAGGAATGACCGAGGCAGCCAACGAACTGGGCGATGCACTCATAGGAACTGTCCACAGCATTGGCGTTCGCCTGCTTCAACGCTTTGCCTTCGAAGTAGGCATGTCGCCCCTTGTTGAAATCATCGCAGATGGAGATGAACAACGGCTGTTTAACGAATCCCTCGCCCAGGTACTTACTGATGAACGCATTGAGGAAATGAACCTCCTGTCGGACCGCCTGGGATTCACCAAAAGGAACCTGGGGGCTGCGCCCTACGATTGGAGGCGCCTCATCCGGGAAGTAACCAACATTGCCCGGATCAATAATTTTTCAGAAGAAGTACTTCAAAGAAGTAAAGCGTATTCCATCCAATCCTTTTTTGAATTACTCCCTCCCGTTTCTTCCAGGCAAGGCCTGCAATGGCAAAATCAATTGATCGCACAAATAGAACAGACAATTGAAGCACTGGAAAACAACGAGCAGGATGAAACCAAAACCACCAGAGATTCGATTGAAGCACTGCGACAAGCCATCAACCAATACAAATGGCGGGGTGGACTATACTGGTTCGAGTATGTCAAATTATCCAAATTAAAAGTAGCAGTCAAAAGCAAAGAGCTCTTCGAACCATTGCGAGAAACCCTGATGGAACACGATCAGTTGGAAGCATTTCATCAGGACAACCGCAGGCTCATAGAACTGGTTTTTGACATCACGATGGATGCCCTTCGGGAATTTGAACAGTACAAAACCAAACGGGGTCTAATTGATTACACAGACATGGAAACCGGCGTCAGCAAACTGCTGCGCTCACCCTCAGTCCGACATACCCTCGCACAGGAACTCGATCTGCTCATGGTCGACGAATTCCAGGATACATCCCCCATTCAATTGGACATTTTTATCCAGCTCAGCATGCTGGCCAAAAAAAGTATTTGGGTGGGCGACCCCAAGCAAAGCATATACGGATTTCGGGGTGCAGAACCAGCTCTGATGCAAGCCGTAATTGATGCCAGTGGAGGGATTCAACCCGAGAACATCCTAAAAAACTCCTGGCGCAGCCGCCCGGACCTTGTACACCTCTCAAACGCTATTTTTACAAAGGCCTTTTCAGACACACCCAGGGAACAAGTGGTCTTGGAGCCCGTCTGCAAAGAAGCTCCGGAAGAGAAGCATCCGACAGCATTCCGGCACTGGCATTTTCGAAGTGAAGAAGATGAACGACGCCCACCCGGACAGCCCTGGATGGATCTGTGCATAGCAAACTCCATTCGAAAACTCATCGAGGAAGAATTGCCTGTGTGGAATAAAAAGCGCACCAAAACCCGGCAGATTCAGCCCGGCGACATTGGAATTTTGTGCAAAACAAACAAGGATTGTCAACGCATGTCGGAGGCCCTCCACCAAGCGGGAGTCAAAGCGGCCATGGCCAGACCCGGACTGCTGGAGACCCCGGAAATCCGATTGATTACCGCCTGTTTAAAATATGTACTCACTCCTTCAGACAAACTGAGTCTGGCAGAAATCAGCCTGATAAGTGGAGATATCCGACTTGAAGAATTTGTACAACGACAAATGAATCCGGATGCAACGCCTGATCTGGGGATTGAACTTGGCCGGCAAATCCGGGAGCGCCGCTCCAGTCTGATCGAATTGAGTCCAAGTGAAATTTTAAATCAGTTTTTGAGTCAACTGGATTTGCGAAACATTGTGGCCGGGCTTGGAGCAGCAACCCAACGACTGGACAACGTGGAGCAAATCCGCAAACTGGCTCTTGAATACGAGTCGGCTTGTCAACGCTTGCACACAGCTGCATCGCTCAGTGGATTTCTGCTTTGGTTGAGCAGTCAGGCTGAAAACGAGTTGGACCTGCAAGGAAGTGGCGAAGATGAAGATACGGTTCGGGTTATGACCTACCACAAAAGTAAAGGCCTGGAGTTTTCATTTACAATCTGTCACAACATGGATGCCCGGCTCCGCGAAAATATTTGGGGGGTGAATTTAATATCTGAAACCGACAAACCGGACCTGAATCACATCCTCGACAACCGCCTGATCCGCCTGTGGTCAAACCCCTACAGCGATCAATTGCGAAACACGCGATTGGAAGAAGCCCTGCATCAAACAGATGCCTGGGCCACCTCCGTTGAACAAGCGCGAAATGAGGAGGCCCGACTTTTATATGTTGGCTTAACCCGCGCCCGGGATTACCTGATTATTCCAAGTACCAAACTGGGCACACCCTGGCTCAACCGGGTATTTTCCGGTGATGCCGCGGCCGCAACACTGGAACCAGATCAGGGAGATCACCCGTTTTTTTACAACAACAAACCCTTGCCTTGCCAACAGGAGGTAATGTATTTCCCAAAAAACTTCGAAGTCTTTCCACTGGATGAAAAACCATTCCGGGTAGAGCAAACGAACGCTAACCCGGGTCCGCAACAGACTCCCCTGCTGCTGGTTGTATTCCGAAATAGCGCATCGGGGCCTCAGACCATGTATAAACGACCCTATGGTCCGGAATATTCTGATGAGACCGGCCTTCCTGTGCTTTTGAAAATACTTCCGGTATTCCATGCCCTACCCGATCCGGAGAAACAAATTCAGTTTCAATGCGATTTGGAATCCATACCGGTTGAAACAGTCCGACAAGGCATTTTAGACCATGCCCGATTGGTACAAAATTTTGTAAAACAGGAAATTCCCAACGGAACGAGTTTAGCGTATGTACTATTTGTAGTAGAGCAAAACGGGCAATTGGCAGAAACGCGCGCGGATATGCTCTGCGAATCCGACGAACGTATTGCGGCTTTTCTTTTCAAGGAAAAAATTGATGCAACGAGCTTACACTACGCATCCTGGCTGCTTGCTGCCCTGCAAATGCATCAACCCAATAAAATGTGCGGCGTATACCTCCTTTGTCCGGGAAACGGAACGGCAACAAAATTAGCACCCTAGGAACGAATTGGCATCAGACATTGCCATACAGGTAGGCAAAAATCCCATACAGAATCGAGCCTGCCAATAAGCCAACTGCCAGGGCCTTATCCGTTCCTGTTTTCCACAAAAAAACACCCGCAATAAGTCCTCCTGCTACCAGAAAATAGTATGGGATCATGTATTGGGCAACCAGGAACGCTACAACGGTAAAGGCGGTCCGGATGAGTGCTGAGATATAAAAATTCATAGGTAGAAAAGTTTACTCCCTCAGAACCTGATCGGAATTTTCAGAGGTGAGCGAAAATTGAATCCTCAAAGAAACAAAAAACAAGATAAAGCATCTGATCCGGGTAACTCAAATTGCTTTTTCAGCACCAGACTTTACTCTGATTTTTGGGCCATCCTATAAATGATTTATGACCAAACAGAATCGGAACATCCAGTTTACCTGACCACTGCCATCAAAAAAAGGCGTATAGTTGTATATACGAATTCCAATAGATTGCAATGAATTAGGGAAATGAAGTATCTTTGGATTCGGTCTGTAAATCCAGCATTCAGTTGTGTCGAATTGTATTTCATTTTATCGGACACAATAGTTTTACTTCGTTTGAGACCTTTCCCCTTTAGCAGGGGATCATCCGGACAAATGCCCGAACGAACTCAACACTAAATTACCTGACAAACCTCGGCTACCGCATTTTATGAAAGTAATCATTCCTGTTGCAGGAGTTGGCACCCGACTTCGCCCGCATACATACACTCAGCCAAAGCCTTTGATGCCTGTGGCTGGGAAGCCTATTGTCAGTTTTATTGTCGACAAACTGGTCGAAGCCGGTATGACAGAATTTGTTTTTGTCATTGGCTATTTGGGTGATAAAATCAGAAACTTTGTTGAAGAAAACTATCCCAACCTGACCACCCAGTTTGTCTATCAGGAGTACCGTGAGGGTTCCGGACATGCCATTTGGTCGGCACGCGAGGTTTTGAAAGGCGAAGAAGAAGTCTTTATCGCATTTGGTGATACCATCTTTGATGTAGACCTCAAGCGCATGCTGGATTGTCCGGATTCCTGTTTGGGGGTAAAGAAAGTAAGCGAGCCCCGGGAGTTTGGAGTAGCGGAAATAAACGCTGAAAATCAGGTGCTGCGGTTGGTGGAAAAACCTCGAATCCCAAAATCCAACCTGGCAATTGTCGGGCTGTATAAGGTAAACAAAGCGCAGGAACTGATTGATGCCATTCAAACACTGATTGATAAGGATATCCGCACTGTAGGTGAAATCCAGCTAACGGATGCCCTGCAATTGATGGTGGAGAAAGGGCACCCCTTCCAGGTGGTGAGTGTGGACAATTGGTTTGACTGCGGCCGCAAAGACGTATTGCTCGAAACCAATGCCATGCTTCTGAGCCAACGTGGCTATGCCACCGACGAGTTTCATTTGCCCGAGTTTGAAAACACCATTTTCATCCATCCCGTTTCCATAGGCAAAGACTGCCAGATCAGCAACAGCATCATTGGCCCCAATGTAACTATTGGCAACAATGTCCGCATCGCCCACTCCATCGTGAAAGACAGCATCATTGGCAACTTCGCCGGATTGGAGGAGGCGGTGCTGATTCATTCCGTTATTGGCAGCGATGCCAGCATCCGGGGAATGAATTTAAGTCTGAATATCGGAGACAACACGGAAATCCGATTCGACTAACCATTCCTTACTTTTCTTCGAAATAATTTTTGAGTTTGCCTGCGGCCGACTTGCCTACCTGCTCCACCCAGGCCTCGTATCCGGCTTCCCGCAAGCGTTTTACCGAACCAAAATGGGTAAGCAACTTTTCTGCGGTTTTTGCTCCGATGCCAGGAATTTCCTGCAATTCGGTATGGATAAAGTTTTTGCTCCGCACGGTGCGATGGAACGTGATTGCAAATCGGTGGGCTTCGTTCCGGGCTTGCTGAATTAACTTCAAAGACTCCGACTTTTTGCTGATGTGCAGCGGCACCGAGTCTTCCGGAAAATAAATTTCTTCCAGTTTTTTCGCGATCCCGATTACGGTAACTTTATCTTCCAGTCCCAGAGCCTTGATGCTTTTCATAGCAGAAGAAAGCTGGCCTTTTCCTCCGTCAATAATAATGAGTTGTGGGAGCGATTGTTCCTCCTCCAGCAGGCGTTTGTACCGCCGGTGCACGACTTCTTCCATTGAAGCAAAGTCATTCGGCCCTTCTACGGTCTTGACATGGTAGTGCCGGTAATCGCGTTTGGCGGGTTTGGCATTTCGAAACACTACACAGGAAGAAACAGGGTTGGTCCCCTGAATGTTTGAATTGTCGAAACACTCGATGTGGAGGGGCATTTCAGTCATGTTCAAGTCCACCTGCAGGGTTCGGAGAATGCGTTCGGCACTGGTCTGTTTTCCGGATTTGTTGAGTTCCTGGCGTTTGCGCTGCATCAGGTGGTAACGCACATTTTTGTCGGATAAATCCAGCAGTTTTTTCTTATCTCCAATTTTCGGGACGGTAAACACCAGGTCCGGTTCATTGGGAATATTGAGTTCAAATGGCACGATGAGCTCATTGGTCAGGCTATTGAATTTTTCCCGAAGAGCCTGGATGGCATATACCAGCAAGGTTTCCTGATCTTCATCCAGGTTTTTGGTCAGCGTCAGGGTGTAGGTATTTATCACCGCGCCATTGACCACCTTGAGGTAATTCACATAGGCTTCTTTTTCATCGCCAGCGATAGCAAACACATCTACATCCTGAATATTGGGATTAACTACGGTACTTTTGCCCTGATAATCTTCAAACAAACTCAACCGCTCTTTGGCTTGCTGTGCCTGTTCGAACTGCAGGTTTTCCGCAAAGCGGGCCATTTCCTCTTTCAGGTGGGTTTTTACCGCAGCAAAATTCCCTTTAAGCACGTTTTTAACCTGTTCAATTTTTGCCTGATATTCTTCTTCGGTTTCATAGCCCACACAGGGCGCATTGCAGTTTTTGATGTGGTACTCGAGGCAGGGTTTGAATTTCCCTTTGGTGATATTTGCCTCCGACAAGTGCAGGCTGCAGGTGCGGAGTTGAAAGAGTTTGCGAACCAGATCCAGGATTTGCGCCACCCGAACTTTGGATACATACGGGCCAAAATACAGCGACCCGTCTTTGATCAGTTTCCTGGAAATAAATACCCGGGGAAACCGTTCATTTTTCACGCAAATGTAGGTGAGTGGGGATTTTTCATCCTTGAGCATCACATTATACCGGGGCTGATGTTTTTTGATCAGGGTATTTTCCAACAGAAGGGCATCCTGTTCTGTTTCAACAATCGTAAACTCAATGTGATGGGAATGACGCACCAGGGTCCGGGTCTTGGCCGTTTGGTGTTTTTTATCCCCGAAATAAGAATTCAGGCGATTTCTCAGGTTTTTTGCCTTGCCTACATACAATATTTTCCCCTCTGCATCCAGAAACTTGTAGATTCCGGGATCCAGTGGAATGGTTGGCGAAAAATCCTTGAATTGTTCATTCGTCATGGCAGGCTCAAAAATAGTTTTTTCTTTCCTTTGAACACAAGGGCGAAGAGAAATAGTAGTAAGTGGTAAGTGGTAAGTAGTAAGTCGTCAGGTTTGCTAAGTCTTACTAGGTAAATTCCGAAAAGTCGTACTAGACACAACTGACAACTTACCACTTACCACTTACTACTTACTACTAATTTCACCATTTAGGCAACGAAGCGAGGACAACGAACATCAATAAAGCATGCATAGAAAACAGTGGATACGAATTGGATTGCATTGGTTGTCGGTGGCAGCCTTGCTATTCCTTTTTCAGACTGTTTCCCTTGCACAAATTTCAAATCTTCGTAGCAAAACACTTGATACGCTTCGGGCAGAGCAGGCGCTTGACAGCCTCAGCATCCTGCCACCTCTGATTTTGGTACGTGACCCTGATAATCAAACAGTAGTCCCCAATGCCTTGTTCAAACTAGAGAACAATCGGCTGCTGATTGATACAAATGCCCTTAAAAGGCAATTTCCCTCGACAACAAAACTGGTGGTGCAATACCGTGTACTTCAGTTTGACCTGGCAGCAGTTCAAAGTCGGATTGACACCTCGCTGATCGGCAGGGCTACCCGCAACCAGGCCATTGAGTTTGATTATACGCCGTACAACCCACCCAGCCCCTTGATTGGTGGCGGGCTGAATTCCAACGGAGCCTACACGCGGGGCTTATCATTTGGCAACAACCAAAATCTTGTTTTTAACTCCAATCTAAATTTACAACTAAACGGGCGTCTGGGCTCTGATGTGGAAATCCGGGCTGCAATTTCAGACAACTCCCTTCCACTGCAACCGGATGGGAGTACCCGGCAGTTGCAGGAATTTGATCGGGTGTACATCCAAATCTTGCGCCAGCAAAACAGCCTCATTGCCGGGGATTTTGATTTGCGAAAACCAGACAACTCCTATTTTTCCAATTACTTCAAACGCCTCCAGGGCGGGCTTGCCGAAAGCACCCGAATTCAGGAAAACGGTGACACCCTGCATGTGCGCGGCGGGGCTGCAATTTCCAAGGGAAAATTTGCACGGCAAATCATTCAGGGCCAGGAGGGCAACCAAGGACCATACCGATTGCAGGGAGCGGATGGAGAGCGGTTTATTATTGTTCTGGCGGGCACGGAGAAAGTGTTCATTGACGGGCAACTGATGCAACGCGGCCTTGCCGATGATTACGTGATCGATTACAACCTCGGCGAGTTGATTTTTACCGCTCGCAGATTGATTACCAAAGACAGCCGTATAACCATCGAATTTGAATATGCCGTACAGGCCTACCTGCGCTCTACCGCCGTTGCAAACTCGGAATGGACACACGGGAAGCAGCGGTTTTTCTTCAATGCCTACAGCGAACAGGATGGAATCAACTCAGCCGGAGCGCAGGGCTTATCGGAAGCCGAACGCCTGGCACTCAACCAGGCTGGCGATGCCCTGTCCCAGGCAGTAGCATCCGGAATCGACAGCCTGGAATCCGGATTTGATCCTACCAGAATCCAATACAAACTGGTAGATACACTGGTTTGCGGAACACTCCAACGCATTCTGGTGTATAGCACCCATCCGGACAGTGCCCGTTATATCGCACGGTTCAGCGAGGTGCCTTCCGGACAAGGAAATTATCGGCTGGCTCAGACCAGCGCCAACGGACGTGTTTTTGAATGGATTTCCCCGGATCCGGTAAGTTGCCAACCGTTGGGAAATTATGAACCAATCATCCCGCTTCGTGCACCGGAACTCCGACAGTTATTTACAGTTGGGGCGGAGCTTCAAGCAGGAAAAAAGACCGCAATAAAAACGGAGGCTGCCCTCAGCAACAGGGATCTGAACCGGTTCTCGGACCTGGGCGATCAGGACAATCTGGGACTGGCCAGTTTTACTAGTCTACGACACCAATTGTTTTCACCCAAAAATGCCCGCTGGGAAGGGGCTTTGCAGGGAAGCTATGAACTCACCGCCCGGGATTTCAGGGCCCTCAACCAATACCGCCAACAGGAGTATCTCCGGGACTGGAATCTTTCCTCAAACGATCAGCCAGCAGCAGAACACATTGCACAAGCCGGTTTTTTGATAAAAGAAAAATCTCTGGGACAATTGGATTATGCATTGGGCTTATTCAACCGAAATGCCCTGTACCTGGGCACCCGTCATTCCGGGAGCATTCAATTTCAAAAAAGCGGGTTTGTGTTCGATGGCTCCATTCGCTATCTGGAATCAGACGGGCAATCGGAACGCACCCGTTTTTCCCGCCCCAAGTTGGATATCAGTTATCAGTTTGGGAAGCGAGACAGCTTAAAGGGACGTACACCCTGGATTACCCTGGGGGTCTATGGCGAACGGGAACGAAACCAGCGAAGCGGGATTGGTTCTGACAGCTTACTGCTTTCAAGTTTTTGGTATGACCTGGGCAGAATTTACCTGAAAACACCCCAGGCTGACGGACGTTGGCAAGTAGGTGCCTACATCGGACAGAGAAACGACTTTTTCCCGACCGGCCCGGGATTTACGCAAAACACAGCAGCACGTGAATTCAATATCAATGGTAAATTTCAGCCCACACCGGGCAAGGTTCGACAAAGCATTGTGTGGAACCTGAACCAACGAAGTCTGCATATTTTACAAGAAAGCCTGACTCCGGAAACCGAGCAAAACACCTATTTGGGGCGCATTGATTATAACTTGAGTGTCTGGAAAAACGCCTTAAATCTGACTACCGGATACGAACTCGGTTCGGGGCAAAGCCCGCGCCTGGAGTACAACTACCTCCTTGTGAATCCAGGTGAAGGACAGTATACCTGGGTGGACCGAAATCAGGACAGCATTTTACAGGTAGATGAAATGGAAATTGCCGTTTTCCAGGATCAGGCCAGTTACATTCGGGTTGCAGTAACCACCACCGATTACATCCGCACCAACAATGCCATTTACAATCAAAACATCCGGCTTGAGCCCCGATTGATCTGGTGGCAGTCCAAACAAAAGTGGAAACGGTTTATTGCGCGGTTTACCGGACAAAGCACCCTTCAGTACAACCGAAAGGTGTTTACAGGGCTTGATGGGCTGCAAGCCTGGAACCCCTTGGATTTTGACATTCCGGACTCCTTGCTCGTAACCGGCAGCGCCAGTATGCGAAATGCCTTGTTTTTCAACCGGGCAAATCCGAAATGGGATGTATCACTCACCCAACAACTAGCCCGAAACAGATTGCAGGTAACTACGGGATTTGAAAGTCGGGTGACCCAAAGCCTCACAGCACACGGCAGGGTGAACTTTAGTCCGCAGTGGAGCCTGGAGAGCAATATCATTCAAAGTGAAAAACAAAGTGAGACGGAAAATTTTGCAGCCAGGAACTTCGACATCCAATCCTGGGAACTTGCACCCAAACTCAACTATGCACCGGACCGAAGTCTGCGACTGGCAGGCGAGTACAGCCATACCAACAGCAAAAACAGTCTTCCATCCGGAGAAACAGCGCGTTTTCATGCGGGAAAAATTGAAATAAACTGGACACCCGCCAGCAAACCCAATGCAGCCGGATTTCGGGCTGCAACGGTGTTGCGGTTGAATGGCACCTATACCGATATCCGATTTGATGGACAAAACAATACTGCCCTGGCCTACAACATGCTAAACGGTTTGCAAAACGGAAAAAACTATCAGTGGAACATCGTGCTCGACCGGCAGTTGTCGCAATCACTTCAATTGAGCCTGAATTACGAAGGCAGAAAAACCGGAGCGTCCAATCGACTGGTTCACATTGGCAGGGCTCAGGTGCGCGCCTTATTTTGAGGGCCGGGATTTTAAAGTCAATAACCGAACAAACCAGATTTAAACACCATCGATAAACTGGAATAGATTGATTCTTACTACAACAAACAATGAACAGTGGGAGAACAGCGTTTTGTCCATCTGTTCCCCCGAATGAAGGAATTATTCTACCGATAGGTTAAACTAATTGACGAAGCCTTAAAGCCGGGTTCAATTTTGAATAAACTATTCGGTACTTTTGCCTTGATCGGGAACCTTGAACCTCCCCTCCAACCTGCTGTTTATACAGCACAAACAATGCATATGGATACAATAAAAATATTGTGGGCTGATGATGAGATAGATATGTTGAAGCCCCACCTGATGTTTCTTCAAGCAAAAGGCTATGAGGTTATAACAGCCACCAACGGGCATGACGCAGTAGAATCTTACCTGGAACAGAGCAATGAAATTGATGTTGTTTTTTTGGATGAAAGCATGCCCGGCCTAACCGGTTTGGAGGCACTACCAAAGATCAAGGAAATCAACAGTCAGGTGCCTGTGGTAATGATTACTAAAAATGAGGCTGAGCACGTAATGGAGGAAGCAATTGGCTCGCAGATATCCGACTACCTGATCAAACCGGTGAACCCAAACCAGATCCTGCTTACACTCAAAAAAATCATCGACAACAAACGCCTGGTGCGTGAAAAAACGGCCATGGATTACCAGCAGGATTTCAGGCAGATTTTCATGCAAATGCAGAGCGGCCTCGATCACGAAGGCTGGGTAGATACCTACCGCCGCATCATCAACTGGGAGTTAAAACTCGATGCCAATCAGGCGGAAGTTGGAGATATCCTGGCACAGCAAAAAGAACAGGCAAATGTTGAGTTTAGCAAGTTTGTCGTTAAAAATTATTTTGACTGGGTAGATCCCAACCAGGAAGTTGGTCCGGTGATGTCGCACTCCTTGCTGCGCAAGCGGGTGTTCCCGCAAATGGACGACAAGGTTCCTACCTTCATCATCTTGCTCGACAACCTTCGGTACGATCAGTGGAAAGTGATTGAACCGTTCATGAACGAACTGTTTCGAACCGAACAGGAAGACCACTTTTTCAGCATCCTTCCCACTGCGACGCAATACAGTCGCAACGCCATTTTTGCAGGCATGATGCCAAATGAAATTGAAGCAAAATTCCCGGATAAATGGAAAAACGACACCGATGAGGGTGGCAAAAACCTGTTTGAAGATTTCTTTTTCGGAAAACAGGTAGAGCGCCTGTTCAGAAAAGAAGTAAAATGGGATTACATCAAGGTAACCAATGTCAATCACGGCAAAGACCTGAACGACAACATCCTGAATTACCTCAACAACGATGTGACGGTAATTGTGTACAACTTCATCGATATGCTTTCGCATGCCCGGACAGAAATGGAGGTCCTCAAAGAATTAGCCGGAGACGAACGGGCATACCGCTCGCTTACCCGCAGTTGGTTCCTGCACAGTCCGCTTTGGACGGCACTGCAGCGCCTGGAAGGCCGGGAAGCCCAGTTGTTTGTTCTGACTGACCACGGTACCATCCGGGTGCAATCGCCCTCCAAGGTAATTGGCGACCGGGATACCACTACGAATCTGCGCTATAAAGTTGGGCGCAACCTGCAATACGATCCCAAGGAGGTACTTGCCATCAAAGACCCTAAAGAGGGCGGACTGCCAAGACCCAATATGAGCTCGACATTCATCTTTGCAAAAGAGGATTATTTCTTCCTCTACCCCAACAACTACAACCATTTTCACAACTACTACAAAAATACGTTTCAGCACGGTGGAATCAGTCTGGAGGAAATGATCTGTCCGGTAATCCGCCTGCGTTCTAAATAACCCTGTATGGCACGAACGGATGTAAATACCCTCGGTGAATTTGGCCTTATTGAACACCTTACAGCCCAGTTTCCACTTGTCAACCCTTCCAGCATAAAAGGAGTTGGCGATGATGCCGCTGTAATCGATGCCGGCAACGAGAAAATTGTAGTGAGCACGGATATGCTGGTGGAGGAAGTGCATTTTGACCTAGCCTACACCCCGCTCAAACATTTGGGCTACAAGGCAGTTACCGTCAACTTGTCGGACATCTACGCCATGAATGCACAGCCAAAGCAGATCACGGTATCCATTGCCATTTCCAATAAGTACTCTGTGGAGGCACTGGACGAACTGTATGCCGGGATAAAAGCCGCCTGCGATCTGTATAAGGTAGATTTGGTTGGAGGCGATACAACCTCCTCAACCAAAGGGATGATCATCAGTGTGACAGCAATCGGCCTGGCAGATGCGAACAAAATCACCTACCGAAACGGTGCCAAACCCGGCGATTTGATTTGTATTACCGGAGACCTCGGGGCGGCGTATTTGGGACTGCAAATTCTGGAGCGGGAAAAAATGATCTGGAAGGACCACCCTACTGTTCAACCTGATTTGGAAAAACACAAAATGCTGATCGAGCGGCAACTCAAGCCGGAACCTCGCCGGGATATGATCGAAGCGTTTAGCCGGACCGGGCTTGTACCAACTTCCATGATCGACATTTCTGACGGACTGGCTTCCGAACTATTTCATATCTGTAAACAAAGCGGCGTTGGTGCCCTGATCGAAGAAACAGGCGTGCCCATCCACCCGGATACCCAACTTCAGGCCATTGATTTTAAAATGGACCCGATTACGGTAGCACTCAGCGGCGGGGAAGATTACGAACTGCTCTTTACCATCGCTCCGGAAGATGTGGACAAGGTTAAACATCTTCCTGAAATTTATATCGCCGGAGATATTCTCGATGCAAAGGACGGTATCATGCTCAATAGCAAAGGCGGAAAATTGCACCCGCTAAAAGCGCAGGGCTGGAAGCATTTTTAACTCTTCGCCTTGTTCCCCACTCGTATCCATCGAATACCCAGGTAAAGGAGCAATCCTGTTGGACCTGCGAGCATAGTCAACAGCAACGGCAATTGCATCCAAATATGCGGGATGCGGTTTTCTCTGGCATTATGCACCTGGTAGGTACCGGCAAACAGGCTGTAAGAAAGATAATTGAGCCAACCGGTCAGCAGCATTTCCTTGCTTCGAAACAAATTTTTGAGGCCTTCCAGCGAAAACAGGCTGCCCCCATCACTGCCCTCTGAAATCAGGTAGCGCATGGTGAAAATTGTTGCCGCAACCAACAGAATCAGGGCTGCGCCAAACGCAATGCGTTCTGTATACCGATAGTTGGGTGCAAACAAAAGCAACAGCCAGGGGATAAAAATCACGACACTGGCATACCAATAGAAGTTATCGGCACTCATAGCAATAGGGTTTGATGTAAAAGAAGGTCTACTTTATGACTTTAAAACTCAGATCCAATGGATTGGCAGAATGGGTCAATGCACCTGAGGATACAAAATCAACTCCTGTTTGAGCATACTTACGCACATTGCGCAGGGTAATGCCTCCGGATGCTTCAGTTTCAAACTTTCCCTCTACGGTAGCAACGGCCTCTGCAAGGATGGGTACTTCAAAATTGTCAAACATGATCCGGGTGATGCCACCAATTTCCAGCACTTCATGGAGTTCAACCAGGTTGCGTACTTCCACGGTGATGCCCAATTCCATGTTCTTTTCCTTCAGGTAGGCATGAGCCCGTTCGATGGCAGCCTTGATGCCTCCACTGGCGTCGACATGATTGTCTTTTATCATGATCCAATCGTACAGCCCCCAACGGTAGTTGGTACAACCGCCAATACGAACCGCCCATTTTTCCAAAAACCGCAACAAAGGAGTGGTCTTGCGGGTATCCAGAATTTTTACATCCAGGTCGCCAACTTCAAATGCAAAACGGCTGGCCAGGGTTGCGATGCCACTCATGCGCTGCATGGTATTGAGCACGGTGCGCTCGGCCATCAACAGAGCGCGGGTGTTCCCTTCTACTTCAAATGCATATTCGCCGTAAAACACATCGCTGCCGTCCGACTTGTTTATGGTAATCTTAGCATTGGGGTCGAGGTGACGGAACACGCGTTCGGCCAGGTCCACACCGGCAAGTACGCCGTAGTCTTTTACTTTCAATCCGAACCGACTTTGATGATCGGCGGGAATACAGGCCAGTGACGTATGGTCGCCATCCCGGATGTCTTCATCCAGGGCAGCAAGAATAAATTGTTGGATTTGTTCGTCAGAAATTTGTTCAGGTCGCATAGAGTGCTATTGCTTTTAGGTGATTTTCAGGGTTTGAAAAGAGGATGTCTAATTGGTTTTCCATTTGATGTTGCAGCCACCGGACGGGCGCTGAACCGGATTAATTGGAGTTCCGGCAAGCATTGCATCCAGGGCAGCACGCAGGTCTGCACCGGTTGGCTCTACTTCATTCCGCTTGGGTCGGCTGGAATCCAGTTGACCCCGGTACACGAGTTGTTTATTTTCGTCAAAAATATAAAAATCCGGCGTGCAAGCAGCATCGTATGCCTTCGCAACTTCCTGGGACTCATCGTACAGGTATGGAAATTCGTATCCGGTTTCCAATGCGTGTGTTTTCATTTGCTCTGGTCCATCCTCTGGGTAATGTTCGGCATCGTTGCTGGAGATGCCCACAAAATTTAATCCCTTCGGCCTGTATTCAGAAACGATCCGCACAATTTCCGGATTGACATACAGCACGTATGGACAGTGATTGCATAAAAACATGACCACGGTTCCTGCCGAACCCGTCAATTCATCCAGACTACGCATCTCTCCTGAGATCGTATCCGGAAGTGAAAAATCGGGAGCAGTTGTGCCAAGCGGCATCATGTTGGATTCTGTATAAGCCATGAATGGTATTCGTTGTTTTTTATTAAGTGTAAAAGGAATCCCGACTCATTTGCAAGCCCGGTTGATTCCCAGTACGTAGTGCTTGATAATTTCCACCTCGGCAGCAGACTCAGCACCCTGAAAGCCCCGGAACATTTCAATTTTCACGCGGTTTTGATATTCCTGTAAAAATACCCGCGACAAAGGAGTAAAAGACCAATGCCATTTTTCTTCATTGTACCCATTCGGCCGGTTTTCACCTTTGGGAGTATAGGGCTGGCAAAAGCCGTATTCGTGGGCATGTTCAGAAAGCCATTTGTAAACACGTTCGTACCGTCCCCCATTTTCAAAAGAGGAGTTTTCCAAATCGTTCAGGTCGATATCGGTCCCCCAGTGGTGCCGGGAGGAACCGGGCATTGAGGAGTATTCCAAAATTTTAAGGGCGCGATCCTTTGGTGCCGGATGACTGAGTTCATAGCGCTTCCACTTTTTCTCCCAAATTGCCTTTTGCCGGTCAAAATTTCGGGTTGCAGAAATGATCCGAAGTTGAATGCCATCCTTGCGTGCTGCCTGGTACATAGCCTGGAAGGCTTCAAATGTTTCCCGACGGAGGTACATGCCTGTTGCGTCTGCATACGGCGGGCCAATAAGCACAAAACGATCATCTTCCTCCGGATTAAACCCGCCACTCAGGTAGCGAATCCAGCCTTCATCATTCATATTATCAGCACTGGTAATGGGCAAGGGCGCTCCTGCCCTATTGACCTCCTGGGAGTACAACCGGATAACTTCCGGTTCTTCTTTGCCCTGCATCTTCTCCTTTTTGGGCGGCAGGGTATCTGCTACTACCTCGCTGACCGTATCGGATTCAACCAGGCTTGTAGTTGCTTGAGAACGCAGAGTTGGGGCTTGTTCACCACATTGGGTAAACAGGGCTAGGATAATACTTAGAAATAAAAACACCGTTTTTTTCATTTTTTTTGAGCGGACTCGATTTCAGTTTTCAATTGCTCTTTGGTGAGCACCCCCGGATGCCTCCAAAGCTCTGTCCCGGATCGGAACAGTGCCAATGTAGGAACACCCATAACCTTTAACTTAACTGCAAGATCGGTATTTTTATCCACATCAATTTTAATGATACGAATTCCATCCCCCAGATCCTTTTTCAAGGCATCCAAAACCGGTAGCATGCCTACGCATGGTCCACACCAGGTCGCATAAAAATCCACCAGAACCGGAATTTCCGACTGAATGATTGTTGCAAATTTTTCTTTCATAACAGGGATGTAAAGATACAACGGTGTACGGGCTTTAACCCCTACAGCCTTTATGAATAACACGGGATAAATGAAAGTGTTTTGTATTTTACCAACTGCATTTCCTGGTATCGACTGGTCTCCCAACTGGCAATCAAGGGCAAATGTTTTCATGCGGACAAGTCTTTTGTCATGCACATACTACTTTTGTCAGCACATTAACTCTCAAAATGAGTATATAAAACAAGATAAAACCCTTTTACGATGAAAAAACTTGAATGGATTATCCGATTAGTAGTAGCAATCATTCTTGCTCAAACCCTCTACTTTAAATTTACTGCTGCACCAGAAAGCGTATACATTTTTGAGACTCTTGGAATGGAGCCCTGGGGGCGCATCGGTAGTGGCATTGCAGAACTGATTGCTGTCGTGTTGTTGTTGATTCCGGGTACGGTAGCCCTGGGTAGTGTATTGGCTCTTGGCGTTATTTCCGGGGCCCTGGTTTCCCACCTTACGAAATTGGGAATTGAAGTGCAGGGCGATGGCGGAACCTTGTTCTACCTTGCTGTGGCTGTTTTTGTTGGAAGTGCTTATCTTGCCTGGCAGAATCGAAAGTCGATTCCTGTAATTGGCTCCTTTTTTTAACAGCAAAACAGTCTCCATGCCCACGATTGCAAAAAGTACCCTCACCCTGCTTTTTTTAGCTACATCTTTTTTTTCACTCCATGCTCAAGCTGGTGAGGAAGAAGCAGTCAAAGCGGTCATCAACCAATTTTTTGAGGGCATGGCAAAAAAAGACTCAGCGCTGGTTCGGAGCACCTGTTCGGAAAGCATCCGGATGGAATCCATTGTTCCGAAACGAAGGGACACCGGGCTTCAAATCCACGATGGCGACTTTGAACAGTTTTTAGGGTTTATCGGCACCCTGGATGGAAATGAATACGATGAACGGATTGAGTTTGCCCATATCCACATCGACGGTGCCTTAGCAAGTGTATGGACGCCCTACAATTTTTACATGAACGGGACGCTCCACCACTGCGGAGCCAACTCGTTTCAATTGGTGCGCCTGGATTCCGAGTGGAAAATCCAATACATCATTGATACACGAAGAAAAGACTGCGAATAGCAATTGAGAAACTAAACCTTGCTCGGAAGCGCTTTTTTATCTAGACATTCTGCAATATGCCAGTCTGAGTCCATTTCACTCAGGGCTTCATCGAGTTTCTCAAACGTGGTATTCCCGGACAACATTTCCTGACGGGCAATTTTTGATGCCCGCCAATCCACCGTGTAGCCAATGATGATGAAGATAGCTGTTATGGTCATCGTCAGTACAAGCAATGCTGCCAGGAAGGCTTTAAATGCAACCCAACCAGCAAATCCGGACAAAATGGCCGCGAGCACAACCAGCAAATGCCATTTGTATTCGTTGAGTAGTTCAAAAAAGGCGAGCCCTACCACCAGCCGATTCAAAAGCCGTTTGAGGTCGGTATAATGTCTGCAAATAAACAATGCATAATTGGCCAGCGGTACAAACTTGAACTGGCGCAAGGTAGCCAACTCCAATACCGGATATCCACTTAAGGCAGTATGCGGAAGCAATTGATCTTTGTGGTGGCGCACCAAAACAATGGGCTTGTTGAGTACAGACATGGCCAGGATTTCCGCATTTACAAAGGACGGTGCTTCGGGGTCGGGGATGCACACCATTATATCAGCCCTGCGAATCATTCCGCGAACCGTTGCCACGGTATCATCGTGAGTTCGGGTTTCAAACGGAAGCATTTCAACTTTAAACGCCTTATTTTTTTGTTCAAAAAAGGTTTTCAACTCATTGGCAATGGGCATATACAGGTGCTTGTACGAGATAAACACCCTGATCTTCCGCCAACGGGTAAAAAACAACAACTGGATGAGCATCAGGAGAAGCAATGTCCCTCCCAGAACAAACAGGACTGGTATCAGAAAACGATATGCGCCTTCTGCATAGCTTGTAAATACCTGTCCAAACGCTTTTGCCCACCAATGTAGCTGTTCCCAAATACTCATTTTCAATTCAAAACGTTGATAAAGTAGGCCATACATGTGCTGGCTTAGAGCCCAATGCGGGTTCCGAAATCCAAAGATAAAAGCACAGGAGCAGCCATTCAAAATAATTTATGGCAATTTGTTCCGCACTGGATCAGACGGGTATTCCTTAATTTTTTTTAATTTTCCAGTCTGAAATACCTCAGCAACAAACTTCGATGAAATAAACAGGCATGTCCAAAAAAGTAAATAAAGCGAGTTTTACCTACGGCGGAACTAATGTAAGCCTAAGTAAAAGCAAAACCACCGCAGCCGTCCAGTATGTAAAAGGGGCCGGTAAAAAACAAACCGAGGAAGACCTGGACGGTTTTGAATTGTTGACCTCAGAAAAAGGGATCGACAAAACCCTGGACCAAATGCGCGAAAAACCGGAGGTAGCAGTTGGAACCCACGTTTGGAATATCGACGAAGACGGGCAAGAGGAAGCACCCTTGATTCCCACCGGATATTTGTACCTGGAATTCCTGGCCGATGCCGACCCGGCAGCACAGAAAGCCCTGCTGGACAACCTGCACCTCAACATTGTTGAAGTAGTGGATGTGGGTGCTTTTCGGGTAGTGACTACTCCACAGTCGCCTAATCCGGTAAAATGTGCCATAGCCCTGCAAGAAAGTGAGATCGTGATGGTGGCCGAACCAGAGTTCGTAAGCAAACCTGCTGAGCGCGGATTTTCTGAGCCAAACGGTTCATTTATCAGCACCCAATGGCACCTCCAAAATACCGGAAACCGCATTCCGGTTGTTGATGTACAAAATTCGGTATTCGCTTCTACCCACTTTAAAGCAGGGGCCGATGCCAAAGTCAAGGATGCCTGGAGGCATTTGCAGAGCACCGGTTCTTCCAGCATCCGGATTGCGGTAATCGATACCGGATTTGCTATTGAGCATCCACAGTTGCGGGGCAATGGCTACAAAATCAAAAACCCATTCAATGCCGCAAACCGGGGGACCGATGTTTCGCCCTGGGTTCGGCGCTCGGATGGCCGCTGGGCGGTTGTCAGCCACGGAACGTCCTGTGCTGCTGTTGCAGCCGGCGCCCTGGATCATTTGGGCATTCTGGGTGCAGCACCTAATGCGAGCATCATTCCCATTAAACTGGATGTATTGACCGACACCGCCATTAAGGCTGCATTTGAACATGCCTACCTAAATGGAGCGGATATTATTTCCTGCAGTTTGGGATATCCCAAGCCTATGCCGCTTTCCACCTATGTGCACAATTACATCCGGAAAGTAGCCCGGGATGGCCGGGGAGGAAAAGGGATTCCGATTTTTGTTGCCGCAGGAAATGCCAACTCTGCTTCAAATTACAAAACGCGTACTGTAAGTGATTTTGCAGCGCATCCGGATGTCATTTGCATTACAGCATCCAATAGCCTGGATCAACGCTCCAGCTATTCTTTTTACGGTCCCAATGCACACAACTGTGCGCCAAGCAATGGCGATAATGGGGTGGGCATCACAACGGCTACTATTGAGATCAACCCGGATGGACAAAATGCCACCCTGGGCTATACCAGCAGCTTCGGAGGCACCTCCAGCGCTGCCCCACTTACTGCCGGTGTGTGTGCCCTTATGCTGACGGCCAACAGCCAGCTTACTGTAGCCGCCATTCGAAATATTCTGCGCAGTACTTCCGATAAAATTGGGTCGAGCAGCAGTTACAACGGGCAAGGCCACTCCATCTATTACGGCTATGGGCGAATCAATGCGCTAAAGGCTGTTCAGATGGCTCGGCAAAACTCCAACATACCCAGTTCAGGAACGGTAACCACTACACCCACTACCCCGCCAAGCACCACTACCCCACCGACATCCGGAGGCAGTACTTCAGGTGGTGGAGAAGTGCCGAAAGCAAAAGTTGTTTCAACTTTCCTGAATGTGCGTTCTGGCCCCTCAACCACTTATCCGAAAGTAGGTAGGTTGAACCAGGGCGACATTGTCTATCTTTTAGAAAACCACGGTTCCTGGTGGCGCATTGGAAATGAAACCTATATACACGGCGATTACATCCAACGAGTCAGTTCCGACAAACACGGCATGGTGATCAGCAGCACACTCAATGTGCGGAGCGGTCCTTCTGTCGCGAACTCGAAAGTTGGTATGTTAAAATACGGAAACCAGGTCAACATCCTGGAAACTACGGCCACCGGCTGGCATCGGATTGCCCAGGGGCAATGGGTGTACGGAAAGTACATCCGGATGGTATAAAGCATTCGTGGCCTAAAATTAAAAAGCCCATGTCTGATCCTATTTGGAATCGGGCATGGGCTTTTTTATAGTCTTTGATTTCCAGGCCTGCTATTGACTTGAAAGCCAGTTCAGGATGTTTTGTTCGATCCGGTTAACAGGCTCAGCGCTGGTATCTTTCACAAATTTCTTACCGGTAATCTGCTCGTACAGCTCGATGTACCGGCCCGTGATTTCCTCAACAAATGCATCGGGCATTTCCGGCATAGCCTGTCCTTCCAGACCCTGAAACCCGTGCTCCATGAGCCATTCCCGCACAAACTCTTTGCTGAGCTGTTTTTGGCGTTCTCCTTTTGCCTGACGTTCTTCGTATCCATCGGCATAAAAGTACCGGGAGCTGTCGGGGGTATGGATTTCATCCATAAGCACCAACTGACCATCGGCAAGACCAAATTCGTATTTTGTATCCACCAACATCAAGCCTTGTTGTGCAGCCATTTCAGTGCCGCGTTGAAACAAAGCCCGGGTGTATTGCTCCATTTGAACATACATCGACTCTTCAACTATTCCCTGTCGGAGAATTTCTTCTCTTGAAATATCCTCATCGTGGCCTTCATCTGCCTTGGTTGCGGGCGTAATAATCGGCTCCGGGAATGCATCGTTTTCGCGCATACCCTCGGGCATGGCAACGCCGCAGATCAGGCGTTTCCCTTTGGAATACTCCCGCCAGGCGTGGCCAACCAGGTAGGCACGGATAACCATTTCGACGCGGATAGGTTCACAGCGATAACCGATGGCAACATTGGGATCAGGAGCAGCCTGAAGCCAGTTGGGACAGATGTCTCTGGTTGCTTCCAAAAAGTAGGTAGCCGTTTGATTGAGCACAGCCCCTTTGTGTGGAATGGGTTTTGGCAAAATATGATCAAATGCAGAAATTCGGTCGCTGGCAACCATGATCAGGGTATCGCCCAATGAATAGACGTCCCGCACCTTTCCACGGTAGAAGGCGGTTTGTCCGGGTAGTTTGAATCGGGTTTCGAAAATGCTGTTTTCCATGCCGCAAAGGTCGATTATTTTTTGTTGTGTTTGTAACAAGTTATGCCTTGGATTTTTATTTTTCAGACATAAAAAGAAAGCCCGGCAGGATCGTCAGATCGCTACCGGGCTTCCATATCAACAAACCAGAATCTTATTTAATCGGAGCAGCTTCCTGTTGAGCAGGTGCTTTAGACAAAATAATTTCTTTGGTTTCATTTTGTTGAGACATGTCGATTTCATGTTCTCCGTAGAAGTGTCCGCCGAGGATTGGAGCAATAGCCAAACCAACCAGGCAAGACAACTTGATCAGGATGTTCATGGAAGGACCAGAAGTATCTTTGAATGGATCACCAACGGTGTCACCGGTCACAGCTGATTTGTGTGGCTCGGAACCTTTGTAGTAGATTTCACCATTGATATCAACACCTTTCTCAAATGCCTTTTTTGCATTATCCCATGCACCACCGGCGTTAGACTGGAAGATCGCCCACAATACACCGCTGACAGTTACACCAGCCATGTATCCACCAAGTGCTTCTGCACCCATTGCAAATCCAACAGCAATTGGAGTAAGGATTGCGATCAAGCCCGGGCGCATCATTTCGCGAATAGCAGCAGCTGTTGAAATTTCAACACATTTGCCATATTCTGCTTTACCGCTTCCTTCCAATAGACCTGGAATTTCGCGGAACTGACGGCGTACCTCATTTACCATTTCCATCGCTGCTTTACCAACGCTTTCCATTGCAAATGCTGAGAACACAACAGGAATCATACCACCCAGGAAGAGTGCAGCCAATACATCGGCTTTGAAGATATTGATTCCGTCGATACCGGTAAAGTCGACATACGCGGCAAACAGACCCAAGGCTGTCAATGCTGCAGAAGCAATTGCAAAGCCCTTACCGATGGCAGCAGTTGTGTTACCAACAGAGTCCAGAATATCGGTACGTCCACGTACTTCTTTTGGAAGTTCGCTCATTTCTGCAATACCACCTGCGTTGTCTGCAATCGGTCCGAATGCATCAATAGCCAACTGCATAGCAGTAGTTGCCATCATCGCAGAAGCAGCGATTGCCACACCGTAGAATCCAGCGAGGCTGTATGCTGCCCAAATTGCTCCGGAGAACAATACAATCGGCATCCAGGTAGAAAGCATTCCCGTAGCCAGACCAGCGATTACGTTGGTTGCATGGCCGGTAGCAGACTGGCGTACAATATCCATAACCGGCTTTTTACCAAGACCGGTGTAGTATTCAGTAATCATTGAGATGATGGCGCCTACAGCAAGACCAACAACCACTGCATAGAATACATAGTTGTTGCTTACTACGACAGAGCCTTCACCAAAGAAGTTCATGGTCATGGTTTCTGGCAACATCCACTTGATCACAGGGTAGCAAACTACACCTGTGAGCACGATGCTCACCCAGTTACCCATGTTTAATGCACGCTGAACGGTATTTTCTGTTCCCTCTCCGTCGTCTTTGATGCGCACGAGCAACATACCAACGATAGAGAAAATAATACCCAGACCGGCAATAAGAATTGGAAGCAAGATTGGACCAATGCCACCGAATGCGTCAGAAATGCCGTTGGAGTCGCGGATAACCGAGTTACCCAATACCATGGCAGCAAGCACAGTAGCAACGTATGAACCAAAAAGGTCGGCACCCATACCGGCTACGTCACCTACGTTGTCACCTACGTTATCGGCGATGGTTGCCGGGTTCCGTGGGTCATCCTCCGGAATACCTGCTTCCACTTTACCAACAAGGTCAGCACCTACGTCAGCGGCTTTGGTGTAAATACCACCACCCACACGGGCAAAAAGCGCGATAGATTCTGCACCGAGAGAGAAGCCTGCAAGTACTTCCAGTACGCGGGTCATAACCAGGTGTCCGTTTTCACCATATTCTCCTCCCATAAAGTAGTGGAAGAAAAAGGCAAAAAGTAAGCTCAGGCCAAGTACAGCCAGACCGGCCACACCGAGTCCCATTACAGAGCCTCCTTTAAAGGAAACTTTCAATGCCTGAGCAAGGCTGGTACGTGCAGCCTGCGTTGTGCGAACGTTTGCCTTGGTTGCAATACGCATTCCCAAAAAGCCCGCCAATACAGAGAAAGCAGCACCAAATACAAAGGACAATACAATCAGTGGGTGACTGGTTGTAACCATTGTTCCCAACCAACCCAAGAGGGCGCCGGCAACAACAACATAAATTCCCAATACGCGGTATTCTGCTTTCAGGAAAGACATGGCGCCATCGGCAATGTGCTTCGCGATGGTCGTCATTTTTTCATCGCCGCTGTCTTGTTTGTTCACCCAATTTTGAAGGATAAGCATATACAACAAGCCAACAACTCCAAACAACGGTAAAAAGTAAAGTAATGAACTCATTTTGTTTCGATGTAAGTGTTTAGCTGAAATTCGTTCAATGTTTTTGCACAGCGTACCTTGACTTTGAGTAAAAATCTGGACGTTCTGCACAGCTTCGTGTTCGTAGAACATAAAGCGGCGCAAAAGTAGAAAAAATATTCTTAGCACATCCCAGGTTTTTCAGCCTTTGACACTCAAAAATGAATTTTTACCCCTGTTTTTGTTGTAAAGAACCCAACGAATTGACTCTAGCCTGGCTTTTACCCCCATTAAATTCTCAGATTAAGCGCACTTCAAGATGAAGATATCCGCTTAAAGCCCGGAATCTGAGTAACACACAAGCCCAAAAACTATTTGGATAAGGTGTTGTTTCATCCAGTAAACTACCCTGACTACCCCTATAAAAACCGGTTAACCAAGCCTGTTTTTAGCTTTTGAAAAACGTCAAATTCCCTAAGCCTGTTTTGATTTCAATCGCCAAGATTGAATTTTGAACGCACACCTAGAGGATGTCTAAAATTCAATTCTGAGGCGAAGTCGAGCAAATTTTGTTTTTATTAAGGCAAATTTTGCAGTCGCATACGGGTAATTCGGCGAAAAATTTAACGTAGAGAAAAACCAAATTTGCCGAATGTAGCCCAGAAATTGAATTTTAGACATCCTCTTAACTAATTTTGCCTTTCAATGAAACCCGAAGCACACGAATTGGATCCAACGGCAGCAGAACGCAAGAAAGACCACATCGACCTGGCATTTAAAAGTCAGGTAGAACAGGGCTTGCTGGATGAACGGTTTGACTACGAACCGATGTTGGCTGCTCACCCCAAGCCCGGCAGCCTGGCCCCAATTGATTTTTTAGGAAAAAAACTGCGTGCACCGATTTGGGTTTCCAGCATGACCGGAGGCACCTCACATGCCAATGTGATCAACCACAACCTGGCCAGAGCCTGCGGAGAATTTGGGATGGGCATGGGCCTCGGATCTTGTCGCCAATTGCTTTACAGCGATGAACACCTGGCTGATTTTCAGGTGCGCCCGGATATCGGGCCGGACGCTCCGCTTTTTGCCAACCTCGGAATTGCCCAACTAGAGCAACTGCTTGCAGAAAAAGCCGGTGATAAAATAGCCGAACTATTGGAAAAACTGGATGCTGACGGACTGATCATACACGTCAACCCGCTTCAGGAATCCATGCAACCCGAGGGCGACTTATTTGCCCGCGCTCCGTTGGACACCATTGAGGAATCGCTTTCTATTGTAAAAAAGCCGATCATTGTGAAGGAGGTTGGTCAGGGATTTGGCCCGCGCAGTATGCGGGCGCTGCTCCAACTCCCGCTAGCAGCCATTGAGTTTGCAGCCGCAGGGGGAACCAACTTTGCCAAACTCGAATTGCTTCGCGGCAACCCACTGAAACAACAGATTTTTGCCAACTTTACTCAAGTGGGTCATACCGCGGCCAACATGCTCCAAAGTGTTTCTGATATACTCAGCGAACCCGGATTCCAGCCGCAAACCAAACACCTTATCATGTCGGGTGGCGTACGGGATTTTATGGATGGCTATTACCTGCTCCAAAAATCCCCTTTGCCCGCTGTTTATGGTCAGGCATCCGGATTTCTCAAACACGCACAAGCCGACTACGAAACCCTGCAGGAATATGTCGCTTCGCAAATCTGGGGTTTGGAACTGGCCTATGCCTATTTAAGACTCAGAGAAAAAAAATAAAACGGAGGCCCCAGCCACCTGCACAACAAAACGAACGTACCTGCTCACCACCAACTTTACGCTAATGCCGAAAACAATATCCGGCTTCTCGAAACTCAGCAAACAGGAGAAAATAGCCTGGCTCGCCGAAAACTTTTGCCCCAACCCACAAGAGGCAGTACAAGCACTGGACTCCTGGAAATACCAGGACCAGCAACAACAAAAAGTGCTGGACGGGTTTACCGAAAATGCCTTGGCCAACTTCCCCTTGCCTTTCGGCCTGGCTCCAAACTTTTTGATCGACGGCAAAACCTATGCCGTTCCCATGGTCATCGAAGAGAGCAGTGTAGTGGCAGCGGCCGCCAGTGCAGCCAAATTCTGGCTCCCGCGGGGTGGTTTTCACACAGAAATTGTTGACACCATCAAAGTTGGCCAGGTCCACTTTCGTTGGGGAGGCGACCCGCTCCGCTTGCAGGAATTGTTCCCGGCAATCCAAAAATACCTCATCGAATCCAGTGAGGAGTTGACCATAAACATGCGTGCCCGTGGTGGCGGCATCCTGGATATGGAACTCATCAACTTTACCGACCTGGAACCGGAATACTACCAGATTCGGGCCCGCTTTCAAACCTGTGAGAGCATGGGAGCCAATTTTATCAACTCCGTGCTGGAAAACTTTGGCGACCACCTCGAGCAATTCCTGGAAACCCAAGCCGATCTGAACGACTCCGACCGTGACGTTGAAGTGGTCATGTGCATTCTCTCCAATTACACCCCGGAATGCCTGGTACGTGCCTGGGTGGAATGCCCGGAAGCGGAATTGGAAGACCTGGCCCGGACCGACGGTATGCCCGGCCATGCAGCCGTAGACCGCTTTTGTACGGCAGTCCGCATTGCTGAAATCGACCCATACCGGGCCACAACCCACAACAAGGGGATTTTCAATGGAATCGACGCTGTGGTGATCGCCACCGGCAACGACTTCCGCGCTGTAGAATCCTGTGGACATACCTATGCCTCCCGCAGCGGACAGTACCGCAGCCTGAGCCGTGCCTGGGTAGAAAATGGCATTTTTCGATTTGAATTAACGCTACCGCTTGCCCTCGGTACGGTAGGCGGGCTCACCGCCCTGCACCCGCTGGCTAAAATGGCCTTGGAAATCCTGGGTAAACCCTCCGTGAAAGAACTGATGAGCATTGTGGCCAGCGTGGGCCTGGCACAAAACTTTGCTGCGGTTCGTTCCCTGGTTACAACCGGAATCCAGCAGGGACATATGAAGATGCACCTGACCAACATCCTGAATCACCTTAAGGCTACCGATGCAGAATCACAGGCCGCACAGGCGCATTTTCTGAACCAAACGGTTAGTTTCAGTGCGGTAAGAAACTTCCTGGAAGAAGGTCGCGCAGGCAAGTAGCAAGCTGCTACCTTGGAGCCAGCATGGCCCGGGCGCGTTCTGCGTAACTTGAGTCCAGTTCAATGGCCCGGTCGTAAGACTTTTTCCCGTTTACAGCATCGCCCATAAAGTAATAGGTGGTTCCTAAATCAAAATGGATGGATGCCTCTTCCGGAGCCAGTTCTGCTGCTTTCTGAAACCACTTGAGTGCTTCTGCAGATTTCTGTTGCATTCCATTGGCAACACCCATCAAGCGTGCAGTTCCAGCATCCTGATCGTTGAGCGACCAGGATTCATTGAGCAACTTCATTGCCGTGGCCATGTCCTGCTTTTTCTCTCCATAATACTGGCCGGATTCACGCAGGGCTATTGCCAAATATTGGACCATTTTCGGGTCCTTGGCTGCAATTCGCCTGGCTTCCCGGTAATCGGCAACGGCTTCATCGTACCGACCCAGATAGAGGTTGGATCCACCCCGGGTAAGCAGGGCATCTTTGTAGGTTGGGTATATATCCAGCGCCTGATCGGCGTATTTAAATGCTTCTTCAAACAAGCGATTCCGCTCCGCTCCTTGTGGCGCTTTTTTAGCCTGATCAAACCGGATTCCACCACAGGCATTTTGCAGTTTTGCGCTGTTGCTTGACGTAGCAGCATCTGCAAAAAACAAGGTTTCGTTGTCGTGCCAAACTGGATTTCGAAGTACGGTTTTAAAGGCAAAAAGTCCGGCAACAACCCCTGTAAGGACCAAAGCCGTCTGGGTGTTTTTTATGAATCGAAGAACCAAAGCGGCAAACACAATGGCAAAGCCCACCGAAGGCATAAACAGGAATCGCTCTCCCATCAGGGTGCCAATGGGAAATACCAGGTTGGAAACAATGCTGAGGGTGAGCAGGTAGTATAAAATTCCAAAGCGAACCGGGTCCCGTTTGGTTATGCCTTTAATTGCATACCAGGCAAGCCCCAGGTGCACAGCCAGACTAAGCAGGACAACTCCGTTCCCAAAATTCATCAAAGGGATGTAGCGCGGATAGTAATCGTGCGTGAGTGGATGCGGAACCAGCAAGAGCTGAATGTATTTC
This sequence comes from Saprospiraceae bacterium, assembly GCA_041392625.1. Lineage (GTDB taxonomy): Bacteria > Bacteroidota > Bacteroidia > Chitinophagales > Saprospiraceae > M3007. Next base: position 94,301 of record JAWKLR010000006.1, on the reverse strand, counting down.
ATCAAAGTCCACAACACCGTGGCAAACTTTTCTGCAAAAGATGCAGCCACCCACATTCCGTTTTCAATCTTGAGAAATGGGTTGTTCATAAACTCCATTGGAGCATCGCCGAACTTCCAGTTCAAAATGGTGCCACGAATTATGAAAAAGACCAGAAAACCGACCCACAAAGGCATGGCATATCGGGTAAGCCCCTTGGTAGAACCCTCCAGTGCATCCGGGCGGAAAAACCAAACTGCCAGGGGTGCAACGACAACAAATGTAGCGGCATTTTCTTTTGACATACAAGCCAGGAAAAAGACCAGTCCACTGATCCAGGCCCATTTCATTTCCTTGGTATCAATGGCTTTCAACACCAGCCACAGGGTGGAAAGGCTGCCCAGCAAGGTTACAATTTCATCGCAGCCTTTGATGTTTGCAACTACCTCGGTGTGTACCGGGTGGGCTGTAAAAATCAGGGCGGCAATCCAGGATAACAGGGCGGCTTGCTCATCACCCAATCGGGGCTTGAACAGGGTATGCAGCGTCCGGTACAAAACCAGACAGGTAAGTGCATACAACAAGACCGTTAGCAAGTGGAATGCAAAGGTGCTCGGTCCGGCAATTTGATACACCGTTGCGAACAAAACCAGGGTTAACGGACGGTAACGTCCTCCTGAAACCAAGACGTCTTTTCCCTCTTCTTTGAAAAACCCGTAAAAGGTATCCTTGCTCAGAATCCCGGGAATTCCCTGCACCCCTTCCTGGGTGTACATGTTGTCTGAGATAACTATGGCATCATCCAATACAAACTCGTGGTTGAGTGTATTGGCATACAGCAAAAAGGCAAAGACAAAAAGCAGGATACTTTGCAATTTCAGGTTTAGCAAAAAAGGCGGTGCATGGTGGGCCGATTGAACGGATGCCCCCTGCGGCGCTTCTGCTTTTTTTGAACTTGCTTTTTTCCCGGATTTTTTTGGTGCTTTAGCCATAATCTCATAGAGTTTGAGTGCAAAGGCGAAAATACATAAAGATGTCGAATCTCAATTCACCACCAATAAGATGTATAAACTCAAAATCCCAAACAGGCATTAAACCACCAAACCAGACCTATCCTTCTGCTTCGATCGGCTTTTCAAGCACTTGCTTTGGATCGCCCCAATCGCCCAAAAGGATGGAACCTTTCCCGGCCTGGAAGGCCCGATAAATGCCTTTCCCAAAGGTGCTGCCGTTGAACTGCATAGACTTGGCGCGCTCTTTCCGTTCTTCTGCGCTAAACTGCATGAAGTCACTGCATTTTTCGGAACAGCACGCCTGGTATTTTTCCCGACAAGCATCGCACTGAATAAACAGGATGTGGCAGTATTCGTTGGCGCAATTGGTGTGTGCATCGCAAGGGGCACCACACTGGTGGCACTGTGCGATCACTTCATGACTGATGCGCTCGCCGAGGCGCTCATCGAAAACAAAGTTTTTGCCGAGGAATTTGTTTTTCAGGCCCTTGTTTTCCACCTGTCGGGCGTATTCGATGATCCCGCCTTCGAGTTGAAAGACATTTGGGAAGCCCCGGTATTTCATGTAGGCACTGGCTTTTTCACAACGAATACCGCCGGTGCAGTACATCACAATGTTTTTGTCTTTGTGCTCCCTGAGCAGTTCGGCTACATAGGGAAGCTCCTCCCGGAAGGTAGTAACCTCGGGTGTGATGGCATTTTCAAAATGGCCAACTTCGCTTTCGTAGTGGTTGCGCATATCCACCAAAATGGTATCCGGATCATCGGTGAGAGCATTAAACTCCTCGGCCTTGAGGTGGGTACCGTAATTGGATGAGTCGAATTCCGGATCATCGATCCCGTCGGCTACAATCTTGCTTCGGACCTTGATGATCAGGGCAAAAAAGGATTTTCCATCGTCTTCAATGGCAATATTCAAACGAATGCCATTGAGAAAAGGGATTCCGTAAATGGTTTCTTTCAGCGCTTCCAGGTTTTGACTGGGAACCGAAATTTGCGCATTGATTCCTTCTGCTGCCACATAGATGCGGCCAAATACGCCCAGGGCTTCAAACGCTTCAAAGAGTTGATCTCTGAATGCCTGAGGGTTTTCAAGTTGAACGTACTTGTAAAAGGAAATGGTGGTACGAGACTCATGGTCCTCCTGCAGGCGGCGCTTTAGCTCCTGCCTGTTGACACGGTTGTGTAAGTATTTCTTCATAATTTGTTGCTTCAGAGTCCGTTTGCAATGCGGATGAGCAGTGCAAAAATAGGAAGAATTGTTGGATTCTACCGAAATACAATTCCACGCTCGGCATTAATCTTTTATCCTTTTCTTATTCATATTTGTGTCTGACTACATAGATTACAGCGTATTGGACAGTCACATGATCTCCATTTTAAAATTAATACGCTAAAAAACCAGTCATGAAAGGCATCCTCTATCTTTTATTGTTTTACCCGACACTCCTTGTTTCCCAAAATACTCATTTTGTAAAGGCCAATGCATCGGGCTTAGGTAACGGTTCGTCTTGGGACAATGCGTTTCAGGATTTGCAATCTGCAATCTTAGTAGCGCTTCCCGAGGATGAGATTTGGGTAGCAAACGGTGTGTATAAGCCTACCACAACTCAGGAGCGAAATAACTCGTTTGAAATCCCTTCACAGGTACGCGTGTTTGGGGGATTTACAGGCGTAGAAACGAACCCCTCTCAAAGAGATTTTACACTTGGAGAAACAATCCTTGATGGAAATATTGGTGACCTCAATTCTGCTTCAGACAACTCCTATCATGTAGTTGTAATTAAAGATGGGAACCAAGGCGCACTTTTGGATGGATTCATTATTAAAAATGGATTTGCAAATGGGAATGGCACCAATAATCGGGGTGGTGGCATTTGGATACATACATCCAATCAACCTGATTCTTCATACGCAACTATTTCAAATTGTACTTTTCTCGAAAACTACGCTGCAAGGGGAGCTTGTTGTGCAATTACCGGATTCAATGGAAAATTGCCAGTGACTCAATTCAGAAATTCAGTATTTCAAAATAGTACCGCGCAATACAATGGAGGAGGTGTTTTTATTGATGGGCATACGCTCCCAAATAATTCAATTGTCTTCGATTCGTGTTCAATTATCAAGTGCAAATCTAATATTGAAAATGGAGGCGGAATGGCCTTGGAAAATTTTGGGGGCACCCTGATAATTCAAAACTGCCTGTTTGAAAAGGATTCTACCCAAATTGGATTTGAAGGTGGGGGACTTAATTTGAAAGTGGCCGATATGGACGTATCCGTGCAATTAAAAAATTCAACCTTTCGGGATTGTTATTCAGCAATTGGAGGAGGTGCCGCCATACAGGATTATGGTTTTTTTCTAAACCCAAAATTTCTGGATGTTGATATTGACCAATGTAGATTTGAGCAGAATTATTCTTCGAACGAAGCAGGAGGACTACTTATTCGGTCTGGCTATGAAAATACTTGCAACATCAATATATTGGAAAGTGAATTTATTGGTAACCGATCGCATGTAGAAGGGGCTGCCGTATTTATTTACAACACAGATAATGGCTCCCTAAACGTGCAGGTTTCTAATTCCCGCTTCCGGTGGAATCGAGGTATTTATGTTCCTGGAGGTGGGGCAATTTCCATCAGATCCAGCGGCAATGGGGATGCAACCAATGATGTCAGTGTGGTCAATACTATTTTTTCAAATAATAGAGGAGGCTATTCATTAACCTCCGGGCAGACCGATAAAAGTAATTCTACCTTTGTCAATTGCGTATTCAACGATAATTCAACCTATGTGTTTAATAAAAACTGGTTTCCGACTTTTGATTCCATTTCCAAGTACAATTTCATTAATGTTTACAACAGTGTAATTATTGATACAACTGAGATCAAACGCATTTTTTACAATAATTCATTCAATCCGTTTTATGTAAATGGCTATTATGTAAACCACTGCCTTTTGAGCAAACCGGATTGTTATTTTGACAACCAATCCACCTGTGGTGAAAACATGCTTTTTGACATGGACCCCATGTTCACTGATACCACATTTTATCCTGAAAAATGTTCTCCATTGATAAATGCCGGAAATAACTTTTGGGCCGATAGCCTTGACGTTGAACTTGACCTGGCAAGTATGCAACGCATCGTATTTGACACTATAGATATTGGTGTGTTTGAAGCAACTGAAATGTGCACTAGCAAGGAATTCAGTCCTCCAACACCTGCAAGCAGGGTCCAAATCTATCCCAACCCCGTACACCGACATATACCGTTCTTTCTAAGTTTGAACAATAAATATGACAAGTTGGTGCATGTGCAAATCTTCAATGCGCTGGGCACGGCAATTGCTTCCTATTCTTCAAGCCCAGACCTGCAATACAAAATACAAGTCTCAGGTATATCCAAGACTGGCGTGTATTTAATCTTACTCAATCTGGACGGAAAAACAGAAGTACATAAACTGATAGTTACTGAATAGCCCCTCTACTCTTCCTTCCAGGAAGCCCCATACTGATCGACGAGAATGTTGTCGTAGTAATCTGCTTTTTCAAACAGGAGTTTGAGCAGGGCGAGGCCAGTATCCTGATTCAGGTAGCGGTCGTAAATCAACAGCGAAAGCAGGATGTCCTGTTCGTGAACGCTGAAGGTAAGGCCTTCGTTTTTGTGGTTTTCACGCAACAGGTATTCGTACAAAGGCTTGATGTTTTCTTTTGGCAAACTGCACAACACCGCATCGGCGGTCATCAAGCCCGATTTTTCGTGGTACGTCACCGTGATTTTTGCACTGCCCTGACGCACTTCCCAGGCATTGGGACCACAACGACTAAGCGGCACATCGTACCCGGCACCTTCAATGATGGATTCAATCGTTCGGGAAATACCAACCGGCACATACTCCTCCAGGTTGCCCGGGAGTTCAACTTTGTGCCCGCAATGCGAACAAAAACCGGCATCAACCTGGGTTTCATTTACTACGTTGGCACAGCCAAGGCAGCGGCTGGCATGGTCGGAATGCACCCGGTGAAAATCGGAAATGGCTTCGGATAAAAACTGCACAGGAAGGGAAAAACCAATGTTGTCGCCATCCCGGATAATAAAGGTATTGACACCGACTACATCACCATCGTTGTCCACCAGCGGGCCTCCGCTATTGCCCGGGTTCAACGCGGCATCAATGTGGAGGTATGGAATGCTGTTCATTACCTCACGGGTACTGGAGATTACCCCGCTTTTTACAGAAAACTTCAAGCCAAACGGATGGCCAATTGCCGTCACCGGATCGCGCTCGCGCAGCGTTTTTTCAGCATCCGCCAGCTGCACACCGGGAACGCCATCAGATCCGCCTGGCACTTCCAGGAAGGCCAAATCGTATTTCCTGTCGGTGTACCGCACATTTACCAATTGCTTGGAAAAGCGGGCACCTTCAATGATGACACGGCGGTTGCCCTCCACCACATGGTGGTTGGTAACAATCAGGTTTTGCGATTTAAGATAAAACCCGGTCCCCGTACTGTAGGGGGTAGCAATCTGAACGATCACATCGCGATATAGTTCTATAAAATCACTCATTCTGCCTTCGTTAAATCCAGGTCTTTTATCATTTCCAGGTAAGACTTCGCAAAGGGCGCCTCACCGGAGTAATTCAATTTGGATGCATCGGGCTTGCACTTGGGGTACTCCGCCTTGTTGGCCGCCACAATTGCCTTAAAAGCCTTGTTCAGGGCCCGTTTATCTATACTGCCATCGGCTTCCACCTCTGGAACCTGAAAACCCAAATCCCGGAAAAATCCGGTTTCGGTCAGCTTAAAAAACAGATGGAATAAATCCCGTACCGGCTTGGGCGGTGCAAAATGAAACAAGGCGTAGCCGACAATGTATTTTGGAACCGCAAGAGCCAGGGCCTTGTGGTTCTGGTTCAGGTGCCAATCCATATTGGGCAACTCCCCTTCGATCAGGCTTTTTATCCGGTCCATCGTCACCGGTGGGTTGATTCCAAAAGTGCTCCGCGTGCGGTACATTTCTTTGTAGAAATCTTCGGCCGAACGGTCGAGCAACTTCTGGTACTCCTTCTGAATGGCTTGTAGTTTCAACTGGACATTTCGCTCGTCCTTGGCAAAATAAATGCCGTGTATCCGCTCCAATACGTCCATCATAAAGCCTTCCGGGCGGATCAGATAATCCAGGCGGAAAGCAAGGGAAAGCCACAGGTAAGCATATCCGCCGGGGAATTGGTTGGGGTCCGGTTTTCCGGCTTCCCATTCCCGATACACTTCCTGAATGGAATCAACGATGTACCGGTATTTTACTTCTTTTTCCTCCTGGGGTATTTCACTGTTCAGGTCCGACTGCACAGCCTGCAAACTCTTGAATTCATCCAGGAGCAGGTCGTCCTGCTTATCGGCACTGATGGCCAGCTCACGGAAGGCATGCAGCAATTTCAGGGGCGATCCATCGACGGTTGAGGAGTCGAAAACCACACAGAGGCAATTATCCGGGGCCAGTGAAAAGCGGCAAAACTTCAGGGTGAAATTATGCTCCATGAGCCGACGCAAAAAGCCCACGTTCAGATCCTCTGCCTTGGCTATTTTGCTTTCAACAATGACCTTTTCACTGTTGGCAGTACCGGTAATCATCCGGGATCCCTGCTGAAATTCAAAGTGAATGGCCGTACCTTTATCATCCCAACGGATGTTTTCGATGTGTTCGTCTTTTAAATAAATAAGAAAAGACCGGTACGCCTGCATCGGGCGCCCTTGTTCGAACAGTTCAATGGCCTTATCCCAGGCATTTATTTGCTCCTGGGATTTGTAGGCATCCGAGTACCTTCCGAAAGGAATGGCCGGATCCGCTGTAGCTCCGGTTGTTCCGAAGAGGCGTTGAAGAAAACTCATGAGACTGATTCCATGTGTTTGGGTAAAAGGCGGGGTAAATGTAGCAAGTTTGCCCTTTAAAATATAGGCTTTATGCAAACCTTTCGCACAGTAATGCCCAAAATCGAGGGTAGTTTTGAAATTAGTCACTCAAATCAGCTCATTTTGATCGGCTCTTGTTTTACAGAAAACATCGGCGACCGACTCAAGCGGGCTAAATTTTCTTGCCTTCAAAATCCGTTTGGCATTGTGTTTAATCCCGTTTCTGTAGCCAATACGCTGAATCAGATCCTGGAAAACCGCCTTTACCAGGAAGCGGATTTGGTGGAAATAAACGGCTTGTGGCACAGTTGGGATCACCATGGGTCATTTTCCGGAACAGATAAAAAAGAGGTCCTCAATAAAATCAATCAATCGCTTACCGAGGCCAGGCTTTTTTTAGAAAAAACAGATACCCTCCTGGTGAGTCTGGGTACAGCATGGGCATTCCGAAAACAATCGGATCAGGCTTTTGTGGCCAATTGCCACAAGGCACCGGCCAATACCTTTACCCGCGAACGCCTGTCAACCCAGTTTATCATCCGAATCTGGAAGATATCTTGAAAAAGTTAAAAGCCTTCCGCCCGGAATTGCGCGTGGTGCTGACGGTGAGTCCGGTACGGCATCTGCGCGATGGATTCATTGAAAATCAGCGGAGCAAAGCCAGCCTCCTGCTCAGTTGCGAAGCACTCGAACAGCAGTTTGACTGGGTCCAGTATTTCCCTTCCTACGAACTCCTGCTGGATGATCTGCGCGACTACCGCTTTTTCACAGAAGACATGACCCACCCCAGTCCGGAAGCCATCAACTACATTTGGGATGCTTTTCAAAACAGCTATTTCTCCGCTTCAACCAAAGCAAAGATCGTTCAGATTGAAAAAATCAAACAGGCCATTGACCACCGGCCATTCCACCCGGAATCCGAACAGCATCAAAAATTCATCCGGGACACCCTAAACAAACTCCAACTCCTGCAAGCAGAAAACCCCAACATCGATTTTTCTTCAGAAATTGATGGAATTAGTAGTCAGTAATCAGTCGTTGTTTATTCGTTTAGTCCGCCTCTGCGAGGCTCTGTTTATTTGTTTATTGAAATTGTTGAATTGTTGATGCGCCCCTGGCGGGCTTGGATGATTTGTTGATGTTTTTATTTCAAGGGGGAGGACAAATATTCTGACTACTGACTACTGACCACTGACAACTGATAAATAATTACATTTGCCGAATACGTAAGAAAAGACGCTCTATGAATACATCGCTTAAAAATAAAACGGCTTTGGTCGGTGGCGCAAGCGCAGGAATTGGTCGCGCCACGGCCATTGAATTGGCTCAACTCGGAGCCACCGTAATTGCCATTGCACGCACGGAATCCAAATTGCAGGAATTGGTCGCTGAATTGCCCACTCCGGAGGGACAGCAGCATGGCTATATCGCGGCGGATTATTCCGACCGGGCTGCATTGATGGAAAAGGTCAATGCATTGTTGCAAAGCCAGGATGTACATATCCTGATTAATAATTCTGGAGGTCCTCCGGGTGGTCCGATTACCCAAGCGACACCCGAAGCATTTGAAAGCGCCCTGCAAATGCACCTTTTGGTGAATCAGCAGTTGGCACAGGCTTGTCTGCCCGGCATGGAAAAGGCTGGGTATGGCCGCATAATAAACATCATAAGCACTTCGGTGAAAGAGCCTATCGACGGACTCGGCGTATCCAATACAACCCGTTGGGCAGTGGCATCCTGGGCTAAAACCTGGGCCAATGAAGTGGGCCCCAAAGGGGTTACGGTAAACAATGTGCTGCCGGGATATACTGCAACCGATCGTTTGGTAAGCATTATTGAAACCCGGGCGCAAAAATCGGGAAAGACTACGCAGGAAATTGAGGAACAATTTAAAAACTCGGTACCGGCCCGCCGATTTGCGGCCCCGGAAGAAGTGGCTGCGGCTGCGGCTTTTTTGGCCAGTCCTGCCGCAGGCTACATCAGTGGAATCAATCTGCCGGTTGACGGAGGGCGTACCCGGAGTATGTAGTGCTTTTTTGAGTCTGTTTGTAATTCCACCTAAAAAAGAAAAACCCGGACTTCAGCAAGTGCTAAAGTCCGGGAAGTCTGATTTGTGTTTATTTGTCAGATCAGGCACGAGGCCTGTTTATATCTGCTAAATTAGTTTGGCTGAAAACCGTAGTTAGCCATTACTTTTTCCTTCAACTCTTTGCGGGCAAAGAAGATCCGGCTTTTAACCGTACCCAAAGGCAGATCCAATTCATCGGCAATCTCCTGGTATTTGAAGCCTTCGAAGTGCATAAGGAACGGCACTTTGATGCTGTCGTCCAGAGAGTCAACCATGCTGTTGAGTTCTTTCAATAAAATTCCTCCTTCAGCAGAGTTGGGCGCGGCGTGATTTCCTGAATTGAGATAGTACTGGTTATCTGTGGTATCCAGGATGGTATTGGCCTTTACCTTCTTCCGGTAATTGTTGATAAAGATGTTTTTCATGATCGTGAACATCCAGGCCTTGAAGTTCGTTCCGGGCTGGAATTTCTCACGATTTGAAAGTGCACGAAATGTAGTCTCTTGATATAAGTCTTTCGCATCTTCCGAGTTCTTCGTCAGGTTATATGCAAAAGAATGCAACAGACTGGTCAGCGAATTTAGGTTGTTATTAAACTCCAGGGTATTCATATCTCCTCCTTTTGTTTTTTAAGATGGTTCAAAGATATATGTTTGTTTAATCTTTTACAAACTATACTTCAACAAATATTTGCTAATCTTAGACAAAATTAATTGTACATACAACAATACTTTACTCAAAACACTGTAAATCAATTAATTATGTTATTTAGAATTATTCTTTAGTTTTTATTACTTTCAATAAAAAATGAAAATTGTTTCACCTTGAATCCCCAAAAAACCGGGTTCATCGGTTAAAATCCCCCATTCAGCCCGGTATTTTGCCCATCCGCAGAAAAAACCACCCTTATTTTTGTTGAACCTTTTTTTGACAGCCAATCAGGTCATTAGATGAACGAAAACAACCTCTTCCGGCTGCCCGGGCTTTGTAATTTTAAAGTCATTTCACTTGTATATACGTTCGCCACTACCCTACCGGATTTAGACAGGCCAAACCAATGGATTCAACAGACTACCTAAAATTGCATTCCATCTGAAACTTTTGGCCGGGCCACTCGACATTCATTGCAATACGAAGTACCTTTGTGTACTTCAAAAATGGAATTTCAGGCAGGCCGCACACCTGCTTTCATTCTGACCAAAATATCCTGTGCAACTACTTAATATTAGTATATGAAAAAGTACAATTTCTCCGCCGGACCAGCCATCCTGCCTGCGCCCGTACTTAGAGAAGCCGCCAAAGCAGCCGCCAACTACCAAGGCAAGGGACTCAGCCTCCTGGAACTTTCACACCGTGGGCCTGAGTTCACTGCCATCATGGAAGAAATCAACCCCCTGGTAGCAGAGTTAATTCAACTACCCGACAACTACAAAGTCCTCTGGTTGACCGGTGGTGCATCCACCCAATTCTTTATGGCTCCGATGAACCTGCTGAACGAAGATGAAACCGCAGCCTACGTGGATACCGGAGCATGGGCTAATAAAGCCATTAAAGAAGCAAAGAATTTTGGTCAAACCCAGGTACTGGCCTCTTCGAAAGAGGACAACTATACCCACATCCCAAAACGCTATAAAGTGCCGGCAAACGCCAAGTACCTGCACCTTACCAGCAACAACACCATTTACGGGACCCAACTGAAAAAACTCCCACAAACCGATGTACCCATCGTGTGCGATATGTCTTCCGATTTTCTGAGCCGCCCGATTGACATAGAGCGATACGGAATGATTTACGCCGGTGCACAGAAAAACCTCGGCCCTGCAGGTGTAACCTGCGTCATCATCCGGGAAGATATGCTAGGCACCGTACGCCGCACCTTGCCAGCGATGTTGAATTACCAGACATTTATCGACAAGAACTCACTCTACAATACCCCTCCGGTATTTCCTATTTTTGTTTCCCTGCTTACGCTGCGCTGGCTGAAAAGTCAGGGAGGTGTTGAGGCTATGGATCGGAAAAACCGTTCAAAAGCCCGGCTCCTGTACAATGAAATTGACAGCAACCCACTGTTCTTCGGGCCAGCAGCAAAGCCTGACCGCTCCCTGATGAACGTTGCCTTCGTTATGGAAAAAGGATACGAAAGCCTGCAAGACGAATTCTTGAACGAGTGCAAAGCCAATGGACTGGTCGGACTCAAAGGCCACCGCTCTGTTGGAGGGTTCCGCGCTTCCATCTACAATGCATTCCCGCGTGCCGGGGTAAAAGTACTTGTGGAATTGATGCAGGAATTTGCTCGTAAAAAAGGCTAAGAACCTGTTTGGAGCTATTTTTTTTTAAAAAAGCCTGTTTATTGGTCAGCCAAAGATCGTAAACAGGCTTTTAAATTTTAAACGCATGAAACAACTTCAGGCACTCCTATTCCTCTCGATGGCCCTTTTCCAGTGCACATCAAACCACTCCGGAACTATGAATTTAAAGGAAGTAACCATTGACCAATTGCAAGCCGGATACGCAGAAGGCCGGTTTACGACCCAGGAAGTCGTCCAGCACTACCTCGCCGAGATAGAACGCATCGACCAAAACGGACCAAGCCTCCGCTCCATCCTGACATTAAACCCGGATGCACTGGCCATTGCAACACAACTGGATGAAGAGCGCCGACAGGGAAAACTGCGCGGCCCCCTGCATGGCATTCCGGTTGTTTTAAAAGACAACATTGACACCCACGACCAAATGCCAACAACCGCCGGAGCACGAGCGATGGCCAATTCATTTCCCTTGCAGGATAGTTGGGTCGCAGCCAGGTTGCGGGAAGCCGGGGCAGTTATTCTGGGAAAATCCAATTTGAGTGAATGGGCAAACTTTCACAGCACCTATGCATCCAGCGGCTGGAGCGGACTGGGCGGACAAACCCTCAATCCATACGACCTGACGCGCAGCCCGTGTGGCTCCAGTTCAGGCTCTGGTGTGGCTGTAGCAGCCAACCTGTGTGTACTCTCCATTGGCACCGAAACCAACGGCTCCATTGTCTGTCCGGCAAACAACAACGGAATTGTAGGCATCAAACCTACCGTCGGCTTGATCAGCCGTAGCGGAATTATTCCTATTTCATTTACGCAGGACACCCCCGGTCCGATGGCACGCACCGTAAAAGACGCAGCACTGTGCCTGAATGCCCTCACCGGAATAGACCCACAAGACAGCAAAACCAGTGCAAGCCAGGGGAAGGTCGCGAAAGACTACACCCGTTTTCTAAACCCAAACGGACTAAAAGGCAAACGCATCGGGCTCTATAAACAGCCGATGGGCATCCACTTTAAAGCGGATCAAAAAATGGAAGAAGCCATCGCATTTCTCAAAGCAGCCGGTGCCACCATCATTGAAATTGAACAACTTTCAGAAATAAACATTGAGCCCCCATCTTTTGAAGTTATGTTGTATGAATTCAAAGACGGGCTGAATGCGTACTTCGCCGGACTTGGTCCGAATGCACCGGTGAAAAACCTGGCCGACCTCATCCGGCAAACACAGGCCGATCCGGAAGAAATGGCCTACTTCGATCACGCCCTGCTGAGCCAGGCACAGGCTAAAGGTGACCTTCAGGAGCCCGCCTACCTCCAGGCCCTGAAGCAAATAAAAGAATACAGCCAGGCCAAAGGAATTGACCGGATTATGGATCAATACCAACTGGACGCCCTGGTGGCACCAACAGGTGGCCCTGCATGGAAAACAGATTGGGCCGTCGGAGACCACTATGGCGTATACTCCAGTTCACCGGCAGCAATTGCAGGATACCCCAGCATTTCGGTCCCCATGGGCCTGATTGATGGCCTGCCCGTTGGAATTTCCTTTTTCGGACGGGCGTGGAGCGAAGGGGTACTGATCGAACTGGCCTACGCCTACGAGCAGGGAACCCGGCACCGGGTTGCTCCTGAATTCAAAGCAAGCAACCCTTTCTAACACGTATTTTTACTACCCTTTCAACGGGCTCAATCCTTTTTATATGAATGCCTTAACAAGTTTACTTAAAACATTTGGAAGCCTGGCTTTCTTTCTGCTATGCGGTTTTGCGTTGAACGCACAAAGCCTGAAAACTACTGTAAAAGAATTTTCCAGCCTGCTTTCAGAGAAAACAATTGAAAAAGACGCGTTTCTAAACCGGGTCAAACCGTTTATTGACCCCAGGGAAAATGCCGACAGCCTCGCGCTCGACTATTTCAACAACCTTACACTGAACCTAAAAAACGAGAGCTATCCGGTTCGAAATACCATTGAACTCATCGTGGAAAAGCCTGAGAAAGAAGCGATGGTGCTCATTTCATCCGACTGGCATATGCCGGATGGCAAACTCATGTATGTGCTCAACAAAACCTACTGGCGCCAAATTGACGGCAAATGGTACCGAATGGCCATACCCTCTGAATATGTGGAGGTTTTCGAGAAAAAGTAGATCAACTTAGCTTAGACTACTTGACAACAAGACCAAAGGTTGACCTTTCCTGATTCCTGATAAACTCAAAAAACTAAGAGCCTATCTGGGAATTTGTGTTTGTGCTGCAATCGGCACTAAACCTTCATAAGGGGCGTAGCCCTGATATCTTCGTAGCAAAGTCAAAAGAGCACGATTGAGGGGCGTAGCCCTGACATCTTATTGCTCTCAATCACAGGGCATTCAATCCTGACAAGTAATACCAAAAATTTGTGCGCTAAGATGTCAGGGCTACGCCCCTCAATCGTGGTATAACATCCACAGTGCTACGAAGATTATAGGGCTAGCGCCCCATGTTAAATTGCCACAAACAGAAACGCGATTATCCGGATACCTTCCGAATAATCGCGTTTTACGTATCGAGCGAGTGAGTCTTAGTTTGCGTTGTCGGATAAGAATTTAAGACGCATCAACTGAATTTCTTCAAAGGTGATCTCTTCTTCTTTCAACTCATTATACGCAACATTGAGATCGTCTGTGGTAGCCTCCTTGAAATATTCGAGAATGTCTTCGCGGACGTATTCGTCCACCGCTTTATTCAGGAAATAATCCAGTTGCAATTTGGTGCCCGACTGCACAATGCCGTATAATTCATCCATTAGTTCCTCAAAGGTCAGGTTGTTGGATTTGGCAATATCCTCCAGCGGAATTTTCCGGTCGATGGAGGTAATCATAGCCACTTTGAGTTTGGACTTATTGGCTACCGTTTTGATCGTGAGGTCCATTGGCCGTTCGATCTCATTTTCTTCAACATACCGCTGGATGAGTTCGACAAAAGGCTGGGCATACCGCTGTGCCTTACCAAGAGAAACCCCACTAATCTTTGTCATGTCCTCAATGGAAATCGGATAGTGGGTTGCCATTTCTGCCAGGCTTGGATCCTGGAACACCACATAGGGTGGCAGGTTGTTCTTTTGGGCGATTTTGCGGCGCAGGTCCTTGAGCATACCAATCAACACTTCATCCAGGACAGCTGTCCCGCCTTTTTCTTCTTCCAGGTCGTAATCTCCGCCTTCGAAGTTGTTGTTGACGGTAATGTGGATGGGGAATGGATCTTTCAGGAATCGGTGTCCGGCATCGGTGACCTTGAGCAAACCAAATTGCTCGATTTCCTTATAAATCAGGTTGTGCACCATGGCGTGGCGCAGGACGGAGTTCCAGAAATTTTCATTTTGCTCCTTCCCTACCCCAAACAGTGTTTTCTCGGTAAACCGGAAATCTTTCATTTCCTTGGTGGCATTACCGGTAATGAAATCCACGATGGTTTTCATCAGGTAGTTTTGATTCAGGTCGAGAATAGACTGAATCACCTGGGTCATTTCAGTTTGCACCTCTACCTTTTCCTTGGGCGACTTGCAGTTGTCGCACATTTTTCCACAGCGATCAACCTCAAATTCTTCACCAAAATAGTGGAGCAGGAAGCGGCGGCGGCAAGAAGCAGTTTCCGCATAGGCAACAACCTCCTGCATGAGCTGTGCGCCCATTTCACGTTCTGCTACGGGTTTATCCCGTAGAAACTTTTCCAGGCGCAGAATATCTTTATAGTTGTAAAAAGCAATGCACTTTCCGGCCAGCCCGTCGCGACCGGCTCGGCCGGTTTCCTGGTAATAATTTTCAATGCTCTTGGGCATATCGTAGTGGATGACGAAGCGTACATCCGGCTTGTCGATACCCATACCAAACGCGATGGTGGCACAGATGACATCGATTTTTTCCATCAGGAAATTATCCTGGGTAGCAGAGCGGGTTTTGGGATCCAGACCGGCATGGTAGGGCGCAGATCGAATGTCGTTGACCGACAACATTTCTGCGAGGTCTTCTGCCGTTTTTCTGTTTTGGACATAAATGATGCCCGACTCATTTCTAAACTCCTCCTTGATCACCTGAATGATCTGCTTGATCGTCTGGTCTTTCTTGATCTTCGGGCGGATCTCATAAAAAAGATTTTCCCGGTTGAAGGATGAAATAAAGGTGCATTCATCCGACATGTTGAGGTTCTTCAGGATATCCTGGCGCACCTTTGGAGTAGCGGTGGCTGTGAGTGCAATAATGGGTACTTCCCGGGCGATGGAATCCAGCATCAAGCGGATGCGTCGGTATTCCGGCCGGAAATCGTGTCCCCACTCTGAGATACAGTGGGCTTCATCCACAGCAACAAAAGAAATATTCGTATTTCCGAAGAATTCAATATTCTCCTCTTTAGTCAGTGTTTCAGGTGCAACGTACAGCAATTTAGTTTTGCCATCGGTAATATCCTGTTTCACTTTTTTCATCTGCGCTTTGGTAAGCGAGGAATTTAAAAAGTGGGCAATATCATCCTGGGAAGCATAGTTGCGAATGCTGTCTACCTGATTTTTCATCAGGGCGATCAAAGGACTGATAATAATCGCCGTCCCATCCAGCATAAGTGCCGGCAATTGGTAACACAGGCTTTTTCCACCTCCGGTGGGCATGATTACAAACGTGTCCTCCCCTTTCAACAAACTCTCAATGATGGTTCGTTGATTATCTTTAAAGTGGTCAAAGCCGAAAAAGCGTTGAAGACTATCTAAAAGCAAATCTTTCTCTGCGGTCGCTGCACTCATCTTTCTGTATCCTTAAATATTATGCTGATGTGTACCTTATATCGTAAGCGGAAGTTAGCTCTTTTATTCCAGACCTTCCAATTTTAAAGTACTTTTTTTAAAATGAAAACAAGGCTCCGGGGAGCCTCCTTGGTATTGTCTTTGGTAAATGGAGGGAATTTTTTTGGGCCAGTCAGGCCCTTGGATAGATTGAAAAACCCGAATTTTGATGGCCCTGTCTGGAAAAGCCGCCAAAGATAGTAAAATTTATTTCAAAAAAAGAAAACGCTTACTTCTTTTTTTTGTAAAAAAATACTTACAATCCGCTATTTATTTGGAAAAGCCCGTTCTTTGTCCCTCCAAACAAAATATAGTTTTTAAACACCTGCTCTTGGAATTGAAATCAAAAATACTCAGCGCCGCAGTCCAAACGATTGAAATTGAGGCAAAAACGCTTCAGAACCTGGCCAAAAGCCTGGATCAGACTCCCGATTTTCTTTCCTGTGTGGAGTCAATCGTAGCAGCCAATGGGCGACTGGTACTCACCGGCATCGGCAAGAGCGCAATCATTGCGCAGAAAATCGTCGCAACCCTGAACTCTACCGGAACGCCCGCTTTGTTTCTGCACGCCGCAGATGCCATCCACGGCGACCTGGGAATGGTTCAGAAATCGGACGTTGTGCTGTGCATTTCCAAAAGTGGGGAAACACCGGAGATCAAGGTGCTCGCCCCTCTGGTTAAAAACTTTGGCAACGTGCTGATCGCCATGACGGCCAAGCAAAACTCCACATTGGCCCAACTGGCCGATTACCTGCTCTGGACCCCCATCGAACTGGAAGCAGACCCCAACAACCTGGCCCCAACGGCCAGCACTACCGCGCAAATGGCTATGGGCGATGCACTCGCCGTGGCGCTGCTCACGCTCCGGGGATTCAGTCCGGACGACTTTGCAAAATTCCATCCGGGTGGCGCCCTGGGCAAACAACTCTACCTCCGGGTTCGGGATTTGTACATCCTCAACGGCAAACCCACGGTGCATGCCGAAAGTTCGCTTCAGGATGTCATCGTTGAAATCAGCTCCAAGCGCCTCGGCGCCACTGCCGTACTCGACCAGAACGAAGCCATCATCGGGATCGTAACGGATGGCGACCTTCGTCGTATGCTGGTACAAAACCGGGAAATGAAGGATGTGCAGGCAGCTCAAATAATGAGTAAGGGCCCCAAGACCATCGGTCCGGAAGCCCTGGCAATTGACGCGCTGACTCAAATGCGCCAGCATTCCATTTCACAGCTGATTGTGGAAGAGGCTGGCAAGTACCTTGGTATCATTCACCTGCACGACCTCGTCCGGGAAGGACTCGTTTAGTACTTCTCAGCATAGAGGATGTCTAAAATTCAATTTCTGGGCTACATTCGGCAAATTTGGTTTTTCTCTACGTTAAATTTTTCGCCGAATTACCCGTATGCGACTGCAAAATTTGCCTTAATAAAAACAAAATTTGCTCGACTTCGCCTCAGAATTGAAATTTAGACATCCTCTATTATTTTGACTCATCTACCCGTTCGAGTGTGGATTGATAAAAGTGCATCCAATTGGATCCATCCCGGCTCATTTCGCCTTTTTCTGTCCATTTCCCGTCTTCGTTGCGAATGGTGTAGCGGATTTGTCCGGCCATCGGATGTGAAAAGCCCCACACGATGGAACCATCCTCTTTTACCTCAAAATCTGCATCCACGTAGTTGCCATCGCCGCGGTAGGCGCGCATCATGTATTTCTGTTCCTGTAGGTTGTACGAGATGACAGCAAATGCATCGTGTACCACCTCCGTTGTATCCTCCGCATTCAGTCCTTTCCCATCGATGACCAGGACTGCTCCCAGGGTGCGGGAGGAAACGGTTTCGTACTGAATAAATTCATGCCGCATTGGGCCCATTTGAATCCACCCGCTGCCTTTCCAGACGCCTTCCATAAATCCGACTTTTTCCATTGCCTGGAGCATATCAGGATGGGGCTTGAGGGAACTTTGACCGTGAACAGATTGCAAGAAGGCAACCAAAAGCAGGGGCAATACGAGTATGTTTTTCATAAAAATGAATTTGTGGAAGCGATGCCTCCAGTGAACAGATATATAGATTCCTGGTCCGAAGCCAATGCATAGGCAACAGAAAGCAGGGAGACGCGCATGCAGCCGCCTCGGTAAAATTTTTATATGGATAAAATGGGATTAACTCCCCGCCCGACTACGATTCCGGGGGCTTATCAAAATACGTTTTCAGGTTGTCGTAAAATGCTTCAAATGCGTGGATGCCTGTTTTGGTAATGCGGCAGAGTGTGAGGGGGTAATTGTTTTTATAGGTCTTTTCTACTTCGAGGTAACCGGCCTGCTGCAATTTCCCGATCTGGATGCTCAGGTTGCCTGCTGTGGCTCCGGTTTTTTCTTTTAACTCCGAAAAATCTGCTTCCCCAACCACAACCAAATGCGATACAATGGCAAGCCGAAGCTGTGACATAAACAGTGGGTCCAGCGATTTAAACATCCTTTTTTCGTTCGTTATAATTCAGCATATATCCCGGCACAAGGTAGCCCAAAATGGTCGCAACAACTTCAATGAGAATGTGGGTTTCAACGGGAACCGGAATGCAAATCAATGCACCCAACCAAAAGGCCATGCTCCCCAGTTTGAGCGGGAGAAAGCGTAACAGCGTGCCGGAGATAAAGGTTGCCGTTCCGGCAAGCAACAGAATATATGGTATAGGGCCTACTCTGAAATGGATGCTCAGGGCAATTACAATTGCAAGTGAAATTCCGAAGGCCATCCACACTTGTCCGTACCAGTCGCGGATAATGTTTCTGGGGCCGCGCAGTTTGTTGCGCCGCCATTCGTACACAATGGAAGTGGGTGCACCGATCAGGGGCATAATCCCCCAGACCCAGTGCACGGAACGCCCCAAAGCCGGGAGGCCAAAATACTCGATAAGCCCCGCCAGCACAACCAGCCAGCCCCAAAGCAAAAAATGGAACCCGCTCTCGCGAACGCTCCCTTTTGCCAAATCAATCGTCTCCCGGATCACCCGCAAACTTTGCTCCGGATTAAATGCTTCTTCGTTTGTTTTCATAGCCCAATAGGTTCATTTAGTATTCAATGGTTTATCTTGAACACAAATATAAACTAGTTTATTTTATAAACTAAATTTTTAATTAAAAATAAATGAAAAGCCTTTCCTACAATAAATGGTTAAAATGAAGTTCAAAAAGAAGAACATTTGAGTTTTTAGATAAAAACTGCTCTACAGATTTTTTTATATAAGAGTGCTGTCGGTATTCATTGATGTATGGATTAACAATGAATTTTGTTGGCCAAAATACTTCAAATTGACTTTGATCAAACTCCTCCATATTTGGAGTATTCCGCAAGCCTTGACACACTGTATGGAATACTCCCCATAAGTAAAGGGAACCTTTATTTATGGGGAGTATTCATGTTTGTCTATCAATAAATATTGATACTGTACCAACCCGGTTCTTTGATTTTAGCCTTAAAGGATTTAGGAGAATCTCCTTTATACTTTTTATAATTGATAGTTACTTCTATTTCAGAAGCACTAGTGAGCCTATTAGCCACATCACTTAAAGAATCATTAAATGGGTCACTCGTACTCCATGATTGTGAACCACTTTTATATGTTACCAGGTATGAATCCTTATCCACATTTGAAGAAAAAATTCCTCCATCAATAATATTTATAACAAAAGCACTGCTCTCTTTGTCTTTTCTAATAGAATGGTTTCCTTCATTAATAAATATTTCATAACCGCTTGCTTTTGAAGGACCGTCTGTACCTTGAGCACTAGCCAATGCCTTCCCAAGGTTCTTCGCCCATTCCATAACCCGAGTTTCACCCTTTACTTCCAGTATAACTACCATTTCATTGGTTTTGACTGAATCTGATCTCACGTAATCTTCCAAGGGCATTTCAACCTTCTTTGAAACCAATTCCTGAACGAATAAGATTTTATTAATGTCACATTCACAGTCATACACATAATTGAAATAATGCACCTTAGTTTTGGTCGTAATAGATGATGTAAACTCTAAATCACCAGCATATTCTTCTTTAATAAATGTACAATTACTTGGCTTTAATTGAAAACTTACAAGATTATTAAAGTTTACAAAATAACCTAAACGACTACTCTTTTTCTTGGGCAAACTCTCAAGATTTAATTGATCTGTTATAAAATCTTTTTCTGACTCATATATTCTTAAATACATGTCATTTTCAACCCTAACCTTGTTGTTTTTATCATTGTCAAAATACTTGTAAACTTGGATATACTTATTCAATGCTTCAATTTTGAACACCTCATCAATCCGACCTTTAATTTCAGATGCATTCAAATCGCTAACTATTATGTTTTGGAGTTGGCTTTGCGTTAACGCCTCTTTTGCCTTTTGATAATTTCCATTTAGCATTCCATTTCGTTTATCTCTAACTTGTTGTGCAACATTATTCACCCACCTTTTATTATCACTATAACACCCACAATTATCATAAATCTCAGAAATTACCTTATTCTCTTTTTCCAACTTTTTTAAATCAAACCCATTCTTAATTAAGGTAAAATTCCCCCTTTTGACAAATTCCAGTTGAACTCTATTTAAATAGTATGCCGCTAATAGGCTATGAGTTCTATTTTTATGATTTGTAAAAGTTTCAAATGACAATGGGTAATTTATATAGTTTTCAATTAAATCATACTTATCATTTAGATAGTCGAATACTTCTTTATCATCCTGGAACCTTGTATTCTTACTGACATCATATAAATCAGAATAATAATAAGGGTCTCGTCCCTTATAGGAAATATTTATGGCAAGTAAATAATCTATTACAAAAGAGTTTTCTATCTTATACTTCTTTTTAATGCTTGTTAGATTCTGGGCTATCTCGGTATATCCATTATCCTTTACTCGTGCCTCATTAGGATTCTTGTACACCTGCCAATTCTTAGTTGAATACTGACATAAAAAATAATTAATATATTTATCAACCTTCTCTTGATCTTTTGGCTTCATCAATTCATACTGTTGAATGAAAATCTCAATATAATTTTGAGAAAATGTAAAACTCCACAGTAATAAAAGCAGGATCGTAAAAAATACTCTTTTCATTCAATAAATTTTATAGGCTACAATTCTTGTACATTATTGCTTTGCCTACGTGCAACATAGACTAGCAATATGGAACATGCCTAATGCTGTACATTTCAATTTTAGGCATTCATATGTTTTCAACGGAAGACTGCGTGCTTAACCATGCATCTTCTAGCCAAAAACTTCATTGTGTGCTCCTATCATGATTCGGAATGTGTTTCCAAGGGTCTAAGATTAAGGGCCCAATTACAAAGATAACTACTTTTTGAAGACACCCAGCATAAGACTTGGGTCACGTATGTGAATGTTGTAATCACCTTAAAGGTTGTTTTAAGTTTCTCTTGACTCCTTGCCAAGCCCTAGCCCCATCAATAGTTTCATCCTACCCTACTCCCTCCGTCCGTACAAACCGTATAGCCAACACAGAAGTCAGCAACAGTACAATCACCAAGGCGAAGGCCCAGGGCAAGCCAAATGCCTCGCCCAAATAACCCACCAGCGGAGGGCCAACCAAAAAGCCCATAAAACTAAAGGTGGCGTACGTTGCCAGTCCGGCCCCCTGCGCATAGCCAGGCACCCGCGCCGAGGCATTAAATAAAATAGGTGCACCCAAGGCTACTCCGGCCCCCAAAACAAAAAAGCCCAAAATGCCCATCCAAACGGTATTGGAAAGAACTACAATCAACAAAGCCAATGCGGATGTAAGCACACTGAAGTAGAGCAAGCGCTGTTCGCCAAAGCGGGGAATCAATACATCGCCGGTAAACCGCATAGCCATCATGCTCATGCTAAAACAGGTGAAGCCCAAGGCTGCCAGGGCCGGGCGGGCACCCAATTCCTCCCGAAGGTATACGGCGCTCCAGTCGAAAGCAACCCCTTCCCCCAAACTTATGCACACGCCAATAAGAATCATGAAAAGCAGCAGCCGGTTGGGCCAAACAAACCCGGGGCGACCAGAACGCATTTCGGACGCCCGGCGATCCTCCGGAATCTGAGTCAGCCAGGGCTTGAGCCCCCACACAGAGCCCAGCAAGACCACCACCGCAATTGCCGTCAGATGCCAGGCCGGATCAACACCCAGCCGGATCAGTACGGCCGCCAGACCAGAGCCCAACATCCCGCCTGCACTCCACATCCCATGGCAGGTCGACATGATATAAATTGATTGATGGCGCTCCAGATTGGTTGCACAGGTATTGATCGCCACATTCAAAAATGCCACCGAAACCCCAACCAAAAACAAAGCCCCCATCAGCGTCCAGCGATCCGGCATCCACATGGGCAAGGCAAACGACAGGGCCAATAAAATCAGACTTGTAAGGGTCACGCCCGACAAACCATAACGCGCGATCAAGCCGGGTGAAAACGGATTGGCAATTAGCAAGCCCAGCGGCATACCAAACAAGGCCAAGCCTAATTCTGCCTCCGACAAAGCCAACTGCATTTTGACATGCGGAATGTGCGCAACCCAGGACCCAAACAGAAAACTATCCGCCGCAAAACACAAACCCACAGTGAGGGCCAAGGGGTTTTGCAGAAAGGAGCGCAAACTATCAAATACCAATTGAAATCCGGATTGCTTTTTCAATTTACACAGAATTGTAGGGTTGAACCAAGCCGTAAAGGTAGGCTTCGCAGCGTCCGAAGTACTTTTTTATCCATGCTTTTTTAGGGGGGCAACCTGGATTTTTTTCACAAAATCCCTCATATTTGCACAATGAAAAAACAAATACTCCTCTTGCTGCCTCTTGGCCTGATTTTATTTTCCGCCTGGAGTTTTCGTCCGGCCGACTCGGAAATTCCAGAAGATGTGAAAAAACTCCTGTCGAAATACTCCTGTTCTTCCTGCCACCATGTTTCACGCAACCTGATCGGGCCATCCTGGCCGGCTATTGCACAGAAAAAGTATTCGAAAAAACGGATCATTCAATTGGTAGCCAAACCGGAGCCAGGCAACTGGCCCAATTTTCAACCCATGGCTCCTCAACCCAACATCCCAAAAGAGGATATGAATAAAATTGCATCCTGGCTCGAAGGATTTAAATAATGCACGCGATTCTTAGAGGATGTCTAAACAAAACGCCTGACAGAAGGATATTCCTTCGCCAGGCGTTTTGTTATTTAAATTGCACCCTTTCAACTCAACACTTCTATTCCTTTGTGGCCTTTGCATCGGGCCAACTTCTGCTGTGCAGGGAGGATTCGAACCTCCACGAGGCGATTAGCTCCAAACGGAATTTATCTCTATCCCTCACCCCCGAGACAGGAGGGCATGGCTGCCTGTTTCATCACCGCACAGTATCGTTTTCAATTTTCTGATATTTTTAAAAAATCATTAAGCAAATCATCAAATTGATATGACAAAGGTAAATCAGGTCAATATATTTTGCAAATATTTTATAAAAAACAATTAATTTATATATTTTATTTAAAATAATACACGAATTGATAACAAAATGGCAAAACCAGGCGACTCCCCCACCCTGTTTTTGACGATTTATTAAAAAAATAAGCATTCACTTTTCAGAGCACACAAAAACCAGCCAAAACACTGCTTAGAACAGCATTATTTCGCCCAAAAACGCTTTGCAACACAATTCACTTATTGTTATGTTGTAGAAAAAGCAATTCCGTGCAGGAACATTCCACCAAATACTGAAACATTTCCCCAATCCGTTGTTTAGAGTATAATTCACATTCCTAAATAAGAATACGTGCACAGTTTACAATCCACTGGCCATCTTAATAAGCACCAAGGCGATTTCATTACACAGCTCAAAGAACGCCTGCAGGCTCCCTTGCCAGGCAGAGCGGCACAATACAAGATGGCCAACTTCAACCGGATTCGGGAAACCGATCTGGCAGCACCCCGGCCCGACTCGGCTAAAGTAGCCTGCGTACTAAACCTCCTGCACGAATCAAATGGAAAATGGCATACGACCCTCATTCGGCGTACCGTCAACCCCAAGGATCGGCACAGCGGGCAAATCAGTTTCCCCGGCGGTCGCTATGAAGAACAGGACCCCAGCCTGGAAATGGTGGCACTCAGAGAAGCGGAAGAAGAAATTGGGACTCCCATTCAGCAAATAGAAATTCTTGGACAACTCACCGAATTGTATATTCCCGTGAGCAACTTTGTGGTACACCCGTTTGTAGGTGTATATCACGGCACGCCCACTTTCCAGGCACAGGAAGACGAAGTAGATAAACTCCTTACCCCGGCACTGGACATATTTACCAGCCCTGCCATTCGGCAACACACGAATATGAACTTGCCCGACGGGCGCATCCTAAAGGAAGTCCCTTACTTCGCAATTGAAGGGGAGATCGTCTGGGGCGCTACGGCCATGATCCTGAGTGAATTCCTGGAAGTATTGGGAATGTAGGACCAATCACCTACTGATCCCCGAAACCATCATCCGGTCGGGCATTCCCTTTTTTCAACTCATCGTTGTAAATATCCGGCTCGAAGTCTTCTTCATCACCGGGCGATTTCAGGTTTTCAAACTGGGAGCAATCCAACTCAATTCCCAAATCACCCGGAGGTCGTTGGAAACGCGCATTGAAATCGTAACCGGATTTCGGGTCTTTCTCCAGCATCGCCAGGAAGCCGGCAAAAATCGGGCGCGCCATACGCGAGCCCTGCCCATCTGACAGGGATCGGAAACGGATCCAGCGGTCTTCGCCGCCCACCCAGGTTCCTACAACCAGGCGAGGCGTGACGCCCATAAACCATCCATCCGAGTAATCGTTGGTTGTACCCGTTTTCCCTCCGACTTCACTTTTCAGGGTATTTATTCCGGGGGATCCGGCAACATTGTATTTCAGCATTTGCGTCAGAACGTAATTTGCATTGGCTGGCAAAGCAATCCGCTCCTCGGGCAGGTTTTGATAAATCACCCGACCGTTTTTATCTTCAATTTTCCGAATAACATACGGACGCCCGAACACACCATTGTTTGCAAATGATGCATAGGCCCCGGTCATTTCAAACACCGTTAGGTCAGCTGCACCGAGGCAAATGGAGGGTGCATCCGGGATGAGGCTGGAATCAATTCCCATGTTGTTGACAATGCCCCGAACCGGGCGGGTATCTCCCATTTGCTTCATCAGGTAGGCACTAACCGTATTAACGGAATGTTTCAAGCCCTCTTTTAGCGTGAGCAAATTCCCGGAATAGGTTCCCGTTGCGTTCTTGGGTGTCCAATCCTGGAAGGTCTTGAAATTGCCGTAATGTGCCGGGATCGTCACCGGGTGATCATACACCGTAAAACACGGACTAATGCTTTGCTGCGCAATAGCTGTACCGTAAATGAAGGGCTTAAACGTAGAGCCCACCTGCCGGCGACTCCGAATGTGATCGTATTTGAAGTATTTAAAATTAATCCCCCCAACCCAGGCTTTGATCTCGCTGTTTAGAGGATCTACAGCCAGCAAACCGGTTTGCAAAAACATGCGGTGGTATTGTAGACTGTCCATCGGAGTCATCACCGTGTCCAGTTCATGGTTGGGTGCATTCCAGGAAAAAACCCGCATTGGGGTTTTGGTATTGTATTGCTTCAACACCACTGCCTGCAAGGCTGCGCCACTGCCGTTTGATCTGCGACCAAATGGCGTCCGACATTACCCGATGGTAATCGGCAGACTGGCTGTTGCTTACCCATCCCTGTTTTATCATTCGGGCCATTGCACCCGGCTTTTTGTCTTCTTCCAGCATGCGCAGGATATCAATATCGCGCAATTCAAAACCAAAGCGGTCTTCTACCTCGCTAGCAACTTCATCCAGGTACTTTGGTCGAAGTGCCTGGTAGCGATCGCCTTCCCGAACCAATCGATTCAACATGGCGCCGCGTTGCTGAATCTCTTCATCCGTTGTTTCTCCGGTTTTGTACTTCCAGGGATTTTTCCCTTTCCACACTGTAAAAAACCGATTTTGGATTTTTTTCATGTGTGCCTCCATGGCGGCCTCAGCATATTTCTGGTAGGTGGGATCGATTGTGGTATAGATCTTTAATCCCTCCTTGTATATGTTGTATTTGCTGCCATCCGGCTTGCGGCACTCCGGCTGATCCAAAATATCGGACAGGTCTTTTTTCAATTCAGCACATAAATACGGGGCCTTATCATCTGAAAAGCTCACCTTTTTAAATCGGCTCATGTCCAGCGGGAGGACCTTCAGGCTGTCGTACTGACTTTTGGTCAAATACTCGTTTCGCTGCATTTGCGAAAGCACGATCATGCGTCGACGCATGCACCGATCCGGGAATCGTGCCGGGTTGAAATAGGACGGATTCTGCAGCATCCCAACGATTGTGGCCGCTTCTTCAGTGCTGAGTTTATCCTGTCCCTCACCGAAGTACACTTCCGCAGCCGACTGGATGCCGTATGCGTTGTTTACATAGTCCACCTGATTGAGGTACATCGCCAGGATTTCCTCTTTGGTGTAACTTTTTTCCAGTTTTACAGCAGTAATCCATTCCCGCAATTTCCGGTAAACAAGGGCGAACAGTTTTTCCACCTTATTCATTCCACTAAAATTCCGGTCGGAATACAACATTTTGGCCAACTGTTGTGTAATAGTGGAGCCGCCACCAGCACTTTGATCGCGAAGCAAAATTGTACGAACCACTACCCGCGCTACGGCGCGTGCATCTACACCACAATGCGACCAATAGCGCACATCTTCGGTAGACACCAGCGCATTTACAATATCAGGGTTGAGGTCTTCAAAACGGACGGGCACCCTGTTTTCAATAAAATACCGGCCGAGCAATGTTCCGTCATATGCCAGCACCTCACTCGCTACAGCACTTTTGGGGTCCTCTAATTCCCTAAAGGAAGGAATTGCAGAAAGGCTGATAATGATTACAATCAGAATTCCTGCTGCCAGGCCAAAGCCCAACAACATCCAGGTCCACCGAATGATGTTTCGGTAAACAGGAAGGCGTTGTTGTTGCAGTTTTGCTTTGATCGACAGGAGGCTTTGTGGTTCCATGAAAGGGTACGCTTATGTGAAAAACAAAGTTAAGCAGGCAGGCAGAGATTATTTAATTTTTTAGGGCGCGTTCGAGGAACAAATCTAAGTCTAATTGTCAAGAAAGACGAAATTAGCTGCATGTCTGGTTTTGCGCTCTTTGCTTCAACGTCTGTTTTATTGGCCCTATTGTACCTTTTTGTACAGTTGCGCTACCTGAAATCCTGGGAACAACTCCCCGACAACACTGCCCCACCCTTCTTTCTTCCCCAAAGCAGTATTTCCATCCTTGTACCGGCACGCAATGAGGCTGCAACTATCGGAGTCTGCCTTGAATCCCTACGAACCCAGCATTACCCCGGACATCTGTTTGAAATTATTGTGATCGATGATCACAGTACCGACGAAACCAGTCGTATTGTACAATCCTATCCGGACGTGCAATGCATCCCCCTATCGGAACATTTACCGGCCCAAGCACCTATTAATTCATATAAAAAAGAGGCGCTGGACCTGGGTGTCCGGCTGGCAAAAAACGAGCTGATTGTTTGCACTGATGCGGACTGTATTGCTTCTCCCAACTGGCTTCGACACATTGCCTGTTCATTTGAATCCAAACATACACTGCACATGCTGACCGGGCCGGTACTTGTGAATAAAAAATCTGGATTTATCAGGGCATTTCAAGCCATGGACTTTATTGGAATGATGGCAATTACCGCTGCGGGCTACCCCCTTGGCTGGCACCAGATGGGAAACGGAGCCAATCTGGCGTATCGAAAGTCGAGTTACCTGGCTGTGGGTGGTTTTAATAACATCAAGTCCCGGGCATCGGGCGACGATCTGTTTTTACTGGAAAAAATGGAAGTGCATTTCCCGGGGGGAATACAATTTTTGAAATCCAATCAGGCCGTTGTATGTACCCGGCCGGAGCCCGATCTTAAATCCTTTTTTCTGCAACGGCTCCGCTGGGGCAGCAAAAACAGTGCGCTGCGTTCCCTGCCAATCCGCTTGATTTTATTACTGGTATTGGTTTTCTCTATAGCCACACTTGCCGCTTTGATTTACCTGTTGTTCAACCCGGGATGGAAACTATTGGCATTGACCATGTTTTTACTGTTTGCCAAAACAGCAGCTGATACAATCCTGCTCCGAAGCAGTGCCCGCTTCTGGAATACTTCGATCAAACCACTAAACCTGGTATTCGGCTCATGTTTTCATACACTCTACATCTGCCTAACCGGCCTGAGCAGTTTACTTGTTAGAAACTACAGCTGGAAGGGAAGAAACGTGCGCTAAACAGGACTTCAACCAAATAGAATAAAAAACTGAGTAGCCAATCGACTCGTTACCAAACCAATTTAGGGGCGTAGCCCTGACATCTTAAAATGCTATTTTTTGATAAAACTATACTGCGTAAAAATCTCTGAAATTAAAGACAGTAAGATGTCAGGGCTACGCCCCTCAAAAATGGTACATATCCACAGTGCTACTAAGACAATAGGGCTAGCGCCCCATTTTAGAGCAGGTATAAGAGCCTGTTTGGGATTCTATGTTTGGGCTGCAACACTAAACAAAACGCATAAAACCGTGTTTGAAAAGATGCATGGTAAGGGGACTTCTAAATCATGCACACATTAAATACCAAAACCATCAATTCGTAGTATCATGTTCCATTTAAAAGAGGGCGATCCGGCACCAGTATTTAATTCCATTGATGAAAATGGAAACAACGTACAATTAGGCGACTACCAGGGGAAAAAACTGGTCTTGTACTTTTACCCAAAAGATGATACCCCGGGCTGCACAGCTGAAGCCTGCAACCTGCGCGACAACTACCAGCGCTTTCTTTCCGATGGATATGAAATTCTGGGTGTCAGCCCCGACTCAATCAAGCGCCATGTGAAGTTTCGTGAAAAATACGATTTGCCGTTCAGCCTGCTTGCAGATGAAGACCACTCCGTTGCAGAAGCATTTGGTGTTTGGGGTGAAAAGAAATTCATGGGAAGAACCTACAATGGCATTCACCGCACCACTTTTATAATCGATGAGCAGGGAAATATTGAGCGAATTATCAAGAAAGTAGACACGAAGGAGCACGCGGACCAACTGTTACGCTAGTGCTTTTGAATGCATGCTCAAGAATAAAAAATGAAACGCGAGCCAACTCATGTATGAGTTGGCTCGCGCTCGTTTTATGCCATTTAATGACTATTGATCCTCAACAATTAGGATAACTTCATCCAGGATTGAATTCACCAGATCTGGAATAGCAGTTGTCTTCCCTTCTACCTGAAACTCCCCAATGCTTTTTTTATCTTTAAAAACATGCCCCCGGCAGTTTATTGTCCCATCTTCCGTGGTATTGTACCGCCCTTTTATTGAATAGCCTCCGGGATACTCCTTTGCATCCACATATATAATGGATGCCTGGGCCGCTTTGGCCGTGATGATGCGGAGTTGTACCTCCAGTGAATCTACCAGGCCCAACACGTCTTCAAACTGCTCCTCATCCTGGAAACTATTGCGGATAAATACCGGCTTCGGCATAGGCAAAGGGATAACCGCCCCCTGCTTCAACCAACCGATCGGGAAACTTTCCGCATTTCGGGGAACAGACAGAACGGGTTTTTGGCGGCGTTTTATGGTTTCAGCCAATTCCGGCACCCGATCCAGTGAGTACTGGAACAGATTCATTACCTCAACGGTGCGCTCCGGAGTCAGGGCTAGTCCACTCATCCCCTGAAGCAAACTATAAGTGAGCAGGCCCTGGCCAAATTGTCCCGCTTCAAAACTCACTTTATCTTCTGCACTCCCGGTGAGGATATACATTCCAGTCCGGTCTTTTAATTTATCCAACGCCCGCACTTTGGATGGATTCATCCCCCGGGAACCCACGCCATCAAAAGCATCGGTTATTTTCCCGGAGTTACAGGCATCAAATATCAACACCTGTTTGTGTGCCCGAATACGGGTAATCCAATTGGTATAATCATCCGAAGAGACAGCAAACTGAGCGCGCACTTCCTGATCGTCCAACTCCATACTCGGGATGTCCTTGGTCAGATAATAAAACTGTGATTTCTCTGGTGGACCAAAGGTGGAGCCATGACCGGAAAAGTAAATTACAACTACATCGTCCGGGCCCGCGATAGCAGCAATGGAGTCAAATGCAGCCTCGATGTTCGATTTGGTTGAAACCGCGCGGGCATCGCTGGTGTCCGAGGTGAGCAGGTAATAATGCGTTTTGTTTTCAAACAGCCCATTTCCTGTAATGCGCATGGCTTCGCAAAAGGATCGGGCATCGTGATCCGGAAACGTCAGGTCCATCTCCGGATTTACATAATTGGATGTTCCGACTGCAAGTACAAACAAATGGGGCTCAACCACCCTGTTTGGGTCGCCAGCGAATTCAGAAGGCAATTGGTGTGGGTCGCCTTTTTGAAACGGGGCAAATACAAGTTCCTCAATCGGGCTTTTCAGCCACCCACCGGCGTTGGTTACCTGGAATGCAATGATGTTTTCATTTTGGTTGTAGAATGAAACAAAGTCCACTATTCTTAATCTCAAAACCGTATCCCGTCCAGGATTAATATCGGGATTCACCTCCTTCCCATTTATAAACAGACTCAAGGGGCCCATTCCTCCGTCCCGCTCTTTTAAATGAATTTCTATGAATTGGGCATCTGAAAAATCAACTTCCATTTCAGGATATAAATCCACGCTACTCAACTCGGAAACATCGCGCAAACTGGCAGAGCCGCCTAGCAGCACCCTTGGCAAAAAGCCGGGCTCGTAATAGCGGTCCTTCATTTGCTCAAGCGCCACTACTTCCTGTCCTACCACATAGTGCATGATTTCCATTGCCCCGGGCGTTGCATCAAATAAGCCAGAAGGGGTGGTAGCGGCCCAGTCGTCCTTACCAAGACAAATCAGTGTTGCCAACTCCTCGCCGGTTTCTGTGCTCCAAAATTTGATGGTATTATCAGCACTTCCGGTGGCCAGAACGTTCCCTCCCGGCAAAAACTGCATGCAAACAATTGTATTGGTATGCCCCGTGAAAATTTGCCTGGAGTTTTCAGAGGAAGTATCCCATAAAATGGCTACCTGATCTTCACCACCCGTAGCAAGCATGGTTCCGTCTTCAGAAAAAGCAAGTGCAGTGACCGCTTCATCGTGGCCTGAAAATGTGCGGATTTGTTTTCGGGTTTTAGCATCCCACATAGTTGCCATTTTGTCCCAACTCCCCACCACCAACTTTTCCCCGCCGGGTGAATACGCCAAGGCAGAAACTCCGGATGCAACATCCTTGAAGGTATGTATTTTCTTTCCGGTTTCAGCATCCCACAGTACTGCTGTTTCATCCCAACTGCCGCTAAAAAATGTACCCCCATCGGGTGCAAAGATCAAGGCACTGATGCTTTTGACACTGCTGAACTCAATCCCGTCTCCGGCCCGCTCAGGTGTTGCCTGATCGCCATGCAAGAGGGTGCGCAGCTGGATTCGCTTTTTCAAGGAAAACTCATCGATGGTATTGCGGAATGTTCCATACAAAATTTGACTCCCCCCTTTTACCTCTCCTGCATGTGCAGGTGAAAGTGCAAGGCAGGAAGGAAATTCAACTTCGGTGAGCATGCTGTCAATTGCCTCTCCATTCATATTCCATCGGAATATAGCCCCATCCATACCCCCTGACAAACAGGATGTACCTTCCAGGTTAAAGCGCAAATCAGCAACCGGACCGGAGTGAGCCTGAATGGCATGCACATCGCCGGTCACAACATCCCACATTCGAATAACTCCCGCAGCATCACCCATTGCAACCCGCATTTGAGGCTCATCTGTAGCGCTTGAATCCCCGGTTGAAATTGCCATACGGGTTATAGAGGAAGCATGCCGGGCAAATACTGTTTTTAGTTTTCCTGTTTCCAAATCCCACAGGTAAGCAAGCCCGGCTTCGTTGCCGGTCAGGAGGAACTTTCCATTGGGAGAAATGGCAAGGGCATTTATTTTTTCATTATCAATTTTAAAGGTATCCAGCGGCTCTCCAGACAAGCGGTCCCATTTAAAACAACTGCCATCTCCGCTGCCACCAAATACAAACCGGCCATCTTTTGAAATTGCAACTGCGTTGATAAATGCCAGGTTGTCAGAAATCAATTTGCGTTCAATCCCGGTAGCCACCTCCCAGATGCGCACGGTTTTATCCCAGCTTCCGGTGAGCACAAACTTCCCATCCGACGAAAACGCAGCCGAAGTCACATTGTCTTCATGCCCTACAAAGCACTGAACCTCTTTCCCTGAAGAGCGCTCCCAAAGTTTCCCGATTCCAGCGCCTTCTTTTATTTCTTTTGGCACCTCATCCTGTCTGCTTGCATTTGGATTGGGTCTTTCCTTGGAGTTTTTACTTCCCGTCAGGATAAACTCACCATCTGCAGAGAAGGCCACAAATCGAATGCTTGCATCGTGCTTATTGAACTGCCGCACTTTTTTACCCCGTTCAATATCCCAGAGCAAAACGGTGTTATCAGAACCGCCACTGAGGACCTGGTCGCCTTCTGGAGAAATGGCAACGGAGTTTACCGGCCCTTGATGGCCCTGAAATGTTTTTACTTCTGAGCCACTTACATTCCAGAGTTTAACTGAAAAATCAGAACTGCCGGTTACGATGAATTGCCCGTCCCGTGAAAACGCGACGGAGTTGACTTCTTTTGCATGGCCTTCATAGGTAATTATTTCTTCCCCATCCAGGTTCCAGAGTTTGGCAGTATTGTCCTCACTACCAGTTAACACATACTTTCCGTCTGTGGAAAAGCAGAGCGACGTGATGGCTGCGGTGTGACCAATGGGAACTACTAATCGGGGCGACTGGCCCAATAGGAGCAGGGGTACTCCTGCAAAAAACAGGAGGGAACAGATTGTCTTCAGCTTCATTGCAAACCGTTTTTACTCGTGATGATTAGGAGCCTGCCAATACACTAGCAGGCGTTTCCGAAGGCAGTCATCAAAAGATTACGGCGTGTTCGATTCCATAAGTCATGCTAAAATTCAATTCAGACGTGAAAATTTAACATGCACTTAGGCTAGAAGCGGAATAGGGTGATGGATTCAAGTGTGCATCTGGAATCTTGGATTTAAGCTTGGCCCCAGGTTCACACGAAATTTTTGAAGAAAAAAATGGACGGGCATTTTACCCTACCGTCAAACAAACGTAAGAAAAATTGATTAGAAATAAAAAAACTGGCCACCTCCCCGCTCATCACCGACCACTTTTTTCTTATTCATCCAGTTTCAACATAACCTCATCCAGGATATCATTTGCTATCTGGGAGACCTGGCTGGCCTTGCCCTTGACGGTAAAGCTGTGTAGTTCCTGATCGTTTTGAAACAATACGCATTCCACAGTCACGTCATCGCCCTCTTGCAAATAAAACCCATTGATATAATAGGCGTTGGGATAGTCTTTCACATCGACATAAATAATGGGTGCGCTGGCACCTTTGGCAGTAAGCGTCTGGAAAACTCCTTCAATGGCTTCTGTCAACTCGAGCACATCCCGGGTTTTTCGTTTGTCCAGAAAATTATTTCGAATAAAAACAGGCTTTTCCTGAGGGACATTAATATTTACCGTAGCATCCACAATTCCGATATCGAAACTATTGCCATTGGCAGGAACGGCGAGCATTGGCTTTTGAACCCGGTTGATGCTTTGTGCTAGTTCCGGAACCTTATCCGTGGAATACTGGAAAAGAGTCATCACATCTACTCGTTTATCGGGCGTGAGGGCCAGGCCACTCATGCCTTGCAACAGACTAAACGTGAGCAAACCCTGACCAAACTTGCCTGCTTCGAAGCTCACCCGGTCGGCTGCACTTCCTGTGAGGATGAACACACCAGCACGGTCTTTCATCCGATCAATTGCCCGCACCTGGGAGGGGTTTACATCCCTGGAACCAATAAGTTCAAATGATTCTGCAACTTTTCCGGAATTGCAGGCATCAAAAATCAAGACTTGCTTTTGGGCTGTAACTGAGGTGAGCCATTTCACAAGCGTATCAGAAGAAATTGCATAGTTTTCCCGGATTGCAGCATCGTTGAGTGTTGCATCCGGCACGTCTTTCGTCAGATAGTAAAACTGGGCTTGTTCGGCCGGGCCATAGGTGATGCCATGGCCGGAAAAATAGACCACCAATACATCGCCAGGCTGTGCAAGCTTGGAAAATTCTCTAAACCCACGTTCAATATTCTTTTTAGAGGAAACCTGATTTGCATCGGTTGCATCGGAGGTAAATAGTTGGGAATGCACCCGATCCTTGAAAAGCGGGCGCCCGGCTTCTTGCAAACTTTCGGCCATCGCTTTTGCGTCTTTATCCGGGAATCCCAGACGCATTTCCGGATTGCTGTAAGCTGAAGTTCCAACAGTCAAAATATACAGGTGGGGATTGCTCGTGCCGGTGGACCCGGTGGAGCCACTCCCCTGCCCTCGACCGCGGACATCCGGTGTGTATTTTAATATGTATCGTTTGCTTTTTAGCCACCCCTCTTTGTTGAATACTTCCAGTCCTAATTCATTTTCTCCGGGCAACCAGTAACTATCGTACTGACGGAGGTCAATGCGAACTTCTGTCTTCCCATCCGGATTGGCATTTTCAATTTTCTCTTTTCCATTTACCAAAAAACTCAAACGCCCTACCCCACCACTTCGGGGTGTGATTTTGACAATGAGGGTCTCCCCTTCGATCACTGGCTCCAAATCGGGGTACAGCGCCACATTATTCAGGGTGGATACATCGCGCACACCTGCATCCGAGAATCCCAGCAACTGCTGCAACAATCCCGGTTGGTAGTATCGGACTTTCAACTGATCGAGATCAACTACCTCTCTGCCTGCAACATAATACATGGAACGCATCGCCCCCGGGGAGGCATCAAACAGTCCAGATGGAGTGGTTACAGCCCAGTCGGTAGAGTCAATAAGCACCAAACTGGCTAATTCCTGTCCGGAAGCAACATCCCATAATTTCATGCTGTTATCCAGGCTTCCGCTGAGCAGAAACTTGTTATTCTGCATAAAGAGCAGTCCGGTGACATCTTCGGAATGCCCGGTCAGCACTTGTAGTTTTCTCCATGATTGGGTGTCCCAGATTATAATTTTATGTTGTCGGGTTACTGCGACCAGGTAGCGCCCATCCTCTGAAAAATCAATCTGGTCAATTGGTATGGCCCCGGATTTGAGTTCCTGAACAATGGCCTGATTTTCCCACACAACCACTTGGCCCTGGTCTGTTCCTACAACGATTCGCTTACCATCCGGTGAATAGGCACATGCGTTGGGTGTTCCGGGTAGCATTTCATAACGCTGTTTGACTTGCATCGATTTCAGACCAAACTCATTGATCTCCCCTTCAGAGTTGACGGCGAGCAAGGATTTCCCATCTGGTGAAAACCGAACAGCCCCAACAAAGGCAATATATAATCGCTGAACAACAACCTCTTGTGCCCCCATAAACCCGGTCTCTTCTGGTTCACTGGACTCCGGCTCGGGCTTTGTCATGTTCAATTTTCCCAACCCTTTGCTCGTGGCCCATTCATACAGTTCGCAAATTCCAGACACGGTGCCGTGTGCAATGTACTTCCCCGGCGGTGAGTCCGCGGTTTCGGGCGACAAATCGGTGCACATCGGGAATGCAGAGCCTCCGTAAAAAGCCGTATTTAATCCGGGGTTGCCTTCATTATCCCGGATAACCCCATATCCGAGGGAGTATTCGTAGGTGCGTTGTCCATCTTTAGAATACGTCAGGCTAACCAGGTCTTTTATATCTGTATATGCTGTGATTTCATTGTTTTCAATATCCCAAATGCGGGTACCCAGCGCACCATTTCCAACGGCCAGTCTGGTGGGTGTCTTTAATCGGGGGTTATTTATCGGTGAAAGATCAAAACAAGTTACGGAACTGGTATGACTGCTCAAGATCGTAATAGGCAATCTGGTTTCCATATCCACAATCTGAGAAGAGCCATATAATTCGGTGAGGAATATGTACTTCATATCGGAAGAAAACCTGGTCAAATACAAATCGGGCAAAGTCCCCATTTTGTATTTCATCTTTCCTGTTTTCAGATCATACATGCATAAATCGTCCTTCTTAACCAGCAAAAAAGTCCCGTCTGGTGTGAACTCAGGATCAAAATCTCCCATGTGTGAACCCAATTCAATCCGGGAAAGTTGTTTTCCGGTATTGGAGTCCAGCACCTTGTAATGGCCTGCGGTCAAAACAACAATCTTGCTCCCATCGGGCGAAAACTTAGCACTTTTAATCTCGATCCCTTTTTCTGAGAAGATGGCTCTTTGAGTTTTTGTTTTCCAGTCAGACACTTCAAGTGTACAACTTGGCGTGTATAAAAACTCCTCAGCACCCATTACACTACCATACTCCGGATTCGGAGTAGCGATCTGATCATTATTAATAACCAGAACCTTCTCTTCGTTTGGTGAACGTACGATTTGATTAAAGTTCCCTATATTAAGGGTATACGAGTCAACTTTTTCCCGTTAAAATCCCATTTTGAAAGCACTCCAAGTCCATCATCCTGGGTATAAATAAACTTCCCGTCCTGAGCGAATTTCGCTTTATAGACATCCTCATCCGGATTTATGGTTCGGATCTTTTTCCCGGTCAAATCCCAAAGCATCATAGTAGAATCGGCACTACTGGTTAATACGATGCCTTCTTTTTCATAGAAGTCAACGGTATTAATCTCATGGACATGTCCCTTAAAATTGACGATTTCCTCACCCTGAAGATTCCACAGTTTGGCGGTGTTGTCGGAACTTCCTGTGAGCACAAAGGTTTCCCCATCCAACTCTATGAATTTGGCATCATAAACGGTCTTGGTATGCCCGATTGGTAAAACCAGCTGTGGTTTTTGTGCAAGAGCCTGGCTTGTAAAAAGAGTCAGGAAAAATGACAAAAGGAAGGTTCTCATAGGCTTGCATGATTTAGTGGTCAGTGGTCAGTAGCCCTGCCATGTCTGGCAGGGCTACTGACCACCAAGATAAACAAATCAACCCAGCCCCGCCAGGGGCGCATCATCAAATCATCAAGCCCCTACCAGGCATGGCGGGCTACGAAAGATTTATTTAATCCAGACGTGCATTTTGACGTCTTCGCCTTTTACTTCGTTATCACACAGGATGAGGAGGCGTTCGACGACGTTTGCAAGTTCCCGGATGTTTCCGGTCCAGTTGTGCTCCTGCAGGGCTTTCACAGCATCCGGGGTGAAGGATTTGGGCGCATGGCCATAATCATCGCTGATGCGGCGGTTGAAATGTTCTACTAGGAGTGGAATATCTTCCCGGCGTTCGTTGAGGCTTGGCACTTTGACTACAATTACAGCCAAACGGTGGTAGAGGTCTTCGCGGAAATTCCCGTCGGCAATTTCCTGGCGTAGGTCCTTGTTTGTCGCAGCGAGTACGCGCACATCTACTTTGATTTCCTTGCTGTCGCCCACACGGGTCACTTTGCTTTCTTGCAGCGCGCGAAGCACTTTGGCTTGCGCATCCAGACTCATGTCGCCAATTTCATCCAGGAAAAGTGTTCCTCCGTTAGCCTGTTCGAATTTACCGGGCCGATCGGCGATAGCCCCGGTAAACGATCCTTTTTTATGTCCGAACAATTCGCTTTCTATAAGTTCGGCGGGGATTGCTGCGCAGTTGACTTCAACCATCGGGCCGGAAGAGCGGCCGCTTTTTTCATGTATCCAGCGGGCAACCAGCTCTTTTCCTGTTCCGTTCTCGCCGGTGATCAGTACACGGCTATCGGTTGGAGCAACCTTTTCAAGCAATTTCTTAATCTGAACGATGGGTGCGCTTTCACCGATGATGTTAACACCTTTTCCGGTGCGCACCTGTTTTTGCAGGACCTTTGTGGTAGTCACCAATTCGGATTTCTCCATGGCATTGCGGATAGTGATCAGCATCCGGTTCAAATCCGGTGGCTTGGAGATGTAATCAAATGCACCTTTCTTTACCGCGTCAACTGCTGTTTCGATGTTGCCGTGCCCACTGACCATGACTACCGGAGTTTCCGGGCTCAAAATTTGCAGTCGCTCAAGCGTTTCGATACCATCCATTTTAGGCATTTTGATGTCCATAATAACGACATCGTATTTTTCCTTCTGGACTTTAGCAAGGCATTCACTGCCATCCTCGGCTTCGTCTACATCGTATTGTTCGAACTCCAGAATTTCACGAAGAGTTCGGCGAATGGGCATTTCATCATCTACTATCAGTATCTTAGCCATGTTGTTTTTTTGATTTAATGTGGCAAATTTCGAGCCGCTTCGTCTTAAGCGTATGAATAAAAACGATTGGTTCCGGATGTATTTTGATTTTTACCGCATTGTAACGGCTTCAAAACCGACTGGTTGGGCAAATCAAAACAGAAAGGCAAAGAAAATACGCTTTTTTTACTTTTCCACTGCTCCGGAACACTTAATTTAAAATTATAATAGTTTACCCCTCCCAAACATACTCCTAATTTACTTATGCATTACCAACTGCTTGCGCCCCAAAATTCAACGCAACTAAATTCAAACTACAAGTGCTCAACTTTTATCACCAAAAATAGCAATATGTATTCCAAAACACTATCCACAGCAATTCTTTTTTTCCTTTTATCCACCACTTTGTCGGCGCAATGGAATATTGTGCGGGAAACCGAACAGATGATGACTTTTGGCAACCGCCCCTGCTTCCACATTGATTTTATCAATGCAGATGACGACACGGTATTGGACGAATGGAAAACCTTTGTTCGCAAAAACTTTGATTCAAAAGTAAAGAAAGACCGGAAGTCGGGAGAATGGGTGGCAAGCGATGCCAGAGCGAATTTTGTCAGCGCTTCTGATTTCACCATTTATGCTCAAATCGACAAGAAGGACAAAAACGTAAGTTTCAATGCCTGGTTTGATGTGGGTTCCGGCTTTTTGAATTCTCGAGACAACCCACGGGAAGCACGCGAAACAGCTGACGCGCTCCGTTTATTCTATTATGAAGTACGCCGTGCCGTGATCAATGAAGAATTGGCTGCAGTAGAAAAATGTTGGGTGAAAAGAGAGCCAACTCAAGCGCCTGAACGCGACAATGAGAGTTTCGCGCAAGTCGATTGACGACTACAAAGAACGATCAAAGAGAATATTATCGTTAAAAACACCAAATCCCAGGAAGCGACTGAGGTGGATATTGATGCGCAAAAACGGCCCATTGAGCAGATCAAATGCGCATTAAAAACGTAGAAAACGAGGGCCAGTAGTCCGGCTTTGTTAACACAAAATGCTTGTAAAAAACAGCGGCACACCGTTTGTTTTTAAAACTTTTTTTGTTAACTTTATCGATGAAAAAATCGACAATTATTTTTTTAAACAACTTGCATTTGACCTGAAATTTTGCCGTTGTCAAAAACCAAACACATCGACTTTGCTGAAGCATTGTTAAGTCTAATGTGTTCCATTTCATGTATTTATCTTCGGCGAATTTTCATATTAAGCGTATATTAAGTCATGCTAAAAACCTGTGGATAAGCTGTTGGTCCTGTGGATAACTTCGCCTATTTCAACAGTTATCCACAGGTTTTCAACGGTTTTCCACAGAATTTGGGCCGATACGGATTGTTTAGAAATTTAAAATATGGGATTAGAAAGTTAGGTTTGCAGTATATTTTACGCGTTGAGCCATTCCCATTTATTTCAGACTGTGTTTGGGTTTTTGAACATAGGTTCCAAGCAACACCCACCCGGTCAAAAGGGCAACCAAACCAAGAACTTGTTCAAAAAACGGATGCCAGGCGGTTCAATCAACCGGCCTTTGTTTTCGAACAAGTTCTCAGCGCGAATACGGACTGAGTTTCAGACTACTTTTTTGGTAAACACTTTTTCCTAATCGCGCTTAATCTCAGCACACCCAATCCCTTTAATTCCGCCTGCCCATTTCCATAAAAATTGGAAAAAACCACGACGCCATGCCCGAGAGCAACGAATACAATTCAAACCAAAACAAAGGAGCCGCTGGTGCTCGTAAAAAGGGGGCCTTCAAGACCGACCCAAACGAGCAGTTGTCTAACTATGTTTTTGGCAAAGTACAGCCCCAGGCAGTCCCCCTTGAGGAAGCCGTTTTGGGTGCACTGATGCTCGACCGGGAAGCACTCCCGGTTGTAATGGATATTCTGCGGGCGGATAGCTTCTACCTTGAATCTCACCAACACATTTACCGGGCGATCATCAGTCTGTTTGAACGGTCGCATCCGGTGGACATCCTTACGGTAACCGAGGAACTCAAACAAAATGGCACGCTCGACCAGGCGGGCGGCGCCCACTATCTGGTCGACCTTTCCAACAAAATTGCATCGGCAGCAAACATAGAATACCACGCACGGATCATTGCCCAAAAGCAAATCCAGCGGGAACTCATCCGCGTAAGCACCCGTACCATCAAGGACGCTTACGAAGACACAACCGATGTGTTCAACTTGTTGGACGAAGCAGAGAAGGGCCTTTTTGCCATCACTCAAAACAACCTGAGCCGCAGTTATGAGAGCATGAACTCGCTCTCTAGCCGTGTGCTCAAGCAAATTGAAGAACTTTCGCAGAAAGCAGATGGCCTCACCGGAGTGCCCACCGGCTTCACGGATCTGGACCGCCTGACCTCCGGTTGGCAGCCCTCGGATTTAGTTATTCTTGCTGCCCGCCCGGGTATGGGTAAAACCTCCTTTGTGTTGGCCATGGCCCTGAACGGTGCAAAAGACTTTCAAAAACCCGTAGCTGTATTCTCACTTGAGATGGCCAGCACCCAATTGGTGCAACGACTGATTTCGCTGGAAGCGGAAATCCCGGGCCATAAAATGCGAAACGGAAAACTGGAAGACTACGAGTGGCAGCAGCTTCAAACAACGGTGGAACGTCTCGGCAATGTGCCAATATTCATTGATGATACTCCGGGTATCAATATTTTTGAATTGCGTGCCAAATGCCGGCGTCTGAAAATGCAGCACGACATCCAGCTGGTGATCATCGACTACCTTCAATTGATGACCGGCGCCTCCGATGGGAAGAACTCCAACCGCGAACAGGAAATCGCCGGAATCTCCCGTGCCTTGAAAAACATGGCTAAGGAACTCAATGTTCCCGTTATTGCCCTATCGCAGCTCAGTCGTGCTGTGGAAACCCGGGGTGGCAGCAAACGCCCGCAATTGAGTGACCTTCGTGAATCAGGAGCCATTGAGCAGGATGCAGATATTGTTTCGTTTATCTACCGTCCGGAATACTACCAGATTTTGGAGGACGAAAACGGCCAAAGCCTAAAGGGAATTGCCGAGATTATTATTGCCAAGCACCGTCACGGGGCATTGGATACCATCAAACTGAAATTTACCGATCATTTTGCCAAGTTCGGCAACCTCGATGATCCTGCTTTTGCCGACTTTGAAGACCCATTGGCCGGCCCGATGAGTCCCGGAGGAATTGTCAGCATGCCCTCCCGGATGAATACCGATGAAGACATTCCGTTTTAGAGCCTGTTGGGGATTTTATGTTTAGGCGGTGACGCCAAACAAAACAAGGCCGGTTCACGATATCGTGAACCGGCCTTGTTTTAACCAGAAAAATAGCGTCGGAATTCCCGTTTACTATTTATCGTCCAGGGGCTTTTTTTCTGCGTCGCGCATGCCCTGGCGAATTTCGTCCTCTACAGAGTTCTTTGCATTGTTGAATTCCTTGATGCCTTTTCCGAGGCCACGCATAAGTTCAGGAATCTTGTTGCCACCAAAAAGAAGCAATACAATCAGAAAAATTACGGTCAACTCACCGGCACTCAGGTTGCCGAGAAACAAAAACATTGAATTCATAGTTATTGAATTTAGACTGTGATCAAAATTGGGCCAGGCAAAAAACAGATTGACTACCTTTGTCTTCACACATTGTGTATACTGCAGTTGAGCCCGAAAACATATCCTATGACTGTTCTACTCCCGCAAAGTTACATCAATTGCATCCAAAAGTATTTTTTATCCCTGAAATTTAGAGCCTGTTTGGGAAATTAACACACAAGGAAACAGCCTGTTTGAATTTCCAGACATACTCAAGTCAATTTGACCAACCCTTAAGCCTTTAAACACATTTTTCAATATGATTATCCAGGATATACTCGATGTTTTAGAATCGGTAGCACCTCCACACCTGCAGGAAAGTTACGACAATGCAGGTTTGATTGTGGGCGATCCCAATCAGGCCCTGAGCGGTGTCCTTTTTTGCCTGGACTCCACCGAAGCCATCGTAGCGGAGGCCCGTGCTAAAAATTGCAATTTGATCGTCGCTCACCACCCGATTGTATTTCGAGGGCTCAAACGCCTGAACGGGAGCAACTACATCGAACGCACGGTTATTGAAGCCATCCGACAAAACATCGCAATTTATGCCATCCATACCAACCTGGACAACGTGCATCAGCAGGGTGTGAATGCCAAAATTGCAGAAAAACTCAGTCTAAAAAACACTCAGATTTTGCGACCTGCAACATCCGAGCCCGAAATAGGCGCAGGCCTGGTTGGGGAACTCGCTCAGCCCATGAGTGAATTGGATTTTCTAAAAGCAGTCAAATCCAATCTGCGTTCCGATTGCATCCGACATACAGCCTTGCGCAACCAACCGGTGCAGCGCGTGGCAGTCTGCGGAGGCGCGGGAAGCTTTCTGCTTTCCGATGCACGGGCAGCCGGAGCGGATGTGTTTGTCACCGGAGATTTCAAGTACCACGAATTTTTTGATGCAGAGGGCAAACTGGTGATTGCAGATGTTGGACATTATGAAAGTGAGCAATTTACCATTGAGCTTTTATTCGAAATAATTCAAGAAAAATTCCCTAATTTTGCGCTCCATTGTA
Source organism: Saprospiraceae bacterium (assembly GCA_041392625.1). Lineage (GTDB taxonomy): Bacteria > Bacteroidota > Bacteroidia > Chitinophagales > Saprospiraceae > M3007. Next base: position 51,212 of record JAWKLR010000006.1, on the reverse strand, counting down.
CAGATTTGAACACAAATCCCGTAAAATATTTGTTTTAGACCTGTATTTTGGCAAAAGAGCGCGCTCTTTATGTAGATTTTCATCCCACCAATAAAAAAATAGACCACCTACATGGCCGTAGAATCGACCGTTACAGAAAAATTGCAGAAACTTTGGGACCTGCAAACCATAGATTCCCAGTTGGACGAAATCCAGATCCTGAAAGGTGAGCTCCCAATGGAGGTAGCCGACCTGGAAGACGAAATTGCCGGACTGGAAACCCGTGTTAAAAAAAGCAAAGCTGCCATTAAAGAAGTGGAGTCGGATATTTCCCAAATGCAATCCGAAGCCAAAGAGGCAGAAAACAACATCAAGAAATACCAGAAGCAACTTGATGAAGTAAAAAACAACCGGGAGTACGAAGCCCTTCAGAAAGAAATCGAACTTGCCAGCCTGGATGTAAAACTCTCTGAGAAGCGGGTTAAGGAAATGAAAGGCAAGATTGAAGCAATGAAAGGCACTTTGGATATTGCCGAAGCAAAACTTGCTGCCAAGCAAAAAGATTTGGAAGCGAAGAAAGTGGAACTTCAGGGCATTATTGAAAAGACCGAAAAAGAAGAGAAACGCCTGCGTGAGCAAAGCGAGAAAGGCCGTAAAGGCATCGAAGAGCGCCTGATCAAGGCATACGATAAGACCCGTAAAACCTATCGGAACGGTCTTGCAGTTGTTACCGTAATGCGCCAGTCTTGTGGCGGTTGCTTCAACAACGTTCCACCTCAGGTAAAGCTGGAAGTTGGCCTGCACAAAAAAATTATGGCCTGCGACCACTGCGGACGTATCCTGGTTGACAGCTCAATTACCGGAATAGACGAAGAAGCGGACGCATAATCAGGTGCTCCCTTTTCTTGAAAGCCGTCTTTCATTGCCCTGCAATGGAAGACGGCTTTTCTTTTTTGGCGAAGCCCCACACATTCGTTATTTTGCCCTGCCAATAAGGACTTAAACGCCAATACCCCCCAACGCTTGCTCACGATCCACAAACACATTCCAGGTTTTCTTGTTCTTGCAGCCCTCCTGTTGCCCTCCTGGGTAATGGCACAGGCCTTCCAGCACGAAATCAGGTACTTCAGCAATGCGCAGGGATTTTCAGATCGGGAAATTGTTCAGGTGCACAAAGACGACCGCGGATTCCTATGGGCTGCAACAATAAAAGGAGTCGACCGCTACGATGGGTACACCACCCTCCATTTTGGCAACTTTGAAAATGAACAGTTCCAATTAAGTGGGTCCCGACCCAAACAATGCATCAAAATAGCACCCGATCGTTTGCTGGTTTGTTACGGAGGAGCAGAGTCATTCACCTTCGACCTGATCAATACCCATACCCTGTCTGTCCTTAGCAGCCGATTGGAAACGCAACATGCAGGGGCAGAGGTACAAGACATCCAAACACGTGGAGAAGGAAACTTTATTGTTCTGATCAGAGACTCCCTCGGCCATACACTTTATCAAGGAAATCGGGATTTATCATTCAACAAAATCCTGGAATGGTCAGACCCCAATGGAATAAAAAAAGGAACGCCCGTTAGCCAACTGGCGCTTTGTCCGAAGGAATTGTATGTACTGGATGCAAGTAAAAACCAGGTATTGCACAAATCCGGGTGGAATACCGAGTGGCTGAATTTTCCGATCAACATCCAAAAGCAGAAGAAATCAATTTTTATAGGGAAAAAAAATGGAGGACTGCTGTATCAGGCGGGATCTGCAGGTATATTGACTTATCCAGCCGACCAAACAGCACCCTGGAACAAAGAGAACAACTGGACACATATCTGGCAGGATGAACAGGGCAATCTGATTCTGGCACAAATTGAAGACCACTACACCCACGCGCTGGAACTCATAACCAAGCGGGGAGCACAATTCGACCTGGCCAGTTTTCTGGAAACAGAAGCCAAAATTACCAGTATTAGCGGATCTGATTTTACACAACAAATTCTCTTTGGATCCTTCAACGGACTATACCTCTACTCCGCCAATAAACTGGATATCCAACATGCACTGGCACAAACACTTGATTTTGGGGAATGGGGGAATATTATCCGGGGAATAACCAGCGATGAACACGGACAAGTCTATCTCGCGAATGAAGTGGATAACTGGTACCGCCTCAATCCACAAACATGGGAAATCGAAGAGCAATATCAGATTAAGGACAATTCCGGAAAGGCGATTGATGGATTTCGCGGATCCACGCGGCTGTTTGCCCAAAATAGAGTCCTGTATGGTACCAGCATTGATCTGAAAGTAACCGGCCGGTTCCATGCCCTGGATCTCAAAAGCCTGGATTGTACGACCTGGGAAATGCCGGAATTGAACGAATACATACTCGACTTTATTCCCATTTCTGAAGGGTCCTTTTTGCTATTCTGCCTGAATCGAAAGACCCGGACGAGTTTGATCCGCAAACTCGATATCAATACCGGCAGGTTTACCTTGTTTGCTCCTACTTTGGTGCTGGGGAAAGCCATGCCAAACATTGTAAGCAAAGGCCCCGAAGGGAATATATGGATTGGCACAACAGAAGGGGTTTATGTAGTAAATCCGAAAACAGAGAAGTTTAGAAAATTGCTATTCAATCAGCAAAACAGGGAGGCATTGATCAATTCTGTTTTTGCTTTTCATTTTCCTGAAAACACGAAACATGCCATTGCCGGAACGGAGTTTGGGCTGGTAGTTTTTGACAAAAAAAATGGCCAGGTACTGAAGCATTTTACCCAGAACAACCACGGGCTGCCCAACGATAAAATTGCGGGAATCCTCCCCATTTCAAACAACGAACTGTTGTTGAGCACCTGGTATGGGGTCTCAGCATTCAACCTGGATACGGAGCGTTCTTTGAATTTATATGAAAAAAACGGACTCAGCTCCAACGAATTCAACCGCTTAGCCTTCCATAAAGACGCTGCCGGCAACTTTTATCTCGGTTCAATTAATGGGATAAACATCATTCCTGCCGGTGCTTTTTCCAAACTGTTGGATGTGGCTCCACCCGTTGTTTCCCGCTTTTTCAACTACAACAGCGATACAGAAAAAGAGCGCAACACGTATTTTTTGGATGGCCTCAGCGATTCAACCATTATCGTTGCACCCAACAACCTGTATTTCGGTTTTGATTTTATGCATGAAGACATCCAGAATCAAAACATCAACTACTTTCAAACCTGGTTGGAGGGGCATGAAAAGACCTGGCTCCCTCCCTCAACGCAGCACAGCATCCGGTACGACGGGCTGGAGCCCGGCAATTACACCCTGCACATCCGGTACTGCAATGCACGTGCGCCTGAATTGCATATTCCCATTCTGGTTCAAGGGCATTTTTATGAAAAGCGATGGGTTCAGCTGCTTGGCATGCTGGCTTTGGGCCTTGGGTCTATGGCCTGGTGGAATTACCGAAAGACACAAAAGAATAAAATTGAACTGGAACGCCGGGACCGCGAAAGCAAATTATCCAATCTGGAATTGCAAATTGTTCGCACACAACTCAACCCGCATTTTGTCTTCAATGCGCTTGCATCCATTCAGTATTTTATCCAACTGAATCAATCAGTAGAAGCCGAGCGATACTTAAGTCGGTTTGCACGCTTGATGCGCTTATTCCTGGAATCCTCCCGAAGCCCCTGGGTGAGTGTACGCGAGGAAGTCCAAATTCTGGAGTTGTATTGCCAACTCGAACAAATGCGCTTTGACAATAAATTTGATTTCAAAATCGAGATTGACCCCGCCATTGACCTGGATGACACCCAGGTACCATCCAGTCTGCTCCAGCCCATAGTTGAAAATGCGATCAATCACGGTTTGGTAAAAAAACAGGGCAAGGGAATGTTGGAAATAAAACTGGATTGTGTGCCGGAACAAGCTCAATTGGTATGGAGCATTACAGACGATGGAATTGGGCGTGAAAAAGCCATGGAACTAAAGGCAAATAAGAAGCCCGGGCATATATCAAGAGCGATGGAATTGATAAAAAAACGAATTCATTTGCTCAATGACAGTGAGGAATACCAAATTCAAATTAAATTCGTAGATCGGTACCACCCGGACCAAACCCCAAATGGAACACAGGTGCTCATTTCCATTCCCTGGGATGATGAAGACTAGGCAGCCTGTTCCCGATGAACATCAACACGTTATTATTCGTTTGCGCTTCATTACCTAAAAACATTTAAACCAGCACACGAATGATCCGAGCAGTACTCGTTGAAGATGAACTGAAAGCACAAAAAGTATTGGAAACGCTCCTGCTACAGGAGTGCCCACATCTTGATATTGTGGGAAGAGCCATGTCGGTTGACGAGGCAAAGCAGATCATTTCCGCCAAAAAACCGGACCTGGTTTTTATGGATATTTCCATGCCCGACGGTACCGGGTTTGATGTCCTCCGGCAATTGGATGACCTGAATTTCGAACTCATCTTTGTAACCAGCCACAACAACTACATGATGGATGCCATCCGATTTTGTGCGATTGGCTACGTCCTTAAACCCGTAGAACGAGAGGCACTGGTTGAAGCCGTAAAAAATGCCGAAAAACGCATTTTGCAAAACAAACAGGCGCTCAGCAATCTGGTCGCAAACCTGAACGCGCCGGGAAGTTCCAGCAACCGGCTGGGCATTCCCACCTCAGACTCCGTGCTTTTCCTGGAAGTGGACACCATTATCCGATGCGAAGGAATGCAAGGATACACGCAGGTAGTCTGTACCGATCAATCCAAAATCACCAGTTCCTACAGCCTGGGCGAGTTCCGAAATCTGTTGATGCCGTATGGTTTTCTCGACATCCACAAGTCCTACCTGATCAATCCCAAGCACATTGTCAAATACGACAAGGAAGGGATGCTCACCTTTATCGACCAGGTGACGGTTCCGGTTAGTCGCAGAAAACGCGCTGAGTTTTTGGCGCAATTTAACCGCCTTTAGTGCACATTACCGTTAATCAAATGAAACCTACCGTTGGATGAATGCCCCTGGATTGGCGGCATCCATGCCTATACTTTTGAACCATGAAGTGTATTTTTTAACTGTGAAAAAATCGAATCACAAACCTTCGGATTTTTTCATTAAACCAAAACGCTATGGTTCTTGCCCCCCACGATCTGTATCAGAAGCCACACACAGGCCTCCCGGATTTTCAAATCTATGCAGTACTGCCTGTTGGCTAACGGGTTGATGCATCTCCAGCATTACTCGACTTTTCCGCGCAAAAAGCGCTTTCCCATTTTCTAAAAACAAACATTATGAAACCAAAACATCTGTTTTTGGGCCTCCTTTTTATGGTCCAATACCAACTATGTATTGCATTTCCTCTGGATTTTCAGTTTACAATAAATGCATGCAATGAAGTCGATTTTCAAATAACACAAGGCACACCGGTCGCTGTCCAATGGGATTTTGGCGACGGGACCTACGACAACAGCCTGACTCCCCCAACCCATTATTATGGTTTGCCGGGTTCATACTCGGTTTGCCTGACAGCGAGTGACGGGGTCACTACCCAGGTCCTTTGCAAAACCGTCGATGTCTCCAGTTGTTGCGACAACCAGGCAGGCCACCTAAACCTGCTCGGGCAATGTTGTTTTGAATTAACTCTGGACAATGCCGTTCCCCAAATGATGACCGGAGTCCGACTGACCCTGAGTCCACCGGGAATGTATACCGGCTCGTTTACCTACAATACCAGCGACTGGGGAATTGCGGCCTATCCGCCCACCAATGATTTGATCGAATTGGGCTATATTGGCTCCAATCACATCCCCGTTGGAACAGCCATTCCCGCCATTACTTTTTGCCTGGATGCCAGCAGCGTACCAGGACAAACCGTTTTACTCGAGTGGCTTGCGGGCCCTGATGTAGTTTGCAGCGAAGTACTCAGTCTGGACTGTACCATCTGCGCCCCGGCAGCCAAGACATTTAGCATGAATTTTACGGAAGGGAACGACCGTGGTATGAGTTTGGTCGTAGATAAAAACACCGATGAACTCATTACCGTTGGAACCAGTTCCTTACCGGTTGGAGTCAATACGGCTTCCAACCACCGAATGTTTACCAAAATTGATGAGTGCGGCTATTTCGTTGGATCACCAATCGCCTCCGGAAGGCCAACATATAGTGGCCAGTATTCGTATGAGGATGCTCATATCATTGAGCCCGTACCATTTACCGGGATTCCAACCATGAAATATTTGGTGGCCAGTTCGGTGAGAAAATCAGCATTAGATGTCGACATCAACCTCAGTGGTTTTATGTCAAATTTTGATGAAAACTTCTCCATTGAATCATTTGTTCTGCCTGGCACCTTTGAACGGGTAAATGACTTGTTTGAGGCCGGTGGCTACATCTGGGTTATTGGTACGCGTCAGATAAACAGTGCTTCGCCCAATATGGAAGGACTGGTAATCCGGTATGATCCCACAGGCACTTCCGCCACCGAGATGCGGACCTTCCACATCGATAATGAACAAACTACCGCACAAGCCGGCTATTTCCACACCCCTACCAATACCCTGTACATTACAGGTAAAACCGGAGTGGACTGCTATGCCGCTACCTGGGATGTCAATTTGAGCACCACGCTCAATGCAACCCGAATCAATATTGATGGCAATAACAGCACATTCGAAGAAGGGAAATACATTGTTGTGGACCCGACGGGAAATGTTTCCATCTGGGGAAACAGCGCCAGCAGTACCTTTAACGGAAGCAAAACAATTTTCTTTTTAAATTTATTTGATGCCATTGGTACCCCCGCAGGTATTGTAAACAATGTTGTACTACACAATTTCTCCGGCGGACATGAGCAAGTCAACGAAGTAATTTTAAATGCCGACAACAAATTTGTCTTAACCGGAAACTCAAAAATCGGTTTGAATATCGGGCCAATTGGCACCCATCCATCAGACAGGCCGTTTATTGGAGAGTTTGATTTAGAAGGTCAAATGATCTGGCTCAATTCCTATGAAAGCGCGGTCTCCGCGCAGGATATTCAGGAAAGTTCAACGGGCTATGCGGTTATTGGAACCCAGACCATAGAGCAGCCAGGAGCGCCATTTCCTACTGTCTCCTATGATACCTGGCTTGCCCATACCGATAAAAAAGGTGTTTTATCTGATTGCGATTGCCTTGATCCTTTAAATGACAATACAACCCTCCCCCCGCCGCTGGATGCACCGGGAATTGCCAACTGGACTACAATCACTCCTAATCCGCTTTTCAACTCCTTAGATGAAACACCACTTGACACCATCAGTTCCTTCTGCTCCAATGGCTGCGGAAGCTGTGGATATTGTCCATCCTGTCCAAGCGGATGTTGTGGCATGATTTCAGGTGTCAAATTTGAAGACACCAACTGCGATGGAATCAAGGACCCCTTTGATCCGGAATTGTGCAACTGGACCATCAACCTGAAAGATGCCTCCGGTGCAATTATTCAGACAACCACTACAAACGGCGGCGGCTTTTACACCTTTACAGGTCTTTGCCCCGGCACCTATACCGTAGAGGAAGTTCAGCAAAACTGCTGGCAGCAAAGTTATCCGGCTTCCGGCACCCATACTGTGACCATACAAACCAGCAATCACATCATCACCGGTGTTGATTTTGGCAACTGCCTGCCTATTGATTGTGATAACGACCTGATTCCTTACCTCACTAAAGTCAACCCCGTTGATTGCAGTTGGGAATTCCGATACGACAACAACCTGTGTGTCAATCTGGATCGCATTGAGATCCACAGCCTGACTCCAGGTGTGACTATGGACAATGTAGTTTTGAAAAACGGCTATATTTTTGATCCGCTTTACCCTCCTACCCCACAAAAACTGGTAATCCGCCATCCATCAGGCCCATTTCCAAGTGGTTCAGGCCCCGCCATTGTGTGTTTTGATCCGGGCAACCTCTGTGTAAGTGGCTTGAACAGCCAGGACTTTGAGGTTAAATGGTTTGTTGATTTGGCCTGCTCCTACAGCAAGGAATTGTGTTCGGATACGCTCACTACGGATTGCATCCCATTCTGTCCTGGTATTTGTGACTCTATTTCAGCATCCTATATTTCTACAGGACTGGATAATATGGGTAGTTGCTGTTTTGATGTTTCGATCAACAACCTGGTTCCAGATTACTTTAGCACGGTCAGTTTCCGTCCATTAGGCAGTTACAATTTGCCTCCGGGCAGTTTTGGTTCAGGCTGGGGCTTGTTGCAAAACGGAGGTTCTGAGATCAAGTTCTTCCCAACCTCGGGCACACCATGTCCGGGAGGCGGATTCAACACACTGGCTGCAGGCACTACCACGCCGTTCAGCATTTGCCTGCCCAATATTCCACCGGGAGGACTGGATATAGAAGTAGCTTTTGAAACCTGTGCCGGGGATATTTGCTACGATACCCTGAATTTCAATTGTGTGGATTGTGTAGCGATTGCAGTTGATTCTGTCTACTGCGATGCAGGTGTACAAATGATTGACCTGAATTTCACAAACATGTGGAATCTGGACATTCACAAAATCGTCGTGGATTATGTAAGTCCGGCCGGAACGGTACTGACGCCATCGAGCTTTACCTTTAATCCTGCAATTGGAGTTGGTAATTCCACCGGAAAAGTAACCCTTGCCATCAACCCGGCATTGAACCTGAGTACCCCACTCAAAGTTTCCTTCCAGGTATTTGAGTTGGATTGCTGCTGGTGTTTCTCAGATACCTTGTGCATTGAGGTGCCACCTTGCCCCTGTTTGCCTTGCGACTCTCTGAGTTACAACCTGATTCCGACATCCGTATCCGACTCTACCTGTTGTTACAGTCTGGAAATTGACAATGCCTGTACAGATAGTATTGTCTATGTAGAAACCACCTGTTTGGGTACAGCCAATTTCCATACCCAAACAGCCGGACCGGGTTGGTATTTCTTCAACAATCCTGCTCCTAAGACCATTTACTGGTCGCCGTACACAACGCCCTTCCTGCCATTTGGAAACACCACTGTGGCAACTGAGTTTTGTTTGGTAAAAACCGGGGTTGCTCCGCAGGATATCGTCGTTCGACTCCGAAACGGAATGGATTCCATCATTTGTATGGATACGCTACAGACCTTCTGTGAAGTTCAGGAAGACACCTGCCTGGTTCTTATTGCCGATAGCATCATCTGTTTGCCAAATGGAGGATACCAACTTAACTGGTCGGTTGAGCACCGCTCCATCAGCAAAATGCCGGATAAAATCATCATCAATTCGCTGTACACCAATCCGGCAGGTGGAACTGCAAGTGTACCTATACCCTGGACGCACACCTTCCCGGGAGGTGGATTGCCGGCCTACACCCAGTACACCATGCCACCAATTGTAATAAATGGAGCGAACCCGGGCGACCTCTTGTGTATGCAGGCATCAATTTTCGACACCCTGCCAAACTGGTGTTGCCATTCAGATACCGTTTGCTGGACCCTGCCTCCTTGTGGCGACAGCCTGGATTGTTGCACCGACACCATCGGCTTTGCCAATGCCGTAGACAATGGATTTATTTTCACATGGAGTGGAAATACCGTCCAGGTAAGCAATCCATACCTGGGGCAGTGCCACCAATTAAATCTTGACTGGGGTGATACCAGCCCTCCGGTTTACATTACTGGTAGCCAGCTCCCGATTACACATACGTATTCCGGCCCGGGGCCTTGGCAATTCTGTAAACTGGTTAGTGTAACTGACCCCGACGGGTTCCTCTGTTTGGAACGAGATCATTGCGAAGCAATAGGTCCGGTTGCAACCAGCCAACAATTGAAAGCAAGTCAATTGGCACTGGTTCCAAACCCGGCCAGTGAGCAAGTTCGGGTGGATCTGAAAGGTTGGGAAAGTCTTGCTACAGTTGAGGTTTACGACCTGCTTTCCAGACCAGTCATACAACTACACGACCTCCCCGAAGGCAACCACAGTGTGTCTGTTGACATAAGCTCCCTGCCGGAAGGACTCTACTTGGTACGGGTTCGTACACATACCGGAAAATTCGGGGTAAAACAATTGGTTAAACACTAATTCTCAAAATCAACGATGCCGCTCCGCAGGAGCCCTGCGGAGCGGCACAAAAAGAAATACACATGAAAAACTCAATAGCAGTCTTGATATTCAGCGTTCTGTTTGTCTTTACTAGCGCATGCCATAAAGAAGATGAAACCTATTCCGCACCCAGTTTCAGTATTGGAGACAGCCTGTTTGCTACCCCCAATGCCTATTTGGTACTGGATGACGGCCCACCCTACACCGATGGTTTTTTCATTTGCCTAACGGATGGAATCCTGGCTGAAGACCCCATCAACGGCTCCTCTTTTTCTTTGGACACCAAAAATGGCGTATTCATTTTTGTCAGAAATTCCAACGGAACAGTCCCTACTGAGCAAGCGGTAAGCATCCAGCCAACTTCGTATACACCCGAGTATGGAAACACCTCTGTGGTTGTTGGCATCAATGCCTGGAAAAACATCATAAACTTAAATGGGCAGCAATTCGGACATATTGACGGGATGGATCAGCTCATTGATCTGGATGTTCCGGGTGCGTTTGGATACCTGGAAATCAACAGCATCTCCATAGATTATGCAGCACGAACCGGAACGGTGGATCTGATTTACAACCTGTCCGATGGCGTTTCTCCCAATGTCAGCGGATTTTATCAGGGGACTTTTGAAATAATAAATGAGTTCTAAAAGCCTTGCCGGATGTGCAGCTTGATGGCCCCTGAAAATTAACCACTTGAAATGTGTTTGGGGTAATGTCCCTGTTTTTAGGATTGTTTGGTCATTTGGAGGAACTACTTTTCTTCAAGTGGCCAACTCTTTTATCCCTCAAATTGTCATTTATCGAAAATAAAACACATTAAACTCAATTTTAATTTAAAATTCCAAAAAGCCTTCGCATTTTTGTATTATGGAGCAGGAACATGTTTCAAAATCCGAAAAACCATTATGTCGTCTGGATTGCATTAACGCTATGTTAACAAGCCCGTGTTTGGGGCTAAAAAATGTTAATTAGTAGCATTTTAATCGAGAATTCTGTTTCTTGCAATCGTTTTTTTTAATTATATGCCTTCTGAATTATGCGCTTCCCCTATAGTGTCGCCTATTTGGCATGTTTTTTTGTCTTTACTATTCCGGCACGTGTAGCGGCGCAGGGCGATCAATTCGCTGTCTATGACAGTTTCGCTCAATTGGAAGAACGCATAGATGATGGGGCAGAACGCATTTTGGTGATAAACTTTTGGGCCACCTGGTGCAAACCCTGTATCGAAGAGCTCCCCTATTTCGAAGCCTTACACTGCCAATACGCCTCAAAAAAACTGGGAGTACTCCTGGTTAGCCTGGATTTTAAAAGCCAGAAAGAAAAGCGCTTACGACCTTTTTTACAAGAAAACGGTCTGTGCTCGGAAGTCGTTCTTTTGGCCGATCAAAATGCAGACTACTGGATACCCAAAATGCATGCAGATTGGGATGGTGCAATTCCCATTACCATCGTAATCAATCGCAAGCGAAAAAAAATCGGGTTTCACCACGACCAATTTAAAAATTACGATGACCTCGTGGAGTTTATCCGATCCTATATGTAGCTCTTTTTTTTAATCCGCGTATAAAGTATATCCAGGCAACTTTTGCCTTAATCAAAAACCGAGGTATTATCAACCGATTACATTAATTTTCTTTTAGTCATGAAAAACGTCGCCTTTCTTCTAATTGTTCTCGGGAGTTGCTTCCTCCTGAGCAACCAAACACACGCTCCCTGCAGCTACATTGTGGGGGATGAAATTCAGAATTTCAACCTACCAAGCACCAAAGGGGAAATGGTTTCACTCGACAGCCTCGGTGAAGTCAATGGATACATCATTGTGTTTACAAGCAATGAATGCCCATATGCCCAACTGTACGAAAACCGCATCATCAAACTGCACAAGAAATATGCCCCCCAAGGCTACCCGGTCATTGCAATCAACCCAAACAGTCCTGAAGTTTTACCCGATGAAAGCTTCGAGAACATGATTCTCAAAGACCAGGAAATGAGCTATCCTTTTCACTACCTGTACGACGCCGAACAAAGCCTGTACCGCGAATTTGGTGCAACCCGGACCCCACAGGTTTTTCTGCTCGACAGTGATCGCATTGTTCAATACATTGGCGCGATCGACGACAATGCCGAAGCAGCCAATCTGGTGAAACGCCGCTACGTAGAAGATGCCATTCAGGCACTTCAACTGGGCGAATACCCGGAAGTTGAACAAACAGTTGCGGTAGGTTGTATGATCAAAAAAAAACCTGACTCGCATTAAGGTAATGTCAGATATGAAATAAGATAAAACCCCGGGATGAAGTACTCATTCCGGGGTTTTGTTTTTTATTGCTAAAAGTTACCCAAGCAATTGTTCCATATCGTCCTGGCTCAGTCGAGGACTTTGACTTCCAGGCTCGAAAAGCAGTTCCCCTAAAGCCCGTTTCTTTTCCTGAAGTACCAAAATTTTTTCTTCAATGGTATCCCTACTAATAAACCGGATTGCTGTCACTGGTTGCGTCTGACCAATCCGGTGTGCACGGGCAATAGCCTGTGCCTCAATTGCCGGGTTCCACCAGGGATCCAGGATGAATACATAATCTGCTGCGGTCAGGTTGAGCCCCACCCCACCCGCTTTAATGGTCATAAAAAATGCCTGAACCTCCGACTGATCCTGAAAAGCCTGAACAACACCTGCCCGGTCCTTACTGGCAGTACCTCCGGTCAGCCAGGCATATGGACTTTTATCCGTTTCAAACTGGCTTCGAAACAGCTGTAGGTGTTTTTCGAAACTGCTAAAGAACAGGGCTTTATGCCCCGCTCTTTGAACCACGTCCCACTGCGCAAGCACATCCTCGAACTTACCGCTTCCTCCGGTGTATTCCGGGTTGACAAGTACCGGGTGATTGGAAATTTGTCGCAGCTGCATCAGCGCTTGCAATGCCATGAGCCGTGTTTTGGGGTCCTCAAAAAGCGAGAGGATCTGGTTGCGTACCGCAGACTTTACCTGCTCGTAGTGTTTTTTCTGAGCCGGAGCCATTTCGGTGTAAAAAATCTGTTCAGTCAGACCCGGCAGATCCGGGGCAACTGCCTCTTTGGTTCTACGTAGAAAAAAGGGTTGAACCCGTGCATTCAACCGCTCTGCAGCATCTGCATCCTGTTGTTTTTCAATTGGGATTTGAAACTGCTCTTTAAAATCCGGATAGGTACCAAGCGTGGACGGATTGATGAAATCCATTTGTGTCCACAGATCTGACAATGAGTTTTCAATGGGCGTACCACTCAGGGACACCTTAAAGTCTGCATCCAGCGAACGGACCACCTTGCTGACCCCGGAATCACGATTTTTGATTTGCTGACTTTCATCCAGCACGATAACATTCCACTTGATGGACTCCAGTAATTGCAGGTCTTGTCGGGCAGTATGGTAGGTAGTCAACACTACATCGTGGGCAGACAGAGCCCGGCCTTCTTTAAGTCGGCGCGGACCGACATGAGCATTAATAAACAAAGAGGGTGCAAAACGCTGCAGCTCCTTGCTCCAGTTAAAAACCAGAGAAGCGGGCAAAATAATCAGTGCACGCAAGGGAGCCAGCTCAGCTTCATAGGAAGCAAACAGATCCAACTGCGCCTGTCCGTTTCCGGATTCGCTGTTTGCTGTTCGCTGCGATTTCACATACAAGAGTGCAGCGATTGTCTGAAGGGTTTTGCCCAGGCCCATATCATCCGCCAGACAGGCCCCAAAACCGTGGTGATAATGACCCACCAGCCACCGCACTCCCCGGAGTTGATACGGACGCAAACTTGCTTTCAATTCCGGACCGGGAACATAGTCGATCTGATCCGGATCAATAACCGGAAAACCTGCATCCCCTTCTGCCAAGCCCGCCGCTTCCAAAACAGTAAACAGCGGCTTGGGGATTTGTAAGGTATCATTAGGGCCGTTCTGCAAAGAACCGGCTAAATCGCTGTAGCGGGCAAACCACTCATCCGGAATTAAGAAATGGGTGCCGTTCGGCAATGGAAAATAAGGATCACGGCTTTTTAGAAAGGGTACAAATGCCTTGAACGGGAATTCAAAGGTGCCGATCTGAACCTGTCCGTGTACATCAAACCAATCGCCTTCACTGCGTGCATCCAGTTGAATTTTACCTTCTGCCATGTACAGTTCCCGACCTTCCAGCACAGGCATTTCGATTTCAATGCCGAGCGCTTTCAACTGCTTTTCGTGTTCAATCAACCAGCGAACACCTCCCTGTAAATCCAGGGTTTCCGGTGCCCGAAAAGAGGTGCCTGTGAATCGAAGTCCCAGTTTTTCCAGCGACTGAATATACTCCGCTTCTTTTTCAAAATCCCGGCACAACTGATGCACCTCCACTTCTTCACCCGGAAACGTGATCGAAGTAATTTTATCCTGTTTTTCTCCGGCAAAAAAAGAGCGGCCGCCGTACTCAAAGTCCAGTTGAAACAACCAGTCTTTTTCCAGCAAATGTTCTTTCAGGCGCAATCGAATACCTTCCAGTTCGCTTGAACGATGCACTTCAAACCCCTCTGCTTCAATGCTCGACTTTTTGAGTGCTTTGGAAATAAAGGTTTGGAAATAGGTTCGTACTTTATCCGGAGGGATTTCAACCACCTCTTTTTGGCGAAATGGACGCACCATATTGCCATTAATGCCCACTACCCGAAACAGCGTATAGTCGACCAGGATCCAGGCCGGATCGGTATTGGTAAGCGGCACAACTTCATAGTCAGATATTTTCCACTGTTCTGACTCCGTCCCCAGCCGCAGTCGGTACTCCATCCCAGCATCTGTTTTTTTAAAATGCAAATGCGGCAACAGGTCGCCATCCGGGAAGGCGAGTTGTACATCTTTGGCCAGCATTTTTTTACCCACATCCAGGGTCAGGGGAAAATTGGAAGCGTGTACCTTTTCGAGAAAAGCCGAAAGGTGGCGGAAGATATAAGCCTCAACGCTTGATTTGGTATCGCGGTTTGCCAGCAGGTTTTCCAAGCTGGTAATCCGTTTTACCTTCTTGGGTTTGAAGTGGGACTCAATGGCTTTTGGATTGAGCACTTCGATCAAATCAAGCAACGATTGCTCCAACTCAGTTGGCTCAATACCATATGGGAGCAAGGTGGCCGGGGTTGCTTTTTGCAGTACATGCGCCAACTGTCCCGATGTATCCAGCGAGATGATATTCGCCGAAGGCAAATAAATAAAATCCGAGAACGGATAGAGATTGTAGACCAACAGTACCTCCATGGGGCCGCGAAGATAATTGTTTATATTAGTAGTCAGCGGTCAGCGGTCAGTAGTCCGTTTTTAATCAAACAATTTCTGACTACTGACCACTGATTACTTGTATCATCAATGCCTGGCAGGGTTACGGGATGATGAAATTGCCGTTTTCGTAGATCAGGGTATCGTCGGCAAAAATTTGGCCACCATTGGTCATGTCGGTGATCATATCCCAGTGGATGCTGGATTCATTTTTTCCCCCGGCTTGCAGGTAACTTTGTCCGATGGCCATGTGGATGGTTCCACCAATTTTTTCATCAAAAAGAATGTTTTTGGTCATCCGATTGATTCGGTAGTTGGTACCGATTGCGGCTTCACCAAACTGCCGGGCTCCGGGAATGGAGAAGATGTAATCCAGAAAGTCTTTTCCACGAGTGGCTTCCCATTTTTCTACTACGCCATCCTTGACATAGAGTCGGACGTTTTCCACTTCACGTCCCTGATAGATTCCGGGATAAGAAAAATAAATCGTGCCATTTACACTGTTTTCGACCGGGCTGGTAAACACCTCTCCGGATGGCATATTTGAGCGTCCGTCTGAGTTGATCCAGGTTCGCCCCTCAGTGGAAAACCGGATGTCGGTTTCACCATTAACATAGCGAACCGTTTTGCATTTGTTCAGGTAGTCTACTTTGGATTGTTGCATTTTGCGTACTTCAAGCCAGGCAGCAATGGGGTCTGGCTCGTTCAGCCGGCATGCATTGAAAACAAAATCCTCATATTCGCTTAGGCTCATTTCTGCTTCTTGGGCAGAGGCCTGGGTTGGATACTGGCACAGGCTCCGACGCATTGAACCATCTGCAATCCGCCGAAAATACGCTTGCTGAGCCGGCGCAACCGCGGCTTGACGCAGTTTACTTTTTTCCGGAGTCCCCCCTTTGCTCTCCTTTAGATTGTATGGAGCCCGAATGTTGAGGTAACAGTCGTACTGTTCCATTGCCATGCTGTGCAAAGTCGGCGGGGTAGAAATCGCTGCTTCCGAACCAAATTCCATGAGCAGGCGTTCCCGCTCACGAAAACCAAGATCGCAATCAACGACTGCCGCTCCTGCTTCCAGCATGCATCGATACACCTCGCGCAAGAGCGGTTCGGCCAGCATGCTGGTACTAATAAAAACTTTGTCGCCAGGTTTTACTTCGAGGCAATACTGGGTGAGCAACTGGGCATATCGTTTGAGCATAGCAGGTATTTTTTCACAAATATACTGTTTAGTCTAGTGGGCAGTGGTCAGTAGCCAGTTATTAAATCAAACAATTTCTGACTTCTGACCACTGCCTACTGACTACTAAGCCCGCAGGGCCGAATAAACATCCTCAATACACTGCAGGGCCACACCACCATTCTGGCCTGAATCGAATGAATTGTAATTTTATCCGGTTAGTCCATCGCATATTAGGCGCGCTTGTTCTATTTTTGCCTAATGTCCCACTACCTAGACGAACTCAACCCCATCCAACGCCAGGCGGTTACAACCACCGAAGGGCCTGTATTGGTAATTGCAGGTCCCGGCTCCGGAAAAACCCGTGTACTTACCTATCGGATTGCCCACCTCATTGAACAAGGAGTTGCTCCCTGGAACATCCTGACGCTTACCTTTACGAATAAGGCGGCCCGGGAAATGAAGGAGCGGATAGAACGGATTGTCGACGAGCGTGTTCACCAAATTTGGGCCGGTACCTTTCACTCCATTTTTGCCCGGATTTTACGTGCAGAAGCCACCAAACTTGGCTTCCCTGCCAGTTTTTCCATTTACGATACCGATGATACCATGAGCCTTTTGCGCAACATCATCAAGGAAAAACACCTAGACCCCAACCTGTACAATGCCAATGCCATCCGGTCGCGGATATCCCTGGCGAAAAGCAACCTGATTACACCAAAAAGTTACCGGAACCAGAAGGAGTGGATGGACCAGGATCGGACTGCCCGGCGACCATTTCTGGTTGATATTTATGAACAGTACATGGCACGGTGTAAACGGGCCGGTGCTATGGATTTTGACGATTTGTTGTTCCAGCTATACCGCTTGTTTCAGGAAAACCCGGACAATGTCATTGAAAAATACCAGAAACGATTCCGCTACATTCACGTGGATGAGTTTCAGGATACCAACTTCCTGCAGTACGCAATTTTACGTCGCTTATTGAAGTACGACGGCAGTTCGGAAAACGTGTTTGCCGTAGGGGATGATGCCCAGAGTATCTATGCTTTCCGGGGAGCTACCATCGACAATATCCTGGATTTTGAAAAGGACTACCCAAACCTGCAAACCTTCAAACTTGAGCAGAATTACCGGTCTACCCACCACATCGTATCAGCTGCCAATGAGGTAATTTCGTTTAACAAACGCCAACTCAACAAAACCATCTGGACCGAAAAGGAGGATCGACAAAAAATCAAGTTGCTGCGCTCGCTTACCGACGATGAGGAAGGACGGAAAATCGCCGATTTGATCCTGGAGCAGAAGCACCGCTACCACCTCCAGAATTCAGATATTGCCATTCTCTACCGAACCAATGCACAAAGCCGGAAATTTGAAGATTACCTGCGGCGCCTGAACATTCCCTACAAGGTGTTTGGCGGCATGTCCTTTTATCAAAGAAAAGAGGTAAAAGACCTGGTCGGCTACCTGCGTCTTGCCGTAAACCCACAAGATGAAGAAGCACTCCGCCGGGTGATCAACTACCCTACCCGGGGGATCAGTGCAGGTACAGTAGGTAAACTCGGAGAGCTGGCTGTAGAACACGATGTTTCACTTTGGGAAGCCATGTTGCTGCCTGGACTTCAGGTAACTGATCGGGCAAAAAAAGCACTAGCCGAATTCAGAAAAAAAATAACGGCATGGCAGGCGCGCATCAACGAACCGGATGCCTACAACCTTGCTTTTGATATTTACACCCAATCGGGGCTACAAACCCAACTGACATCCGACACCTCTCCGGAGGGCATAAGCAAAAAGGAAAATGCACAGGCCCTGCTGGATGCCATTGGTGAGTTTACCGATGCGCCCGAAGATGGGGCAGCAAGCGCAGCCATCGCAGGAGAAGAGCGCAGTCTGGCGGCCTATTTGCAAAGCATCACCTTGCTGACCGATGCCGACGAAGCAGCAGAGGAGCGGGACTATGTCACCCTGATGAGTACACACGCCGCCAAGGGACTTGAGTTTCGCAGTGTGTTTATTACCGGCCTGGAAGAAAATCTGTTCCCATCCTTTATGGCTCTTGAAACGCCAAATGGATTGGATGAAGAGCGCCGTCTTTTTTATGTTGCAATTACCCGGGCAAAGGAATTTTTGGCCATTAGTTATGCGCAGAATCGCTATCGGTTCGGGCAAATTAAAACAAGCAACCCATCCCGCTTTTTAGGTGAAATTAGTCCGGAGCATATGGATGCACCCGGGGGCATTGGCTCCGCCCGTCCACACATCGAGCCCCGCGAAGCAGGTCCCCAATCCAGACGAGCCAGTGTATCAGGAAACTTCTCAAAACCACGGTCACGAGCACCAATGAAAAACGTGCCGCCACCAGCTGATTTTAAAGCGGCAAGTCCGGATGAAATTGCAGCCGGAAGTCAGGTGCTTCACCTCAAATTTGGGAAGGGAGAAGTAAAGCAGGTAGAAGGCCCATCGGGCAACAAGGTAGCCACTATCCGGTTTGAAGCAGATGATATGGAAGAACGGCGAATTGTACTCCGCTTCGCAAAATTACAGTTGCTTTAAACGCGCAATCTCCTCTTTTTTAGGCCTGAAATAAAAAACACCGCAACTGTACAAGACAATTGCGGTGAAAAAATTGATGAGGTCTCGAGCGGATTCGAACCGCTGTATCAGCTTTTGCAGAGCTGCGCCTAAGCCTCTCGGCCACGAGACCATTTTTATGGTTGGCAAAGATAAGACCTTTTCGATTAAGCGTGCAAGCCTGGGTGAAAAGTTTTTAAAAAAATAATACGCTCTGAATCAAATCAACCGACGAACAGTGGTCGCCTGTTGAAGCCTGAAATCGGTATCCAAATTCTCCAATAACAATATTCCGGGGGTTTTCCCTTTATCAAAGCTACCAATCCGGTCATCAAACCCAAGAGCCTGGGCTCCATTGAGCGTTGCCCATCGAATCAGGGTTGAAAATGGCACATAACTCTGGTAACGGGCAATGGCCTTCATTTCTTCTAAAATGGACAGTTGCCAATTCGATGTCAGGCTGTCGGTACCGATGCACACCCGGGCCTGCGTGTCGATAAAAGCCTGGTAGTTGGGCAAACGGTTTTCAATATACAGATTGGCATTGGGGCAGGTGGCCCAGTAGCAGTTGGGGCCCCACGCATGGGCTGCTTCAATGTCCTCAATGGTAGTCAGGGTGTTGTGCACAAACAGGCTTCGGTTCGCCGGGTTCATATGCTCCATGGCATAATAAATTGCCGGTTTCCCATTGGGGGTAAACTGATCGAGGGATAAATCAAATTTCCCATAGAAGGAATAAAAATCACCCGTACCATTCAAGAAAAGTTCATTTTCCGGAGGTGTTTCCTGATTGTGAATGCTGACGGTGATCCCTTTTTCAGCATTGTGCGTACGGATCTTTTCAAAAAGATTTTTACTTACACTATAAGGTGCATGCGGAGTCAGGTTACCTCGAACGGAATCTGAAAGCGGGAGTTGCTCATAAACTGGCAACCAATCATTGAATGCTTTTTCAGCACCTTGTTCCTGCAGGAAATCAAACAGTTCAACAAATGTATATGAAAGCATTTTCTCCGATGCTTTGAAGGCAAAAGAGTCGCTTGTATTAGAAATATCTCCCAATGCCACAATTCCTCCTTCCAGCATTTCCGCTCCAGCTTCGTTTATGGCGTTAGCGATTGTCTCAGCAGAAGCTTCCCGTTTGGTAACTACGCTGGTAATAAACGGGATTAACCCAGTTCCTGTATCCACCTTTCCTTTCATATGTGAAAGTTCCAAATGGCAATGGGTGTTTACAAAACCCGGAACCAAAACTCCCGCGTATTTTTCCGCATCGACAGAAGCCGGGCCTGGTCCGTCTACAGATAAAATAACACCAGAATCATCGAATGTTACTACGCCATTTTTTATAGGCTCACTACTAACCGGGAAAACCCAGTCTGCTGTAATTTTTCTCATTAACTCATTTTTTTGAGTGTGTTTGATCGGTAATGCTGAAACCGAAGACAAAGCACGGAAATTTTCAGGGTGAATCAAAACGATGCAGATATCATGATAAAAAAAAGCCCCCCGAACAAGTGCTTGTTCGGGGGGCTTACCGGATTTATCTCAATTAATTCAGCGTAAACTGCACAGTCACACCGGCATTGACGGTAGTGATTGGGAAAGACTGTGATGTCTTTGGAACAGTCTTCCGATAATCTGTAAACAGACGCAGTTTCAGTCGGCTATTCAGTGCATAATCCACCGATGGGTTGATGCTCACTGTACGTGCACCACGGGTAGGTACTGCCTGATCCAACTGGTCCAGGCGGTGGTTTACTGTAATATCATCCCGTAAATCAAAGTCAAATTTAAACGTCATGTCATTTGCATTCTGACCCCGATTGCCCCCACGTGATCCCGCAATTCCGCCTGGATTTGTTGGAGTAGTGGTGCGGGTTGACTTTTTCTTCTTGCTCTTCTTACCAGTAAGGAATGGAATATTCACATCCTTCAGGCGATATCCAAATCCGACCGTATAACTGCTGGATTGGGTTTCCGCCAACTGATAGTCGATGAATGACATTGCCAGTGTACGCGAACGCTTGAAGTCAACTTTGAATGTCATTCCACTTTTAAACTTCATATCGATTCCCAACAAGGGAGCCAATTGCTCAGTAATTACCACCTCGGGGATCTCGTAACGCGCAATGTAGTTGAAGTTGAGCGTGTCGAGTCGGAACTGATCGGTCGGTTCGTAGAACAAGTCGGTATTGTAAGCATTTACCGTGAGCGAACTTTTGTATCCGTGCGTAATCTGCACGCTTGAGAACACCTTTTTCAGATTGCCCAATTTAGAAAGACCATTGTAGCTCAATCGCCAGTTTACAGATGGCATTGTTTTGAACAAGTCCAATCCGATTGAATTTGGATCTTTCTCGGTGTACGCCGCAATGAATGAAGGAATCAATACCTCCTGCTGGATTCGGCCATACCCTTTGTAGAAACCAACGGTATCCACATCGTGCGGATTTTCATTCTGAGCAATTGTTGCCAAACGCTGCGAAAGAATGCTTCGGTTCGCCTCATAAGTATCAAACAGGTCGTTGATATCCCGTCCAAACAGTGTGTTCAAAGCGAAGTACGAAACAGTAAAGCTTCCCAGGTCGCGCTGAGCACGGTGTTGATAATCGACATTGTTGGGGTCCAGACTAAAGTCCTGATCCTTATACAACTCGGTACTGTTCTTGGTGTACTGCTTGTTGGCACTGAGTTCGATCCGGAAATCGGGGAACGGCTCAATGGTAGCACCCGCATCAAAATTTTGCGGATAGTTGCGCGTGACCTGCTGGTTGAGTTCAGGACGTTGTGTGATCCAGCCTTGTGCCGCGGCATCATCCAGCCAACTGGAGCTCGGTTGGAAACCGGCTACAAAATCCCATCCGGGAGCCAGGAACCCTTCACTCAATCCCATCAGTTTACTGTCTGGGGTAAAGCCCGGAATCACGGTAGCAAAGGTCTCGCTGTAGGTAAACCGCGCCTTGCGCACGAGCATTAACGGGCGAATCGCGATGCGCTCGGCCATACTGGGCTCTCGGTCTTTCTTTTCCTTATCTTTTCCTCCTTTGTCGTCTTTGCCGTCCGACATGGCTGCCGGGTCAGAACCAGGTGCACCAGAGCGTCCGGGACGGCCATTCCGACCAGCACTGCCGGATGAATCTCGCAAGCCCGTCGAACCTGCTGCCGGATCACTGCCACCACTGCTGTCTTTTCCACCGCCACCAGCTACGCTGCCTCCGTTGACACCACCGGCGTTACCACCGGGATCAGACTTATCAGTTCCGCGCCCTCCACGATTTCGTGGGTTGCCAGAACTATTGCTTCCCGGGCGGGCTCCGCCTGCGCTTCCGCCACGATTGATCTTCTGCAAGTACTTGCTTTTGTTGTAGAGGTTTTCAAAATTGAAATCCCCGTTTATCTGTCGAGTCGAATTATTCTGAATCACATTACCCAGGTGACGGGAGTTGGTGAAGTCTGCATATTGACCGGCATCCAGGTTCTGCAGCTTGAGCGACTGGGCTGTCCAGGTATATCCTGCAGTATAAGAAGCCTTCATGGTAATCCAGTCCATCATCGGAATCTGCTTGAACGGCAGCGTATAATTCAGGCTGGCATTGTGTGTGTAATTCTTCGGACGCCCCAGATTCTTGATGTTCTGCCAAATGGAGTCGCGGCGTTGTTCAGGGGTAATTGGGACACCAAGTTCATCGTATTGCAAAGGCTCATCAATCAGGCTTCGTGCAGTCGCATCGAAATTGAATCGGAGCGATTTTGCGATGTCCCAACTCAGATCATAATTGCGATCCCAGGTGAAACGGCGGTTGTAATACGTATTCAATGCCGGGTCTTCTCCCGCAAAACGATAGGTTGTAATGCCCTCAATCCGTTCCATGTTGGAACTGAAGCCAAACGAATTGGGCAATGGATTGAAGTTGAGTTCCGATATAAACTTGAGGTACTTATCGTTTTTAATCAACTTCTTAAACGGCGTTATTGGTTTAAGTCCGGGCGAGTAGGTATAGTTGATCCCACCCTTGCGTTGATTCAACTCATCGTTGATAATAAATGGTGTACGCCGCCGCTGTTGGTTGTAGGCATAGGTAAAACTGAAGTTTTCAATCGCCCATGGCAAGGTAAACTTCTTGGTTTTGCTTCTGGATGCTTCCTTACGGACATTGGTGAAGTTATAGCCTCGCACAATGGTAATATCCTGAGCCAGCGAACGGATACTATCCCGCAGGAACGGATCAGTTTCATCCCGCAGTTTATCTTCCAGTTTAATGTCCAGGTCATAGGGATCATACTCCGGATTCCGGGTTGTGTTGGAATACTGAGCATAGAACGGAATGCGCAAACCCACTTTTTCCGGAAGGAGTTTACTCAGTTCAATGCTTGTGGAAACATCGTATTGAATCACCTCTTCCCGCTGTCGCTGGATCAATTTTTGTTCAATACTACCCCAACCAATGCTTGAGTAGTTACCGGCAAAAGACACATTACCCAAATCGGCCAGTTTCACATCCACGCGGGTCTGTCCGGCCCAGCCGCCTTGTTCGTTGAAGCCAACGAGGCGCAATTCGTTGAACCAGGCTTCAACACCGTGTGTGCCCATGACGGTAGTATCCACGTTTCTCAAACCAATCATAACCCCTTTTACATAACCCAGGTTGGGATTACCCAATACACGAACTTTGGCTCTGTGGTTGCCGGGGTCTGTGCTCTCAAATATTGCTGCCGGCGATAAATCCGGGTCTGCATTTCGGAGTTTCTTGATATCCACCAACAGGTCAAGTGGGAAATCAAAATTATTCTCCGGACGCCAAACTTCATCTTTGTATTCCCGGCTATCCGGGTTTCCATTGAGTTGGGTTGCATCCGAAACAAACAACGGAATTTCGTACTCGTAGTAGTTGTTGTAAAAATCCGATCCCAGACGAATAAACACGCTGAACTTCGTGCTGTCCAGTGGGTCAGCAATATTGGTTTCTTCTGCGTGAACAAACATTTTAAGGTTTTTGAACTGGCGCATGTCCATGTTCAAGGTCTTGAAAATTGCTTTTGCCTCACAGAAAGGCAGGCTATCCACGTTGACAGAAAGCGATTGCTCGTTCTGCAACACATCCGGGAATGCACCTACCGATTGTTCCCGCTGTATACCAAATGGTATGGTATAGTTGAACGGTGTTCGGGCTGCGTTTTCTTCGATACTTACAGCATTGATATCGAATGGTCCAGGAGTTGGTTTTACCTGATCCGAAGGACATCCGATGTACTGTGTAAATCGACGCCATTGGTTACGGCCCAGTTCGAGTGTTGCGAAACGGAAGGTTGTCCGTTCGGTAAATCCTTTCCAAAACATACGAATAAAACGAATGGAACGGAAATCCTGGATACCACCAATAGACTTGCGCTGATCGTAATCCAATGGCAACTTGAAACGGTACCATACAAAACGCTCACCATTCTTGAAGAATACAATGGTATCCGTTACCAATTCCTGCATTTGAGTATCACTCAGGTCAATCACCTCCTGACCACTTTCGATGGTTTTAGCCAGGTTGATTTTATAGCGGAAATAGGCTTCGTTTTCGTTCAGAGAGTTGTCCCGGTTCAAGTCCTCCATGTCGGGCAAGTTGGTGGCCGAAGGATTGAGGTTGGTGGTTGTATTCACCGGAGAGTTGCCCTGTGAGTTGTTGAACTTCCGATAACGCGCCAACAAACCCGGAGGGTTGTTGTCAAACATTTGATCCCGGAAGTAAACAAAGTTGTCGTTTGATGGGTCCGCCTCGATGGCCGCTTTGGCATTGGGCGAAAGCGTGGAACTGTTGATTGTTGCGAGCCAGGCATTGTAAAACTGGCGTTCGTCTTCGTCGTTCAAGCCATCGAATCCCAAATCCTGCAATGCACGACGATCGGGGTCGTTGTCAAACGCATTTACTACCGGTGGCAATACAGGAACCCGCCCCCAGGAAGTGTTGACGGTATTTCCGGTACCTTGCCCGGTTGGAAGTGCATTTTCAAAGAACTGACGCGAGTCCCGCATAATATCTTCCGAAACGGCACCGAGGTCAATGTACATGTCACCGGCATCTGAAATGCCCGAGCCATCGGTTTTATCCATATATGGATTCAGCATCCAGAATTCGATGAATTCAATATTTGCTGCCTCAAAGTCATTGTTGGTCAAACCCCGCATGAATCCAGCCCAGCGACTTGCTGGTTCCACCAGTTCACCCGCAGTAGTCATACCCGAAGAAATACCCGGATAACCGTCGGGAACTTCGTAGTTGTACGGACCGCGTTCACGTGGATAAATGGTTACATCTAACGGACGCAATACAGATTGCTCCAACGGAGTCAATTGCCGGTTAGGGAAAATATCCTGGTATTGAATCAAGCGCGTATACGGGTCGGTATTATCTACACCATCACGGGCACTTGGGTCGGCAATGTACCAGGTCAAACCAGCGCGGTTGGCTCCCATCCGGAGGTCATCGCTCAGGTCCGATTCAGGGAACAGGTTGAGGTCTCCCTGGGGCACTGAAGCCAGCACCCATCCGTTGGCCGGATTAGCCAACGGCAGTGTTGAGGTACTACCTTCGAAGTCGTCGATGTAGGTGGTCCCTCCTTGGTCAATTCCCTGATTAATTGCCCGGTTGTATCCGGGATCAAGCACCGCTACCTCTGCCTGAGCAGAGATGGAGGATGGCTCTTTGGTTTGGATGAGCGGGAGCTTGTCCAGCATCCGTGTCAACCAGGGCGCTTCCTTCGAGATGTTGAAATCCAGACCGTATACTTTGTTGTTGATCGGGTCGTCACCGAAATTCACCTTTTGCGTCAATGGACGCTCAAAAAGGTTCATGAAGGTACCTCCGACCTGTATGTCTTTGCTTATTTCGTAGTCAAACCTGGCCCCGAGCATCGTTCGACTCTGGAATCCAAACAGGGTATTGTCTTCGAAACTCACGTTTACATTCTGGCCAGACTGCAGGATTGCATCGTTGAGAATCCGGATTCGGCCAATGTTGTAATCGATCTCATAATCGGATCCTTCAACCAGGGTACGTCCACCGGCACTCACACGAACAGAACCTCTGGGCAGGTTGAATGTTCCCAGGGAAATTTCCGAAGAAGTGCTCGACTTGTAGGTGCCCCGCAGTTTGAATCGGTTCAGCTGCTGGTATTCCCGTGCTCGGAATAAGGTGGAGTCGTACAACTGATTGTACGCGTATTGCCTAACCACATTCGTACTGGCACCGGCGTCGGTCAGTGTTTTTTCCAGGTGACCGCCAAAAGGCTCAAGCACGGGGAACATCACCCGACCCGATCTGAGGTTGACCGTAAGGCCGGGCACAAAGTCGAAAATCCCATCGGCCCCGGGGTCTCCCTGTAAATTGAGGTTGTCGAGGTTGAATACCTGAAGCAATGGCTTAGCACGCACCGCAGAAGGGATGCTGTCGCCATTCAAAAAGCGTTTTTCACCTTTCCCCGGGTCTTCGTAGTAGATATCAAAACGGAATTCCTGTGGATCCACATTTGCAGCACCAACAGCATATACGTTTTTCATCATCAAATCCCAGATAGGAAATTTAACGTTGGCTGTAGTACTTTTCAGCATTTTGACAAAAAGCACATTCTGGTTCAGCGTATCGCCTGTTGGAATATCGGAGGTGAATTCACCAATTTTGTATGGAGTACCGTTGTAGGTATATTCGAGCGCGACACCTACTACCTGGTCGGGTTGTACGTTGAGGTTAATACTTACAAAACCAAGTTGTGGGTGGTAGGTATACTCTGATGCATTGAGCAAACGCGCGCGCACTTTTTCAAAATCCTGGATCTGTTTCAGATCGTAGCTGTTTTTCAGACGGGAAACGATCTGATCGGAAAAACGCAGCGATGGATCCATGGCCAGCTCGGATGCAATTTGTGGATACAGCTTGTTGTTTCCATTGGTCGGCAGACCATTTCCTTTAAAGTCCAGTTCCGGTGGTGCGGGCAATGCGTAATCGGTATTGTATGGTTCGGGTTCTGCCAGATCGGCCAATGCAACGATGTCGCGCACATTCTGAGTTTGAAGGCGGTCGTTGGTAACCCAGACTTCCAGACGAGTGATGTTGAAGTTGGACAATGGAACCGGGAGGCAGCTCAGTGATGATTCAAACTCATTGCGGTTCCAGTGACTGATCAGGAAGTGCCGGTTTTCGTCGTATTCATCAACGGGCACTTCAAATTGCTGCACCTGAGCTCCGCCCTGAATATTGAGCGATTGCTGGCGTGAGCGCTGCTGACTGGCTACCAGAGTTGTGCGCAAGTGGCCAAACTTCATTTCTGTCTTGATACCAAACAGGTTTTGTGCTCCTTTAATCAGGTTGGAGCGAAGCGGCATGGAAACGTTACCGGCTTCGATGTTTTGAAGAATTTCATCTTCAGAGAATCCTTTGGTATCGTAATTCAGCTTCATTTGGTTGTCAAAATCAAATGTAGCCTGTGTATTGTAGTTAAAATTGAGGTTGAGTTTTTCACCAATTTTACCGGTTGCGCTCATGTTGATGTCCATATCGAAATCGAAATTTCCATTTCGTTGCTGGCGCAGGGTAAGAATCGGGTTTTGAATTTTTTGATAATCAAACCCAAAGGTCAGGTTGATGTTTCCCTGGGGGCGGATATCCACCTCTGTACCACCAAAGAGGCGGTCGATCAGGGAGTTTTTGATATCAAAATCGGCAATCGGGTCACGCAGTCCACTTGCTGAGCCACCGGCACCGGCAACGCCTTGCAGGCGGTCAAAAAATTCACGCTGCTGTTGTTGTTCCCGCCATTCTACATAATCCTCGAAGGTCATGTAGGTTGGGGTACGGAAAAATTCATCGCCGATTTTTTCCGTCACGATGTACATACCGGTAGCGGGGTCGTATTCTACGTCCTGTTCAATGACCGATGGGTCTTCGAGGTCGATGGGGTTTGTGTTACCACCATTGATGAAGTCATCGTACCGTTCTCTGAAAGGGGGAAAGGTATCCGCTGCTACGGGTTTCCATTCCGGTGCTATGACCGGTTTGCCGTTGTTGGGTTGCAACAGCATAAAAACTTGCTCATATACTTCTTCCGGAGTGGTAAAAGCAAATAGGGCACTTAGCGAAAGTAGGCTTACTGAAGCCAGGATTAGTTTCCTCTTCGTCATTTTCAAAAGCAGGTGTTGATTGCATTTTTTTAAACCTCGCAGACGAGATTTAAGTGATGCGCTGAGTTTGTTGTTGGGTCATACCCCATCGGGTATGCGGCCGTCCCATTCCGGATTCCGTATAAAAGCTGCGATCCATAGGGGGGTACGGTAAAACGCTGGGATTCCGGAATTTTCTGACACGCTATAATTGACGCCGGTCAGCCCGTTCGGGTTGCCTGAACCATAAGAACTTATTGGGATAAAGTAACTGGCAGCCTGGGGGGCATCCGGTGAGAGTCAAGCAAAAGCCGGGCCAAATCAAAATGTGGGCGGGCAAATCCGTGTTTCAAGCCGAAATGGAGCCTGATTCTCAATGCTGACACCTGAAAGGAGTCGTTGCCTAATGATCTAGCAGGCGCTTATGATGGGGGCAAATTGATCGGTTCTGGCAATAGAATTAGCTAAAACGACGTAAGTCACCCGGGCAAACCCGAGTGACTTACGTTTATAATTATAGAGAACGGAGTAAGAATTATTCTTCGCCGCCTTCTGCTGCTGCTTCTTCGCCGCCTTCTGCCTCTTCAGCTTCTTCCATACCGCCGCCGCCGCCGCCAGTACGAAGAGCACGTGGGATTTCAACTGCAGCAATTGGCACAGAACCGTTGTTGATAATTTCAACACCTTCAACAGGAGTGATGTCGCGAACCCGGAGGCTTGTTCCCAATTTCAGCTTGGAAATATCTGCACTCATGTGGTCAACAACATGCTCAGGAGTTGTTAAGATGTTTACCTGGCGCAAGTTTGGCAAAAACTTACCACCTGCACGCACACCAGGAGCCTGACCAACCCACTCAAGAGGCACACTTGCCTTGAACTTAACACCTGGTACCAATTCGAGGAAGTCGAGGTGTACCACAGCATCCGTTACCGGGTGGAATTGAATATCTTTCAAAATGCACTTCCGTGTTGTTCCTTCAAGTGTAATTTCTACCATCTTGAATTTAGAAGTGTAAACCAAGTGACGGAAGTCCTTTGGAGAAACAGCAAATGCAATAGATTCACCTCCTCCACTTTTATAGATGACAGCCGGAACCAATCCTTCTCGGCGCAATCGCTTAGACTCCTCTTTTCCAGAGGATGTACGAGGCTGGCCGTTCAATGCAAAAATTTCCATTTTTATTCTAAAATTTATACTTTTTCCAAAAAGCGCCCGCAAAGGTAAGCTTTTGAAGCGAACAATTGCAACGGGTAGTAAAAAAATATTTGGATATTTCACCAACAAGCCGCTTGCATCCAATACACACTACCTGAATGGTGTTTTTGGGCCATTAGGGAGGCTGTTTTACAAACAATTACGCTCCGCGAACCAGGGATCGTTTGATGAAATCAGCCGGAATATGCGCCGGATCGACGTCAATATCCGCATAGAAATCACCAACCTGCATCATTTCAGGAGCCAGAGCAGCATTGCTCATCTCGTGCATTTCTATCAATTCCTCCTCAGAGAACATGCGTTTGATGTTCGCATACTCAGGCTTGGCATTCTGCCCACGCGGATACTGAAGCCAGGCATTGTACCGGATATAGGTCAACCACTTTTTGCCCCCCAGGCGGTCATTAGCCAAATTACCGATTTCTCCATCAATGATCTGGGCTGTTGGAGACTCCCCAAGCAATTGCAGGATCATTTGATTTTGCCAGCTGGCATCTTCCATAAACAAGTCGGCAATGTTTTTGGCCCAATCCAGTTTGTTGAAGTTTTTAAGTTCATCTGTAGCCCTCGACTTGGTATGCGTACCGGTTCCAATCGAAACCAGGAGCAACTTATCTGTACCTGTTTCCCAGTTGAGTCGATACCCCTCACAAGTGGCCATCATAAACAGTTGGAGTGCCGGGTTATTGGCCATGCTCACCCCGCCATCGATGAAGGCAGCCTCCTGCCCTCCAATATCCATCACTTGCGGACGGAAGTAGGACGGAGCAGCTGTACTTGCACGCACAACTTCGCGCAGTAAATAATCTTTATTTCCGTATTGTCCCTCCTCCACGGGTTCGTAATACTGAGCATCCGGGTTGTTGAACATGGGCCAGGTAGAAAAGGTCTCAGCGCGCTTGGCAACTACGACCAAGCCCGTTTTTAAATCCTCAGTTCCCAAGGTCATATTACCCAGGATGGATTTCAGTTGTTTTTCAAGCGGACCTGCATCAAAATCCGCACTCAAATAGTCCGCCCAATCCAATGGGTTCCAGATGTTGTTCTTTTGTCCAAAAATTGCCTCACCCAATTGAAGGTATAATTTTCGAATGGTATCTACATCATACCCCAGTGCCAGCAGTGTTGCAATGATGGAGCCGGTACTGGTTCCACCAATCAGATCAAAATAATCGCAGAGTTTCAGATCCGGATTTAGGTGTTCAGACCGGAGATTGGTTTCAATTTTTTTCAAAAAACCAAGAGAGATGGCACCCCGTATTCCCCCACCATCCAGAGCCAGGATGCGTTTGGGGCCGGGAGCAGTTAATCGTTCGCGAATTTGTTCAGACATGATTGGTTCAAGTGGTAAGTAGGTTAGTGGTAAGTAGTAAGTGGTAAGTAGTAAGGGTGGGCTTAGTCTTCGTTGTTTTGTTGAAATTGGTGGTCATTTGGGCCGAGCAACATCCGGTCATGTGCATGTTGCACCAGAATTTGAGCAATATTCAATCCGGTTGCTTTTTCAAATTCAGCCCACAAAGGAGCCCGATTCGTTTCAATGATATGGAATACACCTCGGCATCTTCAGCGATATCTACCCCATACAGGCCATTTGAGGAAATATTTTCCAATAAAAAGGCTTCCATATCTGGCCTGGACTCCTTCACAAAGCGCCCTCCCTGAGCCGCATTTGCGGCAACCTTTCCTTCTGCCGGCACCTTCCGTGCTACACCAAGCACCTGCTTGTCGTTGAGCATAATCCGGTATTCCGAAACAAAAGGTACATATTTTTGAAAGAATACGGGCACATCGGCATCTTTTCTTGCCTTAAAAAACTGCTGAATGTAGGCTTCAGTTGCTTCTAAATCATTCAGTAATTCTACCCCTTTCCCCTTTTTTCCTGCGATGGGTTTTGCAATTAACGGGAACGCATCCTCTCCCTGAATTCTACTTACTATGAACCGTGCCTGAGCCGGATCAAATGCAAAATAAGATGTACTCCCAACCCCTTTGGAGAATCGCTTAATCGTAGATAGTAATTTGGAGGCATAGCCAATGGAAAACCGGTCAACCGGATCGTTTATCAGACAACCACACAGATGCAAGGAGCGCACGAGCACCGCAATGGATGATTCATGATGCCTGGTTCCGCCAACATACAAATAACTTAAATCGGAAATATCCACCCCCTCTGCATACACTTCGGGGCGTTTCTGACCGCGAACAAATGCATAGGATACCTTGCGGGGATCGATCAACAAAACCTCATCAAAGGAAATTGCAGCCTGATCACAAATTGCCTGGCGCTCATAGCTCAACTCCTCTCGTCCTGAAAAAGCTACCAGCCCAAAGACTTTTTTTTTATCACTCATCTATTTAAAAATCGTTTTTAATTTTTCTGATCCGTGGGTTTCGCGTTTTTTAGTAAAATATTCACTTGCAAAGTCAGAGTCATAGGTAGACAAATAATTGTTGACCGTATCCAAATGCATCCCACCTCTCGAAATCATAAATTCAATTACGA
Organism: Saprospiraceae bacterium; assembly: GCA_041392625.1. Taxonomy (GTDB): domain Bacteria; phylum Bacteroidota; class Bacteroidia; order Chitinophagales; family Saprospiraceae; genus M3007. The sequence goes on along the minus strand of JAWKLR010000006.1, from coordinate 19,259 downwards.
AATCAAACCAATGCATTTTATAGGCATCCGAACGGATAAACTCAAGGGCAATGTTTTTGAGTTCAGCAGAATTGGTGCAGGAATCAACAATATTCATAAACTGTGCATCTGTTACACCATCCGGACCAATACGCAGGGCCTGAATTGCCAAGTTACGAATTGATGCCTTTGAAGAGATTTTATCGTTTACCAAATAGTCAAATAACTGGGATTCAATTTTATTCGTCTTCATTAGACGAATTGCTATTAGCGACAGGCTGTCCTGGCTGCGGTCAGCAATCATATCGACCATTTCAAAGAGTTCCGCTGCATCGATTTCGTCTAGATTGATTAATTCGAGCACAATGTTACAGATGCTGCTGGCTCTGTTCATATTCTTTGAAAGTTCTAGTGCCAGATGAAGTTCCTGCTTGTGTTCCATCTTTGAATCCCGAAACATGGCGTAAATAAAATCTACAACCAATTCGTCGTTGTTAATTGCCTTGGTAACCCGGATGAAATGATCCATCTCATCCCGGTCGTAAAAAAACTGTGCGATCGTTGCTTTCTCTGAATCCTTAGCCGGCAGTTTTTTATCTAACCTCCGATAGATCCCAAACTGGGCATCCTCCTTTTTATCCAGTGCTTTTTCTACTTCAATAATGAAGTCATCCAGTCGATCATAAATGGATGTTTTTTTTGCCTTTGAATCATTAATCAAAGCCTGAAAAAATTTATGGACTGAATCTCTTACTCCGAGGTTAATGATCTGCCGATCGGTCATTGGGTGCAGCAACTCTTTGGGATTCACCTCCGGAGTAATCAGCACATAAAATTGTTTATCGTTTATCCAAAATGGGCTCCACTCCACATAAATCCAGGGTGCTGAAACGGAGTCTTCGGTTACCAGCGAAATAATCGCATCACTTTCTTTGATGTTTTTCTTTAGCTCGGTTTTCCATTCGTTTCCACCTACAATATTATCCTGAGCCAGAAAAACCCGCAATTCACCGGCAAAGGCATTGTTTAATATTTGTTCAATTGCTTGCGCGATCTCTAAATCCTGGTGCGCATGACTTAAAAAAATTCGGAAAGCTGCCATTCAGTTGGTATTTTAAAAGGTAAAGGAAATCGAAAACGGAGCGAACCCGCGTACGCTCTTATTCCTTAACGCGATTGACAGGAATGTTATTGGCATTTAAGCCAGCCAATAAATCCGGAGTTTTAAAATACAGATCAACTTGCCTTTTCTGCCAGCTCCATCCAACGCAATTCTTTCTCATCCAGGGTATCCTGAAGTTCCCCGAGTTCCGTGGAGAGTTTGGCAACCTGGTCTGGCGACAACTCCGTGTTGTTGAACTGTTCCATGATCTCAGACTTGCGGGTTTCAAGCCGGGCAATATCCCGATCCAGGCGTTTGAGTTCCTTTTGTTCGTCGTTACTGAGCCCGGACCCGGAATTGACAGTAGCCTGAGGCGCTGCAGCCACCGGCTTTTTCTCTTCCTGGCGCCGTAGTTCTTCTTCGGCCTGGCGTTTCTGACGAAATTCAATGTATGAGCCATTGAAATCCTTAATTATCCCATTGCCTTCCAGAACAAACAAGTGGTCCACCAGACGATCCATAAAATACCGGTCGTGCGTTACCACCACCAAACAGCCGGGATAATCCGCAAGAAAATCCTCCAGCACCTGTAAAGTCATCACATCCAGGTCGTTGGTGGGCTCATCGAGAATCAGAAAGTTGGGGTTGGCCATTAAAACCGTTACCAGGTACAATCGGCGGCGCTCCCCTCCCGACAGCTGGCTCACATAAACCTGCTGCTGCGAACGGGAAAACAAAAACCGCTCGAGGAGTTGGGCCGCATTCAATTCCTTTCCTTTTTCCAATGGAATGACTTCGGCAATATCCCGGACAACATCAATTACCCGCTTGTCTTCGTGCAATTGCAGCCCGTCTTGCCGGTAATACCCAAACACAATGGTTTCGCCAATAATTACCTTGCCGGTGTCGGTAGGAATATCTTTGGTGATCATCTTCAAAAAGGTGGACTTCCCTGCTCCGTTCGGTCCGACAATCCCCACCCGCTCCTTGCGCTTGAATTTATAACTAAACCCTTCGATAATTGGACGGTCGCCGAAAGACTTGCTGATGTTGTGGCATTCGATAATCTTTCCACCCAACCAGTTTTCTTTTATCTGCAACTGCATCTCCTCACTCCGGGTTTTGAGTGCATCGTTTGCATCCTTCCGGTCGTAATACGAATCCACCCGGGCCTTTGCCTTTGAGGTTCGGGCAGCAGGGCTCCGACGCACCCATTCCAACTCCCGGCTCAGAAGTTTTTTCTGGCGTTCGTAGGTTGTTGCCTGGACCTCTTCCCGGTGCGCCTTTTTTTCAAGGTAATCCGAGTAGCTTCCTTTATAGCGGTAAAGTTGGCCGTTATCGAGTTCGACAATGCTGTCGCAAATATTTTCCAGAAAATACCGGTCGTGCGTCACCATAAATACCGTAAGGTTGATCTGCTGGAGGTATTCTTCCAGCCATTCGATCATCTCCACATCCAGGTGGTTGGTAGGCTCGTCGAGAATCAGAAAATCGGGGTCTTCGAGCAGGACTTTTACCAACGCCAGGCGCTTTTTTTGTCCGCCAGAAAGCGATTTCACCTTTTGCTCTAAATCCAACAGACCAAATCGGAAAAGCAGTTCCTTTACCCGGGAGTCAAAAGACCAGGCCTTTAGGTCGTCCATGGCAGCCATGGCCTCCTGCAATTCTTTGTCTTTATCCGGTTGTGCCAATGCATGTTCGTAGCGACGAAGCACCTTGGCCAGCGGGTTGGAATCGTCCAGGGCGGCATCGATGACGCTGTATTCCGGGAAAAAATCGGGTTCCTGGTCCAGCCATCCAATCCGAATGCCTTTTCGAAACTGGATTTTCGCACTTTCGCCTTCAGAGCCTTCCTTGCCGCCAATAACCCGCAAGAGGGTACTTTTCCCTGTTCCGTTCTTTGCAATCAGCCCAATTTTCTGGCCTTTATCTATGTGCAGACTCAGGTTGCTGAACAGCACTTTTTCACCAAACGACTTGGTAATATTTTCTAATGTCAGGTAATTCATATCGCAAGAGCAAAGGTAGTCTAATGGCGTATATTCTCAAGAAATTGTTTATTCGTTGAGTTCGCCTCTGCGAGGCTCTGTTTATTTGTTTATAAAAATAGATGATTTGATGAGGCGCCCTTCGGGCTAGGATGATAAGTTGATATTTATTTGGCCCTGCGGGCCTTGTGTATTCGGGCCGCTGCGCTTGCCCTTGTTTATTTGTTTATGTTTTTGAGGTAAATAACGAGGGCAAGGGCAAGCCTTGCCCCTACTGACTACTGGCTACTGACCACTATATGCCATTTCGCCTTGGCATCCTATCTTTGCTGCCCAAATAAAGGCCTTGATTTATTTATGTCAAAAAAGAACAAGCTACAGAAGTTTGCGGACATCCTGTCTTACCCCAATGTGTACGAGTGCTATGACTACAACAACCCGGGGCTTGTCGGTGCCGGGATGGAGCCCGTGGAGTTAAAAGGAGCCTGGTCAGAGAAGCACTTTGGCAACCAAAAGCCGATCACACTGGAACTGGCGTGCGGTGGCGGCGAATATACTGTTGGACTGGCCCGCATGTTTCCCGAACGCAACTTTATTGGCATGGACATCAAGGGCAATCGAATCTGGAGGGGCGCAACTGCCGCACTCGAAGAAGGCCTCAACAATGTGGCTTTTGTGCGCGCACGCATTGAGTTGATTGAACTTTTTTTTGCGGCAAATGAAATCGCAGAAATCTGGATCACCTTTCCGGACCCCTTCCCAAAATCCAGCAAGGAAAACCGGCGACTGACCTCCGATTTTTTCACCAAAAAATACCGAAGTTTTTTGCAAAAAAACGGACTGGTTCACCTCAAACACGACGACCCCGGATTTTATGCATTTACCCTGGAAACCATCGAAGCCGACCCAGAATCAACACTCCTGCTCAAAAACGACGACATCTACAGCGGCCCCTTGCCTATGCCCGAACTGGACATCAAAACAGCCTATGAAAAAATGCACCTGGAAGTAGGCAAAAAAATCCACTATGTCCGGTACACCATCCACTGATTTTTGGAATAAAAATCAAACTTCTTCCAACGCTCGCCCAGTTTCCATTGGTACCCTTTTGAACCGATTTGGTATAAATCGCGTTAAAATTCCGTAGAGACGCGATGCCTCGCGTCTACCCCATCGCGTCTGCCCATCGCGTCTACCCCCTCGCGTCTCAACCATCGCATTTCCTCTGCGCATACACCCCAGCGAGCTGGTTAAAACAACAGGTGTACAGAATATAGAACATGCAGTTTAGACGTATTGATTTGGGTTGGATGCGCAGAGGAGACACGAGGCATTTTATACACGATTCGGGTTGGAAATATCTTTCGGGGTTAGACGCGAGGCCTTTTATACACGATTCGGGTTGGGATGTATTGATTCGGGGTTAGATGCGAGGCATTTTATACACGATTCGGGTTGGAAACATCTTTCGGGGTTAGACGCGAGGCATCGCGTCTCTACGGGGGAAAAAAAATTGAATAACCAAGACGATTATAATTTAATATTGTGTCCGGTATTGGATCTGTCCTATACCTGTGTGCAAACAACAAAAACCTTTTTTTGTGAAAAAAGAAATGCAAAACATCGAACTCCAGTTTCTCACCATTGAAGACTACGAGGAGTTAAAAACCGCAATGATCAGTTCCTACCAGTCGATGCCAAATGCATACTGGAAAGAATACCAATTGAAACGTCTGTTGGAGAAATTTCCCGAAGGCCAAATTGTTGTGAAGGTAAATGGGAAAATTGCGGGCTGCGCCCTGTCGATTATCATCAACTCCAAAAAATTTGAGGAACAACACGGCTACAAAGAAATCACGGGTAACTATACCTTTAATACCCACACCAACAGAGGGGATACACTGTACGGGATCGATGTATTTGTAAAGCCAGAATACCGGGGGCTCCGCATTGGTCGCCGAATGTACGATTACCGGAAGGAACTCTGCGAGCGACTCAACCTGAAAGCCATTATTTTCGGCGGCCGCATCCCGAATTTCCATAAATACTCTGAGGAAATGTCGCCCAAGGAATACATAGAAAAAGTGCGTAGAAAAGAAATCCACGACCCGGTCCTGAACTTCCAGTTGTCGAATGATTTCCACCCCGTCAAAGTACTACAGGGCTACCTGGAAGGTGACACCGCCTCCAACGAATATGCCGTGCTCCTCAAATGGAACAACATTTACTACGAAAAGCCCAATACCAAGGCCGGGACGATCAAGAAAATCGTGCGCATCGGGATCGTGCAGTGGCAAATGCGCCCGTATGAAAATATCGAGAACATCCTCCAGCAAGCCGAGTATTTTATCGATACATTGAGCGACTACAAAAGCGACTTTGTCTTGTTTCCCGAGTTTTTCAATGCCCCGCTCATGGCCGAGTTCAACCACATGAACGAGGCAGAGTCTATCCGGAAACTCGCAAAATACACCCCACAGTTGCGACAGGCATTTTCCAAACTCGCCATTTCCTACAACATCAACATCATCACTGGGAGTATGCCGGAACTGATTGACAACGAACTGTACAACGCCGGCTACCTGTGCAAACGCGACGGAAGCATTGAACGCTTTGAAAAAATACACGTAACCCCCGATGAAGCCCGGGTTTGGGCCATGAAAGGCGGCAGCAAACTCCAAACATTTGATACCGATTGCGGTAAAATTGGCATCCTCATCTGCTACGATGTTGAGTTCCCCGAACTCTCCCGCCTCCTCGCCGATGAAGGCATGAACATCCTGTTTGTCCCCTTCCTCACCGATACCCAAAACGGATACTCCCGGGTGCGGCACTGTGCGCAGGCTCGTGCCATCGAAAACGAATGCTATGTGGCCATCGCCGGAAGCGTGGGCAACCTGCCAAACGTTCACAACATGGACATTCAATACGCACAATCCATGGTATTCACTCCGTGCGACTTCCAGTTTCCAACCAACGGAATCAAGGCAGAAGCGACGTCAAACACCGAAATGATCCTCATCGCAGACGTGGACATAGATCAACTCACAGAACTTCATAACTTTGGCAGCGTAAAAAACCTGAAAGACCGCCGAACAGACGTATTCGAACTACGAAAGAGGTAGAGAATTTAGTAGTAAGTGGTAAGTAGTAAGTGATAAGTCTGGAGAACTACTTATCACTTACTACTTACCACTTACTACTACTACACATGACAATCGAAGACAAAGAATTTTCCAGCCTGAATTGGGACGACGAAGCCCTGCTTCCGGGTACGTATGAAAACTGCCGGTTTGACTCCTGTTATTTTTCAGGTGCAGATTTTAGTGGGTTTCGGTTTATTTTCTGCCAGTTTGAATCCTGTGATTTTACGATGGCTGACTGGAATGAAACAGCCCTACAGGAAGTTCAGTTTATTGATTGCAAGTTGTTGGGGGCAAACCTGTACGCCTGCAATGCCTTTTTGCTGGAGTTTTCATTTACCAATTGCCAACTGGACCTTGCAAATTTTCACAGTTTAAAACTGGACGCTACCCGGTTTGTAAAATGCCGCATGGAGGAAGTGGACTTCTCCGATGCCAATCTAAAAAATGCCCTTTTTGATGCTTGTGACCTCAGTCGGGCAATCTTCAACAATACCATCCTGGAAAAAGCAGACTTCCGAACAGCCTATAATTTTTCCATAGATCCCGAAGAAAATTACATTCAGGGGGCCCGGTTTTCTCAGAGCGGACTTGCCGGTTTGCTCAATAAATACGACATTGAGATCGAATAAACTTCGATTGACATGACCGACACCCTATCCTTCCGCGATCGCGCCGGGCAATTTATGGGCTCCACGCCCTTTATTCTTTCGGTTCTCATCATTTGTTCTGTAGCCATGGTATTTGTCGGGGGATTGGGCTATTTACTCGGTTTGCTCATTGCCCTGATCACCCTGTGGGCCAGGCGCTGGGATTGGACGTATTTTGGATTGTCCAAACCCCAATGGATTCCTTCGCTGTTTCAGGCGCTGGGCTATACGCTCGGTTTGATTTTATTTGTCGATGTGCTCATCACTCCATTGGTGGAACACCTGACAGCAACGGCTCATGACCTGAGTTCGTTTGAATTCCTTCGGGGCAATCTGATGAGCCTGCTTATTTACTTTGTGTTTATGTGGGTAGTCGCTGGTTTTGGCGAAGAATTTTTCTACCGGGGCTACATGATGAAACGCCTGGCGGCTATCTTTGGCGACACCAATCAGGCCTGGATTTTGGGTGGCATTATTTCTTCTTTTACATTCGGAATTGTCCACTTTTATCAGGGCATCAGCGGTGTGATTACTACCGGACTGGTCGGCCTGGCATTTGCCTTTATCTTCTTCCGCAACCGCCAGAACCTGCTGGTTTGCATGCTCACCCACGGCATCTACGATATGTTTGGCCTAACCCTGATTTACTTTGGGAAGGAGACCATTTTTACTGATTGGATGGCTGGGGTGTTGGGGTGAATCTCCCTACTTCACTGGCACCAAATTATTATTGAAATTCCAAAATGCCCCCTGTCTGAAATAGACAGTATCCCGTGTGCCGCGAACCATGAGGTTGTCGATGTAGGCGTATTTGCTGATCAATCGCAACTCCAATCGGGAACTCCCTTCTGGAAGGGGAATCTTCTTGGCAAACCGAATCCAGTTATCCAGCACTTCAAACTTGATAAGGGTTTGGTCGCTGAAGACCTCTGTACCAAGCAGATTCCCACCAGTGTCATATACCCTAATCTGCATCTCAATGACATCCGTATTTTTAGCCTGTAACCTATACCAAAAACTAAACTCGGCTTCGGGTACAGGCTTTGGTAAATCAACCTCCCACCGGGCTTCCCCTTTGAGCAACAATCCGGGGCCGGATACTCCAGTTCCTTCTTGTTTATCAAATGCGTCAAAAAGCAGGTATTGCTCAGACCCTAGGTCTGAAACTGAATCCAGGTCCATAGTATGCTGGCCCATCAAGTCGGTGCTGTTTACTACGAATACTCCCCAGGTTTCGTGTTCACCAATCTTTTTGGAAATACTGCGAAGCCAGGCATAATCGGCATACGCATAGTCGCGCATGACGACCAGGTGGTTTCCCGTGTCAATCTGAAGATTTTTGGGTTTAGGGGTATATTCGTTGCAGCACAAAGCCAGCGATTCCAGCACCGTGTGTGCTGGAGTTCTGGATAAATTAATAGCAGTAGTCGGAATCCCCGCCTGAAATGCAAATGGCCAGACCGCCATCTTGATGTGGAAGTCATCGTAAAGTCGAATTTTTTCGGAGCCTGTAGTCGATGGCGGGATGCACAGTACCGACTTAAAATCGCCTGGTTTAAACCCGTTTTCCTGAACAAGTTTACCTAGTGCATCCCCGCGTTGCAGCACATCGTAGCCAGCAAATTCGTCAAACACCTTTTTTCGCGAAGCCAAATGAAAATCTGCCTCCACGGCCATCAGCCCAAGCAGACAAAGAAGCAGCAAGCGATTTACATACCAATTTGAAACCCGGGCTAACAATTGTAGCAATTCAATGAACCCATAAATCAGAATTACAAAGTAAAAAAACCAGGCAAACCGACCTGAGCCCCGAAATTGCTGCAAAACAGGGATGGAACTTACGACCTCCTCCCCCATCCACACAAATGGAATTTGCAGAGCAAATAAGGTAATTGGTAGCACGCCGAGTACAGCCGCTTTTTGATGAACACTCAATGTCTGATTTTTCCTAAAACCCTTTGCGATCAAGGCAAGAAAGCCCAAACAACCTGCAATGCCGAGGTAGGCACTCCCCTCGCAATACCCCAGTTTGAGCGTAGGAAACTGTTCGTTGAGGTAATCGGCAAAAGGCCCTGTATGTGGCAAAAACAAGGTTTCCAATCGCGCCCTGAACTCAAAAAAGCCCCAGGCGGTTGATGGGCGATCTGCCAAGCCATCAAAAAGCCATAAATACACTAAAAAAAAGACAAAGGGTGCGAGTACGCTGAGATACTCCCCTGGCCTGAATTTTTTATCCAAAAAATACCGCACCAGATAGTAGCCACCCAGGTACAAACCAAACATGAGCAAGTAATAGGAATGGATAAATGCAATGCCAATTCCCCAAACTGATAAGGCGACAAAATCCCAACTTCGCTGCTTGATCTCCACAGCACGCAGGTGAATCCAAAGCGTTGTAGGGATAACAAACACATACGCCAGACTGTGGTGCAGGGGCATCCTGAAAATCTGTGGACTAAACAGCGCAATCAGTACCGAAAAAAGGATAGACTGGAAAATGCCGAGCTTGTAATATTGAAAGATTTTAAAAATGGAAACAGCCCCTAGCACGACAGATAAAAACATCAGGTAATTGATGATGAGCGTCGTGTTAGAACCGATGTTCGGCCAGACTTTAGTTAGTAATTGCAGGGGATAACTTATAGCCGGTTGGGCATCGGCGAAAACGATATTATCCCCATTGGGATAGGCCATTCCTTCAAAGTTCAAGCCATTTCCATGCTTTACGAAATAGCCAAATGTGAAATAGTTTTTGAAGCCGTCAAATCCGTAATCCATCAACACCCGATCCGGGTTAAAGTAATGGGCATTGAAATAAAAGAGAAAGACAAGACCGCATAATAGGGCTGTACAATACAGTCCAAGGGTGTGAACCTGTTTTTGTAGTTTCATTGGGTGGCAGTTAATAGGGGCAGGCATCAGTTAACAGCGTGAAGATATAAAATTAGCCCGATTCAATTCTTCACGCACTTGAAATAAGCCAATCTGCCTATATTTGGCAGAATTAAACATCGAACGAATGATCAAAGTCTGGGCCCTGAAGGCCATCGTCCAAAAAACCATTTCCTTTTTTCCAAATCGGGAGCAACTGAACCGCCTGTTTCAACGGTATGTGACCAAAGGCGTTTACCTCAGCGATGAATACTTCGGGTTTAAAATTGAGCATGCCCGCGATCACCTGCGGTTTTTCAAAGAATATAAAGGAGGTAATTTTGAAAATAAAACAGTTTTGGAACTGGGTACTGGCTGGTATCCAATCATTCCACTGGCATTCTACCTCAACGGGTTTGACAAAATCATTTCAATTGATATTTCCCAACTAATGACCAAAGAATCGCTCCTGGATGCAATTCGGAAAATGAGCGCGTGGAAACAGGAGGGAAAACTTGCTGTCTTTTTACCGGATATGGACCCTGAGCGCTGGGCCACCTTGGAAAAAATGCTCGCACAGGCCGGCGATTTTGACTTAAATGAAATGCAATCTATGATCAACCTGGAAACCATGACCCTGGATGCCAGAAATACACCATTTGAGGCTGGAAGCATGGATTTCATTTGCTCAAACAACACCTTTGAGCACATCTATAAACCCATATTACACGATATTTTAAAGGAGTTCAAACGGATATTAAAAAAGGACGGCATTATGAGTCACTTTATAGACATGAGCGACCATTTTGCCCATTTTGATAAAAGCATCACGGTGTATAATTTCCTCCGGTTTAGCGAGCGGGGCTGGGACTGGATCGACAACCGGATTCAACCGCAAAATCGAATGCGCTTCTATGAGTACAAAAACATGTATGAGGAATTGGGAATCAAAATTCTTCAGGAGGAGATTCGTCCGGGTGATTTAGAGGCACTGCGCTCAATTAAATTGCATCCTTCGTTTAAATCCGTTCCGGAGAACGAACTGGCAATTACACACGGGTATTTAGTCAGTTAAGTGTTTCAAAACCTACGATTCGCCTTGACCTTTTGAACTGAGTGAAAAAATAAAAAAATAAAAAAAATTCCCCCTCCGGAACTTTTCCGGAACCGGGGGCGTTTCCCAATGAAACCAACTTGCCTGAATTCTCAGGAAATAAACTCTAACATCATGGCGACAACTACCAAGCTGGCTCAAGATTCTGTTGAGCGAACGACGCGGACTGTTTTCGAGGTGGAATTGCTTCCACTTATGGATGCAGTCTTCAATTTTGCCGTTCGACTCACAAGCGACACCAACCGGGCGGAGGACCTCGTTCAGGAGACCTTTATGAAGGCCTGGCGGGCCGTTTCCAGTTACCAACCTGGCACCAATGCCAAGGCGTGGCTGTTCCGTATTTGCCAAAATGCCTTTATCAACGACTACCGCTCGCGGAGCCGTGGAGGCAAGATTGTCGACTACGAAGAACTCGTCGCATTCCACAATGACGATGAGCCTTCTACCAACCGTTACCTGGATATGAACGTCGAATTCGGCGACCAGGGGATGGGGGATGAAATCATGACGGCTCTGAACAACATGAAGCCCGAGTTTCGCGTGATCGTATTGCTTGACCTGGAAGAGTTTACCTACAAAGAAATCGCCGCTATTTTGGATATTCCACTGAACACCGTTCGGACCCGCCTGCACCGCGGACGCGCCCAACTTCGGAAAAACCTGGAAGATTATGCCAAAAGCCAAGGCTATAATGTCTCTGATACCAATCAAGACAACGATCAAGTACGTCAACAAGATCAAAGCGCTACAGATACCGATGCAACTGTAGATGCTACAAAGGAATAAAAAACCAGGGGCTGTCCGGACTTCTTGTCTGGCGGCCCTGATTTTATTGCACTGTTTTTCACCTGCTATTTTACACTGAAGCCCTGCTTCGCAACACATCCGGACTATGTTTCTCATCGCTTGCTCCACTCAGGATTGCCTCACAACATGCTGCGACAACCGCCTAGCATTACAGAGCGATGTATATTCATACTCATGCGATGTTTGCGTCTGGTAGCCTTCACTGTAAAACAGCATAAAATTGGCAAAAATGAAACTGCGCAAGCAAACCACTTCGCCCACAGGAATAGACAACGTCGTGGGCATCAACATGCCCGAAGGCCTTAACAATCAACCTGGCAACGACAGTCCAGCAATAAACCCGGCCGACCACGGCCCACACGATTTCGAATCTCCAGAAGAAATCTCCTTTCGCAATTTTTTGAAAGACCAACTCCCACGGTTTAAAGCGTCTCCAGACCTCGGCCGACGCATTCTCAACTCCATCGAAGGAGAACACGACGAAAGGGACTAATTTTCCCCTATTTATTGATGATTTGTTGATTTGATGATTCGCCCCTTACGGGGCTCGGATGATCCTTTTGATGTTTATTCGGCCCTCCGGGCCTTGTTTATTCGGGACGCTGCGCTTTCCCTTGTTTATTTATTTAGGTTGGTATATTGTAGGGGCAAGGCTTGCCCTTGCCCTAATAACATAAACAAATAAACAGAGCCTCGCAGAGGCGGACTAAACGCATAAACAAACATCAACAAATCATCCAAGCCCCGAAAGGGGCGCATCAACAAATCATCAGCATAATAAAAACTTCATTTTCGCTTAACACGTCGGAATAACGGGCAATCTATCTTTGCAGTGAAATTAATGTTCACCATGCAAGAGCACCCGCGTCGGCACCCCTTTTTCTTTCAGACATTCCACTTGTCAAGGCCAGTACTACACTGGTCCTCACCCTTCCTTGCTTCAGGCTTTTTGGGAACGGAATTTTGTTCCCGGGCGCGGGATTTTAAACAATCAGCATCGGCTCGCTTCTTCTGCGATGTCCGGAGCTTTCTATATACCATATTAATACCGCACGCTGCTGTACTGGTTCCATGTGCAGTCAAAAACACAAACCCGCATTCAACAAAATGAAACGCAAACCTGAAATCGTCATCCTTTCGGATATACACCTGGGAACGTATGGCTGCCATGCCACAGAGTTGCTGAACTACCTCAGGAGCATCGACCCCCGGACCCTGATCCTGAATGGAGATATTTTTGATATCTGGAATTTTAAAAAGCGCTATTTCCCAAAAGAACATTTGGAAGTAGTGCGCCGCATTTTGAAACTCTCCAATTCCGGAACCAAAGTCTACTACCTTACCGGCAACCACGACGACCTGCTACGCAAGTTCGGAGAAATGTCGTTTGGACAAATTCACCTCCGCAACAAACTGGTTTTTCAGGTACACGATAAAACACATTGGGTGTTTCATGGTGACGTATTTGATGCAAGCATTCAGCGCGCCCGCTGGCTGGCAAAGCTCGGTGGCAAAGGCTACGACATGCTTATTCAAATCAACCGGATCATCAATACAAGCCGTCGGATTTTTGGCTTAGGCCCGGTTTCTTTTGCTGCAAAAGTCAAAAAAGGCGTAAAAGGAGCCGTTAAATACATCAGCGATTTTGAAGATACAGCCATCGAACTAGCTGCCGAAAAAGGATACGACTACGTGATTTGCGGACACATTCACCGCCCACAAATGCGTGAAGCAATAAGTAAAAACGGCCAAACCGTTCAGTACCTGAATAGTGGCGATTGGGTTGAACACCTGACCGCCCTCGAATACACCGACCGGGAATGGACCTTGTACCAATACGACGAAAACGAATACACTCAGCCCAACCCACGCCTACACGTATGAACGGAACCCAACTTCTACAGCCTCAAGCACGACGAAGTTTTTCCAAAACTCACTACCGGGTTGCCTTGAGCAGTGGTAAATTAGTGGTCAGTAGTCAGTGACCAGTAGTCAGTAGGGGCAAGGCTTGCCCTTGCCCTGCCAGGAAAGAATTTGTTTATTTTTCCGACTACTGACCACCGACTACTGACTACCATTTCATACCGTGAACACCCCCGCCGGAGAGTGAGAGATACATTGCGCTCCGGCTCACTTTTCTCCTTTGAAGTTATGCATCAGACGCACCGCTTTTGAGGGGCTTTTTTATTTAAGGACTTCCACTGGTGATCAAAATCGCCTGAATAGCGTTATACTTGCCATCCCTTTTGGAACAAGTGCCCTGAAGGGCTTCTATCCAAAAGACTATTTTTCCAGAACCAAGATCTTAGCGTTGAATCGACAAAGCGTTCCAGACCCCGTAATTGATGCCGAAGGCCGGAAAATAATGCATTCCATGCGCCTTTCCAGAGTGGTAATTCCCGTTTTGTTGGGAATTATTGCCGTAGGCTTTTTGCTCTATTATCAATTCGACTGGAATAAGTTTAAAGAAATATCCTGGAACAGCCATACATTTTGGTGGATCGGGCTCGCGTTTGTGCTACTGGTATTCCGCCACTTTTTTATTGCATTCCGGCTCAAAACCATCACCCGAAGTGTCTTTTCCTGGAAAATACCTGGAGTTGATTGTCTTGTGGGAGTTTAGCAGTGCGCTGACCCCAACGAGTAAGGGCGGTCCGTTTGTCATGCGATGTTCGTACTGGCACGCGAGAAACTTTCTGCGGGCCGGACAGCCGCGGCGGTGTTTTACACCATGATCTGCGATTCCGGATTTTTTGTGCTCACCCTCCCGGTATTTCTTTTTCTATGGCCCTCCCATGTTGTTTCCCGGCATGGAATCCTTCAAGGATGCTGGCCTGGCCAGCGGAACGTTTTTCGTAACTTATGGCCTGATGGCCTCTTACTGGGTCTTTCTGGTTTTCTTTTTATTTGTAAAACCAGAGGTTGGTCAGCGCATTTTGTTTTGGCTGGCTAAAAGAAAGATTCTAAAAAAATGGGGGCACAAACTGCAGCGTCTGGGGGAAGAATTTACACTTGCCGCCCACGAAATTCGCTCGCAAAGTTGGCATTACCACCTGGGAGTTATTGCCGGGACGATTGGTTCCTGGACCAGTAAATTCATCATGATCAATTGCCTGATCATTGCAATTGTGCCCAGCACGCCGATTGATGGAGGAACCCAGTTGTTTATCTATGCCCGTCTGATCGCCATGTTCATCATCATGTCGTTCAGTCCGACCCCGGGCGGAGCGGGACTGGCAGAAGTAGCGCTGGCCGGGTTTATCACCGACTATGTACCTAAAGGCATTGGAATTGTGGTTGCATTGCTGTGGCGCAGCATGGCTTATTATGGCTATCTGCTATTAGGAGCGGTTGTCGTCCCAGGCTGGATTGCAAGCAAAATGGCTGAGGCACAAGCGCTGGCCAAAGAAAAGGAGGAGGAAGACGGCCCGGAGGAAACAGATCAGACCTGATCCAGCCATTCGGTGAGCTGCTGCTGGTAGCCCTCAAAGGTTCTGAGGTTGCCGTGGTTGCCTTCGGGAAATTCTACAAATTGATCTCCGGGCTTTAGTTGCTCTTTGAGTCTGCTTGCAGATTCAAACGGCACGACCCGATCTCTTTTCCCGTGAAAAATCAAAACCGGAACCTGGGTCATGCGCAGGTGTCGGTCATTTGGAAAATTAAAGGCCGGAGAAAAGGGCACTTTTTCCAGTTTGAGGTAGGCGGCAAACAGCCCTTTTATGTTGTCAAAAGGAGTTTCCAGAATCAGGCTGCGCGATCGAACGTGTGCCGAAAGGAAACTGGCCATTCCCGAACCCAGGGAGCGGCCGTATAAAACAATCCGGTCGGCCGGATAGCGCTCTCTTGCGAATTCGTACACCTGGCGCGCATCCTCAAACAGGGTGCGTTCGGCCGGTTTTCCAGTGCTCTTGCCATAGCCCCGATAATCGGGCACCATAAAATCGTAGCCCCGTTCTGTAAAATCTGCATGCAATTGTCCCCAGCGCTGCAGATTTCCTTTGTTGCCGTGAAAATACAAGATCAAGCCCCGGGAGCTTTTGAGTTGACTTTTGAAAAACAGCAGGTTGAGTCGGGCACCATCCGGAGTATCCAAAAAATGCTCCTCAAACGGATGATCGAAGCGGAACCGGTAATCCGGAGACAATACCACAGGCCGGAACAACAATTGCTCCTGTACATATACAGTAAATGGCCTGGTGAATTGCAACATACCTAAGGTTTCAATTTAGGGTTGTTGGCATGCCGTTCGGCATCCCGATGTGTTTTCTTTTTTAGATTGTTTTCCATCGCCTGGGCCAGATCAATTCCGGTTTGATTGGCAAGGCAGACCAGAACAAACAGTACATCCGCCATTTCATCTGCGAGCAATTCATTGGCCCGATCCGAATCGGACGGGTTTTTAAAAGATTGTTCTCCATACATCCGCGACATGAGTCGGGCTACCTCCCCTACTTCTTCCATCAGAATGGCAGTATTGGTCAGTTCGTTGTAATACCGCTGCCCGATGGTATTGATCCATTGATCGACGGTGGTTTGTAATTCGTTTATGGTCATTTCATTTCACTTTAAAAACTGCATTATACCCAGACGGAGCAACCTTCTGAGCAGTTGGTACAGATGTCGATTTGGTCGCGCCCGGTAGCCAGTGTTTCCCGAAATGTGGTATAAGGTTCCCCTTTCCAAATAGCTTCAAAACTTGTGGTTTGCAGGGTGCCCATTTGATGGCTTGCATCTTTATCAAAACAGCAAGGCACCACCATTCCATTCCAGGTAATAACGGCGGCATGCCACATCTTCCAGCAATAGGGTTTCAGGGCGTGTTTGGGTTTCCAGGTCCCGTCTTCCAATTCAACGTACCGGGCGTATTGTTTGTTGGCCGGGATAAGCGGATTTCCATTTTTATAGTCGTACACCTGTGCCGATTTGAATTTAATTTCATCCACACCAATGTCCTTTGCCAGTTTTCGCAGGTCCTCCAATTCATGTTCATTGGGACGAACCACCAGAACCTGAAATACGATGTAGGGATGGGATTTATTCAGGCGTTTTTTCCAGGCTACCAGGTTTCTGGCTCCGTCCAATACCGTTTGCAGGTTTCCGCCCACCCGGTACTGTTCGTACACTTCCTGGCTCGCTCCATCCACTGAAATGATGAGGCGGCTGAGCCCCGACTCCACGGCGAGGCGCATTTTCATCGCTGAGGAAATGTCCGTTTGTGCTGGTAATGGTGTACAATTTCTTGCGATTGGCTGCGGCCACCATTTCTAAAAACTCAGGGATGAATGTAGGTTTACCTGAAAGTAAAAAAATCAGAAACAGCAGGCGGGGCCGATATTTCATCCAGCACCTGCAAAAATCTTTTTCAAATTGCCGGGTTTCTGGTAAAGGCACGCAAGCCGGAAGGGCATTCGGGGCAGCGCAGGTTACAGGCGGTGGTGGGTTCAAAGGAAACGGTCATGGCCTGTCCCCAACGCATGGGCCTGCCGCGCCACGTACTCCAATAGAAGGACGCAAGCAATTGCACCCCGTTCCAGACCCTCAATATGCTGAGGCAGGAAATCAGATGCAGGGCATCCCGGAAAGTGGCTTTTATTTTATTCATTTATTGGATGCAAAATATAGGAACATTGCTTGTTGTCAGGCATTTTTTAACGACTTTTTGATGCTGTTTATTCGGCGTTGTGCGCCTTGTTTATTTGGGACGCTGCGCTTTCCCTTGTTTATTTGTTTATTGGAATTGATGATTTGTTGATGCGCCCTTTGGGCTTGGATGATTTGTTGAGGTTGTTTAATAAACAATCTTCCATTTTCCGATCAAAAATCAATTCGGAAATCGGATTTCATGTAATCGGAAATCGGAAATGATTTCGTTCAGCCACTGCGTGGCTCTGTTTATTTTGTTTAAAACATTATTCGAGTTTAAAAATCACATCGAAAATCCCGGGCTTGGGTATCTTTGTGAAAAGAGTTTGTCAGGGTATATTTCAATAGTTGAATA
Organism: Saprospiraceae bacterium; assembly: GCA_041392625.1. GTDB lineage: Bacteria > Bacteroidota > Bacteroidia > Chitinophagales > Saprospiraceae > M3007. The sequence goes on along the minus strand of JAWKLR010000006.1, from coordinate 1,607 downwards.
AAACACATGGAAGAGGAGCAAACAAAACAAATCACAGGAGCAGGCACCGAAAAAGAAGAACCGCAAAGAAGCCGTTTTGTTGGGGCTGGTTGCCCTGTTTGGATTGGCGGGAATTCTGGTCTTACAGTTTACACAGCAGGAGCCGCCTGAAAACCCATCTGAACGAGCACTGGTGCAAGGCGCCGGGCAGCAGGAAGCACAACAATCGGAGGAGGATGCCACAGCCATCCAGCGCATTCCCGGAAACCTCATTCGGGAAAACGAGCAACCGGAGGCGGGCCGACCTTTTATTTTTGAACTTGGAAACTTCTCACAAGGGGCCGAGTACAGCCTGGATTTGGGTGACGGAAAACGCAAAACCTTCAAAGACGGAAAACTCCACCATACCTATTACAATCCCGGAACCTACGAGGTGACCTTGTATGCCCGGTATGAAGGACAGGAACTGGCGCTGCAAAAAGTTGTCAAACAAGTGGCAAATACCGTAACAGATTCAGAAATTACCCCTATTATTGACTTCTGAACCAAATTAGAGCTGCCCTCAATCGATCTGACCTTCTGTTTAAACATTAATACAACGCGAAAATGAAAAAAATCGGAATTCTACACGGAAAGGAAAATTCATTCCCGGATGCATTTATCGAGCGGGTAAATAGCAAAAATGTAAAAGGAGTATTTGCGGAGCGTGCATTGGTAGAAGAAGTCGTACAGGGCGAACCTACATCCTATGCTGTTTTGATCGACCGGATCAGTCAGGACGTGCCTTTTTACCGTGCTTATTTAAAAAATGCGGCCCTGATGGGAACGGCGGTAATCAACAACCCTTTTTGGTGGAGTGCTGATGAAAAGTTTTTCAACAACTGTCTGGCGACCCAAATCGGGGTACCGGTACCAAAGACCGTTTTGCTTCCATCCAAGCAAATGCCGCCGGATACCAACTCCCAGAGTTTCCGCAATCTGAAATACCCGCTGGAGTGGGAAAAAATGGTTGACTACCTCGGGGGCTTTCCGCTGTTTATGAAGCCATTTGCAGGAGGTGGTTGGAAGAATGTCTATAAGATCCACAACTTCGATGAGTTTTTCGAAGCATACAACGAAACCAATACCCTGGTAATGATGCTGCAGGAAGCCATCGATTTCGATGCCTACTTCCGTTGCTATTGCCTTGGAGGGAAGCACGTGCGGATCATGGATTACGAGCCTCGCAACCCGCACCACCTGCGCTATGTGGCCAACCACAATATTTCAGATGAGTTGCGCGCGCAAATTCACCAATATGTGCTGGATCTGTGTCATGGACTGGGATACGACTTCAACACTGTTGAGTTTGCTATTCGCGACGGCGTTCCGTATGCCATTGACTTCTGCAACCCTGCACCAGATGCTGATTTGCATAGCGTAGGCGAGGAAAACTTCGAATGGGTGGTTGAAAATGCAGCGAACATGGCCATTGAGCGAGCGCTTGCACATAAAGATGGCGTAGACAATCTCACCTGGGGTACATTCATGCGCGGAGCAGTTGCCGGTGCCAGTCCAAAAACCGGTGGACAACAAAAAAATGTAAAACAGACGACAAAAGGGAAGACCAGCGCAAAAAAATAATTTTT
>JAWKLR010000059.1:0-10200 GCA_041392625.1 Saprospiraceae bacterium | reverse complement strand
GGCTCTTTCCCGAATTGGTGATTGTTATTTTCAATTAAACCGCCCCGAAGAAGCACTGCCTTATTACGATCGTGCCGTATCTCAGGCTGCAGTCGACCCCGATGTCATGTTCCGATACGGAAAAGCCTTGATGCAAACCGGTGATTACGTCGGAGCAAAAAAATGGTTTCTTTATTACGGCGAAAGCAACGCAGGCAAAGGACAGCATTTTGCAAACATGTGCGATTATGCCATGCGAGCAATCGAAAAACAGGGCATGTATGAAGTTCGGAACGAGCCATTGAATACAGTTGCCTCCGATTTTTCTCCTGTTTTTTACAAAAATAAGGTGGTGTACAATTCTGCACGGAACGACATCAAACGGGAACGTGCTGCAAAGACAGCACAGGACTGGACCGGCAGTGCCTACAACCAATTGTATTCCACACAGCGCAATGCAGCCGATAATTACCTGCAGCGCCCTGCATTCCTAAAGGGTGATTTGGAAAACAACTTCAATGAAGGCCCAGTAAGTTTTTCAGCAGATGGTAGCCGTGTGGCATTTTGCAAAAACAACTTTATTGATGGAACCCGACAGGTTGCCGATCAGGGCATTACAATGAGCCTCTACCTGGCAGACATTGTAAATGGAAAATGGGTAAATGTGAAAAGTTTTCCATACAACGGTTCTGATTACGCAACCGGATTCCCTTGTTTGTCTCCCGACGGAAATACCCTCTACTTTGCCTCCAACCAAAAAACAGGTATGGGTGGCTGGGATATTTACGTCAGCAACCGCACCCTGGATGGCTGGTCGCAGCCTCAAAATTTAGGTGCCCCACTTAATACCGAAGGAAATGAAGTTACCCCCTTCATGGACGGGAATTCCCTGTACTTCTCGTCTGATTGGCACAAAGGCCTTGGTGGATTAGATGTATTTCGGGCCGAGATGAACCAAATGCAAGTGCTCAATATTTTCCACCTGGGCCCGGGCATAAACTCGTACCGCGACGACTACGGGTTTATATACGATTCCAACAACAACATCGGTTATTTCACAAGCAACCGTGCACAAGGCCGAGGCAATGAAGATATCTGGCAAGCAAAAAAAGCAATAGAAGAATTTGTTGTTATTGCACAGGATGAGGACCAGCGCCCACTCCCATATGCTGACGTCGATTTCTCTGCATGCGGAGCTGGAATCCAGCAAACGGATGCAAACGGCAGGTACGCCTTTGCTGTTGCCGCCGGACAAGCCGATTGTGAAATCGTAGTTCGCAAAAATGGCTATATAGCTGCTACTTCAGCCGTACGCTCTTCTGGAAGCAAACAAGTGCTGGTCACTCTGAGGAATTCTGGTGTTAGTGCCAACCTAAGCGCGGCACCAGCCACACATACCACCACAGCCAGCATTGGCGGCGGAGAAGACCTGCAGCAATACACCTTGCTGGTAACAGACCCGGCATTAATGCCACTGTATTATGTAGAAATTGATCTTTCTGCCTGTGGAATGGGTACCTACCGTACCGATAAAACAGGAAAGGTAAAATTCCCTTTATCAGCCAGTACCAACTGTACCGCAAGCCTGAACAGGGAAGGGTACGAGTCCGTACTATTGCCAATTCAGGCAAATGCCTCTCATCAGTTTATTGTGTCCATGAGCCCAATCGGTGCACAACCTGAAATAAACAACAACCCGACTATTTCAGCACCTATTACATACAGTACCGAAGAGCCGGTGACCAATAATTCCAAACTGCTCGTTTCCCGGGCAATCGAACCTACAAATATTATTGAAACCGAACCACAAGCAAGTGGCTATGCCATTCAGTTGGCAGCCGGCCCGGGTGCTTTGCGAAGCGAAAAACTCGCACAGTACGACGAACTGGCTCCGCTGGGAAATATCTACAGCAAGGTGGAAAACAACATGACAAAAGTTCGTTTGGGGGTTTATCCCGACCGTGCCGAGGCTCAAGCCGCCTTACCAGATGCCAAGAAGGTTTCAAAGGATGCATTTATTGTAAAAGAAAGTGGCGTGGATGAAAGCCTCCTATTGGTGGATGAACCCTTGGAGCCGGTTATGCACGATGCAGCAGTGAAAAATCCGCTTGCGATTGAAAGTGCTGCCGCAGCACAATTGGGTGTATATTTCTCCGTCCAGGTTGCATCACTCTCCGAATCCGATCCGCTGGTGATGTCTGGTTATTCCAACCTTTCCGATGTTGGGAATGTGTATGTAAAACCTGAAAACGGCATGCAGAAAGTGCGTGTTGGCGTTTGGTCAGCACACTCAGAAGCAGAAAAGGCACGTGAAACATTGATTCAACTAGGACATAAAGATGCCATAATTGTAACTGAAAAAGCAGATGGGAAAATTGAGTCCTTGCTTATCAGTGCGGCCAATGCTAGCCCAAGTGAACCGGATACCCGGACGGGTGAATAAGTTGAAAAAAAATTTTTTATAAAAAAATAAAAAACGAGGCAGCACTTCCGGTGACTGCCTCGTTTTCATTTGGTAAGTTTTTAAGTTACTTAATTAAAAGTAGGTTTTTTTAGTTGGTTTTGTTTGTTACAAAGGGCATGCGGGGGCATGCCCTTTGTTATTTGGCTTCATATCAATATCTTTAAGAGCCTGAATACACGCTATTCGTCTTCTTATTCAAACCAGGCAAACCCCAGCCTGATACAAGAATGCCAAACCAAAGTAACTATGAAGCCAATCTTACCTATCCTGTTGTGCTGGATACTTGCTACCAGCAATGTAATCGGACAAAATTCCCGGCCCATTATTTCCAACCTGAATCTGGATCCAAATTGGGCAAACAGTACCCTCACTATTTCCTACGATGTTTCAGATGCCGAAATGGATCCTCTTGAGATCAGCTTATTCATATCGGATGACGCAGGAAACTCTTTCCAGTTAACAGATCTTGTATCTGCAAGCGGAGATATAGGATATCCTGTTTCCCCAGGAACCAACAAACAGATTTCTGTAGATATTAATGGTCTCTCAGGCCTTGCCGGACCGGTATTTACCGTTCGGGTTGTGGCAGATGACCTGTTTACGGTTGATATTCAAAGTCTGGTGGATCAGGTAGATAGCAACCTCATGCGCTCCAACCTGGAGTTTCTGCAGGGCATAAGGCATCGAATTACCGGACTGCCTCACTTGCTGGAGTCAAGGCAATTTATTGAAGACCAATTGCTTGCAAATCAACTGGTGCCAGGAAGTCAGTCGTTCCTTTATTCTTCAAATTACAATGGAGTGAATGTTTTTGGCACTTCTGCTGGTACGGCCTCGCAGCAATATGTGGTTATTGATGCACATTACGACTCCGTGGATGATGCTCCCGGTGCCGACGATAATGGCAGTGGGGTAGTGGGTGTGCTGGAAGCAGCCCGTATTCTTGGCAGCTATCCGTCAAAAAAAGGAATGCGATATATCGGGTTTGATCTGGAAGAAGAAGGGCTGGTGGGGTCCATCCGGTATACAACAAAGGCCGTCAATGACATGGACAGCGTAGCAGGTGTATTTAATTTTGAAATGATTGGGTATTACTCGGATGATCCCAATAGCCAAACCTTGCCGGCCGGTTTCAGCTTTTTGTTCCCGGATGCGTATAATCAGGTGGCAAACAACCAGTTCAAAGGCGACTTTATTTCCAATGTGGGAAATGCGGCATCCTCCGGCTTAGCCGATGCATTTGAGGGAGCAGCAGCCATGTATGTCCCAGATTTAAAAGTAATTTCTCTTTCAGTACCGGGAAATGGAGCGGTTGCTCCCGATTTACGCCGCTCAGATCATGCTCCGTTTTGGGATGCGGGCTATCAGGCATTGATGCTCACAGATGGTGCAAATTTTCGCAATGAATGCTACCATACACCGGAAGACACCCTGGATAATAAGCTGAGTTTTACCTTTATGTCAAATGTAGTAAAGGCAACTATTGCCGCTGCTGCAGAACTCGCGGAACTGCAACACGGCAGCTCTGCTCATGCTGATTTTCAGGCATTTGTATCTGTGGATAATCCGGATCCGTGCACATTGAAAGCCTGGGGAAATCCCGCGGAACCCCAAACCATTGTATTGGCTTTTGGTACATGCGCAGCACATCCGGTTGATTTGCAGTTGTACAGTATGAATGGCCAACTTTTAATGGAAAAGAACATGGAAGCTTTACCGGATAGCAGGTTTGAATGGCGTCCAGGGCATTATAATCCTGGAGTCTATTTGCTTCGGGTTCGAAATGAAAACAAATCCAGTGTTTTTAAAATTATGCTCTATTAAAAAAGAAACAACTAGTCCGTTTAATACAAGTTTTTACCGATAGATAATGGAAGTTCCCTCAGAACCTTGATTATCTTTGCGCCCCATGCAGGTACATACCGATTTATCCCTTTTGCCTACCTTTAAAAACAGTGTACTGACCATTGGCTCGTTCGATGGCGTGCACAGTGGGCATTGCCATATCCTGCGCCAGCTTGTAAAAGAAGCAAAGGCCTTGGATGGGGAAAGCATTGTAATTACGTTTGATCCCCATCCAAGGCTGGTTCTCAATCCCGGAGACACCCAGTTTAAACTCCTTTCAAGTACGAACGAGAAAACCAGGCTGCTCGCCAAATGTGGGATCGATCATGTTGTATTGGTACCCTTTACGCCTGCATTTGCCCAACAGTCTGCAAAAGAATATGTAGAAGATTTTTTAATAAAAAACTTCAACCCAAGCAGGATTGTGATTGGGTATGACCACCGGTTTGGAGCCGGTCGGGTCGGTGATATTGAGTTTCTTAAAAGTTATAGTGATCAGTTTTCCGTACTGGAAATTCCCGCCCAGGAAATAGATGAAATTGCGGTGAGCTCTACCAAAATCCGCCGGGCATTGTCCCAAAATGAAATCCGAAAAGCCAATCGACTTTTAGGCCATACTTACACCCTGAACGGGGTGGTAACCAGAGGGAACGGCATCGGCCAAAAAATCGGGTTTCCAACGGCCAACCTCGTACTTGACTCCATACACAAACTGATTCCACCACCCGGAATTTTTGCTGCACAGGTAAAACTGGATGGGAAACAATACGAAGCCATGCTCTATATCGGCAACCGGCCCAGCATTGAAGGTTCTGAACCGGAAGAACGTGTGGAAGTGAATATCATTGATTTCGATGGTGATTTGTACGATCAGCCACTGCAAGTTCAAATCCTGGATTTTATTCGGTCGGATAAAAAACTAGATGGTTTGCAAGCACTCAAAGAACAGATCGAACAGGATAAAAAAGCCATTCAGGAACGGATTCGCAGTTTGGAAGCCCGGGAGAAGGAATTGGATGTGGCTGTGGTGATCCTGAACTACAACACCCGCAAACACCTTCAGCAATTTTTACCGGGAGTTCTGCAAAACAGTCCACAAAATGCCCGAATCATTGTGGCAGACAACGGCTCTCCGGATGATTCTGTAGAGGTGATATTAAAAGAGTTTCCGGAGGTAGAACTGATTGACCTGCATGAAAATTATGGTTTCGCCCGCGGATACAACGTTGCATTAACCAAAGTGGAGGCCGATATATACGTCATCCTCAACTCTGATGTAGAGGTAAGCCCGGGCTGGATGGCCCCTGTTTTGGATGCAATGGAGAAAGACCCGTCGATTGCCGTTGCGCAACCTAAAATCCTGGCCTGGAAAAATAAAACCCGATTCGAGCATGCAGGTGCTTCCGGAGGGTGGATGGACGGGCTTGCATATCCCTTTTGCCGCGGACGGATTTTCAATCATGTAGAGGAAGATACCGGGCAATACGATGAGGCACAGGAATGTTTTTGGGCTTCAGGTGCTGCATTTTTATTCGGGCACACTTTTTCACCAGTTCAAGGGGTTTGATGGGGACTACTTCGCCCACAATGAGGAAATCGATTTGTGCTGGCGTTTGAAGCGGGCCGGGCACCGGATTTGCTGCATACCTCAATCGGTGGTTTACCACCTTGGCGGAGGAACACTGGATTATGAAAACCCCAGAAAAGCATACCTGAATTTTAGAAACAGCCTGTTTTCTATTGTAAAAAACGAACCGCTCAATCGAATGATCTGGCTCATTCCGGTTCGTTTGATGCTGGACGGAGTTGCAGCCGGCATGTTTTTGACTCAGGGTAAAACCAAAGCCATTATGGCTATTCTTCGCGCTCATTTGTCATTCTACCGCCAATTTTCACTGTATTGGCGCAAGCGAAAAGCCATAGAGAACCTGGTAGAAAAACACCGCATCGGGCCTGCTCGTCATACCGGCATTTTTCGAGGCAGCATTGTTTTTAACCACTACTTAAAACGGGTCAAACACTTCAGCGATTTGCCCAAGTCAAAAATAAATCAGGGGTGAAAAAGAACAAACTGCATATTATATATCAGGATGAGCAACTCCTGATTGTAGATAAACCATCGGGTCTGGTGACAATTCCCGATCGTTTGGGCCGTGATCTCTACAGTGTTCTTGGTTTGTTGCAGCAACAATTTGATTCGGTATTTACAGTGCACCGACTGGATCGAGAAACCAGTGGTGTACTTTGTTTTGCGCGTACCGAATCAGCCCACCGCAACCTATCGCTCCAATTTGAGCACCACAAGACAGATAAGTATTACATCGCATTGGTTGATGGCTCTCTTCCACAGAAGGAAGGTTCCATTGATAAAGCCATCGCACCGCATCCATCGATCGCAGGTAAAATGATTGCCGGGAGAACTGGCAAACCTTCACTGACTTTTTACCAGGTGAAAGAACGATTCAAGCGCTTCACACTTGTTGAAGCCCTACTCAAAACCGGCAGAACACACCAGATACGAGTCCATTTTAAAAGCATTGGACACCCGCTTGCCGTAGATGCCTTGTATGGTCACCGGGAAGGTTTGAAACTGTCGGAATTTAAACAGAAATCCTACCGAACAGGAAAGTTTAGCGAGGAGGAGCGACCACTCATTGCGCGGACCAGCCTCCATGCCCAGCGCTTGCTGATAGACCATCCGGAAACCGGAGAGCGCATGGAATTTATCTCAGAGATTCCAAAGGATTTTCAGGCAGTACTCAATCAACTGCGAAAGTGGGGGGCTGAATAATCCTGAAGTCCCATTACTTGTTTAACTTTCCGAAAATTGAACAGATGATGAATCTAAAAACGTTTCGAATTGGTTTAGTACTGGCAGGAATCTTCTGTGCCTCAGGAGCTCTTTGGAGCCAAACACAACCGAGCACTGCAGCCGAACGCCTGGAAGGTTTTTCAGCCCGCAAATCCATTCAGGAGAACACCTGGCTCAAGGATGTTAAACCCGTGTCTATCGGTCCTTCCGTTTTTTCATGCCGGGTTACGGATGTGGATGTGAACCCCAGCGATCCAACTGAATTTTTGGTTGCTTACGCATCGGGTGGACTTTGGCATACTAAAAGTAATGGTACTCGTTTTGAGCCAATTTTTGATCAGGAAGCCTCTATGACCATCGGGGATATCGCAGTAGACTGGAAGAGCCAGACTATTTGGGTAGGTACTGGTGAATCCAATAGCAGCCGTTCTTCCTATGCCGGTACCGGTGTGTACCAAAGTACTGATATGGGTAAGACCTGGACTTATAAAGGCCTTCCTGAAAGCCACCACATAGCCCGAATCATTTTGCATCCTACGGACCCCTCCACGGTTTGGGTTTCTGTTTTGGGCCATTTATACAGTCCAAACCCGGAACGTGGTGTTTACAAAACAATAGACGGCGGGGCAACCTGGGAAAAAACCTTGTTTGTCAACGACCATTCGGGCGGCATTGACCTGTGTCTGGATCCATTTGATCCCACCATTATTTATGCGGCCACCTGGGACCGTACCCGGGCAGCCTGGGATTTTTCAGGTGCCGGTACAGGGTCTGACATTTATAAAAGCACAGACGGTGGATCCAACTGGACAAAAATAACCGGTGAAAAACGGGGTTTCCCGGATACCGAGTTTGTTGGCAGAATTGGGATTTGTGCAGGAAAATTGAATGGAAAAACCGTTCTGTATGCCAGTCTGGACAACCAGACTCCGGTGAAAAAAGAGGAAAAGGACGAGAAAAAAGGACTTACCAAAGACGATTTGCGGAACATATCCAAAGAGGATTTTCTCGCATTAAAAGAGGAAGATCTGACTGCTTATTTGAAAGACAACAATTTCCCGAAAAAATACACCGCAAAGAAAGTTCGTGAATTGGTGCAATCAGGCAAAATTAAACCACAGGCGCTGGTCGAGTACCTGGAAGACGCCAACAGCAGTTTGTTTAATGCCGATTATGTTGGGGCTGAGGTATATCGAAGTGATGACGGCGGTGAATCCTGGTATAAAACCCACGATAATGCCCTGGATGGTATCAATTTTACCTATGGCTATTATTTTTCAACGGTGTATTGCAATCCCGAAAATGCCGATCAGGTTTATCTGTTGGGCTTTTACGTTGTTTCAAGCGAAGACGGTGGTAAGCATTGGAAGTCCATTAACGGAGATAATGTGCACGTCGATCACCATGTGCTCTGGGTCAATCCTGACCGGCCTGGACATCTGATCAATGGAAACGACGGCGGCCTCAACATCAGTTGGGACAACGGGGAATCCTGGATGAAAGCTAACAATCCACCTGTCGGACAATTTTATGCAGTCCAGGTAGATGCCGCAGAAACCTACAATGTCTATGGTGGCACGCAGGATAATGGGGTTTGGGTTGGTTCTTCCCGTTACCGCGCTTCCGATAGTTGGCATCAGACCGGACGCTATCCCTATGAGTCAATTTTAGGAGGTGACGGAATGCAGATTGAAGTGGATACCCGCGACAATAAAATCGTTTATACAGGCTTCCAATTTGGAAATTATTTCCGGATTAATAGGGAGTCAGGAAACCGAAAGTTTATTACACCCAAACACGAATTAGGCGAGCGGCCATTGCGTTTTAACTGGCAAACTCCCATCCACCTAAGCCGCCACAATCAGGATATTTTATACATCGGAGCAAATAAACTGTACCGTTCATTCAATCGGGGAGATAAATGGGAAGCCATTTCAAATGACCTGACAGCGGGAGGCAAAAAAGGCAATGTGCCCTATGGAACCCTTACCAGCATTCATGAAAGTCCACTTCGATTCGGTTTGTTGTACACTGGAAGTGACGATGGAATGGTATACCGAAGTAAAGACGGTGGGGGAGAGTGGAAAGCGATCAATGCCGGGCTCCCCGAGAACCTATGGGTTTCCAGAATCCAGGCTTCATCGCATGAAAAAAGCCGTGTTTACCTCAGCTTGAATGGATATCGTTTTGATGATTTCCGGGCATATCTGTATGTATCTGAAGATTATGGGGATACCTGGACATCCATTGGTACCAACCTTCCGGCAGAGCCAATTAATGTCGTATTGGAAGATCCGGCCAACCCCCAGGTTTTATACGTAGGCACGGATCACGGTTTGTATGTTTCGGTGGATCGAGGTAAGGCGTTTCATACCTTGAGCGCGTCTTTTCCCGCAGTTGCAGTCCACGATGTGGTGCTACAAACAGCAGCAAAAGAATTGGTTATTGGAACGCACGGTCGATCAATTTACAAAGTTTCAGTAGAACACATTCAAGCCTTGACTCCGGAAATATTGGCGAAAGCCATACATCTGTTTAAGGTGGAGGAAATTGACTATTCAAGTTCATGGGGTAAAAACCCAACCTGGGGTGAAGTCCGGATTCCAACCCGTACCATATGGGCTTATTCCGGAGAGGACCGTTCTGCCGACTGGACGGTTGAAACTGAAGAAGGTACGCTTGTGCAATCAGGTACCTGGGAGATGAATCAAGGCCTTAACTCCATGGATTACCACTACGAATTGGACGAAAGCAAGAAAAAAAACTACGAAAAGGCAATTCGAAGTACACAAAAAAAGGGCGATAAGCCGTTTGAAATGAAGCCAGCGGAAAATGGCAAATACTACCTCCCGGCGGGGACCTATGTGCTGCATGTAAAGTCTGGAGACCAATCGACTTCGACCGAATTGGTAGTTGAATAAAAACTTTTTATCACCAGGGGTAAATCAAATCAGAACCCCTAAACCTATTTTATCAATGAAGAACGTAAAAAATGTATTCTTACTTCTTGTTGCAGTTGCAAGCCTTACGCTTACAGGTTGTTTGCATATTGTTGAGGAAGTAACGGTTAAGAAAGACGGATCCGGATCATACAGCATGG
>JAWKLR010000058.1:0-12109 GCA_041392625.1 Saprospiraceae bacterium | reverse complement strand
TTTGAATCATGAGTGATAAGTTTTGGATGTGAAAAAATGAATAATTCAAAGTATTTAAATGGACTAATTGCACCAAGTGCAATTAATTTTCTTTTTCAACGAGCCCCTTTGCAAGACGTGTATATTCTGAAATACGCTCTTTATTGGTTGACACCTTATACTCCAGTGCGTCTGTGAGCTGCTTTAATTCAGCAGCATTGCCGCCCGCAGCTATTTTTTCCTGGATAGCTTCTTCCAGGTCCTGTATTTCATCGCTCATCACCACCGTCTTCATAATCATGCTGTTGATGTGATTGACGTTTCTATTCGATGCAGAATCGGCTTGTTGAGTAGCGGCCTCAGAGACCGTTGCATAATATTGTTCCAACTCCTGGCGTGCAGAAGCGATTTCCGATTTAAAGTTTTCGGAGGAAGTAAGTACAGAGGTAGTAGCGGTTTCAACAGATTCCGTGCTGTTCGCAGCATCAGAGGTTGAAGAAGAATCCTGACAGGATACAAAGGTGAGAGCCGCAAGGCCAACTGCCAGGGTTTTGATAGTTAGGTAAGTGGGTATATATGAAAAAAGCCGATCCAAAACAGTTGTGTTCTGAACGGTAGGTGTATTCGTATTGATCAAGAAATCTGTATTAGGCGGTGTACAGTACATCATGAGATTGGGAAAATAAGCTACGTGCTGATTTCGGATTATGTGGAGGCAAAGACCATGCCACAATGGATTAAACTACCTCGCTTCCGAGGACAATCTTTATGAGTACCAACCTAAGTTCCAGAAAAAATAAAAGGAGAGCTTAAACTTTTACTCATGAGTTATATAAATAGGTATTCGGATTAAAAATGTACATGATTTCTACACCATGCACGATTGAGTCACAAATATATACATCTTTTACAAATTGAACCCACCATCCTGCCTTTTTTTTCAAAAAAGAGACTCACATTAACAAAATATATAATTAGAGCCCGTAATCAACTATTTCTTTTCTTCTACCGCCTGCAACATGGTCAATGCCAAAACAGTCTCCTCCTCTTTTTCACTCAAATCACGCAGCAAAGTCATAGCTCTGGGATTTGGTCCACTCGCCTTCTCTGGATTTGTAATTGCTGCAGCCGGATTCTTATCCAGGTCCAAATGAAAATCTGCATCGGATTCATTTTTTTCCAAACTCGCCAACAACGCACTCTTATTCCCCGGAGCCATGAGCAGACCATCAATAAAGACACCCAAGGGATTTCCGTTTACCCAGATTGAGGTTTCATTCCCTTTGCGTTTGAAAACAAATTCCTTCTCGCTGGTCTGAACCAAAATCAACTCCGTCTTCCCTACCCGTTGTTTGGCATAGGTCACCACCGGCTCGTGATAAATTGACTGATATGTTCCCGAAGCAGGCCGCCCCCAGGCATTGGCTTTGCGCTCCTCACTTTTATTCAATGAAAGTAACGACAACATTTCCTTGTCCCACGGAACCAACTTCGTACGGGCTGCCTGCAACTGCTTGCGCAACTGCTTCACCAAACGATCGGTTGCCTTGGAATTCGGGCCGCCGGAAAAACCGGTGAACAACCGGTACAAAACCCAAATCCCTCCGGTAACCAAAAAGGAGGCAAACATTAAAAAGAAAAACAAGCCAAATAAATAACGCATAGTGTATTTCAGAGTTTGAATCAGCCCATGAACAGGTAACAGCCAAAAAAATACGATTCCCGCGAAGGTACGAATTTGGAATCAGTGCTCCCGTATCCAAACATGCTCTAAGCCTACTCGAGCGTTTCACAAGTTTTAATACTACGTCCAAAAGACTAATGCTCTGTGCAAGTTTAAACCCAACAACGGCACACACACAAAAAAAACCGACGTAGACATTAAAATACTCGGTCAGTTTTCTCCCTCAATACGTTTGCCCAAAATAAATCCCACTTACCACTGACCACTTACTACTATATTATATAGGTGTCACCTGATTCCTACTAAATTGTCAGTTAATTGGATTCCACTTGCCAAAAGGTCGCTTCCCTGACCCACAAACTGTCATTCCGTCAGTTTTTTACCCCATGGCACACGGATTGATGTTACCACTTCGGAATCTGAACCCCAAAAACAAGGGACGGAGACCCTAAACTAAAAAAACAGAATACACTTTATTTGTTATGGGAAAAATTATAGGAATTGACTTAGGTACAACCAACTCATGCGTTTCCGTGATGGTGGGTAATGAACCGACAGTAATTGCCAACGACGAAGGAGATCGCACTACCCCATCAGTAGTTGCTTTCCTTGATAACGGCGAACGTAAAATCGGTGCTCCGGCCAAACGACAGGCCATTACCAACCCACAACGCACCATCTCATCAATCAAACGATTTATGGGTATGCGCTTCACGGAATCCAGCAAAGAAGTTGGCCGTGTGCCTTACAAAGTAGTTAAAGGCGATAACGACACCTGCCGTGTTGATATTGATGGTCGCCTGTACACACCACAGGAAATCTCTGCGATGACGCTGCAAAAAATGAAAAAAGTAGCGGAAGACTACCTCGGAGAACCTGTTACAGAAGCCGTTATTACGGTTCCGGCTTATTTCAACGACTCACAGCGCCAGGCAACCAAAGAAGCCGGTGCAATCGCAGGACTCGAAGTAAAACGGATTGTAAACGAGCCTACCGCTGCTGCCCTGGCATATGGCCTGGACAAGCGTGACCGGGATATGAAGATCGCCGTGTACGACCTTGGTGGTGGTACCTTCGATATCTCCATCCTCGAACTCGGTGGTGGCGTTTTTGAAGTAAAATCTACAAACGGTGATACACACCTTGGTGGTGACGATTTTGACCAAATCATCATCGACTGGTTGGCTGAGACCTTCCAAAGCCAGGAGAAAATTGACCTCCGGAAAGACCCAATGGCACTTCAGCGCCTCAAAGAGGCTGCAGAAAAAGCAAAAATCGAACTTTCCAGCGGAAATGAAACAGAGGTAAACCTCCCGTACGTAACTGCTGTAGATGGCGTGCCTAAGCACTTGGTTACCAAACTGACCCGCGCCAAGTTTGAGCAAATGGCTGACGAACTTGTTCAGCGTACCCTGGAGCCTTGTCGCCTTGCATTGAAAGATGCCGGCATGCAGGCTGGTGAAGTGGATGAATTCATCCTCGTTGGTGGTTCTACCCGAATTCCACGAATTCAGGAAGCAGTTGAAAAATTCTTTGGTAAAAAGCCAAACCGCAGTGTGAACCCGGATGAGGTTGTAGCCGTAGGCGCTGCAATTCAGGGTGGAGTACTTAGCGGTGGCGTGAATGATGTGCTCCTGCTCGACGTAACCCCACTTTCTCTTGGTATCGAAACCATGGGTGGTGTGTACGACGTCGTAACGGAAGCAAACACTACCATTCCGAACAAGAAGTCAAAAATCTACTCAACTGCAAGCGATAATCAGCCACAAGTTGAGATCCATATCCTGCAGGGAGAACGCCCAATGGCACGCGACAACCGCTCCATCGGTCGATTCATCCTCGATGGCATTCCTCCTGCACCTCGTGGTGTACCACAGGTAGAAGTAACCTTTGATATTGACGCCAACGGCATCTTGTCGGTTACCGCAGTGGATAAAGGAACTGGCAAACAGCAAAACATCCGCATTGAAGCCAGCACCGGACTCTCAAAAGAGGAAATTGCCCGCATGAAAACAGAAGCAGAGGCAAATGCCGAAACCGACCGCCTCGCTCGCGAAAAAGTAGACAAACTGAATGCTGCCGATGCACTTGTTTTCCAAACGGAAAAACAATTGAACGAGTATGGCGATAAAGTACCTGCCAATCACAAAGAAACCATTCAGGCTGCAGCTGCTGAACTGAAAGAAGCACACAAAGCAGAAGACTTGGACAAGATTGAAAAGGCAACAGAAGCCCTCAATGCTGCATGGAATGCGGCAAGTCAGGAAATCTACCAGGCTACTCAGGCAGAAGGAGCACAGGGAGCAACTGAAAATCCCGATGCAGGCGCCAATGCTGGAGATAGCACAGACGCACAAGATGTTGAGTTCGAAGAAGTTAAAAACTAAGAACTCCAAGTTATAGGATTACAGGCCACTCCGATTTTCGGGGTGGCCTTTTTTGTTAGTAGTCAGAAAATTGATGATTTGATGATGCGCCCTTCGGGCTTGGATGATTTGTTGAGATTGTTTATATAGAAGTTGTAAGTAGTAAGTGATAAGCAGTAAGTATATTTTTGACAAGTTAACTTATCACTTACTACTTACAACTGCTGTATAAACAAGGCCCGAAGGGCTGAATAAACATCAACTTATCATCCAAGCCCCGTAAGGGGCGCATCATCAAATCATCAAATCCCAGCAAGGCAAACGCATGTTCATGCGTCTCTACCATTGACCACTTTCCTGGAAACAACTTACATTTGCCGGCAACCGCTTTTGGTCTGTTTACTCTAAAACATAACATTCAAATGACCTCCTTTCTACGCGTTTTATTGGCCGTATGCCTCGGATTGCCGGGTATTTCACATGCTCAAAATGAATGCCTGGCGATGAGTTACAACATTCGATACGACAACCCGGGAGACCAGGACAATGCATGGCCGGTACGAAAGGATTTACTCATAGATCAAATCCTGTTTTATGAGCCCGATGTACTTGGAATTCAGGAAGGTCTCCACCACCAGGTTGAAGCTATGCAGCAACGACTTACCGACTACCAATATGTAGGAGTCGGAAGAGATGATGGCCATCAAAAGGGGGAATATTCGGCTATTTTTTTCAAAAAAGAAAAATACAAAGTGCTTGAATCCGGCACCTTTTGGTTGTCTGAAACACCCGACACCGTTTCAACAGGGTGGGATGCTGCATTGCCCCGCATTTGCACGTTTGTACACTTGAAAAACCAGGCAACACAGGACAGTTTCTGGGTATTCAATACCCACTTTGATCACATCGGCGAGCAAGCCCGGTTAAACTCTTCCAAACTCATCCTGGAGCAGATAAAAAAACGGGTTAAAGGTGAACATACCAGCTTGTTGCTGGGTGACTTCAACAGCACCCCGGACAGTCCGGCGTATGCCCTCCTCTCAGGCACATTAAAAGATGCTTCGCAAGCCAGCGAAACCGGTCATTTTGGTCCGGTTGGAACCTTTAACGGATTCGAGTTTCACCAACCGGTAGAAAAGCAAATTGACTACGTATTTTCAAGTCCAAATACCCAGGTAAAAAAACAGGCTACCCTGAGTGATTCCGTAGACTGTCATTACCCTTCAGACCACTTGCCCGTGCTCGCTTTAATTCAATGGTTGTAAGGCAAAATAAAGACCTTGAAAAACCTGAGTTGTAGCCGGGGTTCATTGTGTAGAAACAGCGATTTCTAGCGTCATTCAGCGTCTAAAAATTCCCTGAAAATGCGCTCAGATTCAGTGGGGTCTGCCTTGCCGTTTGTCTGTCGCATAACTGCCCCCATAAAGAAGCCAATCAGCCCCTTTTTTCCTTTGCGATATGCTTCTGCTTTAGTTTGATTTTCATCCAGAATTTTCCGGATTAAGGCCTCCAGTTCATCGCCATTTTCATCCTTTAGCAAATCCAGTTTTCGGGCAAGTTCTTCTGGGTCAGCATCTGGTGTTGCGAGCAGATCAGGGAGCAAAAACTGATAGGCAACCGAACTCGTTATCGACTGATTATCAATAAGTTTTACAAATTTTATCCAATTTTTACCCGGCACATTGTTTTCGTGAACGGCCCGGTTTTCGCTGGCCAACATGGGGCGAAGTCGATTGATTATCAGTTTAGAAATCTCCCGAATTATGCTGTTTGATTCAGCCATTTCAGCCAGACGTTCAAAATATGCAGCGGTATCTTTTTCCTGCACCAACTGACCGGCTTCAAATGCAGGCAATTCATATATTTTTTCAAAGCGTTTTGCCTGCTCCCAGGGCAATTCGGGCAACTGTTTTTTCTGCGCTTCAATCTCTTCAACCAGGAGGATTAACGGGGGCAAATCCGGCTCTGGAAAATATCGGTAATCATGTGCTTCTTCTTTCTCTCGCAGACTGTATGTCGTTCCGGTTCCGGCATCAAACCCGCGGGTCTCCTGAACGATTTTTTCGCCCTGTTTTATCAAGGCAATCTGGCGGTTGGTTTCATGTAAAATTGCGCGCTTCGCAAAGCGCATAGAATTCACATTTTTCACCTCACAACGAGCCCCTAATTTGGCATCGCCAACAGGCCGAATTGAGACGTTTATATCGCACCGCATAGAGCCTTCTTCCATGTTCCCATCCGACACCTCCAGCCATCGGACTAACTGCCGTAAACCTTCCATAAATTCCACCACTTCTTCCCCGCTTCGAAAGTCCGGCTCGGTCACCAATTCGACGAGGGGTGTTCCCGCGCGATTGAGGTCGATCAAGGTGTCTTCAGGGTCCTGATCATGGATGCTTTTTCCGGCATCCTCTTCCAGATGAAGGTGGTGAATCCGAATGTTTCGGTTGCTCAGGCGAAACTGGCCTCCTGTGCAAATTGGAAATTGGTCCTGAGTGATCTGATAGCCCTTCGGAAGGTCAGCATAAAAGTAATTCTTGCGATCAAACCGGCTGTATGGCTCGATGGTGCTGCCCAGTGCCAACCCGAGTCGAATGGCTTTGGGAATCAACTTCCTGTTTAGCCGTGGAAGGGTACCGGGATATGCCAGGGAAACCGGACTGATATCCGTATTGGGTTCTGCGCCAAAAGCAATCCGGTCTGTACAGAATATTTTCTCTTCCGTAGCAAGTTGAATATGCACTTCCAGACCGATCACAGTCTCAAATTCCAATTCCGTTGATTTCATCCGACAAAGATGCAATGATATTCACTGAATTTTGCTTTTAAAGGCATTCAAACGCACTCTAAAACAGGAAAAAAACCAAAACAAGCGTAGCGATATAAAACACTACAAATAGAACGATATACAAAAATGATAACAGTAAAAACTTCAACAATGTAATCCCAAGACCTTGATGATAAAAACGTCTCATAGACCAGACGATAAAGACCGCCATCCAGATCAACAAAGGAGCAATCAGTATCATGGCAGATGGCACTATCCACAACAGAAGCAGGAAAAGCGACAACATCAGAATCAAACCGGTGTGTAGGTGCAGCAGAAAAACAAAATGTTCGGTGTAGTAGTGCTTTTGTTTTCTGTAAAGCAGCCACATAATTCCCGATAGAGCCGCCATCAAAGAAAGTAAGGTCCAGACAAAACTCCCCATATAAGCCTTTACGAGGGCATCGGGTTGCAAGACTGTTCTGACTCCTTGCTTCACCAGGATACGGTCTCTCCAATTGGTGATCTTGTAATAATCTGCCAATGAATCCGGACTCATATTCATCAGATCAACCAGGGCAATCCGCTTGGAGGTTAAGACCAGATTTAAGGGAATGGTATCCAGAAAATACCAGCGGTTTTTACCAACACCTATTGAATCAGGATCGGAAAGCATTTCCATAAACTCTCGCCCCTTGGCGTTGGTGGTGGAAATAAGTGTATCCAGCAAAACGCTATCCCGTTTGGTGTGCATGGAATCAGGTAAGGCTTCAAATGCATTCCATAACTCGACGGCATACGATGTACGTTGGAGCAGGGCCTTGGGATCTTTTATTTGAAAATGAACGGAGTCCTGTTGCTCACCTATATTCACATTGAATACAGATGTATCCGGCTTCACCTTGGAATAGAGTAGCAACAAAACAAACATAGAAAGAAAGAAGAACTGCAAAGGATGGGGATATCGCTTGATTCGGCCCTGAAAAAAATCCAGACTAACGTGCGCCGGCCGAACTGCATGGCGGCTCATCACCAAAAACTTGTTGTTGACATGAAAGGCTTTTACCAAAAAGCGCGACAACAAATCCTTCATTTCAAGTTTGTTCTTAAACTCCTTTTGCCCGCAATGTGGACAAAACTTTCCCTTTCGGCTCATTTTCCCCCCACAGTTTGCACATCTGGGGCGAGGAGGTTTGGATGCAGGTGTTTCGTGTGGGTTTTCCATAACATTTATCTTGATGCCTAAAAATATAGAAAGTCTTCCAGAATAAAAGCGCTGAATACCTGATGGGGTGTTATTATTAGTGGTAAGTAGTAAGTGGTAAGTGGTCAGAAATTGTTTATTCGTTTAGTTCGCCTCTGCGAGGCTCTGTTTATTTGTTGAAATAAGTAATCTGATTAATTAATCAACTTACTACTTACCACTTACCACTTACCACTATTTTCATATACTTTTACAAACCATGCTTTTATCCTTCAATTGCATTGGTTACCTTGCAGGGAAAAGAAACATTTTCTGAGAAAACCCGGAACAAAACGAAACGGTCATGGCACGTCGGCAAATTACCAGCCACATCCTTATGGTGCGCCCTGCACATTTTGCGTTTAATGAAGAAACCGCCAAGAGCAACGCATTTCAAACGAAAGGGAAAAGCACCTCACCGGTTGATGTCAGAAAACAAGCCCGAAAAGAATTTGATGCCATGGTTAAGTGTCTGCGTGCTGAGGGCGTGCAGGTGGTTGTTTGCCCTGATTCATATACGCCCAGAAAACCAGATGCTGTTTTTCCAAACAATTGGCTTAGTTTCCATCAGGAGGGCATTTTAGTTACTTATCCAATGTTTGCCCCCAACCGGAGAAAGGAACGCCGACGCAGGATCATTGATTTGGTTCTGCAGGAAGGCTTTGAACCCCAAAAGCGCATTAACCTGGAATTTCACGAGAAAATAGAACAGTTTCTGGAAGGAACCGGCAGCATCGTTTTTGATCACCCCCATCGACTGGCATATGCGTGCACCAGTGATCGGACGCATGCACCACTGCTTGAATCCCTCTGCCAACATCTAAACTACACTCCGGTAACTTTTCAGGCGACCGATAAAAAAGGGATTCCGGTGTACCATACCAATGTATTGATGTGCGTCGGTGAATCGTTTGTGCTCATATGCATGGACGCCCTTCCGAACAAGGAAGAACGCAATCTTCTGGAAAACCATTTTAAAACAACAAACAAGGAGGTCATCAAAATCAGCCTTCCACAAATGGAATCCTTTGCAGGCAACATGCTACAGATTTGCTCTTCCAAAGGAGAACGGCTTTTGGTAATGTCAGATCAGGCCTATACCATTCTTACCAAAAAACAGATAAAACAACTGGAATGCCACAGCCGCATCCTGCACCCGGCGCTCTATACCATTGAAAAATATGGAGGAGGAAGCGCCCGATGTATGATGGCTGAAATATTTTTACCTAAAAAATAATAAAAGTTTCATTCAACTGTAACCTTGTTTTCAAAGCCGGTGTCTGATGGGGTATAATGCAAACGAAAAACAGTTAATTCAAAAAAAATTAAGTTATGCAAGGACCCGAAATGTTAGCGCTGTTTATCCCAATTGTAGCCATTGGAGGCGCCTTTATGATGATCTGGGGAATTCGTTATCTGGAAAACAAAGAAAATATGGCCATGATTGAACAAGGAATTGCCCCAAATACAAATCGCCGTAAAGCCGATCCGACCCGTACCCTTCGCAACGGTTTGTTGTTCATAGGTGCAGGCATCGGACTCCTTCTGGCCATTATCATCACCAGCATATTTGGCTTCAGAGGTGGACAGGAAAAAGGAATCTATTTTGCCCTGATTGCAATCTTTGGTGGAATGGGCCTGCTCGCAGCATATATTTACGAGCGGAAGAATCCACCTTACTCTGATGACTCTGAATAAGGCGTATTAATTAACAATTTGCCGAAGCCAGGTTTTGGCAGCCAATAAGGAAGTAGAATCAATTTTATGCCGGAGTGCTTGTTTGCGCTCCGGCATTGCATTTGGTACCTGCTGTAAAATGCGAATAAAGTTCATATAGGTGCGCCGCAAGTCGTTCGAAATAGTCTTGTTGCGTAACAAGTAGGTTTTAAATGCATGTAGCAAACTTTCCAATGCATCCAAAGCATCCGTTTCAAAATAGATTTTGCACAACATCTCTTTACTTCCCAAATTATAATGCACATCGGTAAACTCCACCTGCTGCAGGTGTTTCATGGCCTGGTCGTATTCCCGGGTGTAATAAAACAGCTCAGCCAAATTGTAATGGTAAGCATCCTCCCTGAATCCGGGATCCAATAGGGATGTATTGGAGCGGATGAATGATTCTGTCCATATATATTGCCTGGTCCTCAACGCCAATTTGATGATGTTTTTAAAATGCCAGGGAGATAGGACACCTTGCTCCAGAATTATTTTTTGATCAATTCCTCCTACATACAAATCCAATGCCCGCTGCACGTAGGCCTCCTGCCCTTTCATGATTTGAAGGTTGCAAAAATTAATGGCGTACTGGTAAAGCTCCGCCAGCTCATCTGCATTAAACAAAACTTTTGAATTAAACAGGAGGTCCCGCAACAAGATAAAATCGGATTCCGCTTCGGGCTGAGTCAACATTTTGAATACCCGAAAATACGCCTCCACAACCGGGGCATCAGCAGGCATGGTATGTGTGTCGAGAAAATGCTCCAGCTCACCCACCAGTTCCAGGTTGTAGGAACTGGCAAGCACCAGCTGGCTGGTGAGCATGTAACAGGTACACCGTAATTTCTCTGCCAAATAAAACCGATCGAGGTGGTCCGCAGTACGTTGTACATGGGTATTGTATTTTCGGACAGCACTTTTTGAAAATCGATCGGCCTCCAGATTTTCCAGCTGATACCCCATCAGGTGGAAATTGGCATCACGCACGAGGTCTTGTTCCTGTATTTTGCGGGTCTTGTTTAGTTGAAACTGATAGTGTTTTTCCAGACGACGATCTGAAAGGGCTTCAAGAACATCTAGCTGGTGTACCCCATCTCGCTCCTGATATTTTTCAAACCCCAAAAACTGTTCTGCTAACTGGAGTAGTTGCGAATTGAGGTGGTTTAGTTTTTTGTCATCATAGGGTTGATTGGGAAAAACCCATGAAAAAAAAGTCTCCCGTCCTCCTTCCCGTATTTCATCCAGGTTTTCATGCAGGATGGCAGCAACATTAGCCATCTCTGGTTGCTTATTAAAATACGGGGATGCTAAAAACTCCTGAAAACGACGCCAATCCCGCGCAGAAAAGGACGTGAGTAGTTCGATGAGTTTGCTTTGTTTCATTTATAAAAATTTGTCTGCTATTATCATTTAGACGCTTCCAAAAGTCAAAATTGAATATTTTAAAAAAATTATTTTTGATTTTTTTATTTTTTAACACTTTTTAAAATACTGATAATCAATACTAAATATCATTTCAAAAGAAACTACAGATAATATTCACTTAGATAAATATGATTTTTTGTGTTTGCTGGCACTCAAACTTGTTCGCACTTTTGTAAGGTCTTAGAGCAAGAACAATGAAAAGAAGCACAACTATATTTCTCTATCTGGCCATTGGCATCTGCAGCATGCTGATGGATAATAAACTTCGGGCACAACAAGTCACCGTGTTTCCCGGGGATGCCAATAACAATGGCGTAGTTAACAATGTGGATGTCTTGTACATCGGGATGGCACATGGCTTTATTGGACCAGCACGGGATTCCTCGCTTGGTAACTTTCCGTTTGAGCCGGTATCCGCTGAGGCCTGGCCCTTTACCTTTGACAACGGTGTAAACTATGCCCATGCAGATTGCGATGGAGACGGCTACATCCACTACCTGTATGATCTGTTTCCAATTTTATTTAATTACAACCAATCCAACCCAATCTTCTCTAACCCGGAAACCTTTAACCCCGGAATCCCTGGAATAGACCCACCCATATTTTTTGACACAACCAACATTCCTGCAGCAATAAATGGCACTCAAATAATCAGCCTGCCCATTGTTCTGGGTACCGAAGACCAGCCGGTTGATGACCTTTACGGCATCGCATTTTCGATTATTACCGACGGAGAATTTGCCCCGGCTACCGAAGTAGAAATCGACTTGAGTGATCCATCCTGGGCCAACACCGATGGGGACAACTTTTACATGTATGTCCCAATTGATGAAAACCGGATAGACGTAGCATGGACACGAACCGACCAGAATATGAAGTCGGGCTTTGGCCCTATTGGTCGGGCAGATTTTATCATCATCATCGAT
>JAWKLR010000057.1:0-12177 GCA_041392625.1 Saprospiraceae bacterium | reverse complement strand
CCTCTTTGCGGCGGACTAAACGAATAAACAAATCCTGACCACTGACCACTTGCCCGCTGACCACTAAAAAGCGCAGCGCCCCGAATAAACAAGGCCCGAAGGGCCGAATAAACATCAACTTATCATCCAAGCCCGAAGGGCGCATCAACTTATCATCATTTTTCTGCCCTCTATGACTGCGCGGAGTTTTCTTCTGCGGGAGACTGGTCGCCCCAGTCTTTCCATTTAGCGGCCATTTTGGCTTTCCATTGCTCCCGCTGTTCCGGGCTCATATTGGCCCAGCGTTTTTTCCAGTGGTGGTGCCGGTTGGAGCCCCCCCAGCCTCTGCGGCGGCTGAAGCCGCCTACCAGAATTCTGGAGAGCGCCAACAAGCCAAAGGCTTGTAGGAGGCTCAGTGCGGGCAGGCCAAAAATAGCGGGCATCAACCAGTTCCAGAGCAGCATGGTTGCTCCGCCTGCAAAAATGAAAAACAAGAGGGCAAAGCCCAGAAACTTCATTCCGAAATACAATTTTCTATTGTTCATATTCTGTGTGTTTTTTGATTGCTCATTAATAATTTTTAAAAATCAGGCACCTTCCAAATCAGCGTACCAGGCGGCCAGATGCTCCCGCAAATACAGAACGGCATATCGTTTTCTGGAAATCAGGGTGTTTACCGGCAAGCCGGTCTCTTCTGAGAGTTCTTTAAAACTTCGACCTTCCAATTCATGCTGGACGAACACCAGGCTTTGTTCCTCGGGCAATTCATCCAGCGCTTCGGTTATCGCCTCCATTACTTCAGATTGCCAGAGTGCATCTTCGGGTGTTCCCGACCAGTCTTTCAAAATGTCTGCGAGCAAAAGATCATCATCGTCCCAATCGCCCTCCATTGAAAATGCATCCTCAAGTAAGTCGGGCTTCATTTTTCGATGGCGGTCGGTCAACTTGTTTCTGGCTACCCGGAATAGCCAGGCCGTTGCCTGTTCGATGGGCTTCAGAAGTCGGGACATTTCAGCCAGCTCGTACCAGACATCCTGCAGTACATCCTCCGCATCTTCCGACTCTGGGAGTCGGCTGCGAATGAACGCCAGGAGTCGGGCCCGGTTGCTTCGGACCGTTTCCTCTATCGCTTTATTTTGAATCTCTTCCAGTGGTTCGCTTTTTTATCGGGTACTTTCTTATGCTGACGAATGAGCCGCACGAATATTTTAAAATAAATCAAAAAAAATAAAATAGGCGAACTGGGTGATTGCCGATTGCCGATTACATGATATCCGATTTATTAATTGTTTATTCGGCCCTGCGGGCCTTGTTTAATCGGGGCGCTGCGCTTACCCTTGTTTATTTGTTTAAATAGAAGTTGTAAGTAGTAAGTGATAAGTAGTAAGTATATTTTTGACATGTTACAATTCAACTTATCACTTGCCACTTACAACTTACTACTTCTGCATAAACAGAGCCTCAATGAGGCGGACTAAACGAATAAACAATTCCTGACCACTTGCCCGCTGACCACTAAAAAGCGCAGCGCCCCGATTAAACAAGGCTCGAAGAGCCGAATAAACAATCCATCTTGCCTACGCAAAAAAAGGCCATCTTTGTACCAAAAATATGTTGGTACTCATAACGGGCTTGCCAGGTTCGGGCAAATCAACATTGGCCAGGGAATATGCCCGGGTGTATGGGGCGATTCATCTGAACAGCGATGTGGTACGCAGGGAGTTGGATTTGATGGGCGATTACTCGGATGCCGCCAAACAGAAGGTGTACCGTGCACTGCAGGAGCGGGCCCAGGCCTACCTAAGCCGAAATGTTTTGGTATTGATTGACAGCACGCTTTTCAAGCAATCGCTGCGGGACGAATATTTTGAACTGGCATCCGCAATGAACGCTCCCATGCGGTTGATTGAACTGCAGGTTGATGAGGAACTTGCCCGCGAACGCACCAACAAAAAACGGCCGGACAGCGAAGCTGATTTTGAGGTGTATAAAAAAATTAAAAGCCTGTACGAACCCATTCAGGAACCACATCTCGTTATCCAATCGGGCCAGCGCCTGCGTGTCCAACTGGAACAAATGCACCAATACCTGCAAGCAAAATGAGACAGGAAGACATCCAATCCATCGTCGACCTTCGCGCATTCCCCGGCGATACCAGCGAAGCCAAGCTGATAGAAACCCACATTTCCTGGGTTATTCTCAGCCCGGAATTTGCCTTTAAAATCAAAAAACCAATTAAGGTGGAGTTCCTGGATTACAGCACGCTCAAGCAACGCGCCTTTTTTTGTAAAAAAGAATACTCCCTGAATAAACGCCTGGCTCCGGAAGTATATCTCGGCGTGCTCCCAATCGGGATTGAAAACGGAAGTTACCGAATCGGTGCAGAACCTGCCGTGGATTATGCCGTGCACATGAAACGCATCGACAGCAGCCTGCAGATGGACCTGCTGCTGGATCAGAACCCGTTTCCAACTGAACGCCTGCTGGATTTGGCAGAAATCCTGGTGCGCTTTCATCAGAAAGTCCGGATAAACGAGCCCATCCACTATGCGCCGAGCAGCGTGTGGAACGACTATGAAGACCTGTTCACCTGGGAACCCGCTATGCATGAAGTACTCGGGGAAGCAATGGCCAAATCCCTGCGCGAAAAAAGCGCTGATCTGGCCAGACACATTCCCGACCTGGACGAGCGTTTCCTGAAACGGGCTTTGGCCGGATTCTGGGTGGAAGGGCATGGCGATCTGCACAGTCGAAATATTTTTCTCAGCGACCCGCCCATTGCTTTTGACTGCATTGAGTTCAGCAAGCATTTCCGGCAAATGGATGTGCTGAGTGAACTTGCATTTCTCGTTATGGACCTGGAACTGCGAAAAAGGCAGGACCTCGGCTCCTTATTTATGGAAACATACCGACAACACTGGGAGGTAATGCCCGAAGCATCGGATGCCTGGCTTTTCACATTTTTCAAAGCCTATCGGGCCAATGTGCGCCTGAAAATCATCCTAATAGAATGGGAGCAAAAACACCGGCCGGCCTTGAAGGCGCAAGCAACAGCTTATGCACAGTTGCTTGAGTTCTATTTGGATGAATTAATTTGATTCCTGTCAAAACGGGTGGTTGCCTCCAATTCGCACGGCTTTCGTCGAAAGGCCAAAACATGTGGAGCAAATATGCGTTTTACATTGCAAAATCCCTGTCTAACATGATCAAACGGAACATACTTTCCGGACTTCTTCTCTTTGCATTGAGTTTTTCCGTGAGCAGCCTGCTGGCTCAGGACGTAGCCTTGATTAAAAAAGAGCAATTATTTGCCTGGAAGAACACGACTGCCGACAGCATTTATGTGGTAAACTTTTGGGCTACCTGGTGTGCACCTTGTGTGAAGGAACTGCCCGCATTTGATTCCCTCCAACAGGCGTATGCGGAGTTACCCTTGCAGGTAATCCTGGTCAGTACAGATTTTAGAAAAAACCTGGAAAGCAAGGTGCTCCCGTTTGTTGAAAAAAAACAGATACAGAGCACCGTGGTGTTTATGGATGAACGCAACCCAAACGACTACATTGATTTGCTGAACCCCGAGTGGTCGGGTGCCATTCCGGCAACATTTATTTTTTCCGGAAAAAATAAGAAAACAGCCTTTCATGAGGGCGATCTGAGTTACAAAGAACTAGAGGATTTACTCCTTGAAACCATCCAGGAATAAGAGCCTGTCTGGGATTTCGGTTTGAGGCGAAAGCGGGCAAAATCCCAAACAGGCTCCAACACACACTCAAAACTATCTCACTACTTAAAAATACCGTCATGTACAAGAAATTATTACTTCTGGGCTTTCTCATCGCAGGATTGGGAATGGCATTCACCACCACAAACGAACCGACCGGGTATGCTGTCGGCGACACCGCAAAAGATTTTAAACTGAAAAATGTAGACGGCAAAATGGTCTCGCTGAAAAGCATGAAAAAGGCCAAAGGCTACATCGTGGTGTTTACCTGCAACCACTGCCCCTATGCGCTTGCGTATCAGGATCGCATCATCGAACTGCACAACAAATATGCAGAACTCGGATATCCGGTGGTAGCAATCAACCCAAATGATAAAGACCGTTCTCCTGGCGACAGTTTTGACAAAATGCAGGAACGCGCAAAGGAAAAGGACTATCCCTTCGTGTACCTCTATGATGAAAAGCAAGATGTGGCCCGCAGCTTTGGAGCAACCCGCACACCCCATGTGTATATCCTGGATAAAAACATGAAAGTGCAATACATCGGTGCTATTGACGACAACTCCGAATCTGCAGAAGATGCTTCGGAAAAATATGTTGAAAATGCAGTTGATGCGCTCATAAAAGGCGAATCCGTTGCAGTTACTCAAACCAAAGCCATTGGATGTACCATCAAGTGGAAAAAATAAACGGGCTTTTTTCCTGAAGAATCCCTTCGTTTTTCACGGCAAAAACGAGGGGATTCTTATTTTTGAGGAAATTGGATTGTATGCCTCTGAACTTTAATCTGGATTAAACAGTTGAATCATTCAGGATCAACGGATTGCAAGGTAGCCGGCAAAATAAGTTTACCGGCATAAAATCTGACAAAGTGCATACTTAATGTGCTATCTTTGCGGCCCCAAATCAACCATAACCCAAGTATTCGCTACTTAGTCATAGCACTGCATGAAGAAAATACGCAACTTTTGCATCATAGCACACATCGACCACGGTAAAAGTACACTCGCGGATCGATTGTTACAGCATACCCACACCATTGCCGACCGGGATATGACCGACCAGGCATTGGATAACATGGACCTTGAACGTGAGCGTGGTATCACCATCAAGAGCCATGCAATTCAAATGCAGTACACCCACCCTGCTACAAATGAGGAATTTGTTTTTAACCTCATTGACACTCCGGGGCACGTCGACTTTTCCTACGAAGTAAGCCGCTCTATCGCGGCATGCGAAGGAGCGCTTCTCCTTGTAGACGCAACACAGGGTATTCAGGCACAAACCATTTCCAACCTCTACCTCGCCGTTGAACACGACCTGGAAATCATTCCAATCGTCAACAAAGTGGATATGGACAGCGCCATGGTAGAAGAAGTTCAGGATCAGATCATCGACCTGATTGGTTGCGACCGGGAAGACATTATTTCTGCATCCGGACGTACCGGCATTGGCGTACCGGAAATCCTTGCCGCGGTTGTCGACCGGATTCCTGCTCCAAGTGGCGACACGGAAGCGCCTCTTCAGGCCATGATTTTTGACTCCATGTTCAACTCCTACCGAGGTGTTATTGCATACGTGCGGATTATGAATGGAACCTTGAAAAAAGGAGATAAAATCAAGTTCTACAATACCGGCAAAGAAGTTATTGCGGAGGAAGTTGGTATCATGCGTATGGGGCTTTTCCCATCCGATTCCATCAGCGCCGGAAATGTAGGCTATGTAATCACCGGAATTAAAGTGAGCCGTGAAATTAAGGTTGGTGATACCATCACTCACCTGAGTCGGCCATGCGATAAGGCAATCCAGGGTTTTGAAGAAGTAAAGCCCATGGTATTTGCCGGTGTATATCCCTTGGACAACGACGATTTTGAAGACCTGCGCGATGCCCTGGAAAAACTCCAGCTCAACGATGCGTCCCTGGTTTTTGAAGCAGAAACCTCCGCCGCACTTGGCTTCGGATTCCGTTGTGGCTTTCTCGGAATGCTGCACCTGGAGATTGTCCAGGAACGCCTTCAGCGGGAGTTTGATCAGGACATCATTACAACGGTACCCAACGTATCGTATTATGCAACGGACAACAAGGGCCACCGGTTTGTGGTACACCAACCCACCGAAATGCCGGAACCTACCCTGCTCCAAAAAGCAGAGGAACCGTTTATCTACGCACAGATCATTACCAAGCCGGATTATATCGGCAACATCATGACGCTTTGCCTGGAAAAACGCGGCATCCTCATCAAGCAAAATTACCTCACGCCTACCCGGGTGGAAATGACCTTCCACATGCCCCTGGCAGAAATCGTGTTTGATTTTTACGACAAACTAAAATCCATTACCCGCGGTTACGCTTCCTTCGACTACCAATTGCTGGACTACCGTGAAACCGATTTGGTAAAACTGGATATCAAACTCAACGGAGAGCAAGTGGATGCTTTGTCTGCCCTCGTTCACCGCTCAAAATCTGAGTACATCGGACGGAGAATGTGTGAAAAACTAAAGGACCTCCTGCCACGTCAGCAGTTCCAGATTGCCATCCAGGCTGCCATCGGAGCCAAGGTAATCGCCCGTACTACCATTTCCGCACTTAGAAAAGACGTTACAGCCAAGTGTTATGGTGGTGACATCAGTCGTAAGCGGAAACTCCTGGAGAAGCAGAAGGCTGGTAAGAAGAAGATGAAACAATTCGGAAGTGTGGAAGTACCACAGGAAGCTTTCCTGAAAGTATTGAAACTAAACGACTAGAATCCCATATCGGGACATAGGCAAAGATCCTAATAGGTCTTTGTCCAATCAGAACGGCCATTGACAAACAGTCAATGGCCGTTCGCTCATTTAAGTCATGCGTGCACCAAAAAAGCTGTTACTTAGAAATTAAAAAATGAAAACCGTACTTGCCTTCACATTGCTTCTCATCACCAGTTCAATCCAGGCTCAAAGCTCCTGGTCGATTCTTCCCAACACGCCGTATGATCAGGGTTCGCGCATTGAAGATGTGTTTTTCAGAGACTCCCTGCTCGGATGGTGCGCCAGCGCGCACGGCAGAATCTACCACACCGCAGATGGTGGCGACAGCTGGGCGCTTCAATTTTCCAACAACTTTTATTTTCGGAGCATCGAGTTCCTGACCGACCAGATTGGAATTGCAGGCACCCTGGATCAAGCCCTTATGCGCACCACCGATGGAGGCGAAAATTGGGTAAACATTGCAAACCAAATTGATCCCGTTCCACCGGCCATTTGTGGCTTGCATGCCCGCGACAGCCAAAATATTTATGCCGTAGGCTCCTGGTATGGACCGGCCTTTCTTATGCACTCCTCGGATGCGGGGGAGAATTGGACCGTGACCGATATGTCGGCCTATGCCGAAGGGCTTGTCGATGTGTATTTTGTAACAGCAGACACCGGTTATGTATGTGGAAAAGGATTTACGGGTGGAGTCATTTTGAAAACTACCGATGGCGGACAAAACTGGACCGAACAAATCAGCACCGGAACTGCGGGAGATTATGCATGGAAAATCCAGCGGGTCACTTCCGATGTCTGGGTTTCATCCATTCAAACCTGGGCGTCTCCGGGTAAACTTTTGCGCTCTGAAGACAACGGATCCAGCTGGGTTGCGCTCCCCACTCCCCTATCCCAAACCCAAGGCATCGGGTTTGCGAACCCGGATACCGGCTGGATAGGCGGCTATCAGGCTGGTTGGTATAAAACCATAAATGGCGGTCAAAACTGGGAATTTGAACTGTTCGGTGGCAACTTCAACCGGTTCTATTTTCTGAATGCCGATTTTGGCTATGCCTCCGGGGCCCGCATCTACAAATATCAATTCAATCCCTCATCGGCCACGCCTACACCTCCCGCGGCCTTCACAAGCCCCTTCGATTTTACACTTTCACCTAACCCAACCCGGGAAAGTACAAGCATCCGGTTTGAACTGGACCAAACAGATAATGTGTATATCGGACTGTACACCCCTTCGGGGCAGCAGATCAGGCGCATATTCCAGGGGCGACTCCCCCAGGGGGAACACAACATGCCAATCCAACTGGAGAACCTGACTCCCGGCAATTACATGGTGGGCATGCAGCGAAACCACGGTATGGTTTCAAAAACGCTGGTTGTTCATTGAGCTAAATAATGTTCGGATTTTATCGTTAATAACTTGAGTAGTCCCCAATGCTCAAGTTATTATCGATTTTAACCAAACCAGCCATAAAATGAAAACAAGTTTTTTTTCTCTGCTCCTGGCCCTGCTGTTTGCCTGCCAAACCGAGCAAGCTCCGGAAACAGTGGTTTCAAAACCAGCCCAAAGCAGTCCGGAGCAACCCACACCTCCTGCCACCAATAATTTGCAAGACCGGTTTAAAACTCCCGAAGGTTTTACCCGACTGGCAGCCAACCCCGGTTCATTCACGCATTATCTGCGCAACTTCCAACTGCTGCCCGAAGGCAGTCCGGTGTTGTTGTACAATGGATCTCCTAAAAACCGCCAGGATGTACATGCTGCGGTACTTGATATCGATGCAGGCAAGGGCGACCTTCAGCAATGTGCCGATGCAGTAATGCGCCTGCGTGCAGAATACCTGTACAGTCAGAAACGCTATGCAGACATTCATTTTAATTTTACCAATGGGTTTGAAGCCCGGTATGACCGGTGGCGCAAGGGAGAACGCATCAAGGTGTCGGGCAATAAGGTCTACTGGGTACAAGGAGGAAGCAACTCCGAATCCTACCAGAGTTTTCGACAGTACCTGCAGATGGTTTTCGGATATGCCGGCACAGCATCCTTGTCGAAGGAGTTGCAGTCTATTGCACTCAAAGACATCGAGCCGGGTAATGTGTTTATCCGGGGGGGATTCCCGGGGCACGCGGTGCTTGTGATGGATGTGGCAGAAAATAAAACCGGTGAGCGGGTTTTTCTTTTAGCTCAGAGTTATATGCCGGCACAGCAAATTCATGTCTTGAAAAACTTCAACAATCCCGGACAAAGCCCCTGGTACTCCGTCGAAGAAGCAGAAAACCTGTTGGAGACACCCGAGTGGGATTTCACACCGGATCAGCTCAAACGGTTTGGGAAATAGGGCCTGACCCAACCTTTTCCCCGCAACCGGCCGTCTTTCATAGTAAGAGGATGTCTAAATTTCAATTCTGAGGCGAAGTCGAGCAAATTTTGTTTTTATTAAGGCAAATTTTGCAGTCGAATACGGGTAATTCGGCGAAAAATTTAACGTAGAGAAAAACAAAATTTGCCGAATGTAGCCCAGAAATTGAATTTTAGACATCCTCTAAGAGCACATGCTCTATTTTTAACAAAAACGAATGCTATGAAACATTTTTTCACATTGGCACTAGCCTGCCTAAGCCTTGCGATTTATATACCGGAATCCAGGGCGCAAGGCACCTTTACCGAAACCATTCAACTGGCATGTGGCGACACAGCTGTAATCGGCAACCTGGGTTTCCCAACCTGGAATGACCCGCACATCATCCAGCCACCTAGATGGGGCTATGCCGTGTTGCTGGGCGACTTCGTTCCACCCAACATCCTGGAATACCAGGCACCACCTTGTTTTACCGGCTCGGATACCGTTATTATTGAATGTGCCCACGCGACCCAGGTCACCTGCGACACCGGAATTTACATTTTTGAAATCAGTTGCAACAATCCCGCTCCGGACTATACGATTACGAATACTGTCCAATGCGAAGACTCTATTTATGTCGATAACCTGAACGGATTTCAGGGGCCACAGATCACCAGCGGGCCCGACCACGGGCAGGCCCAAATCATCTTCGAGCCAACGGATGGAGCGGGTGTTTTGTACATTCCACAGCCTGGATTTGAAGGGCTAGACTGGGTAAAAGTTTCAACAATTTCCGGAGAGACTTACCTCTATATTTTCCAGGTTTCCTGCACCGCAACCAGTACGCATGAGAAAACAATTCATCCGCTGGATATTTACCCCAACCCTGCCAGCAGCAGCATCCAGGTTCGGGGACTTACCAACGTGAAGCAAGTCCGTTGCTACGATCTGGCCGGCAGGGAGTTTACCCCAATGTACGATTCCAACACCGATAGCCATCGGGTGGACATCTCCTCATTCCCCGCAGGGTTTTATATTTTAAAAGCATACACAAGCGAGGGCCAGCATGTAGGACGGTTTGTAAAAAATTAGTGGGCTGACCAACAAGCCCTACATCCCTTTTGCCATAAATCCACCGTCTACGCAGATATTTTGTCCGGTGACGAAGGACGCTGCATCCATTGCCAGAAAAGCGATGGATGCGGCCACTTCTTCGGGTTCCCCCACCCTGTTTTGCGGGGTTCGGGATAAAATAAGTGCATAGCGCTCGGGCTGACTCAAAACCGATTCCGTTAAAGGTGTGCGGATATACCAGGGAGAAACGGCATTCACCCGAATACCCAGGGGAGCCCACTCGCAGGCCAGGCTTCTGGTCATCTGCAACTCTGCGGCCTTGGCCATCCCATAGGGAACACCCGAGCCCACATCCACCATTGCGGCGACCGAACTCACGTTCACAACCGCTCCTGTGCCCGACTGCTGCAACATCCCCTGAAACAAACGGCACATACCCAATACACTATGCTGGTTGGTATCGATCAAGTGGACATATTCCGCATCCGAATACTCCTGAATTGGCTTCCGGATATTGGTTCCGACATTGTTCACCAATACATCCAACCCGTCCCATTTTTCCAATACAAAATCAAACACCCGCTGGCGCTCTTCGCGGCTACTTAAATCCGCCGTCACCCCAAATACTTCATACCCCTGGCCACGCCATTCCTGTTCCCACTTCTGTACATCCTCCCGGGTTCTTGCGACAAAAACCACCGATGCTCCCAGTGCGAGAAACTCCTTCACCACTGCCAGGCCGATTCCCTTTGTACCTCCGGTAACCAATGCCCGTTTTCCTTTTAAATTCCAGTTTATAGCCATTTTTTTAGTTGATGAGTTGATGCGCCCTTCGGGCTAGGATGATTTGTTGAGTTTGTTTATTCGTTTTAAAAAAAACAAACATACATTTTACAGTCAAAAATCCAATCGGCATTCGGAAATTGATTCGTTCGCCTATGCCAGGCTCTGTTTATGCAGAAGTGATAAGTTGACTTGTAAAATGTTAAAAATATACTTACTACTTATCACTTACAACTTACCACTTCTATATAAACAAAGAAAAGCGCAGCGCACCAATTAAACAAGGCCCGCAGGGCCGAGCAAACATCAACTTATCATCCAAGCCCGAAGGGCGCATCATCAAATCATCCCAATTATGAGAGCCAGGTAAATTTAAATATGTTTGTGAATACGAACTGTTCGTGTTTTGCATTTTGCACCTGTTTTAAATAACTACCCATGTACACAAGAAAAAACTTCACCCTGTGGGGCATTCTCCTTTTTTCCTGGCATCACATTGTTTGGCTTACCCTGTATGCATCGACGATCACGGTTTTATACGAGGTAAATCACTCCGAATGGATGGCAATACCCTGGCTGCCCATCTCGGTGATCGGTACTGCGGTAGCCTTTTATGTTGGTTTTAAAAATAACAGTGCGTACGACCGTTTGTGGGAAGCACGTAAAATATGGGGCTCCATTGTAAATGGAAGTCGGATGTGGGGCAGCATGGTGAAAAATTATGTGGGCAACCAGTTTCGCGAAACGGATATGGACGAGGCTTCCCTGTACAAATTACGCAAAAAAATGATCTACCGGCACATCGCCTGGTTGTATACCTTGCGCAGTCAATTGCTCGTGCCTACCCAGTGGGAGCATCTGGGAGGGAGCAAGGTGATGCGTGATTTCACCCAACGCAGACAGAAGCGTTTTGGTACCGGACTTTTTCACGATCAGATCACAGAGATAGAACTGGGAAAATACCTCGAAAAGGATGAGATGGAGGAATACATCGAGTTTAAAAATACTGCAACCCAGTTGCTCGACCGGCAGGGAGCGGAGCTGAGTGCGCTGCGCAAAATGAACCTAATCGACGATTTCCGCCACATGGAACTGCAAAACATCATCAACGGCTTTTATACCGACCAAGGGAAGTGCGAACGGATCAAAAATTACCCGCTGCCCCGGCAGTATGGCTCGATGAGTTTCGTCTTTGTTGCCCTTTTTATTTTCCTGCTGCCTTTTGGGATGATCCCGCAGTTTCACGATCTGGGCGATCATAACGTCTGGCTGGCCATTCCGTTTACGGTGCTGGTCGGTTGGGTGTTTATTGTCATGGAGTTGATCGGTGATTACAGCGAAAACCCCTTTGAAGGCCTTGGCAACGACATCCCCATGCTGGCGCTTTCCCGCACCATTGAAATCGACCTGATGGAAATGCTGGGCGAGACGGATTTGCCGGAAAAAATCAAGCCGGTGAACGATGTGTTGATGTAGGATTGGGGAAGACATCAGTATCTGTGGATTGGAATTTTAATTAAAGCCCAACCTGCT
>JAWKLR010000056.1:0-15750 GCA_041392625.1 Saprospiraceae bacterium | reverse complement strand
CCTCCTGGAAATCCTTCCTGAATTCGAAAATGGAATTGGTAAATTTTGAAACGATTTCCCAACTGACCGACATCGACGAAAGCAAGCAGCTGATGGGAAAAAAGCTGGATGGGTTTATGGATTTTATCATCAAAGAATCGGTGTCCACCACTACCGACAGCAAAAAATTGATGGTTATTCAATTGCTCAATTTAATTGACAGTGAACAACAGCTGCTGCACCTGTATCAAACCTATTTGGATACTGAAAATAAAAGCAGGTAAGCAACATGACCTTGCCTACCTGCTTTTCTATATTTCTGTCTTTACGCTAGTTTATAAGCTAATTGGGGTTTTAAATTTGGTCTACAATCGGCAAATTTCGCCTTAAACCAAAATCCCCCAAAGGCTATTAAAAAATATGAAATTAAAACCAATGTCAAAATCTCTCCGCATTTTATTCAGTGTTGTATTTTTTATCAGTCTTTTGTCGGCATGTAAAAAAGATAACCCTTGCGAGAATCCGGTTGATGGAACCAACTACACCTTGAGCGATACCGCCCAAATGTATCTCAGCAATTACATTGGTGCCAACCGAATTGTATTTAAAACACCTGCCGGCTCGGAAGTCGCATTTGATGTGGCAATACACGA
Organism: Saprospiraceae bacterium; assembly: GCA_041392625.1. Taxonomy (GTDB): domain Bacteria; phylum Bacteroidota; class Bacteroidia; order Chitinophagales; family Saprospiraceae; genus M3007. Next base: position 15,118 of record JAWKLR010000056.1, on the reverse strand, counting down.
TACCACTGCATCGTATCAGGTGGGGATGCCCTGTGAAGTAGATACTGCAAAAAATCAAACGGTGCAGGGGACTTCCCAAATTAGCTGGGCCTCCCTAAGTAATTCCACCGCGTTTTCCGAACCGCTGTTTGTAAACCTGCTCGAATGGCCCCTGCTGGAAGATCGCGATGCACAGGAAACGGTGGCCGTTTCTTTGGGGGAATACTTCTCAAACGGATTTGATACCGGCGATGAATTGTTTTATCTTAAAATAAATGAGATCAACCCGCAACTCAATTTTCTCGACAGCATCCTTCTCAATGGAAAAAAATTCTATGCTGTTTATGAACTAAACGGAAGCGCCGGTACGCCCAAGCATGAGGTGAAGTTTACCCAAAACCAGGGAATTATTTATATCAAAAACCTGCAAAGCCAGGTGGAATATATTTATGAACGAAAGGAGTAGTTTTTATTTTTTAGAAAATTCAATTCAATGACCCCAACGTTAAAAACAACAACAACGGACGATTTAGAGCAACTCTATCTTTTTCAACTCGATAAAGAAGCTATCCACCTGGCCGCGTTTACTCCAAAGGACCCAATCGACAAACAAGCCTACATAGCAAAATTTACCAGGCTCCTTTCCGATCCAACGGTGCACATGTACACCATTTATCAGGATGAAACCATCGTGGGTAGCATCGCGAAATTTGAAATGGAGGGCGATGCGGAAATTACCTACTGGATTGATAAACCATACTGGGGAAAAGGAATTGCCTTCAAAGCACTTCTGGCATTTTTGAATTTGGAAACAACCCGTCCCATTTTCGGTCGGGTTGCATATGACAACCTGGGCTCGCAACGAGTTTTGGAAAAATGTGGGTTTGTACAAATTGGAAAAGACAAAGGCTTTGCCGATGCACGCCAGGCAGAAATCGAAGAATTTATTTATCGGTTGAATTAAATTACTATTCTCAACATGCTGTAATTAAGCATAAAATGGAACCCTAAAAATGAAACCTTTTTTTGTACTCCTTCTCCTTGCCCTTTTTATTTTGGATACTTCATTTGCTCAATCCATTGTAGCGGATACAGATGCTACAATGGTAATTGCAAATGGCGGCTTGCGCATGAGGAATGGTCCCGGGAAAGACTACTCGACCCTGACTGTGATTCCATTTGGCGCCCGGATAAAGTATATGGATGAATACACGCATGGGAGAGACTCGATTCGGATCCAAACGGAATTGGAGGGTGTAAACGAGTATATTTATGGATACTGGGTAAAGGTTGCATACCAGAATAAGTCCGGATATGTCTTGGATGTTTTTCTTGATAAAAAAATCAAAGGCCGTTTTGATGACTTGCTTAGTGATGAATTTGTTCTGATTTATCCAGGCTGTGGTTGCAATCAAAGTAATATTCACAATCCACAAAAATGGAATTGGTACGGTTATTTCAAAACCTCTGACAGCACCCTTTTGGCCCGTCGGATCGATATTAGTTATTACAAAACCAGAGAATATACTTGCGACTTATTTATAAACGCTACAGAAACAAAGGATTTGCAATTTATAGTTGGAAGTAAATCTGAAAAACTGAATACAGAAATTGATGTACAATATGCGAACCTGAATCTAGCGGCATGGTATGGTTCTTCAGTTGACCGGAAAGTGCTTGAGAAATTTAATCTTGAGCTTGAAGAGTACAAGGCCGAATATGAGGAAGATCCCCCGTTACTTTATTTAAATCGCGGAGGTACAAGAACTGCACTGAATACAAAAAAATATGGTGCTCCTATTTTAGTTGAACTTATTGGCGATATAGATGGGGATGGCTTGAACGATTATATTATCCGTTATGGAGAAAAAGGCAGCATTCTGGTTTTATACCTCACCAAAACCGGAAATACAAATTTGATAAAAGCTGAGGCAATATTTTATGCAGGGTATTGCTGCTAAATGAAGAACATGCTCTAAAATAACATCCAGCAGTATGAAACAACACATTGCTCACATCGCTTTGGTGGTAAAAGATTACGATGAAGCCATCGAATTTTACACAAAAAAACTGGACTTCAAACTCCTGGAAGATACCCAACTAGATGCCGAGAAACGCTGGGTGCTGGTCGCCCCTCCAGGTGCCACCGAATGCGCACTTTTGCTTGCGAAAGCCAGCAACGAAGAACAAACCAAAGCCATTGGAAACCAAACCGGCGGAAGGGTTTTTCTTTTTCTGTTTACCGATGACTTCTGGAGGGATTACAACAAAATGCAAGAACGAAAAATTCATTTTGTCCGCCCACCTTCTGAGTTTGACTACGGCACCGTTGCCGTCTTTCAGGATTTATACGGCAACCTCTGGGACCTGATCGAACCCAAGGATAAGAATAAGGGGGTGTTGGGAAAAGAGAACTAATTTAAATGTCTAAGTGTTTTTAAAGACAAACCAATTCAAGCATGAAAGTACACTTTAAGGAAAGTCAGAAATTTACCCAGTTGTGGATTCTAGTACCGATTATCCTGGCTGGACTTATCCCCCTATTTGGCTTGTACAAACAACTGGTTTTGGGTGGTTCGTTTGGGAACAAACCCATGTCCAATACCGGCCTGGTTATTTTTCTCCTGTTCGAATTGGCGCTACTCCTCCTATTCTGGAAAATGCGCCTGGATACAGAGATAGATGAACGCGGTATCCGGGTCCGGTTTTTCCCATTTGTGAATAAACACATCGATTGGCGCTCGATAAAAAAAGCCGAAATGATCAACTACGGATTTGTAGGCGGTTGGGGAATCCGCTTGGGTACCAAACACGGAACAGTTTACAACATCAGCGGCAACAAAGGCCTGGCAATTGAACTGGAGGACGGAAAAAAAATATGCATCGGAACACAAAAAGAAATGGAGATGGAAGAGGTGTTGAAGGAACTTGGGCGGGAGTAGATTGTAAAATGTAACTGAAATGAAAATACCCAGGATCCAAGGAGTTATTGACCGAAGGCTTCTCATTAATTATCAGGTTGATGAAGAAGTTTTAGCCCGTTATTTACCCAAACCGTTCAAACCAAAATTGGTGTCGGGAAAAGGAATAGCGGGGATTTGCCTCATTCGGCTTAAGGAAATTAGACCTAAAGGGATACCAAAACAATTTGGTATTTCCTCTGAAAACGGAGCGCATAGAATTGCTGTGGAATGGGTTGAAGATGGGGAGGTAAAAGAGGGAGTGTATATCCCAAGACGTGATACATCCTCATTAATAAACTCATTGGCAGGAGGAACCGTTTTTCCAGGAATACATCATTTGGCAAAATTTACTGTTCAGGAGTCTGGGTCGGAATATAAAGTCTCGTTTAAAAGTAAAGACAACACATTTGTATCCATTGTAGCTCAAGAGACAACAAGCTGGAATAGAAGTAGTGTATTTGAGGACCTCGATAGTGTTTCTCGTTTTTTTGAGAAAGGGAAAATTGGATATTCATCTGCTTCAAACGGGTTTGACGGCCTTTTGCTAGACACATACTCTTGGGACGTTTTACCTCTGATGTAGAATCAGTAGCGTCCAGTTTTTTTGAAAATAAAACCATCTTTCCCTCAGGTTCGATCAAGTTTGATAATGCACTTTTAATGCGAAATGTTGAACACGAATGGGTTGGGTTGGATAAAATGAAATAACAGTACTCTGCGAACGCGCACCCATGATAGAACTCATAAAACTTACTCCCCAGACAGTCCCAGCCGAAAGCCGTAGAATTAAAAAGTACATTCTGGTTTGGTGTTCAAAGGGGAAAATTAAGATGGAGGTTGACAGTATTGAATTTACAATCCCGGCTGAGTGCATAATTACAATTACCTCCGGTCAGTTTCATCGGTTTGTCGAAACAGATTCAGGGGAAGGGGTTGCGCTTCAATTTACGTATGACTTTTTCTGCAAAGCAACACGCGATATTGAGCTGGTTTTTCAAAACGGCCTTTTTTGCCATTTTGATAGAAATGAAGTAATTGATGTTTCCAACCATCCTTCCATTGGAAACCATCTAAGTAGTATCGAAAGAGAACTGGAGGAAAAACCATTTCAGTTTCTAACATCCATTCACTCACGAATTGAATTGATTCTTGTAGAAATAAATCGGGCAAAAGTTTTAATGGGAGAGGAAATCTGGAAACCCAATGCGCTTTTTTTAGAATTTCTCGAACTCATTAGAAGCGACTTTCAGCACAATCGACCTGTAAAGTATTATGCTGAAAAACTGCTAACAACAGAACTGGTATTGAATGAGCTTTCCAAGCAGCATGCTGGTAAAACGGCACAACAAGTGATGCATGGCTTGATCATTTCTGAGGCTAAAAGGTTGTTTTTTTATGAAAGCCACTCTGTAAAAGAGGTTGCCTATGCTCTTGGATTTAAGGATCCGTTTTATTTTTCAAATTTCTTTAAAAAACATACAGGGTTTTCTCCTCAAGCATTTAAGGATAGCTCGGCAGATTAAAGTTACATGTAAAAGAAGAGATTCTCTATTTCATCGAAGGTGGTGACCGCTCATCTTTGTACTCATGGGCAGGTGGTAAAATCAATTTGAATACCGGCTTAATTTTTTGACTAAAACTAGTATAAAATGAGTACAAACATTGCAGATTACATTGTACAAACAAATTCAACAGAATGGAAACCATTGCTTGAAGAAGGGGTTGACACTAGTAACATTTACATTAAAACATTGAGGTTTGAACAAAATGGCAGGCCACCAAGTTTTTTACTAAAATTTAGAGAAGGTGCACGCTATCCGTACCACAACCACCCCGGAGGAGAAGAACTTTTTGTATTGGAAGGCAGCTGTATCATTGAAGGTACGACTTTGAGTAAAGGAGATTATTTATACACACCGCCAAACTTCAAGCACAGCGTTCAGTCAGATACAGGATGTGTATTGTTGTTTATTGTTCCTGAAGAAGTTGAGATCATTTCTCAATAGGAAAGAACCCTGAGTGGTTAGTTGTGATTTGTTTGGGTGCAGGAATACCCCATTTTTATTTTTTGATAAGAAATGAATAAGGCAGTCCGCACCCAACTAAAGTGGTGATGCAGATGTTATATAGCAACCTATTCAAAGCAGAACGTGCAAGCACATTTACATGGCAGAACTCATCACCACATTTTTCTTTTTATTTGCTGTAATTGACCCTATTGGTTCGGTTCCGGTCTATCTGGAAGCGACCAAGGATTTTGATCCTGTCGATAAGCGAAAAATAGCGATCAGGGCTTCCGGAATTGCGTTTATGATTTTGTTTTTTTTCATTGTCATGGGGCAGCTGATTTTTGAGGGAATGGATGTCACCCTGCACGCCTTTCAAATTTCAGGAGGGGTCATTCTGTTTTTGTTTGCCCTGACGATGATATTTGGTGACGGAAAACCGGAGAAGGAAAAAATGCGCATTACGGATTACAAACACGTCACAATTTTTCCAGTTGCAATTCCTTCAATCGCTTCACCCGGGGCCATTATGGCGGTGGTAATTCTCACCGACAACCACATTTACACCATACAGCAACAAGCCACGACAACGGTCCTCGTTTTGCTGGTAATTTTCCTCACATCTCAGATTTTATTAATCGCAAATAGAGTCCAAAAAGTAATTGGCGATTATGGCATTACCGTCATCAGTAAAATCATGGGCCTGATCCTCGCATCGTATGCGGTTCAAAATATTATGACGGGAATTAAGAGCTTTTTTATGCCGGGGTTTTAATTGTTATTTTACGAGCCTAAAACTTACACGTAACATGAAAAACCTTTTAGAAAAAAAAGAAGCACTGGCAACATTCTGGGAACACGAGGATGATGGACTGCGAGACAAATTGATACAAGAAATTCGGGCATATACCGAGTCAACATCGCCTGCGGATATAATATCCGAAATTCGACTTCATTTTGAGCAGTTGAATTTTTCCGGAATCAGTGTTTTGTATGAGGCTCTCAGCGATAATCCGCAAAAGTGGTCGCAGTTTTTCAAAGAAGAATACCAACGGGCATTTGAGGCTGCTGCCCAAGCCGACAATCCATTTGAAATTCTGGAATGCCTGGATGAAATTAATTTTGTCGATGCCCAGCAATTGGAATCCCGCGATGAAATAATCCGCTTATTGGAAGAATATCTTGATCATGAAAAAGCGGCCCTCCGGTACAAAGCAGTCTGGTATTTGGGCGATTGGATTTTGGAGGATAATATGGAACAATACGGGACGCTCGTACAGAAAATAATTGGTAAACTGCAGGACCCCAATTGGAAAACCCGCTACATAACCCAACTGGTTTTGGATGACGTGAACCAATTGCCAAAAGACTACAAACCCCGGTTTTTGGATGGACTTTTAGCCAAGATCTCCAGTCCGTTCAACATGAATAAATCCTATGAAAAACGTCCTGAAAAGCCCATTTACCGTCTTACTTTTTCTTGGCTTGCTAAATAATGCACCCAAAGCATCCGCTCAAGTGACGAGTGGAAAACTTACGTATGTTTTTATCGACAGCACGCAGTTTATCAGCATGTGTCCGGACTGTTCCGAAATGGTTGTAGGTGTACGAGATGGGCAGGAGACTGTTTTTTTAATCAATGAATCCAACTACCACATCCCCTATGAATCCTCCCGGGATACTGTAACGTTCTATTTTACGCCAGACCGAGTTGTTGCTTTGAGCGAAGCCTCGGTTCGCTATTACGATCTAAAAAAAGAAGAGAGCATAAATTACCGACCGATGGGTGATTCGCTTCAGGAAGCCATGCACTTCCGGATGTATGCTGATTATTTTGGGAGTAAAAAAGCGGAGAAACCCACGTTGCAGGAACAGCGCTCGGACAGCCCGTTTGCAACAAGCAGTCGGTACGAAAACTACGTCTTGCGCTCAACAGAAAACAACACCGTATTGGATGAGGTGAAAATTGAATGGACCACCGAAATCGAAGTGCCCATTTTGATTTTTGGTAATTATTGGCAGGATCAAAAAACCGGACTGATATCCAAAGAAATTCGCACACAACATGGCAAAACCACTCGCTGGCAAACGACGCAATTGGTTCTGGTGGAGCCCCTACCCCGAGAGGAAGTGGATGCGTTTATTGGATCTTTGTTTAAATGGGAATAAGATTAGATTCAATTACTCATACAAATAAGGCGCCTCTTCATACGCCAGTTTCCGGATGTTTTCTACCACGCGTTTCATATAGGTTTTCCAAAATGTTTTTGCAAAAACCCAATTGAGCGGATATAGAAGTGGGGCATTGGAATACAATTGGTAGCTGTAGTCGATGCGGATTTTATTTTCCTCAAGTTGCGTGGTTTTCCATTCGCCTACAAACTTGTAAAAGCCCAACATCCAGGATTGGAAATCGTCGACCTGGATAACCCAGTAATCATTTTCTTTTCGTTCAATGACATTGTCCATCGAAACAAAGCCTCCTTTCTGGGTCAACGACTTAGCGGCGTAAACCTTTTTGCTTGAGCCGGGTTTGCCCCAGTTTTCATCATCCGATGTATGTGTGATCCTTGGCATAATTCCGAAACCGGTATGCACCCTGGAAACATCGCAAAGCATTGGGGTTTTAAATGCCCGCTCCAGGGAACATTCAAAGATCGTCGATACGCTTACGTTAATTTTTACAGCCATTTGGGTTGGTGGTTGAGAGTATGACCTTGAATATAAAATGTACTCTATGCCATGGGTTTCTTTTTCCATTCCTCAAGGATTAAAGTAAAGTCTTCAAGCATCTGGTCGAGATTATATGCTAGTTTTTTCTTTTTTAACCGACTGATAATGGTCTGAAGAGCTGTTGAGGCATGTTCGCTGAATTGTTCTTTTTGCTCTTGATGGGACAATTCACTAAATGCTTTTTCAAAATAAATATCAGTGTAGAGTCGGCCAGTATCAGATCGAAAAGAGCCAAACTTAAATCTATTTGTTAGATAATGCTGTTTTTGTACAAGTTCATTTGGAGGGCACAACTTATTTAATTCTAGCCGGGTATTTTCGGGACTTAATTTTTTAGTGTCTTCACAAATTACATAGTTTGCTTGATGGTTATCAATGGCGTAGCTAAAATGGCAATTGAAAAAAATTTGATTGATTTTATCACCATATTTTTCTGGTTGCATAGTTTGATCAAGAGCCAATTGAAGATCTTGCTCAATTGATTCAATTACTTCTTTTGAGTTTTCGTAGCAGTTGCTGATTGCTCTCCGAATCCGTATAGGGTTTTTGGAAATCCAATTTCTCTGGGTTTTTAATTTTACATTCTGAATTAAACCCTGAACAGGATAATCGGATAATATAGTTTGTTTTTGATTGGGGTCATCCGGACTAAAATAAAAACTGGTTCTGCCTGGCTCCATAGTAAATCCATTTTTCCGCTTCGACCACATAGCATTAACAAAGCGAGGTTTTCTGAATTTATTTAAAAAAGTGGTCGTCGGACTTCCATTAAAAAACATACCTCTTGTTGCTTCCAGGGGCTCGTGTTTTCCCCAGCCAATTAGCGCCAGGCATTCACAGAGTGTTACAGCCCGATTCCATTCGGTCCCATTTTTATAGTCAGCATATTTTAAAAACTCAGTAAGAAGCGTTTTGCGAAGTGCGTCAAGGTCATCATGCCGTTTCAGAAACGCAACCATTTTGTCCAGATCATCAATGTTGTAGAGTTCGTCCATTCGTTATTGGGTGCGTGGATATTTTCTAATTGGCGAATTTATACTTAGCCTTTATAGGTATCGTGAAACCCGATTCCATCCAGTATTTGTTGCCGGTATTTTTCGATTCGACTGAGCCGTGTCTTGGATTGTTTGGGTTGGGAAAAATGGATGATGTACCCGCGTTGGCGACCGGGAGTCAGACGATAAAATGCTTTTTTCAATTCGGGATCGTTTTCAAACTCTGCCAAAAGTTCTTCAGGGATTGGCTCCGGGTTTTTCTTAAACGCGACTTTTTCTCCGCGCTCTTCGAGTTGTATGGCCTCCTGAATATAGGATGTCAATACATCCTTTAATTTCAGGATTTCTTCCGAGTCCGTAAACTTAATGAGCCGGTCCGACTGCAAATTCCCCTGTTGTTGAAGGATTTTATTCGGATCGGATAAAAGCACACCTTTGAAAAAACCAATATTGGCGGATTCTTTTAATGCATTTATTGTGACAATGTTTTTGTCCTGGTGGGTATATACCGGAACACTCCATTTAAGCTCCTCCGTCAAACCCGTTTCCAAAACGATTTGTCGGAGCAACTCCAGTTCATCCCTCCAGAAATTGACTTTGCATTCCGGCGTGCCGCCGTATTTGCAGCGCATACAGCCATCCAGGAGGTATTTATCTACGTGCGGGTTTAGTTTAATTTTCATTTTCAGGATTATTTCATTTTTAAAAATCCGGTTGCAATCCTATCGGTAATGCTATGGAAACCTACTTCCCGCCCCGCTCAATTAATTTATCCAAAGTCAACACTTCGCTTCCTTTTTTCTTGTAGTAGTCGAGCATTTCATCAATTTTCCGCTTGTCATAACTGGTAATACAATCGGATAGTACATTGACTTTGTAACCCGCTTTCAGCATGCCATTGGTAGTTGCTTTTACGCAGGCGATTGCATCTGCACCGACGAGGTAAAATTCGTTTAGGGCATGGTCTTCGACAAACTGTGCAAAGGCATCGCTGCTGAGGGCACTTCCTTTGTATTTTGTAAAAATGTGATCTGAAACCAGATTTAAATCCGGGGCCAGCTCAGAGCCAAAGGTGTTCGGCTTGAATTTTCTGATTTTTTCAGATAAATACTCATGCCGGATGTAAACGACGTGCACATCGTTTTCAGTGGCCCAATCCACCGACCGGTTTATGTTGTCGATGATCTCTTTGTAGTTTTTGGTGATGTCGTTTTGGATATCAATAATCACCAGGGCTTTTTTTTGCATGGGTATTTGTTTTTGGGAAATTGAAAATCAGGTGGCTTATCGACCCCTACTTCATTTCAACAGAAAAATTTTGAATCTTTCGGGCTACCGGGTCACCGGGACAGGACACTTTTATGCTTCTAAACCAATAGATATCTCCGGGAACGGCCATGTTGACAAGTGCCCGGGCCTCTTCACCAAATCGCGCTCCGGTATTTTGTGCAGTGCTGCGGGTTCCGTCTTTAGCCAGTCGAACCACTTCGTAGCCTTGCATTTCACAACGAGCATCAAAGTCGAAGTTTTCCAGGATGGGTATAACTCCGCCCTGCGCTTTGAATTCTCCAGCCGTCATGAAATCTCCTGAATACCGGGCACCAACCTGGGCAATCGGATCGGGAAGGCGCTTGGCTCGAAAATAGAATATGGACTTTAAACCCGGGGCGTCCACGGTCACTTCTACCTGGCCGGGCTTTTCTACCTGCACGGTATAGTGGTCATTTCCATTGGAAGTCAAGGTTCCACTGGAAATACTCACGTTGATTTTATCGCTGGGAATCCCGGCAGCAGATACAGAAAGTGGATTGTCTACCCCAATATAAAACACATTCATTTTATCTGCTGATGTGGCGATGCAGCGAAGACCAACCTCATAGGAAAACGTGTCGGCCAGGATAATTTCACTGCCACTTTCCAGGTGTTTTACACGTGCTTTTACAATGCACCGTTGCGGCCCCTGAGTGTGTGCATTTTTTCGGTAGGTCGCCTGTCCGTCCACGAAGTCCACCATGGCATCGTTGACGGTGAGGAAAACAAAATAGTTTTCGTCGGGTTTGGGGATAATCAGCAAATCCGCTTTGGCTTGTTCGCCTGTTACAACATAACCTGATTGCACATTTGAAATCAGATGAAATTCTGGCACATCATCCTGGGCTCGGAGTATATGGGAAAACAAGATAAAAAGTGCGATCAGGAGGGCTGGAATTTGTGGGTGCTTTCTCATGGTTTTGGTGTTTGTTTATATGTATGGTTTAATTGGTGATATGTGTTTTTTCAAGGCTAATTTACGTTGAAAAATGGGATTCATCCGAACTACTTCTGTATTTCCGGCTCGGGTTTTTCAGTAGAGGTAACGCAATCTATTTGCCATTCATTGCCGTATTTTTTATAGATGGCAGTCCAGGCAAAATGTGTTTTTCCCTGAACGGGTTCACCCGCTTCGTCGGTGTAGCGCACTTCTACGAGTTTATCAACCAGGGTATAGGCTAGGGTTCCATCTTCCGAAAAGCGAATAATGGGCTCGGATACATCGTCCCATCGAAGAAACTCCACGGTAGAAAAATAGCTGTTGTACCGGGCAATTGTTTCTTCCCGACCGGGTGTGCTTATTACCCCTTTATTGACGGAAATGAAGTCATCCGAAAGTTGTCCGGCAAAGGCTACCGAATCTTTTTTGAAATGGTAATCCCGTTGTAAATTATGGAGCTGCAAAATTTCTTTTGTCGCCTGCTCTTTATTAAAAGCAGGCTGGGAGGTGCAGGCCGTTAGGAAGAGGAGTGGGAAGAGGAGTTTGTGCATTTTATATTTTTAGGAGATGAGCCCGATTGTCATTGAGGCAAACACGTTCTAATATTTTGGAAGGAAATTAAACCCAGTGAAGCGTTTATTTGGTAAACTGAAACAGATATTTTGGATCATATTCAACCTCAAATTTTTTCAGTAACAACATATATTCATCTTGGAAAGAATTCTTTTTATGGTGTTCCGGCTGATTCAATATATACTTCACCACGCTGTCAATATGTGATTTAGAATAGGTAAATGCTCCATACCCATCTTGCCATGAAAATCGGCCAGAAATATATCTCTTCTCATTAAGCCATTTTGACGAACCACTTTTGACATGCTCCATTAATTTGGACGGAGAAGATGTGGGGTGCATGCCAACAAGAATATGGGTATGATCTGAGTTGCAATAAATAGCATAGGTTTTACACTTTTGCTGGGTTACAATTCCGCATATAACCTTTTCCAATTCATCTCGGAATGCTTCCTTGATTAAATTATTTCGTCCTTTTACGGCAAAAATGAACTGGATGAATAATTGGGTATAGGTGTTTGCCATTGGTTTTTTAAGATGTCAGGGCTACGCCCCTTAAAATTTATACTGCAATCATAGCTACGAAGATTATAGGGCTAGCGCCCCATTTTATTTCAGTAACAAATTTAGAGCATGTTTGGGGTTTTATATTTGGGCTTCAAACAGCAAACATTATCTCGATTGTAATAAAAAATTTGCCTGTCTTGATCCCCAACACGTTTATTGTTTTAGGGGCGTAGCCCTGATATCTTCGTAGAAGACCGCATTAGATATTTCGGAGGGGCGTTAGCCCTGGCATCTTACCCCTCTTTTCATTTCCAAATATATCCCTCAAATGTGATTTTTACAAGTAACACCCTAAGAGGGCATCATTCACCAACCAACACTCCGTCTTATAATACGAACGCTTGGACCCGTATTTCCCGGCTTTTGTAGACTATTCAAACCCTTTGCATCAAATTGCTGTTCTTTGTAGTGTTATTTCGCATAAAAAAGACAGACAGATGCTGCATGTATCCAATTTAAGTAAAGACTATGTAGGTGCCGGAGGGAAATCCCTGCGTGTGTTGGATGGTATAGGGTTCGAACTCCAGGCCGGAGATACCTTTTCGATTGTTGGGCCTTCCGGTAGCGGAAAAACGACGCTGCTCGGGCTTTGTGCCGGACTCGACCGCGCAACGGAAGGGTCCGTGGTGCTCAACGGGATTGCGCTCGACAATTTATCCGAAGACGAGCGTGCGGAAGTGCGCAACCAGCATGTAGGTTTTGTCTTTCAAAATTTTCAACTGATCCCCACCCTCACCGCCCTGGAAAATGTGATGGTGCCACTCGAATTGCGCGGCGATTCCAAGGCAGAATCTGTAGCCAAACACTGGCTGAAAGAAGTGGGCCTTGCCGACCGGATGGATCACTACCCCACCCAACTTTCAGGAGGTGAACAACAACGCGTTTGTATCGCCCGGGCTTTTTCCAACGAGCCCAAAATCCTGTTTGCCGACGAACCCACCGGAAACCTGGACGCAGAAAATGCAGCCGGTATCGTTGATCTTATTTTCAATCTGAACAACACCGCCGGTACCACCCTGGTGCTCGTCACCCACGATATGGAACTTGCCAGTCGGACAAGCCGTATTCTCAAAATAAAAGGCGGAAAGCAGGAAGAACTGGTTGGTGCTCAGTAGTTCGATAACCGGAGGTCCATAATTTTTCTTGATACTGCCTCCGGATCACAGACCACCCGAAACAAGTTCTTGGTTACCTTTGTCGGGTGAACCGCGAGTTTATCATCAACATCCTGTTTCTGGTTTTTATCAATGTCTTGATAAAACCGGCGTTTATTTTTGGTATTGACCTAACGGTTCAGAACCGGGTGGGCGCGGAATACGGTTTGTATTTTGCCTTGCTCAACTTCAGTTATGTATTACAGATTCTGAATGATTTCGGCGTTCAGAATTTCAACAATCGGCATGTAAGTCAGCATGCCCACCTGTTGCCCAAATATTTTCCCAACCTGCTTGCCCTGAAGGGTATTTTGGCCGTTCTGTATTTTAGTCTGTCGGCCGGACTCGCATTTTTTGTCGCCGGATACAGTGCAGAGGCACTGCCCTTGTTGCTGGTTTTGCTTGGCAACCAGATTTTGATTCAGGGCATTTTGTTTTTGCGAAGCAATGTCTCCGGTCTGGGGCATTTTCGAACAGACAGCCTGCTATCTGTACTCGATAAATTTCTGATGCTGCTGGTTTGTGCGGTCTTGCTGTGGGGCGATCTGGGCCTGGGGCCGGTTACGGTCATGCAGTTTGCTTTGGCTCAGGGTCTGGCTCTGGTATTTACGCTTATCATTGTGTTTTTCGTGTTGCGCAGCAAGGTGCAGTTTTCCATTGTGCCGGGCTGGCTACGCAACCCACGGGCGGGCCTTCCGGCCATGTTGTTTTTATTGAAAAAAAGTTTTCCCTATGCCCTGGTGGTCTTGTTGATGTCGGCGTACACCCGGCTCGACGGGATTTTACTGGAGCGCATTTTGCCCGATGGAAAAATGCATGCAGATGTGTATGCCGGTGCCTATCGCCTACTGGATGCATCCAATATGATGGGCTATTTATTTGCGTCTTTGTTGCTTCCTATGTTTGCGCGGATGTTGGGAAAAAAGGAATCTGTGAAACCGCTTGCCGGATTGAGCTTCCGACTTATTTGGGTAGGTAGTATTACTCTGGCAGCCCTGGTGTATTTTGCACGACAGGATCTGATTGAACTCATGATGCCTGCACGCGCATCGGCCTATCGTTGGGAGACCTTGGGGGTGTTGATCTGGGCTTTTGTGCCGGTATCTACGACCTATATTTTCAGTACCCTGCTTACCGCTGATGAGCGCCTTATGCAAATGAATCGTTTTTTCCTGATCGGTGTTGGGCTGGATGTTGTTTTGAATCTCATTCTGGTACCCCGGTATCAAGCCTGGGGTGCTGCCTGGTCGACCCTGGGTACGCAATCGTTTGTGGCACTTAGCATGGTAGGTTTGTGCATGCGGTATTATGGGTTCCGTCCGGGTTGGAGTACTGCCTCCCGCTTCCTGGTTTTTACCGGCACGCAGGTGCTCTTTTCCTGGCTGGTATTTTCCTACTGGAACTTGCACCTGCTCCAGGGCGTTCCACTGGTGTTGGTGTGCTCGCTGGTGTTGCTGCTTTCTGTGATGGACTTTTGGCGCAGCGGATTTGCTTTTGCGCAGGCGGTTTTACGCAGGAAGTAGTTTCTTTCAAGTCAAGTTTTTTTTAAAAAAATGATGACCACATGTTCATGTGGTTGGGCTATCTGGGGTTTTGCTTCACCTTTGTACCAGAGCCATAACCAAATGAACGCTCACCCCAATTTTTGTAAGATTTGGAACCATAAGCCTGGAAACTGCTGCTGTTTCTGGGCTTATGTCCAATCTTTTTTGTAATTTTTTCCATCCCCATTTCCTGTGATTTTAGAATGAAGTTTTAAAGGCTTTTTTCCTACTTGTAAAATGAGTGCAAGTCTTTGCAAGATCAGTGCAAGGGCATTCAGGCGCCTCCCCACATCTTTGTGGTACTCAGAATTCCTTCCTAAACGCCTCATTAAACACTCTAAACTTTTCATTTC
>JAWKLR010000055.1:0-16761 GCA_041392625.1 Saprospiraceae bacterium | reverse complement strand
ATTAACTGACGAGAAATTGGAAGACGGATATGGATTTACTTTAAGTAGCGGAAAAACCAGTGATGGTGAATACGAAACTTCAGATATAACTATTTCTACATTGATTCCTGAAAATGGTAGATATGCGGGTGCATCAGAGGAAGAATATCTGAATGGAGTAGGTACACATGAGTCCGTTCATGCAACGGCTACAGGCGAACAAAGAAAATTAGACAGCAATTGGAAAACTAGAAATGATCTTCGTACTGCAGAAGTTAAGCCATTGAACGCTGAATATGAAAGTCGCACTCAGTACGTCGAAAAACAAGGTCGCAGTACAGATGCAATACGGAATTCATATGAAACGCCTGTTATTAATAAAAGAGGAAAAATCGAAAGGCCTGCATATTATGGTCTAGATTCATCTGGCAATCCTAGGACAAAATCTCGCTATGAAAACTAAAATTAAATACAATATAACTTGGTTTTTTATTATAACCATTTTATTTGTTGGTAATAGTTGTAAATATAATAATATACCAACAAAGATAAATACCCTTAACAAAAACGCCCAAAAACAAGGTATTTGGTTAGAGTCGAATATTGAACAGGATGAAGAAAGGATCATTCTTCAGTATTATAGGAACGGCGTTTTAAATGGTGATTACAGGGAATTTTTTCCTGATGGTACCTTAGGTGTGAAGGGGAAGTTTAAAAATGGAGATCCTGTTGGGAAGTGGAAATTCTACCTTGAGAATGGAACTTTAATCAGTTGGAGAATTTATGATAAAAACGGCAAAGAATTAGAAGTTGGAAGGGTGAACCCTATTTGGTGATTTTCCCGCTGGGCGCAAGTGTTCAATGGTAACAAAAAGACTGCGCTGGTGAGCATTTTTAACGCGATACATGCTGTATTTTCTTTTACCAATTGAAATAGCCCCCGGCTCCGCCCACCCGGCAGAGCCTGGGGATTTATACCGCCTAGTGTTTTCAGGCAATCCCACCCCGGATAATAAGTATCTATACAATGATAAGTCATTCAACGACGACCCGGGCTGGGCTGGAGCGACTACGGCGCCCGCTGGTACGATGCAGCTGTGGGAAGCCTTCTTTGAAAAATCAGAATCGATCGCTGCTTAAGCTTAACTTGTTGTCTACTATTCTGAGGATGTCCAGGTGCAATGTTTACCAAAAGTGGGCAGTCAGTAAGGTTTGTAGTAGAAGGAACCTATCAAGGAACAAAAATAAGAGTAATTACAACCCATACAGATATAAAAACAGCTTTTCCAATAAAATAAGATCATGAAAATATTGGTAAAATGTCTTGTTAAGACTAATTGAGATTGCGCTGAATTTTTGGATTAGATAATCGTGATTTAAAAAATGCTGAAGATTTTTTAATGCATAGTGAGTTTGGTTTGCATTAATAAGCCAATAACACAGATGTATGAATACGATATTGAAATTGATAATGAGTTTTAAGTGAATCAATTTCTAAATCACAGGATGAATTTGAAACAAGAAAAGTTATTCTTTTATGAAAGAACTAATAAGGGATAAGAGTAATATTCCTAAACCTGTGAAAGATGAATTGGCGAAGATTATCGCAGGCTTAATAAAGTAAAAATGCAGTTGCCGCTGTGAGAGTGACGACGTGGCTGGAGATGGAATGAAGCGTGTTACGTGTAGTTTACGAAACGTGAGGGAGCGGTGATTTTAAATAATATGCCAAAATTTACGGGCACTGTTGACCAAGCAAGTCAAATAATGACTTATAACCCAAAATGGTTTCTGAGCAAATGAGAAGTGGTAGGCCAATTTTGATTTGGGACTTGACGTCACAAGGGCCAATCCAAGTATCTACTATCAGATGGAGCAAAACAAGTATATAAACACAAAGATTCATCCTAACGCATTTCAAATAATAAATAAGGATAGAAGGAAAGGAATATATAGGCGGTAGAGTTGTTTTATTCTTTTCTTGAAACAGAATTTGGTTTTATTAGCAAATCAAACCATAAATGGCAATGCTTTTTATGACGTGGAGTTTAGAGATAAAGAACGAATAATCTCAATTTCATACGAGAACATAGAAGACCAATTAGAAGTTATCGTTTTTATGTTGCAAAGCGGAAAAATGCCAGACTATGAGGATAAAACAAAAACGCTGCATTTAAAACAGCTTAACAGGTTGGTAATGGCAAAAGCCAGCAAGAATGAGGTCAACTTGAACGCTGCATATTTTGCAAAGTACAATGCAAAGAATGGGGTAGAGCGGAAGCTATTAAAGGAAGCCAAGGAACTTCGATTTTGCTTGAAGCACTCTAACAAGTTATAGTAATAACACAAATGCACGTCGTCCCGAATTTTGAGCCCACATAAAAGAGCAGGGCAAATAGAGGTGGCCATCTAGTATGTAGAGCGGTATCGAAGTGTTTCGGTACCACTCTACTTTCGTATGTTGTGCAAACCACATATATAGAGGATTAAAGTCCCTATGAACCTGCCAACGGGAATAAGTTCTCATCAACTATAAAGGGTGTCTGAATAATCCGGCCAAAGTTCAAACAGGAAATGTACTGCTGGGTCGGGGTCGAATTGGTTGTCGAGTCAGTTGCAACCCAAAGTATGGACTATGAAAGGGATGTATCAGCCATTTATTGATTTGCAGATGAAGCACCTTCTACATTTTATTAATACGGTCACCTTTCTTTCTGAGGAGAATTATTTGAGTTAGGATTTATTGGATACTATTCACTATCTTCACGGTCTTTTAGTGCCGTTAGGGGGTACAAAAGCTTCTCTAACGCAAGGCAGATTCCCAAATCTTGCCAAGAAGTTTGCAAACATTCAGGAGAATGGTCTCAGTGGGGGTCAATATCTAAAGAGTATTATAAATCGAGCAGTCAATTTAGCAGATAGTCTCGTTGGTGGACATATCAGAGGGTTCACTTCCAAAGGCAGGTCATTTAGATTTAACTCGAACAGGAGAGTTTACCACTCATCCTAATGGATATACGGAGACGTTTTTCCGTCCTAAGTAAGGGTTTGATTACTACTTAAAACAAGTTCTGCTTTATGGAAACTAAACGAAATAAAATATGGTAAGTATCAATGTCCATGTTGTGGGCATTATACTTTGGATGACAAACGATAATACTTTTCAAATTTGCCCTGTTTGTTTTTGGGAAGATGATGGTGTCGCTAAATGACCCAGATTATGAAGGAGGAGCAAATGACATGAGCCTCAATGAAGTCGTAGAAATTTTAAGGAATTTGGAGTAAATAGACTACGGTTTAAAGAGCAAGTTAGACCACCATTAGAAGAAGAACGAAAGATTAACAACTGAAGCCCTGCAGAGATGTGAGGGCTTTTTCTGTGCGCTACGCATACCACATAACTAGAGGGTTAGAGTCTCGGTGCGAACCTGCCAACGGGAATGTTCGTCAACGGCAAGGGTGTCTGAATAATCCGGTCAAAGTTCAAACAGGAAATACCAAGTGGGACGGGGTCGAATTGGTTGTCGCGAGCTTCAGTTGCAACCCAAAGTATGGACTATGAAAGGGATGTGTCAGCCATTTATCGATTTGCAGATGAAGCACCTTCATATTTTATTAATACGGTCACCTTTCTTTCTGGAGGAGAATTATTTGAGCTAGGATCTATTGGATACTATTCGCTATCTTCAGGGGTGTCTTTTAGTGCCGCTAGGGCGAGTGCTCCAACTGGAAAGTTCTATTCTGTTGCTTTTGAAACGACTTTATCTAAAAACCTCTATCCCGGAGTAAATGCCAGTAGACATTTTACGGCAGCTAATAAAGCGATGCTGTCAACCTTGGATGATGTTACAATGAAGAACCTGAACTTTGTGATGAAGACAAGACCGAACGGAAGTATTATTATGAATCGGTCACTGCATAATTGGGTTTGGCATCATGATGTAGGCAAAGGAGTAATGCAACTTGTACCCAAAACACAACATACACCAGGAAGTATATTTTGGAACACTTACACCCAGGAGGAAGGGGGCGGAATGTCTATTTGGGGTGGTGGATATTAAATTATGAGATTATGAATTTGATTGAGTTTATTAAATATATAAAGGATGAAGAAGAGGCTATTCAATATATGAATGAGCATTATCCTGATGTTGACTATTATGAAGCAGAAGTCTATTTGAAGGGCTCTTTAAGTGTTGAATCAGAGTTGGCGATTTTTGACGGAGAGAAGATTGAAGGGATGATTGAAATGGAAGTTGACAATGAAAAGTATTACAACCTTTTTACTTTAGACCTTTTAGTAGAAGTGTATGGAGATTACTCAAAATCTTCAGGTACAGACCGAGAAATTGCAGAAAGGATGATAACCTACAGGATTAAAGACGCTTAGAGAAGCCGTAATCTGAAAAGAATTAGAAGCCCTTGCAGAGATGTGAGGGCTTTTGTTTTATAGAACGCCTTGCAGCTTCATGCGGTCAATGAAAGAATCCACATGAATCATCCCGAATTTTGAGCCCACATAAGAGTTAGGCAAATAGAGGTGGCCAATCTTAGTATGTAGAGCGGTATCGAAGTGTTTCGGTACCACTCTACTTTCGTATGTTGTGCAAACCACATATATAGAGGATTAAAGTCCCTTTGCGAACCTGCCAACGGGAATGTTCATCAACGGCAAGGGTGTCTGAATAATCCGGCCAAAGTTCAAACAGGAAATACCAAGTGGGTCGGGGTCGAATTGGTTGTCGCGAGCTTCAGTTGCAACCCAAAGTATGGACTATGAAAGGATGTATCAGCCATTTATCGATTTGCAGATGAAGCACCTTCATATTTTATTAATACGGTCACCTTTTCTTCATGGAGGAGAATTATTTGAGCTAGGATCTATTGGATACTATTCGCTATCTTCAGGGTTGTCTTTTAGTGCCGCTAGAGGGGGAAGAGTGTTTTGGTCTGGGGAAGGAGCAATGAATACGGCTATGAATTATGCTAAATCAACGGGTGGTACAACCTTAGAAATGACGCGAGCTGGTCAAAATTTACAGAATCTTATTAGAACTCGGAACATACCTTGGTCAGAAGCAAGGCCTATGTGGGAAAGGCTATCATCTGTTTATGCCAGAGGTGCAAAAGGGCCAGTTCATTTCTTTCCTGGAACAACAGTAAATCCAGGAGGTATATGGATGACAGTCGCGAGAGACATATTGCTTAATAACGGAGTTAAAATAATCACTCATTAAAAGTTAAGGCTATGAGAGAAATTAAAATAGCGGACATCATTCTTAACTTATCAGATGAAGGTGGCAATGTAAGGGTGAAATCGGAGAAGGAGAATATGATCCTATCTAATCAAGATATTAGTACTGTCTCTGATCTTATTAAAAACAATTTCAACGTAGTAGAGGATCACTACAGATCAATAATCAATAAGAGCGAAGAGAAATTTGATCTTGATGATGTAAATCAAGTAAGCTTGACCATAATGCTATACTATCTCTATATGTATAACTCATGGAGAAGCATGTATAAGAAACAGGAAAATAGGAGTTTAGCATTTAATAAAAAGGATTTCAATCACCCGTCTACTCACGATATAGTTTTTAGCTATTTCAGAACCAAGTATCCAAATGGTTGGGAAGAGAAATGTGCTGTTTTGTTGGATATGGATATAAGCAAGTTGAGGGATTATTACAGAACCAGAGAACAGTTTTACAATAAATAATTTCCAAAAGAAACATATTTAATTGGCTTGTCAAGATACTTGTTCTTGCCAGATTCTTTATTCTTCAAAGCGGCGTCATAGCAGTTACAGCAAGGCCAATCATTTTTGATCAAGAGTATCATAATTCTATTTTGGAAACATACACTTATGACAAAATTGAGAACTCATGTTGGGGTGAAAGTGGTCGTAATGGTAGGGTGATCTTGGTTGAATCAAAAAATGAAGTTGGGGTAAATGGTGAAGTTTTAAAGAGAGAATCGAGAAATGCCGCTAGGGGGGGGATGTCTGAGGTTCATCTTGTGACAAGGGCTACACAAAAAGCGGAAGCTGCAATTGGTGGTACAGGAAGGTTTGCAGGAATAGCAAAGCATACTTACGCGAAAAATCTTTTAAGTCGACAGCAAAGCATTTATGGGAATAATCTCAGTTTAGGGAGTAACTATTTTAACAATAATGCTTTGTATGGTGCTGGCAACAGAGGCTTTTAGATGTTGTAAATCACGGGTCTAAGACCATCTATGACTTTAAGTTCGACAGTGCTACTTGGGGTCCTGGTCAACTTCTCAAATATCAAAGAAACTTCCCTGGGTCTAACATACAAATAATAAGACCGTAATGGCAGAAAATATAAAGGATATAAAGAAACAAGTAGCTGAGGATTGGCAGAATGCCTTTCCTCAGTTGGTTAGGTATGCCCAAAATAAATATTACAAGATATTAGGTCCTTTATTAGTGGGAATTGAATTGGTAAAACGTTCATCCATTGAAAAATATAGTCCTCATTTTGTCATCTATTCACTTTGGGGAAACAAAGCAGGTAAGGACTTGAAAGCTTGTTTATCGGGTCCAATAGCTCTTAAACCCTTTTATAATAAAAAGGGACAAGAAATTTACATCCCCTATAATAAACATGAAGTTGAATTTTTAGAAGTTTTGAAAGCTGTTAAGAATCAGCTACCGTTTTCTATGGAGGGTGATGTATCACTAAAAAAGGTGATGTCGGCTTTGGATGAACATTCTAAAACACCTCCATTGAGTGCGGCTCCAAACTCTTATTTACAAGCAACCCTCATGGAATCGAAACTAGAAATGGCTATCTGTTCAGGCAATGAGAAGTTGGTACAGGATATTTTTAGCCAAATAAAAAAAAGAAGTTGGGACTTAGACCATTTTTCTCTTTGGGGTATAAAATATAAAGAATGGCTCAAGGGTGTAGAAAATAAAATCACCAACAAGGACGGAATCTTATCGAGATTAGAAACTAACAAGCAAGATAAGAAACTTAAAAAGTTGCAACAGTCAGAATTAAACTGAAAACATAGATGAGCTTTTGTGAAATGCAGGGGCTTTTTTATGAGCCAGGAGAATTAATTGAACTAGGGTTTAGTGAATACTATTCGCTATCTTCACGGTTGTCTTTTAGTGCCGCTAGGTCGAGTAGCCGTATTCTAAATTTCACGACCAAGCAATTACCAGCTGAGTTCAAACATGCTGCGGACTTTGGGGTAAAAGGAAATTGGAATAAGGCAGCAGCTGGTAGATTTAACTCCGCTATCAATCAGCACATAAACTCTGCGTGAGTTAAAACCATCAATGGAACATATAGAGGACAATCGGTAATACACTATGTCAACCCAAATACTGGACTGAATGTAATATCAAGTCCATCGGGTCAGTTCATCAGTGGTTGGAATCTCAATCCTACACAATTACAAAATGTACTTAAACACGGAGGGTTGTAATTATGGAATCGAAACAGAAGGTAAATAAAAAGTTATTGCTTGAACTGACTAAGGAGGAATCTATTGTTCTACTTGATTGGCTGTCCCGAATAAATGAGGGTAAAAACGCTGATTTGTTCCAAGACCAAGCAGAAGAAGGGTTTTGTAGGATATGGAAGCTTCAATTGAAAAAGTAATTAGTGGAAACCTTTGAGAGTAATTATGCTGAAATCTTGTCAAGAGCAAGAGAAAAAGTGAGAGACTAAAGAATACTGAAATATTCAAAGCCCTTGCAGAGATGTGAGGGCTTTTTTATCAATATTAATACTTTTAATCTTAACCTTTTGGATCAGGGCATCAATAATAAAAGAACATACTTGCTATCTTCTTCATTCATGTCCTCAATATCGTTGAGGCGTTTTAGCATATCAGGATTTTGGCCTGTTTCCTGGCCGCATCAATTCTTGGGGTCATCTCATCTCTTTCATATCTACCAATTACCGAAATAGAAGTACTAAGAAATTCTGCCAACCTTTCAAGGCAAAAGCCTCTTCTTTGGCAGGATATGGCCATGCTACAAACAAGGTTCTCTTAATCTACAATAAATCGTATTTTATAAATTTGATTTCAATCAGTAAATAATATTTATATGCGATCCACATTACTATTAAGCCTGATCTCTGTTCTGCTATTGAGTCAATTTGGCCCAAGTTGTACTCCTTCCCAAACGAAATCAAATCCCGGATTCGAATCTAGTTTGCAATGGTTGATACCTTGTTTTTTATTGGGAGAAAAGTTTATGAAAAGAAATGGATTCCAGCGTTGGGCTAATTGTTGTAAATTAGACACCTGTAATGTCAATGCATATGATGATACAGGCTACATGCAGAGTAGAGGGTTTGAGTAGAATATCCAACGATACTGCTTTTGTTATTTGCGGTGGACACTTTGAGATTGCACAACAAGAAACACTTATGTTCAAGGATAGGTATTGGCATTTTGTTACTTTGGACAGTTTGCCATATATCCGTGTTCATGATATGTTTGGTCTATACACAAGATCAGTGCGTGAGATAAAAAGATTAAGACAAACAACTCAATGATAGGTTTTACAGAAGAGGCCCTAAAGGTTTGTATTCATTGTATTAGGTTTAAATAAGATGTCCACTGATATTTTAATACATGAAAATAGTAAGCACATGAGGAACTATGGTTCAAAATTCTTAGTGGCGTTCCTCCTTATTGGCTGTGGCTCAACCAAACAGGTGTCATTTTATCCGGTTAAGAATGGGCCTTCCTATAGGATCTCTCCTTGCCCAAGGGTATTCACAGACTATAACATCCGGGGATCATGCATTTTGCTATTCATTTACTTATCCGGATTCAAGTATTTTACATTTCAACCTTTGCCAACACATGGGCAACCTCGGGCAATAACAGAACAGGGTTTTGCAACCCAATTGGTCTGTTGCCATCCGAAACCATGATACGATCACAGTATCCGGACAAGATAAAAACAGGTTTTTACTGGAAAGATCACAGGCTTCAGGATGGAACCATATTTGGATATTCAAAAGCATCAAAAGCCAAAGCCATTGTGTTTAGTAAGGCTTTTGAAACTATAAGAAAAACTAAATAAGTTTATTCCCTTGTAGGTGGTTTGAAATCCAGCCCCTACCCCTTCAGCCCAATCTCCGGGTGAAACCGCAAACTCCACCATTCGTTGGAAAGGGAGAGGGTGGTGTGCACCAAAAAGGCTACCCAGATGGTGCCGGTTTGCAAGGTGACGATGCACAGAATGGTGCCCATAATTACCGCGCCGATGGCTTCGTCCATGGTTTTGGCTACGTGGGTGAGGGCGTACAGCGCGAGGTTGATTACCAGTGCCGGGCCCGTGCCGAAGGCTTCCACGCAAGAGAACAGCAGGAAGCCGCGAAACATGGTTTCGTAGGCGAGAAAATAGGAGGCCCACCAAAAGGCGCTGCGGAGCAGGGTGCCCCGGCCCCAGGCGCGCGTGCGCACTTCCGGATAAATCAAATGGCTCTTGGGCTTGGGCGAACTCAACCGGGCAATGATGAGCGCAAGCGCACACAAAATGAATGCCCACTGGGTATCGATGAATTCCCATTTGATGCGCAGCCCAAAATCAGCCGGACCGGAATGCCCGAGCCAGACGTATATGCATGCCGGAATGATTCCATACATCAGCACGCCGGTTGCCCGTTGCAGGTAGATTTTCATCTCGCGGGCTGTTTCTCCCTGGTACCAGCGCTCCATCCAGCCCACCGGCTTTTCACTGCTTACAACCGACCAAAAACACATGTATCCAATGGTGGTCATGCCTATGGCTATGCTGGCTTCCAAATGAGCCGGAGTTGGAAATTCAAACATGGCAAAATAAATCAGTGAACAAATGAACCAGGCGCAAAGGTAATCCAAAACAACGATCCCCCGCCGGTATGCTTACCGACGGGGGATCAAAGGCTATTCATTTATTTTATCTTATCGGACAAGCGTCACATCGCCTTCCATCCGGATGGTTTTGTTGCGCCCGCAGAATTGTACCTCTGCTTCCAGGATCCAGACAAATACGCCGGGTTGCATATCCTCTGCCCGGAAAGGACCCGTCCAACCTGTGGAGATATCCCTGGTCTCAAACAGTTTATTCCCCCAACGATCATACACCTGGAATTGGTAGCTGATCAGGTCAACCCCTTCGGTCAGGTATGCCCGGAAGTGGTGGTTTTCAAGCATGTTCGAAGCGGGCCGGAATGCATTGGGTACATACACCAGGCCATGCGCCGGCAGATCCGCCCAATTCACTACAGCTTCTTCCATCACTTGTTCGCATTGGTTGCTCACTTCCACCCAAACAGGACCTGCATCCAGGATGGTAGTGCTGATGCTCGTGTCGCCGGTCGACCAAAGAATGTCCAGGTCCTGTGTGTCGCCACTGATGAGTGGAGTCAGGGTAATTTCCGGATCTTCACAGGCCAGTACACCGTCCTCCAGGAACACACTCAACGGCAAACTGCTGTTGATAAATGTGTCCAGTTCAAAGGAGCAGTTGTTGGCATCCTGAACCACGACGGTATGCGTTCCGCCATCCAGATTTTCAAACAAAACAGCACCTTGGAAGGTACCTCCATCCACCGAATACTGGTAGGGTGCGGAGTTGCCCAGCACTATCTGAACCTCTATGCTGCCTGTGGCTGCGTTGGGACAGGAAATGCCGGTGTTGACTTCAAAATCCAAATCCGGGTAGGCAAGCACCTCAATGGTGATGCTCGAATCACAGCCTTCCTGTGTCTGGAAATGGAAGGTTTCGATAGCTCCCGGCAGGAGCTCCTGGCCCATGAATTCATACGTTGTTCCGGGACAAATGCTTACCTGCTCTGCATCCGCGTAGGCCTGGAATGCAGCCACATCAACAGTTACCACAGAGTCGCATCCGTGGAATGTCTGGAGCATGAAATCCTGGCTTTGTCCGGCCGGAATCAGGGTCCCGTAGTAATCGTAATTCTCTCCCAGGCAAGCACCTACCTGAAGCGTGCTGGTTTCTGTGTTGTAACTGCCCACTTGTACGGTGAGGACGGAGTCACACCCGAGGTAATTGGTCAGGGTGAAATCCTGGCTTTGTCCGGCAGGTATCATTGTTCCGTTGTAGTCGTAGCTGGCTCCCGGACAAACACTCACATCCAACGTTCCGGTTGAAGTGGCCAGGGGTGCTACCTGCACAGTGAGCACGGAGTCGCACCCGAGGTAGTTGGTCAGGGTGAAATCCTGGCTTTGTCCGGCCGGTATGAGCGTGCCATTGTAGTCGTAGCTCGTGCCCGGGCAGGCGCTCACGTTCAGCGTGTTGCTGGTCGGGTTCAAACTCGCAACAGAAACGGTGACCAGCGAATCACAACCGGCTGCGGTTGTAAAGTTGAAATCCTGCATGCTACCTGCTTGCAGCCAGGCGCCATTGTACTGGATGGAATCACCGGCGCAGGCCGCCAGTTGGATGTTGTTTGGAGCGGCAGTGCAACTGAAATGCAACAGGAATTCGGTTTGTTCCAGATCATCACAGCCCAGGATATCGATGGCAGAGCTGCCGATTACTACCGTCCAGCCCATTGGCAGTCCGGGTACATCAATGGCCACGGTATAATTGTTTGCGCCTACGTTGGTAAATGCAAACCCACCGCTGGTGCCGGAAACATCGGTTCCCACCTGAATGGCATTTTCCAAAAGTTCAATCGGAATTCCGGAAAGCAGGGTGTCCGGTCCGTCGATGATGCCGTTGTTGTTTACATCCGACCATACATTTCCGAGGATGTCTCCGTAGCCATCGTACAAATCCAGGTTGAGGCTTTCGCTTTGAGCAGAACAGCCGTAAATGTCGGTCAGTTCAGCCCAGTAGGTACCGCTTTGCGTTGCCACAAATTCCGAAGAGGTAGCCCCGGGAACGGGATTTCCATCCTGGAACCACTGCCAGGATACGATGCCGGGCAGCGTGGGGAAGCACAGGGTGTCTGGACGACATCGGGTGTGGCAACCCGAAGGCAGCGCAAACACATTGGGTCCGGGAAGCACCTGTACCTCGTTGCTGGTGGCAGCACACCCAAACTCATTGGTCACCCGGATAAAGTAGGTGCCCGGTTGCGTTGTGGTGAGCGTAGTATCCGCTATGCCGTTGTTCCAGACATATTGCCAGTTGGCCTGTATCGGGCCGTTGTATTCCAGCGTATTTACCGTGCCGGCACAAGCCGGGCTGTTTGTTTGTTGAATAAAAAATCCACCTGGTACCGGGTTTACGTTGACTGTAAACGGTGTTGAAACCGAGGTGCAGCCGGTAGCCGGGTCGGTAATCGTAACGGTGAATTGGTGGGGCCCGACAGACAGCAGGTCGCCATGCTCATCCCGGAAGGTGATGGAGTTTCCGGTTTCACCATTCGACCAGGTGTATTGGTAACTGCCGATGCCCTGTGCTACGAGCACCACGTCCTCGCCTTCGCAGACCTCCAAAAGGTCGTAGGCGGTACCGATCACCTGGCCCAAATCGTTTTCAAGTATGGCCTTAATCAAGCCCGCAGGACCAGGATTTATGTCCACCTGCACCGGGTTTGGACTGTAGGTACAGCCATTGGCATCTGTGAGTGTAACGGAGTAACTGTTTTCTATGCTTGCTGTCAGGGTGTTGCTGGTTGTCAGACTGTCCGACCAGAAATAACTAACTCCACCTGCCGGAGCAGTAAGCACGATGCTTCCCCCTTCGCAAATTGGGGCAGGAGCCATGGGGGTAATGTCTCCGCTCAACAGATTTGGACTGGTGTTAAATGCGGCAGAGCTGGTGGCTACACATCCCCGACTGTTGGTGGTGGTCAGGTCAATGCTGTACATGCCGGCAGGGAACGCGTGGTAAACCAGGTTTCCGGAAGCGGTATTAGCGCTGCCCGATCCCGGGTCGTCAAAATTCCAGCTGAGGTCAATAATATCCGAGCCTGGCATAGCCTCAAATGCCACGGAGGTGTTTTCACAGCTATTCGCTGGTGGAATGATCGGAAGGATGGTTCCTTCCGGAATGTTTATTTCGGTGGTGTAGGTCGATGTACAACCGGAAGCCGCAGAGACGGTGAGGCGCACCTCGTAAAGTCCGCCGGCATCGAATGTATGATTTGGATCCTGGCTAATGGACGTATTTGCAGGCCCCGAAGCCGGATCGCCGAAATCCCAGTCCCAGGTACTGATGCTGCTGTTCGGCATAAACGCACTGATGTCGGTAAATTGACTGGCCGCTCCTGCACATTCAATCAGGGTGTCGAATCGGGCAGCTGCTTCAACAAAGGCCGAGTCAGCAAGCACACAGACGGAGCCGTTGACGTGTTCAGCTTGTACCAGTGCAATGTATCCGCCGGCGTTGGGGAATTTAAACCCGACATCATCTCCGGCATCTGTGCCAAGTAGCAGGCCGCCGGATTTTCCGAAATACCAGTTTGCTGTACCCGGCACGTAGTTAGGGCCCAGTACCATGGAGAAATCAAACGAATCGCAGGCTGCGGTTGCATTTACGGTAAAACTCATGGATCCCGGAGGACAAACGGGGGGACCGTGCCCGGGGAATCCGCTGCATTGCCCGCCGCCAGAGCAATCTTCAAATACCAGGATTGGCCCTGCGCTGTCGGTACATCCATCCGCATTGGTTACCACGATGGTGTAGTTGCCGTATTGGTTGGTGGTAAATACATTGGTGTTGCCTCCAACCGGGTTTCCATCCTGAAACCATTGATAGGTATAGGCACCTCCACTGGCTGTAAGTGCACGAATGGTGACCGTTTCGCTGTTGTTGCAAAAACCGGTTGGGTCCGTTGTGGAAATATCAACGTTGGGCTGAGGGAAGGTATTGATGGTAAATTCGTTGTTCCCGATACAGCCAAATGCATTGCTTACTTCAATTACATAATGGCCGGGTCCGAGTTGTTGACTTGCCGCAGTACCCAATACCGAGCCGGATTCAGACTGCCAGGAATAGCTGTTGAAGCTGCCTGTGAGTGTGATCAGGTCGTCTGTTCCCTGGCAAAGTCCGGAAGGGTGAACCGGGATTGGATTGGGGTCGGAAAGTACTTCCACCTGATGGGGTACTGACTGTCCGCAAACCAGCAATTCCGCGGTTTGTAAACCGGGTACATTCCAGAATATTTCTACTGCATTCCGATCGGCGGCACCAATGATGGGCCCGGCTCCGGAAGGGATTGTCCATTGCAAGGGCAGCCCGTTTACGCCACTGGCTGTAAGGATTGTGGTGCCGTTCAGACAGGTTGAGTCGGGGCCACTGATTTGGGCTGCAGCCGGAGTGAAAGGTGTGGGGTTGATGCTAATTGGGTCGGATACGCAATTGAGTCCGTCATTGGATAGTTGCTCAACGGTGAGCCCGTAGGGTCCGGTAGCAGCCCAGTTTACCAAAACCGGGTTGCCAAAGACTTGTGTTGGTGCGCCAGCGCCGTTTTGGATGGTCCACCGAATGTTGGCATTGAAAGGCAGGCCCGTTGCGGTGTAGTTGAGTGGGTTGCCGGGGCAAATATTGGAATTGCCGTCAATTCCACCTGCTGGTGTAGGAGCATCCGGTACGGATACCGCCCAGTCAGCTTGTGTGGAACAGGTCAATGTGGGGTCGGTCGGGGTGGCAAAAATGCGGTAATAGCCCGATCCGTTGGAGTAGAAAATGTTGGCTGAGTTTCCGGAGCCTGTCCCGGTACAACTGTACCGGAAGGATCGTACGCAATCCGAAAACTGCAATCCAGGTTTTGCCCGCTAGGGCTTAACTTACTTGTAAAGGTACCCGAACTGTTTTCACACAATTCTACCGGGCCATTGATCACAAATGGTGGCCGGATCAAAATCTCAATAGTATCCTGGCCTCCACAGCCCAGGTAGCAGTTGTCGTATTGTACAGAAAGGTTGTAGCTGTTGTTGGAGGCAAAATCCGACCACTGCACCAACACCCGATTGGTGCCCTGGCCTTCGGCAATATATCCGCCTCCGGAAATTGTCCATTGGAAGTTGGTGCCCTGGAACGGCTCGATGGTGTACACCTCAAGTGCACCCGGACAAACCTGTTCTTTTCCCTCAATTTCCGCGTTGTCATCAATGATTGGAATGCGGATCAACGAAGTGTCCGGACAGGCCGTTGCCGCACATGGCTGGGCGAAGAGCGAAATTTCCCCAATCGGGCCATCTCCCCAATTGATAGTGATGTTGTTATCACTCAATCCGCCACCTGCCAGGATCGTTCCATTTGGACTTACATTCCAGGAAAAATCGGTGCAGTTGGCATTGGTGGTGTAGGTGATGGTTGCGCCCGGGCAAACGGTGCCAATACAATCTGGCAGTGGGGCTTCTGCATCCAGTACCTCTACCCAAATACGAGCCGTATCACTGCAGGCGCAATTGCTGCGGGCCACGAGGCTCACTTCGTACAAGCCGGGATTCAGGTAGTCGTGTGCCAGTTCAATGTTGTTAACCGGTGCACTGCCGTCGCCAAAGGTCCATTCGTATTCATCTGCATATTGACTGAGGTTGTCAAAATATACAGTTTGGCCTTTGCAAATTCGAATGGTATCTCCGGTGCTTCCGCTTGGAGTGGCGCCAATATCGGCGATGGGTTCTTCAACTATGGTAACACAATGAATCGTTTCATCGATGCAGTTGGAGTTGCCTGAAAAAGCAGTAATTGATCCCGGGCCGCTGTCTCCCCAGGTGACGGTGATTTGGTTGCTCACCGGATCAATGGTATAACTATCTTCTCCAAAGACCGTCCAGATAATATTCGCGCTGCTGCCTCCAGGGCCAGCGCTGGTGGTTGCCTGATAGGTTATCGTTGAGTACGGACAAACTTTTTCACAACCACTGGTTCCGCCGGCAATTAAACTATCGCAGGTATTGGGGTTTAGCGACTGGATGAATACCGGATCGGCCGGGAAAACGATAACCTGATATTCGGTCGTATTGAGCTGCCCGTTTTGAGTATCCACCGTCGCAATGATCAGTACCGTTCCGGGGGTGTCAAAACAAATTTCAATTACATCCAGGCTGTCAAAAGCCTGTGTGATTCCATTCGGGTAAATGATTTCCCATTTTATATCGGCGGGTGGAGTGTTTGGGTTAGAATCGTAGAAGACCTGGTAGATGGCACAATCGTACTGACAAACGGCCTCTGGTCCTGAAATGAAGATGTTGGTAATTTGCGAGAAGGCAAGTTGGGGCAATAGGAAACAAACGAGAAGCATTGCCTTTGGAAGAAGGGAATTGGGCATGGGAATGATTTTGGTGATTAAGTAGTTTTGGCGTTCAGTTTGAACTGCGGTGGATTTATTGGGATTTCCAACTGCGTTCATTCAAGAGATACGCGGCACGGTAGGCTTGCTGCCCAAGCCCGGGAATTTAACATTAAAAGCAGGGAGTAAGCCCTGGTCATTTTCTACCCAGCCAGAGTTTTCAGTGCTGCTTTTATCAGGTCTTCTGCGGTTTGTGCAGAGGTCTCTCCAATGGCTTTGTTGAGGGCTTTTTGGACGGAAATTCGGGTGAATCCAAGGGCCATAAGTGCATCCAGCGCTTCTTCACGAGCGGCACTTCCAGCCATTGGGGAGACCACTGGGCCATCGGGGGCTTCTTTCATCAATTTGTCCTTAAGATCGAGGATGACTTGTTTGGCCGTTTTTGCTCCGATGCCTTTTACTTTTTGCAAAATATGTGCCTGCTCACTAATTATTGCCGTACGGATTTCATCCACAGTCATGGCAGATAAAATAAGTTGGGCAGTGGTAGCGCCAACGCCGGTTACTCCGATCAGTTGGACAAACA
>JAWKLR010000054.1:0-17888 GCA_041392625.1 Saprospiraceae bacterium | reverse complement strand
AAATATGACCTAATTCGTGGGCAAGACTAAATTTGGTATTTGCTGCGTTAACTTCAACTAATGCAAAAGCACTGTCAGCCGGAGGTAGAATTTCCATAACAGCCCCAGTTGCCTGGAAATACCCTTGATTTGTTACTAAAACCGCAATATCGGCTTTAGCTGTATCCTTGTCAGCTTCTAACCAATTCTTCAAGTTATCTTTATCTGCATCGATATCGGGAGGATTGTCTGAAAAATCGTCAATCTCTTTATCTATCCAGAGAAAACGTACTTCCTTATTGGGTATATCACTATTTGCTAATGCTAAATTTACGATTGATTCAGCTGTGGAAACAAAATGCGGAACATTGTCATTATTCCCCTCAATCCAAACTCTGGCTTTAGGAGTAATTGCTAATAAAACTGTAACAACTCCAGGACACTCGTTGTATAGATTGAATTCTAAACCATACTCACATTCATTAGGTCCACTACCTGTGGAATCAACATTTTCAGGCATTCCACACGAACCATTGATGGGCTTTCTTTTAATTAAATAATTAAAACTGTCTTTGGCGTGGACTAATTCATGATATCCATATTTACTATGAATAAATCCAACCCAGATAGAATCAAAATCTATGAAAGAAACATAACCACCATCAGAACCCAATATTTTACCAGACCAAGAAAAGCCTGGGCCCGGTGTTCCTTTAATAAGTGTTGATATTGCGGAAAGGGTGTCGATGGTTCCGGGAATCTTAAAGTCTAATGTATCCCCATATAATTCACTTAGAAGATTAGCCATCTTAACAATGTGTAATGACTCGGTAACATTTGTATCAGCAAGTGCCTGATAGCGGACATTTTCTAGTGAATCTAATTGTAATTGGTTGGCCGTGGCGGTGGAGAAAAGTTGCGCGTGAATAATATTGGGGAATAATACACATGCAGCGATGACAAGTAGAGCACTTGTCATCGGCCTGAAGCGCGATAAAGTCATTTGATTGAGTTTTAGGTTAAATAATCGCCAAATGTAAGAGAACAAAATTAATTATCATAACCATATTGCAATTTTTTTCATCTTCGCTACATATAAGTTTGGCTAAATGTCGTTTAATGGACTTTTATTTGCCGTATATTTATTTTTTCAAATAAGTATTTCGTTTGGCGAGTATCCAAGGAAGGCAGTAATAGACTTTGTGTATCTGCGTCTTGGATTTGATTTATTGTTTTCCCATTGGAATATACTCATACGAGATACTCCCAATAACCTTGCCAGTTCTCCCTGGTTTAAGTTTTTATCTAGTCGAACCTTACACAAATGGTCGCCTAGTGTAATTAATTGCGTGGGATACTTTTTATCAACTGGCCTTAGTGCGGTAAATTTCAAAGTGAGTAAAATGCAACAAACCCTATCCTGACTCTTGCTTTTACCGCTGTAAGTATATGCAATGCCCAAAAAATCGAGGCTAAAAAAGTGTTTGGCGGATACAGTTTCACACAGGATGGTAAGCCTTTGTCGGTGAAGGATATGCTCCAGACCCTGGAGCCCAACCAGGCAGCATTTGAATTAATGAAAAAGGCGCAGGCCAACAACACCCTGGCGTCCATCATTGGCTTTGCCGGAGGGAGTTTGATTGGCTGGCCCATTGGAACAGCCATAGGTGGCGGAAAACCCAACTGGAAATTAGCCGGCATTGGAGCAGGACTGGTAGTCATTGGAATTCCAATTTCCTCAGGTGCAAATAAACAGGCACTTCAAGCCGTTCAAATCTACAATGCATCCCTAGAACAAGCCCCGCATATCGAACCAAAAACAGAATTGAAAGTTACCGCAAACAGCAACGGAGTTGGGTTTATTATGCGATTTTAGAGCGTATCTTTTTTAATAAAACAGCACAACTCGTCAAATTCAGGAGTTCAGAATTAGTATGCATAATTCTGAACTCCTGTTTTATTTTTAATAACTTTGAATGGCATTAAAATACAACTGCACGCTTTAAGCATTTGAATACTTCCCAAATACTCATGAAAAAAATATTCGCTCCTGCATGCTTGATTGCACTTTTAGTGGTAGCCTCTTGCAACAAAGACACCGGATTCCCTCCGCTACCTCCAAAAGGTGACACTGGAGACACCGTTAATGTTGATACTCCGGTTGTAGAAGACACGCTTTCTTTAGGGGAAGCACGAATGAAAATCAATGGAAATTATTGGAGTGGTAACTTCTCTATTTACCGTTCTCGATGGGACAGTTTAGTCTTTGATGTCTATGGAGATTACCTTAGCCCTACTTTAAGAGGTGAAGGTTTGTTTGTTGAAGGGATACCTGTATCGGTAGGTAGACACAAAGTAGAAGCCTGGAATTATCCGATTTCAAATGAGAACTCAATTCCTGATGGAATTTTCTATATCACGCAAGATTACGACCAGCCTGTTGGTGATTATGTTATAGACAGTTCTGGTATAGAAAGTTACATCGAGATTACCCAATACAATCCAACTTCCAGGCAAGCTAAAGGCAAGTTCCAACTGTACATGCACAAAGTATCCGGAAGTTTTGGTTGGAATCCAATGCCACCAAACTACCTGAACATTACCGAAGGAGCGTTTTATTTTCATCTGGATTACTAGATCCTAACCGACAAATCAACCCCACCTAAACAAATAAACAAGGGCAAGCGCAGCGGCCCGAATAAACAAGGCGCGAAGCGCCGAATAAACATATTCCCTGTCAGGGATGGCAGGGCTACAAAGACCCTGCAGACCACTTAATTGTGTACCTTTGCCGCATGTCCCACACGGCTTCCTCTGAACGTAACAAACAACTGCACGAAACGGAATTGCGCTGGTTTGCAATCCGCACCCGGTTTAAGTGCGAAAAGTTTGTTCAACGCATCCTGGATAAGCTGGAGGTTCGGAGTTACATCCCCTTGCGGACCTCCATAAAGCAGTACGGAAACCGGACGCGCCGAACGGAATTGCCGCTTATTCCCTGCTATGTTTTTGTCCAAATTTGCCAAAAAGACTACCTGCCTATTTTAGAAACAGAGCATGTGTTGGGCTTTGTTCGCACTGCCCGCGAACTCACAGCCATTCCGGAACATGAAATCCAGACACTGCGCAGGGTCACACTGGAAGATTCCCTGGTAATTGACCTGGGCACAGACAGCTTTTTGCCAGGCCAACCCGTTGAGATTGCAGCAGGCAATTTAATCGGTCTGCGGGGCCATGTAGTGCAGCAGGAAAACAAACAACAACTGCAAATCGAACTGAACACCCTGGGCTACACCCTGCTGATCACGCTGGATGCCCAACTTTTGACAAAACTGAAATCAACTCCATGAAAAAATTTGCCCTCATAGGCGCAGCCGGTTATGTGGCTCCCCGGCACCTAAAAGCCATACAAGATACCGGGAACACCCTGCTGGCAGCCCACGACCCCCACGATGCCGTCGGTGTTATGGACTCCTATTTTCCGGACGCTTCTTTCTTTACCGAATTTGAGCGCTTTGACCGGCATGTCGACAAACTGTGCCGCACCGGAGAAGGGCCGGATTACCTAACCGTCTGCTCCCCCAATTACTTGCACGACGCACATGTGCGGTACGGATTGCGCCAGGGAATGGATGTGATTTGTGAAAAACCATTGGTTCTAAACCCCTGGAACATCGAAGGGCTCAAGGAAATGGAGCAAGCCAGCGGAAAACGGGTCTACACCATTTTGCAACTCCGCCTCCACCCTGCCGTGATTGAATTGCGGGAGAAAATAGCCAAAGCACCTGCCGATCAGGTGTTTGATGTGGACCTGGCTTACATTACATCCCGTGGAAAATGGTATTATGCCAGTTGGAAAGGGGCGCAAAATAAATCTGGCGGCATAGCCACCAACATCGGCATACATTTTTTCGATATGCTGCAATGGGTTTTTGGCCCCCTGCAGTCGAACACACTCCACCTCCGGAGCCACGACCGCGAAAGTGGACTCATGGTCTTTGAACGCGCCCGGGTACGCTGGTTTTTATCCATCAATGCTGACACACTCCCGGAGGAGGTAAAGGCTAAAGGTGGCCGTACCTACCGGGCACTAAAAATTGACGGGCAAGAATGGGAGTTTTCCAGCGGATTTACCGACCTGCATACACAGGCTTACTCCGAAATTATTAAAGGCGCGGGGCACGGAATCGAAGAAGCACGCGGCGGAATCGAAATGGTACACACCATCCGCAATGCCGAAGCGAAAATGGATACAAAGAATGCCCACCCCTTTGTACATTTGCCCCTCAGTCCGCACCCTTTTGAAAAGTAGTTGAACGAAAATAGCATAAATTATGTCTAAAATGCAAATGGTCGACCTGCTTGGCCAATACAATAAAATTAAAAACGAAGTGGATGCCGCCATCCTGGATGTTGTCCAGTCATCCATGTACATCAACGGACCAGAAGTAAAATCCTTTCAAGATGAAATGGAACAATACCTGGACGTAAAACACGTAGTGCCCTGCGCCAATGGAACCGACGCACTTCAAATTGCCATGATGGCTCTGCAACTGCAGCCGGGTGACGAAGTAATCGTACCATCCTTCACTTTTGTCGCCACAGCGGAAGTAATTGCCCTGCTCCACCTCAAACCAGTGATGGTGGATGTGGACCTGCATACCTTCAACATGCTGCCGGAGCACGTAGAACAAGCCATTACTCCAAAAACCAAAGCCATTGTTCCGGTGCATTTGTTTGGACAAAGTGCAGACATGGGCCCCATCATGGAACTGGCCGCCAAGCACAACTTGTATGTAATCGAAGACAATGCACAGGCCATTGGATCGGACTACACATTTGCAGACGGTCGCACCCAGAAAACAGGGGGAATCGGCCACGTTTCCGGAACTTCATTTTTCCCATCCAAAAACCTGGGGTGCTATGGTGATGGCGGCGCAGTGATGTGTCAGGACGATGAACTGGCAGCACGCCTGCGACTCGTTGCGAACCACGGAATGTCGCGCCGATACTACCACGATGAAATTGGAATCAACTCACGCCTGGATTCCATTCAGGCTGCCATCCTCCGCATTAAATTGCGCAAACTCGATGAATACAATGCAGCCCGCCGTGCCGCTGCCGACCGCTACGATGCAGCCTTTGCAGATGTGGATCAACTCGTAGCCCCAAAGCGCTCTGCTTTTTCAAGCCATGTATTCCACCAATACACCCTGCGGGTTACCGATGGACGAAGAGATGCGCTTCAGGCCCACTTGATGGAACATGGGTTTCCGGCAATGATCTATTACCCGGTGCCTATGTACAAGCAAGAGGCCTTCAAGCCGTTTTGGGATGGTGTGGAGCTGCCGGTTACAGAACAATTGAGCCTGGAGGTTATCTCCTTGCCCATGCACTCTGAACTGACCGCAGAAAATCAGGCGGAACTGATTGATACTATTCGGAAATTTTTCGGAAAATAAGATCAATGCGATTTGATCGGGCTGAGTAAATTCAACCCGATCAAATCCATTATTCAACTACTGCCCGCAGCAACTCCAGTCGGCGGGTCCGGTCGGCATCAGCGGCAGTGTGGAATGAAAAGCCTTCAAAGGCATCGAGGACGGCTGCACAGGCTGACTGCTTCGCTGGGTCTTCCATGTAACTGCGCACGTCACCCAATACAAGTGCCTGGTAGTGAATCATTTGCGATGCGTCATCTGCATCAATAGCAGCCACCAGCAAATCGATTTTTTTCAAATAATTTTTCTGAGCAAATGCTGCTTTTGACTCCGGGGTATCTCCCTGTGTATTGGCAATATGGTCTGCCATACGGGCATCCTGAGCCTGTACATTTACGGCAAAAATCAGTGCCAGCAACATTCCGATGAT
The DNA here is from genome assembly GCA_041392625.1 of Saprospiraceae bacterium. GTDB lineage: Bacteria > Bacteroidota > Bacteroidia > Chitinophagales > Saprospiraceae > M3007. Next base: position 12,038 of record JAWKLR010000054.1, on the reverse strand, counting down.
CTTTGTAAATTTCATTTTTCTTTTGGTTGAATTTTCTTTTAGGAGGTTTTATTACGAGGATGTCTAAATCAAAGATACAACGAAGCGGGGTTTTGTATATGAAAAATCAAATCCAATGCGCTTCGTTGGCTAATTTAAGCATGGCTGCATCCCCGCGGGAATTGCCGTATGCGACAATATGCTCATAATCCGCAAGGTTTACCAGGGCTTTTATCCGACGTACTTTTTCATCTCCATTGCAATTCGCTCCGTCAAATCCCATCCATTTCGAGCCCTGCCAATTGGATTGGGTACAGATCAATTCCACATTCTGATTCCCCCAAATCGGATCGAGCCACACATCCAGCGAGGCGGATACGATGCATACCCGATCTCCGGCTTTTTGGTACTTGCGCAATTGGTCATACACCGCCACCCGGTAGGCATTTTCCTGAAGGGCATCCGCGAAACTATGAGCCAGTGCCTCCCACTCCTCTTTTCCTTTTTTACCCAAATAAAAACGAAGCAAGCGCTCCTTCAGATAGGCTTTATTCACCCGGAGTTTCAGGATCCCCAGCAACAACCAAACGGGCAATTGTACCAAACCGAGCAGCAGCACTCCGAGGCCCAGTGCATGTCGAAAAAAGGCAAGCATGGTATCCCCCCAGGTAAGGGTGCCATCAAAATCAAAAAGTGCCAGCGTTTTATTCATCGTTCATTTTGTACACTGTAAAATACGCGGTCTGCTCCATTTTATTGTATTGCGCTATCACCTCGCGAACCAGATCGTATTCCGGTTCGGTTTCAATATCCGTGAGCCAGGAAGTTTCTATGAGTATGACCGGCTTGTTTTCCAATAGTTGGTTATAAACCAGGGCTTCCTGTCCGCCCATTTCTCGTTTCACTACCCAGTCCAGGGGTAAAACCGGTGTTTTATCTGCCAAATAATCGGCCAATGGGAAATGTGGGAGTACAATGGAGTTTGGGTATAGTGCTTGCAGGTCCCGCAAATCCCGATATAGATCAAAAGTGTTTTTATTGGATATGATCCCGCTCAACTTGGGATAAACCGCACCCAACTCAGCACGCATTTCACTCCGCAAGCCATCCCGATACACAAAGGAATAGGCATATCGAAAGAGTGAGACAAATACTAGTATGCAGAGAGAGCAGAGGAAAACTCCAGTTTCGCCATTTGCCACCCGTTCCTGTTCCACAGCACCGTACTCAGTTCCCAAACGGGAATAAGCAAGGGAGTAAAAAAAACAAAATCGGCAGGTTATACCCCCAGCACGATCGCGCTGCACCAAACAATAGCCAGCGGGGCTGCAAACACAGATGCACATCATCGACCAGTGTTTTTTCCAAACTGCCCACAAGATACCCTGCTGAAAACAAAAACAACATTCGGGTTTGTGCAAATGGCAAGGTAAAATCCAGGCGGCTGTGCAGTTGCAGATAAGGCTGAGCACCAACAGACCGAGAAAAGCCAGCCAGGAAAAACTGAGTTTGGGGTATTTATCCCGATCAAGAAACCTGGACCGGAGCGGTAAAAAGCCCAAAACAGCAAAGCCCGCCAGCACCACCGGGTGGATGTGCAGATAATCCGAGGAAGCCATGCTGCACCGCTGCACCAGCCCAGCTGAAGCCCTGCTCAACGGTAAAGTCATCCAGTGTCCCATCCAATACAGTGGAATCCAAACAGGATGCAAAACCGAGCGTTAGTCCAAAAATAGGATGCAAGCAGTCCCTTTTGTTTTAGCATGAGCCAAAAGCAACAAAGGCAAAATTATCAGCGGATAAAACGACTGCTTGAACCAGGACACTCAGGCTAAAAACAGTCCACCTGTAGGGATCCAACCAGTCTGTTTTTTAGCAAAAATACAGGGCAAATACCGCCATCAAAATCCCGTCGACAGTATGCCAGGAAGCCGCCGGATAAGCATGTACAGACAACACAAAAGCAAGTGCAGCCGTGGCTGCCAGCGCCTGGTCCCTGAAAACCAGATCCCGGCTCCCAGCCCCGATGAATACAGGAGCAACTTTTAGATAAAATCCAGCGCTCACCCAGTATCGCCCAATTTTTCGGGAAGCACTGCCAATTCCAGGCGATGCAACCATACCGGCACCGGAGGGCGCACATACAACACCTCATTATACAGCGTTTTCCGTTTGCAAGTTGCCAGGCGAGGCCAGTCAGGAAGCCTCCATCGGTTTCATTGATGCCATAGGGCGCATAGAGCAGTCCATAAGAACAGGACCAACACTACAAAAAAACCAAACCATAGGCTTTTTTCATTCATGACAAAAGCAGGATTTAACGGGGAATGGAATTTTTCTTCACCAAATGAGCGCGGGTCCACCCGCCCCATTCGGGTTCAGAACAGGCGTCCTTGGTGAGGTACACCTTGCCGCCCCGATCCCAGATGAGTTGATCGAGCGCTGCTATCAGGTTTTTCACCGTCCGGGTTCGTGGAAAATCCAGGGCCAGAGAATATCCCTTGATCGGGAATGAGTTTATGGCTTCTTTCGGTCGCTCACCGTGCCGCTTCAATACAGAAAGGAAAGGACGGTTGGAGCCCGACTGAATGCATTTCAACACCTCCAAAATTCCGGCTTCCGCCTCTGCTTCCAGGATACAAAACTGGTATTGGATGAATCCACGGCGACCGTACAGTCGGTTCCAGTTGCGAATCTTGTCCAACGGATAAGCCACTGATCAATCGACACCTGTTTATCCGAACTTTGTCCTTCGTAAAGAGCATTTGGTTGTGCAAAGCAATAGACCAGCGGTTCAGAACCCAGGAAGGTACATACATGGGAATGTTGCTCGTTTTGGGGTTCGTATCATCAGCAGTTCAGCATCTGGTTCCTGCACGTGATCGGCAAAATAAGCAACGCCCCGTCCGGTATTTTGGCCGGTCTGGAAAAAGACAGTCGACCCAGGCTGCTGCATATTCCGTAATGCGCGTGCGACTCAAAGCTGCAAACAGTTCCGTCCAAGTTGGAGCCACGCACCGCTTTTTGCTGCATGTTCATAGATTGGATAGGACGCAAACGAAACCGGGCAGAAAGAATGACCCCGGTCCAGCCCATACCGCCACAGGTTTGCCAAAACAAATCGGCATGTTCTGTTTTGGAACACCACACGATTTCCCCATCGCCGCGCATCAATTCGATGCTTTCAGATAGTGTGAAAAGCAATTGTGCGTCGGGTGATTTTTCCCATGTACATCGCTGGCTACGGCTCCACCAACGGTGATGTTCTTGATGCCCGGAGTAACATAAAAAAACCATCCGGCAGGAACTACACGATCCAGGATTTCCCGCAATAATACTCCGGCTTCGCAATGAATAATCCCGGTCTCGGAATCAAAGTCTAAAATGGAATTCAAGCTTAAGGTGGAGAGTACTTTTGGTGCCAGGGCGGCATCGCCGTAGCATTTACCGTTGCCGCGTGCGATCAAGCGGGTCTCATTTTTCACAAAATCCTGGATTTCAGCCTTATTATCCGGAGAAAAAACCTGAGAATCTACAGCGGGGTAATTGCCCCAGTTTTTCAACAGCGTCTGTTTACTTTTCATAGTCTTCGCTTGGAAAATAATCGCGATAAATGCGTTGTGCCAATGCGGTATCGTATAGTACGTACCACTTAGCCGGTTGTGCGGAAGATTGAATAATGTAGGAGGCTTGTGCACGAGGCTTATGCTCCAATCTACGAAACTCATCCGGCACATCCGGTTGCGGGAGGAAATAAAGGTTCAATGTCAAAAATGCCGTATCCGTATCCATGTCGATTTGAGCGATCCGTCGTTCTTCGGCACGCAATTCATTGAAGAACGGTGCCGGTTCCGATTTCGTTGCCAAACTGGCTATCCAGGAAACCCATCGGTTCATGCTATCAGATGAAACCAATTTTTGAGTTGAATTTAACTGCTGCCACAAACCCAGGCTGTCTATCCGTTCCCAGGCGAGCGTATCTTGTCCCAGTCGTTGGATTTCCAGTCGGTTGGTAGGTCCGGGTAATTTGCAAATGAGTGACTCCTGTATCCAGGCAACGGGATTGATTGAAATTGCAGCGCGCAAATTGCCCTTAATCTGGTACACGCCCTGATGTGCTGGCAGTTTCACGTAGGTGCACTGCCCCAGTTCCTCGTCGGCAAAAGGCGGTCCTATCAGTAGTTCTTCCTTGCGGCCATCACCCGTCTCCAGTTGAAGCGTCCAGGCCCTGGCATTCAACCCCAATGAATCTTCTTTAGGTTTGCTAATGAGTCCCTCCGAAATTAAGGGACAAACTCCTGCCAGCAGTGAATCCAGAATGCCCGTTGGAACAGGTACCAGGTTTCCGCCATTTTCATAAATCCATTGTGTCCCTACCCGGATAAAGCGAAAAGATTGTTCCGCATTTTTTTTCAAAAAAACATGTTCGACTGAACTCGGTTCCAGGCGCAACAAATCCTTATGCGAAATCCCTTCTCCGCTGACTGGAAAATAGCGAAAAACAACACCTAAAAGTACGGTGCAAAACACTATCAATACCAGGTGCTTGTTTTTCATGCTGCTGCTGTTTTTATCTTGTTTTGGTAAAATGGATCAGACGCGAAAATACGCAAAGTTCCCACACCGGATCGTAGGAACGCGATGAATCGCGTCTCTACCGGGGGTGATATCTGATGGGGTTGTTCTGATTTGTTTACAGACTGCATATCATTTACCAGTAACTTTAGTTACTTTTGCGCCCTCGAAAGAAAGACTATGAATAAAATTACCATTACAGGCGATTTAGGAAGCGGAAAAAGTGCGGTTTCCAGGCTGCTGTGTGAGAAAACCGGATACCAATACCTTTCCACCGGACAGATCCAGCGGCAGTTGGCTGCGGATATGGGTATGGACACCCTGGAAATGAACCGCCTGGCGGATACCGATCCATCAATTGATGAAAAAATTGATTCGGTATTCAAAGACCTCAATACCAATCCTGAGGGTTTTGTAATTGATTCCCGGCTGGCCTGGTTCTTTATTCCAAACTCCTTCAAGGTCTACCTGAAAGTGGATGTTGAGACGGCTGCAAAACGCATTCTCGGCGACGAAGAGCGCAACAGCGAGCAATACAAAAATTTGCAGGAAGCAATGGACAAACTCCTGGCACGCAAAGCCAGCGAGAACCAGCGTTTTCTGGATAAATATGGCGCCGATTGTTCCAATATGGACAACTTTGATCTCATTCTTGACACGTCTAACCACTCGCCAGATATGATCGCAGCACTGATCATGAAAGCGAAAGACATGAAGAAAAACGGGGCCCACTTTCCACAAAACGTGTAGGTAAATCCTGACCGATATCTACAATTGAGCGGCTTCTTTCATCTCGGTGGCTTTCTCCTCACCCAGGTAGGAATCAATAACCCAGTGCACTCCGTAAATTACCGGAGTCAGTACCACTGCCATCAATCCTTTGTACATGTAATTCATAATGCAAATGGCAAAAACCTGGATAAAGGGAAGTTGCTGACCTATGTACAGGGCGATGAATACGACAACAAAACTGTCGAGAAACTGGGAAACCAGGGTTGAGCCTGTCGCTCGCATCCAGATTTTGGATTCACCGGTAATCCGCTTAATGCGGTGAAAAACACCCACATCCACCACCTGCGAAACCAAAAAGGCAATGAGCGAGCCTACGATAATCCACATGCTTTGTCCAAAAACAACCGAATACGCCGTATTGTAATCGGAAACCTGTGAACGGATTAAGTCCTGCTTTTCAGGCGACCAATCCGGCTTGATGTGGGCGGTCCGCCAAAAATCGGCCGGATCGAGGTGCATAGCCAGAAACAACATGAGAAAGCCGTAGGCAATTAGTCCGGCTGTGAGGTAGGAAAGCAGTTTCACCCCCCGGCGTCCGTAGTACTCGTTGATGATGTCCGTCATGATAAAAACAGCAGGCCAGAGCAGCACGCCGGCAGTCAGGGTGAACGACAAGTGCTCCTGACCAAACAGTGTCCAGTTGACTTCCTGAAACCCCAGTGTTTTTTCAAGAGAAAACAACTTCACTCCCATGAATTCTGCGACCAGGGCATTGGTTATAAAGAATCCCGACAGGACCATCCACAGCAAATTGGGCTTGGATTCAAAGAACTTTTTCATGACTAAACTAAATTTTAACTGTAGTGTTTCTAGTTTTGCGGCTTCCGATGGCCTAAAGTAAGAACAAACACCCAAGCAGCTCTATAGAATGGCAACCTTTTCAATAAATATGAAAGATGGATCTTTGGAAAAAGCCAAGGAGACCATTATTGGAATCGATTTAGGAACAACCAACAGCCTGGTGGCCCACATGGTGGATGGAAATCCGGTTTGCGTACGGGATAAAGACGGGAAAAGCAGTCTGATGCCCTCCATCCTGCATTTTGCCAGTGCCAACAGCCTGATTGTCGGGGACGCCGCCCGCAAGATGCTAATCAGCGACCCGGCCCACACCATCTATTCAGTAAAGCGACTGATGGGTAAATCCTTCAGCGATGTAAAAAGACTTGAGAACTTTTTTGGGTATAAAATCCTGGATGATGATGCAGAGGCTCTTGTGAAAATCAAAGTGCATGAAAAGTACTTTACCCCCATCGAACTCAGCGCCCGCATCCTGTCTGCCCTGAAAGCGCGAATAGAAGGCGAATTGGGCAGTACCGTTTCCAAAGCGGTTATTACCGTGCCTGCATACTTCAACGACACCCAGCGGCAGGCTACCCGGGATGCCGGCAAACTGGCCGGACTGGATGTCCTCCGCATTGTAAATGAGCCTACCGCAGCAGCACTCGCATATGGTATCGGTTTGGACCCGGAAATCAGCGAAACCATCGCCGTGTACGACCTCGGCGGAGGCACCTTTGATATTTCCATTTTACAAATTCAAGACGGCATTTTTGAAGTCTTATCCACACACGGAGACACCTTCCTGGGTGGGGACGACTTTGACCAGGCCATCAAATACGGGAGAAACTCGGCCTGTCAGAGTCTGATCTAGACAGGATAAATCCCTCAGTCGGGAGTTGCGACTGGCAGCAGAACAGGCCAAAAAGGCCTCCGATCAGGATGAAGTGAAGATGGAACTGAAGGGTCAAAAATAAGGCTGAGCCGCAACCAATTTGATGCATTGATAGAGCCGCTGGTTCCAGACCCTGGACGCCTGCAAAACACGCCCTGAAGATGCCGGAAAAGACTCGGATGCAATCGACAAAGTGGTGTTGGTAGGCGGCAGTACCGCACCAAACGCGTAAAAACAGCCGTTTCAGAGTTCTTCGGGAAGCCGGTGTACGACCAACTGAATCCGGATGAAGTAGTTGCCCTGGGAGCAGCAGTGCAGGCCGACGTATTGGCCGGCAACCAGCGCGATCTGCTGCTGCTGGATGTCACCCCACTTTCGCTGGGTATTGAAACGGTGGGTGGACTGATGGATACCATCATTCCCCGCAACACCAAAGTCCCCGGAAAGGCCGGGCGGCAGTACACCACATCGGTGGACGGACAAAAAAACCTGAAAATTGCCGTGTACCAAGGGGAACGTGATTTGGTTGAGCACAACCGGAAATTGGGTGAATTTATCCTGAAAGGCATTCCGCCCATGCCGGCGGGGTTGCCGAAAATCGAAATCCAGTTTATCCTGAATGCCGACGGCATCCTGAAAGTAAAAGCCAAAGAATTGCGCTCGGAAGTAGCCCAGGAAATTGATATCCGACCGAGTTATGGCATCAGCGAGGAGGAAATGGGCAAAATGCTCCTGGAGTCCATCCAGCATGCCGAAGAAGACATGGAGGTGCGCGGCCTGCTCGAAGCCCGCAACGAAGCCAACAACATGATCTTGTCGGGCAAAAAGTTCCTCGAACAGAACGACGGCATCCTCAGCGAGGAAGAAAAGCGGAATACAAACGGCTTGTTAACAGCCTTGCAGGAGCAAGTACAATCCGGCAAAAAGGACGACATTCACAAAGCCATAGAAGCATTAAACGACTACACCACCCCATTGGCACACCGGGCTATGGATGTGACCATCGCCGAAGCCATGAAGGGGAATAAAATTGGGTGATGAGAGAAGCGTTTGGCCTGATGGCAGCATCTGTATCCCGGATGCGCATTTAGAAAATTCAAAGACCTTAAAGCACAAAATTTAGCCCACATGAAATCCTTTATCCCATTGTTAGCCTTGCTGTTTTTTGCATCGTGTTTTGGCAGCAAATCAGCCGTTCAGGAAAGCCCTGCTGCTGCCCCACCCTTTGTTACCTGGGATTCCCAAATGCATGAGTTGGGTACGGTAAAAAAAGGAGAAAAGCGCGAAATGCAGTACGAATTCACCAATACCTCCGGTGAAAACATTCAAATCGACATCGTGGATGCCTGCGAGTGTACAACCATTGAGTTCCCGCGCGGGGTAATTGCTCCGGGAGAAAAAGGAGTAATCCAGGCCGTTTTTGACAGCAGTGAAAAAGAAGAATCCGAAACCATTACCATTCGGATAATTTACACCAATACCACAGCCGATGGATTTCCAAGAATTGAAAAACTGGAATACCACTTTGATTTGGAGGTATAGGAAAATCTGATGCTGTAAAACGGATAAATGCTACAAAAATAGCCGCCTGGGCTATGCCCTAGTCCTTCGCCTCTCTGCGCTTGATTTCATCCCGGATTTTGGCGGCAGACTCATAGTCTTCCGATTCCAGAACTTCTTTCAAACGTTGGTGCAAGACATCCAGTGTCATGCTTTCCAGGCGTTCCGTGGCCGTTTGTGGTGCATCGGCGCCGACTTCGGAGCGAACGGCACTTTCTTCATCCTGATCATCCAGGATGACCCCGGCTGCTTCCAGGATAAAATCGTAGGTATAGATTGGACACTCAAACCGGACTGCCATCGCAATGGCGTCGGAAGTACGGGAATCAATTTCGTATGGCTCCCCGTTTTTCATACAAACTAAACGAGCGAAGAAAATCCCGTCCAACAAGTTGTTGATGACTACCTCACGCAATTCAATACCAAAACTATCCAGGGTATTCTTAAACAAATCATGCGTCAGCGGGCGGTTGGGAACCATCCGCTCCATAGCAACAGCAATCGCCTGTGCCTCGAAACTTCCAATCACAATCGGAAGCCGACGCTGGCCATTGCGCTCGCCCAAAACAACCGCATAATTGTGCGATTGGGTCACGCTGTGTGAAAGTGCTACAATATCGAGCTCGATTCGTTTCATACCGGGGAAAAATTTACAAAATGCCCACTTTTCTTAGTGGCGCGCAAAGGTACGACGATTTCAGTAGATAAGGAAACTTAGTTATTAGTGGTAAGTGGTAAGTGGTAAGTGGTAAGTAGTAAGTGGTAAGTATGTTCAGATACACTTACCACTAATCACTTACTACTCCGCCTTAAACTTGCGGATCGCTTCTGTCAGGCGTGGCACCACCTCGAACAGGTCGGCTTGGACGCCGTAGTCGGCCGCTTTAAAGAAGGGGGCTTCCGGATCTTTGTTGATCACCACGATTACCTTGGAGTTGTTGACACCGGCAAGGTGCTGAATCGCTCCGCTGATACCAATGGCAATGTAGAGGTTTGGGCGAATGGCGATACCTGTTTGTCCTACGTGTTCGTGGTGTGGACGCCAACCGGTATCGGCAACCGGACGAGAGCAGGCAGTGGTAGCGCCCAACTCATTGGCCAGGTCTTCCACAATTCCCCAGTTTTCCGGGCCTTTCATTCCCCGACCGGCAGATACAACCACCTCAGCTTCAGGCAATGGAACCGTGCCTTCCTGGCGCTTCACCGATTTAACCCGAACCTTAGAGGCCGGTACAGAAACTGAAAGCGCTTCCACAGAAGCGGTATCGCCCTGAATTTCCGGGCGGAGGGCGTTGCCCATCAGACTTAATACTTTTACCGGACTGCTAATGGTGTACGAAGCGACGGCTTTTCCGGAGAAAACACCTTTTTCACAACCAAACCACCACCTGCCGCTTCAGGAACAGAATTCACTGAAAACCAAGCCCGGCTTCCAGACGCACTGCCAATCGGCCTGCAAGAGATTTTCCCGTGCTGCTGTGGCTCAAAACCACCACCTGAGCACCCAGGCTTTTGGCTGCATCCGCGATGACAGCAGCATATACCTGACTATCAAATGCATCCAAACCGGCATCGCTAACCTGATGCACTTTGGCTGCACCGTATTTTCCCAGTTCTGCTGCGTTTCCAGCCTGCGTGCCCAGGATTAGGGCTTCACAGGGAACTCCGAGCACATCTGCTGTTTTTTTACCATAACTCACCGCTTCAAACGCGGCTTTCTTGAATTGTCCGTTCAGACTTTCGGCATAAACTAATACCATGATATATCGAAACTTAATTGAAGTTAAAAGAAGGGATGAACACGTGCAAAGGGCTTAGAGCACTTTGGCTTCCTCGTGCAGCAAGCGAACCAGTTCGTCCATGTTTTCCGGATCGACCAGTTTCACGCCTGCTTTGGCTGGTGGCAATTCAAAATGCGTAGCCTTGGTTGTTTCCGCTACTTCTACCGGAGGAACAACATTTAGAGGCTTCTGACGAGCCATCATAATGCCACGCATGTTTGGAATGCGCTGTTCGGCCATTCCCTTAGCGGCACTTAGTACAAAAGGCATATCCACCTCCAGTTCTTCCACACCACCTTCGATTTCCCGTTCAACTACAGCCGTATTACCATTCAGGTCCAGTTTGCTTGCATAGGAAATGTACGGCAAATCAAGCATTTCAGCGATCATCGCGCCTACCTCAGAACCGTTGTAGTCGATGGTTTCTTTTCCGAGAAAAATGAGATCAAACCCACCTTCTTTGGCATAGGAAGCCAACTGAGCAGCAACAAAGGCAGTGCTTGTAGCTTCGGCATCTACGCGCACGGCATCGTCGGCACCAATGGCCAGGGCTTTCCGGATGGTTGTTTCATTGGCAGCCGGACCGACATGAATTGCGGTAACCGATCCACCATTCGCTTCTTTCAATTCACATGCACGCACCAGAGCATACCATTCGTCGTACGGATTCATAATAAACTGAACCCCGTTGGTATTGAAAGCAGTGCCTTCGGGATTGAATGAAACCTTCGCCGTGGTATCGGGTGTTTGGCTGATACAAACCAGAATTTTCATACGTATAAGTGGTTATATAGCAGTTTGTCGAAACTCCATATGGAGTAAAAAACAAAACCTGCGTTAAGGCTTTAAGTTTATTCAAAAATGGGCTTTGAACAAACCCGTAAATTGTTGATTTCTAATTTCGCTGCAAATGTACAAAGGCCGGGCTATTTAATGGAAACAAAACAAGCGAAAATTCGCTATTGTTGTGAATTCTCATTGTTTTTTTATTTAAAAGCACGCCAATTGACTCAATCTCCACACAACCAGCTGTTTTAACACTACCCTAACAACCGATTAACCAATATTAAATACTGTAAACAAGTTCCTGTTTGAGTTGGTTTATACATCCAGAAACAAATCGACACTTTTACACATCAAAATGAACCAGACTATGAAGCACTACCTGTTATTTTTCAGCCTTATTTCCCTCCCCCTGTTTTCTATAGCACAAAATGCAGATCCCGACATCGTCGTCCGACTGGGCTCGATGTACCATTATCAGGAAGACTTTGATATGCCACTGACGTTCGGCGCAGGAGCAGAAGCCCGCCTCGACCAACGCTTTACAATTGGTGGCGACATCACAGCAGGCGCCGATGACAACAACCAAATTACCCACGTAAACCCGCACCTGCGCTTTTATCCCAAACGTGCGTTTAGAGGCTTTTTTGTGAAAGCCGGAATGGGCTACACGCAAGTAAAATCTAAAAACAACGGACCACTGGGCTATCCATTTGATTTCGATCGGGGATCCAAAGCCAGTTACCTAACCCCGGAAATAGGGGTCGGTTTCAGCACCCTCGTAAAAGACCACTGGACCATCGGCTTCTCTCTCTCTCTCAACTCCGTATTCGACGACGACCTGTACGGTGCAGGCATCAGCAGCGCCTTCCAGGTGGGGTATGCGTTTTAGT
>JAWKLR010000053.1:0-19529 GCA_041392625.1 Saprospiraceae bacterium | reverse complement strand
CACAGAAGATGCTGATGCTAAACGCGCAGTATTTTGCACCGCTCCGGCTATCCGCCACACAACGTCCAATCTGACCAGCGAGTTCATTGGAACATTTGTATTGCTCTTTGGCCTGTCTGCAATCGGATCAAACTCCTTTGCTGAAGGCCTGAATCCAATGGTTGTCGGAGCATTGGTATTGTCCATAGGCTTATCTCTTGGAGGCACAACAGGATATGCGATCAATCCCGCACGCGATCTGGGTCCCCGAATTGTTCATGCATTGTTGCCCTTGAAAGATAAGCAGGGCTCTGACTGGGCATATGCCTGGATACCTGTAGTAGGGCCAATTCTGGGAGGGATTGCAGGCACGCTGTGCTATCAGTTGCTTTTCTCCGTTTAAACGCCCACTAAACTCCCATTGAAAATTCCTGTTTTATTCTTGGTTTTGGACCGCAACCAAAATCTGGGGGTGGGAACGTATGCCTTTGTCTGGATGTTACATACGTTTTCGCATCTATTTTCCGTTACTTTGCGGAACGAATAGTCAAAATATTAAGAATGCAAAAGCACATACTTGTACCAGCGCTGGTACTTCTTGGAATACTCTCTCAATTTCAATTTGGTTATGCACAGAAAGAAAAGCCCTGGATGGCTACACGGTGTAGTGGTGTAGACCGGGCGAGAGCAATCAATAACATTGCCATTGGCTCTGATAATTCCAAATTCATTTCCAACTCAAAAAGCATTTACCAGGCTAAGGCCTGCGACCTTACTTCCCTGCTTCCCGGAACACCCGGCGAAGAAAATGTATTGGCATTTTGGGGAGGTAATACCAATTTTACCTTTTCAAAAGAAGCGCTTTCCGCAGCTATCGGAGGATCTGTAGATCTTGTTTCTGCCTGGTATGATGAAGGAGACAATAGCCTGTTGCTTGGAACGTCAGGAGACGGTTTGTTCTTTTTCAATACACAGAACGGTTTGCAACTGGAAGAGCAGATCAATTCAGGAAACTCAAAAATGAAATCCAGCCACATCACCCAGGTGTTTAAGGATAAAAGAGGTTTGTTTTGGGTAGGTACCAAAGAAGGTGTAATGGTGGGAGATGGCTCTAAATGGAAGTTTGACCTATCCGGATACGGAGTACAACGAATCCGTGAGTTTGGGAATGATGTTTATGTTTTGGCTGATGGCGAGTTGTGGATTGTTGAGGGCGGTTCAAAGTGGCAGGCCATTGTTCTGGATGATGGTGTTCAGGAGCGGGAAATCTACGATTTTGATGTGGCCCCCAACGGTAAAATTTGGATTTTATCTGCGGTCGTTGCAGAGTATGATTGGTTTGAGGATACATATAAAATTTATGCAGGCCCTCAAGACTATACCAGCGAATTTGGTACCTGTTTGGCCGCCGATAAGGACGGAGAAATCTGGGTTGGCACACAGGATAAAGGACTGTACCGAATCGGGCCGGAAAACGATATGGATGTGCTGTGTGAAGTTGACCAGTTCATTTCCTGTAAAGGGTCCGGAAACGATGGAGCCTTGAAAGTGAAAATCAGTGGTGGCGTTGCGCCGTATACCTATACCTGGTCTGATGCAGCAGTACAGGGCGAAAATCCTCAAGGACTAAACCCAGGCAAATACGCAGTGACAGTATCCGATAGTAAAGGCCTTGAAGCAAGTGCGGAGGTCGAACTGGCTGACCCGCGAATGACACTGGTTACCAAGGTGCTCAAGCCTGAAAGTGCACTTGGCGCCGGAGATGGCAGTGCTGAAGTTACTGTTTCCGGAGGCAGTCCGCGTTACAAATACAAATGGGATAGCGGAGAAAGCAAATCAACAGCCTATAAACTGGGTGAAGGAGTGCATTCTATTACCGTGACCGATGGCGAAGGTTGTGAAGCAACTGCTACCGTCAATGTTACCCAGATTATTGCAGAACTGAATGTCCGTCTCGAGGAGGCCACTCCTATAAAATGTGCCGGCGAAAAATCTGCAGAACTTAAAGCCGTAGTTGAAGGGGGGAAGGCCCCATATACTTTTACCTGGAGTAATCCCGCCTGGAATTCTGAAAAGGCATCCGGAGTGGGAGCCGGCAAATACGTAGTTACAGTAACAGATGTCCAGGGCAATACGGCTTCTTCAACCATCACGTTGGCCCAGCCTGCTCCATTGTCAGCAGTAGCACTTGTCCGTGCTTCAGCCAATGTGAATGCAGCAGATGGTAAAGCAGATGTGCAGGTACAGGGCGGATCCGGTACGTATTCGTTTGCATGGGACAATGGAGAAACTACCCAGGAGGCAAGCCGGTTGGCCGCAGGAAATCACAGTGTAACGGTTACCGATGGAAATGGCTGTACCAAAACGGGCTCTGTTTCCATCACAGAGGATATCCTTCCATTGAAAGTGACCATCACCTTAGTTGAAGAAATCAGGTGTGCGCAGGATCAGGGAAAAATTCAGGTTCAGGTTGAAGGCGGCAAAGGCCCGTTCAAGTACGCCTGGAATCAGGCCGGTCTGTCCGGACAAGGCCCTGTTCGCGTAGCTAAAGGTGGCTACACGGTTACGGTTACGGATGCAGAGGGTACAACATTATCCGGCAGCCTGACGGTGGATGCCCCATCACCCTTAAAGGCGAATGCAGTTAAAATTGCAGATGCAAGTACCGATAATACCGATGGTGAAGCATCCGTGAAAATAGAAGGCGGGGTACCGCCATATGCAATTTCTTGGGATAATGGTGAATCGCAGGAGAAAGCCAGTGCACTCGCCCCGGGTGTACGTACGGTTGAGGTATCAGATGCCAATGGATGTAAAAGCACATCCCAGGTTGAGATAAAAGAAACTATTCAACCACTAAAAGTTACGCTGGAGGCAACAACTCCTATCGCCTGCAATGGCGAGCAGTCTGCCGGACTCAAAGCCATTGTCAAAGGTGGAAAAAAACCTTATCAGTATCAATGGAATAATCCGGAACAATCCGGTGGAACCTTGAGCAATCTGGCTGCCGGAACATATGCCCTTACCATCACAGATGGTTTGGGGACACAGGCACAAACTCAGTTTGAAGTCAAAGAGCCAGAGGCTTTAAAAGCAAACTCTATTCAGTTGAGTCCCGCAACCACCAACAAGACAGATGCTAGTGCCGATATCAAGGCAAGAGGTGGTACAGCCCCATATACCTACAAGTGGGATAATGGTGAGGAAGGTGTTAAAGCAATTGAACTTGGTCCGGGCACACACCAGTTTACAGTTACGGATGCAAATGGCTGTACCGTGACCAATTCCGTAGAAATTACGGAGGACATTCAACCGCTTATTTTGTCTTTGAATGAAGAGGAAGCCATTAAATGTGCTGAAAACCCAATTGGGTCGATCCTTGCAGAGGTTCGAGGCGGAAAGCCACCTTACAAGTACACCTGGAATACCCCTTCAATTACAGGAGAAAAAGCTTCTGGGCTGAAAGCGGGAGTTTATGCCGTAACAGTATCGGATGTGGCTGGTACAAGCCAGCAGGCATCCATTGAACTTAAGTCACCAGAACCTCTGGTAATTAACCTGATCCGTAAGGTTGGTGCCTCTGAAGATTGGACCAACGACGGCCGTGCTACTATTGAAGTTACAGGAGGTACCACCCCATACAAAATTGAATGGAACAACGGAGAATCGACGCTTGCTGCAAAGAATCTGGATATCGGTTCCAACACCGTGACCGTTTCGGATGTTAATGGCTGTAAGACCGATTTATCCATGGACATTGAAAAGCGGATTTTGCCGGAATTGACTCCTGGTATGTTGCGCAATGGACAAACCATTCGCATGGAACGACTGCAGTTTGAGGCAGATAGTTCCCGACTGACCCCTGAGTGTATCCCGGTTTTGGATGAGGTATTCGACTTCCTGTTGGAAAATACCTCCATTGTAATTGAAATCGGAGGACACACAAACAACATTCCACCCGATGAATTTTGTGATCGACTTTCCACGGCCCGTGCGAAATCAGTGGCAGCTTATTTGGTGGAAAAAGGAATTGAAGAAAAGCGTGTAGTTTACAAAGGCTACGGAAAGCGAAGCCCGATTGCCAGCAACTCCACGGCCGATGGTCGAAAACGAAATCAACGGGTAGAAATTAAGATTCTCAGGGTCAATTAGCACCCGGGTTTTTGATAATTAGTTGCCGGCTTACCTGCTTTGGATAAAGACTGATCCAAAGCAGGTAAGCGCCGGCATTCCATGTTTGTGTATCAATTTGGATGCGCGCTCCCCGCTCAATTGTGGAATACACCGGCCGACCCAGCAGGTCTGTTACCTGAATGGTTAGTTTGTTGTCGGAAGGGTTTTCAATCCTGATAAAATCAACGACTGGATTTGGATAAATCTTGTAGCGAGGGTCAATCTCTACAGTTGTATTACTCATGCAGTCGTCAAGTAGAGGATTCAACTCGATCCGGTCGCCTGGAGCCAGCGTTCTGCCCTGAAATGCGGGGTAATCCGGAGCGTATTTGCGAATTTTAAATACGGTTGTATTGATTGGGAAATTGCCTTGAGTCAGTGGGCCACTTGGACCAATAGGGTTCTGATATTTCCAAACCAGGCTATCCGCATGAAATTCAGAAAAGGTTCCGGTTTGCCCCGTACAGGCAAGCGTATTTCCATTTTGTAATCGTTGTGCTCCCGAAAGTGTTTTTGAATAAAAATTACCTGGAGGGTTGTCTAAAAATTTCCAGCTTACCGAGTCGGGTCCAAATGGAAGCCCAGGGCCGGGGGCAGTATAACTTCCATCAGCCTGGAGTGCTGGAGTGAGTTCCTCTATGCTGGAAAAATTCCCCTCTGGCCGCCCCGATCCATTGTTGAATACCAGCACATTGCCGGCACCAGGATAGCCTGATGGAATCCATTGTACATCATGTTGGCCAAAGAATTTTTGATCCGCTATTTCTCCGCGATTGTAGGCCGCAGGGTTTCCCCACCGATACAAAATCCCCGCGTTGGAATTGGAATGGGAGATAACCCATAATTCATTGAAACTTCTCGAGCTCAGTATAATTTCATCCCGCTCTGGGTGGTAATCAATCCCATTGATGTGGAGCCAATCAGGATCCTGGGCTGAATTTTTATAATTTAAATTCAGGCGATTGGGATGTTCTGCCACAATTCCAAAATTATCTTTTCCCGAATCAAACTCTTGTACGAGGTAATCCCAGGCACGCCATTCCCAAACTACAAGCCCCGAGTCTGGAAAAACAGGTTGAATCTCCACAATTCGTTCTGACCAAATTCCTTCTTCTCCGATCAAATCCGGATTTGCACCTTGTTCGATGGCCTCGCTTTTTTCATGAACTTCCCAGGCGCTCAACAGAATATTTCCATTTGGCATGACAGCCAGATCATGGTGCTGATGTAAACTGTCAGAACTGAATTCAAAATACCACAGTAAATCCCCATCCCAATCATACAACTCAACTGCACCACCTGTCCCCCCAACCACAAAGCCATTGGGTATTTTTGCTGCACGTAGTAAACGCCCATCCTCCAGCAAGTAGGTTCCTAAGCCCGGCAGGTAATTGCTTGTCCATTCATTAATTTTTTTTCCGCAATTATCAATTAAAAACGTGTTGGTACTAAACTGTGGTGCGAACAAGGTGTACCCGTCCTGCACCGGACCATTGTTATTGATCATACCCACTGTCGGGTTTTGGGCGAGCCCCGTTTTAAAAAAGAAGCAGAGGCATAGACCGAAAAAAATGGAATTAAGTCGTATCATTGGGTAAACATAATTTTTAGGACTTCGCATATGAAATACGTCGCGGCAATCGATCAGGGAACAACAAGTACCCGTTGCATTTTTTTTGACAAACAAGGCAACATGGTGTCGTTGGGCCAAAAAGAGCACGAGCAAATTTACCCCAAACCCGGTTGGGTGGAGCACAATCCGGTAGAGATTTGGGACAATACCTTACAAGTCATCAATCAGGCACGCGAAAACGGAGAAATCCGATTGGAAAGCATTGCAGCTGCGGGGATCACCAATCAGCGAGAAACAACGGTAGTCTGGAATAAACGCACAGGAAAACCCTATTATAATGCGCTTGTTTGGCAGGATACCCGAACGGATGGTTTGGTGAAATATTTTGAAGAAAAATTAGGCTCAGATTGGTTTCGTGCGCGTACAGGGCTTCCTCTGGCAACCTATTTTAGTGGCTTGAAATTGCGCTGGCTGTTGGATGAAATTCCCGAGGTGAGAAAAGATGCCGAACAGGGCTATGCATTGTTCGGTAACATGGATACCTACCTGATTTGGAACCTCACCGGAGGGGTAAACGGCGGCATGCATATAACCGATGTAACCAATGCATCTCGGACCCAACTCATGAATCTGGAGACTTTGAAATGGGATTCAGAAATACTCGCAGCACTTGATATTCCGGCGAACATGCTGCCGCATATTTTGCCCAGCAGCAAGGTTTACGGACAAATAAAAGTCGAACCACTGCGGGCTGTACGGATTGCCGGAGACTTGGGCGATCAACAGGCGGCTTTGTTTGGCCAGACCTGTTTTAAGCCCGGCGAGGCCAAAAACACCTACGGCACCGGGTGTTTTATGCTGCTAAATACCGGAGAACAGCAGGTCCCGTCAAAACATGGGCTGCTCACAACAGTAGCGTTTCAGCTGGACGAACAACCGGTTCAATACGCACTGGAGGGCTCGGTTGCAATTGCCGGGGCGCTCGTACAATGGCTGCGTGATAACCTGGGGCTGATTCAGGATAGCAGTGAGATTGAAGCGCTGGCCCGATCAGTGGAAGATAATGGTGGTGCGTATTTTGTTCCTGCATTTTCAGGATTGTATGCGCCTTATTGGAAAAATGATGCCCGGGGGGTAATTGCTGGTTTGACGCGGTATGTAAATAAAGGGCACCTCGCCCGCGCCGTTTTAGAAGCTACGGCTTTTCAAACCAGAGAAGTTTTGGATGCCATGGAAAAGGATGCAGATATTAAATTGTCGGCATTGAAAGTGGATGGCGGCATGGTGATGAACGAACTGCTGATGCAATTCCAGTCGGACATTCTGAATGCTCCGGTTATCCGCCCAAAAATGATTGAGACGACGGCACTGGGTGCTGCATATGCAGCCGGGCTTGCTGTTGGATTTTGGGAAAACAAAGAGGATTTAATTCAAAACTGGGCAGTCGATAAAACCTGGGACCCTAATATGGAAGAGGAAACGCGTTCCCGTTTGTATCATTTTTGGAAAAAGGCGGTTGAGCGTTCGTTCAACTGGGAGGAATAGCGCTTGTATAAAACCGATGTCATCGGGAATGCCCTTCAAGCAATTTTAGAAGCCAATCTTTCTCTGCAAGGAGTTCGCAGGCTGCGATTTCCTGTTTTAATTTATCGCGACTGGCCTTGTCCCCAAGGATCAGTCCCTGATATTTGTGCATAAACCGGATTAAATTTTGATATGCTGCGCGCTGCTGAGCACTCAGCTGCCGTTTTCTGCGTAAATACGTTTTTAGGCTGGATAACAAGCTGTCAAGTGCATTGCTGGCACCCGTCTCGGTGTAAATCCGGATGAGCATGGCCTTTGCCGTTAAATTCAACACAACAACATCGGTATCGATTTCCTGAAGAAGTGTCATGGAGGAGGCGTAATCGCCCATTTCCAAATGGTACTTTGCTAGATTAAAGGCATATGCTCCCTGCCGTTGGGTTTCCGGAAGCTTGTCTTTATATCGATTCAAAAAGTCCTTGGTCCATTCAAACTCGCGCAGCCTAAGCCCTGCCAAGGCAATGTTGGTGTACGTAAATCGGGAAAGCTGACCATACTCTAAAAACACCCCCACAGCTAAACCGGATTTGTACAGGTCAAACACTTCCTGTAAAAACTGCTGGTGTCTCAGATTTATGCGGTGTACACAAAAGTTGATGGCAAGCAGGTATATATCGCGCAATTCATTTGGCTCAAACAGGTTTTCAGATTGATTCAATACTTTTTTTAGCGAAAAAAAATGTTCGTCTGACTCCGGTTCAGCAATCGTTTTAAACCCAAAATTATACACCGCAATAACCGGATGCTCCAGAAGAGATGGGTTTTGCTCCACATACCGTACAATGAAGTTGAGCAAGCCTGTTTCAAAACTGTTTGGGTCCAGGCGTTGCCGGCTCATCAGAATGCAGGCATTTTTCAATTTTTCGGCAATAAATCCGAGGTCGTGCCAGTCTGAAATAGATTGCAGTTCGGTGGATTCCATTTTTCCGCTGCCCAGTTTGAACTCGTAGTTTTCCAGTGCAAGTCGGTATTTTTTTCTGTAAAATTCGGCATTTCGAAGTGTTGAATCTTCCAGTAGTTGTTCCGCACGCACAAGGGCTTTATTGAAGCCGGATTCATCCCGTCGGATCCGGTATGCCTTCAGCAAACTGAATTGGGGTGCCTGTGGGTCAGCGTTCCAACTGGACCAGGCAAGAAATACTTCCGCCCGGTCCTGCAAATAATTACAAACATGGTGAAAATGCGGTGAGGAAGAATCCAGTTCCGGATAATGCTTTTGAAGAAACTTGCCCGAAAGATCACCCGGCTTTTTCCTTTTGATAAACCCCTTAAATTTTGAATACAAGGCTTCAACTTCCTGGTTTTTATTAAAAACCGGACTTTTCAGGAACTTTTCGAACCAATGTTGCTCTGATTTTGAAAAACTTTGCAGCAATGAAAACACTTTTATCATAAAGTAAAAATGCAAAAAAAATCCGAGAATTCATTTTTTTTGTTTTTGCTTCTCAGCAGCATAGCGTCGTATTTTTGAATCATCAATTACAACTATGAGAAAGTTCAGTCTATTCATCATTCAATTTGCACTCATCGTAACGTGCGCCAACGCTCAGGGTTGGCAGCGTTTTTACGGAGATGCAGGCGCACAGCGGAGTTTTAACGCGCAGTTGCTGCCAGATGGTTCCAGCCTGCTGATCGGTAGTCAGCAAGATACCTTGACTGGTGCCAGTACCGACATGCTGTTGTATCATGTAGATGCCTGGGGCCATGTATTGAGTAGTCAGACACATGGTTCTGGACAATGGAATGAATACGGAAATGTCTTTTATAAAAAGCCTGATGGAACGTGGTTGCTTGCCGGGGGCGCTTCTCCGGTAGATAACCCTTCAGGGCTGGAAGGGCAAATGGCCATCTTTAACCCGGATGGAAGCACAACCTTGCTTGCCGATACCCTGGTCTATCCGGTAGGTGGAAAGGACCTTGGAAACGGATTTGCATTGTATGGTGGTCAATACAAGGAACTCTCTCCGGATAACTGGTATCCTATTCCATACCTCACTCGTTTGGATACTAATGGACAGACCCTCTGGAGTTGGACACTGCCCCTTGGAGTATATGGCGAAATGACCGGTGTTGTTCCGACTTCCGATGGTGGAACGATTGGCGCTGGCTGGTTCTTTCCCGGGCTTCAAGGAAACTCGTTTTTGATCCGTACTGACGTACAGGGAAACTGGGTAGACACGGCACTTGTTTCATTTGCAGGTAATATTTGGGCTCGCGCTCTTCAAAAGAAGGATAACGGGGACTTTATTCTGGTTAGCAAAGCGCTGGGTGTAATAGCGGAAAATATTGTTGCGCTCCATTGTTACAATGAGGGATTCAATGAACTTTGGAGCCGATCATATGCTGTGCCAGGAATTATTGAGGTCAACGATGCTGTAATTTTGCCAGATGGCCGAATTGCAATTGTTGGAACAATCCAAGCGGATGTAGATGAAGATCGGGATGCCTTCCTGATGATGCATGATTCTGATGGCAATTTCCTTTGGCGAAAGACGTATGGTGGATTGAAAGGCGATATTTTCTGGGATGTAAAAGCAAACCAGGCAGGAGGTGTTTTAATGACTGGTCAGACGGCCTCGTTCGGAGATGGCTCCCTACAATCCTGGTTGGTACAAACCGATTCCCTTGGTGCTATTTGGAGCCATGAAATTAGTGGCCAGGTTTTGGTGGATGAAAATATGAATTGCAGCACGGACGCTCTCGATTCAGCCCTGGATTCCTGGTTGGTTGTTGCTGCGGGAACAGAAGGAAAAATTTACGGGTTGACAGATGATCAGGGGCAATATGCACTGCAAGTAGATACGGGCAACTGGTATGTTTCTGTGTTGCCTCCCAATACTTACTACAGTGCCTGTACGGATTCTGTTTTATGGACGGTACTGGACACTATGTCCGACCCGGTTCAGGACTTTATGGTTCAGGAGGTGTACAACTGCCCTTTGATGTTTGTAGATGTATCCACGCCGTATCTACGGCGTTGTTTTGAAAACAACTTCCAACTGGAGTATCGAAATATGGGTCCGGCAGAGACAGACGATGTGCGTATTGAGGTAATACTCGACCCCTACCTGAGTATCACTACGGCCTCTGCTCCATTTGTACAATCCGGAGATACCCTTTGGTTTGATATAGGATTTGTACCTTCACAAACAGCCGGTGCGATCCAGTTTACGGCCTATCTCGATTGCGACAACACCGTATTAGGGCAAAATCACTGCATTGAAGCACATATCGTCCCGGACTCTATCTGTACTGAAATTGATCCGGGTTGGGATATGTCCAGCCTCTCGGTATCAGGTTCCTGTGTGGGCGACTCAGCAATCCTTGTAATTTCCAATACGGGAATTGGGGATATGCTGGAGCCTGTAGAGTTCGTAATAACCGAAGATATCATCATTTTCAGAAGAGACCCAATCCAGTTGATGGCCGGAGAGGATACGACCATTGTGGTATATCCGAACGGAGCAACAATAGTGCTTCAGGGTTAATCAGCCCATAGGGCATCCCGGATCGGATTTCACCAGCCTGGTTGTAGAGGGCTGTGGTGGGTTCCCATTTTCAACCGGATTCGCACAAATGTTTCCACTCGGAGATGGCGATCCTTTTTCAGATATAGAATGCAAGGCTAATATTGGCTCGTACGACCCCAATGATAAAACGGCATTTCCAACAGGGGCAGGACCGGATCACTGGATTCGACCAGATGCTGAAATAGAGTATTTGATCCGTTTTCAAAATACCGGCACCGACACGGCTTTTCGGGTTGAAATCCGGGATACGCTATCTGCCTACCTGGACCTGAGCACACTCCAACTGAGAGCTTCCAGCCATCCAATGCAAATGAACGTTCTGGGTGCAGGCACCCTACAGTTTGTTTTTGACCCCATCGCACTACCAGATTCCAATGTAAATCAAGAGGCCTCTTCCGGCTTTGTAAGTTTTTCAATAAAAAACAAACCGGGAATTGAACCGGGACAACTTATAGAAAACAGCGCCGCTATATATTTTGACTTTAATCCTGCAATAATTACTACCACGGTCCAACATCGAATCGTTAACCCTTTGGATACACTTTCTCTGAATGCAGACAATGGATTAAGCCAGTTCGAACTGAACATTTTTAGGGCAAGTCCCAATCCGTTTCATCAAACGACCCAATTGGCCTGGGAACCTCAGCCAGGTGCCAAACGCTACAGCATCGAACTGTTTGATGTACTGGGACGCATTCGCGGACGGTTCTACTCAAGTGCAGCCCAATTCCAACTGGAAGAAGCACCACTTGACGGCAATCTGTTTTATGTCCGCATTTCAACAGAAGGAAAACACCTCACGGGAGGGTGGATCCAGCAGTATTAAGGAAAATTCAATCTGAACACCATGACTAAACAAATAATAAATACACTACTGAGCATGTTATTGGCCGTTGGGCTGTATGGGCAAAATTGTACCAACCCCAACTTTCCGGTAGCACTGTCCGATTCCTGTGGAACGGCTCCGTTTCTCTGTGGAAACTACCTGGATGGTTATTGCAGCAGCAATGCCGGTCTGACCGGCGACTCAATCAATGGCATTTTTCTGGAAGGTACAGGCTTCCTGTGTTTTGCCGGATGTTTCACGGATGTAACCCTGAGTGCAGAGGTGCAGAATTGTGCCAATGGTGAAGGGCTTGTCTTTACCTTACTCGGGGGCGATTGCGATAGTTTTCAAGTGCTGCAATCGTTCACAGTCAATGACAACCAGACTTTAAACCTGAGTATGACCGGAATCCAACCTGATTCGGTTTACTACCTCGCTATATCCGGAGTAAACAACGATGCCTGTGATTTTACACTCGGTGTTGTCGATGGAATCGGAACGACACCTCCGGCATTTATTCAATGTGAATGTACCGATGGGTCTGTAACTGGTCCGGAAGATGTGTGTCCTGGTGATATGGTAAGTTACAGCATTATTCCTATTGATTGTACGCTTGATTTTTTACCGGGCGCGCCAGGAAACGGATACTATTGCAGCCCGCCCATTTCGGACTGCGGCAATCAAGACCCCGACTCTATCCAGCTGATTTGGCACATTCCATCCTTCATGAAGTTTCTTGGTGATAGTGTAGATGTGTACTCTATTGATGTAATGGTGCTTGATACCTTCCCTTTTACCATGGATACCATGCTGATGGATTCTGTTTGGCTGGAGTGGGTAGTTATACCCAATCCGGATACAACGAATATGCAGGACTCTACGGTTTTTTGTGATTGTATTCTCGATGGGTGTGGAGGTTCTATTGGAGCCCAGCCAGTGAATATGAACATTAATTTTATTTATGATCAATGTACGCTCACATGTTTTGAACCGGAGTGTACCATCAATGGCCAAACCTATTCTCAGCCGGGAACCTATACTGAAATTAATGGCTGTGAAATACGAGTAGTTGAGATATTTGAAGACTTTAGTCCTCCGTTCATCAGTCTGAGCGGCATTGGAATAATCACCTGTGATAACCCCTCGGCAGAAATTTTTGCAGATGTATTTCCTTCGGATGCAAGTATTGATTGGTTTGTTAACGGGGGCTATGCTGGATCAGGAAATGCGATTATTGTAAGCTCCGGAGGGCCAGTAGAAGCAATCGCAATAAATAATATGAATGGTTGTGTTTCTCAGGAGTTCTTCTTTGTTGATGAAGATACCCAGCCACCTGTTGCTGATGCCGGTCCGGATGTAACAATTTGTGAGGGGGAGTCCACGACACTTTCAGGTGCAGGAAGCAGTCAGGGTAGCAATTTTATATACGATTGGAGTACGGGTGAGTCTTCTCTGACTATAGAAGTCGCACCAACGATGACTACAACCTACACGCTCTCGGTGATCAATGCAGACAATGGCTGCATCGAAGAGGATCAGGTAACGGTATTTGTTGAGCCCGTAGAGTTGATTAATATGGGAGTTGTTGGGAGTGTAAATTGTGATCAGCCTTGTTTGGACTACATGGGCCAAAGTTACTGCGATCCGGGAGTGTATCTGGTAACTCAGGCGTGTCAGAGCATCCAGTTTGAAATTGGTTTTGAAAAAGTAGTTCAGAATCTGGGCGTTGCAGGTGTAATTACCTGTACGGATCCGTGTGTTTCAGTTATGGGACAGGACTATTGCGACGCTGGTAACTATCAAATCGAGGATGGATGCTACCTGTACGAGTTTTCGATTGGTGAGGATTTATCCATGCCTGCATATACCGGATTGAACCACGATTGCCTGCCCTCAAACACTGCGTTTCGGGTAGCATTCAACCTGGATGGAACACCTCCCTTTAAAGTAAATGGAGTAGCATTGAACAGCAACTACTTTTTATCGCCCCCTATAGCCAATGGTACGGACTATGCATTTGTGGTTGAGCAAAGCAGCAATGGGTGTTCTGTTGTAGTTTCGGGCACCTATGATTGCACAGAGTTTTGTGGGTCACAGGCAGGTGATCTTGCTTCTGTTCCACAAGATTTATGTCATGGGGATCCTCTTCAGGTGAATGTTGTTGCCCCGTCCCAGGTAGCAAACGGTGAAGGCTTGGAGTACTTGCTTTACACGTCAGTAAACAACATGCCTGATGCGCTTCTGGATAGAAATTACACGGGTAGTTTTAGTGCAACCAATTTAATTCCGGATCAAACCTATTTCATTGTTCAGGCTGTAGGGCCTATGGATTTAACGGGAGAAGTTGATTTGGAAAATGGTTGCACTGTTTTGAGTAACCCCCAGCCATTTGTTGTGCACCCACAACCTTCCGGGTTTGATCTGGATCTGAGTATGCCGGATTGTTTCGGGGAATCTAACGGAAGCATTGAACTCGTTTCAGTTGCCACCGGAACCGGACCTTTTGAGTCTGTTCTGAATGGACAGACCGGGGTAGGGAATGGAACCTTCCCGGGCCTCCCTTCCGGAACGTATCAATTAGAGATTTTGGACGGACTGGGTTGTGCGGCAGATACGATGTTGGTGCTCCCTGATCCGGCAGAACTCCAGGTCACTTTGGGACAGGATATTGTAACGACTCCTGGTTCAGTAGTTGAGTTGAGCGCCCAATCAAGCAATACCAACGTACACATCCAATGGACCTCCGGGCTGGGTATGGAAAATAGTGAAGGCTTTCAATGGAGTCTGACGCCCTTTGAATCAAGTTGGTATGCCTGTACTATCCGGGATGAAGCCGGGTGCACTGCCTCAGATACCGTTTTGGTTGAGGTTAAAGGAGACTACGGAGTATATAAACCCAATGTATTAAAACCCAATGCCAGCATTTCTGCCAACCAATATTTTACCCTGTATGACACCGAAAACTATATACAGCGGGTAGAAATGATGCAAGTATATGACCGATGGGGAGCGCTTGTGTTTGAGAAGAAAAACTTCGAACCAGGTGTTCCGGAGCAAGGATGGGATGGTCGCACAAATGGAAATTTAGCTCCTGCCGGAGTCTATCAATTTGTTGCGCGCCTCATTACCTACTCAGGCGAGCCCTTGGTTTTAAACGGGGATGTTACCCTCATTCGATGAGGTTAGAGTCAAACCAAAAATGGGATGTAAGATAATTTTGGTGATTAAAAAAGCACGCCCCAAATGTGGGGCGTGCTTTCAATTTTAAACAACCAGTTCTTAAATTCAATTCCGGGCCAAACTCAATTGCTGGATCCGACCCAGAAGTTGAATTTTAAATGGGCCATTAGTTGCCGCCGCCGTGTCCGTGTCCACCGCCACCATGACCTGGGCCACCGTGTCCGCCGTGTCCACCTCCATGGCCGGGGCCACCGTTACCCGGGCCGAATGTGCCACATTCGCCCAGATATTCACCATCGGCATCAAAAATATAAACTGAACCATTTGAGAGTTCTACTGCGTATGCTTGTCCATTGTGCTTGCTTACTACCGTTACAATGGTTTCATCCGGATATTCAGCAGCGAGGTAATCCAGCACTGCCTGTGGTAAATCATCTACAGTAAGTGTATCTCCGGCAGTGCAGAAGTTGTTGCCTGGAGTATGTCCAGGTCCACCTGTTCCGCACTCGCCAATGAATGTGCCATCGGCACTAAAGAGATAAACAGAGCCATTTGAGAGCTCTACTGCAAAAGCCTGTCCGTCATGTTTGCTAACCACATTTGAAATAGTTTCATCCGGGTATTCGGCAGCGATGTAGTCAATCACCTCCTGAGGAAGGTCATCTACTGTCAATGTATCTCCATTCATGCAATGATTTCCATTGTGATGATCGCCAGGTCCACCTGCTCCACATTCACCAATATACTCACCATCTGCATTGAACAGAAGCACGGTGCCATCAGAAAGTTCTACGGCTACAAGAGCGCCATTGTGTTTGCTCACAACAGTTACGACCGTTTCGTCCGGGTATTCAGCAGCGAGATAGTCCAATACCGCTTGTGACAAATCATCAACAGTGAGGGTATCGCCATACATGCAGTGCTGGCCCATGTCATTACCTCCACCGCCACCGCGGAGAGAAGTTGCCAGGTTTGATGATTGCAATTGATCGGTATTGAGGCTGTCTTTTGCACAAGAGGCAATCAACAAGGAGACCAGTACAAAGGCACCTAAAGCTATTTTTTTCATATTATTATTCTGTTTAATAAGAATTGAAGGTTATAAAAAGTACAAGCAAGCCGTGCACTGCATGCCTGATGAATACTTACTTAGGTAATGCGCCTTTTAGAAGGGTTGCATTGTGTATCAAAACAAAATGCTCAAATTAGCATTCAAGCCAAACTGGGTTTGTTTGACGTTTACCGAGTTGCTCGGTTGACTTTGGTTGAAAACAAAACTGGGTTCAAGTCCTAACCGCAGTTGCGGAGTGAGTTGAGCCTGCCAACCCGCTGAAACAAATAGATCCAAGCCCATTTTATCGCGTGAAACCGTACTTTGGCTCGCAGGGTCACTGGCTAAAATCTCCAGATGCGGGTTATTGACTTCATATCCATTCAGTTCCAGTTTATCTTGAAGTAGGAAATTGACAATACCTCCGGACTTGACTGCAAACTGGTGCTTTTTAGATCCAAGCTCATATTTGAGTAAAACAGGGACACTCAAACTTTTGGATGTTTGGCTGGTATAGGTGTTGATCTCCAAGTCTTCTGAATCCGGGATTTGAAAATTACTGTCCTGCTCGGCAACCCGTACCTGCACCTCTACCGTTCCTGTATTGGTAGGCAGGTCATAATCAAACTGATGCTCAAAATCCTGATGAGGTGGGTGGTGCCCACCACCATGATGTGGTGGCCTCCTATCACTGAACTTAAAATTGGTTGTGTGCTTCGCATCGATCGTTTGTTGCTGATATGCCAGTCCGCTGACCAAACTCAGGGAGTGCGGAAGCTTTTTCTCCACCAAAACTCCAGAATAAAACCCGTTCCCACTTGCCGCATAGGAGCTGGACGGTTTGTTAAAAGGCCCTGGTGCGTTGCTTTGTGTAGTTGCAACTTTGGTACTGCTGAACACCGGCATGGCAAATACACCCAAAGCCCAATTCTTGGTTTTTACGTTAGGTGCGACTGGTAAATTCTCAAAGGTTGTTGGCCCTGGAATCGACCGGCTTTCCGAAGTGGAAATATATCGGAATGGTTGGCCCAACAAGGCCAGGCTTTCCATTGATTTTATTTCATTTTTATCCTCTGAAATTACAGGAATAAATTCACCATCAGTACTGGCTTGTTGTATTACCGTTGATCGGTCAACCAATTGCTCTTGACTAAGTATCCCGTGTGCGGTATGTCCTTCCGGATGGGATATCTGGTTCGTATGCGACCGTTCTTCCTTCAAGGTATTTTGTTGGGCAATGGGATTTGTTGGAGAAGAAGCTGCCAGATTGGCTGGATCAGGTAAGGGCTTATTTGAGCCTGGAGTATCCGTGGATTGGTTTGCTGTGGTCTCCGGGTTGCTAGCCACTGCTTCTGAGTTGTTTGGTGTTGAATTTTGCTTATTTGCTTGTAGTTTAATTTCCTGTTGCTGTTTCTCCACCTGTTTTTGAAGGTGGCTGATTTGATTTTGAAAATAGAACTGTTGGCAGGTAAAAATGCACAGCATTGCAGCTGCAGCCCCGATCAACCAGCGCATGTTCAGGGATATACGTGGGGGCGCTGAATCTGCAGGTACATTGAGTGTTTCTTCAATCTTATCCCACACCGTGTCGGATGGATTTGGCTCAAAGGAGTCAAATGATTTTCGAAGAAAATCCTCCAGGTTATTGTCCTTATTGTGTTGTTTGTTATCCATAAGCCCTTGCTTTAAATCAATTGGCCAGATTTTTCTCTAACAGGTTTTTTAGGTATTGTTTGCCTCGATTGAGCTGTGATTTGGAGGTTCCCACTGAAATACCCAACTCCTCCGCAATTTGCTGGTGACTGTAATTTTCTAGTAGGTATAAGTTCAAAACTGCCCGAAAGCCACTGGGCATTTTCTGCATGAGTTTGATCAATGCTTCCGGGTTTTCATCGGTGTCAAATACAGAAGTATTGGCTTCTTCCAAAAAAGTTTCGCGAGCAAATTGCTCTTCCTGCTCGGATTGTCGCCGTTGTTTTTTAATATATTGCAAGGCAACATGTACGATCACCCGCCGAATCCATCCCTCCAGACTGCCGAGTGCTTTAAATTGGTGAATGTCTTTGAGCACTTTTACAAACCCTTCCTGAAGCAAATCTTCCGCATCGTATCTGTTGTTGGCATACCGCAAACAAACACCAAACATTCGACCCTTATACAACTCATACAATGTGCGCTGGGCGATGCGATCTCCCTGCGCGCATTTATGGGCCAAAAGCGCCTCCTGTTCTTGTGTTAGTTCGTGCATAATCTGATTACAAAAGCCTAGGGGAACTTAAAATGGAAAAGGTTGCATGCTCAGACTTTTTATGTAAAAAATCCAAACACAATCGAAGCTAAGTTCAATGTCAAAACCTCAGGAAAAAAAAGCGAGTAGCTGATCGCGGTAACTGGCACCAACTGGGAGGGCAGCCTGTCCGATATGAACCATATTCCCTTCCAGCGTATCCACATGATTTATTCCAATGATGTAGGATTTGTGTATCCGTAGGAATTGCCTGGCCGGGAGGGACTCTTCAAGACTTTTGAGCGAGGTGAGTGAAAGAATCCTGCCGTGGGTTGTATAAAACGCAGCATATTCCCGCATGCTTTGGATGTACAAAATATCTGAATAGCGAATGCGGTGGATTTTATGTTCAGAGCGAATCATAATAAAATCCTTTGTTTCCTCCGAAGCGGATACCGGATGGGCTTTCTCGCCCCCTCCTATAATAGCAAGCGCCTTGTTTACCGCCTGTAGGAAACGGTCAAATCCGAATGGTTTGAGCAGGTAATCGCATGCATCCAGGTTAAATCCTTCGAGCGCGTATTCCGGATATGCGGTTGTGAAAATTACTCCCGGTTTTTTAGACAGGCTCCGCAAAAAGGCCAAGCCATTGATCTCTGGCATTTGTATATCCAAAAACATGAGGTCTATCTGCTTTTCTCTTAGCACCTCAGAGGCTTCCACAGGATTACTCACAGAGCCCACCAGTTCAAGCCAAGGTATACGCGCAGTGTAATTGGCAAGCAGTGTCCGCGCCAACTCTTCATCGTCTACTATGAGGCAATAAACCGGTGTCATGTCAATTTAATTTTCAATGTTACCTGGTACCGGTCGGATTCATCCAGGATTTCCAGGGCGTGGTTTTCGGGATAAAGCAGCTCTAGTTGTCTTTGTACATTTTGCAGACCAATTCCACCCTGCTGATCCTTGCTACCGGCTGTTTCAGGCTTGCTGTTTGCTACAACAAATTGCAGTGTATCGTCTTTGGTTGTGAGATCAATGGTAATCCATCCGTGCTCAATATCCTCAATTTTGCTGTGTTTGAATGCATTTTCAACAAAAGGAATCAATAGCATTGGCGAAATTGGAAGTTCCGGTCTGGAGGTATCCAGTTGTGTTTTCACGTTCAAACCGCGGCTGTCCTTCAGTAGGTACAGGTCGGTAAAGTTTTTTATGTATTCCAACTCTTTTTCCAGGGGAACCCGCTCGGACTTGCATTCATACAGCATGTACCGCAACATGCCCGAAAGTTTGAGCAAGTTGTCGGGAGCCTGATCAGACTTCAGTACCGTCAGGGTATAAATGTTATTGAGTGCATTAAATAAAAAATGAGGATTGGTCTGCGATTTGAGAAACATCAATTCCGC
>JAWKLR010000052.1:2500-26509 GCA_041392625.1 Saprospiraceae bacterium | reverse complement strand
CATGTGGGTGAATGGTACAACAAACATCAACTGGCAGTTACAGGAATTGACCTGCAGGGAAATGGAAGAAGTGGAGGAAAAAAAGGGCATATCCGAAACCTCGATGCATTTTTTGATGACATCGAGTTGCTGATTAACCATACCCAAAAACTTTATCCATCTGTTCCGCTCATTTTATACGGCCATTCGATGGGAGGAAACCTGGTCCTCAATTACATGCTTCGCAGGAAAGACCCCACTGTTCAACTCTTGATTGTATCAGCACCCTGGATCAGACTGGCATTTCCAGCCCCGAAAGCCAAAATTCTGGCGGGAAGAGTTCTCCATCGAATTGTTCCTAAACTCCGCTTACCAACAGGGCTTGCAGTGCACTTTTTGTCAAAAGATCAAGCCGTTGTAGATATGTATCGGTTTGACCCCTATGTACACGATCAATTAAGTACCCGGGCAGGCATTTCAATGCTTACCGCCAGTGAATGGCTGGATGCATACAAGGGAACATTACCCACCCCTACGCTGATTATGCACGGTAGTGAGGATAAAATCACTTCACCAGAGGCAAGTGAAGAGTTTGCTGGTCGGGTTCAGGGTGATGTTCGTTTTAAATCCTGGGAAGGCCTTTACCATGAGATCCACAATGAAGTGGAGAAAGAAGAAGTATTCAATTTTACACTTAAGTGGTTAGATAAATACTTCCACCTCGGTTTGATTGGATAACAGCGGGACCTTCCTAAATTGCTAGTCAGTCTTAAAATGTGCCTGGATTAATCTTCTTTCCAGATGCGTTCCACATCCATTTTTTCCGGATCTGACGTGTACATTTCCCAGAAAGCCGCGGCAATTGCATTGGGGTCGTAGAAACTACCCGGGGCTATCATACCACATACCGTTACGGTGCCGACCTTGATTCCAAATGGCTTTGCTTCCTCTGCTACAGAGAACAGTAAATTTCGCATAGCAGCCTTACTTACCCCCAGGGATGCAAGCGCTGCCGGCGCCTGAAATGCGGTACCTCCACCGGTCATAAAAATCGCTCCGGATTTTCTTGACTTCATACCAGGAAGCACTGCCTGAACCGCCTGCAAAGCGGAAAGAACACCTGTTTTGAAATCGCTTACAAACAGCTCCAGATTAATTTCGGAGGGTACTGCAGGGTTAAAGGCGCTTGCATTAAAATGCAAAATATCTATCTCGGTATGTTCTGCTAAAATAGTATTCAAGGTCTTGGAAAAACTGGCTTCGTCTGCCAGATTCGCTACATACCCGGATGAGTTAATCTCCTCCTTTTTTAATTCGGCTACATAATCTGCAAGTTTATCCTGGCTACGAGCAACCATGATCACTTCAAATCCATTTTTCCCGAATTGCCGGGCAATAGACATACCCATTCCGGGTCCCATTCCTACGAGTAACAATTTCATTGATTCTTACCGTTTCAGTTTGTTATAAGTGCCACCAAAAATGAGGTCCTTAACTCGATCTCCCGCCAGAAAATCATGTGGAAAGCCGAGTTCAATCTTGCTGACTTCATCCAGTGCCTGCATGGTTGTAGCTGGCACATCGAAGTTCAGGCAAGCCATAGAACTTTTAAGTTGCTGCGGAGTCCGGGCCCCTACAATGGGAATTACATCCAAGCCGGGCATGCTTTGCCGAGTCCAGTTGAGCGCAAGTTGCCCTGGCTCAACCCCCAGTTTTTCAGCCTCTTCAACTACCACTGCAGCTATTCGGTTGGCACGGTCGCTTCTGCGGGCACTTTCTGCTGGCACCCGTCCGGACTCTCCTTTTAAGTATTTTCCGGTCAATGCACCAC
This sequence comes from Saprospiraceae bacterium, assembly GCA_041392625.1. Classification (GTDB taxonomy): domain Bacteria; phylum Bacteroidota; class Bacteroidia; order Chitinophagales; family Saprospiraceae; genus M3007. Next base: position 24,699 of record JAWKLR010000052.1, on the reverse strand, counting down.
CACCCAAAGCACCCCAGGGGGTAAGTGTGAGCCCTAAATATCTGGCCATGGGAAGCAGGTCCCGTTCAGCATCGCGTTGGATGAGGGAGTATTCGACTTGAAGTCCGATAAATGCCGTCCAGTTTTTTAGTTCTGCCAGGGTATTGGCCCGGCTAACAACCCAGGCGGGTGTGTCAGAAATTCCGATATAGTGAACTAATCCGCTGCGAACCAGGTCTTCTAATCCCCGCATAATTTCCTCTTCAGGGGTAACACCATCCCAGGCATGTACCCACAGCAGGTCGATGAAGTCTGTCTGAAGCCGTTTCAGGCTTTCCTCAACCGAGCGCATCATGTTTTTTCGATGGTTTCCCGCAAGGTTGGGGTCTCCCATTTTATCAAAAAGGGTGTATTTGGTTGCAAGCACAAAATGGTCTCGCTCTGACTGGATAAACTCGCCTAAATACCGTTCACTTGTACCTTCCGTATACCGGTTGGCTGTGTCTAAAAAATTACCACCGGCATCGGCATATGCATCAAACAATGCTTTGCTGCCTTCCCGATCAACACCTGTACCCCATTCTGTTCCAAATGTCATGGTTCCCAAACACAATTCAGAAACCCGAAGGCCAGACCGACCCAATAATTGGTAGTTCATTTTGATAAAATTTATCCAAAAACCCTGGTGTAGTTAAATTCAGGCAGCCGGTTAGTCCCTTGCAGCCCGATCACGTTCCCGTTGAAATTTTCGAAGTTTTGCCACGTTTACATTATGACCGGCAAACGTAACTGCAAATGCATGTGTACCGGAGTTATCGCCCTTTGCACAGAAATAGATGTAATCGTGTTTTTCTCGGTTCAAAACAGCATCAATGCTACTGATCGAGGCCATGCTGATTGGCCCGGGGGGCAAGCCTTTGTACAAATAGGTATTGTATGGGGAGTCATATTTCAAATGATATTCCGTCACCCGATGCGTGGTGAAATCCCGGGTTGCAAAAACGCAGGTGGGGTCTGCCTGTAGGCGCATGTCAATGGCCAACCGGTTGAGGTACACCCCAGCGATGGTTGGCTTTTCAATATTGGCATTTGTTTCACGCTCAACAATAGAGGCCAATGTGTAGACCTGATCGGTTGTCATTCCGAGGGCCTCTGCCTTTGCAAGGCGGTTGTCTTTATTCCAAAAATTCAGATGTTCTTTGAGCATGCGCTCGACGAAACCTTTTGCCGTTGTATTCCAATAAAATTCATAGGTATTGGGAATAAACAAACTCATGAGCGTCTCGGGTTGAAATCCCAGTTCATTTAGAAAAGTTTGGTCGTAGAACGTGTTGATCAACTCCAGGGAGTCGGCTTCAATAAATGCAGCAACTTTCCCCGCTACCTCTTCCAGAAGGCGTTCGTTGTTTAGAACGACATTCACCGGTGCCTGTTTTCCAGCGCGAAGATGCTGGATCAGTTCGCGGTTGTTCCAACCCGATTGTATTTCATAACGACCTGGCCGAACGCGGTCGGTAAATTTCATTTGCTCCGCTACCCACCGGAAGCTGGATACATCATCAATATACTCACCGCCATACAGGATCCCGACCAAATCTTCAAAGGTCGATCCATTTGGGATATGGACGTATGGATTTTCAAGTTCATCCGGCACCCCTTTAAAATAAACTGCCTGAACTGGTTGCCAGGCCAAAACAATGCCTCCTACCAATAATAAAAGGGCGATGGTAACAAATGTGCGCATAAAGTAAACTCTCTTTTTTGCCATAATTAAATAGGATTGCTTTCAGATGGATAGGCTTGCAGCATCTTTAAATCAATTGCTGCCAGGAATGATTAAAGGATTAAAAAATCTGGATTATTGGAACGTTGGGGAACAGACCATGACCCATTCAGAAGTCATTTTAACGCTGCTCGCTCCCTAGTATTGTTCCTTGCTATTGGGGAACTCCTTGTTTTTAACATCTTCGATGTATTGCTTGGTTGCATCGCCAATGGCATCGTACAATTCCAGATACCGGCGTAAAAACCGGGGCTTAAAATCTTTGGTAATCCCCACCATGTCGTGAGTAACCAATACCTGGCCATCGGTATCTTGTCCGGCACCAATTCCAATTGTTGGGATTTCGATGCTTTCGGAGACTTCCTTAGCGAGTTTTGCAGGTATTTTTTCAAGCACCAGAGCAAAACAGCCCAGTTGGTCCAAAAGTTTGGCATCCTCCAGCAATTTTGCTGCTTCGGCTTCTTCTTTAGCCCGGACGGTATAGGTACCAAACTTATAGATGCTTTGGGGGGTCAGTCCCAGGTGGCCCATAACCGGGATACCGGCCTGCAAAATGCGTTTGATGGAATCTTCTACCTCTGCACCACCTTCCAGTTTGACCGCATGCGCACCGGATTCTTTCATAATTCGAATGGCGCTCTTCAGGGCGATATCTGAGTTGGATTGGTAGCTACCAAAAGGCAGATCGACAACAACCATTGCGCGGTCTACTGCCCGCACCACTGACTGTGCGTGGTAGATCATATGATCCAGGGTAATGGGAAGGGTGGTTTCATGGCCAGCCATCACATTGGATGCCGAATCGCCGACAAGCAGAATATCGATTCCCGCATCGTTGAGGATGCGGGCCATAGAATAATCATAGGCTGTCAACATGGCGATTTTTTCGCCGTTGTGCTTCATTTCCTGTACCACATGGGTGGTTACCTTCTTGAATTCACCGGTACTCGCAGACATATTTTACTTTTTGCCCGAAAGTTAGGCATTCACGTACGAATGTCAGAATTTTTGAGAATTTATGGCCGATATATAAAAAAGCCATCCCATAGTTGACCTTACGAGACTACCTTAGAAGCAGACTTTGTTTATATAGTCATTTCTCTATGGACAGGCTTTATCGATGATTAAACTACCATTAACTGCAAAATCCTCCACCGCATTCATACCATTACTTGGAATTTGGAAACAAACGGTTTTGAAGGCAAAGGTACGTTCAATAAACAACGAATCATTTCCATCCTCACTAAAACCAAATCGTTGGATCTCCATCTATGTGATGTCCGTATTGAAGTTCCCACCCATTGTCCCCAATTGCGACATGTGCATTATGTAATCGTTAGAAGTACTTCCCAGTTTGGCATTGGTGTAGCCTTAAAATGAATGGATCAATTGAATAGATCGTCAAGGTGCCGTTGTTATCAGCAACAGATACCAAAATCTGATAATCATTGCAGTCATCTTTGAACAATGCCACAGAAGCAAAACTGTAGGTGGAAGATTTTGAATTGGGAATACCATTGGAGGGTTAAATATTCCACCGGACCACTTTCCAAATAGATCAGATTTGAGCGTTTTTATCCAATCCGATCAAACCTGGTTGCAAACCAAAGTTGGGAGAGTCAATCAAGGTAATATCACCATCTCAAATCCATTTAGAGGAGCAACTACAGCAACAACGTTCGCAGTATTTGCATTCCAGTCTACGTTAATCGTCAGGAGCTGGTTTTGTAGGCAGGGTTCCCGGCGAAACCTGTGGTTATGTAAAAAGAGTTTGCCCCAATCATATCAATCCCCGTAATATTTTCAATAGGAGTTCCTCCTCCAAAAACGGTGATTTGGTTTAGAAGGTCATATGGTGAGTTGGACGTATTGCCACGTTGAACTCTACAAAGCTGGCTAACAGGCTGTTCAGTAACAAAGATGGTCGTCTCGAATGAAATGTCGACACCGCCGCGTTCTGTTATTTTATCCTGTGGAGTTGTCTCCGAAATTTTCTTTTCAATAGTTTCTTTTTGGCAAGCACCTAACCCAACTACGAGCAAGAGCAGCGAAAGCTTATAAATCATCTTTGTCATTGTATTTTTATTTATCAGTTAAAAGTTTGTTTGGTATTACATGTAATGATGCAAAGGTGCTGATTCAAAGCGCCAACAAGTACACTTTAACCGGGTTTTGACCTGATTGCTATTTTTTGACAAAAAAGAGGTTTTAAGCGAAAAACAATCATTTTATGTATAGATACCGTGATTTGCTAGTTGAATAAAGCTGTGCTGTGTACACTTATTTTCACTTTCCAAAATCTGGGAAATCACAGGCTATTTTTATAAAGATAAATCGTAGTTACTGCCTTGGCGCAGACAACAAAAAGCCCTGGATAAAGCCGGGCACAAAACAGATTATAAATAAGCAACTAGTGTTCTGTAAACCTCTATTTCTGATTCATATATGCGTTCAATGGTGTTTGAATTGAATGCTTGACAGTAATAGTTGCTAAACTCACTTAAAAATGCCCGGGCAAATTGCTTGCCCAGGCATAAATCAACCTCAGACATATAATTCACTCCAAGAATTAGCTATGTTTAATTTTATGTTTGGTCAATCAGCAAATTTTATTTTACTTTTCGTTAAAATTTTCGCCGTAAACCTGACTACGGCTGCAAATTTTGCCTCAATTAAAACTAAATTTGCTCGCTTTCGCCTCAAACCAAAATCCCAAACCGGCTCTTAGTTGTTTAAGGTCGGCTATACAGGATAGCTGCAATTAACGTGAAACCATCAGTTTTCACGATGCGTTCTTTGGCATTTTGCGGTGAATAACATACATACCATCGGGCAGATTTGCCATCAATCTGAGCACGAAGTGCGCCAGCCTGATGGTTTTGTCTGATATAAACTTTCCTGCATATCCACATCTCCATCTGGTAGGATGTTCAATGAATTCCATCACTGAAATATTATGCCTACACAGGATCCTCATTCAGAATCCGCTCCAGCCTGTTTAGAATACTACAACAGTCTTGTTCGGTAGGAATAGATTGTGTGATTCGCCTCCACCATTCTCGGTTTGGCTAAATAACAAATCAGTCCGTTATCTCAACTGACCATGTATGCACATCATCTTCCACGATAATGACAGGCTCCGTTCACCTTCTGCCGCCCCATTAATTAACTCCTTTGAAGAATCTTCAGTAATAAGTCACGGTAGTTTCCGTCTACTGAAATAACCATATCCATCAGGTCTTCCGCTAACAACTTGATGTAAATCCCAGCATTGGGTGTAGTAGTTTTCAGCAGCATCGGTTTCAAAAATTTCACTTCCATCAGCATGGCAAACTAAAACTTCAGCCCCTTCAACAAGTTCCATCTTCATCAAGAACAAGCCCGACAGCAAGTCGCTATTTCGATCAGTTGTTTGGATAGTACTCCGTCGAAGAAGAGTTCATCAAGTTGCTGAATTGTTCTTTTTCACGCACAACCCAACTACAGCAAGAGCAGAAAGAAAAATCACTTTGTTTATTTATTTATCAGTTAAAAGTTGTTTGGTATTACATGTAATGAGTAAAGGTGCTGGATTCAGCAAGCGCCACAAGTACACTTTCCGGGTTTCCTGGACTGATTTGCTGTTTTTTGACAAAAAAGAGGGGGTTTTAAGCGAAAAACCGTAATTCCCTGTGTAGGCACCGTGATTTGCTAGTTGAATAAGCTTGTGCTGTGTACACTTTTTTTTCACTTTCCAAAATCTGGGAAATCACAGGCTATTTTTATAAAAGATAAATCATAGTTACTGCCTTGGCACAGACAACAAAAAGCCCCGGGTGGATAAAGCCCGGGGCACAAAACAGATTATAAATAAGCAACTAGTGTTCTGCTAAACCTCTATTTCTGATTCCTATATATGCGTTCAATGGCGTTTGAATTGAATGCTTGACAGGCCAATAGTTGCTAAACTCACTTTAAAAAAATGCCCGGGCAAATTGCGCCCAGGCATAAATCAACCTCAGACATATAATTCACTCCAGAATTGGCTATACGTTGTTTTGGTCGGCTATACAGGATGGCTGCAATTAACGTGCAAGCATCAGTTTTTTCTGATGCGTTCTTTGGCATTTGCAGTGAAATAACATACCATCGGGCAAATTTGCCATCAATCTGAGCATGGAGGCGTGCCTGAATGGTTTTAGTCTGATATAGTTTTCCTTGCATATCCCCTCATCTGGTAGGATGTGTTCAATGGTGCTGAAATTGGAGCCAGGCATTGTCGCTGGCGGGGTTTGGGGTGAGGTTTGATAGGTTTCATCTGCTACAGTTCCTCTCCCAATATCCCTGTTGCCATCATTTGGGTCAGGCCCTGTACACGTCGAAATTAAAATCGTTGCATCATTGTCAACCATCAAATCTGTGGTCAACGTACTTCCGGCAGTTTGATAATTGTAGTTTTCAATATGAAGGTAACCTAACCAGAAGGTGAATCGTCAGTACATCTATTCGATCTGTACTGTCAATAGAGTAAACCATTGTACTATTCGCATCCATCCCCAGAATAAGTCGTGTTTGTTAGAATTATTTGGATCCTGAACATATTGCAAATAAAACGATGAGTTGATGGTTGCATCATTTGGATCCGTCAATTCAAAATAGTAGGCAGCAAAGTTATGCGTGTAACTCAATGGAATATGATTCCCACTCCATATATCACTCCACCATGGCCTGGTCCTATTGGACAAATACCCTGAATTACTCATCTACTATTAATGGATATCGTGAATGAAACCGACTTATAGGATTCATATGGTCCTCCCTCACAGAAGCAGCCACACTTACTAGGTATTGGTGCCTAGGTTAGTCCAGCAAAAGACATATTAGAAATTGCTATAATACGTGCCAACAGTATTCAGGTTTGTTTTCCAGAATCACCTCATATTCAACAGCACCAGCTACATCATCCCACTCAGCAGAGGCTGTAGTGCCCACATCGTTAACCCACACTGAATGGTGGTAGGTAGCAATCATCTATGTTTGAATATTTTGAAAAGTTGTGGAAGGTAAATGTTCGTTCGTTACCGAATAAGGTCACACTAGAAAACAAAATGCGATTAAACTAGTTTGCTTGTTCATGTCTGATACTATTTGTTCGAAATATTTTTTTATCCATTAGCAAAGGACAGCAGATTTGGGCTTCCAAAAAGTACATTTTTTTTCATTTCCAGAATCCCCTTTCAACAATTGAAACAGTGAAACGCTATTCTATCCTCCTATCGGGTTAACTGATTCAATTGTGGGACAGCATCCCCATTTGTATCGTATTTTTGCCTTATTGTTGAGATTATCAATTCAGTCGCTTTTAGTCATTTTCGTTTGCTTGAAAATAATATTCCTCCGCATCGACTAAATTCATGTTGTAGTAAGTCTTTGTCATTTCAAACCAATTGAACTACATCCAAGCATTTGATCTTATCGGACATCAGTCTTTATAGAATCCAGTTGCTTGTGGTAGGCCTAAAGACTATTGTAAATAATTGAATTCATGGTTACTGTTCATACTAAACTACAGAAATCATGAAAAACTTACGCCTGATAGCGCAGAACTATTGCTTTTTCTCAACTCGCCCTATTTCAACAATGGAAAAAAAGCAGAGCAAATAGTTCAACTATATCAATTCTTTGAAAACGAATCGACCACCTCTAAAAGTAAACTCTCAGCAATTCTATTTCCAGACAAAGAATTTAAGCCTAACTCCAAAAACCCAATTGATTCTTAGGCTCCGATTTGTTTCAATTAACAAAACAGTTTATTCATATTGACCAACCCAAAACGAAAAACTCAACCGAATCAGTTATCTATTGCCCAGTTTTATCTGGATGAAAACATGGCACACAGGTTTAAACAAACGATTGATTCTAGCACAGAAACCATTCGTAAACAACGAATTCAAGATGCCACTTACTTTCAAACATTGTTTGAACTCGAACAAAAAAAAGCACATTTTGATAGTGCCTATAATAACTATTCCGATGACGCAAACCTGATTCGAGCCAACCAGTCACTCGATGCTTATTTTACAATCAAAAAACTAGAACTATCTGTGAGTTAATTTACCAATCTTCAATTGGAGGTGAATTGGGGGAGGAAGAAATATTATTAACAGAAAATGCTTCTGCAATTGATTCCGCAAGTGAGTTACCTGGACACTTTATATATTCAATTGTTTTCTGGAATTGCAACATTAATTACGACCAATAACATTCAACAAGAGCAGGTTGATTATTTGCAATTACTTGATCGTTATAAAAATGATATTGATGCTCATGACCTCAGAAATTTTCATGCTTATTACCGGTCATTCTATGCAAGCATACTTCAAGCTCACAGATCCTTTGCCTATCAAAAACTATTTGATTTATACCAGGCACAACTAAGGGAAGGCTATATTTATTATAATAACCAAATTCTCGCGACATTGAAACTGATTAGTAATCTGGGGTTAAAAGTAGGTGCAACCGAATGGTAAAATCATTTTTGAATTCCACCCTCCACAAAAGATTGTTAGAACAAAATATGCCGAAAAGCTACACTTTGTGAGGCAGATGTTCTTTTCTAAAACAAATATGCTGAAGCACAAGAACACCTAGAGTATCACTGTTTGAAAACAGTCACTTTAGTTTATTGGCAGATGCCCTTTTGATCAAAATTTACTACGAAACAGATGGCCCTTATTTATAAATCGACTGGAAGCATTTAGACAAAAAGCAAGACGCACAAAAGTCAAACAGTCTATAAAAATTGCTTGCCAGGAGTTTGTTAAGATTCTTGAAAAAATTGATAAAGTGCGGTTCTTGAATCAGGATCCTCCAAGATCCAAAAATTAGAGAACGAACTTAAAGCTCCAAAAGAAGTATTAGAACGAGAGTGGCTGTTAGACAAACTTCAAGAAAATCGAGTAGGAGGAGGGCGTTAGCCCTCCGTCCTCTCACACCACCGGACGTACGGTTCGCGTATCACGGCGGTTCGTTAGAGTACTACGGTTGTCCGTTCGGCTCCTACTTGGTCATGCAGTCCTGCGTTAGACACTCCTACCATACCTTCGGTTTCGACCTATTCTTCGGTAGCAAGCCGAGTTCTCGGAATTGGCTGCCTCTTCGTTCAGGAACTAATGATTGCATCTCGGATCCCACTCTAACGTTTGGTCCTTCCCTTTGCATGAAAATACTCCGGTACTATGACCTCTGCTGACTTCTGCCGCCTTATGCCTCAACACCGCGCGTACCTCCGCCTCCGGCTGCCGCAGACCTCGGGTAAGAGCACAGACCTTCATCCCATGTACTGCCGCATTTACCACCATGCGCTCCGGGCAGCGGTCGGGCTTTGTTTGTTTAGCAACCACCACGCATCATGGCTTATATGCGATTTCTGTTCGTCAGGTCAGGACTTTGCCGCCGGCTTCCTTCAGATTCGCCTCGCGGCGGACACCGCGGGCTAATACTCTCGCTGCCAAGCGTATAGCGGACTTCCACCGCCAAGTCTGCGCCGCCGGGCCAAAAAAAGAGGCCGTCTCACAAGATACAGAAGTGAGACGGTCTTTTTTTTAAAATCAAAGATTATCTTATCTTTGAATCATGTCAAAATCAAAAAAGCAAAAGCGGCATGCCGTTACGTTTAAGCCCTACGAGCAACATCAGGGTCGGTTGTTTATGCCGAGTTTTGAGGAATTGATACCCGAAGATCATATTGTTAGGTTGGTTAGCCGACGATAGATGGGATGAACTGGATAGTCTGTTAAATGCGTATGCTGGAGGCGCAAGCAACTACCATCAAGATGTTGCTTAAGGTGTTGGTTTATGGTTATATAGATCGACAGTATTCTTCGGCGGCTGGAAAAGGCCAAGGGGAGAATGTGAATTTTGTGTAACCGGCCTAGGTCCCGGATCACAATACAATTAATCGTTTCGCAAGGGTCAGCTAAAGATGCGATCAGATGTTTTTGCGTCGGTATTACTTTTCTGATAGAAGAAGGGCTTGTGCGGCTGGAAGATTATCATATAGATGGAACGAAAATGAGAGTGCCTCGAATCGTTACACCTGTGTGGCCAAATCGGTATCTGGCCGTAAGTCAAACCGTATTAAAGATAAATGCGCTGCTGGATCAAATGAGTCAGAAAATGATAAGATAGAGGCAGAAGTATCAGATAAGCCAAGTGTCAAGGATTCGACTCGGACCACACTGAGGATAACAACTCGAATCGTTTAGAGCAGACTATTGCAGATTTAAACGAACAACTCAAAGACGATGCAAAGACAAGTCATTGCAACGGAAGATGCGCGACTTGAAAATAAGCACTTGGAGAAATTGCGATCGTATGAAGTTCAGGAGCAAAAGTTGGCTGGTCGAAACTCGTATTCCAAAACGGATGAAGATGCCACCTTCATGCGAATGAAAGATGACCACATGAAAAATGGTCGGTTAAACCAGCCTATAACCACAGTTGGAACCGAGATCAGTTCATCTAAATTTCAGCATCCATCAAACGAATGGGTATTCGACTACTTGACCGAAGACCTACGAGTCCATTGGTCAACCCATGCCCAAGCGAATCAGTGCCGATGCTGGTTATGGCTCGGAAGAAAACTATGATTATTTACAGGCCCAGGGCTTGGAAAACTATGTGAAATATCCAGGCTTTTATCAGGAACAACAACATAAGGTAAAAAACGATCCGTTTCGGACTGAAAACCTATTCTACAATGCAGAGGGAGACTACCTGGTTTGCCCGATGGGGCAGCACCTCACCTATCGGCACACAAGCAAAGTAGTTAGTAAAAACGGATACCAATCCAATGTACGTGTCTATCAGGCTCAACGATGTACTAGCTGTCCTTTGTGTTGTCACAAGGCCAAACCGACCGAATCGTTCAGATCAACCCCAACCTTCAAAAGCATAAAGAAATAGCCCGACAGAACCTGTGGTCGTTGAAAGGGATTCGATTACGGCAAAAACGGTGTATTGAACCCGAACCTGTCTTTGGCCAGATCAAATGGAATCGCGGGTTTAACAGATTTCTATTGCGAAGTCTACCAAAAGTAACCTGTGAATTTGGAATTGTAGCCATTGCACACAACCTAAAAAGATGGGGCCAAACTACAGCAAGCCAAACCTATGCCCACACCCGATTTACCCCTGTTCTACCCCTCCCAAGGGCAAAAAATAGCTTTTGGCCTTTTTGCTTCTGTGACCTTCCAGGTAACGCCACAGTACCAAAACAAAAAATTTTTTGCTCGCAGGTAAAACTTAAAAGGCCGCCCACAAGTTTGTTGTGAGACGGCCTCTAACAACAAATTATAATCCCATGAACGTTGTCTGTGTCTGTGACCGGAACCTCGCGGGTACCGGATTTTATATAAAAACGCACAAATTGTGCAAAATGTTTCCCGCTCCCTCATCTTAACAAATTATTTGAAAGGCGGTGACAGAAAAATTACACAAGCATATGTAAGCGCCCTATCCAGGGCAAACAAGCCTGAAAAACAGACCCATTTATTTTGAAAAATTCAGTGGTCGGGTAAGCGGATTGTCAAACATCGCATCGACTGTGGCATCGGTGACACGGATGTTGTTCATCCTGAAAACCGATTTCCCTGTAAACAACCCAAACCCGGATCCTTCCGGCATGAGGTTGGTGTAGGTAGGGAAGATTTCGGCCCCGGTCAATCCTGAATTCGCCTGGGCTGTAAGCAGCAGATCCTCAATTTCTTTTCCGCCACCTTCCAAGGTAATGTCTACCCCTTCAAAATAACGGTATGGAGTAGTGCCCTGGTTTGGAATGGAGTCGACCAAAAACTGAAAGAAGCCATTTCCGGATATGTCTGCCTTCCCGGAAAACAAGCCACCTGAACCAGCAGGGATGTCGCTGCGCTTAACGTTCTTCGCACCCAACCAGGTAATCGTATCCCGACGCAACAGGTTGCCATTGATATCCTGTTCGCGGTATTTTACCGTGATGTATACATTGAAATACAGGCCGTTTACATCCGAACGAAATTGGACGGTGGTTGGCTGATCGGTAGCAAAAGTAATTTTGGGGGGAATGTCATTTGGAAACGGATTGGTAATCAGAAAACCACCGGGCATGGTAGTTTCTGCATAAACCGTTTCACTTCCATCGGCACGTTCCAGGGAAAGCCGGTATGTTTCACCTTCATCCAGGGTCAGTTCGCTGGGCTTGAACTTGTACAACCAGTTGGGATCATCAGCAAAAAGCCCGCCTTCACGCACAAAGCCCTCCAGTGTTCCGTTTACACGGGTCAATGGAACTTTGTTGCCATTTGCCACATTCTCAATGTACACGGCAACATCGTTCTCTCCATAATAGAGCGAATCGGCGATTTGAGCAACTGTAAGTGCACTGGCATCCGGATCCAAAAAGGCCTTTTCAACACGGACATAGTGGGCAGTATCTGCAGGAGAAAGGATGGCATACACCACCGGTATGCTCTTCCATGGTGCAGCAATATTAAACTCATTAGAGCAGGTCGATAAAAAAAGCCCCAACAATGGGAGCAATATGAATACTTTTCGCATAGTCGTTTTTTACAGAATTCTCCGATATGGAGATTAACATCCGACAAAAATAGAAGTTCTTTTTGATCCCTGCTACTAAAAGGCTTGCTATTGGAAGACATCCAGTACTTTTAGGAAAAAAGCACGCTCCGTGAGCACTTTTTCCTGCTCAATCTGCTTCTTCAATTTTGTCAGGTCGGTCTTATCCCAATACGATAAACGGAGTATTTTCTCGCTGTACCGGATAATATTCAGGTAATTGCTCCGGTGATATCCCAGAACCCGTTTTCGGTGGATGTAATTGCGCATAGCATCCAGATGTGACTGGAGCAGGTCGAATTCATTCAAATCAAAATACGTTTTGAGCAGGAGGGTCTTGGCCGCCAGATTGAGCAAGGGGTCCCGGTAATTTGCCTTCTGCAATAACTCCAACACGTAATCATAGTTTTTAGAAGCATACTCCAAGCGAGCCAGGTTAAAGCTAAACGAACTCTCCCGGTATTTTTTTTCCAAGCTTCCTTTATAGGTATTGATAAAATACCGCACCCAATCCAAAGCACCGGTATGCAACCCGGCTGCTACAATGTTGTGGTAGGTAAAGCGAGACAAATGCCCGCCCTTCAACAGGATGTCTTGTTCCAGCGCACCTTTATATAGGTCCAGGGCTTCTTTGAAATAGCCATCCGCCCCTTCATTCAATTTTCGCACACAAAAATTAATGGCCCAGATATACAGGCTGTGCATTTCGTCGCTTGAAAACCGCCCGGAGTCTGCCAACAAAGCGTATTTAAAACGCATAAAGTAGTCCTCCACTTCTGGATGACGCAACATGCGGTAACAGTGGAGGTACACCTGAATTGCCGGGTATTCTGGCAGGTCCATCTGTTCTGCCAGCTGAATGTAGGGCTGCTCCCACCCCTCTGCATACTGGTCAGACTGATAAACGGCATGGTGGGCTGTGATCAAGCAGATTATCCGCAATTTGCGAATTACAAATACTGCATCCGCATGCTTTGATAACTCTGATAGCATGCTGGTATCCGTTGGGTTTATTCCATACAGCACCTGATGTGCTTCCCAACTTAACTCGTAGTTGATTTCAAAGAATTGCTCATCCCGCAGCGTGCGTTTTTGCAGGGCCTTTTGCAAATTCCGATTTACCTGGTCAAAAGAATCTGATAGTCCGCGGCGGCGGTATGCTTTCGCCAGTGTCAATTGAGTCTCGACTTCATTTCCAGACCGTTCTTTCTGGATGAGGTACTGCTCCAAGAGGCGATGCAAATAGCTCATGTACAAGCGTAGTTTTTGATCGTCAAATGTTTTATTTGGCAATCCCATTTTTGTCCAGGCGGTTGTCTTTACCGGCTTTTTTGATGAAAGCAAATAATCAAACAGGACAACCAAATCTTCTCTTTGATTGAAAAATGGAGAGACAAGGAATTTTCGAGCTTCCCGCTGTTCCACAGAAGACAGGGAACGAAGAAGCTGGTAGACTTTGCTTTGAATCATTTTTCAGGCTTTAAGCAGGTATTCAGTATTGGTTGGGAATACAGGTTTTTCAGGAGTCAACCACTTGAAGCGGTATTCCGTATATGACATAAATTATTTTCAAGAAGACAAACATCATCATTTTCTAAAAATAACACTACATATTTAACATAAAAAACTAATTATCAATTATTTAATTAAATAAATAACAAAAAACCAGTCTACAAATATCATTTTTTGATTTTGATCTCCTCTATTTTAATTCTCACTTTTGTACCGTTCAATTTTATTCGCGAATGAGCATGCTTCGGAACACACAATCAAATCAATTAGCTGTCGATTAAATCACGCCTTTTACATTCATCTACCTACTGTACAACAGAGCCTAATCTCTTATACTAATCCGGATTTAATCCATTACTATGCCGCCCGATTGAAGGATATCGGGAATCACAACAAACAAAACTACTGAACTTAAAAAATACGATGTTTCCTAAAGGATTTACCCCCCCCGGTCCATCAACAAAAAATACATTATCCTATGACCACTTTTAATTCACACAAACAGTTTTTCATGAAAAGCCTGTTCCTGCTTTTCACCGCCTTATTTCTCGGAACACATGCCCGCGCACAAAACTGCAATCCGGACATCTCCGCCCCTACCGCAGCATGTCGGTTGGGTTTGACGGCAGAGTTGGGTCAAAGCTTTCCCGGTGCAACAAATATTTATGCAACGGACTTAGACCTTAACAGTTCCGATTCATGTACCAGCCTGTTGGATTTCAGAATCGAATTGGGCAACACACCATCGGGCACTCCCCCGGCCGCGATTTCCCATTTATTTACTGCTGTGGGTACCTATGATGTAATTATGTGGGTCGGAGACGAATCCAACAACTGGAGTACTTGCCAGAGTGTTGTAGAAATCACCGAACAGACTTGTATGTTTGATACAGCGGCCCCTGTTGCTATTTGTAACTTAAACATTTTAGTCAACCAAAATAATGGATCAACCGAGGTAATTAATGCAGAAGAAATTGATGACGGCAGTTATGACAACTGTACATCAGACTTGCAGTTCCGCCTCCAACTCGGAACCAACCCGCTATCCAATCCCCCGTTTACAACTTCCTTGACGTTTGGAGCACCCGGCAATTATCCTGTCACATTATGGGTTGCCGATGACTCCTTAAACTGGAATACATGTCATTCAGAAATCAACATAGTAAACACGAATTGCGATGACAATGCTTCGGCTCCTATTGCAATTTGTGCTGGTGGAATCACCGTAGAACTGGGGCTTGATGGCCCGGGTGAAACCGTACTATGGGCATCCGATTTTGATGAGGGAAGTTGGGACCAGTGTTCGCCGGTACACCTCACACTTGAAATAGGAACAATGTCGTCCGGTACAGTCCCCGAAGATGAAAGCATAACCCTGACCGAAATTGGAAACTTTTTTGCATTCCTTTGGGTAGCGGACACCTCTGGAAACACCAATATATGCTGGTCAGAACTACAAGTTATCCCCAAGGTCAACTGCACAGACCAGTTTGTGTCTGGAACCGTTTTCCTGGATACACTCACTGTAAACTGCCTGCCTGAATCGGGTGAAAACGGCCTGGAGAACTGGCAGGTAACTGCAATAGGACAAGAAACCGGAAGAGAATATATTGCCTTCACAGATGCACTTGGAAACTATACCTTGGGTATTTGTTACCCCGACTCTGTGGTTGAAGTTTCACTGGACGTGCCCATCAACTATGGTCAAACCTGTCAAAGCCTGTACACCGTCCAACTCACCCTTGGCGATACAGCGCAGCAAGATATCCCGGTACAACTCAATAATTTCTGTCCCTTGTTATCGGTAGATATTTCGGCCCCTATCTTACGCCGCTGTTTTAGCAATACCTATTATGTAAACGCTTGTAACCTGAGTACGCAATCAGTCGATGATGTTACGGTAGCTGTTGACATAGACCCTGCATTTGAAGTAACTGGATCTAACCTGCCGGGCGCTGCCCTTGGAAACAATCAATTTGAGTTTAATTTGGGTGTGATGGCACCAGGCGAATGCCAAACCATAGAATTGTATGGAACCCTTGATTGCAGTACGCCTTTAGGGGTGACCCACTGCTCTGAAGCCCACATCACACCGGATACCTTGTGCGGAGAGGGATCAGCCTGGTCGGGAGCAGATGTGCGTGTAAAAGCCGTTTGCGATGGCGACAGTGTACGCATGGAGATCAAAAATCAGGGTATTGGAAATATGAATGAAACACTGGATTTCATCGTGGTTGAAGATGTAATTATGTACAACGACGGAAACTTCCAGTTGAACACAGGTGAGAGCATGGAAATAACTGTGCCTGCAAACGGATCAACCTGGTACCTGAGCGCAGAACAAGCAACAGATCACCCCTATGGCGGACCGGAATCCATCGCGCTGGAAGGCTGTGGAGGAATCAACTCTACGGGCCTTGTAAACCAATTTGCCCTGGGCTCTCCGAATCCGTTTAACTCAGTGGTATGTATCCAAAATGTGGGATCCTATGACCCCAACGACAAGCAAGCATGGCCCACCGGATATGGGCAGGAACACTGGTTGAAACCAAACACGCCAATTAATTATCAGATACGTTTCCAAAACACAGGAACAGATACTGCTTTCACTGTTGTCGTACTGGATACCCTTTCAAGTGCTCTTGATCCATTTAGTGTTCGCCCTGGTGCATCCAGCCACCCGTACCAATTTAGTATCATTGATGGAAATATCCTGCGGTTCCGTTTTGACAACATCATGCTGCCTGACAGCAATGTCAATGAAGTAGCATCCCATGGGTTCATCAAGTTTGGTGTTGACCAACTTTCCGACAATCCGGATGGAACAATCATTGAAAACCGCGCCGGAATCTACTTTGACTTCAACGATGCAGTCATGACCAACACCGTATTCCATACGATCGGGGAACATTTTGTAACCGTTGCCCTCGACAACCCGAAGACAGCAAGTGCTATCAAAGCCTATCCAAACCCATCCAGTGATCGCGTATTCTTTGAGGTTCCGGAATCTGCCCGACAATTTGAATTGCTAAACCTCCTGGGACAGCGCATCTCGCTCGAAAATATAAACCAGTCTCCGTTTGTCTTCGATAAGAAAAACCTGAATACCGGAACGTATATTTTCAGAATCCACACTGAGAAAGGTGAAACGCACAGTGGAAAAATCATTCTGGAATAAGAGCATGCCTGGGATTAAGGTTCCAAAAAACCACTCAATGTTCACCAACCGAACTCTCTGAACCAAGCCCCAAACCCGGGAGTAAGTCCGGGTTCTATACACAGCCGTTCTGAACTAGCGTTCAGAACGGCTTTTTCATTGGAGCGAATGCGAGAATGAAGATCTTGTTTTCATCCAAATGCAATTCAGGGGGGATGCCGTTGGTAAAAGCCCGATTAAATATCCCGGGACAAAAATATTTCGACGCCTATTGACATATATTCTAAATTCATTTCTTTTTTATTCAATTATTCGGATTTTGTCTTTCTAAATATAAAAACACTACAATTCCAGGCATTTCCCCTTCAAACTACTCCTCAGAACCAGCCTGGACTTAGAACCTATTTCTTTTAATCCACGCCTGCCTGCAAAACCCAATCCAAACAACTTTGCACTTTAATACAGGCTTTTGCCATCAAACTTTATTGATGAAAAACTACTTCTGTCATACGTATTTCTTTAAGTACTTATTTTTTCTGCTTATAGGACTTACATTCAGTACCGGCGCACATGCACTTCACATTATTGGAGGGGAAATGACCTATGAGTTTCTCGGTTATGATGCAGTCACCAATCAGAATCAATACCGCTTTGTAATGACCGTTTATCGGGATTGCGATAGTGGTGGCGGGCAATTGGACAACCCTGCCAACATTGCAGTCTACAAAGGCGATGTTTTTAATAATGTCTTGGAAACCAGTTTTAATGTGCCTCGTCAAGGCATCACCAATGTTCAACCAGTGATTCCTCCCTGTGCGGATGTGTCTGCGGTTTCCAATGCCTGTGTCCAGGAAGGGTTGTATGCATTTACCCTTTCGCTCCCTGTTTTGGTGGATACCAGTTATTTCATTGTTTATCAACGATGCTGCCGCACCTCACAGATTGTTAACATAACCAATCCACAAAACCTGGGGGCTACCTATATGGTTGAACTGACTGCTGCCGCTCAAGCCCTTGGGAACAGTTCACCTACCTTCAACAATTATCCGCCTACATTTATTTGCAACGGCTTTGACTTGGATTTCGACCACAGTGCAACGGATGTAGATGGAGATTCCCTCGTATATGAGTTTTGCAATCCTTTTCACGGCGGAGGCCAGGGAAATGGAAGCGGATGTAATACGCCAACCCCAAACCCGCCATGTCCACCACCATTTTCACTGGTAAATTATAGCGGCAGTTACACTGCAGCCCAGCCAATGGGTGGAGATCCAATTATTTCTATCGACCCACAAACCGGCCTGCTATACGGAACACCCAACTTTCTAGGACAATTTGTAGTTGGGATTTGTGTAAAAGAATACCGAAATGGAGTGTTACTCAGTACCGTCCTCCGTGATTTCCAGTTTAATGTGGTAGATTGTACCCCCACGGTAATAGCAAATATTTTTGCAGAGGATATACTTGGGCCACAAGAGTTTCTGGTTGAACGCTGTGGTCAAACCGTAATCACGATACTCAATAGCAGCCCGCAAACACCGGCTCTTGAGTCCTGGCGCTGGGAATTTGATTTGGGAAATGGCGACACTGCGGTAACTGAAGCCTGGCATGCTACGTTCCCAATTCCGGATTATGGAGAATACTATGGTTGGTTGTATTTGAATCAAAATTTGAACTGCCCAGACAGTGCATATATTCATTTGATTGCCTACCCCGGGGTTGTAGCCGATTATACCTATGAATGGGATATCTGCACGGAAGGTCCCGTTCAAATTACGGATGAATCCGTCTCCGGAGCAAGTGGAGGTATTGATAGTTGGCGGTATGTGATTTCTCCCATAGCCGATACGCTTTATGAACCCAATCCAGAGATCATGCTACCTTACCACGGAGTATTCTTTACGCAGTATACTGTTATCGATGCAGATGGATGCAGGAGTACTGTTTACGACACAATCACTTGGACACCACACCCGCCTCCAACACTCCCTGTGGTGGATCAGCAAATACTTTGCTTGCCAGACTCCGCAGTTTTTGGCGGCTGGAACGGGCAGGACCTTAGCGGAGTTGACACCTACTGGAATTTTGGAGACGGAAGTTTTTCAAATGAAACAAGCCCAAGTCACCAGTATCCTGGAGAAGGAACCTGGACGGTTAGCCTGGCAATTAATACTCCGTACGATTGTTTTGTAACAGATACCTTTGAAAACATCGTGCAAACCTTTTTTGCACCTGCTACAGACTTCACATACAGTCCTGATGCATTGAGCAACTTGAATAACACCGTTTATTTTGAGTCAGAAACAGATGGTCAACCATTTCAGTGGCTTTGGGACTTTGGCGACGGATTTCAGTCTACCCACCCAACACCGCTGCATACATTCCAGGACACTGGTTACATTCCGGTTACGCTAATTGTTGATGATATAAATGGCTGTTCAGACACCCTCACTCAGGTGCTGGATTTGGTACCTACCTTGCAATTATATATTCCGAACATTTTTGCTCCTGAGAGCACGGACCAGTTGGGGAACGATCGGTTCCAGGTCTTGGGTATTATACCTGGCTACAAAGATTTTCGAATGAGCATCTGGAGCCGCTGGGGTGATCTCGTTTTTCAAAGCAAAGACCCTGGAACTGCCTGGGATGGACGAAGCATAAAAACAGGAGAAATGGCAGAACGCGGTGTTTATATCTATCAGGTACAGATTATCGGTCCGCGTGGTGAAGAATACCAGTATGAAGGTTCTGTAACGCTGTTTTAGCAAAAAGACACAAACCAAAACCAACTAAATAGTAAAAGCCGCTTTATTGCTGGAGAAAACCAATTCAGCATGAAGCGGCTTTTGCTTTGGCACCCAACATATTTTGCCTGTCCAATGATGGGGTTTTTATGTGCGTGAATCGCAGAATGGCTTTATCTTATTTTCAGAAAATAGTAGTCTGCCGCCTGTAGTCATCTAACTACAGTTTAATTACCAGCCTATTTCCTTTCATAGGAAGTAGTATGCCTAAAGGTCAAAGCAAATGCGATGCTTGGGAAGGCAGGCTGGATGGTTATTTCACTCTCCAACGAGGAGCCAATAAAAAAGCCCGAAGCGCGGTATGCACTTCGGGCTAGGTATATTAGGTTGGCACCGACCTACTCTCCCGGGACATCTATCCCAGTACCATCAGCGCTGGTGGGCTTAACTTCTCTGTTCGGAATGGTAAGAGGTGAGCCCCACCGCCATAGGCACCAACATGTCTTTGTGATCCGTAGATCACTTGTCTTTTATTGACAAAAGCTTGGGAAGGAATAAAAATAAATATGTAAGTCCACTGTGTCCAAAAGAACGTCTAACAGCCTGTGTATTTCAAGTAATTGACTTAATTGTCATACCCAGGGGAAGATACTTTCAGAGTGAGGTTTATAAAAAAAAGGAAGCTTACGGGCTATTAGTACGGCTTGGCTGAGTATGTCACCACACGTATACCTACCGCCTATCAACGTAGTCGTCTCCTACGGCCCTTAATCGGAAAATTCATCTTAGAGTAGGCTTCGCGCTTAGATGCTTTCAGCGCTTATCCCGGCCGAACATAGCTACTCTGCACTGCACCTGGCGGCACAACAGATACACCAGCGGTTCGTCCAACACGGTCCTCTCGTACTAGTGTCAGGTCTCCTCAATTTTCCTACGCCCACAACAGATAGAGACCGAACTGTCTTGCGACGTTCTGAACCCAGCTCGCGTGCCACTTTAATGGGCGAACAGCCCAACCCTTGGGACCTTCTCCAGCCCCAGGATGTGACGAGCCGACATCGAGGTGCCAAACCTCCCCGTCGATATGAGCTCTTGGGGGAGATCAGCCTGTTATCCCCGGAGTACCTTTTATCCTTTGAGCGATGGCCCTTCCATGCGGAACCACCGGATCACTTTAGCCGACTTTCGTCCCTGATCGACCCGTCAGTCTCTCAGTCAAGCACCCTTATACTAATATGCTCTACGCATGATTACCAACCATGCTGAGGGTACCTTTGCAAGCCTCCGTTACACTTTAGGAGGCGACCACCCCAGTCAAACTACCCACCACACAATGTCTCCCATCTTCAATGGGATTAGAACCTAAGTATAAGAAGGGTGGTATTTCAACGTTGACTCCTCTGACACTGGCGTGCCAAACTCTCAGTCTCCCACCTATCCTACACATCTTATACCCTAACACAATGTGAAGCTATAGTAAAGGTTCACGGGGTCTTTTCGTCCCGTTGCGGGTAATCGGCATCTTCACCGATACTTCAATTTCACCGAGCTCGTGGCTGAGACAGTGCCCAGATCGTTACACCATTCGTGCAGGTCGGAACTTACCCGACAAGGAATTTCGCTACCTTAGGACCGTTATAGTTACGGCCGCCGTTTACCGGGGCTTCAGTTAAGACCTTCGGATTGCTCCTAAGCCCCTTCCTTAACCTTCCGGCACCGGGCAGGTGTCAGACCCTATACTTTGTCTCTCGACTTTGCAGAGTCCTGTGTTTTTGCTAAACAGTCGCCTGGGCCTCTTCACTGCGGCCCCCAATCACTTGGGGGCGTCTCTTCTCCCGAAGTTACGAGACCATTTTGCCTAGTTCCTTAGCCATGAATCACTCGAGCGCCTGAGGATACTCTCCTCGACTACCTGTGTCGGTTTACGGTACGGGCTGTATATACCTGAAGCTTAGTGGCTTTTCCTGGAAGAAACTTCTGTACACTATCACCGCGGTCCGAAGACCTTGGCGTACTATCACCGAAGCTTTAACGCACTATTCCGTCAGTGCGCGATACATCCATCTCTTCGTCCCCACATCGCAGTATATACAGGCGTAGGAATATTAACCCACTTTCCATCGGCCTCACCTTTCGGCTTATCCTTAGGTCCCGGCTAACCCTGATCCGATTAACGTAGATCAAGGAAACCTTAGTCTTACGGCGATGGTGTTTTTCACACCATTTATCGTTACTTATGCCTACATTTGCTTTTCTGTTCATTCCACGGAAACTCACGTTCCCGCTTCAACACGACAGAATGCTCCCCTACCACTCTTGCGAGTCCAAAGCTTCGGTACATGGTTTATGCCCGAGTATTTTCCGCGCAGGAACGCTCGACTAGTGAGCTGTTACGCACTCTTTAAATGAATTGCTGCTTCCAAGCAAACAT
>JAWKLR010000051.1:0-26756 GCA_041392625.1 Saprospiraceae bacterium | reverse complement strand
CCCAAACCACGTAGGTGTAAGCTCTGATTTTGCACTCGCAGTGAACTTGGGTGGAGCCCTGGGCGACAAGTCCTGGTTGGATGCAGGTGATATTCCAATCATTTCATTCCATGCATTTAATGATCCGTTTGCTCCTTGTGGTACTGGTATCGTAAACGTGCCACCACCTGTAAACCTTCCGGTTGTAGAAGTAGATGGTAGCTGTACCTTCCAGCCTGTTGTAAACAGCCTGGGCTTGAACGATGTATTTGTAAACGCAAACTTCCAGGACGATATCACTGCTTATGCTTCTGCGAACAATGGAGGAATTGAAGGCTTCTACCCAATCTACGGAGATGACTCTTCTCCATGGGCGTTTGCCAGCAGCGCAGAGCCATACGGTGTATCTGGTTCTGATTGTGATGTTTCCAGCTCTGTTTCTGACAACTTCCGTGACACCATTTTGAGCTACTTCCTGCCTCGTGCCTGTGCACTGTTCGGCTTGAATGCGGATTGTGCGTTGACTACCGGCCTGGAAAAATTCACCAGCATTGAAGTGGGAATGACTGCAAGTCCAAACCCTGCTACAGATGCATTTGTACTGAAGACAGACAAGCGTTTTGTTATGAACCGCGTTGAACTGGTTGATATGACTGGTCGCGTTGTTCGCGAATTGAACGCAGTAAACAGCTCTACCACTACCGTAGAAACGCAAGGCCTTGATGCAGGTATTTACTTTGCCCGCGTTTACTTCAAAGAAGGCATCGCTACGCAAAAAGTAGTATTGCACTAAGATGGATTTTTAGCCCACTTTGGGCAGGATATAAAAAAAGCCCGCTGCAAATGCAGCGGGCCTTTTTTGTAACAAAACGAACCGAAATAAGAGAGTTCGTCGGGTGTTATTGCTTCACCAATTTCCCATAATAGGAGTTGCCGGTATTGGTCTGGAAAACAATTGCGTAAACGCCTGCCGGATAATCCTGGACATTTATTCGGATCCGGTCGGAACCGACTGCAACCCGAATGCTCTCTGCAAGCACACCGTTGATGTGATACACGCGCAAAATGCCGGATTCCTGACCTGTTTGAATCCAGACTTCCGACTGGGCAGGAACAGGATAAATGCCAAGCCCGGCTACTGCATATTGCTGAGTGCCAGTAAGACATTCATAGGCTGGGTCCCAGGTTTCAGATTGCTCAAAGTAATTGGTGCAGCCTGTTTCAAGATCGGTAATCAGCAAACCATACACACCGCTTTCTGAAATACAGTGGTTGGTGCCATTTGCTCCAGGAATTGCTTGTCCTTCAAAATACCATTGTGCTTCGTACTGTGTCGGCAACAACAAGGTATCTTCATGGAATAAATAGTTGCTCATGCTGGCATGAAAGTAGGTGGCTGATTGCGGAATTGGAGTAAAGGCCACTTCAAAACTATCTGATACTGCAACACAGCCAAATGCGGAGGTATATACCAACTGGTAATAGCCACTTTGCATGGCATCCAATGTTACCCCTGTGGCCCCGGAAACAGGGTCTCCCTCAAACCACCACTGGTTTCCTGCCGGGTAGGATGACATCAGCTGAATGGTATCCGTTCCTGCACATCCAAAAACACCATTTGGTGCAGTGATGATTGGATCGTTGGGGATAGGATAGTAGTTGATCTCAACCGAGTCGGAAATTGCCGTACAGCCGTTTTGCGTGGTGATACGCACCTGATAAAAGCCACTTTCTTCCGGCTCGTAAATAAAGGCTGTTGCATCAATAATCGGAACTCCATTCAGGTACCATTGGTTGCCAGCACCAAAGGAGGAAACCAGAACAATTGGGTCCTCATTTTCACAGGCATCTGTTCCCTGAGGAGTGTTAATGGATGGAGTGCCAGGCTGAGCAAATACGGTGACAGTATCTGTATAGGTCAATTCCGTAATTGGACGGATGATATTCAATACAACGGTAAATCCACCAGACACAAGTGTATCATTGCTCAGTACATTGAAGGAAACGTTGCCACAGGCATCATCTGAGCCTTTTAAGCCGCCATCTTCGTCGTAAACAAACACCGTGTAGTTATCCAGGTCAAGCGGCATATCCAGAATCAACTGGAATGGGAGTGGGGTATTGTTTACTGCGGGAGATGAATTATAAATCTGCTCTCCTTCTCCATTCTCAATGAAAACATATAGGTCTGGATCTCCAATGCCCAGTTGATCAACACATTCAACATCGAGAACTGTAACGCTGTGCAGAATATATCCTATCGTATCGATGGTTGCATGGTATTGAACAGGATACATACCCGGAGTATCGTAGAGATGTGGAGGCGGGTTTTCGCCGGTATAGCTAGTGCCATCACCAAAATCCCAGGTATATGAAAAGCCTGGATTTCCATTGGATGGAATGTTGTTTGTAAACTCTACGGTAGTTTCTCCACACCCGGTAAAGTTCGACATGTCAAACCCAGGGGTTGTACTGATTTTTGGAGCAATGTATAAGGAAAGTGGAAATTGGGTTTCCTGGGTTAAGAACAGGACTGTTGCTTTCAGTGTAACGGTCAATACAAAACTATCCGTAACCAAAGGATTGCCACAGATTCGAATGCATCCATCGGTTTCCACTGCAGTTTCAAAAATCCATTGATTGGGTTCCCAGCTCAGTCCGGGAGGAAGCCCGTTTACTGAAACAATTTCAAACTTGGAAATCGGCAGACCTGGAGGGGTTGTGCTGTCAATCACAGAAACCGGAGTGGTTGTCAGAGGCAATCGAAAAGAGATGCTTTCATCGTAATCAGATCCTTGCAATCCGTCCGGAATTGGAGGGAGGTAAACGGTGTCAGCAGGAAGAGTAGGGGGTAGGTCAATGCTGCAACCGGGGCATCCGGTTTGAGCGGAAAGAATGCTTGAAAAGATAAAACCAAATAGAATGGCTAATAGAATTTTGCGCATAACAGATCGGTTAGGATGTGAGTAATAGGGAGCCTCAACCTTTCAAAGGGTGGAGCAAGAAGAAGGAAGTTGGATTACCCGAAATGGCGCAAAAAGGGAATAAAAACGGATGTGAAGTAATAAAGGGATATGAGCCTGTGATTGAAAAGACCGATTTGAAAATCAAATGGAGAATTTCAAGCAGCAACTTATCCCTTTATACTTCGCAAAAAGTGGGCGTGTGTTTCAATTTTTATGTTTGCATAAAATAGCAACACGCGCTAAAGTCGTTGGAAATTTATTTTTGTATTTGCATGCGTCCGCTCAGCACACCGTTTCCATTTCCGATGCTGTAGAAGTACAGGCCGGAATCAAGGAAGGTGGCGTCAAATGTAAAGGAGTTAGCCCCTTTCTGGAGCCACATATTTTCAGCATAAACGGTTTGTCCCAAAAGGTTGTATACCTCAAACTGATAGCCACCACTCTGCTTGGCTTGAACTTCAACCAGCGCCTCACTTCTAAGCGGGTTGGGGCTGATTTTCAGTCCGGATAGTTGTGGGTGTTGGTTATTGGTTCCGATAACAAACTCAAGAACAGGAAGGTAGTAGTGAGAACCAGGAGCTACCTGACCAGGGAATGAAACCGGAAGGTCGATGAGTGGCGTATAAACAGTTGCTGTAATGCCGAGGTCAACGGTATCCGGGTAAGTGTTGGTTCCGTCTGGAGTTCCGGAAAGAAGGATACAACCCAGTGTGCCTGGCATGAAAATGCAGTTTGGCGGGTCACAGGAGTAGCTAATTCCGGAAGGAAGTAACGGCACTGCACCGGTTGTAGCAAGTCCTACACTGTCGATTGGGAAGCCGGAAAATTCAGTTGGTACCAATACCGATACAGATTGCTCATAAGGCTGATTGATATAAGCAATTGCAAGGTTGTAAAATGGGCTGTCCGGAGTAAACGGAGCAGGGGAGAGCAGGTCCATGGTCACAAACAAGTTGGAGTCGCGTTGGCAATCCTGTGCGGATACCGATGCGGAAGTGAGGAACAAGAAGCTGCAAAAGAAAAGTAGTGTTTTTTTCATAGGTTGGATAGTTAATGAAAGGTATGCTCTAAGTCTCAACGTTCGTTGGATTGGTTTAGTGTTTCAAACGTGGCCACCAATTTCTGATAAAAATGGGACATTTTTCCAAAAAACATGTTTTCTGAGTGTTTCATGCAAAGAAAACGTGCACAAAAAACGGGTCAGTCGGCAAAAGCCGACGACCCGTTGGTTTCGTTTATTTGATGCAGTCACATCCTTTGTGGATGGGCACTACTTTTTAACCGAATCAACAATCGCTTTGAATGTTGATGGATGGTTGAGTGCCAGATCTGCAAGCGCCTTGCGGTTAAGGGCGATGCCCTTTTGGCTCAGTGCGTGCATAAATCGACTGTAAGACAAGCCTTCCTGGCGTGTTGCAGCATTGATACGTGCAATCCAAAGGCGACGGAAGGTCCGTTTTTTGTACTTGCGGTCGCGATAGGCGTACTGCCACCCTTTTTCAAGGGCGTTTTTTGCTACGGTATATACTTTCGAACGTGCGCCGAAGTAACCGCGTGCGGCCAGCATAATTTTTTTGCGACGAGCGCGACTGGCTGGGTTGTTGGTAGCTCTAGGCATAAATGTTTTTTTAGTACGGAACAGGGCTGATCGGCTTGATCAAACTTAACCTGTACCCTCGTTAAAAAAATGGGTGAATCTGCGCGCTTACATTACAAGCATGCGCTCAATACGTGCGTGTTCTGCCTGATGTACAACCAGTGAACCGCGCATATGACGCTTTGCTTTCTTCGATTTCTTCCGCATCAGGTGGCGCATGTTGGCCTGATTACGTTTGATTTTACCCTTGCCGGTGACTTTGAAACGCTTCTTTGCCCCGGAGTGGGTTTTCATTTTCGGCATAATTCAATTATCGTTTGTGGAAAATGGAGCGCAAAGGTAATTCAATTAGCGACAATGAAAAAGGCTTAAGGGAATTATTTTTTCCCAGGTGCTTTTTTCGGTGCTATAATTACCATCATACGACGGCCATCCATCTTGGGAAGCTGTTCTGCTGCTCCGTATTCGTCTAATTCTTTGATGAAACGCAGCAAAAGGAGTTCGCCACGGTCTTTAAACATAATAGCCCGACCGCGAAACTGAACATACGCCTTTACTTTGTTTCCATCACCCAGGAAATTCTTCGCATGCCGCAACTTAAATTCAAAATCGTGGTCGCCTGTTTCAGGGCCGAAACGAATTTCTTTAAGTTGTTGTTTGACTGCTTTTGATTTGATTTCCTTTTCCTTTTTCTTCTTCTGATAAAGGAACTTATTGTAATCCGTAATACGAACTACCGGAGGAGAAGCATTGGGTGAAATCTCAACCAGATCAAGGTTGGTTTCCTGTGCCCATTTTAAAACTTTGGAAGTTGGATAGACATCACTCTCAATGGTGGTGCCAACTGCTTCACTGATTTCTGCGAGGTTGTCCCCTACCAAACGCACTTCCGGAACCCGGATGGTTTCATTGATCCGATGCTCCGTTTGTTGTTGCCGGGGAGTGAATGTGCGCCGTCCGCCGAACGGACGACCTGGACCGCCGCCACTGCTTGGGCGCTTAGGACCACCGCCTCCTGGACGAGACGGTTTTGAAGGTTTTAAAGCCAAATAAATTGAATTTTAATGAATGAATAAAGTCAAAGAGCCTCTAATATAGGGCCAATTGGTTTTTTGTACAAGGTACATCACAAAATTAAACTTCTTTTACCATTCAATCGTTCACAAATCAAACAATTTTTTTAAAATTGCTCCATATTGTCCCCGGCTAAAGGCTTTTATACCCCATTAACGCCCGACAATCCAGTTTCCTGAATCAAATCCAAAAATAATATTTCAAAAGGCTAGCCTGTGTTTGCTGACGTTATCCTGCCTCTGGCGCTTCCCAAAAGAAGTTATACCTATAAAGTGCCTGTGCAATTCCATGCGATATTGCGCCCGGGTATGCGCGTGGAGGTTCCGTTTGGAAAACAAAAGCGATACAGCGGCGTGGTCACACAGCTGCACAATACCGACCCGGATTATCCTGCCCGGGAAATTCTGGATATTCTTGATGAAATGCCCATGGTTAGTCGTGAGCAACTTCAATTGTGGGAATGGATGTCCGCCTATTATTGTTGCACAATGGGCGAGGTCATGTCGGCGGCTCTGCCTGGAAATCTGAAATTGAGCAGCGAAACCAAACTGATCTTTAATGAGGCATTTGGCGATGATTTTCGAACGCTGGATCCAGAGGAATATTTGCTCGCCGAAGCATTGAGCATCCAGGGCGAACTCAGCATTGAGGACAGCCGCCAGATTTTAAATAAGCAAAAAGTCCTGCCAGTTATTCAGCGGCTTCTTCAGATGGATGTGCTCTACCTGAAAGAGGAACTGCAGGAAAAATACAAGCAAAAAAAGGTGCCGCTGGTTCGGCTGACGGAGACCTTTCGTGCCGAGCCAGACCTACTTACCGAAGTGCTGGATGAAGTAGAAAAATATCCAAAGCAATCGGCCATTCTATATGCATTCCTGGAAATTGCAGAGGAGAACCAATTGGTGCGAAAAAAAGAACTGCTTCACAAGGCAGGGGCATCTGTCAGCTCCTTAAACAGTCTGATCAAGAAAGGAGTGTTTGAACTGGATGAACAAAATCTCTCCAGGCTTGATCTGGAAAAACTTGAGGCAGAAGCGGCTCCACCATTGAGTCCCGATCAACAGCGAGCAGTTGCTGAGTTGAAGCAACTATTTACGAAACAGGATGTGGCTTTGCTACACGGTGTAACCGGGTCTGGAAAAACCCGGGTATATACCGAATTGATTCATGAGACCATTGCCGGTGGCGGTCAGGTACTATACTTATTGCCGGAGATTGCACTAACAACCCATCTGATTGGACGGCTGCAAACTGTCCTGGGCAATGATGTGGTGGTCTATCATTCTAAAATTAACTTCAATGAGCGGGTGGATGTGTGGAAAAGTGCATTGGGAGGAAAGCCGGTTATACTTGCAGCCCGTTCCGGATTGTTTCTTCCGTTCTCCAATCTGAAGTTGATTGTTATTGATGAGGAGCATGACCCATCCTTCAAGCAATTCAATCCCGCTCCGCGCTACCATGCCCGGGATGCGGCAATTTATCTGGCAAGACTCCATGGAGCAAAGGTTGTTTTGGGTACAGCCACGCCTGCTCTTGAAACCTACGCCAATGCCCACAGCGGGAAATATGGGCTAGTCGAACTGCCGGAACGATATGGTGGTGTGCAGTTGCCATCGATTCGTACCATTGCCCTGAAGAAATTATTCAGGGAGAAAAAAATGCAGGGCCTGTTTTCACCGGAGCTGCTGGAGGCTTTACAAACAGCAATAGACCAGGGTGAGCAGGCTATTTTATTTCAAAATCGCCGGGGCTATTCTCCTATTTTGGAATGCCAAAGTTGCGGTTGGTCGGCCCGATGCAAACATTGCGATGTAAGCCTTACCTACCACAAATATACCAATCGCTTGCGGTGCCATTACTGTGGATATCAGGAGGATACGCCCAGTGTTTGTCCGGATTGCAATAGCGGAAAAGTGAGTTTGCTGGGTTTTGGAACGGAGAAAATTGAAGATGAATTAAAACTCGTACTGCCCGATGCCCAGTTGGGACGACTTGATTACGATACTGCCGGAAGCAAATCGGGCTTGAATTCCATTTTACAGGCCTTTGAAGATCGGGAAATTGACATTCTGATTGGTACCCAAATGGTGACCAAGGGCCTCGATTTTGAGAATGTGGCCCTGGTGGGGTTGCCAGGCCCAGACATGCTATTTAAATACCCGGATTTTCGTTCACATGAGCGGAGTTTTCAGCTGCTTACGCAAGTTGCCGCAAAGCAGAGCGGGGCGGAAACACAAACAAGGGCAAGTGCTGATACAAAGCCTTGACCCGGATCACCCGGTACTGGGAGATGTTTTTCAATCGGATTACCAAAACTTTGTAAAGCGGGAACTGGCTGAACGACAGGCGTTTTCTTACCCCCCTTTTGTCCGGCTAATTCAGATCACCCTGGAACATAAGGACAACAACATGGTGCTCTCGGCAGCCAGTGAGATGGGACGGCTGTTGCGAGAACGAATGGGCAATCGTGTGCTGGGACCCGTAACGCCCACCATTGCACGTTTGCGCGGATTATACGGACAGTCCATTTTAATAAAACTTGAAAAATCCAGTCGGGTACTTGAACGCGCTAAGTTGCATGTATTGGATGCGAAAGCACTTCTGATAAACAGGAAAGGCTGGCGGCAACTGAAAATTACCATTGATGTTGACCCCATGTAGCGAAGGGGAGTAAATGGGAAATTATACCTTGAAAAGAAATCCGTAAGCTTATGTCCAAGAGAAAAATGCAGGAGGTTGACTTCCGAACGGTTGGGGAGTTCCTCGATTTTCTTCCGGAATCTGAAGTTGGAAATCGTAGAACGTCTTCGGGATTTGGTGTTGCAGGTCCTGCCCGCTTCTGGCGAAAAATTATCCTGGAATGTACCTTTTTACAAGATGCACGCAACTGTTTGTTTTATCTGGCCTTCCTCTGTGCTTTGGGGAAAAACAAAAATCCATGAAGGGGTACGTCTGGGATTTAATAAAGGCTACTTAATGGAAAATGCCGATGGCTATCTCGAACAGGGAGGCCGCAAGCAAGTATTCGTGCGGGATATAGAACGCCTGGACCAAATAGATGAAGTGCAGATTCTGGCCCTCTTGCATGAAGCGGTTCTGATAGACGAGGAATTGGCTCGGGAAAAAAGAACAAAGAAGGGTAAGAAATAAGACCTTTCATAAAAATGAAAACCCGGACTCTGATATTCAGAATCCGGGTTGTTCAGTTGCTTCAGATGCTTGGATTATGCTTCTACTAACTCGCGTTTTGCGAGGTAGAAATCCACCTTTTCATAAGAACTATCAAGACGCTCCTGAAGTTCGGTTATGGTTTTAGGTGGAGGAACAATTACTTTCTGGCCAGGCACCCAGTTGAGTGGCATGGCGCACTTGTTTGCATCGGAAGTCTGAAGAGCTTCCAATGAACGCTTAATTTCATCCATATTTCTACCAACATTGAGTGGGTAGTACATGATCAAGCGGATTTTGCCTGTTGGGTCAATGAAGAATACGGCACGAACTGCTGCTGTTTCGCTTTCTCCGGGTTGCAACATACCATACAGTTTGGCAACCTTCATGTCGATATCCGCAATGATTGGGAAATCCATGAGAATCCCCATGTTTTCCTTCACGTTGTTTACCCATGCAATGTGGGAGTGGATGCTATCGATGCTCAGGCCAATAAGGTTGGTATTGCGTGCAGCAAACCAATCTTTTTCCTTTGCAAATCCGGTCATTTCGGTTGTGCATACGGGAGTAAAGTCGGCAGGGTGAGAGAACATGATGGTCCACTGGCCCTTGTTGTAATCGGAAAATTTGAGTTTCCCGGTTGTAGTCATGGCTTCAAAATCCGGTGCTTGGTCACCAATACGCGGCATTTGATATTGTTGTTCTTCCATGGTATTTTATTTTATGTTTGTTTGTGTTTTTTCGGTTGCTCAGGTAGTGCACAACTGCCCCCGGCACAGCCAACATTGAATGCGGCTTGTAAAGCCAATACCCCGGCAGGCAGGAGCAGGATATACTCCTGGGTCCGGATGGCCTCACCAATCAATAGAAGTGCAATTAGTGCACGAATAATTCGCATCATACCTGTGTTTTTATGCGGGTACTTCCACCGGCCCGGTCCAATACATCATGCCGCCGGCAAGGTTGTACAGTTTGGTGAATCCCAGTTGTGCCATATAACTGCATGCCTGCGCAGAGCGGTTACCGCTTCGGCAGTACATCAGATAGGTTTTGTCTTTATCCAGTTCCTGAATTTTTTGTGGAAAATCAGGCTGAAAAATATCCATTACAAGAGCATTTGGTATCATACCTTCCCGTACTTCGGGCATGCTTCTAACGTCGATAATTACGGCATCTTTTTCTTCGGCCAGGCGGTAAAAGGTTTCGCCCGAAATATTCTGAAACATTGCTTTTTGAATTTAAATTTAGGAGTATATTTGTTTCGGTGCAAAGGTGCAGCCATTGGCTATTCCCTGGAATGACCAATGCAGGGGCCCTCTTGTACTTTTTACGTATTGCTTGACCAATTGAAAATAAGATGCTTCTATTTGTACCTCGCCGAGTCCACTTTTACCTCTTTTTTGTTTTAGTTTTTCCAAATCTGCTTGAAGCCCAAGCCTGGCACAAGCAAATGGAAACCTCTCATAACCTATTTGAAATCCAGGATGCATTCAACTCTTACTGGGAGGGGAAAGAGCCTGGGAAAGGAGAAGGCTACAAGCCATTCAAACGCTGGGAGCATTACTGGTCGCAGCGGGTAGATACTACGGGTGAACTCCCAGCCCCAAGCCTCAAACTGCTTGCCTGGGAGGATTATTTAAACAAGCACCAGGATGCTTTTCAGGAATCACAGGCAAGCTGGACCAACCTCGGGCCCAGTACCACAGATGGTGGATACCACGGGATCGGTCGTATCAACTGCATCACATTTCACCCATCCAGTTCAAACACCTACTGGGTGGGAAGTGCCGGTGGGGGGCTGTGGAAAACCACCAATGGAGGTAGCTCCTGGACCAGCCTCACCGAACAACTGGATATTGGCTCCATGGCTGTTTCTAGCATTGTGGTAAACCCGCAGGATCCGAACATCATCTATATGGCAACGGGTGATGGCGATGGGTTTGACACCTATTCGGTGGGTGTTTACAAAACAACCAATGGTGGAAACACCTGGCAACCAACGGGCTTGGTTTGGGATGTGGATGATTACAATGTGATCCGAAAAATGCTGATTCACCCGAGCAACCCGAATATATTGTTTGCCGCTACCAGTGAAGGCGTGTACCGCACAACCAATGGAGGAAGCAGTTGGACTTTGGTTTTGAATTCCTCTCTGGCCAATGACCTGGAATTTAAACCCGGTGATCCAACGGTAATGTATACCGGTGTCAATGATTATTTTAACGATAGCAATAAAATTTATCGCTCTACCAGCTCCGGACAGAAGCCTGGACCTGGGTATACGATCTCTTCCTGCAATCGGACTGCTTTGGCTGTGAGTCCTGCAAAACCCGGATCTGGTTTTGGTGGTTGCATCGGATGACAACGATGGCTCGCTGCGTGGCATATATGGATCTACCAACAGTGGAAATACGTTTAGTTTGCGTACCTCCACTCCAAACATCCTGGGGAGCAATCCAAATGGAACAAGTGACTCCGGGCAGGGCGGATATGATTTGTCAATCGCAATCTCACCTACTAATGCCAATCTGGTTTATGTCGGTGGTGTGAATATGTGGCGCAGTACCAACGGAGGGTTTTCATGGACTGCCGCTACCCAATGGAGCGAAAATAATTTTGGTTTAAATATTCCTGAAGTACATGCTGATTTCCATGAATTAATTTATCAAAATAACACCACGCTTTTTGTTGGTTGTGATGGAGGAATTTATAAAACAAGCAACAACGGAAGTTCTTTTACAGACCTTTCTGATGGTCTTGTAATCAGTCAAATGTATCGGGTGAGCAGTTCGCAGACTGACAATAAAGTCTTGGTTGGCTTGCAGGATAACGGCACCAAACTCAAAAGCACAAATGGCAACTGGACGGATGAAACTGGTGGGGATGGCATGCATTGCCACATCAGTCCTTCCAACTCGAATACCATGTACAGCACTATTCAGCGAGGAGACAATATTTATCGCTCCACAAATGGAGGTATCTCTTGGGCAAGTATCCTTGGCACCCTACCTGGTGATGGAGCCTGGGTTACTCCTTTGGATATAAGCCAGTCGAATCCCAACCATTTGGTCGTTGGGTACCAATCCGTTTATCGAAGCACCAATCAGGGGACCAGTTGGACAGCAATTTCCAGTCCCTTGAGTTCTTCTGATTTGCTATATATTAAAATTGCGCCCTCCAATTCCAGTGTGATCTATGTTGCGACCAGCAACAGGCTGTGGAAAACAACCAATGCCGGAAGCAGTTGGACAGAACTCACTTCAAACTTACTTTTTAGCAATGTAAGCATTTCCCGTATCGCGGTTGATCCCGATAATTCAAGTCGGGTTTGCCTGACGTATTCGGGATACAGCAGCGGCCGAAAGGTGATTCGCAGTACGAATGGAGGGAGCACTTGGACAAACATCAGCGGCACACTGCCCAATTTGCCTGCAAATTGCTTGACTTACCACGATAATGGCAATGGATCTATGTATCTGGGAATGGATATCGGTGTGTATTATCGCGATGATTCAATGAGCGATTGGATCCTGTACAGCGATGGCTTGCCTAATGTTGAAATTTTTGACTTGGATGTGCGAACCAGTACCGGGAAAATTCGGGCCGCATCCTATGGAAGAGGGCTTTGGGAGGTGGATGCCCACGACTTCCTCCGGCTGTGATACTCTGGCAGTTTGGTAGAAATCGATGTGGAAGAGCGTTCTGCAGATTTTCTTGGAGCACCATTTCAGATGCAGATGATTATACCATGCAAATCCGAGAATTCGGGTTCAAGCACCTGGTTTGAGTTCAACCCTACTGACCCCAATTTTAGCCTGGTATACTTCACGCCATGTACTTCCTATGAATGGCGCATTCGGGCCAATTGTGGAGGTACCTCCAGCGATTATTCATCCATAGAAAATTTTAGCACAACAGGCTGTACGGATTATTGCGATGCGTATGGTTCAGATAGTGATTTAAGCAATGGTGTGGATGAATGGATTGAATCGGTTAATCTGGTCAATGTCAGCCATACTTCCGGTAACAACTGGGGTTATCAGGATAATTTCAATCTGGTTGCCCAGGCAGTTCAAGGCGACCAACTCACTGCCCAGTTGCAGCCAGGATTTGGTCCGGTGGGGAGCCATGCGGTGTATTGGGCGATTTGGATTGATTTTAATCAGGATGATGACTTTTTAGATGCCGGTGAACAGGTATATGTTTCTGGCAGCCCTTCCAGTTCAACCGTGAATGCGTCGTTTATGATTCCGGCAACTGCACCGACGGGTGTTACCCGGATGCGGATTGCTATGAAAAAAGGTGGCCCGGCCGCAGCGTGTGGGGATTTTGATTTTGGAGAGGTTGAAGATTATGGAATTCAAATCAATTCCGGTGGTAGTGGGGGAGACTACTGTACATCCGGAGGAAGCAATACAGCGACGGATTATATAGCCCGTATTAAAATGGCAAACCTTAACAGCATCAGTGGAAATGAAAACGGGGGGTATTCTGATTTTACAAACCTTATTGTAAATGCCGTAAAGGGTTCATCCTACAACATAATTTTTACTCCAAATCTTCCGTATGGGAACAACCGCTGGCGCTATTGGCGGGTTTGGATCGACTACAACCAGGATGGTGATTTTGAGGATGCAAATGAACTCGCGTTTGAAAGTGTCAATGCCTTTCAATTACCGCTCACCGGGAGCATACAAATTCCATTATCGGTGCAAAGTGGGCAAACACGAATGCGCGTCAGCATGAAATATGTAGCTCCTTCCAACCTCATTATTCAGGGACCATGTGATGTATTCAGCCATGGAGAAGTGGAGGATTACACCATTGTCCTTTCGGATGATGCCTCCGGATATTGCCAGGCCAGAGGAGAGTTTTCGGATGAAATATGGATAGAGCGGGTGCGCCTGGCTGATATCAACAACTTCACCGTTTCCAATAACGGGTATGCCTATTTTCCAAATGCAACTACGGACCTGGAGGCCGGTACATCCTATCCGGTTGAACTGACTCCCGGATTTGTAGGCACGAACATCGAGGTATTCTGGCGGGTATATATCGATTTCAATCAGGATGAAGATTTTGACGACCCGGGTGAATTGGTAGAACAGAGTCCGGCGCCACCGGTTGCTCACTTTAATGGATCGGTAGCGATACCCCAAAATGTACCGGCGGGCTCGACCCGCATGCGGGTTATGATGAAATTTGTAAACAGCAATGAAATTTTTTATCCGACCCAATGCAGTGATTTTTTATTTGGCGAAGTAGAGGATTATTTGGTGACAATCGTGGGGGGAATGGATCCTCCTGTGGCCAATTTTAGTGGTACGCCAACCAGTGGCACAGCGCCTCTATCAGTAAACTTTACCGATTTGAGTACCGGAAGCCCCACCAGTTGGAATTGGAATTTTGGAGATGGGCAAACAAGTACTTTGCAAAACCCTTCGGTGACATATTCTGCACCTGGGGTGTATACCGTCAGCTTGACAGTGAGCAATGCTGGAGGAAATGATACAGAAACCAAAGTGGATTATATAGAGGTAGAAAATGTTTCCGATTGCGATCCTCCGCAAGATGTGCAGATTACTCAGGTAGGGTATTCCTATTGCAGAGCAGATTGGACGGCTGTTCCGGGTGCACTCCAGTATCAAACCCGCATTCGGGTGGTAGGTGCTCCAAGTTGGACAACTGGAAGTATGTTCACCAATAATTGGCGGTATTGGATTGGCCGCACCCCCAATACTACCTATGAGCTTCAGGTTCGCTTGGAATGTGCAACTGGTTGGAGCATTTGGTCCACTTCGGCAGTATTTACAACCTTGGGAGCAGGGGATCCATATTGTTATTCCTATGGATCGAGCACAGCAAATTATATCGATCGCGTTGTATTTGCCGGAATTGACAATGAATCCGGGCAAAACTTTGGATATGGTCATTACACCAACCTGGTTGGCAACGTGGGTACCGGCTTTTCGTATCCAATCACCCTGACGCCTGAGGGCTCAGCAGCAGATTTATATTGGCGTGTTTGGATTGACTTCAATCAAGACAATGATTTTGAGGATGCCGGAGAACAGGTTTATCAGGGGCAAGGTGATAATGCTACTCCCTTGACAGGGCAGATTGCAATACCGTTAAGTGCAATGACCGGAACCACCCGCATGCGTGTTGCCATGGGCGATACCGGATACCCTGAGCCGTGCACGATAGGTGGGGTATTGGAAGTGGAAGATTATGCCTTGGTAATTAGTAGTGGATTGCAGGCACCACAAGCAGATTTTGTAGCAACTCAGGTATGTGGACAGGCTCCTGCACAGATTCAGTTTACAGATGCCAGCAGCAACATGCCTACCAGTTGGAGTTGGAATTTTGGAAATGGGCAGACAAGCACTACTGCTAACCCGACTGCCAGTTTTGCAAACCCGGGAGTGTATACGGTCAGTCTGACAGTCTCCAATGCAGCGGGAAGTAGTACAGAAACCAAAGTCTCTTATATAACCATCTCTTATATAACCATTGTAGCGCCTCCGCAGGTTTCCGCTTCGCCGGCAACGACTGTGTGTCATGGAAGCCCGATTACCCTGACGGCATCTGGAAGTACCACCTACGACTGGATCGGAACGGGCTTAAGCAGTACAACCGGGAGCCAGGTTTTGGTTTCTCCACCCAATCCAGGCACCTACTCGTATGTAGTAACCGGGATTGTAAACGGGTGTTCTTCGGCTCCAAGTACCATTGAACTGAATTTTACACCAGCTCCAACAGTGTCTGTCTCTTCTTCCGGAAACGCATGCCTTGGTGATACGGTGTATTTATCAGCAACCGGAGCGTTAAGTTATTCTTGGACAGGCCCCGGACTGCTGGGTACTTCCGGAAGCTCAGTAGCGGCATTACCAACAGCGAATGGTTTGTATTCTTACGAAGTCATTGGGACTAGCAACGGATGTTCCAGTATTCCGCAGACCGTTACAGTGAGCGTATCCCAATCTCCTGTTGTGCAGATTATGGCTTCATCGACGGAAATTTGTTCCGGAGATGCGATTTCACTTACTGCGAGTGGGGCAACAACTTATTCGTGGACGGGATCCGGGCTGAGTTCGAATGTGGGTTCGGCGGTTTCAGCGCTGCCAACCGGAACCGGCGTATTTACTTATTCAGTTATAGGTAGTATAGGGACCTGTATTAGTCCGGCTACACAGATAGAAATCGAAGTTTTAGCCAGTCCAAGTGTAGATATTTCAGCGTCTTCTATAGATGCTTGTGTTGGTGAAAGCATCGAACTCACCGCTTCCGGGGCAGATACGTACGCCTGGACCGGTTCAGGCTTGTCAGGCTCAACCGGGGCTGCTGTGCTTGCCAACCCTGTGGGGCCGGGAAGTTATACATATTCCGTTGTAGGAACTTCCGGTGTATGTTCGAGCCCGCCTCAATCAATTACCTTGCAATTTAATTCTATCCCAACGATCAATGCGGGTGTGAGTCCTTCCAGTATTTGTTTGGGACAGGCTTGTACCTTCTCGGGAACCGGTGCAGCAAATCTGATTTGGAGCGGTCCTGGTTTGAACCCAACACAAGGAAATCCTTTGAGCTTTACACCTGTAAATACAGGTGTGCTCACCTTTACTGTAGTTGGCCAAAATTCAACCTGTAGTTCAAACCCGGTGGAAGTGGTATTGGAAGTTTTGGAAACACCTGAACTGGAAATAGAACCAAGCGGCAATCCCATTTGTTTGGGTGATACCGAGTTAACAGGCATGTGGGGGCCGACATGTATTTTGGAATGGACCTGATTTGCTGAGTTTTAGGGAAATACGGTACAGGCCGTTCCGCAGACTGCAGGGGTGTTTATGTACCAACTCAGCGGACTTGCGATGTTTCGTACCCTGCACCTGTTGAAGTTGAAGTACGGTTGAATCGGTACCCTGAGTGCCACCTTGTCGGTGAGTGGTTGTCCAGGGCCGAATCTATCATTCGATGTTTCAGTGGAGAATGGAGGGAAACCTGCCCAATATTCTGTGGTATTTAAACAGCGCTCCGGTTTGGAGTGGACCCAATTATACCCTTTTCTCTGCTGCAAATGGTGACATGGTTTATTGCACGGTCACTCCTGTTAATGCCGGATCCATGTACCCAACCTGCTGTGTTCCAAACAGTTGCCTATGAGGTAGATTTGCATCCCGCTTGGTATTCAATCCATAGAACAGTTAGTGGCAGTGGCAATATCGCCTAACCCCAATTCTGGTGAGTTTGGATTTGACCTTGGAATTGAGTGAGGACCTCAGCGGAACCATTCAGATTTATGATCTACTTGGTCGCATCCGCTCGAGGAATCAATTTCAACGGTGAAAGCGAAGGTCTTCATTCCCGTGCACGGCGCGCTGAGTTGGAAGCGGGTTGGTATGTGCTCCGTTTACAAACCAAAGAAGGAATACAAACCGTACCTTTTGTAGTGGAGTAATACATGTGATTAAATAAATTAACGGGTAGTCGGGATTTCAACCAATTTCGACTACCCGTTTGCTTTCCCTGTGTCTGGACTTCCAGGGCATTAGCCGAAGGGCATTATTAAAATTAACGTACCATGTTTTCAATAAATGGACTGGACCATGTTGCCATTCGTGTGCGGGATATGGAAACAACCATTGCCTGGTATGAGCAGGTATTGGGCTTGAAAAAGTATACCATAGAGGAATGGGGGCCGTATCCGGTGTTTTTACTCGCTGGCAAAACCGGGATTGCCGTATTCCCGGCTGAACTGGAAGGCTGGAGTAAAGCAGAACAAAAAAAGCGTGTTTGCATCGATCATTTTGCATTCAATTTGGATCGACAGGCATTTGACTCTGCGGTGCTGCATTACGAAAAGTTGGGCCTGAACTACTCAATCCAGGATCATCAATATTTTGATTCCATTTATACCCTTGATCCGGATGGGCATACCGTTGAACTGACAACCCTGAAGGTGCCTGAATCTGACTTTTATGACATGGCTTAAGGTTGATCACATTCCGGTTTTGTAGAATCGTCGATTACATTTGACTTACTTGCTCACATTGGTTTTATTGTAGAAAAAAACAAACCAATGAAGAGAAAGGTCTTTTTAAAAACAATGGGTTTGGGTTTGATTGGTTCTGCCATGCCCCTTTATTCAAAACCCATTTCCGGGTTTTCATCCGATCCAATCCCGATGGAACTTGTTCGCGAGTTTGTGGGCAAAGCGCATACTGATTTTTCAATAGTAAAAAAACTATTGGAAGAACATCCCCATATTTTGAATGCCTGCTATGATTGGGGGGATGGTGATTATGAAACGGCACTTGGCGCAATGGGGCATATGGGTCATCGCGACGAAGCACTGGAGTTAATCGGACTTGGTGGTCGCGCGGATATATTTGTTCTGACCATGTTGGGGGAAGACCAGTTGGTTATTCCAATTTTAGAGCGTTTCCCAAACCTGATGGAAGCAATCGGTCCGCATGGACTTAGTTTGTTGTATCATGCTGAAAAGGGTGGGGCACATGCAGCCGTTCTGACAGAGTACCTGTTGGAAAAAGGAATGACTGAGCGGAAAGTGCCGTATTTTAATAAATAGGTATGCCGCTAAAATGTGCTTTCAGGACTGTAATTACCATTTTTAGTATCCATTAATATTCAGGTAAAATAGAGGTGATGTTTGGTTAACCTTTCCTTAGTGAACAGGTAACCTTGGCTTATCAGAAAGGTAATATTTGAGTGGGAATCTTGTGAGGTTATTTTACTTCCTAAATTCTCTAACGTATGCTCAAAAGAATTACCACTTTATTAATCTTTATTTTCTCGGTGGGATCGTTGATAGCCCAAAATCAACAGGACCTTTTCCATCTTGCTAGTTATTCCAGCAATATGGCGGATGCTGCCGAGGTTGTGGCTTATGACCCGAGTTCTCAGCATGTATTCTTCACCAGCAATGGCGCAAATACACTGACTATTCTGGAACTCTCTGATCCATCAAACCCAACATTGTTTTTGGACGTGGATTTGTCTTCCTATGGAGGCGGCCCCAATTCTGTTGCAGTGGCTAATGGCCTGGTTGCCGTTGCTGTTGAAAATGAAGTAAAAACCGATCCCGGTTCAGTACTCTTTTTTGACACAGACGGTACCTTTATTACTTCCGTACAAGTTGGAGCCCTTCCAGACATGGTGGCTTTTTCTCCGGATTTTTCAAAGGTTTTGACAGCTGATGAGGGAGTCAGATGATGTGATTACCTAATTGACCCAATGGGTACGATCTCTGTAATTGATATTTCTGCAGGCGCTCAATGCCTCAGTTACCACGATCAATTTCATGGATTACAACGACCAAAAAATTTCCTTATTAAATAAGGATTCGAACTTTGGAAACGAAGGAACCGCAAGCGTCGCTCAGGATATGGAACCGGAGTACATTGCATTCAACGCAGAAGGAACGATGGCTTACAAGCAGCTGTCAGGAAAATAATGCCTTTGTTGTCGTAGATATCGAAGCGAAAGAAATAGTAGATATTTTGCCTTTGGGCTATAAAGACCACAGTGCCGGCTCACCGGTATTGGATGCGCTTAACGTGAACGAGTTGGCCCCTAACTGGCCAATTTTGGGAACTCCGGTTTATGATGGCGGACAAGCCCCAGTTTCTTTGGGTGGTTTTTCTGGTTTGTACTTTGACCTATCTGAATCAACCGTACAGAATTATGTTTTCTACACTGTTCCTGATCGTGGCCCAAATGCGGACCCGGTTGAAAATGATGTAACTCCGGCGGCATCTTCGAATCTGCGCCCATACAAACTGCCTGATTATCAGGTAGAATTGTTCGTTTGGTAGTAAATCGCCAGACGGGAGCAGTTTCTTTGAGCAACCAATTGTTGCTTACCAGCAGGATACAACGCCTATTACAGGAAAAGGGAAATATCCCGGTTTTGATGAAACCTGGTAACCTATTCTGATCCGGAACACACCTTTCCCAAATGTCGACTATGTTGATGCAAATGGTGAGGAATACCACCAGCCTTTGACCCATATGGTGGGGACTTTGAAGGGAGTTGTTCGTGACAAACAGGGCAATTTCTGGCTTTGTGATGAAAACCGTCCGGCCCTGTGTGCAGGAATTTGCAAGCAATGGTGTTTTGATCGAGCGCTTTGTGCCGGAAGAACATCGCTTCTTAGCAACCCATTGCCAGCCGGCAGTTATGGTGCAGAAACGCTTCCTGCAGTTTATTCTAAGCGCAGAGCCAATCGCGGTTTTGAAGCAATTGCATACGATAGTGAAAGCGATGTTGTTTACACGTTCATTCAAAGCCCGCTGGATAACCCAGGGCAGTGCTGCCCGCAACTCCGATGTAATCCGATTCCTTGGGGTAGATGCTGCTACCGGCACACCGGTTTCAGAATATGTATATCTGTTGGAAAGAAATCGCGAAAGCGGTTTTTCTACTTCACGCGTTGATAAAATTGGAGATGCAGTATATGCCGGCAACAATCAGTTTTTGGTATTGGAGCGTGATTCTGAAGCACCTGGCATAACAGAGGGCAAAAATATGTATATAAAATAGACCTGAAAGGTGCGACCAATATTTTGGGAACCGAATTGTCCTTGCGGAATGGTTTGGAACTTGCTGAAGTTACTTTGTTGGATGTATCTGCCGGAGTGACAGATGAAGCCAACAGTCCATTTTTGCTTCCTGCCGGGTTCGAACAACAATTGGTTGTTGACAGAAACACAGCAAATGGTGATGCTGATTTTGTAAGCACTTTTGGCAATTGGGATATGATCACCCTGGACCCAAGCAACCAATTCATTTTCATTCCTCACGAGGTGGGAACAGGTGCCGGTCTTACTCGATATGACCGAAATACAGGTGATTTTGTTACTGCCCTTCGTGGAAATAATTCCAATGTGTTTGAAACTAATCCAACAGTATGGGATATTAATAATGATGATTTTGGTGCACTGGACCCAGCAGAATGGAGCCCTAACGGAACTGTTTTGACTGGTGAAGAATGGTCAGGAGCCGGTCGTCTTTTTGAATGGATGAACCCATTGATGGCAGCAGGCGAAACACCAGAAGTATACTGGCGTTCAAACATCCCTTCTGTATCGCATGAAGGACTGAAGTTTGATGCAAGTGGTATCATGTATTTTGTAGATGAAAACAACAGTGGCTCTGTGTATAAATTTGTTCCTCAGGACCCAAGTGATCTTTCTTTGGGACAGACATTTGTGCTGGCAGTTGATGCCTCGA
The DNA here is from genome assembly GCA_041392625.1 of Saprospiraceae bacterium. Taxonomy (GTDB): domain Bacteria; phylum Bacteroidota; class Bacteroidia; order Chitinophagales; family Saprospiraceae; genus M3007. The sequence continues at coordinate 5,722 of JAWKLR010000051.1, read as the reverse complement.
CTGGGATGCTTCTGCTAACTGGGACGATGCAAAAGCGAATGCAGTAGCAACACGGATCGGTCAGGCAACATGGAAACCAATCACCGATGAAAACGACATCTGCAACCTTTGATTTTGAAACAGAGGCGCCGATTGGCCGCTGACGAAGTGAACGCTACTCCGTACGGCCGCCCTGAAGACCTGGAAATTGTTGGAGATTTCTTGTACTGCTCAGTTACAAGTGAGAACTCTGTTCTTTCAATTGAATTGTTGAATTCAACAACCGCCATGGTACGTTGGTTTGCCACTCCGGCAACCCTGGATGCAGTAACCGGTCAGGCCGCTGCTGATTTCGAGCGGGTGGATAACCTGGCAAGCGACAGCAATGGTACTATTTATGTAATTGAAGACAATAACCCTGGCGATATCTGGAAGGCAGTTGATGCCGATCAGGATGGTGTTGCTGAGTCTGTAGCACGTTGGGCTTCACTTGGAGTAGCAGGCTCTGAGCCTACTGGTCTGATTGCAACCAATGACCCATCAACGTTCCTGGTTTGTATTCAGCACCCGGATTCTGGCAATGACGCTATTTGGGAAATTACAGCGGTTGATTCAATTCAAACACCTAGCAATAAACCAACACTCGAAGAACACACTGCAGATGAACTCTTTGCGCAGGATGTACAGGCCGTGAATAAAATCAAAATCCTGAACCTTCCTTCCATCAATTATGTGAGTTCGGACAAGCCGGAAGGACTGGCATTGTTGCCTGCAAATGAGCTTGCAGTGCTCAATGACAATGACTTTGGTCTGGCAGGTGCAGGTGTAACAGATAATTCCGTACTTGGAATCATTGGTTTTGACAAAAACTACGGTTTTGACGCAAGCAACTCAGATGATGCTATCAATATCACAAACCATCCTACATGGGGTATGTATATGCCCGATGGAATTGCTTCCTATGAAGTAAATGGCAAGACCTATTTTGTAACAGCAAACGAAGGTGATTCCCGTGATTACGATGGCTACTCAGAGGAAGAGCGTGTTAAAGACCTGGATCTGGACCCAACCGTATTCCCGAATGCTGCTGTCCTGCAGGCCAATGCAAATCTGGGTCGTCTGAAAACTACCCGTGCAAACGGAGATATTGACGACGACGGCGATTTTGATCAGATTTTCTCGTACGGCGCACGTTCGTTCTCAATTTTCGATGCATACGGCAACCTTGTATTTGATAGCGGAGATGACTTTGGTGTGATCACCAGTTATTTGGAGCCGGAATTATTCAATGAAGATGAAGGTGAAAAAGACGGTCGCAGCGATGATAAAGGTGTTGAACCAGAAGCAGTTACTATTGGAACAATTGATGGATATACTTATGCATTTGTTGGCTTTGAACGCCAATCTGCGATTGTAGTTTATGATATCACGAATCCATGGTCACCTGAATTTATCACCTATTACAACAACCGAACCGTGAACGCTGATGGCATGTCTGGTGATGTCAGCCCTGAAATCATACAGTTCGTATCTGCAGGTGATTCTCCAAATGGTGAGAACCTGTTGGTTGTTGGTTACGAAGTAAGTGGAACGGTAGGAATCATCCAGGTTGGAGGTGAACTGACTTCAATCAGTGAAGAAATTCGCTCCAATGTGCACTTCACTGCCAATCCAAACCCGGCAACGGACTATGTGGCATTTAATAAATCCATTTCCGCTCAGGTATTTGATGTAAACGGACGCTTGGTTAAGCAGTTTGAAAATCAGAACCGTCTGGAAGTTTCCACCTGGGAGCCTGGAATGTATTTTATCAAAACAGTTGAATACGGAACACGACGGTTCCTAAAGCTTTAGCAATTAGTTGAACTAATCCTTGGTTGAATCGAATAGCCCTTCCTGAAATGTCAGGAAGGGCTATTGTGCTTATTGGGGTAAGTCTGGCTCACTATTTCCCTTACTTCTCCAAACTTCTCAATGCCAACAGTACTTTATCTGTATTCAACATTTGAAGGTAAAAGTCCTTGAATGCTTCGAAATCCTTATACTGAATAAATCGGGTTGCCAACTGGACAGATCGCCGGATCGTTAACTGGTCTGCCGTTTGCTCAAAACGCAATTGATAACTTCCAAACGGGGATTCCAGTTTTTTATCCGCTGGCAGTTCTGCAAGTTCCAAACCTTCGGGTATCTGAAAATGCATTTCTTCCTCAATTGGAATCAACTCAAGTGCATCCCGTAAATCCAGGTCGCAATACCGCTTGGGAGCAAAGAACGACTTGTCGGTTGGTGTGCTCAATAGGATAGGGAGTGGCATGATTTGAAGATCAAGCACCCGATCGATTGGGTTGTAAGCCCGGATTTGCATGACAAGTTCCAGGTCCTCATTCAGGGCCTCCGGATTTTGTAAATCAAAATACTCCAGATCAAGGTGGTCCAATACTCCACCACTCATATACTCGCTCAGGATTTTATGCTGATCTTCCCGGGTAGCGCGCAAAAGTGATTCTCTGAAGTTTCCGGCTGCGGTACCACTCAATTGCATGTGCGTCTGCATCATCAGATTCTTATTGGGGTCCAAAGAAGCCTTAGTCTGTACCTGGATTTTGCTGACGTTAGGATCCAGGTCGTGTCTGGGTAGCCGTCGAATATTGGACTCTCCATCGCGGATGACCAGCCCCCATGCATCGGAGTCTTCATGGGGTAAAATACCCGACGGGAAAAAGTCGGTTGTCGGATCAGCAAAACGCAACACACCATCGGATAGTTGATAGGCAACAATGGCATGGTTGAATACATAATAGGTCGGTCGGGGGGCAGTATTACTGAATGTATGTGTACTGACCAGCGTATACCAGGCATCGATTCCATGGTGTCGCAAAAGCGCAATCATCAGGGTGGCTACGTCCTTGCAGTCGCCCACTTTTCCTGCAACCGTTTCCCCCGGTTCCTTGGGCACATAACTGCTGTTAATGAAGGAGACATAGGAATAATTGATGTCTTTGCTGATGTAGTTGTGGAGGGTTTCAACGATTTCTTGCTCACTCATACCAGGCTGAATCAGCTGCTCTGACTTTTGCAGCACTTCGTAGTTTAACTCCAATTTGCGATAGGTTGTCCGCTGGTACCAGGTAACAACTTCCGACCAGTCTGGCAGGTTGTTGTACATGAGCCAGGCCACATTGTCTAGGTTGTTGGGTTGGTTGCTTTCATATTCAATTTTGGGAAGTTCTTTCCAGTTCCAGGTATAGATTCGCATTCCGGCTGTATCCCGAACTGTTTTTGGTCCTGAATTGACCCGATGGCTGGCAAAATACATCGGGGTATTTTGAGAAACCAGAAGAGATGCATGAACTTGTGCAACCGGGGCATCCCAGGAGTACACATTCAGACCAAGCAATTCATTGGGTATTTCTGTATAATCATACGATGATTGAGTGACTCCTTCCAACAGAATACAATCTCCTGGCTCCAGGTTTTTGAAGACGGCTGTTTGCCAGCCCAATACGGGCGAGGTAACACTGCCATCCTTCTTAAGCACCTTGGCACTGGTGATTCGCCCCATATTGCCAAGTTGTGCTTCGGTCCAGAATTTGGCACCCGTTTCTGTCAGAATGTGCAGCACAATTTTGCGAGAAGTCTCTATTATTTTTTGCTGGTCATCACAGGTGGTTTGTATTTGGAAAAAAGAAATAACCGACTCTTCCCCCTGGTATTTTTCTAAAAAGGAGCGGTCCCGCGCCAACTGCATCAAATCGAACGATTCCATGTATTTGTTCAGTTGAACAGGCGGTGCGAGTTTATCCATTTTATCCTTCAATCCATAGTGAAGTTCTCCCTCGTTGTTTATCCTTTTGTAAAAAGAAAGAGCCGTCATTTCATCTTTTTTCTCAATGTAGATATCGCCAGCCAATTCCAGTAGCTTGTCATCATATGGGGTGTTTTTCAAGGTGTTCAGGATAACATCAAGGGCTTCATCTATACGTTCCTCTTCAAACAGGAATTTGGCTTTATCATGCTGAAGGCCTGCCCAGTAAGGAGCAAGGCGCTGCATTTCATCGTATAATTTCAATACCTCTTCCGATTTGTCTTTTCGTTTATAGTGATAAATCGCAGAGTAGTAATCTGCGTACCTAAAGTATTTTTCCAGGTTTTTTCTCACCTTTTTAAACTCCTTCTCTCGCTCTTTATCACTCATTGGTTTGTAGCTATCCGGTTTGTAACTTTCATCTTTGAGATAGCTGTCTAAAAAATCTCCCCACAGGTCTTTAGGGTGTTGAGTCAGAAAAGAGGTGGCAAAGGCGTTGATTTCCTCTTTTTTACCTTTTTCTTTCAAAAAGTCCAGATACTCTTCGATGGCAGGCAGATTGGTTGGGCTTAACTCAAGGAGCCGCTTCATCAATTCGATAAACTGATCCTCCTCGCGTTCAACATCAATTTTATTTAGGCGTATCCGAAGTTCGACCAGACTAGGGCACTGGCTGGAATCCATCGCACTGAGCAAAGATTCTGCACGATCTTCTTTTCCGTTTCCATGGTAAAATTTGGCGAGCAAAAATCGGGCAAAATCTGAACCCGAATGCTTTGCATAATATTCTGCAAAATAGGACTCACCAGTAGCAACATCCTGCAGCAATGAAAGTGCTTTCGAATATAAGTATTGAGCCGTGAGGTCATCCGGTTTTTCCAATACCATCTGTGTAAAGGGAGCCAGTAAATGCTGTTTTTGAACTTCAACTGAGAATGGTTTTGTTCGAGTTGAATAGCTTGCTAAATCGACACTCTTCAGTCGGACAGACTCGCCGGTTAGTGTATCAGCAAAGCGAATATTGAAATAGTTATATATTCGAATGTTTTGGTTGTTTCGGTAAACCCTTCCAGCCTCACTGGTGTAATCGAGGATGCTAATTTCAGGCTTAGGATCATTGAAGGTATAGGATGACTGGGGGTAATGGCTTTCATAGTCAGATGATTTTACGAGTATTCTATGGGCCCCGGGTTCCAGAAAAATGCGGAGCCGATCGGCATCCCATTGGTTATGATAGGCATCGTCCGGGTTTTGATAAACCAATTGGTCGTCTATCCAAATTTTTAGGGCTTCCGCATGCGAAATAAACAGATCAAACCAGCGTGCTTCGGGTACTTCTACAAAAGTATTTGCATAGTAGGTTGCAAGGTAACCTGGACGTGGGAGGTCTCCGAATGAAACTTCAGAGTATGGACTTTGTGGCTGAAATTCAAGCCAGGTAAAGTGTTGACCACTTTCGTTTGTAAACGAGTCGGTTCTGGCGAACGGAGCTGTTTCCACAGGGCTTTCTTCCAAGAATCCGCTACCCTGAATGTTAGTGAATGGACCGGTGATGGTCCAGTTTAACTGGGGTAAAATAGACTCCGTGAGCATATTGGCCTGGGCAAATTTTCGGTGTTGTCTGAGCGAATCTGCTACAACCACCTTAAATGGTATGGCAATGGATTCCGGCAAAGGGTTTTCCAGGATTGGCACTGCCTGGCGCAATAACAAGTTTGTAAACAACCAAATGTATTCGGGCTTTGGATGTTTGGCGACCAGGGCATGTACGGTCTGCGCATAGACATCCTGATCGCGGAGGGTCTCCGCAATAAACAGCATCCCAATGGAAGCAGATTCGTCTCCAGGGCTATCCTTAAGTTTTTGCTGAAATGCCTCCTTTGCAGCAATGAAATTATTGTTTTCTATGTGGCTCCAACCATCTTGTGCATAGGATAA
>JAWKLR010000050.1:0-27783 GCA_041392625.1 Saprospiraceae bacterium | reverse complement strand
ACATAAAACCATTAACTTTGAGCAGTTTCCCTGATGTATGAATAAGAACTACCTCATATTTTGTTTTTTCGCAGGCGCCCTTGCCTGGTCTTTTGCTTTGTACCAACAAGATCCGAATGGTGCTGTCCATTTATACAACCCATCGTTTGAGGATACACCCAGGGCTTCTGCGTCTCCGGCCGGATGGCGGTCCTGGACTCCGGGGAGCACACCCGACATTATGCCCGGTGCCTGGGGGGTAGATTTTGCCCCACAGGATGGCCAAAGTTGCGTCGCCCTGGTAACCCGTGAAGATGGCACGGTAGAAGACATCAGTCAGGCACTCAGCGAGCCACTCCTTCGCGACACCTGTTATACCCTCAGCATCTATCTTGCCCACAGCGATCAGTACGTTGGGTACAATCTTCCCGGCCGGATTCGGATATGGGGCGGGGAAAAGCCCGGTGTGAAAACAGAATTGCTGTCGGTTTCTCCGCTTATCTCCAACCAGTCCTGGAAAATGTACCGGTTCCGATTTGTACCCACCCGCGATTTGCGTTCCATTACCCTGGAGGCCTTTTATGCTCCCGGCACGCTGTTTAAATACCGCGGTAACATCCTGCTTGATAATTGTTCTGAAATCAAAAAATGCAATAGGGCTTAAGAATTTGCGTTTTTTGAACAGTTCTAAATCGGATTCGCTTTAGAACTTGCATAAGAAGGCTTTTTATGAAAAAATATTACCTCATACCCACTCTGCTGCTGGTGATTTGCTCGCAGTCCTTCGCCCAGCGTACCGATGCCCGCATTGAAGATCCCGATTTGTTTTCGGTTCAAATGTACTTGTCTGGGGCTCCGCTTACCTTGCCGATTCTGGAACTCAACACAGGCGCAAACAGCCTGATCCTGGAGTTTGATCACTACGGAACGGATATCAAAGACTACATCTATACCATTCAACACTGCGACAGCGATTGGAATCCTTCTGATCTGAGCGATCAGGAATACATCGACGGTTTTACAGAAGACCGGATTATCAACTACACCAATTCCTTCAATACCCTGGTTGATTACACCCATTATAAGGTGGGGCTGCCCAATCGAAATATGCGGTGGACCAAATCCGGAAATTACTTGCTGAAAGTTTTTGATGATGATAACAACAAAAAACTGGTGCTGGTCCGGCGATTTATGGTGGTTGAGCCACTTTGGTTTGTAGATGCTCAGTTTGTTAAAACAGCAGATGCCTCAAAATACAACACCCACCATGAACTGGATTTTACCCTGCGCACCAACAAAACCAATGTGCAGCGTCCTATGCAGGATGTAAAGGCCTTTGTTTTGCAAAATGGCCGATGGGATAATTTTGTAGGCCCGTTGGTCCCCAAGTTTATCCGGGCCAACGAACTGGTTTATGACTATCAGGATGAAATCGTGTTTCCCGCTGGAAAGGAATGGCGCTTTTTTGATATGCGCAGCATGGACTACCGGGGCGACAACGTTGCCCGCATCGAAGAATTGACCGATTTTTACGATGTAACCATCCGAACCGATGAGACGCGTGCCAACCGGCCGTACCTGTACCGTGCAGACCTGAATGGTCGATTCTCAATTGACAATACCAATTTCAACCAAACCCTGGATCAATGCGATTATGCACGGGTATTGTTTACGCTTTTGGACAAACACCCCGAAGATGGAAAAGACGTATACGTCTTTGGTGAACTTTCCGACTGGAAGTTGCTTCCGGAATTTCAAATGCAGTACAATGAGGAGGCAAAAATGTACTACTGCGAACCATTTTTAAAACAAGGCTATTACAACTACATGTATGTAGTGGTTGATAATGTGACGGGAAAAGTTGACCTGGAGGGATATGAAGGAAACTGGTATGAAACTGACAACCAGTATACCATCCTGGTTTATTACAAGCCTTTTGGGCAGCGCTATGAACGACTTGTTTGTGCGGCCAGTCTGAATTCCGGTGCGCGAAACTAGCCTCACGGCTGCATCCTAATTCAAGAAATCATTCCAGCGAGCAAGATCATTGCAAGAACAGCTGAATACAGCAAAAGTATTACGCTTAGATACCCTTTGTTACGTGTGTGTCCTTCCGCTTCACGCTCTTTCGGCTGATGCGTTACGGTTACAGATACCAGGGCTGATAGAACAATCAGACAAAGTGCGAGGTACTTGAGCAACTCGTTTTCAACAAAAAGGTACGCAGAGGTAAACGTCAGCACTCCTACCGCCACAAGTATAAAGGGGAGGGGTAAGCGGAGCTCAGGTTTGGAACTGAGGATTGGGGATTTCATGGGTCTGGTTTTAAGTTTTAATTTACTGCAAGTTAAACCTTTTCTTATCTAAGTAGCGTGATGTCTCCGGATTTTCTCACCGCATTGGATGGGTTGCCGAGTAGATCGATAAATTCGTATTCCAGCACATAAATATAAACGCCCTCCGGAGCGCTTTTGTTCCCAATGGTTCCATCCCATGCATCCGATGGATTCCGGGATTCAAACACCAGGCTTCCCCAGCGATCGTAAATGATCAGATGGTAGGTTGGATTGTAAGATGACTTCTTGGGAACTCATTGAGAAATCAAGCGCTTAGTCCACGCTTATTTGGATTGGCTTATTTGTTTTAGAGCAAATTGGTAGGCCCGATCCTGATTTTCTATCAAGTCCTGAATTGTGTATTCGATGGGGAAATCGGGTAAAAGGCCGCGGTTTTGAGTCATTTGTTTTATCGACTTTGGATATGCGATGTGGTACCGTGGAATCCCGATGTTCAGTTTGGAGTGGGGGAGAAGCACGAATTGGGTGGACCCGGCGGCAAATCCTTCGTATCGGGTCCCGGTTTCTTCCCCTATGACGATGGCATTGCCATATTCCTTCAGGAATCGGGCCAGCGATGCCCCGGCAGAGTAGGTGCGCCCATTGACCAGCACATATAGTTTCCCTGAAAACCGGAGTTTGGATTGTTTGGGCATCTTGTAGGTTCTTATTTTGCCCTCCCAGGAAATGGTTGTTTTTAGCGTACTGGTTTCAGGGTTTTCTTGCAGGATATAAGGAAGCATATCGTCCGCCATCTCGTTTAGTCCACCTGTATTATCTCTCAAGTCAATGATCAGGTTCTGCACCTGTTGCTCTTTCAGTGAAGTGAAGATTTGCTTGTAAAATTGCTTCGACTTGATCTTGTGTTTTTCAAGCATTTGGCGATCAAAGGTCCGTAATGTGAGCCGTGCATGGTCAGCGGCGAGGTCTAGTGTATAGACATCCTGGATTCCTTCCTGCTGTTTTGTACTTGGGTATTTTTGTGCAAAAAGTGTTACTTGTTGCTGCCGTGGCAATGCCTGAATCCGGATGGTTTTTTGCTGCTGGTCACCCCTTCGGCAAGCGATTTCAAATACATCCGGTTGATCTATCAACAGGTAATACATCCAGGCAAATCCGAAGTTGAGGGTCTGATCGACGTAGGTGGTGATCTCCCCGTCTGACGGGGTCTTGGCGTACAGTTGCTCCAGGATATCTCCGGCGGAAGTTCCATTGATGGACACCAGTTCATCCCCTTTTTCCAGTTGATTTTCCTCTGAATAGTCTTCCCAAACGTATAACTTCCCGTTTAAGGCACGGACAGAAATTGGCAGGTATTTGTACTGATTTTGACCAAACCCTTTGTGGACATCATCCGACCAGTTGCCCATATGAAAGTGCCCTTCATTGCTCATCGCACAGATCTGGCTTATGTAGGCAAAATGGGAAAGCAGGGTAATCTCATCATCCTGGATCTTGTGAATCACATGTTCGGCATTGGATTGGAAATCCGGATTGTAAATTGCCAGAGCAGGGTTGTATTTTTCAATTTGTGCCTTGAGAAAATGCAGGTCTTCGTCTACTTGTTTTTTTGACAAAACCTGTGCACTAAGCCCGAAATATATAAACAGGATAAATGGGATGGTAAGAAGTGTTCTCATAAAGTAAGATTCTTTTCGTAACAATAAGCGGAGCACGAATATAGACATGCCCAATTTTTTGAGTTGAAAAGAAGGACAGCCTTTTTCCAGTCAGGCTGCATTCCAGGGCCTATCAAGTGTTTTTATGCGCATAATGCAATTGCACCAACCCGGTATCAAACTGCTTGCAGGAAAGCAGACGAAGGGGCAACTCCGGGCGTCCATCCTTAAAGAGTTGAATGCCTTTCCCCAGCAATACCGGAATTACCGACAGGATGATTTCATCGATCAGGTTTTCTTTCATCAGGGTGTGTACCACTTCAGCGCCCCCGTCGCAAAAGATGTGTGCTACGGGTTCCGATTTTAAATTTCGGATCAGTTCTCCCGGATCGCCGGTGTAGAAATGTGTCGTACCAATGGAAGGCCGGGGTGTTCTAGTCAGGATGTAACTGGTTTTATCGGCATGCGGAAAAGTCGCTACCTGCCCCATCACCCATTGGTAGGTTTTTCTGCCTAGAATGACTGTGTCAACGGATTCGATGAACGCGTGGTAACCATAGTCCTCGCCTTCTTTGTGAACAGCAGCAAGGAAACTCAGGTCGTCATTTTCTCCGGCAATGTATCCGTCGAGACTGCTGGCAATGTAAAGGATGACTTTTCTGGACATAGGCTTATTCGTTGGGTTCGATGTGAATCAAAATATGGCCGAGGTTTCGGACTTCCTGATGCAGGTGATCTTTGAGTTTATGCGATAAATCGTGGCCCTCTGTTACGGTGATATTGCCGTCTACCATTGCGTGCAGATCGACGTGATATTTCATACCCGCCTTGCGAATGTAGCATTTTTCAGTACCTAAAATCCCGTCTACCTCAACAGATTTTTCTCTGATTTCCTGAATCAATTCATCGTATAGGTGCTCATCCATAATTTCCCCCAATGCGGGCCTGAAGATGAGATAACTGTTGTACAGGATGAATCCGGATGCCAGCAGGGCTGCCCAATCATCTGCCGTTTCGTACCCGTCCCCCATAAATAAAGCGATGGCTATGCCGATAAATGCCATCACGGAGGTGATTGCATCGCTCCGGTGGTGCCAGGCATCGGCTTTCAATGAGGAACTATGGGTTTCCTTGCTTTTTTTCATAACCACCTGAAACGAAATTTCTTTCCAGATGATGATGCAAGCCAACACAATCAGGGTCCAGGCTTCCGGGGTCTCATGCGGTGTCCGAATATTCTGGATGCTTTCGTAGGCAATGATGGTGGCCGAGGTGACGAGAAAGGCGACTACTATAAAGGTGATCAGGGGCTCTATCCTGCCATGCCCGTAGGGATGATTGGCATCGGCGGGTCTTTTGGCATATTTCAAACCAAATAAAACCAGAAGGGATGAAAAAATATCCGTTGTTGACTCAATAGCATCGGCAATCAGGGCATAGGAGTTGCCGTAAATCCCGGCTAGCCCTTTGATCAAAGCCAGTAGGGTATTACCAAAAATGCTAAAGTAGCTTGTTTTTATCGCTGTTTGCTCCGCTGTCATACGCTGAATTGTACTCAAACCAATTATTCCAGTTTGCCATCCAACCAGTGAATGATGTTGAGCAGCAATTGGTAGTTTTCCGGTGCAACCGGGTTGTTCATGCCCATTTTCATTTTTTGCGGACCGGCCAATTGGGCCGAAAACATGGCGGCTTCGCCAAAAGCCACAACCTTGCCTTTTCCATGCTTTTTATAGGCTCCCTGCGACCAGCCGGTAACTGGCAGTCTGATTGTCTCGGGTGTGAATACCCAGGCTGTATCGGGCAGTAAATTGACATATCCGTCTCCTAAGACCAAGATCGGAATGGCGTCTTCTGGGAGTTTAAAACCCTGACCGGTGAAGGTAACTACTTCCTCCACCTTTTCATCCGGGAATCGACCATTGGTGATGGGATTTCCCCGGAGCGACTGATCAGCGCGATTGAAGGCTATGGGGCGGTTTTGGACGGTGTCCATGACAAAGCCATCCGTAAATTCAAAACCAAATGCTGCGGCAAGGTCTTTGGCTGCCCCGGCAAGGGGCATGTGATCCGCAATTAGAAACAGGCTTCCACCCGTTCGAACCCATTTTTCTACCCGTTTAATTTCCTTAGGACTAAATGCCGATAAAACGGGCTTGTACCAGTTTTCTTCATTTTGTGCATTCAGGGCATTTGATATTACCAGGATTTTCCCTTTTGCCAGCTGCTTTTTTTTAAATAGCCCTTTGTATGCCTGCACCTGGTAGCCGTCTCGCTCAAGCAATTGGGCAAATGAACGGTAGCGGCCGTCCTTGGTGTGAAAATTGAAATGGCCTTCGTCAATAAATACCACCGGGCCCGTGTTGGCTTCATAAGCCGGGTGTAAAATGGGTGGGTTGTAACTGGTGTCGGCCACCTGCTGAGAAAAGAGGCAGACAGGATATAGGAGCAGGAGTAAAAATGGAAATTTCATTCAGAGCTGTTTTTATTCACGCATACATTCATAGCAGCAAATTCAAGGGTTTTATTGTCTTGCGCTGTTTTTAATTGCCAACAATCAATTCATCGATAAAAATCCAGGAGGGCTTCCCAAATCCGCGGTGCCATTCGGGACATTCTTTTAAGGAAGTGGCTTTTATCCGGATAAATCTCAGACTTTGGGCTTCAAAATCCAGGTTAAACGGAATGGATTTGACCAGGTAGTTTTTATCATCCACATCACCGGCTAATGCCCCCAGAAGGTGGAAGTTTTTCCCATCCAGGGAGGCTTCAACCCGAACTTCAACCGGTAGAAACACCCAGGAATTGACGGCTTTGAGAAAGTTCATTTTGATTTGGGATATGGTTTTTGCCTCCTCTAAATCAAGTTCTAGCAGCATGTCTTCGCCTTCAAATCCAAGCCAGTTGTTGTGATAATCCAAATCGCCGAGTAGCCCGTCAGTCAGAGCCTTTACCCCACCAACCGGATATTTTTCACTGGCTTGCGTAAGCAATTGTATGGGTTTCCCGGCGGCGAGGTTGACTTGGGTCATTCGCTGGAGTTTGATCCGCGCATACTCCCGGTATGCCTCGGTACTCAGGTTGCGCTCGTTGATTCTGGTTGCCCCGGTTTGAATGGAGTTTTCAACAAAGCGGTCCAGGTAATTGAGCATGTCCTGGCGAAGCTGTGGCGCGGAGCCGTTTTGCTGGTTCAGATATGTAATTTCTCCGGATGGTTTGTTGAGGGCGATGTCGAGGTAGGCAAAATCAACGGGCAAACGGGTGCGCAGGACCCTGGATAAATACCTGCTGTCGCCCTGTACGGCCACTTCTGCCGCATCCATCTGCTGCTTGTATTGCCTTAGTAGTTCTGGTGTGAGGTAACTGTCGGTGTAGTCTAAAGGGAAACCGTAAATATTCAGAAACTCCTCTTTTTGGTGTGCTTCCAAACTGGAATGACTAAGATCAAAATAGGCTTGAATGTGTGGTTTGGCGGGTCCGTAGTACAAGCTTAAAAACTCATCTGTCAAGGCATCAACATCCAGCGAGGGGTTCCAAAGAAGTTTGGCGATCAGGTATTGTTTTAACTCGCAGAGGTCCGACCAATTCCGTGAGCTGCCCTGCTGAAACATCATACCGACTTTATTTTGGGCAAAAAATTGAATGTTGGGTTGGAGCACATCAAAATTCGGGAATGGCGTGAGGTAGTTTTTAAACTGTACCACATAATCCCAGACAAAGATGTTGGAGCTTAGTCGGGCCCAGTCTTCCATATCTTTTACAAATCCGGCACTTCGGGGGTCGTCTGCGAGGGGCATGCTCCGGTTGCATTCAATGGAGCAAAACATAATGTTGACATTCTCCAGTGGCTGGATGTTTGTAGGGGCTGACCGGGTAAACTGGTAGGCCAGAGTTGAAATCTGTTTGTCGGGAAATGCCCGGGCGATTTCATTGGCCATAAAGATGTATGCACCGCTGAAACTACCGTAGGCATCGTACAGGGCTTGGCAGGCATCGCAGAGGCAATAATTATAGCAATCGTTTTGTGAAACCGACCAGTAGGTTTTTTCGGGGTGCTCGGCTATTTTTTTGCCGAGGTTTTCAATCAGCAATTGAATAAGTTCGGGATTGCTGAGGCACAGTTGGGCATCTTTGAGCCGGCGCCCACCGATCAGTGAGAAATATTCCGGGTGCGTTTCAAAGTACTTTTCCGGCGGCACCAAATGTTGAAATGTGTGCACAAACATTCCCCAGTCATCCAGGGTTTCCAACTTGTGCCAGTATCGGTATTTTTCATCAAACATACCCGGGAACAGGATTCTTCGAAATGCAAATTCAGGCTCGTATACCTTGCGGATAGCTGGTAGCTGTACTACATCTGTTTGGGGAATGTATTCAGCATCCGTTGAGAGCAAGCGGCAACCAAGAAACTCTTCGATGAATGTGTAGGCGGCATACAAATTGGACTTCCCGTCCTTCCCGCTCAAGATCAGATTGGATCCGCTTGTAGTGATTATGAAACCGTCCTCTTTTAGTTGATTTATCTGCTGTCGCAATCCGGAATCCTTCAGTTGATTAGGACCAATCTGTATTTCCTTGCGCGCTGGTTCAGACTGGTTGCTGATTTCCAATCGGGTGCCTGTGATTTGCAGGAGGTAGGACTGGATTTCCCGCGCCGCTCGTTGGGTGAGGCTGTCTGCTCCGGATGGCACAAAAATGGTGTACTCCGATGTATGGTTTCGGACGAGGGTCAGCGTATCGTTTTGGGCGTGCAGGGCTGGAGCAAAAATAAGTATGGCTAAAATAAGCGCCAAACTCTTGCTTTTTAGTCGGTGTGAAATCATTCCTAAAAATACGGAACTATGGAGTTCTTATCAGATAACCAGCTCAAAAAATCGCTCAAAACAGGTTCCAACCCGGCATTTGAGTTTTTATCAATGCTCTTCCGGCCTTCCCAAAATTTTTCCGCTTTCAAAGGATTGTTTCAGCAAGCGCTCCGCTTCTGCGTCGGCTTCACTTTGGTTGATGGGGAGCATTTTGGATAAATCCGGCTGACCGGCATCTACCCAGGCGGTGTACCAGACGGAAGCAACAGACTGGATTGCCGCCCGCATTCGGCGTTCAACCATACCGTCCATAGCATCCTGATAGGCTGCGGCAAACTCCCTGCAAGGAGCAACTACCACACGACCGTTGCGCATATCCGGACACATCTGTCGGTCGTCCGGAAAAGAAACACGCAGGTTGCGTTCGAGGGTAAGCACGCTGTCAACCAGGAGGTGGCTGGCAAGTACGATGCCCCAGAAATAGCCCTGTTTTTCTTCTATATAACTGGGTTTGCCTACAAAAAAATCGTATTCCTCATCGGCAAAAAGTTCCGGGATTCGGCTCTCCCAGAAGCCGTGGATGCCATGCTGATTTGTTTTTTGTCCGTTGTAATTGCTGGTGGTATGCAGGGGTACGTGGGCATCACCAATATAATGCCCAATATCCGCGCTCAATCTCAAAATTTGTTTGGCATCCAGTTGCCGGAAAGCCCAGGTAAGCCGGGTTTGCATCCGATACAGGTTGTAGGGTAAAATCCCGTGCTCTGTCAAATCTTCTTTCATAAAGGCATCGCGCAAATCCATTTTTTTGCCAAACTGATTTAAAAATGCATTCAGGCTATCCGGATTGATCGTAGGGTCTCCCTCATTGTATCGGGGCAGGATAAACTCCCGGAAAAAAACGGTGTATTTATCCTGAAAATCCGGCCTCCAGTTGGTCTTGGAATCCAGGATTTGAACGGTGTCTCCCGCTGGGCCTACACCCCAGACAGTGGTGTATAATTGCAGGGCGGAAGACCAGTTGCGCGGCAGGTCTGGAAAAGGATATACACCAAAGGTATCGAGGTCCATGTAGTGGCGGGGGGCTTCCCAGGACGTTGCGTAGCGCCGCATGTCGGCATCCGTGGCATGGTCAGAAACCCAGTCAATGTTGGGCTTAAAAAAGACCATCATTTCAGGGGGCAGGGTGAGTGCAGCCAACCGGTTTATTCGGCGGTGGGCAAAGAAGCCCCAATCGGGATCGTCGGGTCCGACAAACGAGGTGGTTGTGGGCCAGACAAGCAGGCCGAGAAAAAAAATAACACTCAGGGATTTCAAATGGCTCATGGTAGATAATTAGTTGGTCAGGCGTTTTGGGTTATGGCAATAGCCGTCTTCAGGCCGTCTTCAATGGCGCGTTTAGCATCCAGTTCGGCTGCTTCCCGGGCACCACCAATCAGACTTACGTGTGGGTGTTTGTCTTTGAGTGTTTGGTACAGGGTTTGGAGTGGTTCCTGGCCGGCGCATACTACTACATGATCAACGGGTAGTACCTGTGGTTTTCCGTTGACTTCAATATGCAGCCCCTCGTCATCCACTTTTTTATAAACAACTCCTCCAATCATGTGTACGCCGCGGTTTTTGAGGGTTAGTCGGTGCGCCCAGCCTGTGGTTTTTCCCAAGCTGTCGCCAAACTTCCCCTTAGAACGTTTGAGCAACCAGATTTCGCGTGATGTTTTGGCAATTTCCTGGCTTTTCAATCCCCCGCGGTTTGTATACTCCGGATCAATACCCCATTCATCGAAATAAAATTCTTTGGTGTTTTCCTGGTCTGCAGGGTGGGTGAGGAAAACGGAGGTGTCAAACCCAATGCCTCCGGCTCCCATGACGGCTACCTTTTGCCCCGGCGTTTTTTCTCCGCTGATTACTTCCAGGTAGGATAAAACTTTGGGGTGGTCGATGCCTTCCAGTTTGGGTGTGCGCGGGCTTACCCCTGCGGCAACTACGATCTGGTCGAAGTTGCCGGCCATCAACAATGCTTCGTCCGCACGGGTATCCAGATGCAGGTTGACTCCGGTAGTTTGCAGGCGCTTTTTGAAATAGCGAATGGTTTCGTGAAACTCCTCCTTCCCCGGGATGCGTTTAGCCAGATTAAATTGTCCGCCAATTTCGCTGCCGGCTTCAAACAGGTGTACTTCGTTGCCCTGCTCGGCAAGTTCAGTGGAGCAGGAAAGTCCGGCTGGTCCGGCGCCAATTACCGCAATTTTCTGACTCCGGGTGGTCTTTAATTTGGGCAACAGGGTTTCATGGCATGCTCGTGGGTTTACCAAACAGGAGGTTTCCTTGCGAGCGAATACGTGATCCAGGCAAGCCTGATTGCAGGCAATGCAGGTGTTGATCTCATCGCTTTTTCCTTCGGCCGCTTTGAGTACGAAATCCGGGTCTGCGAGAAATGGCCGGGCCATGGATACCATGTCGGCATGTCCTTGTTGTAAAATCTCCTCAGCTTTTTCCGGTGTGTTAATTCGGTTGGTGGTAATTAGCGGGATGGACAGGTGTTCTCTGAGTTTTTGGCTAACCCAGGTGTAGGCACCTCGCGGTACAAGCGTAGCGATGGTCGGAATCCGTGCTTCGTGCCAGCCGATTCCTGTATTAATAATAGTTGCTCCGGCCGCTTCAATTCCTTTTGCCAGGGCAACGACTTCTTCCCAATTGCTGCCCTCATCGACCAGATCCAGCATCGAAACCCGGAAAATAACTATAAAGTCGGGCCCGGCTTTTTCGCGAACGGCCTTCATTATTTCCAATGGAAAGCGGATTCGGTTTTCGAAGGAGCCTCCCCATTCGTCTTCGCGTTTGTTGGTGCGCGGCGCGATAAACTGATTGATCAGGTAACCCTCACTACCCATAATTTCCACCCCATCGTATCCGGCTTCCCGGGCGAGTGCGGCGCTTTTGGCAAAATCCCGGATCGTTGCCTGGATCAGTCTGCTGCTCATTTCCCAGGGGCGTATGGGTGAAATGGGTGCACGAAGGGCGCTGGGTGCTACCGCCATGGGGTGCATACCATACCGGCCTGCATGTAGGATTTGCATGCAAATTTTTCCATCGGCCTCGTGGACGGCCCGGGTGACAATCCGGTGTTTCCGGGCTTCGGATTGATTGCTCATTTTGGCTCCGAAGGGTGCGAGCCAGCCCTGCCGGTTCGGGGCAATTCCTCCGGTAACAATCAGTCCGACACCACCTTTTGCCCGGTCTTCAAAATACCTGGCCAGTCGGGCCATTCCATCGCTTGCCTCTTCCAGTCCGGTATGCATGGAGCCCATGAGCACCCGGTTTTTGAGTTGGGTGAAACCCAGGTCGAGCGGGCTTAACAGCTGAGGAAACGCGGAGTGAGGAATTTGTTTGTTCATATCCCTTCAAAGGTAGGGTAGAAGGGAGTAAATGTCAAAAGGAAAATTGCGGGAGTAGTGAAAAGGGCATAAAAAATCCCGGATTCTGGGAGTTCCAAAATCCGGGATGTGTATTTTTTAAAAGTATGCCTTAATAGCCCAGGTCGATCCGGTTTAGTACGGTGTTTCCTACACACTCTCCGGCCTCAAAACCGAGTTCACATGCACGGCGGAAATGTACGCCGCCAATAATCCGCGACAGCATCTGTTCTTCACCTGCTTTTGTAATTGAGGTAAAACTGCGCTCCGGCAAGATAAACGGTCCCCCGTCTGGTGTATAGAGCGGGCTGCCCAGTTGCGAGCGGTCAACAACCGGGATATCGCCAACAAGCTCGGCCAATACCATGGATGCAGCACCTGCAATGGTAGCAGATCCGGAAGTATAATCCGGATAGGGTGGTGTATTAACCAGGGGAGTCCAGTTTGGATCAATTACTTCCTGGATATAGGTTGCAGGGCGCAACAGGAAATATTTGTATTTCATAAACCAACTGGCACTGAATGCATCAGCGGCAGTCAGCCCCATGAGCCCGTAAACTTTGGCAGAAAGTGCCAGGTTTGCGTTTTGATCTTCCAGTACTTGCTGTGAGATTGCCATCCAGTGGCATGCCGGGCTACAGGTTCGGTTTGCACCATTTTCCCAGTGGTAGGCAATGGCTTTATTCTGCGGAGAACGCTCGATGTTGTACACTTCAAGTGCATCCTGGTAAAAATCGCTGCCGGGCTGCTCGGAGTATGAGAAAGGCGCGTCGGATTCGCACATTTGGGCGTCGTTGATGATGAAGGTACGCAGGGTCCCCCACATGGGTTCTACCGGGGTTTGTCCGGGAGAAGTTGCTTCCCAGTACCAGGGGTGTTCGGCATCGCGCTGAGGCGTGATGGGAACAATGTTTTTGATCACATTGCGTCCGTCGCTTTGGATGCGATCTACAATGCTGTTTCCTACCCGGGTTCCAAAGTCTATGGAGTTCACTCGAACCTGAGGTGTAATCCCTTTATCCATCATCTCGGTTTCCTGTCGGTCAGCCAGGACTTCGATCTGACTTCTTTGAGCATTGCTTATGTCGTCAACGAGTTCCGGCATGACAACGCGCATGGCGCTGCAAAGCACAATTCCCCAGTCGTATTCTTTTGCGAGGTCAATGTATGCTGCCTCCTGATAATCGTTGATTTGACCAGCCATGCTATTGGCGTTTGGAATGCCGGTGTAAACCGATTCCCAAATTGTGAGGCCGAGGTAGCCATACATTCGGGCAGCATGCGGCCCAAACAGGTCGTTGTCTTTTACGATTTGATAGCCCATTTCAATCCATTCATGGGCGATCTGACCGTTGTAATCAGCGGTACGGTGCCGGAGCGCAGTGTAGTCTCCGATATTTCCTGAATCTCCGCAAGAAAAAGGAAGCACCAGGCTGACAGCCAGGAGTAGCTTGTAGATACTTTTCATGGTATTATAAGATTGCTTAAATACAGGGTTTTCACCCATGCTAAAATTAAGTTTGTACACACGTTACCCACGATTATACAAGCAAGTCGCCAGTAAAAAAACACGATAAAGAGAACAAACCCATTGCAACCATGTGTTACCACATGGTGGGAAAAAACAAAATTACCCGCAGGTAATTTATCCGGTAAACAGCTAATAGGAACAGGGAAACCGGTTCGAAGCGGGTTGGCCGGATGGATTATTGGCAGAAATGCCTGTTTGTAAGATTAAAAATAAGGCTCCCGGTTGCGGGCTTGCTTACAAGCCCCAAAATTAACTTTAAAAGCCCTAAAACAGGAAACTATTAGCATTTTTTTTTATACTAGTGGTTTGGAATTGATGATTTGTTGATGCGCCCCTTACGGGGCTTGGTTGATTTGATGAAATTGTTTATGTATCGGGGAGAAGGGCAAGGCTTGCCCTTGCCCCTACATATGGCCATTAAAAAACATCCGTCCATTATACAGTCAAAAATTCAATCGGCAATCGGATATCATGTAATCGGCAATTTAAAAACCTCCTGCCACTGACGACTGAGCTTTGTATTTTGTGTCAAATAAAACCCAATATTTTTATGAAAAAACTATCCTGTTTGGTTTTCCTGCTGTTGTGCAGCAGCGGTCTTTTTAGTCAAAACCCAACCACCTTAATTCGCAATGGCTCCTATTTGGATTTGGAGTCGGGCGTGTTTAAAAAGCCAATATTTTGATTTCCAATGGCCGAATTACGGCAATTGGCGACGCGTTTACTGTGCCACAGGATGCTAAGGTGGTGGAAGGAACAGGGAAGTATATTATTCCCGGGATGGTGGATGCGCACATCCATTTGTTTCAGTCGGGCGGACTATATACCCGCCCGGATGCCATGACCTACGGACATATCGGAGTTATGAAACAGAAATTGAGTGGCTCAAAGCCAACGCAGGAAACATGCTGAAGCGCTATCTCCGTTGCGGAGTAACTACGGTGATCGACGTGGGAGGCCCCATGCACAATTATACCATTCGGGATCAGTATACAGGCTCAACGGAGTATCCCAATCTTTTTCTTACCGGTCCGCTGATTTCCACATTTCAGCCCGATGCGTTTGCCATTGATGATCCGCCGATTCGACAAGCAAATTCCGTGGAAGAGGCCGTTCAGTATGTGAAAGATCAATTGCCTTACAAACCCGACTTTATCAAGATTTGGTACATTGTTCGTCCTGGCCTTTCGGCCGAAGCTGCCTATGAAATGGTGGAAGCAGTGATCCGAGAAAGCCATGCAAATCAACTCAAGGTGGCAGTTCATGCTACGGAGCTGGCAACGGCGAAACTAGCCCTCAAAGCCGGCGCCGACATATTGGTGCACAGCGTGGATGATCCGGTGGACAAAGCATTTAAAGAACAGCTTTTAAAATCCGGTGCAGTGTATATTCCTACTCTGGTGGTGCATGGAAATTACATTAAGACCTTTGCGCAGGAGACAAACCCAACGGCTGCTGATTTTGCCTGGTCACTTCCCATCCCTTTGGGTTCGCTTTTTGATTTGAAACACTTGCAGGAAAACGAGCAGGTGGCACAGTACTTTTCGATGGCTCCAAGATTGAAAACCAGGCTGAGTGGAATGGACGAGTCACGCGGAGCCAATCTCAAGCTGCTACACGATGCCGGGATCTTGGTGGCTACCGGCACCGATGCCGGAAACATCGGAACCTTGCATGGTAGTTCCTATTTTGATGAACTGGCGGCCATGCAAGAGGCAGGTTTAAGCCCACTTCAAATTATAAAAGCATCCACCATCAACGGTGCAAAAGTGTTGGATAAGGCCGATCAAATTGGCAGCATTGAAGTAGGTAAAATGGCCGACTTGGTGGTGCTCAATCGGGATCCACTGGCCGATTTGAACCATCTGCAGGATATTCATGCAGTTGTAAAAGGCGGGCAATGGCATGCTGCAGAAGACATCCTGGAGTACAGTCCGGAAGATTTGGTACAGCAGCAACTTAACGGCTACAATGCCCGGGATATTGACGCTTTTGTCGCGCCGTACAGCGAAGATGTTGAGCTGTTCACTTTTCCAAATGAGCCGATGGGTAAGGGCAAGGCCAATATGCGGGTTCAGTACCAACAATTATTTGAAAATGTGCCCGAGCTGCACTGCGAATTGGTAAACCGGATTGTATTGGGAAATACCGTGATTGATCAGGAGCGGGTTACCGGCTTCCCAAGCGGAACATTGGAGGCTGTTGCAATCTACAAGATTGAAAACGGGAAAATCGCGAAGGTGTATTTTATTATGAAATAAAGCCGATTAGTTGATCTCCTCTGAACTGCCTATCTCTTTTTTGCTCAACAAATCCATGTTGACCAGAATTGCCATACTGATAAAAAAGAGCGAGCCGATTTTGTCTGTTTCGACAAAATCGTTCATGAGCATTAGCAGAGCAATCAGGGCAAAGGTGCAGGTAGCTGCTGCTGTGGTATGTCGTTGCCAATCTTCTCGGCATCGGTGATAAATTCGTTCGCCATACAGCAGAACAGAAAAGCAGAGCGCAAGAAAAAAAATCAGTCCGGGCAGTCCTTGCTCAACGGTAGTCATCAGGTAGTAGTTGTGGATGCCCGAGCGTTCGGGGTTGTCGCTCACGTAGGTTTTGAAACTGCTGACGGTGTATTTTTTGTAGTAAAAATAAAAATTGCCTGGTCCAAAACCGTGCAAGGGTTTATCCTGGATCATGTAGGAGGCGGCCACCCAGCGGTACACACGTTCCATGGTAGAAATGTCCTGAAGTTTGGTGGTGGCTTCGAGCAGGTTGTCAAAACTCCGGTGAGTAACGGCTTTGTTGTAATCCGGAGCGAATTCCAACCAGTTGTCGCGGGTGGTAATCAGCGCAATCAGGAGTCCCATGACCAAGACCCCTCCGGCTAAAGCCCATTTAACAAGGCGCCAGCGCAGCAGCCAATAAAACCCAATAGCAGCAACAAGCGCTACATACGCGGCACGGGTATAGGCAAAGTTGATTCCCAATACAAAAAGTACGATGCAGCCAGCAAGTACCATCCAGGGGAAACTCCACTTTTTGTACCGGTAGCTGGTAAACCAGAGAAAGGGCATGAGAACTGCCAGCAGGCAGGCATACATCACGTGGTTGCGGTAGAAAGGCCCCATTACGTAATTGACCTCCTCAAATGAAAACCCATGTGGGGCATGCCGTGCTAAAATCGAAACAACCGTCAATGCCGTTGAGAGCGTGAACCACCAGGTGAATTTTCGGATGTCTTTATCCGACTGCAAAACACGGGCTGCCAGGAAGTAAAAAACAATCACATACCAGCCTTTTGCCAGTAAAAACTTAAAGGAAATGACAAAGTTCTCAGAGCTGACTGTGCTGACCATAATCCAGCACAAATGCAGCAGCAGCAACAAACTGATGGGGTGGAGGAGGAAGGCTTTGTTTATATCTATTGAATGCTTTAAAAACCAGGCAACGCCAATCAAGGTCAGCAGCCACATTAGTGGTTCGGAAGGCAGGTCGGTACCGAAGCCTCCGGGCAACTCCATCTCAATCGAGATAGGAATGCAGGCCAGCATCAGGAAGAAAATAAAGTGAAAATCAACGATGGCAATCCAGGCTACAAGCAGCGCAGCGGGGAGTGCGGCCAAGGCCCACTCCTCGGTGATAACTGCCCCCCAAATAGCCAGGATGGTGACCAGCCCAAAGAGAATGTACACAATTCCCTGCGGGTGTCCTTTCGGAATAGCCAGTATGTTGCTCAGTCGTTGCAGCATTCCGGTTTATTCGTTCGTAATGGATTTCCAACTGATCTCCCGGTAGTTGTCGGCCAGCAGGGCTCCTACGGCTCCGAACAGGAAGGCAGCCAACAGCGAAGCAAGTACAATGATGCTTCGTTTGGGGCGGCTTTTAATCAGTGGCACTTCTGCTGCTTCAATGAGGTGCAAGGCCGGAATGTCAGTTTGGTATACCGATTTGATCTGGTTGTAGCGCTCCAGGTCGTAGCTGAGTTGCTTTCTGGCCTGGAAGTGCAGGTCTTTTAAAACAGAAACCTGAGGGAGCCCTTCGTTGTATCGTTGTACGGTGAGTTCTCCATCCGGGGCGTTTTGTGACTTAAGTTGTTGACGCAGGCGCTCGGATGCACGCAAATCTGCCCGGATAAATGCGATTGTGTCCCGGCTGATCTCAGGAATTTTTTCCAGTACATCCAGTTTTGCACGGCCTTTGGTTATACCTGCTTCTGCTTCAGCAAGGGAGCTGGCTAGTTGTTCACCCTGTGCAACCGGGTCGTAAATGCCATACACACGCTGGAGGGTTTTCAGGCTGTCGCCTAAAACCACGAGGTCGGCCTGTTTCCGTTTGATGTTGTCTTCAAACGCCGTCAGGATTTGCCCCTGACTGTTTTTGGTAAGTCTGCGGGCAATTTCATTGATTTTATCCCGTGCTGCATTGGCCATTTGGGCCGCCAGTTCGGGGTCGGTATCTTCTACGCTTAGTTCGATCGCGTCGTTTTTATTTTTTTGCGCATTGTACAATTTGCGCAGACGTTTCTGAACTTTTGAGGGGCCATCTTTTGCTGTAGAGTCGATTCCATAATGATCAAACAACTTGAATTTATGGATCATAAAGTCAATCAACTCCGAGCTGTTTGCAACTTCAGCGAGGCGGTCAAGGTCCCGATCTGAACCGAAGTATTCGGTGACCTGGCCGGTGTTTCCAAACATCAGTTCCGGGTTGGCGAGTTGCGGGCTGGCCGGATAAAAGATGGTAGTTGCCTGGTAATAGTTTTTGAGGAGCAGGGAGAGTCCAATGCTGCCAAGGAGGGCAACGATGCAGATGTTTCGGATGGCTTTGCGCCAGCGATAGAGCGTTTGAAAAACACCGAGCAAATTGTCCTGTTTGTCCATGTAGTTGATGTCTTGTTTTGAAATAATTTTTCAAAATTCCCGCAAAGGTAACAGAGCATGCTCTAAAACCACTATTTAGGGTACATTCAAAAATGCAATAGCCGGAATTTGTACAAATTCCGGCTATTGCAATACGTTTGAACAGTGTGCTGTGCTGCCTTGGTTGGATTATTGCCATTCGGCCAGGAGCCGTGTGGCTTCTGGTGAGCCCATTTCAGCGGCTTTTTCAAGGTCCTGTGTGAAGGCTTCGGTGCCGGCTTTGCGTTTTGCAATGGCGCGGGTCACGAGCCCTTCAGTATCTGGTGCAAACTCTTTGCCTGCCTTGATGGCCATTGCCTGATCAATGGCTTCGAGGCCGTCATCCAGTTTGTCGAGCTCAACATAGGCACGGCCCAGGAGCATCAAAGCCCGGCGGCGGCGCTGGAAGTTGGGGTCGCCTTCACGGAATGGGCGACGCAAAAAGAGTTGGAACTCTTTAATCGCTTCTTCAAAGCGTTTGCTGTGAAAAAGGCTTTCGCCCCGACGCAGACGTGCCAACCAGTAAATTGGCTGGAGTGCGATGGAACGCTTGTACGTATTTTCAAAATCCTGTGCAGCGGCATCCCACTCATTTTTGATCATGCGCACTTTGCCGCGGCCGTAGTAGGGCTCGGCATTGTTCGGGTTGATGCCAACGCTTTTATCGAAATCATGCAGCGCATCGTTGTAGTTTTTCAACTTGTAGTTGATATATCCCCGGCGCTCATAAGCAAGTGCGTGGCGCTCGTACTTGGAGATTGCCTGGCTCAGCGCAGCAGACGCTTCTGAGTAGTTTTCTCCTTTTTGTACCAGTTCGCGACCATGGATATAGGAAGCAACTGCCGTTTTTTCAGAGTTTGGTTCAATGGTTTGTTCTTCCAGCAGGTTACCATTGTCAACCAACCATGCTCCGATGGTGCCCACAATTCCAAACTGGGCAATCTCGCTCAGGATGCCCGTGGTGTTTCTCCAAAATTTTTCAGTGCTCATGATTACCTGTTGGGGTAAAATGAGTGCATTTTCATCTTCGACAAAGATGTCTTCGATTTTGAAAAGTACGTCGGTCTTGTAATAGGTCTCAAGGCGGTTTTCCCAGTGGCGTATAGCCATCTCGAAACTGCGTTTGTTGTTGAACTCCAAACGGCCCTTGAAAATTAATTTGAATTGCTGCTGCTGTGTAGTCATCGTTACCTGCTGTTGGTTGAACGGGTCGGCGGTAGCTTATTTGCAATGTATTGCAGCGGAAAAAGTTTGCAACAGGACAGGAAGACATGGCGGAGCCAGTTTCCGGTAGCCGACAGGGAGGCCATGTGATGCCTCACAAACAACTAAATCATGCTATACTGTTTGTTCGAAACAGTAAGGTGCATGAACCTGAAAAATAAAAATTAATCCCCTTTAATAAATGTAGAACAGACAAGATTCTACCATCACACACAAGCACGCTTTCCCAAAAAGCGAGTAACAAATATCCAAAAAATCGCTGGGAAATGCAAGGGTGGAATTTTGATTTTTGTAAAACAAACAAATCGTTTTATTGGGTTTCGCCTACATAAATTCTGGTACTTCATCGCTTTGCTTCCATACACTCCTGCCTGCGTGCTTCTGGTGTATTTTTAAAGCCAGAAGCTCGACTTTGGCCTGGAGCTTTATTTTTTAGTCACAGAATTCACATAAATCAAAAAATAGGGGTCAAAAAAAACAAACAAAACAAATTGTTTTTGAACTAAATCTGCTTTTTTATGCAGCGAGTAGCAATTTTCCCGGTGAGTGTTTAGCCGCTTCAGTCAGATTGTGCACCTTTGTACTCCCGTTAGATTCAACTGTTTTTAAAAAGCATACCCAGTGAAAGTAGCCGGTTTTACATTCATTCGCAACGCGGTTTTGTACGACTATCCCATCGTAGAGGCCATACGGTCGATTCTGCCCTTGTGTGATTTGTTGGTTGTAGCCGTCGGTGCTTCTGAAGATGAAACCAGGGAGCTCGTGGCTTCCATAAATGATCCCAAAATTCAGATCCTGGATACCGTTTGGGATGATTCCCTCCGCGAAGGTGGACGGGTACTTGCGGTAGAGACAGATAAGGCCTTTCAGGCCATTCCTGAGGAGTACGATTGGTGTGTTTACATCCAGGGAGATGAATGCATGCACGAAGCAGACCTGCCCGCCATCCGAAAGGCCATGGAAACATATAGAAACAATGAGGCCGTGGAAGGATTGTTATTCGATTACCGGCATTTTTACGGATCGTATGATTTTATTGGTGTGTCCCGCCGTTGGTACCGCCGTGAAGTTCGCGTTGTGCGGAATAATAAATCTATCCGGTCCTTTAAAGATGCCCAGGGTTTTCGAACCGAAGCGGGTAAAAAATTGAAGGTTAAGCCTGTAGCAGCCCACATTCACCACTACGGGTGGGTACGCCCTCCGGATGCACAACAACGGCGACAACGCAACTTTAATAAACTGTGGCACTCGGATGAAAAGGTCGCAGAGATGGTTGGGGATGCAGCCTCATATACCTACGATGGGTCTGAACCTTTGGCGCGTTTTGAAGGCAGCCATCCGGCAGTGATGCAAGCCCGAATTGCGGCGGTGAACTGGTCCTTCTCCGGAAACCCGGAAGCAATTCGCTGGGGCTGGAAAGATCGAGTTTCCCGGTTTTTAGAAAAATACACCGGCTGGCGTCCGGGAGAATACAAAAACTACGAACTGCTGTAGAGCCTGTTTTACCATGAAAAAAATTACCGAAAGCGATTCCAATTACCAGAACCTGGAACAAATGCCTGTTTCCGAACTCCTGCATTCCATCAATCGGGAGGATGCAACGGTGGCAAATTCAGTGTCAAAAGCCATTCCACAGATCGAATCCTTGGTTGAGGCTATTGTCCCTAAAATGAAGGAAGGCGGGCGCTTGTTTTATATTGGCGCAGGTACCAGTGGCCGTCTGGGGGTTGTGGATGCATCCGAGATCCCTCCGACCTTCGGAGCTCCTCCCGACTGGGTAGTGGGGCTAATAGCAGGGGGAGATGCTGCAATCCGGAAAGCGGTGGAAGGTGCTGAAGACAGCACGACACAGGCCTGGGCAGATTTGTCGGCCTGGCAAATCGACTCTCAGGATGTTGTTGTGGGAATTGCCGCTTCGGGTACCACCCCATATGTAGTACATGGACTAAAAAAATGCCAGGAAGAAGGCTTCGTTACAGGCTGCATTACCTGCAACCCCGGAGCCCCGGTGCTGGCCGTTTCCGATCATCCGGTGTTGGTCGTGACCGGTCCGGAGTTTGTGACGGGAAGTACACGCATGAAAGCCGGAACAGCGCAAAAACTGGTGCTCAACATGATTTCTACATCAGTGATGATCCAACTGGGAAGAGTCCATGGAAATAAGATGGTGGATATGCAACTCAGCAATGCAAAGCTGGTTGACCGGGGCACTAAAATGATATTGGAAAAAACAGGTTGGACCGATTATGAGCAAGCCAAACAGCTGCTCCTCACGCATGGAAGTGTTCGAAAGGCCCTGGACTCGTTGAACACGCTCTAAACTTTAAAGTCCAAAAGGAACTCTTTTACCTGCGCCTGGAAAGCGGCCTCATCCTGATCGAAGAACTGCACCTCGATGGGGAGGACGTAAATTGGCAGTTCGTTTTTCCAGATAAAATCCCGGTGTAGTTCCAATCGGGTTGCGTCTTTTTCTGTTGTTACAATTACCTTCTTGGAGGAGGAAAGATTTTGGAATTTTGTTCGCAATTCCAGCAGGTCTTCCTCACTGAAATAGTGGTGATCTTCGAACTCCAGGGTTTGAACGGAGCGAACGGAGCTTCCGAGGTAGTCCAGCAGGTAGTCGGTATTTGCAATTGCGCTGATCAGGAGCACGTCGGTATCCGGCTCAAGAGGCAATTTAAGGTCGGGGCGGAGCAGCTCGTAACTGGTGCCGTAGGTGTAATGTGAAAAGTAAATCTTTTGCCAGGGGTACGGGTCTATCTGAAAAACCAAATCCCGCCGTTGTTTGGCAGTCATTTCGAGGGGACACTTGGTGACAATAATAATGTCGGCCCGCCGGTATCCGGAACGCCATTCCCGAAGTCGGCCGGAGGGCAGGAGCCAGTCGCGGGTAAATGGGCGTTTGAACTCCGTCAACAAAATATTCATGCCCGGGGTAACGGCGATGTGCTGAAAGGCATCATCGAGCAAAACACATTGGGTTTGTGGATTGAGGCGCACCAGTTCGGGCACGCCCAGCGCACGGCTTTCGCTGACACTCACCGGAATGTGTGGAAACTTGCGTTTAAACTGCAGGGGTTCGTCGCCACAAAGCAGGGCGCTGTCTTCAATGTGCACGCGGCGGTAGCCCGAGGTTTTTCTGCCATGCCCTCTGCTCAATACTGCAACATGGATGTAGGTATCCAGCCAGCGCATCAAATATTCAATGTGAGGAGATTTACCGGTACCGCCTACGCTCATATTGCCGACGGATATTACCGGAAGGTCAAACCGAACGCTGCGAAGCAGGCCTATGCGGTAAAACAGGTTGCGAAAAGTGATACCCACGCCATAAAGCAAAGCCACCGGGAGCAGGAGTATTCGAATTACAATATCTTCAGGCATAAATGAGTTTGGGTCTGGTTGTGTCCCGGGCCACGATTCCGGTGGCGATTAACAACTTGAAGGTAACAAACTTTGCAAATTACTGTTCAGTGCTGATCGTGGCCATGCCATGCCTGGCAGGGGGTAATCCCGAATTCAGTCGGTACAGGGAGAGGTTGGGTCAATAAAAAAAGCCATCCCGAAACGGGACGGCTTTTCTGAAAGTGGTACCTCCCAGACTCGAACTGGGGACACATGGATTTTCAGTCCAATGCTCTACCAACTGAGCTAAGGCACCGAAACTGTGATTAAGAAAAATGACCTGTAAAAAACAACGCCTTTCTCTTAAAGCGGGGCAAAGATAAGGGGGTTAAGTTCATATTAGAAAGAACTTTTTCTAATTTTTTTTAAAAAAGAATCTCAGGCACCCAAAATCCCTTTGTTTTTTCGTTTTCATGTGGTAGTCTTGCTGTGTTTACAGGCATTTTCAATAAAAAAAATTAGGAGTGGGAAAGGTATTCCACCTGCTTAACCGGATCGAATTGTATTTTTGACCTATGATTTCAAACCTGTTTGCTGCGCCATTTGTGTTTTGCGCACTCATCCTGTTGTACGTTTCCTGGAAGTTTGATTCCGATTTTGCTCCCTGGGTGGTACCTCCGGTAATCGCTGCTGCTTTGGTGTATATTTTTTCTCCCCAGATAAATTGGTGGTGGTATTCACGGCGTCCACCTGCCATGAGTCAGGAACTTCAGGTCTTGCTCAATCGGTTTTCAGCGTACTACCAACAGCTCGATGAGGCAGATAAAAAAAAGTTTCGCGATCGGCTCATGCTGTTTGTGATGGGAACCGACTGGATGCCCCTGGGCTGGCCGGATGATGAAATGCCTCCTGATGTGAAGTATGTGCTGGCCCTGCATGCGGTAATGCTGACCTTCAATCGCCCCAAGTTTTTATTTGAGAAGTTTGAAAAGGTAGTTGTTTATCCGCGGCCTTTCCTTCACCCCGTTTTGCCTATGCGCATGCCTCCGAAACTCACCTGGAGGATGGTTGCCTGATTTTTCGGCAGAACAGGTGATGGCTGCCTACCTGGAGCAAGGAAAATGGTATCAGGTTGCATTGCATGAATATGCCCGTGCCTTCTTTTGTCCTATCCGGATGAGGCCTACCCCAAACTCGACAGCCCGGATATTTGGGCGCAAGTGGAGGAGGCCAGCGGCGTGCACTAAGACGCATATTGACGGGGTCATAGGTATTGATATTACGCAGCCATTACCGGTTGCAATCCACCATTACTTCATGTATCCGGAGCGTTTTCGGGAAAAAATGCCAAAAGAGGCTGCGGCCCTTGATTCTATATTTGGCAGGCTCTATGCATAAAAATTGTGCCTTATGTTGCAGTGCAACGGGATTGTCTTGCGAACTATAAAATACGGAGAGACCAGCGTGATCTCCGATATTTTTACCGAAGAAAAAGGCCTGCTGACCTTTATCGGAGGATCCGTCCGGACGGCCAGAGCCCGTATGCCATTCAATCTGTTCCAGGCCATGACGGTGGTTGACCTGGTTGCGTATTACAAGGAGAATCATCAGGGGATGCACCGATTAAAAGAATTGCGTGCTGCAGAAATATACCAGTCCATACCGTTTGATGTGCGCCGTGGTGCCGTGGCTTTGTTCATGGCTGAAGTATGTCGAAAATGCATTCACGAAGGGGAAACAAACCCCGAGTTGTTTGCTTTTATTCGGGAATATTTGCTCACGCTGGACCGAACGTCGGAGCCAATTGCAAATCTGCATTTACATTTTTTGGTCCACCTTGGAACACACCTGGGGTTTCAGCCTGAAGATCGCACCGAAAACAACACTTTTTTGGACTTGAAAGAGGGGGCGTATGTACCGCAAAAGCCCCCTGGGCCCCACCTTGATCTGGAAGAAAGCAGGCAGTTTGCCTTTTTTCAGGAAATAGATGTTTCCGCTTGCCATCAATTAAAGTTGAGCCAAAAAGAGCGAAAAGACCTCTTGCTGGGTTTGCTTCGGTTTTATCAATTGCATGTGCCTGGTTTTGAGGGGGTTAACACTCCGGAGGTGCTAAATATGGTGTTAGGCTAAGCCTGTAAAACAAGATAAAACATACTTTGCGTTAAATTTACACGAACCCTATTTTATTTCTCTGTACCTTTGCATTTTTCCAGGCTAAAACATGGCTGGAAAAGTACACAAGCAATCGCGAAACAAATGGATCGGGATCGTTTTAAATTTTGACATCAATCGATTTCAATTATGATTGGAAATTTAACAGAAAACGGAGCCAAACTCAAGCGGATCTTCATTGAACCCAAGCTTCCTGAAGCACTGGCTCCGCTGAGTGAAATAGCACACAACCTGTGGTGGTCGTGGAATCACGAAGCCATTGATTTATTTAAAAGCATAGATGAGGAGCAGTTTGTTGCACTCAACTACAATCCGGTAGCCCTGCTGGAAGAGTTGGAAATGGACAAAGCCAGTGCCTTACTGGACGACAAGGCATTTGTTGCCAAAATGAAGCAGGTGCAAAAGGATTTTCATGCGTACATGAAAAAAACGCCGGATACTTCCGAGCCGCATATTGGGTATTTCTGTATGGAATACGGCCTGATGCAGAGCCTGCGCTTGTATTCAGGAGGTCTGGGTGTTCTTGCGGGTGATTACCTCAAGGAAATGAGCGACCGGGCAGTGAGTTTTTCTGCCGTAGGTTTGCTGTATCGTTATGGGTATTTTCAGCAGGAAATTTCTCTGCATGGGGATCAGATCCATCATCTGAATCCGGCAAAATTTACCCAACTCCCCTTAAATCCCGCCCGCGATCAATCGGGTGAATGGATTAAGGTGCACATCAATCTGGCTGGCCGAACCGTTTGGGCTAAGGTATGGGAAGTGGCAGTTGGCCGGATTACCCTCTATCTGCTGGATACCGACATCGACGATAATAACTGGGAAGACCGTTCGCTTACACACCAATTGTACGGTGGCGACAACGAGCATCGACTGAAGCAGGAACTTTTGCTCGGTATTGGTGGTGTCCGTGCGTTGAAAGCGCTGGGACTGAACTCGGATATCTATCATCTGAACGAAGGGCACGCTGCCTTTTTGAGTCTGGAGCGGATCAAAAACTATATCAAAGACAAGGGCTTTAGCTATGCAGAAGCCCTGGAAGCGGTGCGTTCAACCCAGTTGTTCACGACGCATACACCAGTTCCTGCCGGACACGACACCTTCCCGGAATCCCTTTTGCGCGATTACCTCTACGAGTACACGTTCTCGCTTGAACTCAGCTGGGATGATCTGATTGCACTGGGTCGTAAAAATGCCCAGGATTCCGATGAGCGTTTTTCTGTGAGCCACCTGGCAATTCGCACCTCACTTGAGGTGAATGGGGTGAGTAAACTGCACGGAGAGGTGAGCCAGAAAATGTTTAATGGCCTGTTCCCGGATTACAATTACTCCGAATTGTTCCTCAGTTATGTAACCAACTGTGTGCATTACCCAACCTGGATTGCAAAGGAGTGGGATGAGTTGTACCAAAAGACATTTGGTAAAGGATTTTTTGAAGATCAGACCAATCATGCATACTGGGAAAAAATCTACGGTGTGCCGGATGCGCAAATCATGGAGATTCGCCGGGCACTGAAAAACCGACTTCTGCAATGGGTGCGTTCTTCACTTCGGGAAGACTTCACGCGTCGGGGTGAAAATCCTCGAACCATTTTTGAAATCATAAATGGCATTAAAGACGATGCACTGGTAATTGGTTTTGCTCGGCGCTTTGCTACGTATAAGCGGGCTACCTTGCTGTTTACCAACGAAGACCGTCTGGCTTCCATCGTAAACAATACCGATAAGCCTGTCATTTTTCTTTTTGCCGGTAAGGCTCACCCTGCGGATAAAGGTGGACAGGAGTTTATTCGTTTTATTCACAACACCACGTCCAACCCACGCTTCAAAGGCCGGGTGATTTTCCTGGAAAACTACAGCATGGAAATGGCCAAGTTGCTGGTTCAGGGAGTGGACGTCTGGCTGAATAACCCAACCCGCCCGAAGGAGGCCAGCGGTACCAGCGGCATGAAAGCCATCCTCAATGGCGTTATGAATTTTTCTGTATTGGATGGATGGTGGTGCGAAGGCTACAAGCCAGGTGCTGGCTGGGCCTTGCCAGAAGAGGATACCTACGAAGATGCGAGTCTGCAAAACGAACTCGATGCCGAAACCATTTACAATATTCTGGAAAATGAAATTGTTCCGGCGTATTATGATCAGGATGAACAAGGCGTAAGCGAAAGCTGGGTGAAGCATATTAAAAATACCATTGCCCAGATTGCTCCTGATTTTGTGATGAAGCGCATGCTGGATGATTACCAGGAGCGGTTTTATTCCAAAATCTGGAATCGCAGCCAAATCCTGAAAAAAGATGACTTCAAGGAATTGCGCGAATTGCTCCAGTGGAAAGCCCGCGTGCGCCGCGCATGGGATGGCATTGAACTATTGGATCTCCAGGCTCCGGATACCTACAATCATTCATTGCCTTTGGGTGAGCACTTCACAGCATCTGTGAGTCTGCGCCTTTATGAACTACATGCAGAAGATT
>JAWKLR010000005.1:0-226862 GCA_041392625.1 Saprospiraceae bacterium | reverse complement strand
AGAAAACCCAAAGAGGATAATAAAATTACTTAGAACTTAACAGCCCTGCCCGCCAGGGGCGCATCAACAAATCATCAATTTCTATAAACAGATAAACAGAGCCTCGCAGAGGCGGACTAAACGAATAAACAATTTTTTACGGTCGTTCGAAACTGAGGGTGGCAAAAACGGGATAATGATCTGAATATTTTCCCTTTACAACAGCGCTGGCGTGCACCGAAGTTCCGGGCTCCGTGAGAATGTAATCAATTCGGAGGAACGGTAAGGGTCCGGCAAAAGTGGTGCCAAGCCCAAATCCTTTTTCCTTAAAGGTATCCACCAGGCCCTCGGAGAGAATTCGGTAGGCATAGGAATTGGGGGTGTCGTTGAAATCGCCGCAAACGATTACAGGATGCGGACAGGCAACAATGTGATCGTGCAGGGTACGGGCCTGGACTGCACGCTGGCGGGTGGCCCCACCTACTTTTTTCAGGATGTGGACGATTTCTTCCCAGGCCTTTTGTTTGTCCATTTCGCCTTCGCCCAACACCTTTTCGGTTTCGGCGCTTACTTTGTTGGATTGCAGGTGTACATTGTACACCCGAACGACCTGTTTCCCGATTTTCACATCCACCCAGAGCGAGCTGTTTTTGGTGCCTTCAAAAGGAACCTCTCCCCCACCCGACATGGGATACTTGCTCAGAATGACGGTGCCTTTCTTCAGGTTGAAATTGTATTTATAGCCCATAATGGAGGCCAGCTCCCGGTAAAACTGTCCGCGGGTTTCCTGGGTGCAGAGGATGTCTGGAGCGCCTTGTTTGTTGAGAAAAGCGGCATAGGTAGCGGCCAGTTCCTCGTAGTTGGCTTCATCTGCCCGGTAAGGCCACATGCGGCCGAGGTTGTGGGTGGCTACCGTAATGGCATTATCCGGTTTTTTATTTTTTGATAAATCAAATCCAATGAAACAGGTCACATAATACCAACCGATCAGCAGGATACCCAGGTGGTAGAGGGTGTACCGGTTCCAGCGATAGGCCCAGAGCAGCATGAGGATAACATTGGCCCAAAGCAGCCAGGGAAAGGCCGTCCCAAAAAACACAAGCCCCCGGAAATAACTGGGGTTGACGTGGGGGGCCAGGTACGAAAGGAAGGTCAGCACAACCACAACCGTACTCGCCAATCGAAGTATTTTTTTTACTAATCGCTGCATCTGTTTTGCTTTCAAGCCCTGAGCGCTGTTAAACAAGCTCTTTTACAAGCCTATTTTTTGCTGGCATGAAATAAAAATTCTTTTTCCTCGGCACTCAGGTTCTCATACCCCTCCTGCTTAATTTTATCTAAAATAGTATCTAGTTTTTCCTGGTGGGACAAATCCACGGTGTCAGTTCGTTGGCCCGGCTTTCGAGCAGTGTTCGTCCGCTGAAAACGCATCTGAGGTTTCTTTTTACCAGAAAAAAGCGATTGAATCCCTTCAATCAGGTTGTTGACCGGCTCAGCCATATCGGATCCGTTGCGCAGTTGGT
The DNA here is from genome assembly GCA_041392625.1 of Saprospiraceae bacterium. Taxonomy (GTDB): domain Bacteria; phylum Bacteroidota; class Bacteroidia; order Chitinophagales; family Saprospiraceae; genus M3007. Next base: position 225,360 of record JAWKLR010000005.1, on the reverse strand, counting down.
AAACAAATAAAAAGCCCATAAACAAGCCCCCGATATGGGCTGCATGCCCACCGGTATTGGCCTGATTGGCAATACCAACCAAGTCGAGCAAGATCATGACCAAAACGATGTATTTCAGTTTGATTTCGCCGATTAAAAGCAGCATGACCCGGTAATCCGGTGCAATTAGCAGGGCCGTTCCGCCCAATGCCATCACAGCAGCAGAAGCGCCCAGTGCATGGCCGCCTATATAAGGCAGAAAATTGGCTGAAACGAAATAAGCAAATGCGCCGGCCAGTCCACCCAGCAAGTAAATGGGAAGCACCCGGCGGTCGCCCACCAGATCACCCACAATATTGCCGAACAGGTAGAGCCAGATGAGGTTGCTCAGAACATGCCAGAAACTCTGATGCAGGAACATGGAGGTAATGGGCGTCCAGGGATGCCACAGCAATTCCTTCCAGTCGGCAGGCATAGCGAGGTAATCCAGTCCAACCCAAAGTGCTTCGCCATGCCCCTCACCACTCATAGCGATGAAGAGCGTAAAAAATACCAGACTCACCAGGACGAATACCAGGAAGTTGACCAAAACCAGTTTGGTAACCATGTTCCCACTCCGGATGGTGTTTCGGAGGTCGTCCCAGATGGAGTTAAAAAGAGTCATTTTGAAAATCTTTATTGAGCTTGTTTTATTTCAATCCAGCGCTGAAATTAAAACATCCTCACAGGGTTATATCGGGTGGTAAGGCCGGGGTCATCGAAACTTATACCAATACAAAATCAGGAGGTAGCCACATAAAGCCCCGCCCACGTGTGCAAAGTGTGCCACGCCGGAGGCCACTCCACTTACACCGCTCATCAATTCAATGCCTGCATAGATCAGGACAAAGTACTTGGCTTTGAGGGATATGGGAGGGAACAGCAGCGAGACAATGTTGTTTGGAAATAAGTACGCATATGCCGCCAGGATGCCAAACACCGCACCAGATGCACCCCAGGAGCAATACAAACTTGCCGTGGTTGGGTCAATACCCTGTGCACTGAGTTCCCACCACTGCACGCCGGTATGGATGGCAAATGCACCGACCCCACAAAACAAATAGTAAAACAAGAACCGGCGTTCACCCCAAACCATTTCAATCATGGGACCGAAAAAGTACAGGGCCATCATATTGAAAAGCAGGTGTGAAAAATTCGCGTGCATAAACATATGCGTCGCGATCTGGTAGGGTTGGAAATATTCAGATCCCGGGATAAAAACAGCCAGTTGAAGACGACCCAGCGATTGAATATCGGTGTAATCCATATTATACACTGGCTCTCCCATGAGCACCAGTGTACCGATATACATCAATACATTGATGATAATCAGGTGGCGCACCACACCGGTAAATGGTTGACTTACTCGATTCATTTATTCAAAATTAGAACCTGGCATTCCCTCGCCCAAAGGCGCAGCCACACCAGCTGATTATTGACCAAAGCGTTTCTGGAGTTCATCCAGATCAAATGTAATAAAACAATTCCGGCCACGTGGGCTCTTGTATGGAATGGAGCATGCAAACAACTGATCAATCAGGTCGCGCATAGCTTCCGGAGCCATTGGTTGTCCGCGCTTGAGTGCGGTATTGCGGGCCATAGCCCGGGCCAGATTTTCCTGAATACCGGTGTCCAGATCCAGGTTTTCTTTGTATTGAGACAAAACGCGTTCCAGCAAGACCTGCTCTTCATTGCTGCGTTCCATTTCAGCAGGTGTCCCCTGAAGGATGAATGTATTCTCACCAAATTCCGTGATTTCAAAACCCAGTTTGTTTACTTCATCCAGGATTTCACGCAGCATTTCCGCATCGGCCGGAGCCATGCTGATTGTTTTTGGAAACAAAGCCCGCTGGGTGGAAATGGGCTGGTTTTTCAATGCCTCCAGGTAGCGTTCGTACAAAATTCGCTCGCTGGCAGCCTGTTGATCAATCAGCATAAAGCCCGACTTGATCTGGCTAACAATGTACTGGCCGTGAATTTGATAGGGCACTTTTTCTCCTTTAGAAAAACTGCCGGAAGCATCGTCCATCGTCGGAGCATCTTCGCTGGGTACAATGGAAAACCCCTCCGGTGCCACGGGCTCTTTTTCATCTTTTGTGGAGGCTGATTCCAGTCCTTCGTACAAGCGCTGCCAGTTGCGCAGGTTGTCTGCATCGCGGGCGCTGCTGCTTTCCTTGCGTTGAAAGGAGCGCACCGAATCGGATTCTGAGGCAGGCGGCGGAGGTGGTGCCGAGATCCGTGTAGGGGCCACGTTAAATGCCGGTTCGGTATCAAAATCCAGCGTTGGGGTGATGTTGTGCGTACCCAGGGCATGCCGCACAGTCACCTTAAGCACGTTGTAGATGAGTTTTTCATCATCAAACTTAATCTCCTGTTTCGTCGGGTGCACGTTGATGTCGATGCGGCCCGGTTCTATATCGAGAAAAAGGACATACAGCGGATAGGAATCTGCCGGAAGCAGCCCTTCATAGGCTCCCAACACCGCATGGTGCAGGTAGCTGCTTTTGATAAAGCGGTTGTTGACAAAAAAGTACTGTTCGCCCCTCGATTTCTTGAAATAATCGGGCTTACCCACAAATCCCGATACCCGAACGGAATCGGTTTCTTCTTTTACGGGCACCAGTTTTTTATTCACGGGTTCACCGAAAATCTTAACCAGGCGCTGTCGCAAATTGCCTGCCTGGAGGCGCATGAGTTCGGTATCGTTGTTGATAAGGGAAAAAGCAATATCCGGATGGGCAATGGCTACCCGTTGAAACTCATCCATGATGTGCCGCATCTCCACCGGATCGCTTTTCAAAAAATTGCGGCGCGCCGGAACGCTGAAGAAAAGGTTCTTCACAGCAATGCTGGTGCCGGTCGGATGCTGACAGGGCTCTTGTTTCAACACCTGGGAGTTTTCCACCTGAATGCAGGTGCCCAGTTCGTCGCTGGCGCGGGCCGTTTTCAACTCCACCTGAGCAACCGCCCCGATGGAGGCCATCGCTTCTCCGCGAAAACCCATTGTTCGGATCGCAAACAAATCGCGTGCATCGCGAATTTTGGAGGTGGCATGCCGCTCAAAACACATCCGGGCATCGGTTTCAGACATCCCGCAACCATTGTCAACCACCTGAATCAGACCCTTTCCGGCATCCTTTATAGCCAGGTGAATTTCCGTTGCGCCGGCATCAATGGCATTTTCCAGCAACTCTTTGACTACGGATGCAGGGCGCTGCACGACTTCACCGGCAGCGATCTGGTTGGCAATATTTTCCGGAAGCAATTGAATTACATCGGCCATAGCGTATACGGGTTTTTCTTGAATCCGATTCGGGATCAAACCGGGGGCAAAGATAGCCAATTTAACAGATGTATGGCTGGAATACGGACCAGTAGAGGCCCCCTTTCGATGAATATTATTTTGATTGGGTTTAAAAAAGTGTTCTCAAGTCCAAATTCTTGATTCAGCGTGTTATTTTTGCGCCACACTTTGGTGTCCGGCCGCTCCGGAGTATATCCGATCAGCGTTTTGGCATCCGCAATTATTTAAAACCAACGAATATGGAAAACATCCAAAATACTCGAGGTAAAGGATACTGCATGTTGTACTTGTTTATGGGCCTGTTTTTTGCGACAGCACTGGTCCTCATGCTGTACAACCGCAGTTTTGTTCTTGAATTCTAAAAACTCGTTTGGGGTTTTGCCGCTTAATAGCCAGGCTCTGCTTCCCAAACAGGCGCTTTTTTCGCCCATCAGAACGGGCACTGTTTTTCCCAGGAAGCAACAGCAGCTCCTACTTATGCGTTCTTGTTCCAACCTGCTCTTGTTTCAGGACTTGGGCTTTTTTGCATATTGCTGACTTGACTGAATGTTGCTATGAATATTGGTACACTCGATAAATACCTGATCGGTAAATACATGTCAACCTTCGGGTTTTCATTGCTGATCTGTACCATGATCTCTGTGGTTATTGACTTCAGCGACAAGGTTAAGAGTTTTCTCAACAGCGGTTGTACCCTCTATGAAATAGTTTTTGAGTATTTCGTCGGCTTTATTTTCAATATTGCCGGCCTGCTGCTTCCTTTGTACACCCTGATCGCCGTCGTCTTTTTTACTTCCCGACTGGCCTTCAATTCCGAAATCCTTTCCATTTTTAATGCCGGAATCAGTTTCAACCGGCTGTTGCGTCCGTATTTGATTGCAGGCAGCATGGTCGTAGCCCTGCATTTGTTCCTGAACCACGTGATCATCCCCCGTACCAACAAGCACCGACTCCAGTTTGAGCGCACCTATGTTTGGACCGATCAGGAAAAAGGACGTACCTCCAACGTGCACTTCCTCGTTGCTCCCGATATCAAGGTATTTATACAGGGATACAATAAAAAATCGCAAACCGCTGCCGGACTGCGCCTGGAAAAATTCAATGGAAACAAGGTTGAAAGCATCCTCTATGCCGCCAGCGCAAAATGGAAAGGCGAACCCAATCGCTGGGAACTCAACTCCTACACCATCCGGAGTTTTGACGGGATCAAAGAGGAGTTTATTCGCGGCAGCACTCCGCTCGATACGGCCATCAACATCACCCCGCAGGATTTCATCTGGTACCACAACCAAAATGAAGAAATGACCACCCAGGAACTGGGTGCCGCCATCAGTCGGAGCCACGAGCGTGGACTGTCAAATACCAAGAACTACGAAATCGAAACGCACCGCCGCACCGCGGATGCATTTACCAACCTCATCCTCACCATCATCGGCCTCTCCATCGCCGGTAGAAAAGTGCGCGGCGGAATGGGCCTCCACCTGGCCGTGGGAATTGGCCTGGGCGCCCTGTACATCCTGCTCTCCAAGTTTGCTGTTTCGTTTGCAACCAGCGGCGTTGTGAACATCGCACTTGGCGTTTGGCTCCCTAACCTGTTTTTCCTCGCAATCGCCTTTTGGCTAATCGGACGGGCACAGAAATAGTAGTGGTAAGTGGTAAGTTGTAAGTTGTAAGTGGCAAGTTGACTTGTAACATGTCAAAAATGTACTTACTGCTTATCACTTACAACTTACCACTTCTACATAAACAGAGCCTCGCAGAGGCGAACTAAACGAATAAACAAATTCAACTTATCATCCTAGCCCGCAGGGCGTATCATCAAATCATCCGCTACAATAAAGCGGCCTGTAGGATCTCCACATCCCGCCAAACGTCCCAGTCTTTTGCATAGAAAAAATTCAATCGTGCGAGCGTATTCTCCGAGCGGAGGGGTTGCTTGAGGCGGTTGGCCGGAGAGAAAACACCGGGGCGAATCTTGGGGAGGCTTTCTTTTGAACCTTCCGGAGCATAACCCACCCAGGATTTGGATCCCAGTAAAACCCAGAGCCAGTTGGTGGCCAGTTTGCTTCTTTTATCTGAAAAAACAAGCCAAAGGGGGGCTGTTGGCAACAAAAACAGGCAGATAACCAGGTCAAACACCCGCTTGTTTCGTCCCTGACCGGCTTGCGTGATGTTGTATTTGATCTCAATGGTATAGAGTTCGCCGGGCGCATCCTTGCTGCTACTTCCAATGATACTCAGGCTTTCCTCCGGAACGATTTTATAAGAAATGGTGGGGCCCAGGCGGGTCATCCAGCCTAAAATCTCCTGAGAACGAATATCGCGGGAGCAAAAAATGAGTTCGTCTACCCGGTAAATTCGCACCACTTCGTCGAGCTGTTCCAAATTACTCAGGTAACGGTGATCGTCGTTTTCACCCGATGGGGCTACGGTTCCGATCAGGTTTTTTTGTACACCACTTTGACTCAACAGGTTTTCAACCCGTTTGCTTTCCTGTTCACTGCCGACAATAATCTGATTTTTCACCCGCTCCTGTCCCAGCTCAAAATTGCCGTATTTCATAAAATGAAGGAGCAACCGGAAGCCTACCAAAGACACAACCGACCACGCTGCCCCCAGCAACAACAAGGCCCGCGAGGGCCGGTATTCCTGATCGAGAAATCCGTAAATCGCGGCTAATACCAGGGTTCCAAACGCCAGCCCCCGAATGAGTTTACGGAGATTAAACCGGGCATCGTAAGCCCCGCTCAACCAGGCGCTGAACAACCACACCAGAGTATACAAGGGGAAATTAAACCACAACAGCGGAGCCTTAAAGTAGCCCGGATCTTTGTAGTAGTAGGCGGCCCAAAAATCGCGCAGAAAAACCAATCCCACAAAGATCAACAGGGCATCCAGCATCGGAAGCCAAATGCGTTCAATCACATTTTTACCCAAACTAATTCCCGCCCGAAGCCAGATTGCCAGCTGCATCATGGCTACGAACAACCCGGCGCTCCGACCACTGAAATGCTTGCGCATAAAAATGATCATCGCCTGGTAAAAGGTCCGCACATAGTTCAGGCTGCCCTTTTTGGTGCTTTCGCCTTTGTAGTGGATGATTTGGGTTTCCGGAAAATAGTAATTTTTATACCCGGCCAATTTGATGCGGTAAGACAAATCGATGTCCTCCCCATACATAAAAAACGCCTCGTCGAGCAGGCCGGATTTATCCAGGGTCTCCTTTCGGATAAACATAAAACAGCCAACGAGTACATCGACTTCGTGGGTTTCATTTTCATCCAGGTGGCCCAGGTAATACCCATTGAAGGTTTTGCTGCGGGGAAACAGGGAAGAGAGTCCGGAGGTTTTGCAAAAAGCAACCCAGGGAGAAGGAAAGCCCCGCTTGCTTTCCGGCAGGTATTTTCCGCTGCCGTCGATCAACTTTACCCCAAGCGCACCGGCGTCCGGATGAGCATCCATAAATTCCAGGCAACGGTGAAAGGTATCTTCTTCCACCAATGTATCCGGGTTCAATAGCAGCACATATTCTCCTTTGCTGCGCTCAATTGCCTGATTGTTGGCAACAGAAAATCCGGGATTGTGCTTATTGGTAATCAGGTGTACATCGGGAAATTTATCCTGCACCATATGCACCGAATCGTCGACCGAGTTGTTGTCGACCACCCATACTTCTGACTCGATGCCCTCCAGCGCCTTTCGAACACTGAGGAGTGCCTGCTCCAAAAAATGGCGCACGTTGTAATTGACAATAATTACGGACAATCGCATGGACTGCAAAGATATACCCATTGCGAAGTGGATTCAGACTTTTATAGCCTTCTTTTTCATTTACCCATGAGAGGATGTCTAAATCACAAGAAGGAAAGCGGCTTGAATGCGGCTCCATCCCAAACCCCAAACAGGGTGATTGGAGCACCCTGCGACCGGGCCAGCAGCTGCCAGCCATTGTGCTCCGAAACCCGGAGCGGCAGTTTCTGATTGGATCCATCCAACAGATAAAACCCGGAGGCATCCCAAAACGGCGTAACTTCTTCCAAAACAGCGGGAAATTCAGCCAACCACAACTGGACACTCAGGGCCCGGGCATATGCTTTGAGCATATCTTCATGCACAGTATATCCGGATGGCCGCAAGGTGGCAACCGGGGCAGTATGGAGTTCATCCTCAATCAGAGCCCGTTGCGGGTGTGCGGAAGGGTAAAAAATCAGACGGCCGCTGTATTCTGCTCCCATGGGCAGGGGCGGTAAAAAGCCCTGGCCAAATGAATAATCCAGCAGCAAAGCCATTTGTCCGGACTCGTGGTACAGCCATTGTTTCCGCTGTTCCAACTGGCTTTCAACCTTGGCCTCTTCCAGAGAAAGCACGCGCCACCGGCCGGCCAGAGCGCTCCCCTGCTCCAGTACATCCTTTTTCTTTGAGTGGATTCCCAGGTAACTTTCCAAATCGTGCAATTGCTCCGGATGCAAGCGCTCCTGCTGATGGAAACAAACCACAGCCAAATGCGCCTTGGCCAAAACAGCCAGGACCTGATCCATCCAGTCCGCCTCTGTAGTGCTGAGTTGATCCAGCGCACGAAACTGCCGGGAAAGGCCGGGAAGCGATGCATCTGCCATCCGCACCGCGATGTGTTTGAAAAAACCGGGATCTTCACTGACAGAATGAGCAATCCCCCTACGGGCAGCATCCTCAAGCCACTGACTGAGGTCGGCAAGTCCGTTTGCCGCCCGGTCGAGGCGCAGAGCTTTTCGCTCTTCTTTTTCTGCCACCGTGTTGGTGGGGGAAGCCACGCCAGCCTGAACGGCTACACCGTTTGGCGTCCAATCGGGCATTGTTTCCTGAAGGGAAAATTGATCCGGGTTCGTTTCAAACAATTGCCAAAGCGCCTGGCTGTGTACACAGGGTTTGTTGCGAAGTCCACAGGAACACACATACACCCGGGGCTTTTTCTGAATCCAAATCTGGTGAACCACATCAGCAGCTACAGGAAGTTGGGCAAAAACCCGGTCGCCTGTTTGCCCCAGTGCCTGGAAAAAATCAAGTCGGGCCAGAGCCTGTACACGCCGATTTGGAAGAGATGGAGTTGGGATAGGAATCTGGTGGTAAGTGGTAAGAAATTGATGATTTGTTGATGCGCCCTTCGGGCTAGGATGATTTGTTGAAATTAGTGGTCAGTGGGCAAGTGATCAGTTTTTTTAACAATCAATTTCTGACTACTGGCCACTACTATTTCTGTGCCCGACCGATTACATGAAATCCGATTGCCGATTGGATTTTCGATTGGTAAACGATGGACTTGTTTATTAATAAGCAAAATCAACAAATCATCCAAGCCCGAAGGGCGCATCAACAAATCATCAATTCCAATAAACAAATAAACAGAGCCTCGCAGAGGCGGACTACACGAATAAACATGAATCGATTAGGATTGCGCTTGTCCATTCTTGGAAATAGCGGCTCCATTTTCGTTGTTGAGTCCGAGCGATTTCATAGCGCGTTCGCTGGCCAGTTGTTCTGCACTTTTCTTATTGAAGTCATCGGCGGTGCCCAGCTTTTTCCCGTCGATGTAAACGGCAACTTTAAACTTGTCGCGTTTTTCACTTTTGTATTTAGCCAGTACGCGGTAGTCGATTTGGTGACCGTTTTTCTGGCACCATTCCAGCAATTGGCTTTTGAAGTTATCGTCGTACATCTCCAGTTCGTGGATATCGAGGTAGCGGCGTAAGATCCGGTTGATGACATAGTCTTTCGTCCGGTTGTATCCTACTTCGATGTAAATGGCACCAACCAGGGCCTCCAGGGCATTTCCAAGCATGGATTTGGAGAGGCGGGTTTGGTTGTAATGGGCCAGGAAAATATCCAGTCCCATTTTATCCGCGATTTCGTCCAATGAGTTGCGCTTCACAATTTTGGAGCGCATTTTAGTTAGAAAACCTTCGTCGCTGTTGGGGTATTTTTTAAATAAATACTCACCTACGATGGTACTCAGCACGGCATCTCCCAAAAATTCCAGGCGCTCGTTGTTGGAAATGGCATATTCCGCATTGGAGAAGGTGCTTTTATGGAAAAAAGCCAGCTTAAACAACTGCAGGTAAGCAGGTGTAAAGCCCAGCATCGTCCGCAAACGATGAGCAAGTTCCTTCTCGGGGTGGAAATAGTAGTTATAAATTTGCCTGATTAAACGCACAAATCTGAAATTAAAAGGGCGACGGGGGGCGCTTTTGGGGTTTCGTTACAATTTTCGAAGTACAACCGAAGCGTTGTGGCCACCAAAACCAAAGGTGTTGCTAATAGCCGCACGCACTTTGCGCGATTGCGCTTCATTGAACGTAAGGTTGAAGTTCGGATCGATCTCGGGATCGTCCGTAAAGTGGTTGATCGTCGGTGGAATGAAATCGTGGTTCATCGACAAAATACAGGCGATGGCCTCAACAGCACCCGCAGCACCCAGGAGGTGACCGGTCATGCTCTTGGTTGACGAAACATTCAACTTGAACGCATGATCACCAAATACTGCCCGAATCGCCTTCAACTCGGCCACATCACCCAGCGGAGTAGACGTACCGTGTACGTTGATGTAGTCAATATCTTCAGGACGCATCTTGGCATCTTCCAAAGCCCGATTCATTACATTGATCACACCAATTCCTTCCGGGTGTGGAGCAGTGATGTGGTATGCATCTGCGGTTGCAGAAGCGCCTACAACTTCGGCATAAATCCGGGCACCGCGCTTCATCGCGTGCTCGTATTCTTCCAGGATCAGGGCACCTGCCCCTTCTCCCAAAACAAATCCGTCCCGATCTTTATCGAATGGGCGAGATGCTGTTTTGAAATCGTCGTTGCGCTCGCTGAGTGCTTTCATGGAATTGAAACCACCAACCGCAGTTTTGGTAATAGTCGATTCGGAGCCTCCGGAAACAATGATGGTTGCCCGACCCATGCGGATGTAATCAAAGGCGTTCATCAATGCATGAGACGAAGATGCGCAGGCAGAAACGGTGGCGTAGTTGACGCCCATGAAACCGTATTTCATGGAAATCTGTCCGGCAGCAATATCCGAGATCATCTTGGGAATCAGGAAGGGGTTGTGCTTGGGTGTTCCGTTTCCGAGCACATGGTCTTCCACTTCTTTTTCAAGCGTTGCAAGTCCACCAATTCCAGAGCCCCAGATTACGCCGGTGCGCTGTTTGTCGATGACCTCCAGATCCAGTCCGGAGTCTTTGATTGCCTCTTCAGCGGCCACGACGGCAAACTGAGTAAAGCGGTCAAGTCGGCGAACCTCCCGCCGGTCGATGTGATCTTCAGGCACAAAGCCTTCCACTTCACAGGCAAACTGGGTCTTGAAAAGACTGGCATCAAACTGGGTAATTTGTTTGGCGCCACTCAGCCCTTTTTGCAATCCTTCCAAATAGCCATTTAGGGTATTCCCAATAGGTGTAAGTGCACCTAATCCTGTAACGACAACTCGTTTCATGCTTCTAGAGAGGTTAGTCTAAATTTTTATAGTACAAATTGCAGCGGTGCAATCCGGAGGCTGATTGGGGAGAAAATATACCGAAGATCCTGGTATACCTATCGGACAAAGTTACTAGCTTCAATGAGAAAACAGAACAGAGATCCGAGATTTGTGTGAAATATGCACAAGATACCCAGGTGCTCCTATGGGCATAGAAGTAAGGAAGGTTCAAAGCACATGTGCTTTGAACCTTCGATTTTGTCTGCTAATCCGGTTGGTAAAGCATCCGGAAATGAGAAATATTAAGCAGAAAGCTGACTTTCAAGATATGCTACCGCATCTCCTACAGTCTGAATTTTTTCAGCCTTTTCGTCTGGGATAGACACATCGAATTCTTTTTCAAATTCCATGATCAATTCTACAGTGTCGAGTGAATCGGCACCGAGATCTTGAATGAAGTTGGAGTCCGGAGTTACTTCGCTCTGTTCAACTCCAAGTTTGTCAACAATAATGTTTGTAACGCGTTCGGTTACTGTTGCCATTTTTTGTAATCTTTAGTGAAAAGTCAAATTTTTCGAGCTGCAAAGATGCGCTACTCAAAGATTTAAAAAAAATTTTTCAGTCATAATTTTTTCTTTTGGCCCATTATCGCTCTTTTTTTGAGCAAAATCCTTCTTTTTTCTACTTCTAGCCCTATCTTTCTCCCTTTCAGATTGTGTCCAGGCTCCTGGCACTAAACGGCATTGAAGCGCACGAATAGGGCATATTGGCAAAGTCGATACAATCTTTTTGTACATTTAACACTAACTTTATTTAAAATTCTGGCTCACATCTGTCTTATTTTGGACATTTGGAGCAAATATTATCTCTTTCTTCTGTTTTTGAGAAAAAACTACAGATTAAGAAATGTATATTTGCACCCTTACTTATTGTAATTTTGACACTAAAACACAATAGTCCGAATATATGACGTATGCAGAAGCCGCTACTTTAGTAGCACAAAACAAGCCTGCCATGAGAAAAGACGGTTCGCAGAATACCAAAATCGTTGCCACCGTTGGCCCTGCCTGCAATTCATTTGAAGGCCTGGTCAACCTGGTAAAAGCCGGAGTAGACGTTTTTCGACTCAACTTTAGCCACGGTTCGCACGAAGACCACCGCAAAGTCATTGACTATGTTCAGGAAATAAACAACCAGTTCAATACCCACATCAGTATTTTGGCCGACCTCCAGGGCCCGAAATTGCGCGTGGGAAAAATCAAGGACAATGCCCTGCCCCTCGAAGCAGGCGACTTTATTACCCTGGTTAATGAAGAAGTGCTGGGTACCAAGGAAAAAATCTACATGTCCTACGATGGATTCGCTGCAGATTGCAATCCTGGCGAACGCATCATGATGGATGATGGGAAACTGGTTTTCGAAGTAGCCGAAACAAACGGCGTAGATACCGTGAAACTCAAATGTCTCCACGGTGGCATCCTCAGCAGCAACAAAGGCGTTAACCTGCCCGATACGGATGTAAAACTTCCATCGCTTACTGAAAAAGACCTGGTCGACCTCGAGTTTATCCTGACCCAACCGGTTAACTGGATCGCTCTCTCCTTCGTTCGCCGCCCTGAAGATGTGGAGGACCTCATCGAGCGCATCGAAGCCGCTGAGCACCCTGCCAAGGTGATGGCTAAAATTGAGAAGCCGGAAGCCGTAAAAAACATCCGCGAAATCATAAAAGCCAGCAACGGCATTATGATCGCCCGCGGTGACCTGGGAGTGGAGATGCCCCTTGAGCAACTCCCCATCACCCAAAAAGAAATCATCATTTTGTGCATGCAGTTCTCCCGCCCCGTTATCGTGGCAACTCAGGTGATGGACAGCATGATCACCAACCCATCCCCTACCCGCGCAGAAATCACCGACTGCGCCAACGCAGTACTCGACGGGGCTGATGCCGTTATGCTCAGCGGTGAAACATCCGTAGGTAAACACCCCACACTGGTGGTTGAAGCCATGACCCGAATCATCGAGGAAACCGAACGCCACTACTGGCCGCAAATTGAATCCAAGCGCCCACGTGCAGTCGGCAAATCCAGCACCTTCCTCTCAGATGTTGTCTGCTTCAACGCCTGCCGCGTAGCCGAAGAAATCAATGCAAAAGGGATCGTGGGTATGACCACCTCCGGTTACACTGCTTTTAAAGTAAGTAGCTTCCGACCCAATGCAAAGATTTTCATTTTTAGCGACCAGCGCCACAACCTGAACACCATGAACCTGCTTTGGGGAGTGCAGTGCTTCTATTACGACCGGTTTACTACCACCGATGAAACGGTAAAAGACAGCGTGAACATCCTGAAAAACACTGGCTTTGTAGATGCCGGAGATGTGATCATCAACACCGGCTCCATGCCAATCGAACGGCGTTACCGAACCAACATGTTAAAGGTGACTATAGTCGATTAAGCCTGTTTTAGAAACATAAAAAAGGCGCCATCCGAACCTGTTTCGGAATGGCGCTTTTTTCATTTTAAAAACAAACTAACTCCTCAATTGCACTCCTGTACAAACAACGTAAACTCCCCGTTTGTAAACTGATAACTATCCACATCAGCGTACCAGTTTAACTGGAAGCGACCGGAAATACAATACCCCGCTCCTTCATCGGGATGGGTGCAAGGCTCGACAGAATCAATTACAAAAAAGGAGCCCGTCTGATCGTACGGGTCAGAGGTGGCGCAATCTCCCGGGTTGGCTGTGGAGCCGGAAGCCAATACACCTGCCGGACGAAAATACCCGTCGAGCATGCACTCCTTTTGCTGAAATGTATCGGGACAGGCCTTTGGCGAAACCAGCCAGGATCCCGGAGTAAACAAGGACTCAAAGCCGCCCGCATTTATTTTTCGGCAAAACTCATTTGGGAAGTAGGTAGTCTCACTGTAAGGAAGCTTGTGATTAAAAAGGAGGGTCACCGATTCGTACGTGGATGCCCCGCCGCCCAGGGGTATTTCCTTTTCCAACTGCACGGTGTACGTCATAACAACGCTATCGGGCCAATTTGAGGAGGCAGCCTCCCCTACCAACGCCCGGAACACAATGCCGGAATCGGAGCGCCATTCGAAGCTGTCTGCCCCGACGGTAAATCGCAAAAACTGTGTGGGAAACTCATCGGCAGGATCCATGTCTTTTTTTTCACAGCCTGTCGGAAAAAGCATCAGCAGCAAAAGCCCCTGAAGCAAAAAATTAAGCCTACGTGTTTTCATCAGAAAAACAATAAACGTGTGTGTACGCCAAACCGCAGATAGAATAGTTCAGGAGGCATTCCCAACATTCCCTGATTTGGATGCACCATAACGTACACAACATGTATTTAGTATTGGAATAAGTTTGAGATTTGGGCTTGTGACCAAACCCGGCATTCCCTAATCTCCCCAGCCCGGTTCGTCGGCTTCGGCCAGCTTGGGCTGGTTGCGGATGATACCCAGTTCCTGCTCCTTCTGGCAAGTGCCGCAAATCCCATACAGATTCAGCGAGTGGTGGGTGATTTCAAAGTTGAGCAACTCACCTACCATGGTTTTGATTTGCTGTACCCGGGGGTCGCAAAACTCAACCACCTTTCCACAGTTGGCACAAATAACGTGGTCGTGTTGTTTGTACCCGTACGACTTCTCATATTGGGCCAGGTTTTTTCCAAACTGGTGTTTTTTAACCAGATCGCAGGAAACCAACAACTCCAGGGTGTTGTACACCGTAGCCCGGCTCACCCGATAATTCCGGTTTTTCATATGGATGTACAAGGCCTCCGCATCAAAATGGTCGTTTCGACGGTAAATTTCCTCCAAAATTGCAAATCGTTCAGGCGTCTTGCGAAACCCGTTTTTCTCCAGGTGACTCGAAAAAATATTGAGTACCTGTTTCACAACATCCTGCTCATTGCGTGTGCCTTCTTCCATGTTTTTTTGTTTGTCAAACCAGCCCCCAAGTCCGGAATACTGGTTTATGAAGATAACAAAGATAGCGTGTATCCTGCCATATAACAACAAATCGGTGGGTATTGTTGGACTACATACCCCTACATATATACAGGAAACAAGGGTTTAATTGCATCGAATCGTGGTCTGAAAGCAGGCGCTCGGCCCGCATTCTTTTTATTTTTCTTTTTTTTGCAAAAACCTATCCAACGCAAACTACTTCCAATGACCATGCGCCAATTTCTTTTTCTTTTATCCACCCTTCTATTTACCACACGCCCTGCTCAGGCACAATCCTGTCTTCCCTGGCTTGGGGCAAATGACTTATACGGCGTCTGCGATCTCGATGGCAAGGTGTTGATTGAACCACAGTTTGACAAACCGCCAGCCATTATCCTAGACCTGCCCTACTTCACTGCACGCAAAGACAAACAGGAATTTATTTGTTTTAACAATGGAATGGTTTTCCCAAAAACCAAAAATAAAACCCGGGTGTGGCAAGCCTATAATTTTGGAAATGAACAATACAAAATAACCGATAGTCTGGAATACTTGTTTGTCCTGGAACACCCCGATAGCCTGGTGTTCGTCAACATTCGAACGAATACCAGCCGCGCGTTTGTAAAAACTCCGCGCCAATCCAATCCAGCCTGGGTTGCCTACCCCAATGTATTTACCCAAACGGGATTGCGCACAGACATGTGCCGTTTCCAACACGGTCTTTGTCTGGTTGCTGTATCCGACGGACGCTACAATTTTATTGATACAGACCTCAACCTGCTTTTTGATACCGGCTTTGAAATCGGATATATCCTGAATGCAACGCATATTCTACTTGGCAACTCCAAGGAAAAATACGCACTCGCCAATCGAACAGGTGACGTACTGACACCCTATAAATGGGATCAGCTTTGGGCCACAGCCGATCCGGGGTTTTTCCTTGCCAACATTCCGCGACAGGCACTTTCTTCTGTAGAAAATAAGGCTGGAATTTTAATAAACGAGCACGGCCAAACCCTCACCACCCTGCCATTTGATTTTGTTACCCCAGCCGGACCAAACGCCTTGATTGCCGGAAAAGACAAGCAGACTGGCATCCTGGATTACTCCGGAAATTTCCTTTTGCCACTACAGGATGGAAATATTTCCCATGCCTTTGGAGATTGCTACATGCTCCGTTCTGAAAATGGCAAGTCCAGCCTGATAAACAGCACGGGTAAAAAACTGCTCGATCGGGATTTTTCCAGCCTTTCCTTCACCAAGCGAGCTCAATTTGCCTATTTTCAGTTTCGCGATGAGGGGACGCAAGGAGCAATCGGCACCAATCTAAAAATCTTGTTTGAGGAGGATTGCCTCTCTTTGAGCCTGTTTCGATGGGATACGAGTACTTGTTTTTTGATTACGCAACCGGGCAGTCCGGGATCCAAATCTATGGTCTACCTGCGCAATGAACAGGGCGAGCGCTTGTTTACAGAAAGCTACGAACAAATTTTGCTGGAGCCGAATAGTAAAGACTTTGTTGAGGTTCGGAAAGGTGGCATGCGAGGAATGATAGATCGAACCGGCAAACTGGTCTTGCCCTGCATTTTTAGCATGATTGTTTGGTCAAAAAAAGAAAACGGCGGGCAGTTTTATGCCCAGAAAAAAGGTGAATTCGTTTATCAGGTATATACCAGGGACGGGGAACTTGCCGGATTGCCCCCGACCTTGTACCCGGGAAAAAAGAACGCCGAACCGTTTCGGTTGGTGGCAGAATGGGATGAAGACATACCCAAACTCGCTCTACAGGACGGGCGTGTGCTTCAACTACCCGAAGGCTGGGAAGAGCCGCTTCGCTTTGACTGGATCAAAACTCCTGACGGCATGTTTCTTCTAAAAAGAACTTCTGACGGCTTCGAAGCATACACCGATCAGCTCAAACCCATCATTCCCGAGGGATACTACCTGCCACTTAGAAAGGCCAACTTTCTGTATCTGGAAGCATCCGGGCTCCTTCCCGTTTTCAAAGACAATAGAAACGATCCGTTTAACCGCAAGGATTCCTCAGACCCCGATGCACCCAAAGCGGTTGACAACTCGGTTGATGCCTGCGGTGTACTCAACGCCAAGGGAGAATGGGTCTTAGAGCCCAAAGCCAATGTGCGCTACGAGCCTCGCACACCGAACCTTGTATTGGAATATCCTGACAATGGGAAAGACCGTGCCACCCACCTCCTCCGAGTCAATGACCCGGATCCGATTCGAGTGAAGATTTTTGATTTTCAAAGTGCCCACCCCAACGACGCGTACTTCAGTGTGCAAGCCATTGTTGAGGATCCGGCACTCCCCGATCGGCAAGTTCCAAGAACCGGCTACTTCCGCCGGGATGGAAAGCAAATCGTTCCTTTTGAAACGTCCAATGGCCCAAGACTCTGGGGAAATTACAACCTGGTGCGGGTGCAGTTGGGTCAGAACAACTATTCCGCCCTGGTTGATTCTTCCTACCAAATTATTAAAAAATGGGATGACCTCGATTCAGAACTATCCTACAGCGACGTACTAAAGGGTGGGTTTTGTGCAGTATCCAAAAACAAAAAATGGGGAATTATTGACTCACTTGGGCAACAAGTGCTCCCCTTTGAATATGAATACATCAACATTCTACATCCCGGGCGCTTTTTTCAAGAATTTCAAATGAAAGGGGAAAAAAGACAATTACGACGCTGGGATGGAACGCCCATCGGACAACCCCATGATGTGGTCCGCACCCAGGAAGCATCGGATGGTCGTATTGTTGCAACGCTGATTAATCTTGAAAAAACGGGTGAGGCCGCCCAAACCCTCTTGCTGAACAAGAAGGACGAACACATCCAAACCATCGAAGGCTCCCTGCAGCACTTTCTTGATTTTAATGGATACCACTTTCTAAAAATTCAAATTCACAGGGATGTAAGTTATTGGATCAACCTGGATTCCGGCAGGGCCTACCGGGAGCAATAGATTGAAAACAAGATAAATCTTCAATAGATCATCCCGGTCCGAAGGGCATTTCAACGAATTATCACTTTAAAAAGCGATCGTCGGTGAGTGCATGCAAAAAGGCTTCCAGGTCAGACTTTTCCTGGTCGGTCAGGCCCAAAGGCTTGGACAAAAGGGGATCGCGGTTGATACCGTTTGGCATGAAATGTTGCGGGCGATCGTAGTAGTCGATCACTTCGGCTAGCGTTTTAAAGGATCCGTCGTGCATATAGGGTGCGGTAACGGCTACATTTCGGAGACCGGGCACCTTGAACTTACCCAAATCAGTGCTGTCTTTTGTGATCTCAAAACGGCCCCGATCGGCATATTTTTGTCCGTCATACAAACCAATATTCCGGAATTCGTCTACGGTAAAGTCCGGACCAAAATGGCAATCAAAGCATTTGGCTTTATCCAGGAACAGTTCGCGGCCACGCACAGCGGCTTCGCTCATTCCTCCGGGTTCGTCGTTCATCCAGCGGTCAAAAGGAGTGTTGCCTGTTTCAAGTGTTTCAATAAATGCAGCGAGCGCGGATGCCAGATTTTGGGTATCCGGTTCTGTTTGATATACTTCCTGAAACAAAGCACGAAACCGGGTGGAGTTTCGCAGGCGATCCACGGCTATGCCAAGCGGAAGGTTCATTTCAATGGGGTTTTCAATCGGGCCCAAAACCTGCTCTTCCAGGGTTGCGGCGCGACCATCCCAAAAGTAGGAGTCCCGGAACGTCATGTTGGTAATCCCCGGTGTATTCCGGGTTCCGGCCTGGCCTTCCACGCCCAGGCTGACAGCAGAAGTATCTGCAAAACCAAAAGCCGGAATATGGCAGGAGGCGCAGCTAACTGATTGGTCGGACGACAAAATAGGATCAACAAAAAGCAGCTGTCCCAATGCTTCCTCAGTAAATGCCGGACGCGGGGCGGCTGCAGGCAACAACAAACTCACCGCAAACACAGCAAGCAGCAAAACCACTGCCGCGTATTTTTTCAAAAGTTGAAATGAAAACTCCATAGCGCGCAAAGATCGGGATTTTTGCAGGAATTGTCCAGCTGATTTTTGTCATTCCCTGTAGAGACGCCCAACCTGGGCATCTCAAACGCCCGGTATACCCATACTCGTTTTAACCAACATCTTCCTATATTTGACACCACACTAAATGTAACACCGCCGAGAGCCATCCATGTCTAACAAGAAACTGACCAGCCTTTATTCACTCCTCGCTTGCATCCTGATCAGCAGCATGCTTATTCAGTATCGGGCCAGCCACTTTACCCCTGATTCCAAGGGAAACTACATGGCCACCAGCTGGGATGCATTTGGATATTACCTGTACTTACCCGGAACGTTTATCTACAACGACCTCACGCAGCTCGAATGGCTTCCCGAAATTGATCAGAAATACGCTGTTACAGGGGGGCACTTATACCAGGCGCATAAATACACAAACGGCAATTACGTTGGCAAATATTTGGGCGGAGTTGCATTGATGGAGCTGCCCTTCTTTTTTATAGGGCACGCCATTGCGCTCAATTCTGACTATCCCGCAGACGGGTTTTCAGCCCCCTACCAATATGCCATTGTCTGGGGTGCGGTCTGCTATGCCATTTTTGCATTTTTCTTCTTGCGGTATTTGTTGCTTCGCTATTTTTCAGATTCCACGACGGCGATAAGCCTCTTATTATTAGCGTTGGCGACCAACCTGTTCCAGTACATAGCTGTTGCAGGTGCTATGAGCCATGCCTTTATTTTCCCCCTCTATGCACTGGTGATCTATACCACCATCAAATGGCATGAAAAACCCGCCTTGCGTTGGGCATTTTTTACCGGACTAATCATTGGCCTGGCAACCATTTGCCGACCAACAGAAGCCATCATGCTCTTCATTCCCTTGCTTTGGGATACACAAACCAAAGAACACCGAAAACTAAAATGGGAAAAGGTCCGATTGCATAAAAGCCATATTTTACTCGCTGCATTGGGAGGCTTGATCGGCATTTTACCACAACTCATTTATTGGAAATTTGCTTCCGGGTCATTTGTATACAATGTTGGAAGCAAGTGGAGTTTTTTAAACCCGTTTTTTCGGGTGCTCATTGGCTTTGAAAATGGCTGGTTTGTTTACACGCCTATCACGATCTTTTTTGTAGCCGGTTTATTTTTCATAAAAAAATATCCATTCAAGCGCGCGTTTACCACCTTTTGCCTGTTGAATATCTGGATCATTATTTCCTGGTTTGATTGGAAATACGGAGCAACGTACTCCACCAGAGCATTGGTTCAAAGCTACCCGGTCTTTGCATTCCCGTTTGCTGCAGTGGTAGAACGAATCCGTGCCAGTCGCTGGAAATATCCGTTTTACGCGCTCGGTCTGTTTTTGATTGGTCTTAATTTTTTTCAACTCCGGCAATACGATCAGACCATCTTGCATTTCCGGGATATGAACTGGAAATATTACAGCCACATCTTCCTCAACAGCCACCCTACCCCACTTGATATGAGTTTGTTGGACACCGACGAATTTTTACACAAGGAGTCCACATTTGAAAAAACAGAATTGATCTCAACCAGCCTTGTGACAGAAGCACAACATCCAGACCACCTGGAATTAGCGCGCTATGAATTCCCCACAAGCCCGGATCAGCCATCCGGTGATTCCTGGCTCAAGGTCACTGCAGAAATTGAATGTCCAGAAGGCTTCTTCGGAGGGCAGTTGAAGTGTTCTGTTCAGCTTCCCGATTCCAGCAAAACCCGTGGGGTACGTTTAGCCAATCCGTTGAGCGTACAAAAAAGGCGCAACCAATATGCTTTTTACATGAAGTTACCCAAGGGCAATCCACCCGGAACTGTCCGTGTTTTTCTTGAGGCGGCCCCTGGATTTCAGGCCAACGTCTATTCTCTTACGCTCTCTCATTTCCACAAAAAACAAAAATAGGGAGCAGGATCGTTCTCCTTGCTCCCCATTTAGGCAGTTGTTGTTGGTTTGTATTTTTTAATAGCGTTTCAGCGCTACTGGCATATCATCGTCGTATACCCCTGTAAGAGTGGGTGTTTGCTGACCGGCAGTGTAGGTACGTACTTTGGGTTTTACGTAGTTGTAAATTTCGCGTACAGTAACAATGTGGTCGCCATCGGCATCGGCCTGACCTTTGAGGCCACGCAACAGGTAGTAGGTAAATACACCCTGACGCAAGCCGTGGTCTTCCAGAGAAAGTTCTTCAGCCTTGGAAGACATCAACAATGCGATGCCGCCATCGGATTCCTCAAATGCCTGGTAGTAGCGAGAGAGAGACGCCGGAGCACCTTTGGCTGCCAATCCGTAGTTAAGTGAACCGGAGTGGCACGCATCGGCAATACAGAGTTTGTGCTTTGCTTTGCTCTCCAGGAAGATCGACTTCACCTCCTCGTGGCGCAGTTTGTTGTTGTATCCGTCAAAATCAACCGGCAGGAAACATCCGTCCAGACCGTGACCGGAGAAGTACAACAACACTACATCGTTGGCATCTGCGCGCAGGAACTGCTGGCGCATGGTACGCAGGATATTTTCGCGGGTTGCAGACTCATCGATCAGGATTGCAATCTGGTTGTCGGGCAATGCACCTCCTTCCGGGCTTTTGAGGAAGGAGTAAAAACGGTATGCATCGTCGTCGGTAAACTTGAGGGAAGGCATGGATGTGTAGCGCCCTACCCCAACGATAACAGCCCAGATTTTTACATTGCTTGTGTTTTCCATGCGTACAGGCTCATCGGGCAGACTTTCGTGCGAATCCAACTCCTTGATTGGTTTGCCATTTACCCAAACGGCGCCGTAGGCACGCTTGTTTTTGAAGTACATCACTCCTTCACCATATGGTGCGTTGTGCTGCCATGCACCTACATACCGGTCGCCATTGGCATAGTAGCAGGTACCCTCACCGTATGGAAGTCCATCTTTGAACTCACCGATCCAGCGCGATCCGTCGGGGTAATCGTAGTACCCTTTTCCGCTGCGGCAGTAGCCGGTAGAGCAGTTGCGCAGACCGGCGATGTCGTTGCGGTTTGCAGATGCAGCATTTGATGCAGAAGCAGTAGAAGTGTTTGTTGTGGGACGGCTGTTGTTGTTTGTCGGACGCGTACTTGCATTGGTAGCAGGTACGGTAGCGGCTGCAGCCGAACTGGTGGTGGTAAGTTTTCCATTGGTCCAGTTGCCCTGGGCAATGCTGCCATTGGGTTGAACCAGTTTACCAAAACCATTCTTTAGGTTCTTCTTCCAAGCACCGGAGTAGTAGGCACCATCGGGATAGTGCATGGTTCCCTGGCCTTCGAATGTTCCCATTCGAAACTGGCCTTCGTACCATTCCTGGGAGTGGAAGTAATAGGTGCCGGTTCCATGAGGCTGGCCGGAAGACCAGTTGCCGACATAGCGGTCACCATTTGAAAAATTATACGTGCCAAAACCATTGCGGCAGTTGCCATCAACGCATTGGGCAGAAAGTAGTGTAGCGGTTCCGGCGATTAAAAGCACCGGAAGGACGAGGCGGAAGATCAGACCCTTCATAAGGCAAACAAGTTTATTGTTTTTTTTAAAAAAGTAGAGAAGGGTGCAAGTCTTGTTCGTTTTAAGATTAAAAGTGTTTGTGAATGCACGGTAAATTCTAGTTAGACCGGTCAGTGTGTGCATTCAAAAACATGTAGATTACTCCTAATATTGTGCCAACTACTGGCAATACACAAAAATTCAGTAGATTTGCAGAGCAAAAAATAACACAACACACTGATTTTCATAACATTATAAAATATCTAAAAGTATGTTAAAAAACGTTTTGATTCTGTTATCGTTTGGCATTTTCTTCGCTTCCTGCGGTGATCAGGCCACAGCCGACCAGTCTGCAAACAAAGAAGAGGCCCCTCAGGAGTTTGGAGATGGCATCAAAGGAGAGCAGGCAATCAGTTATGCACAGCTGGTGAGTCAGATGGAAGGCCAGGATTCCATTCCCGCGCTGGTTGAGGCCAAAGTGGGTGAAGTTTGTCAGGCTAAAGGCTGCTGGATGACCCTCGTTGATGAAGGAGCAGAGGACATGCGCGTTACGTTTAAAGATTATGGGTTTTTCATGCCAAAAGACCTCGGCGGACATACCGTTCTTGTTGAAGGCTTTGCCTACCGCGATGTAACCAGCGTGGACGATTTGCGCCACTTTGCTGAAGATGCAGGAAAAAGCGAAGAAGAAATCATGGCCATCACCGAGCCAAAGGAAGAGATTGCTTTTGAGGCAACCGGTGTTCGGATTGTGAAATAATGCAGTTGTTCCAAATAAAAAAGAAACCCGGTTTCGCAGTTTTGCGAAACCGGGTTTCTTTTTTTTAATAGAGCCTGTTGGCTAGTATTGTTTGATATTCATGACGTAGTACATGTCCATCATCCCTTTGTTTTTGGCGGCTAATTTACCGCGGTGCTGCCACTCGAAATCGTACTTGGAAAGCCAGTAAGCAGCCTCGCTTACATTTACCCGACCGGGTTCACAGGCTTCTTCCATCCGGGCTGCAACGTTTACGGTGTCGCCCCAGATGTCATAAGCAAACTTCTTTTTGCCCACGACCCCTGCTACAACCGGACCGGTATGAACTCCGGCACGGGCTTCGAAGAAGGGAAGCCCCTGATCGAGTCGGGCAGCCTTGGTATGCTGGAGAAAATCCTGGATTTCCAGGGCGGCTTTAACGATGTCGGAAGGGCTGGCATTTTTATCTGAAAGACCGCTTGCACAAATATATGCGTCACCCACGGTCTTGATTTTTTCAATATTATACTTGCCGATGATGCGGTCGAAATTGGAGAAACAATAATCCAGTTCCTGCACCAATTCTTCCGGACCGAGTTTTTCGGAAACACCCGTAAATCCGATAAAGTCGACAAACATGACGGTAGCCTGATCGTATTTCTGGGCGGCTACCTTGTTGTTCTCCTTTAATTCTGCGGCAATTGCCCGGGGCAGAATGTTCTCCAACAGGCCGTCAATTTTCTTTTGTTCTTCTTCAATGATTTTGTTCTTGGCGGTGAGGTTGTTTGCCATTCGTTTTTTGGCAACAAAGCGCGCATAGAACAACAGTGCAAGAACAAATACAAAACCAGCGAGCAAGGCCAATACATTGCGCAGGTTTTCGCTTTGTTTCTGAGCCAGCTCGGCCTCTGCGCGAAGGCGTTTTTCTTCTTGGAGGCTAACCTCTTGTTGCGCCCGAATCATGGAGTCGGCCATCTGCTCTTTGGTGAGCAGAGAAACGAGTTTGTCTTTTTGACGAGCCAGGGAATCCAGGTTTTGGTTTTGTTGCCTGATTTGGATGATTGCCGAATCCTTACGGGTGAGTTCGACTTTTGTTTTTTCCTGAAACTCTTTTAAAAGCGCTTCGTTTTCATTGCGCATTCGCTCCAGGTCGGTGCCCGGGTTGGTCATTTGTGAAAGTTGAACCAACAGACGTGCCTTTTCCTGCTCCAGGGTAGCGATCTCAGATTGGAGGCGGCGCACAATATCTCCGGAACTGGAGGATCTGCCGCTGTTTTCAGTGAGGTAATCCACTTTCTCCCGACTCCATTTCAGGGCTTCGCGCAGGTCGTTCTCTTTAACCGCGATTTCCTCCAACTTGGTCATGGAGTTTAGAGCAACATCCCGGAGTCCGTAGTTGCGGGCGGTGTTCCAGGCTTGATTGAACTTGGCGGCGGATTCGCTGTATTGGCGTCGTTTCAGGAGGGCTTCAGCATTCAGAAAAATAGCATCTGCCTCTACCCGCTTTTCACCCAGTTCGGATGCAAGCATAGAAGCACGATGAGCATATTCTGACGCTTTCTGTGGTTGTCTGCTCAGGTATTTTTCAGCCAACTCATAACTGAGCGTCATTTTCTCACTCTTGGACGTCGCTTTCCGGAGTTGCGCTTCCAGGGTAGCTGTGGATTGCGCACCTGCCATAAATGCGCACAACAGCAGAGGAATTAGTGCTAGAATAGACAGACTTCTCATAGATAAACCGAGGCTCGGATTCAAAGATTAGCCAATGAACTTATACACTTGTAGTTTTGGCCAGTGCAAATAAATTCATTTTAGGCTAAAAAAAGGCAAAACAGGCTCAATCTTTTCTGATTTTATCCATTTCCAGCAAATCAGAATAGGTTTTAGGCGGGAATGTGGCCATGTATACCACGGAAGGTCAACGCCGGTCCCGGGAAATCAAATACCCCGGAACAGAGCACCTGAACTACAGGGTTCTTTTATTTATAAAAAGCTACCCGGGTGGATCAAAAAAACTGCAAGGAACTTATGAATTCGCAGTATTTTTGTGTGCAATGAAAATAAAGCCCTTTAAAGTAGCCTTTCCTGATCTGAGTGAGATTGAATCTCCGGATGCATACAGCGATGCTGTCAAGTTTAACTTTCGTCAACATTTTGACGAAGGCCTTTACCGGGTTGCGCCTAAACGCGGAATTTATATCTATCAGATCGACTACCAGGGGCGGCGGCATATTGGGATTGTTGCACTAAACGATGTAGGTGATTTTTTCGATGGCAAAGTAAAGCGCCACGAGAATACATTAAGCGAGAAAGAACGCGAGCACCTGAACCTGATTCTATACTGGCAAGCGGTGCTCAAACCGGTTTTGCTAACCCACAAAGAAGTGCCCGAAATCCGGGAATGGTTGCAGCAATACGCTCGCAGACACCACGCAATTTTTACAGCTAAATTCAAAAAGGGGGCTCAATTGCACAAAGTATGGGCCGTGACCCAACCCGCAGATATAGATCACATTCTGGCGCTCTATAAAAAAAATGTAAACCAGGCCTATATAGCCGACGGGCACCATCGGACCACCACCATGGCCCAACTTCACGAGCGGTTTACAGAACAAAATCCGGATCTGGATTTGGACCACCTTTTCTGCGCATTTTTTGCTGAAGACCAACTTGATATCCTGGATTACAACCGGGTGGTCCAGGCCTTGGACCAGCTTTCTCCGCTCCAGTTTATGGCGCATTTATCCAGGGTGTTTGAAATTACCCCCCTGCCGGTAAAACGAAAACCACAACACAAACACGAGCTGGTTCTGCTAATTCGAAAGGAGTGGTTTAGTCTGAAATGGAAAGAAGAGATTCTTCACCGGTTTCCGCCGGATGAGGTACTGTTTGATGCCAGTTTGCTAAACGATTACGTCCTCCAGGAAATCCTGAAAATCCAGGATGTCCGCTCTGATTCCCGTATAGAATATGTAGAGGGTTCCAAGGAATTGCGCGGGATTGAAAAACTGTGTGGAGGGGGGAAAATTAAAGTCGGATTCATCCTGTATCCGGTCAGTTTCGACAATATGATTAAGGTAGCCGATGCGGGCGGCAGCCTACCGCCCAAGAGCACCTATTTTGCGCCACGCCTAAAGAGCGGTGTATTGGTGCAGTTGTTGAACAGGAATACGCATTAGGTTATTGGGGTGGGGAAATTATTAGAAAAAACCCTCCTCCTCCCATTTTAGTGGATTGTTTCGGATGTAATTGACAATGGTGTGATATCCTTTATCATCCCGTATGATATGATCATGATATCGCGGCTGCCAGGCAAATTCCGGGTGAATATTTTTCGCAGATTTTGTAACACCAATTTTGAATCCACGAATAATCGAGGGTAGGTTTCGTGATTGGGGGGCAAATTGATTTTTGGTTCTTATTGTTGAGGTTGGGGGTTGTGGTGGAGACGCAAAATCTTGCGGGGTTTGAGACGCAAAAGTTATTTAATTAAAACCAACATCAAATTCCAATTCCATGCATTCGGGTAAAACGAATTATCCAATTTATAACCATGATGTGGGGATTGATATCTGCACCGCGAGGATTAATCCCCGCACTGTGGGGATGCGCACGATTTTGGGGTAGAGACATAGGTGCGGTGGAGACGCAAAATCTTGTGGGGAGACATGGGGGCGGTTGGAGACGCAAAATTTTGCGTCTCTACGGGGGTGGGGATAAAAACCCGCTAAACGCCTCGGGCAAGACGAATTTTTGCTGTTTGTAATTATCAAAATATCCAACCATTCCCTGCATCAATAGCCGACTAAAGGGTTCAAGGAATACCCGAAGAGGTTCGTTTATGCGATCTTCCAATTGTTCGCCGCCAGAAAACACCTTGCGTAAGATACCCGGCAGGGCAATGCCCAGACAACCTGAATTGGTTTCCAGTCCCAAATACCGGGCACGCTCGGCACCGGCAAAATGTTTAATAAGGAGTGCCGGAAATTCCTGTGCTGAAGCCGGCAATGTACTTTGAGAAAATCGAATGAGCGACTGCGTCAGTAACCGCCCCTCTTCGGAGGGAGCCGACTGGTGAGCCAAAATCCCATCTAACAATTGCAGGGCCTCCTGATAATCTGCCGGCAGCAGATCCGGATGAATGCCCAACAATGCCCCAATTGCATTCCAGCAACGGATGTACGCCTCTTTTTTATCGGAAGATTCATCTATCCCCAATTCTTCCAAACTTTGGACCATCACTGTACCAAATGTCATAAGCGTGAGCGCCAAATCTTCCTGGTTTATAGGTTTCCCAAGCGCTTTCGCATCCCAGCGGTCGGAGGGGATAAAATGCCGGATTGAAGCGTGGATCAGTCGGACCTTTTGAATCATCCGAATGCCCTTGCCGCCAGGCTTCAAAGCCCCGGGGGCCATCACGCCCAGAAGGAATTGACCGGTCTCCGCAATTCGTCTGGCAAAAACATCCATCTCCGCCCCATCATGTGCCAGTCGGCCAGTATGAATCAAGACTTTTGCTCCCCGTGCATCCGAATACAACATGGGGAGGGATTTGAAATAGAGAAAAATCAAAAATTTAGGCCCATGATCCAAAAATAACGATGCGGCTTTTTGCAAGTCAGCCAAATCTACAACATCGGGCAATTGGCTGGTTGCAGCCAGGAAACCGTCGAGCGCAGGGGGCAAATCCTCAATCGGCAAATCAATGTTTCGTATTAATGTATTGAAAAACTGAAGTGCAGCATCCGGGCCTTCATCTGCTACCAATTGGGCCAGGGCTTCATCTGCAAGTGGATCGGCGAGTTGTCGAAAAGGTTCCAGGTTGGCGGGTGTAGCTTGTATCATGTTGATTTGGTTTTAGAGCAATTGTTTCATCAGAACTAAGAGCCTGTTATCCGGCCTGCTTATTTGTCCTGGCATTTAGGTGTTCGAGTATGGCATCCCGGTGTGTAATTCCAATTGGAATTTTAATCTGGCCGTTCAATACAATTCTTGAACGACTAAAGGAGGTCACAAATTTTGTATTGATAATGTAAGACCTATGAACCTGGATAAAATTGGGTTCAGGTAGCAATGCTTTTGCTTGCTCAAGCGACTGCCAAATTTGGTGCCTGGCCTCTTCTGTTTCATATCGAACTCCACCTCCAAGTGACTGGACACATACAATAGATCCCAGTTTAAGCGCAACGGTACTTCTCCCTGGCAAATGAATCTCTCTTTCTTCAAAATCCATTGCAACTTTTTCAGTCTTTAATTCATGAATTAAACTGATCAGACTGGCATTATTCAGCAGGGTCTGTTCGTGTCTCGCCTCCAGGGTTTTTTTCTGAATTTCTGACAACCACAAGTTTCTCCTCCAGAAAAAGGCCAGGACTACAAGAAGAATAAGTCCAAGAAGCAAACCGATGATCAGTTGTCTGTTTTGATTGAGTTTTGCTTCTTTTATTGTTTGATCCTTTAACAACAACTCCAGCGAATCAGCCTGGATCTTGTTATTCAGCTCAGCAAGGGCTTTTGCTACAGCCGCACGCTGGTCCGTTCTGTTTATGGTATCCCGGATTGTCACAAACTTTTCAAAAACCTCTACTTCCTTCTGACGTTTATCCAGCAACAAGCGAGCCTGAAGAATTGAAGCATAGAGTGAGGCTTTTTCCCGCACAAAATCACCGTTGGAAGTTGACTCAAGTGCTTCTTCTGCCTTTAAATACCACTCCAGGGCCTGGCGGTATTTTTTTTCTTGAAAATACGACTCGCCGATGTACCCAAGTGTGCCCATTTGATCTCGAATAGAGCCCGACTCTTTTGCCCACGAAAATGCTTTTAATAAAATTGATCTTGCCCGCTCTGTTTGCCCTTTTTCTATGAGCAAACTTGCCAGTCCGTAGGATGCAATGGTTTTGCTTGACTGCGGCGAGGAGGGCATACTCAAGATTCGGTTGTAATAAAAAACGGCGGAATCCTTTTGGCTTGTGTATTTAAATGCATTGGCCATGTTGTTGTACACTACAGCACGTCTTGCATCATTTGGCGGGTAGTAACGAAGGGCCAGTTTACAAACATCCAATTCTGCTTCATAATCTTTAAAATAACTGTAAATAATTGCCTGGTTGTTGTAAATCGGCCCAAGCGATGACTCTTGCTGGTTGGATTTGGCGTATTCGGCAGCCTCTTGATAGTAGGCCAGGCTTTTTTTAAAGTCACGCATCCGCTTGTGGGTATCACCCAGGAGAATTAAAGTTGCAACCTTGCTTGCGGCCTCATGCTCATTGGTCTGAGAGGCAAGTTCAAGACATTGGTGAAGTACAGAAAGCGCCTCCTCTGAACGGTTCAACTCTGAAAGCGCCCGGCCTTTTGATTCCAGTGCCCGAAACCTTGCCAGAGCCTCCTGTTTTTCGCTTTTTTCAACCGCCTGTTCGGCTATTTTCAGAGCATCTTCCGGCTTGTTTTCAAACAACATCAGCCGACTTTGGGCCGCAAGAATCAGAGCATATTCCGACTTGTTGTTACTGTTTTTTATATACAAAAAAGCGGAATCCAAATGCCTGTGCGCTTTTTGAGCATCCGTATAAATAATCGGTTCTGCTATTTTTCTGTGCCAACTTGCCTTTTCTGCCCACCCACTTGATTTCTGTGGATAGCGGGATGTGCTATCAGTTTGAGCAAACAAAAATTGAAAAGAAAAAAGATAAATAACTAAAAAACCAGTGAGTCGCATAGGCGTGAATTCTTCATGCATATTTACTTTTTTTCGCGTTAATTTTTAGCTCTCAAGGTCAAATTCGAGGTAGAAAGTTACGAATTCTAAGAATATTGACTATTCGGGCTTGTTCCTAGTTCTTTTTTGGAGTTTCTTTAAGTCTAATGAAAAACATCTTTTTCAGGAAAGCCCAATGCAATGGATAAAAAAAAATTAGTTTTAATTTCGTCGTTGGTTTTATTGCTCTTCGCCGCTTGCAAAAAAGACCGTAATAACTGCGAGGCGATTTACCTGCCAGACCTGGCTGTCGATAGCGTTTCTGCTTTTACATCCCAGCTAAGCAGCAGCATCTCGATAAATCTAGCGATTATCAATATTCCGGGATCGGATGATAGCTGTCAGACTCAGGTCGCTGGTATCACACACACAGGCCTCACTGCTTTTTACAGGGAAGAGCCCAATATGCCCTGGGAAGAAGTGCAATTAAATGATGGATCCGGAGGATTCGTCTCCATGTTGCTTATTACAGAACCTAAGATATGGGCCGGGCAAAAATCAGAGTCAACAATTGCTTTTGACATAAATACGGTTGGTTATTATAAATTTTCCGTAATTGCAGATGCTTTAATGGAAGTGGATGAACGAGACGAAACCAATAACGGTGGTTTTCAGCGACCTTCGTCCCGACGTGAACTTGATGACGTACCAGCTGAACTACTAATCCACGTAGCAGAAACCCCGGGAAAACAAACTGCTACAAAATCAAGCCCTATTATTGTTTGCCAATAACTCTATTTATTATTCAAACTATAAACCTTAATCATTCAGGCATGAGAACTTTTTTACCTAAAACCCTTCTGATCTTTTTTGCGATGACCAGCCTAAGCTGCGAGCAGTGCACTAATTCGGATATTTGCAAATCAATCTATCTGGCAGACATGATCTGTTCCAAACTCGCGCTCGCTGTACCTACTGTAGAGACCGGAGCCGCTTTTGCAATTACCACAATCATCAAGAACGTCGCAGAGTCCACCAATTTTTGCGAAACAGAATCTGCCGGCGCTTCCAACACCCAGTATAATGTCAAATATCGAGCAGATGAAAACGCCCCCTGGGATGACGCCCAGTTTAACAACAACGGCAATCTGGTTTTCGATGTTTTTGTTGGAACAGATCCGCTTGACCCGGATCAAACCGATGAGTTCGAACCCATGTTCAAAATGGACTCCGTAGGATACTACCGTTTTGAAGCAAATGCCGATGGGCTTCTGGAGGTTACTGAACGCGACGAAAACAACAACGGTGGAAATGATCAGGGCAACTTGAATGGCCTGGTAAGCCAACCGTCCAACGTGGTTATTGTAAAAGTAGTAGCCTCCAAAGGACACCGGCCAACCGGCGAGAAGCCCGTAGTGAACTTTTTGGGCGTCCGCAGGTAAAAAGCACCTCTGTTGACTCTGTTGGTCCGGATGCTCTACAGGATTCGACCATCGGTTTCCCAATTTTCAAATAAGCACCTGATTGGAATTCTGCGAATGAATTCTGATCAGGTGCTTGATTCTGGATATTCAACCAGAATGCATTCCCGGAATATTTTGATCCTTATCCATGCGTATATTTCATTCCTATTTGCTCATTCTTTTCCTTTTTGTGACATCCTGTTCAAAACAAGATGAAACAGAACGGCCGGTAAATCCCTACCGGGCAGAATATAACCACATCCTTGCAGAGTCCCTGCACTTTGGTGCTGCTTCCAATTATAGTTGGTTTCTACATGCTGAACCATCCACCGACGGTGAGTCTTTTTATGTTTCGGGAGAGCTTGATGCAGCCCAGGCCACAACGAGTGGCTCTATTGGTGGAAATAATTCTGTGCTGGATTATTATGAGTCCGTCTTGCTTAAGTTTGATAAAAATGGAAATAAATTGTGGGAAACACGGCCTGGATTTGAATTCAGAACCATACTTGTTGTTGCTCCCGGCGTTCTGACCGAAAAAGAAAACATCGTTTTGATTGGCGCGGATGGAAACGACCAGGACCTGGGCCGAACACGCGTTATGGTATTTGATGATGAAGGCACGTTCCTGTTCAGTCATGAAGAGGATAACCTCTACTACCATTTTGGAAGCATCGTAGATGGCATTTACGGGGACGCAGTCCGCTTTCTATCCGTAGGCCATGAATATTTACTGGATGGAAGTGTTAATCCCACTATTTTCGATTTTCAGCTCACGCGAAATGACATTAGCTGGAAAGGAAAAGAGATTTGGACAATTGACCGGGAGGGAAGCACTTTTACCGATATAAAAAAGAAAGGAACCAACTACTTCATATCATCAATTGACCTGGATTACAACCCGGAAACACCAGCCCAACGAATATATATTTCATCTTATAGTCCGGATTTCACCAGCAACTGGGGCTATTCCATCTATCGGAATGGAAAGGAATTGGAATATGCTGAAATCGCACTTTCTGAAGATGCTGTTTTTCTTATGGCACCTACTGAAGATGGAGACAAAGAAATAAACAGCATTAATCAACACTGGTTTTCAACGGTGATTTATGCCTTCGAACTCAATGGAAATGAACGCTGGGCTTCCAAATACTATTATACGGATTACCACGACAAAGGTCAAAAACTGCTCTATCACAACAACAACCTGTATCTGTCAGGAATTGTCGCCGGGCACCAAATGAACAATGGAATCCTTGGAAATGCCTTTATTTCAAAAATAAGACCATCAAACGGGGACCTGATTGGGAACGTAAAGGACTTTGGGGATTCCACACTTTTGCAATCCTATTATGGAATGGTTTTTATCGGCAACAATTGCTGGGCCGTTGGAGAAACCCGAAATATCCAGGAATCGGCACAAGCATGGATGTCTAAAATTCCTGCAAACAAACTCTAAACTTATGCGATACCACAGATGGCAGCTACTTATTGTTCTTGCCCTGATCGGTTGCGAGCAAACATCGGAGCCCCCTGAAATACAAACGCCGTTAGAATTTGAGAACAGCCAGAAACCAATAGACAGTCACCTCGTTCAACAATCCTATACACTGGGAAACGAGCAGTTTTTCAGTCTGTTCAATTTGGCCGAACCCTCCTCCACTTCAGGTATGTATGCCGTTGGTGCAATTGATGCGGCACAGGCTTCCATCGGAACACAAGTGGGTAGCGGCAACCAGATAAATGATTACTACGACCCCGTCCTCTTTAAATTTTCTGATGCTGGAGAGTTATTATGGGAAAAAAGGCCCGGATTTACCATACAAAGCCTTCTGGTTATCCCAACAGGTATCCTGGGACCAACTGAATATATACTGCTTGCAGGCTTTGATGAAAATGAAGATGACCCCGGTGATCCGGATAGAAATCGCCTGATGCTATTTGACTCCAATGGCCAATTTTTATCCGGCTTTGAAGTTGATTTTCAAATGAACATGAATGCCCTTCTAGTATCTGCATCTACCGCTGATGCTGTTGAAATCACTATGGCTGGTGGATTTTATACTTCGGTACAAAATGATTGTTATCCCGGCCTGACTAAAATACAAATTGACAAATCGAGTTTTGAGTTTGCTCAATTTCAGGCAACTGAGTTTTTACAAGACGACTGGATTGGTGTCTATTTCCAAAACATTGCATTGCTTGACGACCAAATTCTGGTTTCCGGGTTTGATTTAGACGATTGCCAGAACAACGGGAAATACATCGCGCTACATACTGCAGCATTTTCATACAGCCAGCCGGAACAGAACCTTTGGCATACGGTCATCCAAAACAACAACCATGAAATTTTTCACTTCCAACGCGGCATGCACCTTGAAAACGGGCTGTTATATTAATCTGTGGAAGTGCGTGACCAGGAAAACAAAAAACAGTGTAAATCTGCATTGGACCAGCGGGTTTATTGCCTGCCTTGATGCCTATTCCGGTTCGGTTTTGTGGAACAAAAAATACGCTAAATCCATTTTTGACGACCGCTTTTTTGATATCCATTTTTGGATGAAAACTCATTTCTGTTGGGGTTTCCTCTATGAGTTATTGTTCATCGTGCACGCAGGAGTTTATTGTTGGAAATGCATGGATTAATACAATAGACCCGGCGTCCGGTGAAGCTTTCTTTTTTCTCAATGCTCGGCGACTCGGGTTCTCTCTTTCTCTAATTAATTAATTTTGTATCAAAAATGACTTATTTTGAAGGCTGGATATAAATCGGAGATACGCTCTACCGCAAAGGCCCTTGTTTGGAGCCTGGACCCCAATACACTCTGATAGGGCACCTGCTTAAATCCGTCATGAAATTGAATATATGAAATACTATTTGATTGGACTCGTTGTTGCAACGTTATGCATGTTCAGCTGTGAACCACAAACTGCAGAGCCACCTTATGGAGCCAGAATATTCAAACAGTCAGATTCCGGCAGACAACGACCTGATTCTACATTCGGTTCGTTTTGGGAATGACCAGTTTCGAAGCCAATTTTATCTTGCGGAGCCATCCTTGCAAAATGGGATGTATACAGTCGGTTCACTCGATGCTTCACAGTCTTCTGTCGGCACTAATGTTGGCGGACAGGATATAGAGGACTATTTTGATCCCGCAGTTATCAAAATGGATGATTCAGGTGAAAAAATCTGGGAGAAACGACCCGGATTTACCATTAGGAGCCTGCTGGTTATTCCGGCTGGAGTTCTGGGCGCTAAAGAATACATCCTACTTCCGTTGGTTACGATGAAATGAAAACAACCCGGATGATCCAGATCGCAACCGGATGATGCTGTTTGACTCAGATGGGAATTTTTATAAACAGCCTGGCCATAGACTTTCAACAAAACATGAATGCTATGGTTGTTTCTGCAAATACCGCAGGATATGTGGAAATTTTGATTTCCGGAGTGGTTCTTTAGATCAAGCAAGAACAATTATTATCCCAATATTTCAAAAATTCAAATCAGTAAATCGAACTTTGCTTTTTCAAGTCTTGATGAAACAGAGTTGGTAAATGAAACCTGGGCCGGAATTCAGTTTCAAAACGTGGCGCTAGACAATGGCAAAATTGTAGTTTCTGGATATGAAACTGATGGAGGACAACATTCAAGCAATTATGTAGCCGCTCATGCTGCTGCGTTTTCCTACAACAACCCAGAAGATTTACTCTGGAAACAAAAAATTAGCAATTCCGATCGCGAGATATTCCTCTACCGTAGGGGAATGCATATTGAAAACAACAAAGTTTACCTCTGCGGCAGCCTGCGGGATGATCAAAAGGGCGAAACCGCTTCTGGCCAACATTGGACCAGTGGCTTTCTGGTTGCTTTAGATATAAATTCTGGTTCTATGAACTGGAATAAAGTTTACAGAAATGCTCAAAAAGGAGATTGGCTGTACGACGTGCATCTATGGAATAATAAGATTTATCTTGCAGGAGTATCTTCTACCTCATACTGCACCACGTGTACAGAAGAATATACCATTGGGAACGCATGGATTCAAGTTGTAAACCCCGTAAATGGTGAACCCATTTCAAGTCGAACGTTCGGGGCAACTCATTTACAAACCCGAATCAATCAGTTCATAATAAAGAATGACGTTTTCTGGGCATTTGGCTCCGAGTCAACTACCCGACCCCTATCCAAAGCCTGGCTGATGGGCCTTCCAGCCAATTCATTGTAAACCACATGCCCTTCCAGCAACTAAAAACAGGCCAGCTTGTAACCGATGAAGTCTTTAACCGCATCTACCCGGAACAGATGCAGGAAATAGCCGAATTTCATTTTACCCCGGTCGAAGTCGCGCTTGAAGCGGCCCGTTTTTTAGTCGACAAGCCCGGCACCCGGGTACTCGACATCGGCTCTGGTGCCGGCAAGTCGGTGGCGATCGGGGCAGCCTCCACGCAGGGGTATTTTGTCGGTGTGGAACAACGCTTACACCTCCACGAAATGGCCTTGGTTTTGTCGGAAAAACACCACCTGGATCGCCTTGAATTTCGGCATGCCAATATCCTGGATATTCAACTTCAGGACTTCAATGCGGTCTACATTTTCAATCCATTTTACGAGCACATTTCTTCCGATTACCCCATCGATCAAAGCATACCGCTTGATCGCGCATTTTATGCAAAATACTGTGCATATACCCGGACACAACTTAATCTGATGCCGACAGGCACCCGACTTGTCAGCTACTTCAGTTATCTGGATGAAATACCCGCCAGTTACTCCATTCATACGCAAGCATTCGACTCCAAATTGAAAATGTGGGTCAAATCAGAATGATGGCAAACTCACCAACGTTTTGTACTTTGCACTAACCAGCAACTCCTCGGTTTTCAAAATTTAATACTCTATTATTTAAGTTATTACTAAGTTTGTGATGCAATATTACACCATTTCAATTTAGTTTGTATGAAGCATTTTACCCTATTGTTGGCCTTGCTGTGCACGCTTGGCCTTTCCACTGCCTATGGTCAGGTTACAACTGCGTCACTCGTAGGATCCGTAACCGATGCCGACGGTTCATCCCTACCGGGCGCAACCGTTGTGGCCATCCATACTCCGTCAGGAACCAAGTACGGAGTTACTGCTGTGCCGACGGGCGCTACACTCCTTCCAACCCGCGCGTGGGCGGGCCTTATCAGGTGACGGCATCCCTCACCGGATATGAAGCGCAGGAAGCCATTATTCCAGAGCTAAAGCTGGCTCAGAAACTCACCCAGGATTTTGTACTAAAAGACAATACCACTACCCTCGGTGAGGTAAAGGTTGTGTACGATGCCAATGGTGTCCTGAACAGCAGGCGCACTGGGGCTGCAACCAACGTTAGCAGTCAGCAAATCCGAAACCTCCCAACCATTACGCGATCTGCGGCGGATTATACCCGCTTAGTTCCAATGTCGGCACAGGGTGGAAGTTTTGCCGGTCGCAACGATCAGTTTAACAACTATTCGCTGGACGGAACAATCTTCAACAACCCATTCGGACTGGATGCTGCCACTCCGGGTGGTCAGGCTGATGCCCAACCCGTATCACTCGATGCCATCGATCAAATTAACGTGGCAATTGCTCCCTACGATGTAACCCAAACCGGCTTTACAGGCGCAGCCATCAATGCCGTTACCAAATCGGGAACCAATGAGTTTAAAGGCACGGTATTCGGTTTTTACAGAAACAAAGACATGCTGGGCGTAAAAGTTGGCGACCAGGAAGTGGTACGTGGCGACCTCAACCAACTGCAAACCGGTTTTAGTTTCGGTGGTCCATTGATTAAAGACAAACTGTTTTTCTTTGCCAACCTCGAAATTGAACGCCGGTCGGACCTCGGCTCCTACTTCGTTGCAAACCGGGGAACAGGTGCTGCCAATGAATCGCGTGTCGCCGCTTCCGATCTGGAAATGGTGTCACAAATGCTGTTCGACCGGTATGGCTATGAAACCGGCCCGTACGAGAATTTTAAGTACAACACCAACAACCAAAAAGGGATGTTGAAATTGGACTGGAATATCAACGACGTTCACAAACTCACCATCACCGGAAACTTCCTCGATGCATTCCAGGAAAAGCCCGCCCACCCCTCTGCAATCGGCCGGCGGGGACCTGACTTTACGACCCTCCAGTTCCGCAATTCCGGATACCGGATCAACAACAAACTGTTTGGCACCATCGCCGAACTCAAGTCGCTGTTTGGAAATAAATATGCAAACAAACTGCAGGTGGGCTACACCCAATTCCGCGATTCCCGCGATCCGTTTTCTTCTCCCTTCCCTGTACTCAATATCGGGAAAAACGGACAGCGCTACATTGTAGCCGGGCATGAACCATTCTCTGTGCACAATGTTCTGGATCAGGATGTGTATCAGATCAACGATAACTTCAACATTTATGCCGGGGCACACACGTTTACCCTCGGTGCCAGCCTGGAGCGGTTTGATTTCAACAACTCCTTCAACCTGACAGCCTATGGCGCACGGGTTTTCTTCCCGGATGTTGACATTGCTGATTTTGCAAACTTCATCAACTCCGGTGATTTTGATGCCGAGGTTGCAGGAGCTCAACAAGCATTTACAGACAACAATACCAACGATGCCTGGGCCCTCGCCGAAACGAACTTGGGCCAACTGGCATTTTACGGACAAGATGAGTGGCAAGCAAATGACAAACTTGTCCTCACCCTTGGACTTCGAATGGATATGCCTTTGTATTTTGATACTAAAGAACTCATCCAGCAAAACATCGATCGGAAAGGAGGACTTTTGGCTGACGGAGGCACCTATGCACCAGACATCGAATATTTTGATGAAGATGGAAACTCTGTTTTCTTTGATCATACCGTGCTTCCAAAACAGACGCCTTTATTCTCTCCCCGTTTTGGTTTTAATTACGACCTAAAAGGCGACCGCTCCAGCCAGTTGCGTGGTGGTTCCGGTCTGTTCACCGGCCGTTTCCCATTTGTCTGGATTGGAAACCAGGTTGCCAACCCGGATTTCTTCTTTTACTGTGTTACCGATCCCGATTTCAAATTCCCTCAGGTATGGCGTTCCAACCTGGGCTTTGATCAACAATTTGGATCGGGCTGGATTGGTACCATCGATCTGGTGTATACCAAAGACATCAATGCGATGATGGTACGCAACTATGGCCTGAAGCCTCCTACCGGCACACTGAGTGGCGTT
The DNA here is from genome assembly GCA_041392625.1 of Saprospiraceae bacterium. Lineage (GTDB taxonomy): Bacteria > Bacteroidota > Bacteroidia > Chitinophagales > Saprospiraceae > M3007. The sequence goes on along the minus strand of JAWKLR010000005.1, from coordinate 186,995 downwards.
GATAACCGCCCGAGATACCTCGACAGCGATCGCGCAACCATTTTCGGAGGAGCTACCAATGCATATGTGTTTACCAACACCAACCTGGGATATACCTTCAATTCCACCTTCCAGGTCACCAAAAACTGGGAGGACGGATCTATGTTCCAAATCGGCTACAACTTCCTGGACGCAAAAGATGCCGCTTCGATTGATGCAGAGATTTCATCCGATGCATACGACCGGAATCCGGGGAACATTCAACAAACCAACACACCAGAACTGGCGCCATCCCTCTACGGAAACAAACACCGCATCGTAGGTGCCGGTATGAAGCGTTTTGAATACGGTAAAATGGCAACTTCAATTGCTATTTTTGGAGAATACGCCCAAGGTGGGCGGTTTAGCTTTACCTATGCCGGCGACATCAACAACGACGGCTCAAGCCTCAACGATTTGCTCTACATTCCAACCGATGGAGAGATTGATCAAATGGCGTTTACCGGAAGTGCTGAGGAGCAAGCTGCGCAACGCACCGGATTCAAAAGCTACATTGCCCAGGACGACTATCTGAGTGGAAACCGTGGAGCCTACGCAGAAAAATATGCTTCCTTGAGCCCCTGGTTCTCTCGTTTTGACATGCGAATTCTTCAGGACTTCATACTTCCAAACAACAACACCGTTCAATTGAGCATTGATGTCCTGAATGTTGGAAACCTATTAAATTCAAGCTGGGGTGTTCGCCAATTTGCCACCTACACCGGCCTGGTACAACCTGTTGCAGTAAGTGTAGATGGTGCTACTGGTACGCCAACGTACACATTTGATACTGCTCAGACGAGCACGTTTTTTGATGATTTTAGCCTTTCTTCCCGCTGGCAATTGCAGGTAGGCTTGCGCTATTCATTCTAATAAACATGGCCCCAGATGGTCTGAATTCAAACTAAAAAGCCCAGGTTTCGAGTAGTCGAAATCCGGGCTTTTATCTTGTTAGCATCCTAAGTTTTTACTCCTCAAAATCGATTTTTTGTTTTTTGTCGAGCCCAAATCGAGCCAGCGCCCGATCGAAAATCCAGTACACAACGGGTACCACAATGAGCGACAAGAACATGGAGGAGTTTAGCCCTCCGATAATCGCCCAGGCAAGGCCGTTTTTCCAGTCAGATCCTGCTCCTTCGGCAAGCGCAATCGGCAGCAAACCTATAACCATCGCAATGTTGGTCATGAGTACCGGCCGGAAACGCAATTTGGTTGCCAGCAAGAGGGCTTTGCGCAACTCGGTTCCCTGGCTCTTCAGGTGGTTGGCAAAGTCGACGACCAGAATGGCATTTTTACCTACCAGACCCACCAACATCAACAAGCCCAAACCAGTAAATACGGTCAGGTTTTCGCGTGCCAGAGCAAGCGCCAAAAATGCACCAATTATAGACAATGGGATGGATACCAATACGACCAGAGGATAAACCCAGTTGTCGTACAAAGCCACCATGATCAGGTATACCAACAGCAGGGAGGTCCACAAGGCAAAACCCAGGGTATTGAGGCCCTGCTCCTGCCGTTTCAGGTCGCCCCCAAACTTGATATAACTTCCGGTTGGCTTCCGGATTTCAGCCAATCGGTTTTTGATGTCGCGCCCCACAGATCCGTTGGGTCGGCCGATTACCTGAGAGGTAAGCATTACCGAAGGCAGTCGATCCCGCCGTTCCAGGCGAGTTGGTGCAGTACTCGAAGTAATTTCCGCAAACTGCTTGAGGTAAACCGTATTGCCAAGCGGGTTGACAAACGACATGTTCTTAATATTCTGCGCACTCCGCCGGTCAAATGCATCCAATGCAACACGGATAGGATATTCGTATTCGCCGTCGCGGTATTTCGCATCGGAGTTTCCGCTGAAAGCCGTCTGCAGGGTGAGGCCAACCTGGGCCATAGTCAGACCGTAATCGGCCAGGCGCTTGCGATCAACATCCACGCGAATTTCCGGATTGCCGCCCTCAACGGAAGTCTCAATTTCAACACATCCCGGCACCAGGGCCATTTCTCTTTTTACAACTTCTGCCAACTCCAGCAAACTGTCGAGGTTCGGCCCGTTCAACATTACCTCAATCGGAGAAAAAGACAGGCCCAAAATATCAATGGGAGAGGTGGTTATGCGGGCACCAGCAATTTTTTCCTCCAGTTGCACCTTGGTTTGTCGGGCAAATACATCCGTGGGCATTCCGCCCCGCTTTTCTATATCGCGCAAAAAGACATAGATCTCTGCGACATAAGGATTGTTGAGCCCAAACGATTTGTTGTTGGTACCCACCGTCGTGTAGGTATTGACCACATCGGGCTGTTGGCCCAACCACTCTTCTACCTGTTTGGTTATTTCATCGGTTTGCGACAGCGCAGCATCTTTGGGCAATTGGATTTCAACCAAAAATTCGCCGCGCTCGCCCGGATCAAAAAATGCATTTCCTACATACCCCTCAGTAAGCAATACAAAGGAGGCTGCAAATAGAATCAGCGCCATCATCAGGGTGGCCGTTCGGGTCCGCCAGCTGCGAAGCGCCCATTCCAATATTTTAACAAAACCCTCTGAAATCCAATCTAAAAACTCCTCAAAGCGCAAAATCACGCGCCCGGCAACATTCTTACCCTCAAACCGGTGCAGTTTGCCAAACCGGGAAGTAAGCCAGGGAACCAGGGTGAAAGACACAAAAAGGGACATCATGGTGGAGGTCAGAACCGTCAGACAAAACTGCCGCAACAAATTGGGTACCATACCAACGGTAAATACAATCGGCAGGAATACCACCACGTCTACCAGGGTAATACTCAAGGCGGTAAAGCCGATTTCCATCCGGCCATCGTAGGAAGCCTGTACCCGACTTTTACCCATTTCCAGGTGTCGGTATATATTTTCGATTACCACAATTGCATCGTCCACCAGAATACCAATTGCCAGTGAAAGACCCAAAAGAGACATCAGGTTGAGGGAGTACCCCAACAATTTCATCATGATAAATGTGGTGACAATGGAGGTCGGAATAGAAACCAAAACGATCAAGGCATTCCGCATGCTGTGCAAAAAGACCAACATTACAAGAGCAACCAACAGTACCGCAATCATCAAGTCGTGAATCACCGCATCGGTGGCCATGTTGGTAAACTTACTGCTATTTGCAACCACCTGAAACTTCAGGCCTTCGTCTGTGTACTGCTCTTCCAGAGCCATTAATTTGATCAATACCTCCTCAGCCATTTCCACAGCGTTGGCATCGCCTTGCTTCCGAATGGTGAGGCCCACAGCCGGGAGCGCATTGGTGCGACACAGGATTTCAGGGTCCTTTACCCCGTCCTGTACTTCAGCAATATCCTTCAGGAAAATGGAGGATCCAAACCGGTTTTTACCAACCACCAGATCCCGAATATTATCCAGGTCCAGGAATTTTCCCGCGAGGCGGATGCGGAGCTGTCCGTCTTCCCCGGTCACTTTTCCCGTAGGGAAATCCAGGTTTGCTGCCTGAACAGCCTGCGTGATTTGTAGCAGTGATAGTCCGTACTGCTCCAGCCTGCTGCTGTTGATATTGATCTTGATTTCGCGCTCTTCTCCACCCAGGATGCTCACCTGCGCAACGCCTTTTACCTGTGCAATATCTGGTACGATCCGATTTTTAACCTGATCAAAAAACTCGGTTCCGGTTTTATTACTCCGAACAGCAAGTCGCATTACCGGCAGTTCGTCCAGGGCAAATTTGTTTACAATCGGCGCACGCACCTCCTTGGGAAAACGAGATTGAATCTGATCGACTTTGCGCTGAATTTCCTGAACGGATTTATCCAGGTCCACCACCTGGTTTAATTCTATGGTAATAAACGATGCATTCTCATTGGAAGCAACCTGCAATTGCTCAATGCCCTCCAGGGAGGACACGGCATTTTCAATCGGTTTACTCACCGCATTTTCTACCTCGGAAGGTGCCGCTCCCGGATACACCGTGATGATGGTTACTACCGGCGGACTAAACTTGGGAACCAGCTCAATGGGCAGGTTCATATAGCTGGCCACCCCCATAAATGTCAGAATGGAGAAAATGACAATAATCAGAGAAGGGCGGCGTATGGAGAGTGCGGTTATATTCAAAACTGCTCAGATTGCTTTAGAAAGTGCAAAAGTACAGTTTTTGACGTATAGCCCGCCCAAAACGCAAATAAGTGTATAATATTTGTTTATTCGGCCCTTTGGGCCTTGTTTATTCGGGACGCTGCGCTTTCCCTTGTTTATTTGTTTATGAAAATTGATGATTTGATGATGCGCCCCTGGCGGGGCTTGGATGATTTGATGATACTCCCTTCGGGCTGGTTGATTTGTTGAAATTGTTTATTTGTTTAAGGGCATACTTATCACTTACTACTTTCTACTTACCAATTTAACTTGTTGCCCGACGATACCCGGAAATATCTGGCGCATTTGAACAAGATAAATTCCATCGCCTACTCCACGCGCCCAAGCCCTGTACCATGAGATTCCTATTCAGTTTGATTTTCTTTTTTTTAAGCCCATGCCTTGGGACAAAAACCTATCTGACAAAAAAGGCAGCTTCACCTGGTCTGTTGAGAAAGATATTACCTACGCCTACCGGACGAATTATGTCGGAATAACTGATACCCTTCGACTGGATTTATATAAACCTATTGGCAATTTTTGTCCGGAACGGCCTCTTTATGGTATTGGTCCATGGCGGAAGTTGGTTGGTGGATGCAAGGATGAGATTAGTTGGCTTGCTGAAGAAATGGTCTCCCGGAGGCTACGTGGTTGAAGCATCAATTACCGGCTCGGGTGGCACAAGCAGGAGTCGGTTGCCGCATTCTGTGGCACGCAAGATATTCCCCCGATGTTTTTCCCAATGCCTACGACGCACTGTATCCCGCCGATTCATGTGAAATTATCAGCATTTACCGTGGCCAGCAAGATGTAAAATCAGCTATTCGTTGGCTGCAAGACAGGCATATTCAAGACTCCACTTCGCTGGATGCCATCCTGAAGGCGGTGCCGGTGGTTTTTTGGCCCTGGCTACGGGGTTTTTAGATCAGGAAATGAAAACCGGCTTGTTGTTTCGACTCGACCCGGCACCAGTGCCCTACCCCCTTACCAAAACATCACAACACTAAACTGCTCACCCGAAACTGGACAGTCGACACAGAGATGCCCGGGTGAACGCCCTTGATTTGGGTTCTGTGAATGGGCAGGACGACTTTGGCGGACAATAAGATGCCAACGTACTTGGAGTCGCAAGTTTGTTATAGAGTTCCTATGTGGCGCCTACCAATAACTGGGTGGGAGGCCCCGATACCTCGGCGGTCTACATGTACCATCAGAGCCAGTGATGCCATTGTGCCATTTATCCAGGGCAAACCATTCTATCCGCTAAGTGGGGCTTCGCAATGGTTTTGCAAAACCATTCGCCCTGGCACCACAACCTGGCAACTGTTTTTGGAAATGGGTGGATTGGACAACCACGCCGCCAGTCTGAGCAACCCACCCACCATACGACCGACCACGAGTTGCCCTCCCTTTGACACCAACCTGGGAATTTTTATCTGTTTTTATTTTGCCGACAATGGCTCTTTTCATTTTACCGCCAACAAACCCCTGCGCGCTGAAAACATGAGCACGTTTTTCTACCCGCTGGTTACGGAAATTGTAGGAATGCCCTGTAGCACAGGCAACGGTGAAATCCAGGATTTCCAGCACATGCAACCCATACCCAATCCATTCCGGGAATACCTGTCTGTCAACAGTCATACCAGCCTGCCGGGCAAACAACTATTCCGCTTGTACAATCTCCGCGGCGAGCAAGTATGGGAGGGAAAATTGAAATTCAAACGGCATAAACATACTCAGCAACCAACTTTCTTCGCCCGCCGGCACCTATGTTTTGCAATGGGTCGGGAATACAACACAAAATCCGGATGGTAACATGTTGGCAGTAATTGATGATTTGATGAGGCGCTTCGGCGGGGCTAGATGATAAGTTGATGTTTATTCGCCCTGCGGGCCTTGTTTAATCTCCGACGCTGCGCTTCCTTGTTTATTTGTTGATATAGAAGTGGTAAGTAATAAGTGCGCGAAGTATATTTTGATATGTTATAGGTCAACTTATCACTTGCCACTTATTACTTACCACTCTACATCAACAGAAATGCAGAGGCGGACTAAACGAATAAACAATTTCAACAAATCATCCTAGTTCATGGGCGCATCAACAAATCATCAATAAGTTCCTTTAATTTTGCCGGACATGGCCTCTGATTCGTTTTGCTGCATGAACTAAACCAAATGATGCAACCCAAATTCGGGCAATTTGAGCAGCATATCTTTGCCTGCTTGCTTTCCCAAGTCAACCACACCGCCAAGGCCCAGGTTCAATGGCTGCCTAAAGAAACGCATGCTGATCGGTATAAGTTTTACTTTTACTGGGGGTACAACCGGGCATCCTTCGCACCTACCAACCTTCCGCATTTTACTGACCCAAATACGACTTTTCGCTGTACGATGTGCAGGCACACGACCGCCCTACTCCATTCAAACCCAAGGTCTATTTTGGCCCCACCACCCCTGTGGATTCCAGTACAACATCTCGAATGGGCTATTTCTTTAAACCCTGCTGGTCTGTTTCCTTTGGAGTCGACCACATGAAATACGTCATGGACGCCAATCAAACCCTGCGTGGCTTCGGAATCATTACCCGGAAGCGTCAGACAAATACGCGGGATTATCGAACAACCGAAAGAAAATCAGCCCAGATTTCCTTCCACAGTTTGAACATTCCGACGGACCAAACCTGAGCACCTTCTTTGAAGTCGCCGTCACCTCCCATTGCTCAACTGGCCAACCGGGCCATCGAATGGCATAACGGACTCTGGCATTGTGGGTGGTTACCCGCCTGCACCGATGTCCGTGTTTTTGGTGGATGGACAAACGATTTTCACGTTGCCGGATACTGCCTCCGCCAAATCCGGGCTCCGCTTCACCTCTTCAAACGATTTTTCTTGTTTGAAAACAAAAATGGGCTACATGAGCCTACCCTCCGTTTTAATCAAAAACGACGCTCCTGAAATGTTGATCTACAACATTGTTTTTTGTAAAACAGCCAGCACTTGGCGTGTTTCAATTTCAAAAACCCTAGATTATTACTGAGTAGTGAAGTTAAAGTGGATAAGTAGTAAGTATTTTTTTGATGTGTTAAAGTCAACTTATCACTCTTGCCACTTACAACTTACCACTTACAGAACAGAGCTGCAGAGGCGGACTAAACGAATAAACAATTTCAACAAATCAACTAGCCCGAAGGGCACATCATCAAATCATCAATAAGTTCCCTTTACTTTTGCCGGACATGGCCTCACAAAACGGCTCAAACGCGGAATCCTCCGTCGATTCAAAAACTCCTGCTTCCTCTTTCGCGAATCGGTGGCTGGTATTGCTTTGCCGGAGCGCTTCACCTTCCGTTTTATTACGAACCACATCCGCTCAGCATTCAGGCGGTTCGGGAGATTCAGGAGGGTCCGGGTTGAGTGAGCCGGGATGGGAGCATAATTTTGGATTGGTTCCTGACAAACCTCGCACAACCCTGTTGGCAAAATGTTTGGAGTGCTTTGTGGTGCAAAAACAAGATGGAGCGCCGGGTTAACTGGCTGCCTACTCCGGAAATCTTGCGGGAAAAAACCCGGATTTTCATTGTGCCGCCCTTGTTTGATTTGCAGCAGCAAGATGGTTTTTTTAAAAAGGAAGGAGACGGTCTTAAATCAGATCAACCGGGAAATCGAAGCCCTGGAAGCGGATCCGGAACTGGAAGAACTGGAGGCCGTTTTAAACGAGGAGCGCAAACTTCATGTTGAAGACCGGATACAGGAAAGAAACCGAATTAAAACAGAGATAAAGCGCGGCGCAAACAAGTCCAGAAGAAGCGGCCGAACAACTTTCGCCCGAACAATTAAATGCCCCACGACGAACTCATTCTGGAGAGCCTGAGCCAGCAACGACAACTCAAGGAGGTAACGCATACTGAAACATGCGGGTAGAAAGCCCAGGCACAATTGATGAAAAACGGATAAAAAATCCAATCGCTCAAAACCACCGAAAACAAAAATCAGGCGCACTTCAGCAAAAGTTGTTCGACCAGTACCAGTTTCTAAACCAGTCGTGGCGGAGGTAAAAACCACCTACAGCAATTTTCGAAAAACCGTTTTTCGGAAAACCGCCCCTCAGGTGCTGGGAATGTGCCGCCCCAAATTGCTTCAATACGCTTTTCAGCACCAGCGAAGCCCATTGCAATGGCGGAGTTTTGGTGGGGGCAATCGCCTGTATCCGAAGTGCGCAAGACGCGGACAGTACTACCCCGCCTGCCGGGGAAAAATGCGAGCCTATCAGCACACATGCTCGCCGGGATCGACATGGATGAAAATCCGATGTTGACGCTTACCACCGATCAGGGAAATTGGAATTCTGTATGAAGACGAGTACCTGTTTGTAATCAACAAACCAGCAGAATTGCCTGTTCCGGGAAAAAATGTTGAGGACTCGGTAGCCAGTCGAATGAAAGCTCTGTATCCTCAGGCCAGCGGACCACTCGTACATCGCCTGGATATGGCTACTTCCGGAATTATGCTCATTGCCAAATCCATGAAATCCACAAGGCATTACAGTATCAATTCATAAAGCGAAGCATTAAAAAACGCTATGTAGCCCTGCTCGACGGGCTTGTTGCAGAAGACGAAGGATTCATCGACCCCCCTTCGGGTTGACCTGGACGACCGGCCCAGACAACTTGTCTGCTATGAACACGGGAAGCCCGCTCTCAAACCAAGTGGAAAGTTGTTGCGCGCAATGAAACTCAAACCCGTATCCATTTTTATCCCATTACCGGTCGTACCCACCAACTTCGGGTACACGCCGCACACCCATTGGGCCTCAACTTCGATTATCGGAGACGACCCATACGGCACAAAGCACGCGCCTGCACCTGCATGCAGCCTGGATTTCATTCAAACATCCGTACAACCGGGAGCAAATGGAAATAGAAGCACCAGAGCTCCTTTGAGTATTGAACGTGTATTGGAGATTCTATTCAAAACGCGGAATTTCTATACCCAGCCGCTGCAGAATCTTTCTGGTTAATTCGTGTTCTGGTGGTCCATACAACACAATGGAAGCCCTCCGGAATCCGTCGAATTCAGAATGTAATCATACCCTCAGCCGCCGACAAAGCCTTTATCTCTGTTTCTAATTTCTTTTTGAGAATAGGAGCCATCAAACGTTCCTGATCAGCAGCCAGTTGATTTCGAGCATCGGAGACGTCATTTTTAATTTCCGCCTCCAGATTAATGATCTCATCCTGAAGGGGTTTCAAATTCGATTGGTTTTTAGGATCACTGGCAAATGCATTATACTCCTCCAGTTTTATCTGATAAAATTGTTGTTTGGCTTGTATTTGAGCCGAAAGTTTTTGCTCGATTTTTCCAAGTTCTCGATCAGCGGAATTGAGCTTCTGGCATGTAGGAAAGAATCAAACTCATATTGGCATAGCCAATTTTTGTGCGGACAGTTTTCGGTGCTGAGAAGCAAGGCAAGAAAAACAAAGTACGATTTAGTCGCATAGTATGGGTTATTAACGTTTGATGATGCGCTCCTCTGGGCAATGGTGGTTTTTAAGAGCCTGCTTTGGAAAAAACCGAGAGCAACTTAGGGCGTGTTTGGGATTTTGGTTTGAGGCGAAAGCGAGCAAATTTTGTTTTAATTGAGGCAAAATTTGCAGTCGTAGTCGGATTCTACGGCGAAAATTTTAACGAAAAGTAAAACAAAATTTGCCGATTGCAGCCCAAACATAAAATCCCAAACAGGCTCTTAGTCTATCTGTACACCCATTTCTTTCAATAATGCTTTATTTAGGTTGTTTTCCTCCGGTCCGTCTATCAAAAAAGAAAACCCTCCGGGGGTGGAATTTAAGATATAGGTATATCCGTTCTGTTCGGCTACTTTTTTAATTGCCTTTTCCAGTTTAAGCAGGATAGGCTCTTTTAATTCCCGGTCCTTTTTTAATAAACTCTCCTCCATTTTAGTACGAGTTGTCTGTATTTCATGTTGCAGTCTATCGAGTTCTTTTACAAAGAAAGCACGTTCATCTTCAGCCGCACCGGCCTTTACCTTTTCACCATATTCCTGGTACCTCGCATTCAAATAGTTTGTTTTGACCTCCAGGTTCCTGGCAAGTTTAGCGGAAAGTTCATTGATTTGCTCATTTGCTTGCTGCATCTCAGGTAAACTCAAGATGACGGTTTCCAGATCGACATAGCCAATTTTCATTTGTGCAGACAAAGAGCCGGAAAGTCCTGAAAACATGAATAAAGCAACCAGCTGAAAAATGTATTTTTTTCGCATAAGAGATTTTTAGTTTAACCTACCATGGCAAATATAACAAACTCAGAGCGTGTTTGGGGTTTTAGGCATACTTCACCGCAAGCTCGTATCTTTAGAAAATGAAAAAGAGTACACTGACTCAAACCATACTGATCACATCGGGAGTCGTTTTGTTGCTGGCCGGAATTCAATGCTACCTGAATGGATGGGAAGAAGAAGCATTTCGGGTCATTATCCGGTGGACTGCCCGCACAAGTGCACTGCTGTTTGCACTTGCATTCGGCGCTTCCGGGTTTCAGTATTTTTTTAAAAACAAGCTGAGCAATTGGCTACTCGCCTACCGCGCACATGTTGGACTGGCATTCGGTACCGTCCACACCTTTCACCTCATTTCCCTGCTTTGGCTCCAGTATGCCCTGCATCCGGTTTTTACACTTGCCAAAACCAGTTCCCTGCTGGGTGGAGGACTGGCATACCTCTTCATGTACCTCATGATGCTGACTACCTTCCCCCGGTTTAAAAACACCTTGAGTCCCCGCAATTGGAAACTGCTGCACACCATCGGAGGCTATTGGATCTGGCTGATTTTTTTCCGCTCCTATTTTAAGAACGTATTTTTTCGAGATCAGGCCTACTTCCTTTTTGCTCTCTTTTCGGTGGTATTAATCATTCGACTCGCCAGGTTGTTTGTGGAAAAGGGGAAACGGTGATGCGTGTTTTCAACCCTGGTCTAAACCCAAGCGCATATTCACCAGATTTTTTGAAAAGCCCGCTTTTTCATACGAGCGTATCGCGGCCTTGTTCACGTCGTATACTTCCAACTGCAATTCAAATACTTCCTGGCTTTTGCACCAGGCCTTCAAGCCTTCAATGAGTTCCTGGTTGATTCCACGGCCCCGGTATTCCGGCTCGACGTACATGAAGCCCAGATAGGCATGCGTGCGGTGATTCAGATAGGGTTTGGAAGGCTCTATACGGGCGTAGCCAGAACCAATTAATTGCCCGTTGGGCAAGACAGCAACCAGCAACTCAATATGCGGCTCGGAAATAAGTGCACGTATGTCGTAATAATGAATTGTGCCCGGACGAAGGGTTTCATCCATCGGGCGTTCGGCTTCAATTACCCCCTGCTCAAACCGGAGCAAGGTTTCCAAGTCTTCCATCCGTGCTTTTCGAATACTATATTTTTCCATACCTTCTTTTGTTGTTGATTTGTTGATACGCCCTTCGGGCTAGGATGATACGTTGATGATTATTCGGCCCTGCGGGCCTTGTTTATATAGAAGTTGTAAGTGATAAGTAGTAAGTATATTTTTAACATGTTACAAGTCAACTTATCACTTGCCACTTACAACTTACCACTTCTGCATAAACAGAGCCTCGCAGAGGCGAACTAAACGAATAAATAGTTTCTGACTACTGACTACTAATTTCAACAAATCATCCTAGCCCGAAGGGCGCATCATCAAATCATCATCAAAAAAGTATTCGGATTTAAGGAGCGAAAAAGCGAGGGAGTCTTCCGGTCCGGTTCCGGCATCGTAGTGTTCGCGAAATAGTCCTTCGCGAACAAACCCGAAGCGGTGCATCAGGTGTAAGGAAGCCGGATTTTGCAGTCCGACAAAAGCTTCAACCCGGTTGAGTTGCATGGAGGTAAAACCGTGTTCAAGCATGGCCGAAAGGGCCTCCGTCATATAGCCTTTGTTGCGAAAAGGTTCGTGGAGAAAATAGCCGATCTCCGCACGGGCATGGCGCGGGAACCAGGTATGAAACCCGCCATTTCCAATGACCGTCCCGTGTTCTTTTTCAAGAAAATCAAATACGCGATGTTGCAAGCGGCTGCAGGAAAACATATCCCGTATGCGTTGAAGTTCAAACTCCAGATTGGCCTCGTCTGCCAGGCCTAAAAATTGCATTTGCTCCGAGGCAGATTGTTTCAAGAGGGATGCAATGCGTTCCGGGCTGCGCTCACGGAGGATCAGCCTTGGGGTTTCTATGTCTTTGTTGTTTTCCATTGTTTTAGCTGGATGTTTGCCAATGCTTCGAGCGTGTGCTATTGACCAAAAAATAGCCTGATTTCTTTATTCAAATTTGCTTTCTGTCAGTTTACATAACGTAAGTCCCAAAAAAATAATTCCCGGCTTTCTAAGCAGCTGCTTACCTTGGCAGTACAATATGAAACGCCAGTTAAAAGACATCCTGATTATCGGAATCAGCACCCTGCTGCTGGCCGAACTGGTCTTGCGGCTGTTGGGCTATGCGCCCTATGTATACCACCCTTACTCCATTCAGGCGAAGCCCGGCAAGTACCTCCTGCCCCACCCCGATCTGGGTTTTGGCTTGCAACAAGGCACCTATACGCTGAGCATCAACGAGCACATAAACTTCACGGCTGAGCATGGTCCGGATGGCTACCGCATAACCCGGCATCCCGATTCGCTGTATCCGGGAAACCAAACCGTGCATTGTTATGGCTGCTCATTTAGCTATGGATTGGGAGTAAATGACGAACAGAGCTTCGCCTATCTCCTTCAGGATAAACTCCGGTCTGAGTACCAGATTCAAAACCGGGCTGTTCCCGGCTATGGAACCACCCAGGCTTTGCTGCAACTGAATCAGTCTATACAACAAGGCGAAGCCCCCGATTGCGCAGTCTTGTTCTATGCTTCCTTTCACGACGAACGCAATGCGCTCGACCCTTCCTGGCGACAAACCCTCTACTACGGATTCATGGGCATGCCCGGAGGTGTGGGGCAAGAGTACAATTCGGGAAAGGAGGCCCGCTTTCCTTACGCCCGGTTTGAGGAAGAGCGATTGGTTCTTGATTTCGAAGAAAAAAGTGCCTTGTATTTTCCGTTTCCTTTCCGCGAACAACTCAGCCTTTCCAATGCTGTCCAGAACCTGTTCAACCGGGGAAACCCAGAGGCCAATGCAGTGAGCATTGCGGTGATTGAGTCTATTGCCGCAACCTGTAAACAGGAAGGAGTCGAGCTCCTCGTTGCTTCTGTGGTGCAGGATTCAGTTACCTCGCAGACGCTAAAAATCCTGGATAAAAAAGGCATCCAAACCCTGGATATGGGGCTGGATATTCTGGGCGAGGAGCAGTACAACAACCAGCCATACGACAGCCACCCCAATGCCACCGCACACCGGATATATGCCGATCGGCTTGCCCGTTTTTTTCAACATAAAATGCCAGTCGACCCGAAATGATTATCCTGGGCATATCGGCATTTTACCACGACTCGGCAGCAGCCCTGCTGATCGATGGGCGCATCATTGCCGCCGCTCAGGAAGAGCGGTTTACCCGCAAAAAAAACGATTCGGGTTTTCCGGGAAAAGCCATCGCATATTGCTTGTCGGAAGCCGGAATTGAGCTCGCCGAAGTGGATGCGGTGGCCTTTTACGACAAGCCCCTGCTCAAGTTTGAACGCTTGATGGAAAATTATTTTTCCCAGGCTCCAAAAGGGTTTTTCTCGTTTTTAAAAGCCATGCCAAGCTGGATAAAAGAAAAACTTTTTCTCAAAGATTTGCTGCGAAAAAACCTGAACCAGATCGGGAATTTTGATGCAAAAAACACACCCTTTCTATTTCCAGAACACCACCTTTCGCATGCTGCCAGCGCTTTTTACACCTCGCCGTTTGAGCGGGCCGCCATCCTTACGGTCGACGGGATGGGCGAATGGGCAACAGCCACAATTTGTCTGGGTGAAGGCAGCTCTATTCGCGTGCTCAAAGAACTGCATTATCCGCATAGTTTGGGACTCCTCTACTCTGCCTTTACCTATTTCCTTGGTTTTGAGGTGAACTCCGGTGAATACAAACTGATGGGACTCGCGCCCTATGGCTGTCCGGATAAAGCCCGGGAATACGAAGCAATCATCCGGGAGCAACTGGCACAGGTCTATCCGGATGGATCCCTCTGGCTAAATCCACAGCAATTCCGGTACACTACCGGACTAAAAATGGTTCGGGACCGGGATTGGGAGCGACTGTTTGGAGTGAAAAAACGCGCACTCAACGAGGCGATCAAACAGGAACACGCCGATCTCGCACGTGCCATCCAGCAATTTACCGAAGCCTGTATCCTGTCCATGGTCGGGCATGCCCGGGAACTGACCGGAGCGGAGCACCTTTGTCTGGCCGGAGGAGTAGCCCTAAACGGTGTGGCCAATGGAAAACTGGCTGCGCAGGGCTTGTTTCGCGAACTCTACGTCCAACCCGCCGCCGGAGATGCCGGTGGTGCACTGGGTGCAGCCCTTGCAGCGCAGCATATTTATTTCGAGCACGGCCGGACACCCACCCGTCCGGATGCGATGCAGGGCGCCCTGCTTGGACCTGCCTATTCCGATGCCTTTCTTGCGGATTTTCTTCGCACCAAAACCGCCCGACACTACCCGGATGATCACGCGCTGTTTGACGCGGTAGCGGAGCTCCTGGTTTCGGGAAAGGTGGTGGGTTGGTTTCAGGGGCGGATGGAATACGGACCTCGGGCTCTGGGTGGACGCAGCATCCTGGCCGATCCTGGAAGCGCAGCTATGCAGCAGGTGTTGAATTTGAAAATCAAAGGCCGCGAAAGTTTCCGACCCTTTGCACCAATGGTTTTGGAAGAAGATGCTCAACAGTATTTTGATCTGCCGCAAAACAGTCCCTACATGTCGCTGGTTTGTCCGCTAAAAGCGCCCTGGCGCAAGGAGCGTGCTTCGGATTTTTCCACCAAAAGCATTCCGGAAAAACTGGCCCTTCCGGCATCGCATTTTCCAGCTATTACCCACGTCGATTATTCTGCGCGGGTGCAGACGGTCAGTAGGGAAACTCATCCGCGGAGCTGGGGGCTTTTGCAAAAAATGAAAGAAAAAACCGGGGTTGGGATGTTGGTCAACACCAGCATGAATGTGAACGGCGAGCCCATCTGTTGCAGTCCGGAAGATGCCTATCGTTGCTTTGAGCAGACGCAGATGGATGTGCTGGTTTTGGGGAATTATGTACTTTTGAAAAAAGAGCCTAATTAGAGCATGTTGAATATGGAATCCTTAAAAGACATCCTGGCGTTTTTACTGGCCCGAAAAAAATACTGGCTGATTCCCATTGTGCTCGTCTTGTTGCTCCTGGGCATCCTGGCTGTATTTGGTGAGGGCTCGGCCTTAGCCCCGTTCATTTATCCATTTTTTTGATGCAGGCCCAAACGCAACATCGATCGCTGGCTGTTTTTGTTGTTGGCTGTGGGTTGTTATCCTGGCTGCTGCACCAGCCCATCCTCGGAATACTGGGACTCGCCATCGGATTATTGGGCTGGATATACCCGGCTTTTGGCAGGCTGTTTCTGCGTTTCTGGCTGGGACTCGGAACCATCCTCGGCACCGTAAACGGGCAGCTATTACTCGGGTTGCTTTTCTGGTTTGTGCTTAGTCCACTCGCCTTGCTCCGCCGCATGTTTTCAGGCCCGGGAATCCTCGGGAAAACCCCTCCGGAAAACAGCAATTTTATTACGCGGAATCACGACTATAGAAAAGCAGATTTGGAGCGGCCGTTTTAGGCCGTTTTAGTTATTTACCCCATACTCCACCTTCAATTTTTCATAAAACGCTTTTTCCTCACAAGCAGCAGCCGGACAAAGGAATTCGTTTATCTTTCTATCGTAGAAACGTTCTTTTTTAAACAAGCAGTACACATACCGGCCTCCAGATTGCATGTTTGCTGTGTTCCCGCTCAAATACCAAAACCGGCATCTTCAAACAGGATTTTTTTGCTCAGTCCACACAATGGGGTTTAATGGGATGAAAGCAAAGAAGCATGGGGTAGAAATGTGGAATGAGCGTGCAAGGGAGCTAAAAACTCCGTACACCCAACTGCCACTTTGAGCCAGTTTTTGAATCCATTCCTCCGGTGAATATACGATAAATCGGGTACCACAAAAACAACAAGTTTACTGTAGCCACACAATCCACCGTCCGCCAACAATTCGAATCGACCAACCCAGCCACAAACTCAATACCAATGCACTGGCAACACAAGCAAATACCAGTATCCCAGAAAACCAGGATACGGAACCAAAAGCGGATTCACCATGATCGATCGCAAAATCGGGCAATAAGCCACATTAAAAAATTTACAAACCCAAATAGTATGAGGTACTCCATCATAATATACCAGATGAACTCCGATTGGCAATTTACTTTAAAAGGCGATTGCCCATTCATTCTAAATAGAAGTATATTTGTTTTCACACCAAAACCCATCTTGTTAAAGATATCTCTAAACTACCCAGTTTCCAATATTTTCCACATGAAATACCTGATCCCCTTTCATGTTTTTCCATTTTTCTCATTTGCCCAACCCGCACCTGTGTTTCATTATTTGACAAGTAGTGAGACGTTCAAGGAGTGAAGTATACCTGGACAATGGGAATGTTTTGTATAACCATGGCGCTCACACTTCTCTCCATTGGATAGGCTAAAGCTGGTGCCGGGTATGCAGCACAGTATACAGAAGCAAATGGGTTCACAACCTCTCAGCAAAATACAATATTATTAAAGCCAGGAACGCCTACCGCAATTGTCGGTGCGTTTTATGCAATACCGTTTAATAATAGTAATTTCCAGCAAAGATATGCTTCTTTTATAGTGCAATTAACCTTGGAAAACCAGCACCAACGTTGGTGTCGCGCTTGGGTATTTAAGCACAAAAACATGGGGCTATTATGGTGGAGGATCTGGCTTACTTGCTCAATATTTTTTATTCCGCGATGAAATAGACTATGACATCAATTTAACCGACGCGCCGTATGTAAGTCTAAATTTGTAAAAGAAAAGAAAAAAAGGCCGAACCTTGTTTCTAGGAGGTTTATTTATTATAGCCCTGATGGACAGAGAAAACGTGTGTTTATGGGAAACCTTGGGCTCCAGTTGGCTACTAAAAAGAATGTCAAGATCACTTTTTCTCTCTCAAATGTCTTCCTAAGAAGTAGAAACTGGCATGATAATATTACAAGATAATTTATTATCAATTATAAGTTACAACCTACATGTTCCTCTCAGTAAACGTACTAAAGAAATGTGGATTCAGGTTGAAAATAAAAGGTCCTGAGTGTATTTGAGATACATTGTATCCCGCATCGACCTCCTCAAAATAAAGCTATATTTGTCTCTATATCAGAACAGCTTCAATGTATTTCTCTAAAACAACCTGATACTTAACATGAAAAAAATTTACCACCTTTTCTCCTTCTTGCATTTTTTTTTTGCCACAATTGCTTCGGCCCAATCGTATTCGATTCACCACGTTCAATCTACCTATACCCCCTTGAAAATTACAACTCGGCAACCCTTGAAACCGTAATGGATGGAGAGAATCCATACTGGTGGGAAAAAATTCGATTTTGGCTGGATTTAATTTTCCATTTTATGGAGAAACATTCTTCTGTTATTATGGATTCCGACGGTGTAGAGGCGCTTTCCTATTTAAAAGATTTGTATAACCTGTTTTGTTTGGCGGCAGATGCACCATTGCAGAACCTACAGACGCTATTTTAACATCAAATCCGCTATGCACAGCGAACGAGCAGGATAAATCTGGTAGTTGAATACTGCAACGTGTATGTCTCCGATGAGTACGACGAAAATGGGACAAATCACGTCATCAATTTTCAAACCTGGTTTTATGAAAACGGGAAAATCGAAGTCCGCTTCGGGCCCATTGACCTGGACAACTGTTCGTATTACTTTCCGGGACAAGGTTTAGTTTTGACAACAGGACCCAACCGACAAAATTTACGGTCCCTGGAGTATCCATAAACAACAACGACATCAGCGAAGGGGGCCTGCTTTTGGCGATCATACCAACCCTACTATATCATACGATGACGGTGAAAATTGCGGAGTTTTACGGCCGCCATTCCCCGAGGAACTTCAGTGTGCAGTTTTTACCACCGGCCAGCGTTTCTTCCCTGGATCAATTTGCTTCAACGTCGGCCTGTAACTTTAATGTCGTTCCAGCCAATGGGCTGTCAAATCACTAGCGACTCCGATTCGTTTCAATCCTGCACGGTCTATGATTTGATGGGTAAATTGGATTTACCCGGGAACTTGAGTTTTTATCCCGGCGACGTCACACCCCAAATCCTGCTTGTTCAAATTGAAAGCGATTGTGGGTACAGTGCTCAAACTGATGGCACACTAAACGCGTTGAAATGAACACCATCTTGCTACTTGAAAAGGAACCCATTCCTCCACAAACCCTACCAGGCGTTGCGGGTGGCCTGCGGCCTTTCGGCAAAAACTTGAATAAACCTGCGAAATCGGGTTAACTCGCTCTATTCCTTGTTACTGAAGAGAAAGGGATGACCGGATCATTGGAATGGGGCTGGTGTCCGTGACGGTGTGCTTTTGCCGAAGGTGGTCGATATCTGTGTGCTGCCGAATATCAGGGTAAAGGGCTCGGCAAGTTGATCATGCAACGCATCACCAATTTTATAAAAAATCAGTTGCCCGCATCCTGCTATACCAGTCTGATAGCCGACGGAAATGCATCCTATCTGTACGAGCAGTTCGGGTTTAAGGATACCCTGCCGGAGTCCAAGGGTATGTATATCAAAAACGAATAAACGGACTCTCGAATTTTAATAAAAAAATCTGCTTACCATGGATATAAAAACCAATTGGGATAAATCCGGCAGCATTTCAACCGGAGTTTTTAGTTCAATTTTCATGTTGCAATTGCCTCTGTTGACCGTAAGAACAACCCAACGGTAACGCCCATCGGTTCCTTGTTTTTGAATGACGACCAGACGGGATTTTATTTTGAAAAATTTCCATCCAAATTGCCATTAAGTCAACAAGCAAATCCAAATGTGTGCCTTCTTGGTGTAAATAGCAATCGTTTGTTTTGGATAAAAGCGCTTTTCAGAGGGTGGTTTTCATCTAGCCCAGCCATCAAACTTTACGGAGAACTTGGGATTCGAAGAAAAGCAACCGAGCACGAAACCCGTCGACTTAACCGGAGAATGAAACAGAAAGTAACCAAAAAGGCTACAAAGGAAAATACCTATTTGTGGGGGGATATGGTATGTATATCAAAAACGAATAAAACGCGACTGATTTACATCCCGGATAAAAAACAGCGCCCCCGTCTCAATTGAAACGGGGGCGCTGCTATTACTTACTGCATTCACCAGTATCGAATCCCTGTTAGAGCGGCAACAAGCCGGTTACCAGTACATCCACCGTAACGGATGCAGATGCATCTACGTTGATGGCACCCAGGTCAATTGCAGTAAGTACATCCAGCAAAAGGGTACCTTTCAGTTCCATTTTGCCTTCATTATTTTCTTCGTAGGAACAAAAATGCAGTTCGTAATCTCCGGGCTCCAGGAAGTGGAGAGAATAATTGCCATTGGCATCTACCGCAGCACTGCTTACGGCATTTGCAAATTCCAGTTGGCTTTCGCCCTGTCCCTGTATTTCTGTATTCCGGTTGTACTCGCCTTTTTTGTAGGCATATACGATCAACTTATCCGAACTGGAAAAAGTATCGGTACACTTACCCATGATCACTCCGGCCTGGTTTTTATTCACAATGCGAATTCCGCTCTTTAGCTCCGTTTCGGAAACAAAATCAAAATCATCGCTTCCATTCAGCTCTTCGCGGATGCACTTACGCAGGTCGAAATCAATTACGGAGCGGGCGCCAGAGGAAGTCACCGTAAAGGCTTGGTTCAGTGTTATCTCGTTGGTACTGGATTCCAGTTTGTGTTTTACCCCATTGCCTTGTTCTTCGACATAACAGCCGGGCGCATTGCCATTGGCGTCGGTTTCAAAATCCAGAACCAGGGTCACATTGTTGTAGGATTTGGCCTCCATTTCCGAATCAAAAAGCAACTTGGTATTGCCATTTTGGTAGGCCAGCAAATCCACCGTTGTTTTGTTGAAGCCATCTACTTTGGTACCGTCAATCCGGACCTCAGAAATGGTAACAACAGCACTTTTCACACGGGCATCATCAATGGGGGCATCGGTTATTTCAAATTGTACAGCGCCTTTCAGGTTGCTGTCATCCTCTTTGGTACAGGATGAAAAAAGTCCAAACAGCCCCAAAAAGCACAGGGCTACATTCAATTTACTCAAAGTCATACGATTAAATTTTAGGTTAAAAAAAAGATTAGAGGGCATCCGAATAGGCCGACAAACGCCGAACAAACCCGAATGCAGGTTGAAATGTTCTTACTGGTAAAATAAAGGGGGGAAACCCTTGCAGTTATAAAATAAAACGCCCTGGCGGCAAAAATTGTTGTCTAATTTATGGACTTTTGATTCTGGCAAGTCGAAACCGGGTTTCATTTTCATCAAAAAAACACATCAAATTCGCTAGTATTTTATTCAAATAATAAGGATTTGCTTTTTAAACCTTTGTTAAACCGGGTACACCGATCAAAAAACCGGACTACCTTTATGGCTCTTCCAAAATAGACGGCCCCTGTACGTATGGATGCAAAACGCATAAGATTAATTATTGGATTGATGAGTGTGGCACTGATCGGTGTGATCAGTTTGCAGATTTATTGGATTGGTTGGAACATCCGTCTGAACGAGGAGCAATTTGATAAAAACGTGTACGCCGCACTCAACCGGGTGGCCGACAAACTGGAATACTACGAAAATGCCTCTGTGCTGGAAGCCCTGGAATCTTCCAGAAAAAATAAATCAGGTGTATCCGGCGGGGGCGTATTCGACGGAGGGCAGTTCCCTGAAAACGGATACAGCCGAAGCAAATCAACCCGAAGCAAAAACCTGCCCAATCCCACTCAGAGTACCAACAGCCCGGCTTTTGAAGACGATGTGAATATGTGGGAATACCTGAAGGTTCGCCAACTGGTAGACTCCAAGCCGCTCGCCGAGCGCATCCGGCTGGACATCCTCGGAAATTCCATCAAAAACGAACTTTCCAACCGGGGAATCAGTTCCCTCTACCAATACGGGGTGTACTCCAAAGCCCGCAATAGTTTTGTTGTTACAAACGACCATTACGTGGTGCTCGACAACAGCACCCAAATGGTACAAGGGGGCGCATCCAACCTGTTCAACTCCCCATATCGGGTGGCTTTGTTTCAGCAAGACATCGAATCACCGGGTTACCTCTCCCTGTATTTCCCGAATCGTACCAGTCTGGTACTTGGGCCCGTTTGGAAAACCCTGTTGCTGTCTATTGTTTTTACCGGAATCATTTTGTTCTGCTTTTTCTATACCATCCAGGTCATTTACCGACAGAAAAAACTATCCGAAATGAAAACGGATTTTATCAACAACATGACCCACGAGTTTAAGACTCCAATCGCTACCATATCCCTCGCTGCAGACAGCATCTCCAGCCCCATGATTGTGGACAAGCCGGATAAGATCAAGCGATTTGTTGACATTATCCGACAGGAAAACCGCCGGATGAACAGTCAGGTAGAGCGGGTACTTCAAATGGCCTTGATTGATAAAAAAGATTTTCAGTTGAAACTGGGTGAAATCAACCTCCATGAACTGATTTCTCAGACGGTGGATAATTTCGGACTTCAAATTGAACAACGGGAGGGCACCCTGAGTACTAACCTGCAAGCGACCCGGCCTGTGATTGAAGGAGACGCCACCCACATTGCCAGCATCATCCACAATCTGCTGGATAATGCCAATAAATACAGTCCGCAAAAACCGGATATTGTCATCCACACCCGGGATGTTCCTATTGGGGTCGAAGTAACGGTCCAGGATCATGGAATCGGTATGACCAAAGAAGCCCGGAAACATATTTTCGACAAGTTCTACCGGGTGCATACCGGCAACATTCACGACGTGAAGGGCTTTGGACTCGGACTTAGCTATGTAAAAGCCATCATGACCGCCCACAAAGGCATGGTGGATGTAAAAAGCGAACTGGGTAAAGGCAGCAGTTTCAGCCTGACCTTCCCGCTCCGGCAAAGCGAGTAGTTTGGCTCAATACCAAAAGAAAACCCGGATTACCGTTGCGGCAACCCGGGTTTTCTTTTTAGAGCCTGGTGCTATTTGGTTTGCTGCACAAACGCTCTTACTATTCGCGTTTATTTCTTCGGTGTCAATTCAAACTCCACGCGGCGGTTTTTAGCCCGACCTTCTGCTGTATAATTGCTGGCGACAGGCTTGATTTCACCGTATCCATTGTGACTCATGCGCTCTGCTGAAATTTCTTTTCCAATCAGGTAATTGTAGCAGGCTTCAGCCCGTTTTTTCGACAGGCTGAGGTTGGTTGCATCGGAGCCCTGGCTATCGGTATATCCGCTGATGGTCAGCTCGTATTGCGGATAACGTTTCATGATGTCGGCTACTTTGTCGAGTATAGCGGTAGAACCGGCTTTGAATGAAGCCTTACCACTGTCGAACTGAACACCGTAGCGGGCTGCTTCCAGCACTTTTTTATCCTCAACGCTTACTTCTTTTGGTGCGGGACAACCATTGTATTTGAACACACCTGGTTCATTCGGGCATTTATCTTCTTTATCCTGGATGCCATCGCCGTCGGTATCCGGACAGCCCTTGAATTTGGCCAAACCGGCTTGGTCCGGGCAGGCATCGTCGGCATCGTAAATCCCGTCTCCATCGGTGTCGGGTGGCAGCGGACAGCCGCGGTTGCTGGCCGGGCCGGGCTCATTCGGACAGCCGTCTTTTTTATCCTGAATACCATCGCCGTCGGCATCGGGGCACCCTTTGGTTTCAGCGGGGCCTGCAAGGGTTGGGCACAGATCTTCGCTGTCGGCGATTCCATCGCCATCAATATCCGGGCAGCCGTTCAACTCAGCGGGGCCTTTGGCGTACGGGCACGCGTCATCTTTATCCGGAATCCCGTCGTTATCGTTGTCGGGACAGCCCTGGAAATTAGGAGATCCTGCTTCGTTTGGACAGGCATCGTCTTTATCCGGAATGCCATCCAGGTCGGAGTCCGGATCGGTAGCAAACCGGTAGGCAAGGCCAAGGCCCAGAAAGGTATAGGTATCGTTTTTATTCGGATTTCCTGAAAGGCTAACGCCATCGAGGTGGTCTTTCCAGGTAATGCGCAGGCCGGCTTCGAGTTGGAGTAACCAGCGCTTGGAAAGGTCTTGCTTGAAGCCTATCCCCACAATGCCGGGAATCTGGTATTTGGAAGTGTTTTGGGCCTTGTCCAATTCAATCAGTGCCAGTTTTTGAGCATTTTGGCTGCTTTCGTTGTAATTGGTTTCGGGGTTGGTGATAGCGTATGCAAAACCGGCAAAAGCATAGGGCGAAAAAATCCGCTTAAAGCTGCCGTCGTGGGCATTTTTATACCGCAGATGGCCAAATACGTCGTGTTCAAAAAGGAAGGAAAATTCCGTTACAGGTGAACTGAACGAAAAGCCGCGTTTTGCACGATCGTCGTAATTGGCATCGCTGCTGGTGAGTTTACCATACAGCACATTGGCCCGAAAGCCAAGATTGGGATTGATGTGATAGCGAACAAAAATTGCTCCGGCAGGATTGTTTTCGTGCAGGGCAAAATCGTTCATATCATCCTGGCTTTGGGAGACGCCACCGAGCAATCCCAATTCCCATTTCTCATAGTTTTGCCCTTGTAAGGAAAGGCTGCTAAAAAGAAAAAGGATCCAAAAGAAGCGAGAGGTGTTCATAATATGTTCTTAACTAAAGGGTGAAATAGGGTATTTGAAGCATGTAGATTCGAGTCTTTGTCTGTTTTTCAACAACAGGTATATACTATCCAAAAGTGTACCAATTAATAACACATTTAGGGTAGTTGTGTAAAAAAGACGCTTTTAGGGCAGATTGTCTCCGCAAGCTGGATGTGTTTGGTAGGTGCCGAGGTTTTTACTCACCGAAATAAACCCGGTCAAAGCATGGTTGGTTCCGGCCATATCATCTACACAGGAGTTGGCCGGAGTGGCCGTTTTGTATTTGATGATGTAATCCAAATTTACGCCTCCGTAGCTTCCTCCGGTATAAAACACCTTATAGCCTCCGGACACGGTGGCCGGTGGATTGTATGGCAGGTTAAAAGTTACCATTGCGGCCCCAGTAGTGGGATCCAGCGAAGTTACTTCAATCTGGCTCAGATCCTCCCGAACCTGAATTGTAATAAAGGGTTCGTTGCAGGACATTTTAATCTTGTACGGGGGAGGTGTCGGGGTGGTCGTAGGAGTACCGCTTTGCTGGTTGTTTTGGCATGAAAAAATAAAAGCAATCAACCCAAAAAGGCACAAACGGGCAAGAGTTCTCATAGCTTTCGTTTTAAGGTGAAGGTTGTGCATGTTTTTAGCATGAGAAGATACGGATAATGTCCCGTACTCCAAAATAAACCTCAGGCTTTAAACGAAATGATTAGGAGCGTGTTTGGGATTTTGGTTTGAGTCGAACGCGAGCAAACTCAAATTCCCAAACAGGCTGTAAGAACGCAATTAGGCTATCCTTCCCCGCCTTCTCTGGCTGGTGTTTCCCGCTTAGGTTGGGGAGCAGGATTCGTAGGAGGAGGAGTTTGTTGTGGAGTCTGTGGTTGTTGGTCCTTCTCCTTTTGGTCTTCTTTCAACCGACCCAATAGCTTCTCAAAAAATGCCTTGGTCTTTTCGATTGGTCTCCGCCTTTCCGGATCCTCCGGATCGCTTTCTTCATTCGGGTCGATGCCAAAATATTCATACATGCGCCGTTCCAAATCTTCGGTATTCCCGGCTAAAATGGAATCGCGCAAGAAGGAATCCTGCAACATAATATCCAGGGAGTCCGGATGCAGGGGTACAAATGGCGGACAATCGTAGGTCTCCATTTCCTCTTCACCCATTTCCTTAAATTTCATCATGGGCATGCGGCGGAATTGCTTATCACCGGCAAGTTTGTGCCAGAAGGTTCCAACAATGGGCAGCGCCATGGAGGAACCCTGGCCGAGCGACATGCTCCGGAAGCGCACCGCCGGGCTCTCAGCACCCACCCAGGCTCCTGTAACCAGTTGCGGATTGAAACAGATAAACCAGCCATCTGCCTGGTTTTGTGTAGTACCCGTTTTACCGGCAAAATCACCGCTGTACAGCCCATAAGCGCGACGCAGGCGGGAACCGGTTCCCCGGTCAACCACATTCTGCATCATCACAGTCATCATGCGGGCCTCTTCCTTGGTAAGTGCGCGGACAGGTTTTGGTTTTTCTTTTGATTTATAATCATACACCAGATCGCCTTTGCGGGTGCTTACATTGAGTACCAGTACAGGGTCGGGGCGTTCGCCCTCGTTTGCAATGGTTCCGTACACCTTCATCATGTCATACAGTGCAACCTCGGTCGCCCCCAGGCTGATGCCGTATTCCCGCGGCATGGAAGAGGTAACGCCCATCGCACGGGCCAGGCTGATGGTTCGATCGATTCCGGCCTGCTCAATGAGTTGTGCTGCTACGACATTGACAGAGCCGGTGAGTGCTCCCATGATGGAGTAAAAGCCACCGTAAATTTCATCGGCATTATGTGGTTCCCAGTCGCCAACCTCAACCAGTTCATTGGGTATGTAATCGCATGGGCGCAAGCCCTTTTGCAAGGCCGCAGCATACACAATCGGTTTAAAGGTAGAGCCAACCTGGCGGCGGCTTTTTATGTGGTCGAATTTAAAATGCTTGAAGTTGGTTCCACCGACCCAGGCGCGAACATAGCCGTTGTGGTGGTCCATTGCCATGAACCCGCAATTCAGCAGACAGAAATAATGCCGTACACTGTCAATCGGGCTCATTACCGTGTCGATCTCAATTCCTCCGTCTTTCATGACGAAGAGGTTCATTTTCACGGGTGTTTCAAAATTTTGAATGGCGAGGGAATCGCTTAGTCCATTGCTCTTGAGGTAATCCCACCGGTCGCTTCGGCGAATTTGTTCATCGATCCATTTGTCATCACCCCAGGGACGGCCCTGTTTGTATCCATCCCAGTGCTTATCAAAACGTTCCTGGAGCGAGGTCATGTGCTCGGCCACGGCTTCTTCAGCATACTGTTGCATCTTGCTGTGCAGCGTGGTATAAATGCGCAAACCATCGGTATAGAGGTTGTATTTCGTGCCGTCATCCTTCAGGTTTTCCTTCAGGATTTTGGGCATTACCTCGGTACGCAGGTACTCCCTGAAATAGTTGGCCACACCATCGTTGTTTCCATCGTGGGTGTGGTATTTGGCCTTAACAGGTTTCTTGCTCAGGGCCTGGTATTCCTCCTCGTCGATGTGGCCATTTCGCTGCATTTGCCGGAGCACCACATTGCGTCTTCGTTCGGCATTTTTAGGATTTCGAACAGGATTGTAAAACGTTGTTGCCTTCAGCATACCGATAAGCACAGCGGCTTCATCGGCTGAAAGGTCCTTGGCTTTTTTACCAAAATAGTGCTTGGAAGCTACGCTGATCCCATATTTCTCTCCACCGAATGGTACTGTATTGAGGTACAGGTTCAGAAGTTCTTTCTTGGAATAAATTCGCTCGAGCTTGACTGAGGTGTAATTCTCCCGGATTTTGTTGATTATCAGGCTGAGTCCCGGAATCTTGTATCGCCGACGGGGATAGAGGTTTTTAGCCAGCTGCTGACTGAGGGTAGAGCCCCCTCCAGAGGATTTTTTTCGACTGAGCATTCCCAAGCCCACGCGTGCCCAGCTGGTGTAGTCAATGCCGCTGTGTTCGAAAAAACGCCGGTCTTCTGTTGCAATCAAGGCGTTGGTTACATGCTTTGAAATGCTATCAAGCGGGATGGTTGTTCGGTTTTCGATGAAAAACTTCCCGATCATTACGCTGTCAACCGAATAAATCTCGGTAGAGTTTGCCGATTCGATGTTGCGTAGTTCATCCATATCCGGGAGTGGGCCAAAGGCACCAAAGCCCACGCTTATGATCAGACCGAGTAAGAAAACAAACCCGATGCATCCCAGGCGAAACAGCCAAATGAACGCAAACGCACTTTTGGGGTACTTCTCTTTAAGCGCATGCCAACGTTGGCGAACGGGGGCCGTCCATTCCCGGAATTTTTCAGTTGCCGGGGCCAGGGCCTTGCGTACGGGGGCTGTAACAGCCATCCACTGGATATGTACGGGAGCCCATTTTTCAGACAGCCATTTTCGGGCATTCTGAACAGACTCCTGTTCGAGGAAGGATTTGAATAGATTACGCATATCGCTTGAACAGCACGGAGGTCAAAGGGCTTTTAAAAACGGGGGCCTCCAGCGGGCACAAAGATAGTAAATTAATGGAGTTCGTGGTTGGGGCAGAAGTTTCGTAGGGTCAAAGGCAAACCTTACCCAGGAGCATAAACAAATAAACAAAGCCTCGCAGAGGCGATGGATCAATTGACGATTGACGATTACATGATTTCCGATTGACGATTGGATTCTTGATTGGTAAACAGTGAACTTGTTTTTCAATATACAAATTCATCAAATCAACTTAGCCCGAAGGGCGTATCAACAAATCATCAATTTGCATAAACAGAGCCTCGCAGAGGCGATGGATCAATTGACGATTGACGATTACATGATTTCCGATTGACGATTGGATTCTTGATTGGTAAACAGTGAACTTGTTTTTCAATATATAAATTCATCAAATCAACTTAGCCCGAAGGGCGTATCAACAAATCATCAATTTGCATAAACAAATAAACAAAGCCGCGTAGAGGCGGATGGATCGATTTCCGATTGACGATTACATGATTTCCGATTGACGATTGGATTTTTGATTGGTAAACAGTGAGCTTGTTTTTCAATAAACAATTTCATCAAATCAACTTAGCCCGAAGGGCGTATCAACAAATCATCAATTTGCATAAACAAATAAACAATTTCCTGGCATGGCATGGCAAGCTACTGCCCTACTGGCCACGAACTAAAAGCCGTTTTTTGACAAAAAAGCAGCAAAAAATCAATTAACTTGCCGCACTTATTGATTCGCAATGCAAACAGTTGTTTACGGAAAAAAATACAAGGAGAAAGACCTCCCCTTTATTCAGGCGCTTTTTGATGCCCTGTTTGAACATGGAATCACGGTGTATGTTCATACCCCGTATCTCAATGACATAGAAGGGAAGGTTCAATTTAATGGGCATTATGCGCCATTCGATGACTACCTGGATTTTCGGGTACACCGGATTGATTTTATGATCGTCCTCGGCGGAGACGGCACCATGCTACAGGCCGTAACCCTTGTGCGTGATTCCGATGTTCCTATGTTGGGAATCAACCTGGGCCGGATGGGTTTTTTGGCCAGCATAGAAAAGAAGCATATTTCAGAGGCAATTCTCAAATTGGTGCGGGGCCAGTATACCATCGAAGCCCGAACCATGCTGTATCTGGAGAGTAGCCCCGGCCTTTTTGGAAAAATCCCATTTGCACTCAACGATTGTACCTTGCTCAAGCGGGATACCTCTTCGATGATCACCGTCCACACCTACCTCAACGGCGACTATCTGAACTCCTACTGGGCAGATGGAATCATCATTGCCACCCCCACCGGAAGTACCGGGTATTCGCTCAGCTGCGGAGGGCCGATCGTATTTCCCAACTCGGGTAATTTTGTGCTAACCCCCGTCGCTCCGCACAACCTGAATGTACGGCCGATTGTCATTTCGGATGAGTCTGTTTTATCCTTCGAAATCGAAGGCAGGGGCGGCACCTTTATTTGCAGTATGGACTCCCGGTTTGAGTTAATTGGAGCCAACCACCAGCTGGCCGTTCGAAAAAATGATTTTGGAGTAAAATTAATCCAACTTCAGGATGAAACCTTTTTAAAAACCATTCGGGAGAAACTCGCCTGGGGCATTGATATTCGAAATTAAAGCCGGGAATCCTTCCAATTGTCCATAAGCAACATACACATACACGACAAATAAACTGTATCCCTTCCTCCTGAATAACAAAAACTGAATCCTAGTACTCCGCTTCGCCGGACTTTCTTAGTTTTGCAACTTCAAAACCCCTGGCCCTGCCTGTGGGCCCTTTTTTTAAAACAACAACTCAATGAATAATTTTAAATCGCTAAACAACATTCTCGGCTGGCTCGTATTTGCAATTACAGCCTCCGTACTGGCTGCCGCTGCCGAACCAACCGGGAGTTTGTGGGACTGTGGTGAATTTATTTCGGGTGCCTATAAGCTTCAAGTAGTTCACCCACCGGGCGCTCCTGTTTTCCTTTTGGTGGGACGCATATTTGCATGGATCGCCTCTCTTGTTTCCTCTGACCCGGCTGCAATTGCGTATGGAGTCAACCTCCTTTCAGCAGTGAGCACGGCATTTGCCGCAACCTTTATCTGCTGGGGTACGACCATCATGGCGCGTCTGGCATTGCTCGGAAGAGACAACGAAGCGGAAATGACCCAAGGCCAATCCATCGCTGTTTTGGCTGCTGGCCTGGTTGCTGGTCTGACCACTGCATTCACTTCTTCCATCTGGTTCTCTGCCGTGGAAGGTGAAGTGTACGCGATGTCGACTTTTTTCACCTGTCTGACCCTTTGGTCTGTCCTGAAATGGTACTACCTCCCCAACGAAGCCGAATCGGATCGCTGGCTGGTGTTTTCCATTTTTGCAGTCGGATTGTCAATTGGCGTTCACTTGTTGAGTTTGCTGACCTTCCCCGCGCTGGCTATGTTTTATTACTTTAAAAAGAAAGACAAGCCAACCATCAAAGGCACCATCATTGCTGCCGGTCTGGGTGTTGTGGGAATTGTATTTATTCAAAAATTCATTATTGCAGGATTTCCCGGTTTGTGGGCAATGTTCGACAAGCTGTTTGTAAACAGCTTCGGACTGCCATTTCACTCCGGGGTTATTCCGGTTTTCCTGATTTTTGGGGGTGCACTTTGGTTTGGGCTCCGCAAAGCCCAGCGCGATGGCAATGGCTTGCTTCAGCGCATCATGGTTTCGCTGGCGCTTGTGGTTCTTGCTTACCTGTCGTACGGCATGGTGGTAATCCGTGCCAATGCCAACCCACCAATCAATATGAACGAACCATCGGATGCGATGCGCCTCCTCCCCTACCTCAACCGGGAGCAGTACGGCGAACGTCCGCTTTTGATGGGTCCGCACTTCGATGCCAAACCAACCGGCATCGACACCGAACCGCGCTATGGCCGGGTTGGTGACCGCTATGAAATTGTAGAAGAAAAAACCGAATATTCATACAGCGCCGGCTCCAAGACGTTGTTCCCACGTATGGGAGACTATTCGCAAGGCCGTCCCGCTCTGTACCGACAGTGGATCGATAAACCCTCCGGCACCCCCACGTTTGCCGACAATGTGGAGTTTTTCTTTAAATACCAGATCGGCTGGATGTACTGGCGATACTTTATGTGGAACTTCTCCGGTCGCCAAAACGGCGAACAGGGTTATTATGCCTGGGATCCAAGTTCCGGCCACTGGATTAGTGGTTTCGATGCATACGACTCCATGCGACTTGGCAATCAGAGCGAACTGCCTGAAAGTCAGAAAATGGACCAGGCCCGGAACAAATACTACATGATTCCATTTTTCCTTGGCCTCCTCGGCCTGTTCTTCCACTACAGAAGACGTCCCCGGGAGTTTGCCGCGTTGATGGCTCTTTTCATCATCACAGGTATTGGTATCATTGTGTACTCCAACCAGCCTCCAAACGAGCCGCGTGAACGAGACTACGTACTCGTTGGTTCCTTCTTTACTTATGCCATGTGGATCGGGATGAGCGTACTTGCTCTCTTTGACCTGCTCACGGTTAAAACCAAACTCGGTGGTGTGCCTGCCGGTGCTATAGCCGGTGTATTGGCCCTGAGTGCTCCCTTGCTCATGGTTACCCAAAACTGGGACGATCACAGCCGCGCAAAGCACTACGCAAGCCGGGATTACGCACGCAACTTCCTGGAGTCATGTGATCAGGACGCCATCATATTTACTTATGGTGACAACGATACGTATCCGCTGTGGTACTGTCAGGAGGTTGAAAAAATCCGTACCGATGTACGCGTAGTCAACCTTTCGTTGATTGCCGTTGACTGGTACATCAAGCAATTGCGTCGTTCGGTAAACGATGCCAAGCCGATTAAAATGTCGATCCCTCAGGAGCAACTCCGCGGATTCAAGCGGGTGCAGTTGCCGTATTATACCCCTGGACAAGAGCGCCCGATGGCACTCAGCGATGCCCTCCGGTATATGGGTGAAGACCATCCGCTTCCCGCACAGGGTGGCCGGGATTTTGACAGCCACCTGCCTTCGCGCAAACTGTTTATCCCGGTTGATAAAAACGATGTGGCCGCCAGTGGAATGCTTCCTGCTTCCGATAGCGCAAACATCGTGGATACCATCTACATCAATCTTGGCGATGAACTCAGCTACCTTGTAAAAGACCAGCTTGCTATCCTGGATATTATTTCCAGCAACATCTGGGATCGTCCGATTTACTGGGCAGTTACCTGTCGCGAAGACCGCCTGCTGAACTTGCAGGATTACATGCAACTGGAAGGCCTTTCACTTCGCCTGGTGCCAATTCGTACGCGCAGCAATACCGACAACTACGGAATTTTGGGTTCAGGCCGTGTAGCCACTCAGAAAGCGTATAAACACATGATGGAAGATTGGCGATGGGGTAACTTTGATAAAGAGCGCCTGCATGTCGACCGCTCCTATATGCCGAGTTTGCAGACCATGCGCGTAGCCTTTATTCGCGTCGGTCGCCAACTGGTATTGGAAGGCCGACAGGATGAAGCCGTCGCACTGACCGATAAGTACTTTGAGTCATTCCCATCGTACAACTTTACCTACGATCAGTTCTCTGCCCTCATGGCAGATGTTTACGGTCGGGCTGGAGCAACCGATAAGGCCGCTACCCGAATCCGGGATATTGCCAAAACAATGGAAGACATGATGCGCTTCTATGAGTCGCTATCTCCGGAGGATCAAAATGGATACAAATCTGAATTCCAAGCTGCCCTGGGTACCGTTCAACTCATGATGCGCACCGCCAGTGACATCAAAGATGCCGAATTGAGCAAAGACCTGGAGGAAATGTTTGGCCCATACTTCCCGGATGCTCCGGCACTTCCCGGGATCCAGCAGTAAAAGGTAGTGGTCAGTAGTCAGAAAACTTAATAGTTTAAAAACTGACTACTGACCACTAATTTTATCCAATCCCTGCCAGGCATGGCAGGGCTACCACTGACTTATTGTGTAAAAACAAACTGCACAATATTGGCGCCCATCTGCAGGGCTTTCAATCGGGTGGCGTAGGGGTCGTTGTGAACATCGTCCCAGCCATCACCCAGGTCGGTTTCAAAATCGTAAAAGCAAATCAGGCGGCCCTGGTAAAACAGGCCAAAGCCCTGAGCGGGCTTGCCATCGTGCTCGTGAATTTTAGGAAGGCCGTTTTTAAACGTGTATTTCTGCTTATAAATGGGGTGACTGAAGGGCAGCTCGACAAAATCCAATTCCGGAAACACCTTTTTCATTGCCGGTCGTACGAACGGATCCAGGCCGTAGTCGTCGTTCAGGATGAGAAAGCCGCCGCCTTCCAGATAGGCCCGGAGGTTGCGCGCTTCCATATCGTTGAACAGCATGTTGCCATGCCCTGTTGCGTACACAATGGGGTAATTAAAAATATCGGCACTACCCGACTCTACCGTGGCATACTCCGTGTCGAAATTAGTCTTCAAATTTTCATTGCAAAAAGTCGCCAGGTTCTTCAGCGAATTGACATCGTTGTACCAGTCGCCACCGCCATTGTATTTGAGCAATGCAAACTTCAACGTAGGCGTCTTAAATGCCGGCGCCATGGCTGTGAGTGGAAAAAACAGGGTTGCTAACAGCAACACGCGGAAGACATATCGGGTAGTTCGGATCATTTGAAAATTTTTCTGTTTGGCGCAAATAGAATTTTGTTCGGCATATAGTCCGTCTAAAACGCGCTGTCGTCTATGCTGTTAAAAAATGCTTTGATTTCGTGGATGACGCTGTTCACACAGGAGTCCTCAAACGGAGAATGCAGGTTTGCGAGTTTCACCAGGTTGAGGAAGGACTGACTACCGCCCGACTGGCAAAGTTTGAGGTAATCGGCCCAGGCAGTCTGGTGGTCGATGCGGTCTTTCACCCAAAACTGAAACGCACAAATCTGGGCAAGTGTGTAATCAATGTAATAAAACGGCGAATTGAAAATATGGCTTTGCTTTTGCCAAAAACCTCCATTTTCCAAAAAGGAATTTCCGGCATAATCGCGGTGTGGCAAATAGGTTTTTTCCAATTGCCGCCAGGCCTGATTGCGCTCTGCCGGAGTCATATCCGGATTTTCATACACAATGTGCTGGAACTCATCCACTGCCACCCCGTAAGGAAGAAACTGAAGGGCTCCGCCCAGGTGCATAAACTTGTATTTATCGGTATCCTTGCCAAAAAACAATTCCATCCAGGGCCAGGTGAAAAACTCCATACTCATGGAGTGAATTTCCGCAGCATCGGATGTCGGCCAATGGTATTCTTCAAATGGGAAATGCCGGCTGGAATATACCTGAAAAGCATGCCCGGCCTCGTGGGTCAGCACATCGATATCGCCGCTGGTTCCGTTAAAATTGGAATAGATAAACGGCGCTTCGTAATTGCCGATGTAGGTGCAGTAGCCACCCGGAGCCTTGTTGTCCCGGTTTACCAGGTCCATCAGGCGGGTGTTTTGCATGTATTTAAAAAACTCATTGGTTTCCGGCGAGAGTTCCTTGTACATCTGGGCCGCTTTGCGCACAATTTCATCCGGACTGCCAATGGGCTTCGGGTTGCCGGAAGTAAACTTGAATTCTTCGTCGTAAAAAAGCAGCTTGTCGAGCCCCAAACGCTGGCGCTGGCGCTCATAGAGTTCACTCGCCAACGGCACAATCCGCTCGCGCACCTGCTTGCGGAAATTGGCAACCATTTCGGGAGTGTAGTCCGACCGCCGCATGCGTGCGTACCCTACTTCAATGAAATTTTTGAAGCCTAACTTCTGAGCAAGTTGATGGCGGGTTTTTACCATGTCGTCAAAAATTCGTTCCATGGTTGGAGCCTGTGCCTCAAAAAACTTCCATTTTGCAGCAGAAGCATTGCGACGTGTTTCGCGTTCGTCAGCAATCTCCAGTGGCATGATGCTGCTCAAATTATATTTTTCGCCTTCAAACTCCACCTGCGCCTGCGCCTTGATTTTAGTATACTCCGTACTCAATGCATTTTCTTTCTGCAGATCTTCCAGAATGTGCGGTTCAAAGGTCTTTAGCGACAGATCAACCAACACAAAAAACTGGCTGCCAAATTTTTGCTCCAGCACATCCCGAAACGGGGATGCAATCAAGGCCTTCATAAAGCCATTGTTGAGGGCTTCATAGCTGGGCAAAATGGTATCGAAAAAATCGTTTTCCTGTTCGTAAAATGCATCCGCCGTATTGGCTGTGTGGCGGATGTAACATAGGTTGTACATGGACGAAAAGTCTTCGCGCAATTCATTGATCTGCGCCAGAATTTTACTTTGGTCCTCTGCGTTATCAGCTTGCTGAAATGCAGCTAACTTGGTATTAAAGGTCTGTTCAAAAACAGCCATATCGGGCCGCTGGTACTCAAACTCGTCAAAGGTTCGCGTAGCGGTATGAAGGGTATCGTGCATACTTGGAATTAGCTGGCTGCCAAAACGGGGCAGGGATTATAGAAATGTGGTTTTTGTTTTTAAAACTTGTCAAAAGGCAAAATTAGGGGGATTTTCAACGGTTTTCAATACTTGGGAATGTTATTTTCGACCATAGAACAATTCTATTGCCCAATCAGTTGTAACTTGGCATCAAAACGGAATTTAACCATGCGTATTGTATTTGCTGTTTTTCTCTTAACGATCTTTGGATCCCCGGTGTTTTCCCAGTCGACCGCCTATGTTTTTAAAGGTGGAGCAAGCATTGGCCTGCAAAAATGGGATAACAGCCTGGACCGCGAACCGCTCTTTTCCTACCACGGTGCCCTTGCAATAGAGTCTGTAAGTAACGACAACGATTACAGTTCCCTCTATGCCCAAATTGGATATCATATCCGGGGAAGTGCTATTCGCTTCCGGACGTACAACATCAACAATCCACAAATTCTGGGGAACCAGTTCACTACCAATTTTGAATTCCGAAACGTGGCATTGCAATTGGGTGCAAAGCAAAAGTTCGACTGGTCGCCAAGCACCAAATATTATTACTTCGGTGGTATCCGGGGTGAGTATAACATTAGCAGCAACCTGGGGGAGGTCAGCAACAGTATTTCTATTTGCAACCCGGGCGCCCTGCCTCTTCAGGGCGGAGAACAGAAATTTCTGTTTGGCTTTTCCGTAGGTGGCGGGATTCAATTCGATTTTGCAGAGCTGGTTGGCGGGCAGTTGGAGGTTTCCGTCCATCCGGATGTTACTTCGCAATACCGCCAGGGACCAATTCCAAATGTCATTGATCAGTGTGGACAAGGACAGACCTACACCATCCCGGAGCGGCGTATCCGGAATACATCCATTGAAATTTCTCTGGGCTTGCGACTCATTCGCAAAGTAGTTTACACCAATTATTAACCCGCCTCTACATGCTGAAGAAAGCCTGGATTCAAACACCCTTTGGCTGGCTGGAAGTACGCGGCAGCGAACTTGGCCTGAGCGCCGTAAGCTGGAAGGATGAAAAAACCGGCGAATCGGATGAACTGCCAAAAGGCCACCCCGTGGCCGAAGCCATTCGCCAACTGGAGGAGTACTTTGCCGGTGAACGCCGATATTTTGAACTCAAACTGGACCTGGGCGGTGCATCCGATTTTTACAAACAAGTCTGGGCCGAACTCCAACGCATTCCATACGGTACCACCCTGGCTTACAGCGATATTGCCGAGGCGCTTAACCAACCCAAAGCCGTTCGGGCCGTTGGGCTCGCCAACCGAAACAACCCATTTGCCATTGTCGTGCCCTGCCACCGCGTAATCGGTAAAGCCGGAGAATTACGCGGATACTTCTACGGACTCGATACCAAAATGGCTTTGCTCCGACATGAAAATCCCGTGCGCTTTGCCGAACAGGGAAGTTTGTTTTGACTTGGGTTTAGCCTTCTAAAAAGGAACGAGGCCGTCTCACAAGATACAGAAGTGAGACGGTCTTTTTTTTGTGGTTTACCATTCGTGGAGACGCACACGACGAGTGCACATCGTATATTTTCTAACAATTTAGTAGAAAAATCATGACTCTGGCTTACCGACCGGTAGAGACGGGGCAGTCAGGTTGGGCGTCTCTACCGGATGACGGTGACGTCGCCGACGATTTTTTCCTTATTGCCGCTACATAAAATTTCTACGATGTATACGTACACGTCCGACGGTGCGGGTTTTCCATCTATTGTGGCATCCCATTCTGCAGCACCGCTGTTTTCATATACCTTTTCTCCCCAGCGATCGTATACGGTCAGACTGGCCACCATTTCAAATCCTTCAAACGGAACTACCCGGAATAAATCGTTTACACCATCTCCATCCGGAGTAATTGCATTGGGTATTTTCAGCCTGCGTCCATCACAGGGAGGCCAGGCTACAACCCGGAAAGTTGCCTGTGCCGAACAACCGTCCTCTGTTCCCACGGTGACCGTGTATACCGTGGTTGAGTCGGGCGATGCCCAGGGGGATGGACAGTCGGTACAACTCAGTCCCGCCGCTGGCTCCCAGAGGTAGCTTGCAAACCCGGAAGGGGCAAACAACTGCACAGAATCACCGATTGCAATCAACACAGAATCCCCGTTTTCAATCATGACTTCCGGCAGCAAGTTCACTGTAACGCAATGTGTACTATCACATCCATTGGAAGAAGTGAGCACTCCGCAATACTGTCCAGGCTCCGTAACCAATGTATCCAGGATAAACAGGCTATCGCCCATGCACAATACGGCCTCCGACTCTCCCGAATTTGGATATAGGCTCAGCTGCACACAAACCGTGCTGTCGCAACCCAAGGACCCCGGGTAGGTTTCACAATAGTAGCCTGCTTCATCGGTCATAGTTCCCAATACATCGATTGGTACGCCCTGGCAGGTGTACATGGTATCCAGTTCTACCATAACGGGATTGTTTACTGTCACAAGTACGGTATCAGAAGCCATACAGTCGTCGTTGAGTGTAATCTGTACCGTGTACTGTGTAGTCGTTTGTGGTGCAACTACCTGAGTTTGGGAACCCGGGTTTGTAATGCCCGGACCAGACCACTCATAGCTGGCTCCATCAGAAGCCGCAAGTGTGACTGTGTCTCCCAAACAGATGGTTTGGTCCGGTGTTTCGATGGTCAATTCCACTCCAAATCCAACTTCGAACAAATGGGTAATGGTGCAGTTCCCGGCTGTTTCCAACAACTCAAACAGGAATACGTCACCCGGCATTACCGATGCATCTGGTGTGAAGGTTGTGGTACCACAATTAACACAACTCAACATTCCGGGTGGTTGCCAGACGTAGTTGCTGCCCGGCACTTCCGTCAGACCAAATGTAATTGGTGAAATGTCGCACGAGGCTGTTAAGCCCTGATCGAGCGTCCAGTTTTCAATTGGAAATACCAATGGAGCACATGCACAGTTTTCCAAGGCAGGCAATACGGCCAAGACCTGACAAAGTTGCTCAACAGGAATGGTGAGCATGCCTGACAAAACCACTGTTTCTCCCGGCTCAAAAGCCTGATTGTACTCAAAGGTTTCCAACAAGACATCCGTTGCATCCAGGGTGCCGTTGTTGTTTTGGTCAAAATACAATTGCAACACCGCCTGTGGCGCTGTCACCATGCCTGCATTTTGCACCAGCGCTTCCAGGGTGATATTTCCTCCGGCTTGACCAGTCGGATTAACTGAAATCAAATCCAGTTCCGGGTTTTGCGCCGGCAATTGCAACAGAGCCTCACCGGTTGCGATGTACACATCGCAGAACATTCCGGTGGTTTCACAGAACCCTGAAGTTTGTTGTCTAGTTTGTGCGATCAAAAACTGGTCAATACATCCTGCCGTCTCATCATAACGCACCTGAATGGTAAACTGAACAACCGAGCCCGGAGTCAGCGTAACCGGCAGAGGAAGTTGCAGCTGTTGTCCTAATATTTCAGGTGGACCAGCGGGTGCATTTTGACCAGCCATGTACGAACCGGCCTCATAGGAAACCCCGGACGGCAACAGCAAGTAAATACTGTCGGAAGCGGCAGGCGTTCCCTGAACAACCAACTGAACCGCAATATCCAGCAACTCACCACAATACACCGGATCACTTCCGATCGGATTCAGACTGATATCCACCCCATAGCTTTCATTTACCCCTACGAGCCCCAGTGGGTCTTCGGGTTTTCTCAAAATATTCGTAATCAACCCGCAGGGTTGTGTTCCTTCCACACCGTAAATGGGCTGAGAGTTGGCAACAAAGCCACATTCAGCAAATACCTTGAAGCGAATTTTAAATGCATTCAAAGGGAACGCCTGAAAACCGGGAAGACCATCCAGGGCCAGGCCGGGTAGAATTTCTTCCAGCTTCCATTGGAAAATATTTCCTGTTAATTGGGTCGGGTCGGCTGTAGGGCTCCAGCCATTTCCGGAAGGATACGAAACCTCCGTGCTTCCCAGAACCACCGAGATG
The DNA here is from genome assembly GCA_041392625.1 of Saprospiraceae bacterium. GTDB lineage: Bacteria > Bacteroidota > Bacteroidia > Chitinophagales > Saprospiraceae > M3007. The sequence goes on along the minus strand of JAWKLR010000005.1, from coordinate 148,015 downwards.
CCCTGCGGCAATTTGATGGAAGGACGCAAGGCAAGTCCATTCCCCTGGTTGGCATTTGAAACCTCAAACTCCAGCCAATCGGATGGCGCACAGAGCGGGATATCATCCGGCTGGCTAATTGGATTCAATTCCAAAACTGCATCCAGCAAATTGAGGTGCAGCAACACGGTGTCGCGACCACAGCTGGAGGATTCCGGACTTGAAACCTGCTCGCAATCCCAACCGATAATGATCCGAACATCCAACTGATTGCAATTGGTATTTCGTGCCTTTATGCGCATCGGCAGGGTTCCGAGTAGCGGTATGGTACCCAACTGAAATAGTCCTGCCACACCGGGGTAAGCCTGCTGTTGAGGCATAAGAAGTACTTCGATATCCGTCAAGTTTCCGTTCAGTGGTTCAATGTACATCCAGGTATTTGGTGCCGGTGCCGGACGTTTATTTTTTAATATAAAATCTATGTTCGCCGTAGGTGCTTCCTGATCAATGGTTGTGACCGGAAACTGCAACTCCAGGTTTGGAAGTGCATCAAAAAATCCAAGCTCTTCCAAGGCAAACCGTTCGATTATGGTTGGGCCCGGGAACCCTTCCGGATATACAACTGCAGTTTCCACAATGGCTGTATCCGGGCCAAAGAAAGAACAGGATTTGTCAAAAATAAAGTTGGTTTCAAAATGGTACCCTTCGTCAATTGGGCTTTGGTACAGCGGCCCCAGATTAACCTGCATGGTATTCCCATTTTCAAGCCAGGATAATGGCTCCGCAAGATACCAGGGCACTGTTTCCTGTAACTCCAGGGTCGCAGTTGCTTCCAATAATTCAACGTCATCGGGTATGGTGTAATCCAATTGTATCTGCCGGGCAATCGGACGCACCTCGAACGGGAACATGTTTTCCCTTGCAATTCGGATCGAATAGGCGTACGGTGCAATTTCAAAAGCCGTCTGGCAGGGTCGGATACTGTACTGCGGAAATTCCTGTTCCACGTAATACCCTGAATATTGACTAAATGCTCCAGGGTATACGGGTTTTGTCCAGGCAAAATGATCGCTTGGTTTCCATACTTTGTTCCGGAAATTGATCAAGGGAGGATAATGCGCAAAGGATAATGGCCGGTAATTTTGTTTGAACCGGAAATCAGCGGTAAAAAAAACCGAGTCACCCACACTCAGTGGCTGGCCATCCGGTGAACAACCTGCCAAATTCAGGTCAAACTGATGATTCATCGACAACAGGCGGTCTATGGTAAATGCCGGTTGTACATTATATTCCAGCAGATTGATCAAGTACCGGTGTTCTCTCCCTGAGTAATTAATCTGGCAGGTATTCGTACTCCCATCCTGTTTTTTTACCGTCAGATACGCTACAATAAACTCGGTAGAATCGGCATTTACAAAGGATTGTTGACCGCCGCCGCCCATCGCATATTCATCACCATCCTGTAAGAATATTTCACTGAGCATAGCCTCAAAAAACACTTTGAATGAAACCGCGGAAAGCGGGCCAGCAATTACCAAGCCCTTCATATCAAAACGCATGGTATCTCCTGATAAATACCGATCCCGATTGATAAGGTTCAGGTCGGGAGGCACCATAGCATCTACGGTCCGATCATCATCGTCATCTTTGAAACCAAAATTGGTTCGATAGGTATCGTATGAAATCAGCAGGGCAGATAGATTTCCATCACCACCGCCACCATTGCCACCGCCGCCATTGCAGTGATCTTCCACAAAAAGCAGGTAGTCGCCGCAGGTACTCAGGCCACATTCAGTTGGGTCGTCAATATTTTGAAGAAGGGCCGCGGAATATTCCACCCGAAGTCCACAGGAGTCCGGACAATCAACCGGATACACATCGTATACACCTCCGAGTTCCGGATTCCATCCCCCTCCATTCATATATTCACACACCATACCCGGCATGCAGTTATATCGCAGACAATATGGCATGTACACCGAATCGGTGGGAAGGGGAAGATCAAAAAGCACCCGGACGGTGCGTTTCCCATTTCCGATATCGGTTTGTTCCACAGACAAGGGCTCAATCCCATTTATAGCGTTGGAGCATGTTGTATCCCAGTAAAGCCCAACCGGCAATTTCAGAACGAACTCGAGGAACCCGGTATCCTGAGTCAGCAATGGACTCAGAAACAACTGGCTCAAATCCTCTACCTGGCCTTCCATAAAGCACCCATTGATCGCAAATCGAGGTTTTGAATACAAGCCTCCGACATCCAGGGAATCTATGTTGTTAAAAATGGAATCACTGATTATTTCTGTCGTCGGACAAGCCAATCGGTAGAAGGTAAACCCATAATAAAATGGGCCCGAAGTCTGGCAAATTGCGTCGCAGGTCTTTGTCTGAAACCGGATAAAAACACTGGAATTTTCGGGAACAAGCGGTATGTTCAGCAAGCTTCGTTCCAGTGCGATTTGATCGCATTCGCTGAGGGTAGTTTGGTTGGATAAAGCCGGAGCCAGGGGCTCCCAACCAGATCCGTAATCAATCTCAAATGTCCCGGGAATAAACCCGGACCGGATCTGGTCGCTGATATGCAAATCAATGGTAACATTGGTTGCCGGCAGGTTGCCGTGATTGATAATTTCAATATCCTGGTATATCGGATACAAGCCGCACATACTCAAGGGGCGGGTATAATTGAAGATGAATTCCAAATCGGGATTATCCGGGCTGGGCAGGATTTCAACTTCTGCCATGGCGCTGTCGTACTGACAAACGTTCGCATCACAGCCCCAACTCAATCGGATCAAGGATGGATTGATAAAGCTGGGTATACCACAATCCGTTATGGTTATTTCTTCAATAATGGTGCCTTCTTCGTTGTACTCCAACAGTTCATCTCCGTCGCCAAAGCTGGTAAAAAAACTGCCGTCAAATTCAGCATCAAACAATACCAGTCCGTTGTTTTGCTGGTTGGCACCCGGAGTAGCAATGTCGATACCCAGCAGGTGTTCATCCACCAGTCGTATCCGGTCGATCGGACCAAGGCGGGTATTTCGGAATTTGATTTCCCGCTGGATCACATCTCCCTTCACACCGGAAGTTGTCAATGGCGTAACGGAAACAACGACCAAAAAACCGGTTTCAATGGTGTAGGAAAGGCTGGTGATGGCTTCTGTCCCGCCGTTAAATTCAGCCAGGATTTGATTGTTGAATAGCTGTCCGCTGTTGATGGCTTCCTGCAGGCCACAGGAGGCTGTAACCAGGAGAAAAAGATCGGCACTACCAGACGAATTGATATCAGGAAGATCAAATTGAGGCGCATTGGGCGTGCTGATATCCCCTTCGGTTGCTCCGCTTACAGTTCCCGGCTCATAGGCCAGTCCGGAAGGCAGGGTGACGGTAACTTCAATCCCTGTTACGGGGGTACCTTGCGTATTTTGCAAATGGACCCAGACGGTATCCGTACCACAAACGGTAAGTTCATCCGGGTTGATGGTGCTGATCAGTAGGTCTTGTCCAAAGAGGGGCTGTGTGCCCAAAAAAAAGAGGATTCCCAGGCGGTAAAGTAGTTTCATGGGCGTCTTGGTTTTTCAAGTGAATGTTCAGATGTAGATTAAAGATGCAACTAAAAGCTAAAGTGTTGTCAAAACTATCCGACTTTTTTCAATAAGTCAATATTAATTTTGGGTAAAAGACAAAATCTGTCGCTTAACAGAGACGGGTATTTGACATATACAAATATTTATTTTGTTGCCTAAATTTGGGTTTGTGGCACCCTGAAAAACAAAAGAAGCCCGAAGAAGTACTTATCTTGGAGCATATTTGAGGGTTTGGCTTGTTGTATCAACCAAAATCCTGAGCACACTCTAAATTACCCAACCCAATACACATGGATACAGACGAAAGCAAAGACCCCTCGAAGAGTTGGCTTGAAAACTTAGCATCCAAAAGTTGGAGCCTGGAAATGAGCATCTCCGGTGCTGCAACCTTCGGTGTTTCTTTCCTGCCCGCCATTATTGACAACGGCTTGTCGTATTATCTTGAAAATCTGGCAACGGATGTGGACAAAACGTCCATGACCATGCCCATCCTGGCTTATGCTTTTTTCAAAACCATGGCCCTGGTTTTGATCGGTACGTTTATCCTGCACCTGTCTTTGCGGGCACTGTGGGTAGGAGCCGTCGGATTGCACTCGGCCTTTCCAAATGGGATTCAATACGATAAGTTACTGGGGGTAAGTGATGTGTATAAACGCATGGCTCAGGAGCGATTTGGAACCATGGAGTCCTACATTATTCAACTGGATAAACGCTGTAATAGTGTGTTTGCGCTGGCCTTTTTGCTTGCAATGGGCATGGCTGGTATTGGGCTTATTTACTTTTTTATTTTTCTCATCACCGCCATACTTAAAGTTGTACTCTCAGCAAGCCAGGCGGCAGCCACCGCGGCCTTTCTGTACAAGATGCTATTTGTTTTTGCCATCATCCTTATCCTGATACAACTGTTGGTAAAGTACCGGCCACAATGGGAACGCATTGCACGCATGGCTGCCCAAATCCAATTCTCTTTTGCCTATGTCTTCATGCCCTTCTTTGCACGGCCGGTGCAATACCTGAGCATGATGTTCATGACCAATTCCAAGAAAAAAACTTATTACAGGGGGATGGCGATCACGCTCCTTTTTACCATAGTATCAACCCTGATAGCAACCATTCAAAAGCTCACGGAAATCCGATCTGCAAACCTGTTCGAAACCCGTGCGTTCTATTCAAACCGGACCCTGAGTTACCGGTTTGATCCCAATGCATACGATGCCCTTCGCACAGATGATGAGAAACTTCCAGCCGTAAGTATTTCACAAGATATGATTGATGGCCCCTACCTCCCGGTATTTGTCCGTTACACGAAATCCCTGGATGCTACGCTTCTTGAATTGAAAGATAAACCCAAAAGGAAGGATGCCCCGGTGCGCAAAAAAACAAATGAATACCTCGACAGCATGGTGATGCAGGCCGTGAAGACATTCTGGCTGGTCCGCATAGATGATTCACTGTACCAAACTCCACAATGGTTTTTTTCAAAAAAAGGATCTCGCAAAGGGTTCCTGACCTACCTGCCGGTAGAGCATCTAGGGGAAGGCATTCATCATTTGGATGTTCGCATTCAGGCTGTTTCCGACACACTAGATCCCGAGCCATTTGGCAGCCTGCCGTTTTGGAAGGTAGGTAGTTCACCACAGACAGGGGAAGAAGAATAAGCGCGAGTCTGGGGCAGGCAAAAAAAGGCCCGGCTGTGACGTTTCACAACCGGGGTTCTCGCCTATGAAGCATAAGACATCTGAACCAAATGAGGGGCCGGGCGGCTAATGCTAGCCACAGTCCGGCAGAAGCCGACTCATCCATTTAGGTTTTTGCAGACATCGTGGGTTTTAAACAATACCGTTTAAAACGCCCTGTTCATGCAAAAGCACAGAGAGTCGGACACATTCTTCTTGCGTCGTAAAAAAATATCCAATCTTGTATTTCGGAAAAAAGGTGGGGCCATAGTGGGCCGTGCACATCTAGGTGCCGCAGAGGCGGATGGTAACCTGTTCATGGGATGACAGCTTAGTTCGGTGAAAAATCGGTTGGATTAAATGATTAAAAATGAAACGTTCATCTGCTATCAAGTGCAAATGGATTAAAAACAAATTAGTAATAAGCAAATATAACCGCTATCCTGCACAAACACAAAGATGTCGCTGGATTTAACAAAAAAACAGAAATTTTGTCGGCTAACTGTCACTGGGGTCCGTCCACTGGTGCCCAAACTGCTCCCAGAAGGCCAAAACCGCATCCCGGGTAGGAAATTCCGAATAAATAATGTTCTGGCGAATCATTTGCAGCACATGTCGGGTAGGCTTGGATATAGCAAGTGGCATCTTTTCTTTGTCCAGCCAAACTGCATCTGCAAATTTCTTTGGTTCCCTGGATGCAGGAGTTCCTTTAAAGGCTGTAGCCTTAAAATACAGGACCAGGAGTGCTTTGTTTTTCTTGAGTTTATGTCGGTGCAAAACGTGCACCAGACGCATGGATTTAGGATCCACATCTACACCAGCCTCTTCCATCGCTTCGCGAGAAAGGGCTTGTCGTGCAAACTCATCATTTTCCACATTGCCACCTACAAGGGAGTAGCGTCCCCCGTTTTTTTTAGTTTGGCGTAAAAAAAGGAGTTTGCCGTTATCTTCAAGGATTAACCGAACGGCAAAGGTGAGCATGAAAGATGCGGGATTTATTCTGCATACAGGAGCAAGAGTGCCATATCAATGGCATCAGCATCTGCACCCTCAAGCATGAGTTCTTTGCGCTTTTCATTGCGCTTATTGCGAACCTCCAATTGGGTCTGCTGATAAATACGGCGCTGCTCATCGCTATCCAGAAGTCGGCGAATGCTGGCAAGGGTGCCCTGCTGTACGCTGGACAACTTGGAACGATACAACTCGGGGTTGCTGGTTTCGTATTCAGCAATTTCAGCCAGGTTGCGGAGTTTGCGTTCCTGAATGCGGTACATGGTTTGAGCCTGACGGGCACTCAGACTGTATTTCTGAACAAGTGCTTCCGTTGCTTCGCGTGCTTCCGTGTTTTCAGCCTGAACGGTAGGTGCAGCGCTTTTCAGATTCTGTGCAAACGAAACAGAAGCCAGAGAAAAAACAAGTGCCAGAGAGAATAGGTATTTCATAATGCTAATTTTAATAAAATGGAGGGCTGACAAACCGGAATTTACGCGGCCCTGCGCCCAAAGGTAATCATAGTTTTTATTTGCTGCACGGCTATCTTGGATCAAACCCGACAGTTGCATTTATTGAGGCATCAGGTAGGGATCGTCAACTTCTAACGTCCATCCTGCACTTTCTACCATGTATTGAATCAGCCCCAGTATTGTTTCCGCCTGTTCCTGTGCAGCGGGTAGCAGCGAACTGTTGAGCGCCTGTTTCCGGATCATTTCTTTGGCCTTGGCATTGATCCGGTTGTAATCCTGGGCAGAAAACTCGGTGAAGAATCCATTGCTGATATCGTAGTAATCCAGATTGTGATCAATGCTCAATATTTCAGCCTCTGGAAAAGCACTCATGTGAATGGTTTTGGTATTCGGGTCCGCCTCTACAACCAGCTGCTCCAGGTCGTATCCGGCGGCCACAGTTGCCCGTACGCGCACCAGGGCTTTCTTATCCCAAAACAAGGTGAAATACCCCTGGTATTCATCGTAATTGTAAATCTCTGAAAACTGGCCCTCTACCGTCACCAACTTGCAAACCGCATCTATTTTTTCCAATAAGACTGTGGACTGCTCCACCGGATCGGGCTTGGGAGCAAACACCTTGAGTGCCAGCCAGCCACCCAGACCGAATACCAGCACCAAAAGCAAGCCAATCAACAGTTTATTTTTCATATGCTATGCTAAATTTTTTCAACTGCCTTGCACCCTATGCAATGAATGCCTGGACAGAAGCCAATATAACAAGATCCGGGCCAGCCGGGTTGGGTGTTTCCTGAAAAACTCTTTTCTTTAGGTATGATTAATGAAAATATACCCAAGTACCCGGTCTTGCACGCTGCAATCAAACGCAAAACCACCGGATTAATTTTATCCCTTTTGATTCTTTTCCCCCTTGCTGCCTCAGCACAATGGGATACCCTGAGCCTTGTTTTTGCCGGCGATATCATGGGGCATACCCCGCAAATCAAAAGCGCGGAGGTGATCCCAAATAAAAAATACAACTACGAGCCCTGCTTTCAATACCTGAAACCTATTATTGAAAAAGCCGACATTGCCATTGGCAACCTGGAACTAACCCTGCCTGGCAAACCACCCTACTCGGGCTACCCGATGTTCCGAAGTCCCGACGAACTCGCCGATGCCCTGAAACTTAGCGGATTTGATGTGCTCGTAACCGCCAACAACCACTCCAACGACGCCCGCGGCCCCGGCGTGGTATCCACCGTCAACACCCTGCGCGATAAAGGTTTTTTGCAGACGGGAACCTTCAAAGATGCCCGCGACCGCGCCGCTTTCTATCCGCAAATGATCTATAAAGACGGGTTCAAATTTGCCCTGCTCAACTACACCTACGGAACCAACGGCTTGCCCACTACTCCACCTACCGTTGTCAACCTGATTGATACGGTCCAAATCAAAAAAGACCTGGCCGAGGCAGTGGCCCGACAGCCCGATTTTATCATTGTATTTATGCACTGGGGACTGGAATACCAACTCCAGGAAAATGCAGAACAGCGCAAATTGGCCAAGTTTCTGATTGCCAACGGGGCTCAACTCATCATCGGCTCACACCCACACGTCGTTCAGCCCGTGAAATGGGAAACTGCCACTGCACCGGATGGAAGCACGAAGAAAGCCCTGGTGGTGTACTCGCTCGGCAATTTTATCTCAAACCAACAAAAAGCCCATACCAACGGCGGGATTTTATTTGAAGTAAAAATCGTGAAAAACAAGGGCGTACGCAAAGCGGAACTCGACTCCTACGGCTATCTTCCGGTGTATCGGTATGTACACCAAGAGGCCAGTGGCAAGCGCACCTATTACGCCCTGCCCATTGCCCGAATGGAAAAATATCCGGATTTGTTTAAGGAAATGTCCACCACCGAACGCGCTGCGATGACTGCCTTCGCAAACAGTGTGCGAAAACGACTTCAGGAATGTCCGGAAATTAAGTAAAACAGACGCTTACTTCGTTACCAGCTTCAAACCCAATTCATCCAGCTGCTCCTGGGCGATAACGGATGGTGCATCGATCATCACATCGCGGCCCTGATTGTTTTTAGGGAATGCGATGAAGTCGCGGATGGAGTTCACACCATTCATTACGGCAGCCAGGCGGTCGAACCCGAATGCAATACCACCGTGTGGTGGTGCACCGTACTCAAATGCGCCGAGCAAAAAGCCAAATTGTGCTTCGGCTTCCTCCGGAGTAAATCCAAGCAAACGGAAGTTGCGGGCCTGCAAATCGCGGTCGTGAATACGAATGGAACCACCACCAATTTCCGAACCGTTGATCACCAGGTCGTAGGCATCAGCGCGCATGCTTTTGAGCACCTCATTATCGGATGATTCCATTTTTGGGATGTCGGCCAGTTTGGGAGAGGTGAACGGGTGGTGCATGGCAAAGAAACGGCCAGCGTCTTCATCCCATTCCAGGAGCGGGAAATCAACCACCCAAAGTGGCTTAAATTCCCCGGTTTCGCGGATGCCCATCTGGGAACCCATTTCCAAACGGAGTTCACACAACTGCTTGCGCGTTTTCTCTTCTTCACCGCACAACAGCAAAAGCAGGTCGCCCGGCTTGGCACCGCAGGTTTCAATCCAACCCTTCAGGTCTTCCTCGCCGTAAAATTTATCGACAGAAGACTTGATGCTGCCATCGGCATTGTATTTTACATATACCAAACCGCTGGCACCAATTTGTGGGCGCTTAACCCAATCGGTCAGGGCATCGAGTTGCTTGCGGGTGTATTCAGCACAGCCTTCAGCACAAATAGCCAATACGGATTCTGCCGCATCAAATACAGGGAAGCCCTTGCCTTTAGCCTGAGCACTCAGGTCGTTGAATGGCATTCCAAAACGAAGATCTGGCTTGTCGGAGCCATACAGGCGCATGGCTTCGTCGTAGGTCATTCTGGGAAAATCGGACAGTTGGATACCGAGCAGTTCGTTGAACAGGTGCTTGGTAAGTCCTTCAAATGTATTGAGAATATCTTCCTGGTGTACGAACGACAACTCGCAGTCGATCTGAGTAAACTCCGGCTGACGGTCGGCACGAAGGTCTTCATCCCGGAAGCATTTCACAATCTGGAAATACTTGTCGATTCCGGCAACCATCAGGATTTGCTTGAAGGTCTGCGGACTTTGAGGGAGCGCATAGAACTGGCCCTCGTTCATCCGGGATGGCACCACGAAGTCGCGTGCACCTTCTGGGGTGCTTTTTATCAAAAACGGGGTTTCCACTTCGATAAAACCCTGGTCGGCCAGGTGCTTCCGGCTTTCAATGGCCAGTTTGGAGCGGAAAATCAGGTTCTTTTGAACGGCATCGCGGCGAATATCCAGGTAGCGGTATTTCATCCGAAGGTCTTCTCCCCCATCGGTATCATCCTGAATGGTAAAGGGTGGGGTTTTGGCCTTGTTGAGAACCTTTAGTTCGCTCACCTTGATCTCAATGTCGCCAGTGGGAATTTTATTGGTTTTGGAGGCCCGCTCAATGACTTCACCCGTAGCCTGAATAACAAACTCACGACCTACGCTTCGCGCAATTTCAAACAAGGATTCGGAGGTATAGTTTTCATCAAAAACCAGCTGGGAAATTCCGTATCGATCGCGTAAGTCGATCCATAAAAGGCCGCCTTTATCTCGGATAACAGAGGCCCATCCGGCCAGTGTAACGGTTTGTCCGACGTGTTCGATTCGAAGGTCATTGCAGGTGTGGGTGCGAAACATAGGATGATGCTTTTTAAAATTGAGCCGCAAAGGTACGGGTTCGGCACATATTATGCACGAAATATTGAAAGCTTGTCTGGGTTATGGGAATAAAATCGTAGAGACGCACTACATGTGCGCCTCCCGTTCAATTATAGAAAAAGAATGGATGAGCCTTATTGGAACAATACCCTGAAACGTTTTTGATTCAAAAGCCTTTAATCCTTCTTCCATTTAAAATCCCATGTATCCCCATTACCCAGGCCTCCATCCATTCCATAAAAATGAAGCGAGTCTGTTTCCAGATCAATGTGCAGGTAAATTCCATAATGGCCCGATGAGTTTATAGTAAAATAATTTATCTCCTCCTCCGGATTTCCCCACCCCGTGAAATACAACTTTTGATCAATTCCGAACACAGATTCCTCAACGTGTACATACTGAGTAAAGGCTTTCAGACTAACCTCCGTTTGATATGTGGTATCCCAATAAACCCCAGAAATATCCCAGAGTTTGTAGCGTCCCGTTACCTGTTCACTTCCGAGGTATTTTTCCAGAGCATTTTCAATTTTAAAAGAAGCGGTGGCACTCTGATCATCTATGGTAACCATCCAGTAATGTTGTGTTGCGGGAGCCAGGCCTTTTTCAAAAGTAAAATGGTGCGCGTCCACAAGCGTATCTAAAACCGGGTTACTGAAGTCGGATGCCGTTGAAACGAGCAATCGGGATGGGCCATCGATCTTGCTCGACCAATTGAACTCAACCGGGCCAAATGGTATGGTAGTGTCTTTCGGGCTAACCAACTCAACTGGGTCAGAAGATGTAGCCGTGTCTTCCGGACTAATCAACTCAATATTGGAATGCTTGCAGCCAACAAGAAATAAAACTAAAACGATAAAAAAGGAAACAGCATTTTGCATAATCTGGTAATTTAGAGTGTTAAGGGTATGCCCAAATTTCCCGAAAAAAAGAAAAACCGGATAGCGCCAATTAGCACTACCCGGTTTTTTTAAAATGAATTCGCTTAAAAATTACTTTCCAATCATTTCTGTGCGAATTTTATTCAAGGCCGAACCGGCGCGTACCCACTCAATTTGCTGTTGGTTGTAGGTATGATTCACTTTGAATGAATCCTGCGTTCCGTCGGCGTGGTCTAGCACGATGGTCAGTGGTGTACCTGGCTTGAAGGACTCAAAACCGAGGATGCTCACCTTATCGTCCTGGCGAATTTTATCGTAATCAGCCGGGTCGGCGAAGGTCAGTCCGAGCATACCCTGCTTCTTCAGGTTGGTTTGGTGAATCCGGGCAAACGATTTTACAACCACTGCTTTCACACCCAGGAAGCGAGGCTCCATGGCTGCGTGTTCGCGGCTTGATCCCTCACCGTAGTTTTCCTCACCAAATACGATGGTTCCGATGCCTTTTTTCTGGTAAGCCTGAGCCGAAGCAGGCACCGCCATGTATTCGTTTGTTTCCAGGTTCAGTACGCTGTTGCGCTCGTCGTTGTATGCGTTAGTAGCACCGATCAGACAGTTGTTGGAAATGTTCTGCAAGTGTCCGCGGTATTTGAGCCATGGACCCGCCATAGAAATATGGTCGGTAGTACATTTTCCTTTTGCCTTGATCAAAACGCGCATGCCCTGCAATTCGTCGTTTGTAATTGGCACAAATGGCTTGAGCAACTGAAGGCGTTCGGATTTTTTATCCACTGCCACCTTGATGCGGCCACCGCGTTTTGCCGGCTCGATGTAACCTGCATCTTCCACGTCAAACCCGTCCTTAGGCAATTCAATTCCCTTTGGTGGGTCGAGTTTTACTTCTTCTCCGTTTTTATTTACGAGTTTACCTTTCTTCGGGTTGAAGGTCAGGTCGCCGGCGATGGCGAATGCTGTAACAATTTCCGGAGAAGCCACGAATGCGTGGGTATTTGGGTTTCCGTCGTTTCGTCCGGTAAAGTTCCGGTTGAAGGAAGTCATGATGGAGTTCGGGCGCTTATCGTCGTCGATGTGGCGGCTCCACTGACCGATACATGGTCCACATGCATTGGCCATCACAACACCACCGATGTCGGAGAAGTCATCCAAAATGCCATCGCGCTCGGCTGTAAAGCGAATCAGTTCAGAACCCGGTGTAATGGTGAATTCGGCTTTTACCTCCAGGTTTTTCTCTTTGGCCTGACGCGCTATGGAAGCAGCGCGGGTAAGGTCTTCATAGGAAGAGTTGGTACAGGATCCGATCAAACCTACTTCCAGTGTAGCCGGATATTTGTTTTTCTTAACTGCCTGTGCAAACTTGGAAAGTGGCCACGCCAAGTCCGGAGTAAACGGACCGTTGATGTGTGGCTCCAGTTTGGAGAGGTCAATTTCAATTACCTGGTCAAAGTATTTTTCAGGATTTTCGTAGCACTCCGGATCGCCGGTCAGGTAATCCTTCATGCGGTTGCACATGGTGGCGATTTTAGATCGGCCGGTAGCGCGCAGGTAGCGGTTCATGGTTTTATCATACCCAAACGTAGAGGTTGTTGCTCCAATTTCGGCACCCATGTTACAAATGGTTCCTTTACCGGTTGTACTCAGGCTTTCGGCACCTTTTCCGAAGTATTCAACAATTGCACCGGTTCCACCTTTTACTGTCAGAATTCCGGCTACTTTCAGGATAACGTCCTTAGGGGAAGTCCATCCGCGCAGTTTACCGGTGAGTTTCACACCGATCAACTTGGGCATCTGCAATTCCCAGCCCATTCCGGCCATTGCATCCACTGCGTCGGCACCACCCACACCAATTGCAACGGTTCCCAAACCACCGGCATTTACCGTGTGGGAGTCCGTACCAATCATCATGGCACCCGGGAATGCATAATTTTCGAGCACGATCTGGTGAATGATACCAGCGCCTGGTTTCCAAAAACCAATTCCGTATTTCTGACTAACGGTTGAAAGGAAGTCAAAAACCTCTTTGTTTTTATCCAATGCGGCAACCATGTCTTTGTCGGCGCCTTCACTGGCCGTAATGAGGTGGTCGCAGTGCACGGTAGAAGGAATGGCAACCCGCTTCCGGCCACAGGTCATAAACTGCAGCAAAGCCATTTGTGCAGTAGCATCCTGCATGGCAACGCGGTCCAACTGGAAAAATACATAATCCGATCCCCGCTTGTATTCTTTGAGTGGGCTGTCCTCATGCAAGTGAGCATACAGGATTTTTTCAGCAAGGGTCAGCGGCCGTCCCAGCTTGGCTTTGGCGGCATCAACACGTTCGGGATAGGTTTTGTAAAACTCCCGGATCATTTTCAGGTCGAAAATCATAAAGTAAAAGGCTTAGTAGTTATAAAAGAAACCAGGATGGCTACTGTGGCCGGCCGTAGGCGTACATGTTGTTCATAAACTAGGTCCAGAACAACATGTCGGATTGAAAACCCACCGAAGGCTCGGTTTGTGCGCTGCAAAATTAGAAAAAGCGCCCTCATTTCACAATTATCAACCAAAAATCAAGCGCTTAGTTCGCCTGTTTTTTCACATTTTTTAAAAGAAATGTCGGAAAAAACCACTTGTCGACTGCTTTCCAGCCCAGCCCACCCCTTTTTAGCATGCCAGGCGACGGTAAACAAAGGCTTTGCCTCCCTGTATTTTCACACTGAAAACCCGCCACAACAAGTCCAATTACCAGATTAATGTAGGGCTCAAATCACTACCCGCAAGCCTTTTTTCATAATTCGAAAAACTGCAGGCGCATACCCCAGAAACTCCCCGTCGGCTTCGAGCAAGGTGGTGGTTCCCTGTAGTGGAAGCACCCGGATTGGCCCTTCGGTATTCAGTCCGGTAATTTTGGGATGATCCAATATGGTGCCTGTGTAAAAGCGACGGGTTTGTACCAGCACTTCCCACTTCGGCAGCTCCCGCGCAAAGGTCAGGGCCAGCATGCCATCGTTGGGCACTGCCTGGGGGACCAGGCGCATGCCGCCGCCGGAGTACGGACAAATACCAATATTAATGGTATAAAACAGATCGTCAATTTGCTGCTCATCAAATTCAATCCGGGCGGGTTGAAGTTCGTATTGAAACAGGTAGCGGGCTACCATGAGCAGGTATTGGATAGCACCCGGGCGGCGTTCCATCTCCTCTGTTTTTTTTGCTATAAATGCATCGTAGGCCATCCCGGCAACATTGACGAAAAAGCGCTCTTGTTCACCTTCATCGGATTGGTACCGCACCCAGCCTAAATCCTGTTTCTGGGTCTTCAGTTTTTTTATGCGGGCCAGGCGCTCCTCAAAATCTCGGGAGAGTTCGTAATAGCGCGCCCAATCATTCCCGGTGCCAAATGGCAACAAGGCATAATACACCTCGTTGGGTGCCACTTTTTTTTGCTTAAAAATCCCGTTTACCACTTCGTGGTTGGTCCCGTCTCCGCCGACCGCCATCAGGTAGCGATGCCCCTTGAGCACGGCCTCTTCGGCCAGTCGAATCGCATGTCCCTTGTACCTGGTAAAAGCCACGGTGTAGCTGTAACCCGCCGTTCGCAAACAGGCTTCCAGCCGGGGCCACTCCGCCTCCAGAGTCCCGCCACCCGCAGCAGGATTGAAAATGATATACCAAAATGGCGCTTTCATTGATAAACAAAAGTCCACTATTTTTCGGAATAAACAAGTATGTTTGAACCGAATCATTCGTAGACCAGTGGTCAGTGGTCAGTGGTCAGTGGTCAGATTTACACAACCCCAAAAACTGACTACTGACGACTAATCATCAAATCATCCTAGCCCCGCCAGGGGCGCATCAACAAATCATCAATTTAGGTTGGTATGCAAGTACACCTGGACTTCCTTCAATTTGAATCCCGGCTTCGCCGCACCCGTAAGGAAGGCAAGGAATACATCTTTGATCCCATTCGAAAAAAGCATTTGGTGTTGACGCCCGAGGAACTGCTTCGGCAATTGGTTTTGTTGTATCTAATGGAAGAGCGTATGTACCCCAGTTCACGGATTCGCTCCGAGCAACGGGTTGTGATCAACGACATGCCCAAGCGCTGCGACATTCTGGTGTACGACCGCGAACTCCAACCCTGGCTGCTGATAGAATGCAAATCGCCCAAAGTGCGCCTCACCCAGGAAACCTTCGACCAGGCTGCCGTATACAACCTCCGATTGCAAGTACCCTACATGGCCATCACCAACGGCCTCAACACCTACATCAGCACCCTCGATCACGAACAAAAAACGTTCAACTACCTCCCCAATTTCCCCCCTTACCCCCCCGTACAGACGCCCTACCAGGGCGTCTCCAACGGCCAGTAAACCACAAAAGTCCCCACCATGAACATCTATGCATTCAGCGGCCTTGGCGCCGACGAACGCGTTTTCCAAAACCTGCACATCCGGGATAAAATCATCCCTGTGCCCTGGATACAGCCCTAAAATAAAGAGTCGATAAAATCCTATGCAGAACGGATTTCAAAAGTATAAACACCGAGCAGCCATTTGGAATACTGGGAGTCAGTTTTGGCGGACTTATCGCTGTGGAAGTAAGCAAACTAATCTACCCGGAACTTACAATCCTTATTTCTCGGCTGAGACAAGCACGGAACTCCGCCCACTCTACAGGTGGATCGGAAAACCAGAATCCTCAACATTATTCCAGCGGCTTTTTTCATCCTTCCACCCTGGCTGGCATCCAGACTTTTGGTGCAGTAGACAAGAAGTTGTTGAAAGAAATCCTGCACGACACCGATCCGCATTTTGCAAATGGGCTTGCTATGCATTGTGTACCTGGACAAACAAAACACCTATTCCCAATTGCATAAAAATTAGTGGAGACCAAGATCTGCTCCTTCCTCCGGGGAAAATGCTACTTGTACGCGGTGGAGGGCATTTCATGGTGGTAGATCGTGCTGGAGAAGTTTCTGAAATTATCCGGAATAGCCTTTCATAGAATGCACCCCAACTATCTGAATTCAACTCAATTTACAATCATGAAAAGCATCAAAACACTCCTCCTGCTAATCTGCACAAGCTACTACCTACTTCGGCAATGCCACTACCTATACAGGAACCCCTTCCGACTACCTCGGATACATCCCGCAACTACAAGCAGGCGATACCCTGCTTCTGGAAGCCGGCACCTATACCAACCGGATGAACCTCGACGACATTGTCGGCGAAGAAAATGCACCCATAGTAATTATGGGCCCCGAAGGAACCCAGGATGCCATTTTTCTTGGAAACGCCTGCTGCAACACCATTAGTATCGAGCGATGCGCCTACCTGGTGATTAAAAACCTTACTATAGACGGACAAAACATTCCCTACATCGACGCCGTAAAAGCAGAAGGCACCCAGGGAAACTGGACACACCATATTACCCTAGAAAATCTCCTGGTGATCAACCACGGCGGGGCGGCCCTCACGGTGGGAATCAATACCAAATGCCCTTCCTGGGACTGGGTCATCCGACACAACACCTTCCGCTCGCCGGGACTGGCCATGTACCTCGGAAACTCCGACGGATCCGGGCCTTTTATAAACGGACTGATCGAATACAACCTCGTGACCAACCCGATCCGGTATGGCATCCAGGTAAAACACCAGAATGAAGGCCTGCGAACGATTCCGGGAATGACCCTGAATGGAAAAACCACCATCCGATACAATGTTATTTCAAAAGCAGAAGGTGCCGACCCGGATGTAGCCCGCCCCAACCTGCTCGTCGGCAACTTCCCCGCCACGGGCGATGGCTCCAACGACTACTACGAAATCTACGGCAACTTTCTGTGGCAAAACCCTGCAGAAGGGCTTTTCCAGGGAACCGGCAATGTGGTTTTTTACAACAACATCCTGGTCAACCACCAACTCGGCGGCTGGGGGATTTACAGCTTTCCCCACAATGGATTCGCCCCTCGCAACATGTACTTCTTTAACAACACCATTTTAAGTGCAACGGAAGGACTGGAAATCATCAACCCCAACCCGGCATACGAACAACGGGTAGCCGGAAATGCCATTTTTGCAACCACACCGCTCAACATCGGTTCCATCCCTTCCGATCAAAACCTCACCGCCCTGCTCTGGGATGCCACGGCCTTCCTTGCCAATCCTTCCGACCAAATCAGCGGGCTGGACCTTACGCCCCTGCCCAACGTCATGCAAGGAACCTCAATCGACTATACCGGACTCGACCTATACACCGACTTCAGCCTCGATTTTGACGGAAATCTGAAAGGCTGGGATTTCCGTGGAGCTTACGCGAAGACCGGACCGCCAGCCTGGGAACTCGACCTAAGTATCCGCACCAAAGTGGAACCCATGACTTCACCCGTTTTGGAAACCCCGGATAAAAAACCGGAATTTGTACTGTACCCAAACCCTTGTTCTAAGACCCTTAATCTGGAAACGGAGACAAGCCAACCAGGACCATTTCAGCTGACTCTTTACAATGCACATGCCCAAATGGTTTTTTCCACACAATGCGCAGAAGGAACAAGCAAAATAGAACTGGGGGAACTCCCGGCCGGAAGTTACCTGCTCACTATGCATTCCGGTTCAGTCTGGTTGGGGAGCCGTTTGGTTCATATTCAACGGTAACGCCGGGACTTTTATCCGGGAAAAAACCGATTCTGCCTTGTTGTGCAGCACACTTGTCAAAAAGAAGCAACATCAAAACGCGCTTTTGTTTTCTTTGTGAAAAGCACCTGGGCAAAAACGACTACACATTTCCAGGGCCAAAGCAAGCAATGCCATGAAGTACTATTTCACCCTGCAATACCGGATGCTCAACCGGAACCTGATTGAATTCGGGTTGCCTCCCGTAGCCGGGTATATCCTGGGGTTGTTGGGTTTTATAGGCTTGTCAGAATTCCTGTTTTATAAAACGGAATTCGCCGCTCCGATTTATGTCCTGCTTGCTGTTTTTGCGATGGCACCCTGGGGTGCTCACCAGCGCAATCAGTTTTTGAAGACCTGTTTCAACAAGCAACAATACCGTCGAATTCGGTGGATGGAAAATGCACTTACGGCCCTGCCCTTTGCGCTTTTTTTGCTTTCAAAATTCGAGTTTTTATATGGTCTGGGCGTCTTGCTTCTAGTGCCCGTGCTTGCCATGTTTCAGTTTGAAAACCGGTTTCAGGGGCGCCTGCCAACTCCGTTTTCCCGACGGCCGTATGAGTTTCCGACCGGGTTTCGACAGGCCTACCCGCTTTTTTTACTGGCATATTTTCTCTGCGTTATGGGAATTGGTGTGGGCAATTTCAACCTAGGAGCTTTTGCACTCCTGTTGATTTTCTTGTGCTGCATGTCATTTTACGGCACACCGGAAGGGCCCTACCTCGTGTGGATTTTTGCCATGGAACCACGACGTTTCATTTGGGAAAAAATAAAAACTGCGGCTTTGTACTCCGTACTGCTTAGTCTGCCAATAGCGGGAGGCCTGATCTGGTTTTTTCCGGAAAACACCTATCCTGTATTGGGAATTATGCTGCTGGGCAGTGCTTACCTGATGCTCATGGTTCTGGCCAAGTACGCAGCTTTCCCCGAGAAAATAAATGTGCCGCAGGCATTCATGCTGGGCCTCAGTCTGTGGTTCCCCCCCATGTTGCTTTTGGTTGGCCCTTATTTTTACAAACGCGCCCAAGAACGCCTCAAATTTTACCTGCAATGATTGAGTTAAAAAACCTGAGTAAATCCTACGGCAACCACGACGTGCTGCGGGATATCAACCTCCAGTTCGAACGGGGGCGGGTGTATGGCATCGTGGGCGAAAACGGTGCTGGGAAAACCACACTTTTCAAATGCATTGCCGGACTGGAATCCTGCATGGGTACGATAAAAAGTGCGTTCAATCCGCTGAAAAACTACTTGGGTTTTTTGCAGACCGACCCTTACTTTTTTCCAAAAATAACCGGCTGGGAATACCTTCGACTTTTTTGTGTGGCACGGGATAAAACTGAGGTCAATATTCAGGAGAAAAATATTTTCGACCTCCCGCTCGACCAGTATGCGGCCACCTACTCCACCGGCATGAAAAAGAAGTTGGCGCTCACTGCAATTTTGCTGCAAGACAACTCCGTTTTTATCCTGGATGAACCCTTCAATGGTGTGGATATCCACAGCAACATGTTGATCACGGAAATCATCCGGGAACTGCGGGCGCTCGATAAGATCGTCCTGCTTTCATCCCATATTTTTTCCACCCTGAGCGACACCTGCGACGAAATTCACCTCCTCAAAAACGGGGCTTTTGTAAAAAAAGCCAGTAAGGCCGAATTCGACCAACTCGACCGGGAAATGAAAGACTTTACGGTCGGCGACCGGGTTAAAAAACTCAATCTGAAATAGCCATGCGACTCTGGACTTTTCAATCCGTTGAAGCCGTAAAAATCCTGGATAAAACCGGGGTTTTACACGCCCCCTGGGCGCGGTATTCCAATCAGAGTGGCTGGAAAAAAGCCTACCAGTGGATGCATGGACAACTGACTGAACGCGGAATTTCTGCTCCTGAAACTGCTCCCATCTGGGCCTGGCATTCCTGTGGAAAAGCGGGGCAAGCCCCCCGCCTGTCGGATGCACGCAACCTGCTCAGCGATCTGGAGCTCGAAGCCGGAATCCAAACGGTGGAACTGGAATGCCCGGATGAATTGGTTTTACTGTCCAACTACGGCCCCTGGAACGAGGTGCTCGACTTGTTTCTGGATCACGGAGACGAGGCCGTCGTCACTCCGCAACTAACCGAAGCAGTCTTTTCCGTTTCGCCAAGCCATCTGGATGAATTCGAATCCATCCAGGCTGTACTTCCATTCCTGGAAAAAGCCTGGGTAAAAGACATCCGCCCGCTGCCCCTACAGCCCGGAGTTCTGGATTATGATCGCAATAAACCCGTATAGCCGTGCGCATGACTTCAAAATACAAACCGCTTAAAATTGTTGGTTGGATGCTGCTTGCCGGACTTCTGGTGTGGGTGGGCCTAACAGCCATTCCGAGAACCTATGCGGTGCCGGATTTTCAGCCACTGTCCGGTACACAATACTGGACGCTTTCGGATGGAGCGCGAATCGGCTACACCCAAATTGAAGCCCGAGGAGCCACACAACCCTACCCGATTCTGTACCTGCATGGTGGACCGGGAGGGCATATCCATGAGGCAATAACCCAGGCTTTGCAACCGCTTGCTGAGAGCGGGTACACCCTGTATCTCTACGACCAGCGCGGCTCCGGAGCCTCCGACCGGATGGACGACCTTTCCCGGTACACGGTTGCACAACACCGACAGGATTTGGAGGAGGTACTGGAGCAGATTGGGGCCGAGCGGGTCATCCTCGTTGCGCAATCGTGGGGAGCCATTTTAGCCAATTTTTTTGCTGCTGAAAATCCCGATAAAATTCAGGCCATTGTACTTACCAGTCCGGGGCCCATTTATCCCGTTGATCACAGGCTGGCAGACCTTGCACCGCCGGATAGCTTGCAGCTGCGGGCACCTGCATTTTCCAATACTGATGGAAATAAAAAAGTTCAAAATTGGCGGAGCAAAACTGCCGAATTCGTGGCTCGGGCATGGAGTAAAAAATGGATGCCGGATTCCGAAGCCGATGCCTTTTTTGCAGAATTAAATACCGCCCTGAACCGATCAACCTGCTGCGATGCTGCCAAAGCCCTGAAATCAGGTAAAGGCGGTGGATATTATGCCCATATTTGCACCGTGAACGACCTGCACCATGTATCCGACCCGCGAAATAATCTCAAAAACATACAGGCTCCGGTACTCGTTTTAAAAGGACAATGCGACAACCAGAAATGGGGGTTCACACAGGAATACCTCACGGTTTTTCCAAATGCCAGCCTGAAAATTATTCCCGGCGCCGGGCACAGCGTGTACATCGAACAGGCAGAAAATTATCGACAAGCCATCCTTGATTTTTTACGCCATGCAGACCGATAGATTTTACATGAAACTACTCACGCCCTCGGATTTTCCGGAGGCACTGGAAATGTTTCATGAGCCCGAAACGTTTAAATACATCGCTCCTTTGGCAAACAAAAGTGATGCGGAATACCTGGATTTCTTAAACCTCAAACACCAGCAAATCCTGGATAAAACCGGATACTACTGGGTCGTTCGAAATCGGATAAACGGGGACTTCATCGGCGGAATCAACCTTACGCCTATTCCCGATACCGGACAAAAGCAGATCGGATGGCAACTAAAAGCCGCATACAGAAAACAGGGAATTGCTTTTGAGGCAGCCCAACTGGCACTGGAGTTTGGACTAAACCACACGAATTTTTATCCGATCTATGCCGTGTTCCATCCCGAAAACATAGCATCCCAACGCATCCTGGAAAAACTTGGATTTGATTTTTTAGAGGCATTCTCAAAAGCCGGAGAGCCCCTGAAGAAGTATATTTTTGAAAAATAAGCACTAGTTTTAATGGTACTAAAAGGCCTGCGTACACTCTTGCTGATAGCTCTTGGATTAGGAATTCTAAGCTTCAATTGGCGCCTGTATTACGCGCCGAAGTTTACTGGCCAGCTTGATCAAGATGTGAACCAGGACCTGCTCGGCCAACTGCATTATCTAAAGGCTGTCAGGGCCAATGGAGGCGCTGAAAAAATGCAGGCCATTTACCCTGAAGGGTTTGTGTTTTTCAATGCCCTGTATGCCCTCTCCTGGGCGGAAGTTCTGGAACACCAAAACCCAGAAAGTACATTGTATTCGGAAGGCCTCGAAGAACTAAACCAAGTAATTCATTCTCTAAATTCAGATGAGGCAAAAAAGACCTTTGATCGAAGCCTTCAACCAGAATATGGAATTTTTTATCGGGGATGGTGCAATTATGTTTTAGGACGAAAATTAAAACTTCAAGACCCGGAAAGAAGAGACTCTCTTGATTGCAAATTGTTTCAAACTAATTGTGATGAGATACAGGAAGCCTTGAATAAAAGTGAAAAACCATTCCTTCCATCCTATTATGAGGCCTGTTGGCCAGCGGATATGACTGTTGCGATGGCTTCACTCAAACAGGGAGAAGACTTGTTTCCCGGATCCTACCAAAACACAATTTCTTCCTGGCTTTTGGAGGTGGAAAAAAGAACAGACCCCCTTGGATTGATTCCGCATGCTGTCAATGCTTCTGATGGCAAGGTTTCTATCCCGGCAAGAGGTTCCTCCCAAAGCCTGATCCTGAATTTTTTATTTGAAATTGACTCAACATATGCCCGGCAAAAAATGGATCGATATACCACTACTTTTCTCCGGTATCGCCTCGGGCTTCCTGGCATTTGTGAATATCCAAACGAAGCGCCGGGAAGTGGTGATATAGACTCCGGACCGATTGTTTGGGGCATTGGTGGTGCAGCCTCAATTGTAGGACAACGTGTATTTGCACAATACGGACAACCAGAAGTTGCCATCGGACTTCGCAACAGCATTGAACTGTTTGGCATGGGATGGAATACCCGAGAATCAAAGTCCTATTTATTCGGAGAATTTCCAATGGCAGACGCCTTCATTGCCTGGAGCAACTCAACGGAGGCTCTCCGAGTGGAAAAATTAGTTAGCAAAAAACCTTGGAGGCTGAAAATCCAATTGGTTTCAATACTCCTTTTAGCACTTGTTATTTGGAGGCTTTATAAAATCTATTCAAAACCAATTTAGGGTCTATTTACTTCCTCACCACCAAAGCACGCAAAACCCGCCCCTGAGCGTACACCTGCAAAACATAGCATCCTGAGGGAAGGGCTGCAAGGCTCAGTGGATGTTCCACGTCGGATGTTGTGGCCGTATACACCTCCCTTCCCTGCATGTCTGTTAGTGACAGAATGCGGGAACCTGGACTGTCAAACCGCAGATACACCCGATCGCTCGCCGGGTTGGGATAGAGTAAAAAGGAGTCTTTTTCCGGACTGTCACTTGACACGATATCAACCTGAACACATTCAGAAAACGCCGAACAAAGTCCATCCGAAACTTCTACTGCGTATTGTCCGCTTTGTGGCACTGTGAATGCCTGCGCTGTTTCCCCGGGCAATACTTCCAACCCGTTTTCACAGCGGTACCATTGGTAAAAAAGTCCCGGAGAATTGGCACTCAATACGCCCCCGTTCTGACTCACCGTTGCATCGATTTCCGGAATGGTCAGGTGAATAGTCAACAGCGAATCACAGCCCGCAGCATTGGGGATGACATCCTGGTACACTCCACTTTCCATCCAGACAAACTGGCCACTGGGCGAAGTAAAGGAATCGCAAACAGTAAGCATCAAATCGGCCTGAGAGGAAGTCAGCAGTTCAACATAAATGCTGTCGCGATACTGGCAGCCAGCCAGACCGACTTCCAGCCAGTACAGCCCTGTTTCACTTACTGTAAAAATGGGTTCGGTCGACCCATCCTGCCATAGGTAGGACAGGTCCGGATATGCCATACCAAGAACCACCGAAGCAGAATCGCAATGGGATTGATCGTCCCCCAGGTTGGCAAACGAAAGGTCGATAATATCCACTGCTATGCTGTCGCGAACCGTTCCGCAGGCATTGGAAACATCCACCCAAAAGATACCGGAATCCTCAATGACAAACCCGGAGTTTGTACTGCCATCCTGCCACAGGTATTGGGCTCCCGGATAGTCTGCCTGTACCTGCAATTGCTCGCCCGCACAGAACATAGTATCCGCGGGCAACTGCACCGAAGGTGCCGACAGAATGGTGATGGTAACCGAGGCCGTATCCTCATTGGTATAAAACAGGTAGGTGCTGGTTTCTTCCGGACTAACCGTGAGTGCCAAGCCCGTCGTAAGCAGGCTGTCGGGATTTTCTGCATTTGCCCAGCCAATTGGCGTCCACTCGGTGCTGGCATTCAAAACCAGGGACTCACCCGCACACAGGTTTTGATCGGCTGTAACGACCAGATTATCCAGGATGACACGCGCGGTAATTATGTCAAAGCTGGCATAGTTGCCATAGCCGCCAAAAACTACCTTGTTGTCGTCCTGCAGGGCGATGTCCGTGATGATATCCGTACCACTGGCAACGCCTGCCTTGAATACGCCGTCTTCGCCAAAATCCGGATCAAAAGAACCGTCCGGCAGAAGTCGGACCAGGGCACAGTCGGTCACAGAACCTCCGCCAAAATTGAAATAGCTTCCTCCGATCAATATGTTTCCATTGGCTTGGATTTCGACGGTATTTGCGTAGTCGGCATACACGCCAATATCAACCGATTGCACCCCATTTACAGCAAAGCTGGAATCGATCAATCCGTTTTCATCAAAGCGCAAAATAGCCATTGAGCCCGTGGTGCCCTGTTGGTTGAGGTTGACGGTACCCACGCACACGGCATTCCCCCCCGCGTCCAGTTTCATGTCGCTCAACGCCAGCACGGGATGGCGGGCCAGGCCTCCATCTCCAAAAGAAGGATCGAGCTGGCCGTTTGGCAGCCAGCGCAACAGAGCCAGATCTTCAAACTCGGTCCCAAAACTATCCACATACATAAGTGAACCGCTGGCCATGAAGTTTTGATTTTCCAGAATCAAATAATTGCCCACCAGAAACTCGCCAACATCCGGTATTTCAAGATCAACCCGACCGTTTGTGCCGTACGTCAGGTCGAGCGTTCCATCATTTTCGTAGCGGTACAGGGCATACACCACCGGGGCCACCGCGCTTGGTTTGTAGCGTCGGATGAGGAGTATTTGACCGTTGTCCAGTGCACGAACATCAATCTGATCCCAGTACAGTCCGTCCTCAAATACATCGAGGGTGCCTGCGTCAGCAAAGCTGGTATCCAGGCTTCCATCGGGAAGGTAGCGTTGCACAAACCGGCAGGAGCTACAGTACCCCGCGAGCAGGAGTTTTTGATCGGCCTGCAGATCTGAGGCATGGTAGTAGGTGTCGTATAGGTCCTGGTATTTTACCAGGCGAACCCCGTCGTCGGAGTAGCTGGAATCCAATTGGCCGTTGTAGTTGTACCGTAAAACGGAAATGGTATGCGGGCCAAAAGTTGGGTGACCTGAACTTTGGCCAATATGGAGCACCTTATTGTCGTCCTGAATAAACAGTTTAAATCCCCGTTCATAGGTCAGAAGATCGGCTCGTGCCAGACCCAGGTTTGCGAAGTTGATGTCGAAAACCTGGTTGAAGCCCTGGATTTGACAAAACAAAAAACAGGCTAAAAAAGCCAGGATGGGGCGGATGTTGTTTGGGTAGTACATGGAGTTTTTGTGTTGTGTGTTTTTGTCAATAGCTGTTTAAATCCGGGCTTTTAGTCAGCCTGAGCGGTCCGGTTACCGAAGCTCGTGGCGGATGCATTCAAGCAGCATGCCGTGGGTAATTTCCTTTGCTTCCCGACTTTGTAGAAGCAAAAAAGCCCGCTGCCGGATGCGCACCATGGTGCCTCCGGATAGTTCATATGCGCTGGCCAGTTCTTCCCAATCGACATCCGGTGAGATGGGCCAATTCCCGCTAAAGGTTTTCTTCCAAAGGAGATAGCGCTGCTCCTTGTCGGGCATTGGAAAATGCACGACCGACTGGCACCGTCGAAGGAATTTCGATTCTTCATAATAGGGTGTATGACAGGCAAAAATTGAAAGTCCCCCAAAGGATTCTAATTGACCAATGATGTAGGAAACTTCCTGATTGGCATATCGATCGTGAGCGGAGCTGACTGTAGTCCGTTTTCCAAACAGGGCATCTGCTTCATCAAAAAATAAAATCCAGGAATTCCGTTTCGCATGATCAAAAAGCGCTTGCAGGTTTTTTTCCGTTTCCCCAATGTATTTTGAGACCAATTGAGAAAGGTCAACCCGATACAGTTCAAATCCGACCGAATTGACAATTAATGAGGCCGCCAGGGTTTTTCCGGTGCCGGAGGGACCGTAGAAAAAAGCGCGGTAGCCCGCCTGCGCATACATTGGATCGCCGATTAGTTCAGTCATTGCCGGCGCCAGTTGTAACCAGGTTTGAATCAGGTCTAATTCTTCTTTAACCGGGGGTGCAACAATCAGATCTTCCCAGCCTTTATTCGATGCAGGTACAATACCATCTGTGCTAAATTCCATGTTGTGATAACTCTGGCTTACAAACAGATCCAGGATTTCTTTCCGGACGATGAGTTGACCGCTCATCCGCGGTAGCGTATCCTCTGATTTTTTTACATACATAAAATACGAAAGTTCCTCTTCCAGCGCATTCAAAAGCGCTGCGCGCTCTTCAATGGTTCCTTCTTTGCTGAGCAGAAACAAGATGGTTTCGCCGGTTGGGAGAAATCCCGGATGGGCATTTGACTGCACTCCACCGAATTCGGTATAGGACCTTCCGGTTTGATTGTTTTGATTAAAAAACAAATCCAACGCACGGGGTTTTACATGCGGTGCCAGCGCCAGACATAGCGCCAGGCGCGCATTGGGCGAGACGTTTTCTCTTAATAAAAGTCGGGCAAATAGTGAGGAATCTCTCTCCAGGTCTGGAGGTAAACTGCTGTTACTTTCCTCCTTGATTCCTGTAAAATAAGCGGTAAAACGAGCCTCAAGCGCGTACGAAAACCACTTAAATTCCCGGTCGAGGCTGGCGCAGTTTTTTTGGATTTCACTTAAATTGAACATGTTCATTTGATTTTGGATAATAAAGAGGATGTCTATGCCAAAAATAAGTCATTGTTCACGAATGCAGCTATTTTGAGCTGGCTGATTTGATATATGTCATTTTTAAAATAATTCCGAATCTGGACTTGGAGGCAAAAAATATTTTGCGTTATTTTGAGACTAATTTGTCTTAAACCCGGATTTACCCTGTAATTTAAACACCATTTGAAGGTCTTATCTAAAGCAAGTGTTTATAGCCTTCGCGCCTTGGTTTACATCGTGGCGCACAAGCAACATGGAGAATACGTGAGTATTGGGGAGATGTCTAAAGAACTGGACATCTCGTTTCATTTTCTCACCAAAATCCTCCAACAGCTGACCCAGGAAAAACTACTGGTTTCCTACCGTGGTCCCCGGGGAGGTGTTGCGCTAAACAAACCGGCTGAAGAAATCTTTCTGATTGATGTTGTGAAAATTATAGAAGGAGAACATTTTTTTGACACCTGCCTGCTCGGGCTTCCCGGCTGTGGCGCATCCGAACCCTGTCCGATGCACGCATTCTGGACCGTAGCGCGGACAGCCATGGAACAGGAATTCGCCAACACCCCCCTCTCGGAACTGGGGGCCAAAGTCAGCGAAGACCGACTCCGGCTGAGCGGGTGGTAATTATATCTGGTTCAATCCTGGTTTTTTTTGCACTTATTTAAGACAAAAGACTCTTATTACTTAATTTGATTTAATTTTGACCATTCAACACACACGCGGCCCTTACTTCCGCCATTCGTTAATCTGATCACGTATTGCTCATGAAACACTTTACACAATTTATTCTCACCGCCTTGTTTTTATGCTGCTTTTCAGGCGGCATTTTTGCGCAGGCTTCACGCACCATTACCGGCCACAACAACAACCTGCTGAATGCAGATTGGGGTGCAGTTGGCGCCACTCAACTCCCGACAGCCATGACGGGATTTGCCGACGGAATTTCTGAACCGGCCGGACCCAATCGACCAAACGAACGCATCCTCAGCAACGCCATTTTTTCACAAAACACCCTCGCAAACGACCCCCGTGGGCTCAGCGCTTATTGTTGGGCCTGGGGGCAGTTTATCGACCACGATATTACCCTCGTTAACGACAACCCCAATGAAGGGATTTCCATTTCTGTTCCGGCCGGAGACGTATTCTTTGACCCTAACGGAACCGGAGCTGCCAGCATTTCATTTCACCGTTCGGAGTTCGACCCCAACACCGGAACCTCCGTGTACAACCCGCGCCAGTTTGTAAATTCCATCACGGCATTTATCGACGCTTCTGCCGTTTATGGCTCTGATGTCGACCGGGCCAGCTGGCTGCGTGCCTACTATGGAGGCCGGTTAAAAGTATCAAGTGGGAATCTGCTTCCCTGGAACACTACCACCGGTGAATACGATGCCCCTGTTGACCCATCCGTTCCCGGAATGGCAATGGCCCTGCCTTTTGTGGAAAAATGGTTTGTTGCCGGGGATGTGCGCGCCAATGAAAACCCATTTCTCACGGGAATGCACACCTTGTTTGTACGCGAGCACAACCGGCTGTGTGAAGAACTTAAACTTGAAAACCCCGACTGGACCGACGAGATGTTGTACCAACAGGCCCGCCGGCTTGTTGGCGCTGAAATGCAAGCCATCGTATACGAAGAATGGCTGCCGGCAATGGGCGTCGACCTCCCGCCCTACAACGGATACGACCTGTTTGTGAATCCAGGAATTATGAACGTTTTTTCCGCTGCGGCATACCGGTATGGGCACACCACCATCAACAACCTGCTGGTACGGATGGACAACGACGGAAATTATCTGCCCGCGGGTAACATCAGTCTGAAAGATGCATTTTTTAACCCGGGCGCAATCCGGGATGTGGACGGCATCGAGCCCTACCTCATCGGTATGGCAACCATGGTACAGCAGGATTTTGATTGCAAGGTCATCGACGATCTTCGCAACTTCCTCTTTGGCCCTCCGGGTGCCGGTGGACTCGACCTGGTTTCCATCAACATCGCACGGGGCCGGGAACGAGGACTTCCAGATTACAATACCATCCGCGCAGAGTTTGGATTGAGCCAGGTTACCACATTTTCCGAAATGACTTCTGATCCGCTGATGAACCAGACCCTGGAGTTTATTTACGGAGACATCAACGACATAGACCCATGGGTAGGTATGCTGGCCGAAAACCACATGCCGGATGCCTTGTTTGGAAACACCGCAATGACCATCATCGAAGACCAGTTTATGGCATTGCGCGATGGCGACCGCTTCTACTACGAAAACGATCCATTTATTTCTGTGGATAGAAAAGAAGCCATCCGAAACACCAAACTTGCGGATATCATCCGTAGAAATTCTCCGATTACCATCGTGCAGGATGAGATTTTTGTTGCCGAACCGTTGGTCACCAGCACACATACAGCAGCCAATACCGCGCTCGATTTTGCACTCTACCCCAACCCGGTTCAGGAGGCCTTCTCGCTTCGCGTATTGTCTGAAAAACCACAGGCAGCTCAACTCCAAATTGTGGATCTGCAAGGCCGTTTGATTTTGGAAGAACGCGCAACATTGCAATCAGGAAACAACACCTTGACACTGAACATGCCCACCGCTTCCGCGCCCGGTCTGTACCTAATTCGGATCCTGACCGAGACGCAATCCGGATACCAGCAGTTTATCAAACTGTAGGAAACGGAATTGTGTGGTTTACATGTTGAGACATAACCCTAAATGCAGTCGCCCCGGATTTTTTGATAAAATCTGGGGCGATATTTTTGCAGCCCATGCCCCCGTAGAGACGCAAGGTTTTGCGTCTCCACCCAGAACAATCACGCATCGCAAACCATTTTACACACAAATCTTTTTTTGACGCGATACCATTCTTACACACCATACATTTCTCTATCAATTCCTATTAGACGCAAACCATTTTAGACGCAAAACCTATTAGACGCAAAATCTTGCGTCTCTACGGGGGCGGGGGTATGTTGATTCCGGATATACCCGGACCTCCCGGGCCCTTACCGACGTTTCTCTTAAATGAAACCAACACCACCCATTTTCCTGGCGCCACTGCTTGCCCGAATTGATCGGGAGTTGATCCAGCTCCTGCGTTCGCTAACACCTGAAGACTGGCAACGCCACACCCTTGCGGGAGCCTGGACAGTAAAAGACATCGCCGGCCATCTGCTTGACGGTAACCTGCGGAGCCTGTCGATGTTGCGCGACGGCTATTTTGGAGACCCGCCCGACTCCACCGAAAATTACCGCGACCTGGTTGGCTACCTCAACCAACTCAATGCTGATTGGGTTCAGGCATATCGGCGCATCAGCCCCGCTGTGCTCATAGAGGAATTGGAGCGAAGCGGCCGGGAATACTGTGCATACATGGAGTCGCTCGATCCCTTTGCGCCCGCCTTGTTTTCCGTTGCCTGGGCTGGCGAATCGGAGTCGGCAAACTGGTTTCACATTGCACGGGAGTACACCGAAAAATGGCATCACCAACAACAGATACGGCGGGCGGTGGACCAGGAAGCACTCTTATATTCCAAAGTGTTTTATTTCCCCTATCTTGACACGTCCATGCGGGCCCTGCCCCACCACTACCGCGCGCTCACAGCTGCCCCTGGAACCTGCATTCAATTCACCATTCAAGGAGCAGGAGGCGGCGATTGGTTTTTGATTTGGGATGCTAAGAATTGGAACCTAACGGTGGAGACTCAAGCGCATGTTGATACGCAATTAATCGTTCCTGAAACTGTGGCATGGCGTATTTTCACCAAAGGCATTGATAAAAAATCCGCGATAGAAACCTCAGAAATTATAGGAAAAACTGCCCTTGCAGAGCCCTTTTTTGATATGCTTGCAGTCATGGCTTAGGCTTCGTGGTCAGATATTGTTTATTCGTTTAATTCGCCTCTGCGAGGGCAAGTCTTGCCCTCACCCTAGAAACATAAACAACATGGAAAATCACTGGAAATTAGATGACGCGCAACTCGTCCTTCAACTAGAAAGCGGGACCTTGCCGCCCGAATTGTTCAGCCACGAAGCCCACTTGCGATTGGCGTGGATCAACCTAAACAACCAACCCTGTGCCCGGGCAGAGGAAAGCGTATGCCGGCAATTAAAAACATACGTAGCAGCAATCGGCGCAGAAGATAAATACAACGAAGAACTCACCGTTGCTGCCGTTCAGGTAGTCGACCAACTCATGCGCCAATCCAAGGCCACTAATTTTGCCGACTTTATCCTGGAACAACCCAAATTGAAAACACACTTCAGAGAATTGGTAGGTAGCCTTGCCAATCCGGGCAGGGAGTAAGTAGGGGCAAGCCTTGCCCTTGCCCTAAAAACGCAAACACATAAACAAGGCTACTTTTGCTATCTTGAGCCGAACTTCGAACAAGAATGTATTCAAAATGCGTACTCTCCTTTCTTCTGCCATCGGCTTGTTTTTTCTGACAACCCTTGTCTATCTCAATTCCTGCGCCACCACTCCAAACCCAGGCGATGCGGATATCATCCGCAAGCAGGCCAAAGCCTACTATGCCGTTTATGCGGTGCAAAAAGATTTTGATGCCTTCATGAACTTCTACGATGAGCATGTCGTGCTGGAAGACATTGTAAATGGCGACCGGATCGAAGGGAAAGCCGCCTTACAGACTTTTTTCAACTGGGATGTTCCCGGCTTCGAGCGCATGGACTCGGTGGCCCTGGTGATCGAAGACCAACTTGTTGACCAAAATAAAGTCGTGACCACCGGCTACTTTACCCCGTTTAAATGGGAGGAAAGTCTGGTAGAAGCCATGCACTTCACCAGCATTTTGCATTTCAACCCGGAAGGAAAAATTATCCGACAGACCGACTGGATCAACTACCCGGCCTGGCTCGTTGATTATGAAAACCGGAAAAATTCCAATGCCTGGATTCCGATAAAGCCCAGCAATTGAGTTAATCTATACAAAAACACCTATCGACTGCGTTTTGAATACCGAATCATGAAATTCACGAAAACGGGTTTGTATGAAAAAGGTATGTTCCTTTATTCTGTTTATCGCAATTACGCTGAGCAGCGCCTCGGCCCAAAACGAATCGGTACTCGGCTGGTGGCAGGGTGAGTGGTCGGACCCCGGCGGCCACCTGTTCAGCTTTGTTTTGCATTTGAAGGAAACCGAAGCGGGAGAACTCGAAGGTTCTTTTGTCTGGCGTTTGCAGAAAAGTCCACGCGAATACGAACAACCCAAACTCGGATTGGAGGCCACGGAATTTGTCGTAGGCAACTACAACCCCAATACCCGGACACTCTACCTGCGGGGCACCGGCAAGGAAGACCCCAACCTCATCATCGATCCCGACGTGTACCACCTCATCCTTTCCAAAGACGAACACCGAATAGAAGGCAAAACCAACGACCACGGCACCAACCAGGGAAAAATCTGGGGCATCCGACCACCCAGAGTCTAGCTGGTTGATGATTTGTTGATGCGCCCTTCGGGCTAGGATGAAAAGTTGATGTTTATTCGGCCCTGCGGGCCTTGTTTATGTAGAAGTGGTAAGTAGTAAGTGATAAGCAGTAAGTATATTTTTGACATGTTACATGTCAACTTATTACTTGCCACTTACTACTTACCACTTCAATTTAAACAGAGCCTCGCAGAGGCGGACTAAACGAATAAACAATTTCAACAAATCATCCAAGCCCCGATAGGGGCGCATCAACAAATCATCAATAGCTTTTCCTATCTTTGCGGCCTCACCTAAGCCTTAGTATTGATATGCGTATTGAAAAAGAATTGCAAGCCCGAAGCAATGAATGTTGTGAACTTTGTGGCTCCACGGAAAATTTGGGCGTTTTTGAGGTGCTCCCTGCACCCAACGATACGGCCGACCGGTGTGTTTACGCATGCAATACCTGTCGCGAGCAACTGGCCGACCCGGAAGCGGTGGACGCAAACCACTGGCGTTGTCTGAACGACAGCATGTGGAGCGAAGTGCCTGCGGTAAAGGTCGTAGCCTGGCGCATGCTCAACCAACTCCGCGGTGAAGGTTGGCCGCAAGACCTGCTCGATATGCTCTACCTCGATGAAGAAACCCAGGAATGGGCTCAGGCCCTTGGCAGCGACGACGGCGTGAAGCACATCGACAGCAACGGCAACGTGCTGCAGCCCGGAGACACCGTGGTGCTGATTCAGGACCTCAACGTAAAAGGGGCCAATTTTACCGCCAAACGCGGAACCGCCGTTCGCCGCATCTCCCTCGTTGCCGACAACCCCGAACACATCGAGGGCCGCGTCAACGATCAGCACATCGTAATCCTCACCAAGTACGTCAAAAAATCCAAGCCGTAAGGACGCATTCCATGCGTCAAACACCCTAAACGGCAAGCCGCTATTTTGCCCACAACACCCGTGGCGCGACGCTATTTGTATGGCCGTTTGTGTAGTGCACAGGCTCGTTTCCCACTCGCAGCACACCACCCTGCGCATTTGTAAAAAAGGAAAAAGGGGAATATATTTGGAAGCGAGAAAACAGGCCGCTGCGCAAGAGATTTATTTATCTCCGAAAAGAGAAAAAAAGGAAGGTTTTAGAAAAATGAAAATTGCGTCAACTTGTTGACTGAATTTGCATTAATTGCGTCAGTATATTGGCGGAATTAACATAAATTCAGTCAGCATGGCCGTTTTGGGTATTTTAGTTTTTGATAATTAAAAGGAAATAAATAAATCGAATTGTTGGTAACAACACATAGCCAATCACCTAACTCCAATTAGAAATGAAACTAGATAAGATAAAAGCCTACAATCAAATACTTCTTGCAATATTCGGTTCTTTGATTGGAATTTTTGTTCTAGTCGGGGGGGTGTTTTTATTAACTGAACTGTATCACCAAATATTTCCTAATAGAGATATTGGCGAAGAAGGAATCGTAGTTAATACCAGTGAACCTGGAGACTCAATGGTTTCAATAAAGGTTCAGGAGACAACCTTTCTTGATCCAATACAACTTGACTCTGGTGGGCCACTGTTCATCCTACCAGTAAGTCAGGTAAACCTGGACGTCCCAGAAAATGTCATTAAATATGAACGGGAGGCCCTTTTGAATCCAGTAAGATCAAACAAGTTTACCTACAGGAATTATTACGGCTACTATAACAACTTCTGTCTTTATGATGACAACACGAAAAAATTCAAGATCATCTTTGACTTTAAAGTTTCACTAATTCAATGGAGCTATCTCAAGATAAACAAGGAACAACTTCTATTATTCAAAGGGAGTTCTACCGACAGTAATAATGACGACGTTCTAAATCATGAGGATTTCCAAAGCCTGTATATATTCCATTTATCTGACTCCACATTATCTAAAATTGAATTACCCCAATCGACAGTTGTAAACTTTGAACCACTACCGGAAACTAATATTATTTCCATACGAGTCGGTATTGATAAAAATGACAACAACAAATTCGATGAACTGCGAGAACCTTATATACTTTACCAATACGACATCAAGTCTAAAAAAACCTCAAAATTCATCCCGGATGATATCGGATCCCGCCTGCAAAAAATTATTGAAAAATAAAATATAACGCACGCGAAGGGTCCTTATCCATCCACTCTAAACCCAAACACAATGAAACCATTCCTATTCCTTGTCTTCATAACCTTAGCATGCACGAGCACATATTCCCAGGACTGGTCGGGGGATGTGCAATGGATTTATTATCAAGAAAGTTTCATGCCTGACGGCATCCCCAAATTTAGAAAATTTAGTAAAGCCGGGGATACCACTGTACAAAATCGCAATTGCATTGTTCTCGATGAGTTTTATGTTAAAATTCAAAACAACCAACTAATTAACAACCTGGTGGAGACGCATATACTGTGCAACGAAAACAAGGTAATGGATTACTACAATCCCGAAGACTCCACATTTTATACGCTCTATGATTTTAATCTAAGCGTTGGCGATACTTCAAAAAGCTATTGCCCAATCTCCAATATTTATACATACACATTAATTGATTCATTAAAAGAAGAGGTAGTAAACGGGCAGGCAGTGCAGGTCCAGTTTCACAGCATGATTTATCAACCGGGTTGGCAATGTGAATTGAGTTCGCGGGTAATAGAAAATATTGGTTCAAGCAAATACCTGTTTCCACGATTTGGCGCAGTAGATCCGCCACAGGGTGGGTATTTAATGTGTTATAGCGCCTCAAACAATTTCATATATCCGGAAGGGAACCAGGGTTGTGAAATTACCGTATCCGAAAAACATATTGAATTTGAGGCAGGCTCTATATATCCAAACCCGGTGACACATGTACTGAATCTTGATTTGCTGTCGTTTGACTACTGCACTCTGTTTGACAGCAGCGGTCGGCAGGTTTTATCCTCCACTGAAAAAACAATAAACATGGAGAACCTACGTACCGGATTGTATTATTTAAAAATCGTGGATAAAAATAAATCCGGTGTTGTGAAACTTGTAAAAGCCGACCGATAAACATATTTATCAGTACGCCCCAAACCCAAGACCCATGCTAAACGCACTAAAAGAAACCAAACGACTGAATGAATCGGTTTTTCTCGCCGCACTTACCCTCTTCTGTTTTGGAGCCTCGCTATTTCGGTTTATGTATACCGATACAAAGGTTTTCCTGTTTTTAAACTGGAATTTATTGCTCGCTTTTATTCCCTGGGCATTGACGAGTTTGGTAATTATCCGGCCCCGGCTCCAAAAATCAAAACTCGTATTGTTTGTTTTGCTTGGCTCCTGGTTGTTGTTTTTTCCCAATGCGCCATACATACTGACAGACTTATTTCACTTGCGCTTAAAATCATCCATGCCGATCTGGTTTGATTTAATTCTAATCCTGTCGTTCGCGTGGACCGGCCTGCTTTTCGGCTTTTTGAGTCTGTGGGATATTGAAAAGATTCTGCAAAATTACATGCGCAAAACATACGTACTGCTCAGTTCAATCGGGCTGTTGTTTATCGGCAGTTTTGGAATTTATGTTGGGCGCTTTCTCCGGTGGAACAGCTGGGACATCCTGACAGAACCGCTCCATTTAATGTACGATATTGGAGACCGGTTTATCAATCCATTCGACCACCCAAGAACCTGGGGAATGACCATTTTTATGGGAATATTCCTCAACATGATTTACCTGTCATTCAGGTTGATTCGTACCAGGGTGGAATGAGGGGTTGTCGACCAGGGCCTGTGTCAACACATTCCGGCCTTTAAGTGTTTATCTGTAATATATTATGGTTTTTAGCATGTATAAATTGAAAAAATGGAAATTAAAATAATTGAAACCGTAGTTGCCCTGATAGCTTATGTGTTGTTGCGAGCGTTCACAAGCAAAATGATCGACCGAACTGTCAAGAACAACATAATGCAAAAAAACAGGGGGAAGGTCGCCAGAAAAGGGGTTTATTTTATTCTGCTTATGATTACCCTTACCATCCTGTTTTTTATTTGGGGTGTGAATCAATCTGAACTGGTTGTTTTTATCAGTTCTTTCCTTGCCGTTTTGGGCGTAGCATTATTTGCCCAATGGTCTATTTTATCCAATATTACCTCCGGTATAATTATATTTTTTAACCACCCTGTCAAATTGGACAACACCATTTGCATTCTTGATAAAGACTATCAGATTGAGGGAAAGGTGAGCGATATTGGCCTTTTCTTTGTAATTATAAAGACAAAAGACGGGGAGCGAGTGACGGTTCCGAGCAATGTATTTGTTCAAAAAATGATTAAACACAATATAAATGCTTAAGCATTTTATTCCCATGTTTTAGAGCGTGCACAAAATTTTGAGTTAGGTTAAAAATGCAGCTATCGACATATCTTATAAGCAACCAAACTAATTAAAACTACGCCTGCAATTTAACAGACTGCTAGATTAACCCCAAACTCATAAAAATTAAAATGAACCTCCAAGAAGAAACATATAGAATCCTTGGTCAAAGACTGTTAGATGAATTCGACAGTATTAAACTCGTCGGATGGGCTGTTAATGCTATGAAAATGGGATGTGATTCAGAGAGTTTAGTAATCTTGGCAGGCTTAGATTATGAATCAACAGAGGAGAGAGAAGAATATTTTTGGAAATCAATTAAGGAATTAAATCTGGACATTCAAAAGGAAGAATCAGAGTTGATAAACTACTATGCAAATCATGTTGCTCGTGAAGTTCTGAATCGATCTATTAGTCCCTTGAGTGGCCTAAAAAAGATGAATGCCGTTTGTCGAACTACGGAGTATGATTCTAAATATATTCAATTTTATGAAATCAGTGAAGATTTGGATTACCTCAATTACGGAAGTCATCCACCAATCTACAACCAAGGAATAACAAAAGAAAATACAGAACAATTCATAATAAGGGAGTTCGAACTGTTTCTCGAATGCGAAGAATTAGGAATTGATCATGAGACTCGAGAAATGGCATTTTGCAACAACTGCAAGAAAATAACCACGCCAGAATTAAAAACAAAGTACCAACTAAAAAGGCCATTTACATACCAAGTATTTGTTTGCCAAAATTGCCATTCAAATAAGATTGACTCTTTTGCTTCTCAAGCCGGCAAAGAGAAGATCTTAAATAGAATCAAACTGACACAGCACGAGACATAACAGCCCAAACCTCAATAAAAACACCATGCTAAAAACCTACTTCTAACCCTCCTATTAATTTTGCCAGCCAAAACAGCCAGCCCAAAACCCGGAGGACACTGCGATTTCAAAGGCAAAATTGCAGGAACTTAATTTCTTAATTGGTTCCTGGTTTGACCCCGGAAATGCGACTCCTGGGGAAGAGCCTCCCCAGCAAACAAACATAAGTTATTTCCAGAGACTCACTGGCTATTCTCCTGAATGGATACATCATCGAAAAAAGGGATGAGAGAACCGATTTCCTGTCAATCATTACCTACAACCCGCGAAAAAAAGCGTTTGAGTTTTATTCCCTTCATAATGGACAATCAACCATTTTTAGAGCGGAGTATACTCCCAATCAATTTACCTGGTTCGCCGGCGATCATATGAGATGCACGTTCAAGCCCGATGGCGAAAACCACCTGATAAGTACGATTGAGGTTTTCCAATATGATTTCTGGGAGGTGGTTGTTGATCTAAAACTGCAAAGGAAGGAAGAGTGAGTTTATTGCTAATATTCAGAAACTAAGTTGGTTTGACAATTCATATTAACACTAAAAAATCTCCATATGAAATCGAAAGGCGTTGCATATTTACTTTGGCTATTTAGTATTTTTGGATGGTTTTGGTTTCCATCATTTTTACCTTGGGAAAATAACACGAGGAATTATATGGATATTAACCGGTGGCGTATTTGGAGTCGGTGCAATAATTGATTTATTCACACTAAGTTCAGATGTGGATAATTACAATACTAAAAGAGAGCTCAAAAAAATTCGCAGGAAGCTGAGAAACTAATCGCCCCATGATCCTCCTGGTTATCCTTCTAGTTTCTATCATTCAATACCGTTTGTACCGAGTCACAGACAGGATGGGCTACCCTTTTGGCAAGGAACTGATATTCCTTTGTGTGTTTATTGGGCACGTCTTTATTTTCCCACGCATATTTATCCCAAAACCCAGTGGGGATGGCGGAATGTGTCTCATGCCCGCGATGGCAATCACACTGGGATTTTGGGTGATTGGCTTGATAGCAGCCTACGCAACCCACATCTTGCACTATTTTAGGCATGTCAGAAAACGGCCGAAACCCTAGCCCCTTCCCTACTCCATCAACCTTCCGGCCAATTGCAGCAACTCCAGCTCGCGGAGTTTGGC
This sequence comes from Saprospiraceae bacterium, assembly GCA_041392625.1. GTDB lineage: Bacteria > Bacteroidota > Bacteroidia > Chitinophagales > Saprospiraceae > M3007. Next base: position 109,176 of record JAWKLR010000005.1, on the reverse strand, counting down.
GGTGTACTTTGCATTGTTCAGGTTTACCTGGGCGTTCAGCAGGTTGAGCTGGGCCTGGCGAAACTCCAATGAGCCGAGCTGGCCGACCGACAGCTGGGCCTGGGTGCGGTCGAAGTTTTCGCGGTTGGTGGCCGTAGCTGCGCGCTCCACATTCAGAATAAACAGCGCATTCTGGTAGTTCTCCCAGGCATTGATCAGGTTGCGCTCCAGTTCCTGTTCCACTTGTTCCAGCTGCAGACTCAGGTTGCCCAAATTGAGCAGGGCATTTTGTCTGCGCACTTTTTTAGTTCCGTCGAAAATGGTCCAACTCAGGCCTACATTTGCCGCCAGACTTCTTGAATCCGAGGAGGTAATAAAGGCCTGGTCGGGGTTATCGGAATAATTGAATCCATACGAGGCGCCGGCAGTTACAGTCGGCACATTTTCGGCATCAATGAGTTGGAGGTTTAGTTCGTTGACCGAGCGGCTTTGTCGACTTAGCTGGGCAGTCACGTTTTTATCTTTTGCTTCCGAAAGCAAGGTTCCCAGGTCCAGCCCCTGTTCATATTGCAGGGTGGTATCCACCTGAAAGGCGGTGGTTGTGGTGCGGCCCATCAGTACATTGAGGTTGCGCTGCGCATTGGCATACAGTTGGCGTGTAGTAAGCAAATTCACGCTGTCGCGCTGAATATCCACCTGCGCATTCAACACATTCAATCCGCTTCCCTGTCCGTACTCCTGCTGGTACTCTGCACGGCGCAAACGCTCTCTGGAAATCGACAATGCCTCTTCCAGGGCGGCTGTATTTTCAGCCAGTTGGGCCAGTTGGTAATAGGCAGCATACACCTGCAGAAGGTTGGCTTCAATGGTTTGGCGCAATTGCAGGTTGCTCAGGTTCAGGCTTTCCCGGAGTTGGTCCATAGTAAGGCTCCGGCGCTTGTCATACAGCGTGTAGTTGGCACCAACCGAGGCATTTCCTCCCCAGGTAAAGGCATTGGATGTGGAGGCTTCCAACCCGGTACTAAAACTCTGATGCGATCCACCCAGACTGCTGTTCAGTCCAGCATTCGCACTCACCCGCGGCAGGTATCCGTTGGCGCGGCGCTCGGTGTTGTTTTCGGCCACCAGCACGTTGTTTTTTGCAACCAAAATGCCGTAATTATTGGCAAGGGTAATCTCGGTTGCCTGGTCCAGGCTCAGTACATCTTGTGCGCTCAGTCCGACCGAAGTCAGCAAAAACAGCGCGATCACAGGGATGTTTTTATACATGGTATTTTATTTTTTTCTAAAAATCTGATGGCGTGTTTATTCGACTGTTTCGGCTTCGGACTTTTTCTCCTGAATCGCTCGTTCCATCTCCTCCGGCTCGGGTTTTCGGCCCGTCCAAAGCCAGTGCAGCAAGACTTTTACGGTGTTTTTCAACGACAATAAAATAGGCAGCAGCAACAAGGTGAGGAAGGTTGCAAAACCAATTCCGTATGCCACCGAAATAGCCATTGGAATGAGGAATTGCGCCGAGAAACTCTTTTCAAAAATCAAGGGTGCCAGGCCCGCAATCGTAGTGGCAGAGGTAAGGAAAATTGCCCGGAAACGGGATTGCCCGGCGTGCACCAAGGCCTCCCTGAACGGTGTTCCCTCCTTCAGAAGCGAATTGAATTTTCCGATCAGAACCAAGCCGTCATTCACCAAAATTCCGATCAGTGCCACCACACCCAACATCGACAGGATGTTGATGGGCAGGCCGTGTATCCAGTGGCCCCAGCCCACACCAACGAAGCTGAACGGAATCAAAACAAACAGCAACAAAGACTGTCCATACGAGCGGAACACAAAGGCAATAATGATGTACATCAACATCAGAATGATGGGCAACACCTTGCTGGCTGCCTTACCCAGTTTGACCGAGTCCCGGTTCTGCCCCTCGTACAAGGGACTTACCGTTGGGTACTTCGCCAAAATAGTCGGCATGATTTTATTCCGTACCACACTCAACACCTCAGGTGCAGAGTCTTCCGGATCTTTCAGATCGGCAGAAACTTTAATTTCCCGGCGACCATCGAGGTGGTTGATTACAATCTCTCCGCGCTCGATGTTGTAGTCTGCAATTTCCGACAGCGGTACCCGGCCTCTGTTGGGTGTGACAATCCGCATTTCATCCAGATCGCGAATGGAGTTCCGGTTGGTCCGGTTGTAGCGTACCCAAACCCGGATTTCATCGCGACCGCGCTGAAAACGCTGCACGGGCGCACCAAAAAATCCGGATCGGATTTGCGACATAACGTCGTTGAGCGTCAGCCCCAGCAGGTAGGCATTTTCCTTGAGTTTTATCTTGATTTCCTTGATCCCTGCGGGGTCGTTGTCGGTCACATCTTTCAGGCGCGCCATGTCTTCCAGCGCCTGCTTCAGTTCGTGTTTGGCAGCCTTCAGTTCCGGGATGTTGTTGCCAACCAGAGACACAGAAACGGGGTTGCCTCCAAAACGGTTGCCCGAGCCATAGACCACGCTTTCTGCGTCGTAAATGGGGCCCATTTTTTCCCGCACAGAATTTGAAATATCCGAAGCCCGAAAATCGCGGTCTTCCGATGGAAGCAGGTTGAGCGTAAGCGTCGCGCTGGCAGAACCCGGGCCAATCCGGCGCACGGTATTTTCCAAAACCGGCAGGTTGCCCGTTTGTTTTTTTGTGTATTCCTCCCCTACTGCCCAGGCAGCATCTTCAATCAGACTGCTCAGCGAATCGGTGATGGTTTCGCTGGTTCCCTGCGGCATGGTCAGGTTAATCTCAATCCGGTCGGAAGCGATGCTTGGGAAAAACGTAAACCGGATAATTCCGCCCTGCATGGCTCCCACTGTGATGATGAACATCGCTACTGGAATGGCCAGACCAAGCACCTTGTATTTCAGGATAAACCGAAGCAAAGGCACATAGGTTTCATCGCGCAGCCAACCGATGACTTTATCGGCCCAGTCGTTGATCAGGAACGAACCCTTTTTCTTATTCAATGCCCGGGAATGGGCAAGGTGGGCCGGCAAAATCAGGAAGGCCTCAACCAGTGAAATGGCCAGAATGATCGAGACGATCAAAGCAATTTCAGCAAAATAGTTGCCGATTCGGGTAGGCAAAAACATGAAGGTGGAAAAAGCCACAATCGTAGTAAGGATAGCCGCAAGAATGGGCGAAACTACTTCAGAGGTCCCGTCTATTGCGGCTTGCAAGGGTGTTTTTCCCGCCTCGTAATGTTTGAAAATATTTTCACCGATCACAATGCCATCATCCACCAGAATACCAATTACGAGGATCATTCCAAACAGGGAGATCACGTTGATGGTCATGAACATCGGAGCAAAAATAAAGAGCCCCAGGAATGAGAAGGGCAAGCCCACAGCCACCCACAAAGCGATGCTGGGCTTGAGAAAAATGGAGAGGAAAAGCAATACCAAAAGAATCCCCAACATCCCGTTATCGATCAGGAGGTTCTGTCGCGCAAGCAGAGAAATCGAAGCGTCGGAACTCACATCCAGTTGCACGTTGGTGTTTTCCTGATTGAATTTTTCAATGTAAATTTTTACGTCCTCTACCGCCTGAAGCAGGTCTTCGTTGTTGGTAGTGAGTACTTCCAGCTGCACGGCTTTTTTACCGTTGAAGTGGATGCGGTCGGGCACTTCCGACCAGGTGTCGCGCACTTCAGCTACGTCGCGCAGGCGCACCACTTGTCCGTTTGCACTCGACTTTACCACAATATAGTCCAGCTCATCGCCGAAATAAGAGCGGTTATTGGCACGGATCAGGTACTCTTCCTTTTCGGTTTTAATGTTACCGCCGGTGGTAAGCAGGTTGGAATTGCTCACCGCACGGGCCACTTCGGCAAAGGTGAGGTCGTAGGCGCGCAGGTCGTTTTCGCGCACGGCAATCTCGATTTCTTCTGCCGGAAATCCCGACAATTCAACCTGCGAAATATTGGGAATGGAACGGAGGTCTTCCTCCACTTTCCGGCCAATTTGTTTGAGTGTTTTGAGGGGTACATTTTCCCCACTCACGATAAAGCTGATGCCCCGGTTTCTGGGCTCCTGCTTGGCAATAATGGGCGGCTCCATATCCACCGGAAAGGAAGGTACCCGGTCGACGGCATTTTTTACATCGGCCAAAACCACATCAATATCGGCGGTCTCCTCAATTTCAATGGTAATTGCAGCGGAGTTTTCGCGGGAAACCGAGGTAAAGCGGTCAACCCCAACCAGGCCGCGGAGGTTGTCTTCAATCTTGAGCACAATACCCTCTTCCATTTCAGCCGGAGAGGCACCCGGATAGCTGACATTGATGTTGATGATCTCGGAATCAATCAGCGGGAAATAGGAGGATTTAACCTGTTTCAAACCCAGGTATCCAAATGCAAAAACCGCGATCATGGTTACATTCACCACGACCGGATATTTTATAAAAAAGGTAATTAATTTCTTCATGGAATTGTGTTGAACTGTTGGCAAATCATTCCACGGATAGGGGATTTACCTCACCGTGTCGGTTGAAAAAGGAAGAATTATTTTCCTTCCTCAAAAACCTGCACTTTCATGCCTTCATATGCTCCCGGAAGGCTCCGGCTGAGCACTTCAACCCCATCTTCCAAGCCGCGCACAACGACGGTTTTATCTTTAAAATAAACTGGATCGATCGTCACCAATTCCAGGGTAGAATCTCGTACTACAAATACCTTTTTGTTGTCCACCAGGAGTTTTCGCGAGAGTTCAAACGCGTTGCTTTCAGAACGGGCGCTCAGGTCGGCCTCTAAATACATGCCTTCGCGCAGCTCATTGCCACGCACCCGGATATATGCCTGCACGGTTTGGGTGCCCGGATCTACCAGTCGATTGAGTCGGCTCACCGAACCTTTCCAGGAGCCGGTATGGGCAACATCGTGCAGCTCCACAGATTTGCCGGCTTGCAGCATATCGACGTAGGCGGCATTTACAGCCACCTCCAGTTCATACATGCTGGGATCAATGAATGTTCCGAGTTTTTGTCCAGACCGGATGAGCGTTCCCTTATCTACCAATGCTTCAGTGAGCACGCCATTGAAGGGGGCATAAATGGTGTATTTAGCCAGGCGTTCTTCCAGGTTTTTCACATTGTGCCACAGGGTGTTGATGTTTCTTCCTGCGATAAACAGTTTTTCCCGATCGCTATCTGCCGCAGGCAGTGCGGCCAGGGGGGCTTCCACATCAAAGCCCATCACGTATTTTTCCCATTTTGGAAATGCATCGGCGTAGTCGAACCTCAAGTCGGGCAATAGAGTCACCAGCTGGTTATACAGGCTGCTTTTTTGCGCACGCAGGTTGGCGCGGTGCTCATCGCTGTTGAGGCGCAGCAGCACCGAGCCTTTGGAGTAATTAGTTCCCGGGTCAAACCGGTGCGCGCTCTCCTCAAAAATGCCCTGCACTTCAGCATAAATTTCAACCCGATTGAGAGCGGCAAGGTTTCCCCCGGCCGTCACATTGATCGGTATGTTTTTATTTTCAACTTTCTGGGTAAAAACCGTTGGCTTATCCCGGTTTTCTTTGGCTGCTTCCGGCCGATTGTAGTTAGCCATGCTGCGGGAAATAAAAATTGCCCCTACCAGAATTAGTATGCCAATGGCGCTGATGATAATTTGTCTCATGCGAAAAAAGTTGGTCCCTCTCGCTCCTGTTTTTTAGTTTAAAACTGGATTCAGGAGTGCTGGTTGATGTTGTTATGTAATCGTTCTAAAATGGCTAATGTTGTTTCAATTTCTTCTTCACTCAACCCCTTTTGCAGTTGCTGAACGCAGGCGTTCAGTACGGGTTTGGTTTTTTGAAAAACCAGTCGCCCTTCATCCGTCAGGTACACCCGGTTTACGCGCTTGTCGGCATCTTCGGATTTCCGCTCAACAAACCCTTTGCTTTCCATGGTATTGATGAGGCGGGCCAGAGAGCCCTTGTTGCGGTCGGTAATGAATGCCAGGTCTTTTTGTACCCGGCCATCTTCATCGTGGAGTATTTTTAACAAAAGAAACTGCTCCTTCGTCAGGAGCACACCCTGCTCGGCAAAACGGTCTTTCAGGTAAAAATCTATTGACTTTGCCAGCTTACCAACCCGTGGCAGAAGCGAATTATTCAGTAGATCAAACCGTCCGGTGTGTGCTTTCATGCTCAAACAAACAGCTTTTCCAAAAAGGTTCATAGTGCAACTATTTTTTTCAGTAGTTAATAATCTGCAGGCTAGTGGCCGGTTTTGGGGGGTCTCTTTTTCTCAGAGTATGAATAAGCTATCTTTGCAGGAGAACAAGTTACTATGAAAGAATTCTGGAACAGCCGCTATGCGCAGGAAAACTACGTGTACGGCACCGAGCCCAATGTGTTTTTCAAACAAAACCTGGATGCATCTCCTCAGCCATCCGGATCCATCCTGTTGCCAGCCGAAGGCGAGGGGCGCAATGCGGTGTATGCCGCGAAAAAGGGGCTCCAGGTAGAGGCCTTTGACCTCAGTGATGCGGGGCAACAAAAAGCCCTGCAGCTCGCTGCCCACAATGGGGTTTCCATCAACTACCAGGTCGGAGAGTTCAGCAATTTTGATTTTGGAGAAAACCGCTTCGATGTCGTTGCGCTCGTGTTTGCGCATTTCCCATCCTGGCACAAATCCGACTACCACCGTCGGCTGGTGCAATACCTCGCTTCTCCGGTGGCATTTATCATCGAAGCATTCAGCAAAAATCACCTGGAATACAGCGCTAAAAATCCGGACGTAGGTGGACCCAGAGACCTTGACTTACTCCTTTCCATCGAAGACATTCAGCAAGATTTTGATCAACTTCAGCCCCTGTATTTGAAGGAGGAAGTCATCGAACTGAACGAAGGCGCTTTCCACAAAGGCACCGGCTCTGTTGTTCGGTTTGTTGGCCGAAAGCCGGAATAAACTTCGAGCGATTTTGGGAAGATTACTCTTTGAACGCCCGGCCCGTAAGCCCATCGACAACATAGATTTTCCCCTGTGGGGTTTTTAGCTTCGCCCACCGGATTAGTTTGTAGCCTCGGACTTCATGCTGGTACAAATACCCCGGTGTTTCCCAGCCTTTTCCGGTGACTGGCATACACCAGGTATGGGCAGTTTCCAGGGTATGGTTTGCATCAAAAACACAAACCAATAAACCGATATTCAGGTCGCCTTTGTTTACATCAACATTGTAGTCGCCTTCCTGGATTTTACCATCCCAGGTAATGACGCGAAAACGATCGCCATCCAGGCTTTCGGCCACCAGATATCCGGGAATTAAAACCCGGAGTTTTCGATATTCAAACGGAAACACTTCTGCACCTGTAGAGTCCAGGATTCCCCACTTCCCTTGGCGTTCGGCTACCAGGTATCCGTCTTCCAGAGCATGAACTTCATCCAGTTGATCCAGTTTTTTCAGCAGGGTTCCGCGCGTATCCACGAGGGCACAGTAGGTTGTTTGTTTATCCTGGATTTTTACGGCATTGATCTGCTTCAATTGCTTGGGACCGGAGATGAAGTGAAAGGGTGTCAACTGCTTCCCTTCCCGGGAAAAATACGCCCAGTGTTTGGTGGTGCTTCCATCCGGTTGTGTTATTGGTTTCGATACCCGGGTGGATTGTGCTCCTTCTTCAAATTCCAGGGCTTCTACACCTTCCAGTATCCGGGCATTTGGGCTATTTACTACGTGCAATCGGGGGGCATCCGGCCGTTTGTTTCCGATTTGTTTATCCGGGATTTCAAGCACCATATTCCAGGATAAAGGTTGAAAACACGAGCCTTCCTGGGGAGAAACAACCCACTTGCCTTTGGCGTTGATCACGCCTCCGCGAAGAAAGGCCTGCGCATTTGACGCTGGCACAGGATTAGGTGGTGGTGGGTCCTGCTGGCCATCGGCTTCAACCACAATTCCTTCCTCCCGGTAATCCGGGTTGCGCTCCGTTACCGGAATTAGCCCGGATGCTTCCACTGCTTTGGTATAAAAAAACTTTCTGGGTGCCACAAAACCCTTTGGAAGCAGCGGAGCCATTTTGGTGTTGAATATGGTGGTGTTGCTTGGGCCTTCGCGCATTAAAAACAAGCCATCGGGGCTGTCGACCACTTTGAGGTTGGAATAGCGCGACCATTCCTCGGGCAGAGCGGCCCGGTTTCCATCCGCAAACAAGATATATCGCGGCTCGCCTCGCTGCTGCGGCTCGATTTGGTACAGGTCTTTTGAATTAATACTTGGAGTAAACCTATCGGGAACATCCAGTTTTTTTCCATTTATGTCGTAAACCGACCACATGACTTGGTCTTTCTTCCGAGCAAAAATACGGGGCACCCCACCCTCCTCAAATATATTTATGACTTCAAATTCACAGGGCAAAATGGTTTGTCCGTTCCGATCAATAAAGCCTACACGCTTGCCTTGCTGAACTCTGAAATACGCGCTGTTAAAATCCGTACCGTAGGAAATTCGGTCGTACACCCGCGGGATGATTTCCGTGCCTTCAAAATTCCGAAGCCCGACTTTGGAAGGTTTTCCGTTGCTTGTGGTTTTGGTTTCAAAAAATATGTCCGGCGTACGGAGCACTTTAGGGACATAACAGGTATCGCGAAACAGGGTTTTCAGATCGGTATTGATGACTCCACAGGTGGGGCCATCGGTAAATTGCAAGTGGCTGTGATGTTCATCTTCAAAAAACTGAAGCCGGTCGTAATCGGCATCCAGCATCCGCTGGCCGCGGCTGTTGATGAGGCTATAGCGGTCATTTTTTAGGCTGATAAAATAATCATTAAAAGCATGATAAAGCATGCCGTGTACGAGGGGTAGAAGGATGTTGCCCTGGTAGTCAACCAGACCCGAGCGGCTGTTTTCCCGCACGATCAGCCATTTTCCATCCACGGCTTTTTCGATGCTTTCATATCCGCCGCCCAACTGTTCTCGGCCCTGGGCGTCGATCAGATTTTGGGGTAACCCAGAAGCGCTTGTAATAAAAAAACCGGTTTTCCCTCCGGGTTTAATTTGTTCCCACTTGAAGGGGCTGATGCGCTTACCGGTGCGGTCGGCAAGTGCGTATATGCCATCTTTATTTCCCACTGCAAAATACTGTTCATCCAGGATGGTGCCTGAGGTGAGGTCGCGATCGAAGAGCAAATTGAGTTCAGTATCGATGAAATTAATCGTGCCGTTTGGGCGGGCGACCCGAAACACACCATACCGGAATTTTGCCATTCGCGTTACTGCATCTACGTGCATATCCGCCTTGTCGAGGGGGGCGTTTTTATCTGGTTTTGAGAACGCGGCTTTTTTGCCGGTTTCGATGTTTACAAAAACCAGGCTGTCGGGTTTTTCGAGTACGAACAGATTGGGAATCGTGTCTTTTGAAAACACCAAACTTTCCGTGTGATTTACTGCCGGCCAAATCTGTATATCCCGATAGGGATCGGCTACCATATACCCATTTCGAAAGCAATAGGTCCAGACCTCATTATGGTATACTTTAAAAAATTGGGAACGGGCTTTTACCATAGGCATAATGTCCTTGAACCGGGGTTCAATCGCGACCTTTCCGGTGGTATCTGCCAATCCATACAAGCCATTGCCACCCAGGTAGGGAACCAGGGTCTGTGCGTTTGACGGGATTTGAAATAAAATAAAAAACAGGAAAAGGAAATGGGGTTTCATTGTCATCGGTCCGATTTTAAGGAGCATTGTGCAAGTACTGGTGCACCAACAAATTTAGGGACTTGGTTGTCAACCGCCGAATTGAATCGGTGTTTCTAGTTATTTTCAGTCATGAAAATTCATTTTTTACTCCAAACTGTCTGCTACATGATAGCTAATAGCTGAAAAACATCGATCTTTTAGAGCTTGGCGCATTCTTTGATGCGCATTTGCGAAAACCAACTTTCAAAATCATCCCAAAAAAATACACCATGTTAAAATCCCTACACCCGTTTGTTTTCTGCCTCGTATTTCTGTTTTCTGTATCCAACTTAAATGGGCAAGCTGGCTTGTTTTTCCCGGATACAATCTCTGTACTGCCGGGAGATGAATTTGCAATGCCTGTAAAAGTGCTTGGGTTCGATTCCATTGTTGCAATTGAAACGGCTTTCGAATGGGACACTTCCGTAGTGCAGCTTATTGATATTGTTGATATAAACCTGAATTATGTGTCTCCAACACACACCTTCAATTTTAATGGATACATTAATGGAACATCCAACTGCATTCTGCGCTTTGCATGGTATGATGTAGGTACACTCGGTATTTCTCAACCGGATTCCTTTTCAATGTTTAGTTTAAAATTTCTTGCGAAGGGGTCAGTGGGAAGTTCCACTCCAGTCAAGTTTGTTTCAGATTTACTAAGCCCGGGCTGTGCGCCATTACCAATTTTTTTCGCAAATAATTATGGAGTACATACCTATGAATCGGATATGCTTATCAGCCATGGATTCGTACAAATTGCCCCCAATGTATCAAGCAATAAGACAGTAGAAAAAATTGCCCCTGGCCAGCAAATTGGTCAAGCGGAGGTGCCCAGTTCCGACCGTTCCGGGCCGGTTGCGGATCAACCGGGAACGCTGAAGCTGTATCCAAATTTTCCCAACCCCTGGTCACAACAAACCTCTATTCCAGTTGAACTCAGTCGGCCCGAAATGGTGACCCTAAGCGTACTCAACCAATTGGGGCAGGTGGTTTATACCAAAAAATCGTATTTTGAATCCGGACTAAATTCATTCCATTTGGAAAATCACTTTTTAAATCCATCAGGCGAACTTTTATTTTATCGAATTGAAACAAAAAGTGAAGCCCATACATCCAGAATGATCTATCAAAACAGGAATTGAATAGGCTTCCATAAACTTTAATCCCCCGCACATAAATCAATTGTTTTTTTACTCAAAAACTTGTTCCCATGATTAAAAATTTAATCAAAACCACGGCATTGATATGCTTTACCATCAGCGCCACCATGCTTTCTGCCCAGCCGGGCCTGTTCCTCCCTACGGTTACCAATGTAGCTCCGGGTTCTGAATTTGTGCTTCCGGTAGAGGTTGAAAATTTCAATAACATCAACAGTGTCCAATTCGCTGTTCAATGGGACCCGGAGGTGGTCACTTTGCTGGATATTGTTGATATCAATCTTCCAAACACCAACGTACTTTTCAATTTCAACTGGCAGTCTCCCTGGCTGGAGGAAGAAGGTATTTTGCGCTTTTCCTGGATTGATCCGGCCGTGTTTGGAGAAAGCATGCCAGACATGTCCTCTCTTTTCAGCATGAAGTTTGTTGCCATTGGCCCTATCGGATCAGAATCTCCGGTTGATATTATCAGCGATGTAAACGGTCCAATCGATATCGTTCCTTTGCCAATAGAGATCAGCGAAATGGCTCAAAATGATTGCATCATTTACGGCCCTACGGATGTCCCTGTTTCAAATGGTATTGTACACATCGTTCCCAGTTTAGTTGGCGGAAAAACAATTCAAAAAGTTGCCGCAGGTGACATGCTGATCGACTCCGACGGAACACAGGTAGAGGACCGGAACCTTATCCCGGGCACCGCCGAATTCAAACTCCACCAAAACTTCCCCAACCCCTGGGTAGACAAAACCATTATTCCGTTTGATCTGCCTGAAGCCGGAACGGTAAGCCTGCGTGTCTTTGATGCCAACGGACGCATGCTTTACACCACAACAAACAATTTCGATAAAGGCTCCAACCAGTTTGAACTGGACAGCCAAACGCTGAATACCGGCAGCAGCCGACTCCATTACCAACTGGAGACCAGCGCCGGAACACAAACCTTGCAAATGCTCCATGTAGGCCAGTAAGGTGTACCACATAATTTAATACTAAAAACCCCGAATTTTTGAACGTTCAAGAATTCGGGGTTTTTAGTTGGTTTTAGTGCTTCGAGCAATCGGATAACAATTTGGATGTACAGCCATTTCCGAAAATCGTGTATATTTAGTTCACATACAAGTATGCGCTCATTCCGATTTGGAAATACAAACCCTGTTACGGATGCGATTTAAACAACTACTGAGTTGGTTCGGAGTATTTCTTTTGTCTTGCTTTCCGGCAAAACAGTCCCCTGCACAAACAACTCCGGATACCATTCAACAACAAATAGAAGTTCTGGAAAAACGTATTGAGCAGTCTGAAGGAGTCGCCCGCCTACCCCATCTGGAAGCGCTTTATGGCTTGTATTTTCAGACGAATTTAGAAAAAGCCATGGCGACTGCCAGGGAAGCAGAAGAAATTGCCCTCAAGACCGGAAGTTCAGAAAGTTTGATGAAAAGCCTGCGGGATCAAGGGGCGGTATTCAACAAATTAGAGGCTTTTGATTCCATGCGCATTTGCAACGAACGGCTGTTGGTGCTCGCTCAAAAAAATCAAAGCAAGAAATTTGAAGCTGCTGCACTGAATAATATTGCCATGTTTTTCGAACGCAGTGGCTCCCTGGACTCGGCCATGCACTACAATCAAAAAGTCCTGCTAATTAATCCTCCGGAAGATCGGTTTGGAACACTCAACAACATTGGCCGGATTTATTCTCAGCAAAAAAACTTCAATCAGGCAATCAAATACCTGGATGAGGCTATGCGGGAGGCCGAAGCCGTGGGCGAGAAAAACTCGCAGGCCATTATTGCAAACAACATCGGGGGGCAGTATCAGCTCATTAAAATGGATGCGATCGCGTCTCAGTATTTCAATAAAGCCCTGGAACTAAAAAAAGAAATCGGCGATCAGCGGGGACAATTATTCAGCTTATTCAACCTCGTCAATTGCAGTACCATTTCTGCGGAAGAAAAGGAAAAATACATTCAGGAGGGACTTCGGATTGCCAGCGAAACAAACTACACCCGATTTCACAACATGTTTACGGAGAGTAAAGCCCGACTCTTACACGCGGAGGGAAAATATCAGGAAGCAATTGACCTGATCACCCCCTTGTATGCTGCTGCACAGGAGAGCCCTTCATTTGACTTTCCCTTTCTGGCAAGTGTGCTTACCGACCTGCATATCGCATCCGGAAACCCATCAAAAGCCCGGGAATATGCCCTGGCATTAAAGGCTTTTGCTGAAGAGCGCAACAGCCTGGAGGACTTGCAGAAAGCCCGGATGGCCTTGTTAAAAATTTATGATCAAAGCAAGGACGCGGCCAACTATATGGCTATTGCCAAACCGTATTACCATATTAAGGACAGTCTGGATGCGCAATTGAATCTGGACCAGTTTGCCTACCTGGAAAGCGAATTGGATGAGGAGCAAAAAAACAAGATGGAACTCCTGAACCAATCCGTACGACAAAAAACCAGAAGCAGAAACATCCTGGCTTTGTCAGCCATTTTGCTCACCCTGCTGCTATCCCTTATTCTGTATTTTCGAAACAAACTGGTGCACACACAAAAAGAGGTCATTCTTCAGGAGCAAAAAAACAACGAACACCTGGAGGAGCGCAATGCAATGCTCAAAGCACATGCGGAATTTCGAGACCGGCTGTACGCCAATATCACACACGAATTCAAAACGCCACTTACCGTCATTAAGGGGACCATCCAACAACTGGAAAAAGAAAACAGCATTGCAAATGCCCTGCAAACAGATTCCGGGATCGCCTCAAAACTCCAGGTCTTAAAACGCAATGGCGACAACCTGCTGGACCTGATCAACAAAATATTGGACCTCTCCAAATTGGAAGAACAGCTCGCGCAGGCACACAACCAACACGCAGATATTGTTCCATACCTGCACTACCTCGGAGAAAGTTTTCAATCGCTTTTTGAGGAAAAAAATATCCGGTTTGATGTCGAAGGTTCCGAGTCGGAAATCTATATGGATTATGATCCTGATCTGATCAAACAACTCGTGACCAACTTGATTTCAAATGCCATAAAACACACGCCGGAAAACGGGCACATTGCGTTGCAGATTGAGCAAAGAAATGATATATCTGGTCAGGCCAAGTTGGCCATACAGGTAACAGATACCGGTACGGGAATTCCTGCGGATCAACTCCCATTGATTTTTGATCGCTATTATCAGGTAAAAGATGCGGGAACTCCAAGCGGTGGTACCGGGATTGGACTTGCGCTCTGTAAGGAAATTGTCAACCTGCTTTCGGGAAATATTTCTGTAGAAAGCTCCCCTGGACAAGGCTCTGTATTCAGTATTTTACTTCCCATTCAGCACGAAGCAAAGAGCTCAGCCGATATCCTGGAGGCACACCCAGGGAATGCGGGTTCATCTGGCGCAGTACTCGAACTCAATGCGAGCAAACCGCAGGTTTTAGTCGTGGAAGATAACGAGGATGTAGCCCGTTTTCTTACCAGCTGCCTTCATGACGGCTATGAATGCAGTTGGGTAGAAAACGGGAAAGCAGGTTTGGAAAAAAGCATGGAACTTATACCCGACCTCATCATTACGGATATTGCCATGCCGCTCATGGACGGATATCAGTTTTGCGAAGCGCTCAAGACCAACGAATTAACCAGCCACATTCCCGTCATCATGCTCACTGCAAAGTCGGAGCAAGAAGCCAAACTAAAAGGCTTGCAAACCGGAGCGGATGCGTTCCTCCTCAAACCATTTGATACGGAGGAGCTGCTGATCCGGGTCCACAAACTGATTGAAAACAGAAGCCTGTTGCGCAAGCATTTTTCTTCCTCAAAAGCCCTGCGAACCAAACCGGCTGGTCTTGGCAATGTGGATCAGGCGTTTTTTGATAAAGTCTATCAGGTTGTGGAAGAAAATATAGACAACGGGCAGCTCGGAGTGGAGCTCCTGGCTAAAGAAATTGGCATGAGCCAATCGCAGTTGAACCGGAAACTCAAGGCCCTCACCAATCTTTCTGCCAATAAGTTTATTCTGACTGTTCGCCTCAAGCACGCGCTCGCGTTGCTGGAAAAAGGCGAAGCCAATGTTTCAGAGGTTTCCTTCCAGTGCGGGTTCAACAGCGTGGCCTATTTTGTAAAATGCTTTAAGGAACAATTCGGCGAAACGCCCGGGGCCTATCAAAAAAAATAGCGCCTGTTGAACAGGCGCTACCTTGAGTTTATTTGACTTGCGACATAATTATCCGATCAAATATCCGGTCACCTAAATACTTCCGGATGAACATCATGGGCTTTGCATATTTGCCCCCGGCATACCGGGTTTTGGGTTTGCTCGATTGAATTGCCGCAGACATCAGTTGAACAATCACCGAAGAAGGTGAGGCCGCATTCGGTTTTTCATACATCGCTGCAGTACTCTTGGCAATGGCGTGGGCCAAACCACTGTATGGGCCTTCGCCGGAGTATTTCATCATTGGCTCGTGCATTACATCACCAAACTCCGTAGCAATCAAGCCAGGCTCAATGATCACCACATCAATTCCGTGGGGAGCCAATTCCAAACGCAGGCAATCGCTCCATCCTTCGAGGGCATGTTTTGTGGCATGATACCAGGAGCCCAGCGGAGTGTACACTTTCCCACCCATGGAAGAAACGTTCAGGATTTTTCCCTGCCCTGCTTTTCGCATGTGCGGAAGCACCTCCTGTGTGATTTGCGCCAGCCCGAATAGGTTGACTTCAAACTGGTAACGCGCCGCATCCATTGGCACATCCTCAACTGCTCCGTAAAGTCCAAAACCGGCATTGTTGATCAATACATCAATGCGGCCCTGCTCATCCATAATTTGCTTTACCCCAGCAGCTACTTGTTCTTTATTTGTCACATCCAGGGCGAGCGCGTGGCCACCGGCCTCCACCAATTCACTCATTTTATCGATCCGGCGCGCTGCACCGTAAACGGTATGTCCATCCTGGATAAACTGCAGTGCAGCAGCCTTACCCATACCTGAGGAGGCGCCTGTGATGAGAATTACCTGATTATTTTTCATGGTTTTTAATTGTATTTAGAAAGTAAAAATGTTTTGTAAGCGGCTTTATCCTGGATTTCATTCCGGATCAAAGCAATGGCAGTGGAGTCTAATACCTGAACCAACATAAAGGCCTCCTGCTCCGGATGCGCAAACCCCAGGGCCGAAAAGGCTGCACTGAGTTTGTCCAGTATGGGTTTCATTTTATCCGGATTTGAGTAAGCGACCTCCCATTTCAAAATGTATTGCAAGCGCCAGAAATCGTAATCCGATTCGGCTACCTGAAACGGCAAAGACAAGGTATCCGTGATTATCTGCTTGGGGTCTTCAAGCAATAGAATCGGAACAAACAATTCATTCAGGCGTCGCTCTGCTTCTCGCATGAGCGCATCCAGAAGGCCCTGTTTGTTTTCAAAATGTCGAAAAATCAACCCTTCCGATACCCCTGCCAGTTTTGCAATTTTGCTGGTAGACGTAGATGCATATCCCTCTTTAGCAAAAAGGAACAGTGCTGCTTCCAGTATATTTTTTTGTTTTTCAGTCATATAAGTGAGTAATCACTCACAAATGTACTGGCTTTTCAAATATCGCGCAAGTAGCTCCCGAATCTTTTTTCAATTATGCTGTTCAACCCAGCATTTCCAGCAGCCATTCTTTTTCAGTAAGCGGCTGGGTGGCTTCAATTTTTGACTGCAATTCGAGGTGCTCCTTCCGGTTGCCGGGGGTCAGGTGAGTCAATTTTTTGGTAAAACGAATAATGTTGAGAAAATTGGTTTTGTGGTATCCGATTACGCGTTGCCGGCGGATGTAGGTTTGCATGCTTTGGAGGTGGGCTTCCAGCAGGTCGTATTCTTCGGTTTCGAAGAAAATTTTCATTTGGAGCGTCTTGGCGATCAGGTTGTTGATACGGTCTTTGTAATCGGCTTCCTGCAGGTTGAGCAGAGCCTGACGGAAATCTTTTCGAACGTAGGCTACGCGGGCCAGATTGAGTTGGAGGTTGGCGGCCCGGTGTTTTTTCTCCAGGCGATCAGCATATGCGTGGATAAACGTTTCGGCCCAATCGATATCGCCAACTTTCAATGCGATGGCCACGATGTTGTTGAAGGCAAAAGGCGACAGGTTTCCATTTTCAAAAAGCAGTTCGCGTTCCAGGGCCGACTGGTACAGATCCAGTGATTCCCGGAAATAAACGGTCTGGAGCTGGTTGATTTTTTTTATACAATAATTGATAGCCAGCAAGTGGAGGTCCCGTTGTTCATCCGGAGGAAGTTGCCCCGCTTTTTGCAGAAGCAGGTTTTTGAATTGATAAAAATGGGCTTCGTTTGCCGGCTCGGTGAGGAACCGATAGCATTGGTAATACAGTGCCAGTACTGCGTACTCCAGCAATTCCTTTTTTTGTTCGAGGTAGTCGATCACGGGCCCTACCAATCCCAGGTCGTATTCGGTTTTGTACACCGCCTGGTGGGTCAGGGCAAAACAGGCCTGCCGAAGTTTGCGGGAAAGGATGGCGATGTCTGTATGATCCAACAATACCTGCAGGTTCAACTCCTCTGTCCGGTTGTTCGCACTTTGGTATTGGTATTGTTCGTATTCAATTTCAGCCTGGGCCTCGTAGTACTCGCTGTGTCGGTAGGCTTGTTCATCCCATTTTTGACGTGCCTCTTTCAGGCTGCGGTGAAAATGTTTCTCGAGGCCACGCTTCCGGTAGGCACTGGCAAGCGCCATGGGTAGCCGGGCTGTTTGTGAAAAATACACGCTGTAAATCAGAAATTGCTCTGCCTGTTCTAAGACTTCACTGGTTACCAGTCGAAGTTGAACCACATCCAGGGGTGTCCCTTTTACAGCAAATGCACGCCAGCCACCTTCTTTGGTGGGCTTGCTGCCTGACTTCAGGCAGCGACGCAGGTAGGCATACAACTTTCCCGGACTTGTTTTTCTGCAAAAAAAAGGAGAGTCCAGCCATTGCTGGAAATGCTTGAGTTCCAATGGCTCAAATTGGGCCAATGTCTGCCATAAAAGGGTATTTTCCATAACAGGTACCAGTAAGCGTTGTGTAGTTTGGGAGAATTGTAGTTTTAGTTTTGCATAAATTTCTATTTATTTTTTTATAAAAAACTAATTATCAATAACTTATTTAAAAATACAAAATAAAAAATTCTATTTATCATAAAATTTGTCTTTGTTGAACCGGATTTTGCACTGCACTTTTGTACTGTGGGAGGTGACTCTCATGAACGGTCGACTAAAATTTAACATATCATAACTTTCAACAGACAAGCCATGAATGCAAAAAACATACTAATCCTTCTCGCTCTGCTCGTGGGATTTAGTTCCAAAAACCTGGAGGCGCAATGCACCTCCGACGCTGGCACATTTTCTGTCAGCACCCTAAACAGTTGCTCCAATGCCTGGGCATACATCCAACATTCCGGAACAGCCGTTGATGCCGATGACGTCAAATTGTATGTAGTACACGATGGAACCAGCACAACGCTCGGCAACATTCTTTTTTCTTCGGACATCCCATTTATTAGTCCGCAATCCGGCCTTGCTCCCGGAACCTATCAGGTTGCTATTTTGGTAGGTAACAACGATGGCAACGGAGGCGTGGATATGAACGATCCCTGCTTTGATATGGCCGGCGGACTTACCCTGAATTGGGTTCAACCACCGAGCATTGACCCCTTCACTCCTGACCTGCTCGCCTGCGACGGAAACGGTGTTTTGCTCAACCCCGCGGTCAATCCCTCAGGAAACTATACGTTTCAGTGGACCGGGCCTGGAGGCGTTTCACCAACTGAAACCATCACAGCATTTGAGCCTGGCACCTATTACTTTGTTGCGAAAGACGAGAACAACTGCTATGCCTTTGACACCGTCTATGTACAAGGAGATGCCAACTACCCAACGCTCAACCTGGGCTTCCAGAGTGGTCCATGCGAAGACCCCGTTTTAATTGCAGAAACCAATGACCCCGGAAATACCATCCTATGGACGACCGGTGAAACTACGGAGACTATTATTCCAACCAACAATGCCTTTTACGGAGTAACTATCACCGACCCAACGGGTACCTGCACGATTTCCGGAAATATTCACGCGCAGCCAAACAATCCGTTTTCTGTCAATCTTGACTACTACAACATGGGTTGTAATGACAGTATTTTCCTCAGTGCAAATCCTACCGGAGGCCAGTGGCCATATACGTACATCTGGAATACCGGAAGCACAGAATCACTCCTTCACCTTCCCCCAACTGGAAACTATGCTGTCACGGTAACAGATAATACCGGTTGTACAGCAACAGGCAACTACTTCGTTGATAACGACCCGGAAGCCTGCGGTTTCCTGGAAGGGTTTGTGTTTGCAGATTATAACAACGATTGCCTGCTGAATGGCAATGATCTGAAGTTGAAGTATCATAAAGTCCTTGCAGTGGATAGCGATGGAAATGAATTCCTTGGATATACCGACTCCGAAGGGCATTACACCATATCGTTGTCTGCCGGCACCTATTCAGTGAGTGTGCTTCTTGATAGCAACAGTCCCTGGATTCCTTGTCAGGCATCCTATGTAGTTGACATCACTTCTGACAATGTTACGGTACAGGACCACCCCTTGCAGGCGGATGTATATTGTCCGGACCTCAGTGTAGACATTGGCACCTACTGGCTCCGGGTTTGCGCTCCAAGCAATTACTATGTTACCTATTCCAACAACGGAACCGCAGAAGCAACCGACGCGTACATCGACATCACCCTTGACCCGGCCATGGTAATCCTGGGTGCGGGTATCCCATACACCGATTTGGGCAACAACGTAATCCGGTTTGAACTAGGCAATATTGGTGTAAATGAATATGGTTTCTTTGGAGTTAAAGTAGAAATCGACTGCGACACCGATATGGGTGTAACACACTGCACGGAAGCAGTAATCTACCCACACGATCCGTGTCCACAAGCAGACCCCGAGTGGTCGGGTGCAAGTCTGGAACTGAGCGCAGAATGCTCGAATGGAGAACTCCAGTTTTATGCTAAAAACGTGGGCACCGCTCCAATGACCGGAACCCTGGATTATGTAATCATCGAAGATGCGGTTATGCTTTCAACCGGTCAGGATGCCCCCCTTGCTGTAGGTGAAAACCGCCTGGTGTACACCGCACCAGCAAACGGCTCAACCTGGCGGATTGAAGCCGAGCAGGAACCCTTCCACCCCGGATTCAGCATGCCTGCCCTGAGTGTAGAAGGCTGCACCGTAGACGATGAGTTTTCTACCGGTTATGTCAATCAGTTTTTCCTGGATGATACCGATGAGTGGGTTGATATCGACTGTACCGAAAACGTAGGTTCCTTCGATCCTAACGACAAGCAAGGTTTCCCAATTGGGTATGGTGAAGATCACTACATCGAAGAAAATACCGACATCGAATACCTGATCCGTTTCCAAAACACCGGAACCGATACGGCATTCCTCGTTGTTATCCGCGATGAACTTTCACCCTGGCTCGATCCAACATCTGTTCGCCCAGGTGTATCCAGCCACCCGTACACGTTTGATTTCTACGATGGAAATAAAATGAAATTTACGTTTGAAAATATCCTGTTGCCAGACAGCAGCACCAACCTCGTTGGCTCACAGGGGTTTGTTTCATTCAAAGTTTCACTCAGAGACGATGTGCCGTTGGAAACCGACATTCTCAACACAGCTGCCATTTTCTTCGACTTCAACGAGCCGATCTACACCAATACCACGCAGCACCGTTTGGGCGATCACTTCGTGACGCTCGGACTCTGGTCGCCGCTGGCTCCAAACATCGACCTGAGCCTTGCGCCAAATCCTGCTGTTGATTACGCTATTCTGCGCATTGATGGACTGGACGCCGGAACTCAATGGCAACTTGAACTCATCGATGCCTTGGGTCGCACCGTTCAAAGCGAAATCAGCTCGGGCACGCAATACCGGATTGAGCGTGGAACACTGCCCGCCGGAATGTACTTCCTGCGCCTAAGCAGCAACGGTCAATTGCTCGGAACAAGTAAACTGATGGTGGATTAATCACCAATCCGCTTATCAATAGGGACCAGATACCCGCAGGTCCCACCGGTTTGAGTTTTAAAACGAACGCAGGGGCGCCAAGGCGCCCCTGCGTTTTTTACTGGCGGGAATCTGAATAATCTTCTGTTTAATAATTCATCCGGGAACTGTACCAGATTTGATTGGCCTGAAACGTAGTGCCGGTGTTTTCAGGATCGGGGTCGAGGCTTTCCCACTGAATACAACATCCAAGAACAATATCAGTCTGCGATAGAATACTCGGAGCGAGTTTGAATTGTAGCTCCTGTTCTTTATTTGCGCTTATTTTCATGCCGCTTATCATTTGAGTAACCAAGCCAACATACCATACAGACAGATCATATGTCCCGGGATCCAACTGGAACTGTGCCATCCCGTGAAAGTCGGACCACCCACCCTGAACGAGTTGCTCGTTTTGGAAGACCTTGATTGTGGCTCCAATGAGTGGCTCGTTTTTTTCGTCCTGGACGATCAGGTTTAGGGTGCCTTTTTGTCCGAATACCATCGTGCTGGTAAATAGGAAGAATAGGTAGGTGAATGATTTTTTCATGGTGGGTATGTTTGTATTTAGAGGATTGTGGGTTACCTGGCGTTTGAGACGCCCTAGTAGGGCGTCTGTACTAATTAGGGGCGGGTATCGAGTATGGCGGCGGCGGTGATCAGATCGCGGAGATCTTTTCGGTAGCCGTTGGGGTCAATACTCAAGGACTCGCTTACCAGGCGCTTGGCCAGTTCATAATTGGCGTTTCCCTTGAATTTTGAGTTGCGCAAAACCAAGCCAAAACTCGCTGCACCGGCAGCCAGCTGGAAATTTGCGCTCGGGGTTTTCACCAGCTCATCTTTGACAACCGCTTCGATCAACATGCTGCTGGCGTTCTTTTTGGGTTGCTTGTAGCGAAACTTGATTTTAAGCAGGTCTTCCCCACCTGTAGTTGCCCCTTCGCCAACCAGTGCGCGCTGTTCTGCGGCTGTTAGTCCCTGCCCTGCTGATACCGGAACAATTTCATAGAGTGCTGTGACCCGGTGTCCGGATCCAAGTTCGCCGGCGTCTTTGGTATCGTCGTCAAAGTCTTCCTTTTTTAGCATACGGTTTTCGTAGCCGATTAGTCGGTAGGAAGCCACTTTGGCCGGGTTGAATTCGATTTGAATTTTTACATCTTTGGCAATGGTAAAAAGGGTTCCGCCAAATTCGTTGATCAGTACTTTTTGCGCTTCGCTCAACTGGTCGATATACGCATGGTTGCCATTGCCTTTATTGGCCAGCATTTGCATTTTGGAATCCTGATAATTTCCCATTCCATATCCCAGGACGGTGAGGTAGACGCCGCTTTCACGTTCTTTCTCAATGAGCGAAACAAGGGCGTCTTCACTGCTTACTCCTACGTTGAAATCGCCATCGGTGCAGAGAATTACGCGGTTGTTGCCTCCTTTTGCGAAGTTGGCACGTGCGGTGTTGTATGCCAGTTGAATACCGGCAGCTCCGGCAGTACTTCCACCGGAACTCAGGTTTTGGATGGCATTTTTAATCTCCGTTTTCTGGTTTCCGGGTGTGGATGGCAGTACCATTCCCGCTGCTCCGGCATAGGTTACCAGGGCTACCCGGTCTTGCGGGCGCAGGTGGTCGGTGAGAAGCTCCAGTGATTTTTTTACCAGTTCCAATTTATTGGCTGCACTCATGCTTCCGGATACATCGACCAGAAACACCAGGTTTGATGGAGGGAGTTGTCCTTCATCAATTTCAAGTCCTTGCAAGCCGATCATCAGCAGCCTGTTTTCCTGATTCCAGGGGCAGGCAGCCAGCTCGGTGTGCATGGCAAAAGGATGTTGGTCTTTGGGTTGCTCGTATTCGTAGTCGAAGTAATTAATAAACTCTTCAATCCGCACGGCATCTGCCGGAGGCAAGGTGCCCTGGTTGATAAACCGGCGGGAGTTGGCAAAGGATGCCCCGTCCACATCAATAGAAAATGTAGATACCGGTGTTTCTCCAGCCTTTAAAAATTCATTTTCATGAATAGCAGAATAGTGCTCTGGTGTATCATCCGGAGGGGCAACCGGAGGAGTGGCCGGAGCAGCTTGCTGCTTGTCTTTTTTTGTTCTTTTTGTGTCAGCGGACACAGGGGGTGTAGTTCCGGACACCCGAATCCCGTCGATGTAGTACGTTTGCGCGTTGTCGCGCGTACCCCGCACATTAATAGCCCCACCATCTACGGAAGAACTTCCCGGAGTGGCAGCATAGCTTTTCACTTTTTTCCTATTACCCTTACCCCCTGCTTTAGTAGCAGAAATAGCATTAACGGAACGGGTTGGCATACGACGCAGCTGCTCCGAACTCAGGGTTGCTCCGGAGGAGGTATTGTCCTGCTCGATAAGCGGGACCTTATGTTCCGTGATCACTACTTCGCTGAGAACTGTGGCGCCCAGTTCGAAATCCAGGGTGTTTATTTTTCCCGCCAGGACTTTCACACCGCTGGTTCTTTGATTCGAAAAACCGGTATAAGCAACCTCAACGTCGTAGGTTCCAGGATCCAGAGTGATACGATAATTTCCATCGTAATCAGAAATTGCTCCGCGGACAACGTCCGTTCCGTTTAATACTTTAATGGTAGCACCGATCAGGGCATCCCCTTTGTCATCTGCTACCCTACCCTGAAGGATGGTCCCTTCATGGATAGGTAAAAACGAAAAGGCCGAACAGGCCGCGAGTAAAAACAATAAAGTCCTCATGCTCAAAAAGTTTGTAGGCGTCAAATAGCATATTGATGCCTGGTTGAAAAAACAGTTGATTACACAGTAAAAAAGCTTGGCACGTGGACGTCCATGGTGGGAGGATGCAATGGCCGGACAGATTACACAGATTTTTTACAAAAAAATTTTTTTACAAATCCTGTGCAGCGTTTTTCAACCGTACGCATTGTATCAATAACTGCGCGCAAATTCTCTCATTTGATTTAAAGACAACTAAAAAATGAATCGATCAATAAAAACACTTCTGAGTCTGTTCGTGCTGCTGGCTTTGTTCAGCGCATGCCGGAAAGACACTATTAAAGACACAACGGTTATCATCACTCCAGACCCAAGCATCAAAGTAGAAACGGGTGTACGCGGTTTGGTAACCGATGAAATGGGAAATGCACTGCAGGGGGCAACCGTAACACTGGGTACAGAAACAACCTTGACAGATGACATTGGCTACTTCTATTTGGAAGGATTGGCAAGTCAGCTGCAGGGTTTTATTCGTGTAGAAAAAGCCGGATTTTATCCATCTTTTGCAAGTTTCTCACCAAAGGTTGGAGATGTATCGCGGGTGTTGGTGAGTTTGCGCAGCAAAAACCTGACTGCACAAATTGATGCAGCAGCAGGTGGAGTAGTGAACGTGCCTGGCGGAGGTAGTGTAGAGTTTGCTCCAAACAGTTTTGTAGATGCTGCCGGTAATGCCTACTCCGGACAAGTATCCGTATATGCTACCTACCTCGACCCAAGTGATGCTGCCATCAACCGGTTGGTTACGGATTCTTACCTGGGACTCTCTGAAGAAGGCGAGGCTCAAATGCTGGTGAGCTATGGTATGATCCATGTAGTGATCGAGGGCAATGGGGGGCAGAAACTACAGATCAACCAATCAGCAACCCTGAATGTACCGGTACCAGCGGATCGGATATCTGATGCGCCTGCCAGCATTCCATTGTGGTACTTTGATGAAGCAACAGGCTTGTGGGAAGAAGAAGGTCAGGCTGAATTGAGTGGAAGCATGTATACCGGAACCGTAGAGCATTTCTCTTTGTGGAATTGTGATATTGGTATTCCGACTGTTTACCTATCCGGCAACATCCGACTGGGCGCAAATGCTCCTTTCGTTTTCGTTCGCGTTACACGTCTGAATGGCTTTGGTTTTGCCACAGCTACGACAAATGAATCCGGAAACTTTGGAGGCTTGGTACCAGCCAATGAAGACCTGTTGTTTGAGATTATTGATGAATGTGGCAATGTGGTTTACTCACAAAATATTGGGCCACTTACTGATGATCTTGATCTTGGGGCCATCAGCCTAACCTTACCTGCTACTTCCGTAGTAGAAATTAGCGGTACATTGGTTGATTGCGATCAAAACCCGGTGACAAATGGAATTGCACAGGTTTGGATAGGCTCACAAGCTCGTATTCCATTACCCGTAGATGAAGTAACAGGGGAATTCAGTGCATCCCTTATCAGCTGTACACTAGATGAAGATATTACCATTATTGGATATGATTTTTCTGCCTTGTTGTACAGCGACCCACTTGTTGAATCCTATGCAAGCTCGATTGATTTTGGAGATGTACCGGTGTGCGACAATCAGATTATTGTAGGAGTACAGTACGATTACAACGGCGGGTCCTATTTCATCGACAATGCAGTTGCAACTGTTAACGCTGACACACTGGGTTTGACTGAGATTACAGTAGTCGACGACCAGGGCAATGGTAACAAGGTTATTTACACCTATACCCTAATCAACTGGGGTAGTTCTTCGAATCCAGTATGGGGAATGAGCTATAATACAACCTTGTTTGGGTCACCAACGGTATATACCCCGACAGGAAATTACACTATAAACAGCGTACAATACAATACCGATCCCGGTGAAATAATTATTTTTGAGGTAGCTGGAGGTCTTCTGAAAGAGGATCGGGCGGAACAACTTACCCTGATTTAGCCCTTACGATTACCGCAGAAATACAATAGCGATTCTAATTCCATGAACAACAACACACTCTCTGGCTGCGAGATTGTAAAGCCCACGATGCTACGGCTGAAAAGGCGCTCTTTCTGCACTTTGCTCCAAGGTGCTTGCGATCGCACGCCGTTATGCAACCGATGAGCCGATGGCCCAGGATTATCTGCAGGAGTGTTTTCTAGTGTTATTTGATAAATTAAGCCAATATGACCCCGGCCGCGGGCAGTTTGAAGGATGGCTTTACCGGGTTTCGGTAAATACCATTCTTCAACTGATGCGGAAACAAAAACGCCTTCCGGAAATAAGCCATCCGGAAACCCTGCCAGATGTTGAACTGGAAGAAACGGTACTGGACCAAATCCCCCATGAACAGGTTCTGGAAGCCGTCCGCCAGTTGCCAGCAGGGGGATATCGACAGGTGCTCAACCTGTATATTTTTGAGGACTGGTCGCACCGGGAAATTTCCGAGGCACTCCAAATCTCGGAAAGTGCGTCCAGATCGCAATTGAGCAGAGCAAAACAACTATTAAAACAGATGCTGCATAAGGCAGTCAGGTATTATGAGCAAGGACTTGTTTGACAATAAATTGAAAAATAAAATTCCGGATCAAGCCGAGAACTTCGATGCAGAAGCTGCCTGGGCGAAGCTGGAAAAACGGCGCAAAGAGAAAAAACGCCGACCCATTCTCTGGTGGATTTGGATTCCCGGACTGCTTGTCCTCGGAGCCGGCGCCTGGTTTGGAGGCAATTATTTTTTCAAAACCAGACAAATTAGTGTGGTTCACGATAACAATGAGGCTCAAAACTGTGACGAACACTTCTGTTTTCTCAGCATGTAGAAATGCAATCGCCCGAGCAACAAAGCGGCGTTCTCGACACAGAAGAATCCGGACCAATAACAAACAAGTACCAGAACCAAGATTGTACCAATGGAGGTACAGCCTGAACAGCAAGGCAACAACTAATTATTTCGCTACAAAAACAAAATCAACTCGCCCGAGCCCAGGTTGAAGTAATTCAAAAACAGAAGCCCTTCCAGTAACTTTTTTCCGGAAGCTAAAAACATTGAAAACAACGGATCTGCTCATACAATCCGCCCTCTACTGGACGGACATGATCAACAACCAGGTAAGGCATTACGATAGAGGGAGCGTATAGGCGATCAAAACGCCACTACGAAGCAACCTACAAAAACCTTAGACCCAATCCCAGTAAAACCACACCCTGTGTTGTCCCAAACAAACACATCTCTTTCGCCATCACAAATTGCACTAAAGAGAAGATGGTGACGGGGAAAAACGCAGACGCCGGAAGCGGAAACGCAAGCAATCCAACTGGGAGTTGGGTGCTTTTTCTGAATACGGCTTTGCTTCTGCCACCCGATCGGGTGCTGTAGACTTGGTTGATATACGCGCGGATGAAGAGCAAGTGCTGGACCTCACCCGGAACGGCCTCCTCATCCGGCGTCAACTAGTAGGCCCTTGGTATGTGGAAAGTGGCTTGGCCTTCGGCCAGTGGACGGATAAAAAAGAAGCCATCTACAAAACTACCACTGAAACCATTGACTCCAACATGTTGCTTGAGCAAATTTTCTTTGCCGATAGCACCGTTCAGGAAATCTATGGTGAAGGCATTATCACGACCATCCACACCCGGGAAGAAGTGGCCTACAACCGCTATCAATTCCTGGAAATTCCGGTGGAGTTTGGTGGTCGGTGGTCCTTGGGAGAATCGCTCCGACTGGGCTTTTCTGCTGGTGCCAGTTTTAGCTTGTTTGGAAGACAAACCGGCTCAATTACAGACGGCCTTGGAAACAGCCTTTTGCTGAAAGATGCCGGCTATCGCTCCGCTGGAGTGTTGAGTGGCATGGGCCGCGTTGAACTGGCCTATGTTAAAAATGGCTGGAGCATTGGTGTAAATGCACATGCCCGAAGCACACTAAACTTTATGGATACGTACGGTTTCGATGAGCGCCGTCGCGCAGTTGGAATCGGACTGGCAATTCGGAAATCATTTTGATTTTTCTGGTATATAGTTAGAGCCTCCAATTTTGACTCATTCAAAAATTGGGGGCTCTTTTTTTTAGCTCTTACCTCTTTAAATAAACAAGGCTCCTTTAAGTTCTTCTACCTTTCCCAAGGTATGCACGCGGACTTTGAATTTTTTAAAATCAATGCCTTTGCCGCTGTATTTCGAAATGTACATTTCGCGAAATCCCAGTCGATCGGCTTCGGCAATCCGCTGCTCTACCCTACTCACCCCGCGGATTTCCCCACTCAGCCCCACTTCCCCGGCAAAGCAGACATCGGAAGGGATGCTGACGTCCATCAGCGATGAAATAAGTGCAGCCACTATAGCCAGGTCGATGGCAGGATCTTCCACGCGAATGCCTCCGGCTAAATTCAGAAAAACGTCGTTGGCAGAAAAGAAATAACCGCAGCGCTTTTCGAGCACTGCGAGCAGCATTTGCAATCGCCGCATATCAAACCCGGTGGCGGTTCGCTGGGGCGTACCGTAAACAGATTTGCTCACCAGCGCCTGCGTTTCGATCAGCATGGGGCGCAGCCCCTCCATGGTAGCAGCCACGGCACAGCCGCTGAGTTCTTCGTCTTTTTGGCTAAGCAGGAGTTCGGAAGGGTTGCTCACTTCGCGCAATCCGGTAGTCTGCATTTCGTAGATACCCATTTCATCGGTGCTACCGAATCGGTTTTTCAGGGTGCGCAAAATCCGGTAGGTGTTGTGCCGATCGCCTTCAAATTGCAATACGCAATCGACGATGTGCTCCAGAATTTTTGGTCCGGCAATGTCACCGTCCTTGTTGATATGTCCGATCAGAAAAACAGATATGTTTGTTTCTTTTGCAAATCGCAGCAATTCGGCGGCGCATTCCCGAACCTGCGCAACTCCACCAGGCGCACTATCGAGGTGGGGTGAGCTCATGGTCTGGATGGAATCGATCACCAGGAGTTGGGGCTGCAAATCCTGAGCCTGGCTGAGAATTTTGGTGGTATTGGTTTCCGTGAGAATGTAGCAATCCGATTGGACATTGGCCAGTCGGTCCGCACGCATCTTGATTTGTTCTTCGCTTTCCTCCCCGCTGACATAGAGAATTTTTGCTTTGGTCTGGAGGGCGACCTGAAGCATGAGCGTACTTTTTCCAATGCCCGGCTGTCCGCCAATAAGTACCAGAGAGCCCGGTACAATGCCACCTCCCAAAACCCGGTTGAGTTCACCATCTGGAGTAGGAATTCGCACGGTATTCCCGGCTTCAATTTCCCGGATGGGAACGGCTTTCACCCGGTCTTTCTTGGCCGGCGCCCAGGAGCGCCGCTTCTCTTCCGAACCGGTTTCTTTCTGGATTACTTCTTCCTGGTACGTATTCCATTCGCCACATTGATTGCATTTTCCCATCCACTTTGGTGCGGATGCACCACAGTTGGAACAAAAATATACGGTACGCGCTTTTGCCATAAAATGAGATTGACTTGGGTTTTCAGCAATGCCAAAGATACATGAAACAAAACAAATAAACACATTTTGTTTTAAAATAAATGTGTGTTGCGCTTTTTGACACAGCTTGCCGAAATCATCCAAACACCCATCTACCTTTTTTTTAACAAACAAGTTGCGCTATCTTTTCAGCCTAATTGCTTGTGCCTGTTCTAAAGGCATATTTTAAATCCTTTTTTACTCAAAAACCCGACTTTGCAGACCTGAATAAATTTGCGGTCCCCGACTTCGCCTCGGAATTAAAATTTGGCCAGTCTCCAAATCGGGCTTTTACAAACAAACCAAACCATGATTGTTAATTTACAAAAACACCGCATCTACCTTTTTTTCATGCTCGCATTGGTGTGGGTTATGAACGATGCACTCAAATCCAGCAACCCCCCTTTGGAAAAAACAGGTGCTCCCGGTGAACAGACCTGTAGCACAACCCCGGGATGCCATACCGGTGGCAGCTTTACCGGCAGCCTGGCCATTATGGGCCTTCCAGACACTATTCAGCCAGACCAGACCTACGAACTCACCATGATGCACATGAGCAACGCTGTTCGAACCGGATTTCAAATGACCGCACTCGACAGCCTGAATGAGCGCAGCGGAACCTTCGTAGCCGGAGCCGGAAGCAACGTCGCCAGCGCCGCCAATGGTCGACAATACATCCGACAATCATCCGCAAAAAACCTCAGCGGCGGTGTTGCCAGCTGGACGTTCTCCTGGACTGCACCCTCCGATGCCGCCGGCAAGAAAACAACCTTTTACCTGGCCAGTAATGCAGCCAATGGCAACAACAATACCTCCGGCGATAATGCCCTGACGCTTACTAAGACTGTGGTTTTCAGCATACCTTCTTCGATTGACGAAACGCTGGCATCCAAGGTTTCCGTTTTCCCGAATCCAAGCAGCGACCTGGTACAAATCACACTGAACGAAGCAATGCTCGTGGCTGTTTATACCCAGAACGGACAAAAGGTTTTCGAGCAACACTTGCAGGAAGGCCAACACACCATCAATATGCAGGATTGGCCGCAGGGCAGTTACCTGATCCAATTGCGGACCAAGACAGAACAGGCCGTTAAGAAAATTTATAAACTGTAGTGACGCCTTGCAGGCGTCTTAGTCAGTCAGCAAAAAACAGGCTGAAGTGTTTGTGCAGATCGCACCAAACGCAACCTGCGGAAACTCAAATTTTAACCCCATTCCCGGTTTATCAATTTGTGAATAATACGCCTTAAATAAAAAAAGCCTCCCCGGTTCGGGGAGGCTTTTTTTATTTAAGGGCCTGTTTGGGATGCTATGTTTTTTTATGAAAATACGATTCTGTCAACCCTGTTTTCGGCGGATACAATACCGGGTTTGTTTTTCAAACACCCGTGTACATAATTAAATAGAGGGCTATGTTTTTGGGTGAAATTTTTGGAGCAGGGATATGGATTTCGTTGGAGACGCCCAGGTTGGGCGTCTGTACGACGCATAGCTTAGATTCGTTGAGGTGCCTTAGCCTCTGCGGAAGTGCATGGGGATGACCATACGCACCCGGACGGGCTCGCCGCCTTTTTCGGCCGGAGTCCATTTTTCCATTTTTTGCAGGTGCTCCAGGTAGGCTTTTACCCAGGGGTGGTCCGGGTTTTGGAGGGATTGAATCTGGCTTGTGCTGCCGTCTTTTTCGATGACAAAGGAAGCCTCCAGGGTTTCGAGAAACTCGGTGCCTTCTTCCAATGCGGGAAGTCGAAGGGAGGCCATGTACTGTACAAAGGCCGATTCGGTACCCGGATATACGGGCGATTGACTGATTTCCTCCAGCGAATAAATAGGATCTTCCTGGACCTGTTTGGCTGCCGGTTCGGCTTTTGCGCCCATTCCCGCTTTGCAGGATTGAGCCCCGATGCTGACAAGCAGAAAAAGGAACAGCAGACTATTTATTCGCCGGAAGGATTTCATATCTTTTACTTCTTGATCATTGATTCAAACACCTGTTGGTTGATCTCCACCTTGTATTCATTGCGGAGGTCTTTTACCCATTGTTTTTCCAGGTAGTCCTGGTACTCTGCAACGGCATACCCGCGGGCATCTTCCAACTTTTTCGGTGTAGGTGGAACAATCTCTTCTACTTTGATAAACGAGCTGGTTTTCGTTCCTTCATCTGTTTTCACTGCGCTCATGGCGCCGCTTTTCCACATGGCATCCACCTCGGTATTTTTTCCTTTTTCGTAGGATTTTTCCAACACTGCTACCAGTTCATTGTCTGCCGTTTTGTTGAATTTTTTCAGAACATCTTCGGCTGATTTGTTGGCCATGTACTTCCGAATTTTTTCAACGGTTTTGGCATCGGTGGTTTTGATGGTGTAGAAGCTCACGCGAGCGCGTTCGTCCCACATATACTTGGTGCTGAGATTGGCATCAAAGTAGGCTTGCAGGCCGGTGCTGTCGGAATTGGCACGATCCCAAACCAGTCGCTTGGCTGCTTCGAAAAGCAGGATACCCTCTTCATATTCCCGCATGAGGGAGCGGAATTCCGGATATTTTTTATCCAACTGGGTTTCTTCAAACTGCATGGCGCAGTCGTCTTTCCAGGATTTATACAGTTTGGCGATGGTTTCATCGATTGGAAATCCTTTGCCCCGCATGCGTTCCCGGCTTGCTTTTGCGCAGTAGAATTCAAAATCAGACAAGGTGTATTCCGGACCGTTTTTGTAAGAAAAAACAACGGAAGAAATCTCGTCGTCGCTTGGTTTCCAGCGGAAGGTGTGGAAGATGGAATCAACCTGAATTGCGCTCCATGCTTTCAGCACTTCCGGGTATTCCTTGAATCCGCCTTCTTCCTGAATGCGGGCAATCATACTTTCTTTGGCAATGCTGCTGCGGCTATCGCGCTTCACACGCTCGGTCAGCGGGCGCTTGAGTTTTTCGAACGATTGGATTGGGCGGTGGCTGATGCGTTTGATGATGTGCCAGCCAATGGTTGTTTCAACCGGCTTGGAAAAATCGTTGTCGGCCTTCAGTCCGTATGCGGCATCTTCAAAATCGCGCTGGTAGCGGTTGATTCCGAAAAATCCGATGTATCCTTCTTTGCCTTTTGTCATTTGATCTTCTGAAAAGCGCAGGCAGGCATCCGACCATTTCATTCCGCCCTGCAGGGCAGCGTAGGCGCTGTCGATGCGCAGCTTTGCCTTGGCGGCATCGGCCGGATTTTCGCCTGTACGAATCAGGATGTGTGCCACTTCCATTTCACCGCGGGCTTCGCGGAAATTGTTTACGCGAACGATGTTGTAGCCAACGCTGGTGCGAACCGGGCCAAACACCTCGCCGGGTTTGGCGGCATAAGCGCCTTTTTCCAATTCGTAAAACCCGTCGGGGAACATGGCAGTGATGTAACCGAGTCGGCCTTTGTTTTGCTTTGCGCTTTCGTCTTCAGAATGTTCAACGGCCATTGCATCAAAATCGGCACCGGCTTTGATTTTATCGTACACGGCCTTGGCTTTGGCGTACACGGCTTCGCTTTCGGCAGCGCTTGCATTTTTATCGCAGGCAAAAAAGATGTAGCTCAGGTCCACATCTTTCAGCATGTGTTGATATACTTCTTCCACCAGTTTGTCGGTCACCTCCTTATCTACTAGGTAGGAGTTGGCGAGTTGGCGGCGGTACCCGGCCAGTTCATTTTTGGTTTGCGGAACGGTGTCGAGTTGCATTTCTTTGGCTTTATGCACCTTCAATTTGAAGTTGACATAGAGCCGCAGGTATTCTTCGAGTGATTCGCGGGAGAAGTCGGCCTTGTTCTGGTTGGTTTTGGAGTAGATGTATTTGAATTCCGATAGATTTACCGGAGTGTCTTCTACTTTAAAAAGGACTGGGTCGTTTGTTTGGGAGAACGCAATACCAACGCTCAAAAATAGACCGGCGAATAGTGCGCAGAACTGTTTACACATAACAGATATATGGTTTTAAAATTTTTAATGGTAAAATAAAAAAACACGAACGCGCAAAGTTAGGAAAGCAGCGCGAAAATGCATCAAAAAAGCCTTGTTTGGATAAAAATTTCAAAACCCTTAGGCCAAATCCTTAACCATCAATGATAGAACCCGTTCTCCGCGCCAGGTGGCTTCCTGAACGGTGAAGGCCATATCGAAGGGGCGATGTTTGAGGGATTCGAATACATCACCGAGTCCGAATCCGATTCCTGTCCAGACTTTTTTGCTGCCAGCCTGTCGAACGGATAAGCGCACGTGGTTGTTGTCGATCCGTTTGCTGCGTCCGGTATCTTCCACTTTTCGGGCAACAAACAGCGGGGCCAGGTTTTGCGGACCAAAGGGAGCAAACCGTTTGAGAATGACCCACAGTTCCGGGGTAATTTTGCTCAACGGCAAATCAGAGCTTACATCCAGAATCGGGCGGGTGGACTCCTTTTTTATATTGTCTTTTACCAGGGTTTCAAATTTTTGACAAAAAGCCTCCACATTTTCTACGGGCATTTGCATGCCGGCAGCATGGGCATGCCCACCAAAAGAAAGGAACAAATCCTCGCAATGCTGGAGTGCTTCGTACAGATCAAACCCGGGAACCGAGCGTGCAGAGCCGACGACATGGTCTTCGCTGTGGGTCAGTACCACGGCGGGTCGGTGGAAACGTTCAGCCATTCGGCTGGCGGCAATACCGATAATGCCTTTGTGCCAATCGGGGTTGTAGAGAACGATGCTTTTTCGGTCGCTCCAGTCGGGCAAATCCATAAACCGCTGGTGGGCCTCTTCTGTTGTGGCAAAGTCCACCTCCCGGCGTTCCTTGTTGCGGCTCACCAGGCTTTCGGCATTATAGAGTGCGCTGGCTTTGTCGGCGGAGAGCATCAGTTTGACGGCCTCGCGGGCATCGCCAATCCGCCCGGCGGCGTTGATGAGCGGTCCGATTCCAAATACCAGATCGTTGATATTGAGCGGGAAGCTTCGGCCGCTGCGTTGGATCAGGGCCCACAGGCCGACCCGGGGATCCTGGTTGAGTTTTTGGAGGCCAAAATAGGCCATTACCCGGTTCTCGCCGGTCATGGGCACAATATCGCAGGCAATGCTTACCGCCACGAGGTCGAGCAGGTACTCAATCTGGTTGACAGAAACATTGTTGCGGATGGCAAATGCCTGGGCTAGTTTGAAACCAATGCCGCAACCGCTGAGTTCTTTGTATGGATAGGGGCAATCGGGTCGCTTCGGGTCGAGGTTTGCAACAGCATCGGGCAGTTCGCCCTCGGGCAGGTGGTGGTCGGCTACAATGAAATCGATTCCATAACTTTTAGCCAGTGCGATGCTGTCGTGTGCTTTGATGCCACAATCGAGCGCAATAACCAAAGAGCAGGCTGTTTCTCGTGCATATTCAACCCCTTCGCGGCTAACGCCATAACCTTCCTTGTCCCGATCTGGCAGGTAATAGTCCAAATCTTTATGATAAGCAGACAAAAAGGCATACGCAAGCGCAACACTCGTGGTTCCGTCTACATCGTAATCGCCATAAACCAAAATGCGCTCACCGCGCTCAATGGCTTGTTGAATACGCAGTACGGCCCGATCCATGTCTTTCATTAGAAAGGGATCGTGGAGTTGACTCAGGCTTGGATTCAGGAATTGGTTGGCTGTTTCAGCGTCGGTAATACCCCTTTGCACCAGCAGACGGCACAAAAGAGGATCCAGCGACAGTTCTGCTTTTAATTGCTGTACAGTCGTCGCTTCTGCAGGTAATTGACGCCAATGAGGCCGCTTCATAATTCAAAATGATCTTGGAGTTTGCACGTTGGATGTTTGTTTGCGCGTCCTTCTGACTACACATAAAAACATTTTTAGGCAAACACTGAAAAGCGAAATTACACTTTTTTAACATTTGGGCAAGCAGTTTGCCCGAATCTGCTGTGTAATAAATAAATTTTCCGGGTGACATTCTGTCACCTTTTTGGGCTTGGAACGAATTATGCAATGAAAAATAAGAGCTTGCATAATTTCGATTCTGTTTGGGATCGCTTGTAGAAAATTCAGATCTGTGTTTACTCGCGTACCGGAATACGCTATCTTTGCATCTCTTTGACCCTTTGCATTCTTTTGGGCTCAATCTTTTTTTAAATTAACACGCCCTCGGCAACCCTGAACAGATACGTATATGCTTGGTATATTAAAAAAACTTCTCGGCACTAAACAAGATCGAGACTTAAGTGTCTACAGAGCAAATGTAGACCAGATCAATAGCTATTTTGAGGAATATCAAAATTTGTCGAACGACGATCTGCGCACCAAAACCCTGGATTTTCGCGCACGCCTTAAAGATTATCTGAAGGACATCGACGCGCAAATAGAATCCGTCAACCAAAAAGCCCTGGCGGAAGCTGATTTTTATGAAAAAGATGCCCTCTTCAAAGATGTTGATGAACTGAGAAAAGACCGCGATAAAGCCCTGGAAGAATTTCTCCTCGACATCCTTCCAGAAGCGTTTGCTGTTGTAAAAGAAACAAGCCGCCGTTTTTCTCAAAACGAAACCATCACGGTTACAGCAACCGACCACGACCGTACAATTGCATCTGACCCAAAGAAACAATACGTCACCATTGAGGGCGACAAAGCCATCTGGAAAAATAGCTGGGTGGCCGCCGGTGGTGAGATCACCTGGAATATGGTGCACTACGACGTGCAGCTCATTGGTGGTATGGTGCTCCACGACGGAAAAATCGCGGAGATGGCGACCGGTGAAGGTAAAACCCTGGTGGCAACCCTGCCCGCCTACCTCAACGGTGTCGCCGGAGAAGGTGTGCATGTAATTACCGTGAACGACTACCTCGCCCGACGCGACCAGGAATGGGTAGGCCCCATTTATGAATTTCTGATGCTGACGGTGGATTGCATCGACAAGTACCGCCCGCACAGTCCGGAACGAATCAATGCCTATAAGTGCGACATCACTTTTGGTACTAACTCCGAGTTTGGTTTTGACTACCTCCGCGACAACATGGTTATCAGTCCGGAAGAACTCGTACAGCGCAAACACCACTACTCGATTGTGGATGAGGTTGACTCCGTTTTGATCGACGATGCCCGAACGCCACTTATCATCTCCGGTCCGGTTACCCGCGGTGCGGAAGACCAGGAATACGTCGAACTGAACCCAACCGTAAAACGCCTCTACGACGAGCAAACCAAGCTTGCCAGCCAGTTTCTCGCCGAAGCCAAACGCCTTTGGAAAGAAGGGGAAATCGGAAATGCCGAAGGACAAGCCGGTATGGCACTCCTCCGTGCCCACCGGGCACACCCAAAACACCGTCCATTGATCAAATTCCTGAGTGAAGACGGGGTTAAGGTATTGCTTCAGAAGACAGACGACTTCTACATGCAGGAAAACAACAAACGCATGCCCGAGGTAGATCGCGAGCTGTTGTTTGTGATTGATGAAAAAAACCGGGGCGTAGAGTTGACCGAAAAAGGGGTTGAATTCCTTTCCCGCTTCAACAACGATCCCAACTTCTTTGTGCTGCCGGATATCGGCACCGAATTGGTAAAAATTGATCAGGATGAAAGCCTGAGTTTAAATGAAAAAACCGAAGCAAAAGAACACCTAGGTCAGGATTACGGGATCAAATCCCGCCGGGTCCATGCAGTTCAGCAGCTTCTGAAAGCATATGGTCTTTTTGAAAAAGACAACGAATACCTGGTTACTCCGGAAGGAGAGGTAAAAATCGTCGATGAGCAAACTGGCCGTGTTATGGAAGGTCGCCGTTACTCAGATGGCCTGCACCAGGCAATTGAAGCCAAGGAAAATGTAAAGGTGGGTGAGATCACCCAAACCTATGCTACCGTAACCCTCCAGAATTATTTCCGGATGTACCACAAATTAGCGGGTATGACCGGTACTGCGGAAACGGAAGCCAAAGAACTTTGGGACATCTACAAACTCGATGTCGTTGTAATTCCTACCAACCGCCCAATCGCACGGGACGACCGGAATGATTTGGTTTACAAAACTGCACGCGAGAAATACAATGCCGTTATCGACGAAGTATTACAACTCCGTGAAGCAGGCCGACCTGTGCTCGTTGGTACCACCTCCGTGGAAATTTCGGAATTGCTTTCCAGAATGCTCAACCTCCGCGGCATCAAACACAATGTACTGAACGCCAAGCAGCACCAAAGTGAAGCTGAAGTCGTTGCTGCAGCCGGTCAGGCAGGTGCCGTAACCATCGCCACCAACATGGCGGGTCGGGGTACCGACATTGGCTTCGGACCCGGCGTAAAAGAAGCGGTGGTTTGGCTATTATCGGTACTGAACGCCACGATAGCCGACGGGTAGACCGTCAGTTGCGCGGTCGTGCCGGTCGACAAGGAGACCCCGGATCATCCCAGTTTTATGTTTCGCTTGAAGACAACCTTATGCGTCTGTTCCAAAGCGAGCGCATTGCCGGGTTGATGGATAAAATGGGCCACCAGGACGGAGACGTCATCCAGCACTCCATGGTTACCAAATCCATCGAACGCGCCCAGCAAAAGGTTGAAGAAAACAACTTCGGTATTCGTAAGCGTTTGCTTGAATA
The DNA here is from genome assembly GCA_041392625.1 of Saprospiraceae bacterium. Classification (GTDB taxonomy): domain Bacteria; phylum Bacteroidota; class Bacteroidia; order Chitinophagales; family Saprospiraceae; genus M3007. The sequence continues at coordinate 71,504 of JAWKLR010000005.1, read as the reverse complement.
CGACGATGTAATGAACATTCAGCGTGAGGCCATTTACAAAAAGCGCAGAAATGCCTTGTTTGGCGATCGCCTTGCACTCGATATCAACAGCGCATTCCTTTCTATCACGGAAGAACTTGTGCATGTACACCGCGAAGGCGGCGACTTTGAAACCTTCCGGATGGATAGTCTCCGAACCATCGGTATCGACCCATCCATTGATCCGGATACGTTCAAAAGTGCATCTGCAAACGATGTAATTGAAGCCTACCAAAAACAGATTTTTGATCTGTACGGCCGCAAGCGCGACATGGTTGCCGAACGTCTCTTGCCACTCATCAAAGATGTGCAATCGCGCGAGGGCAACCGGTACAAACGGATCGTTGTTCCGTTCAGCGATGGCCGCCAGGGACTCAACATCAGTGCCGATATGGACCTGGCTGTGCAAACCAGTGGCAGCTCCATCATGAACGACGTGGAAAAAGTTGCAACCCTCGCAATTTTGGACGATGCCTGGAAAGAACACTTGCGCAACATCGACGACTTGAAGGAGTCTGTTCAAGGCGCTTCTTTTGAGCAAAAAGACCCATTGGTAATCTATAAAATGGAAGCCTACAACCTGTTTGAAGGTCTTGTTGGCCACATCAATTCCAATGTAACCTCCTTCCTGCTAAAAGGAACGCTTGACTTGCCGGATCCGGAAGAAATGCGCCGCTCTCAGGAAGCGCAAGCCCGGGCAGAAGCCATGCGCAAAGCACAGTCGACACGCCTTAAGACCAACAACCGCCAGGCTCAAACCGAAACCCAGCAGGCTGCCCAGCGGGCCGCACAATCTGCAGGCCAGGGCGACAGGCAAGCACAGCGTTCACCGGTAGTTAAGGAAAAAACCGTCGGTCGAAACGATCCTTGCCCATGTGGAAGCGGCAAAAAATACAAACAGTGCCACGGCAAATAACGTAGAGACGCGATGCCTCGCGTCTAACCGTGAACGTATGTAACCCGCAATAGGTAAGTATACCACGGGGCAGTAGGCAGGGATACAATATTAAAAAAAACGCGATGCCTCGCGTCTAACCGTGAACGTATGCAACCCGCAATAGGTAAGTATACCACGGGGCAGTAGGCAGGTAAACTAATTCAAATCCCCGATGTGAGAATTCACGCCGGGGATTTTTTTTGCCCTGAAAAATTTGTGGCCACCCCCTTTTGGGGATTTTGTGTTCCTGCTGGGCGATGACTTCTTGCTGGGTGTAGACGCGAGGCATCGCGTTGCTTTCATCGACCTGAAAAACTTGTGGGGAACCACCTTTTGGGGATTTTGTGTTCCTGCTGGGCGATGACTTCTTGCTGGGTGTAGACGCGAGGCATCGCGTTGCTTACGGGCGGGGTGCAGATGCGAGCGCGCGGGGCGGGGTTAATCCATAGCACCGCCGTCAGTGTTCCAGGATTAGTTTTCTCAATATTGGTTGTGGAATACCCTTCAACAAATGGCAGACTCAAACACCTGCATCACCGTTTGCCAACACCTCCGCAGAACGCATGATTTGTTCCGGTTTCCAATCCCGCCTTACCAGTACATCCGGCATCAGGGTTTTAATCAACTCAGCGGCGTCCTCTTCAAAAATTACACGCATCTACGACCTCCAACGCGGCCAGCATGAAACTCCGTGTTTGCCTCATCATTTATTGGTCGTTTGACCCTTCGCGGCGTACAGATGCGTGGCTGTTGAGTCCAACCACCAATCGATCACCCACATCACGGGCATCGGCCAGATAATGCAAATGGCCAAAATGCAGGTCGAAACAACCGATGGTGAATACCACCCGCTCGCCCGCCGACTTCCACTGTAACGGAAGCAGCAGCCTGATCCCAGGTTTTAATTTTATTCGCGCGCTCGATCTGCTTCATGTTCTTTTATTGATGTGGGCAATGAGGAATAGAGCCAGCATCCCGCCTATGATGTTGTAAAAGATCTGAATGGAAAAGGCAATCATGGCGCTGACAAAGATCCGCTCCATTGATGGCATACAGCGAAAGCGCCGCAATTGCCAGTGTGAAAAGATCCCATCCCACCAGGCGATGGAATTACAAAGCCCAGGGTTCCCAAGACAAAATCATCAACGCCGCACTCATTCCTAAGTCTGCGGTCGGAGGAAAAGCCTCCAGGTTAAACCAGCATTGCAGGTAAAACATCAGCCAGATTCCCAGCGACAAGGCGATAAACAGTCCAGCCTGCTTTAAGCGCAATACACTCCGCAAACCCTCCATAAACCCTTCGACCAGGCCCATGATTTTTTTGACAAAGCCCAACTGCATCAAGCGTTTTCTAAACAGGAACAAAACTGCCAGTCCCAAAACACCAGCCAGCAAAATAGCCTGTACCCAGGGGTTTTGAAAAAGCGACTGCCCCCCGGCTTCACCCCGATTGCTGTTGATGAATTCGATGATGGTGCCGCCCTCAAAAATAAAGGTCAGACCAACCACCAGTCCAAGACACAGAAAGTCCATTAGCCGGTCGACAACCAGCGTCCCCATCACCTTTTCCAAAGGAATTTTCTCATACCGTGCCAGCGAACCAGCCCGCACAACCTCACCCATCCGCGGCAAACCGAGGTTGGCAAAATATCCGAGCAAAATGGTGAGCAGGCTGTTTCCAAGACTGATTTTATAGCCCATCGGCTCGAGCAGCATTTGCCAGCGGCGGGCACGAAATAAATTGCTCAACGTAAATGCCAGTACTACCATGAACATCCAAATCGGGCTAACCGTTGAAAAATCGGCCAACAGTTTATCAATCAGGTTGCACTGATCCATTGGCGTGCCATCCAAACGACACTGCTCTAAAAAAGCTTTGTTCTGCGAATTGTAAACAAGAGCCAAAATAAAAACACCCAAGCCCGTAAAAAACAGGAATTGAAGGAGTTTCTTAATGCTTGATTTATCCATGTTAACTGGGGCCTTTACAGCCTGAAATGTGGTAAAAAAGGCTGGCCAACCCAATCGCTGCCAGGCTGCAAAGATACAGGGATAAACCGAATTGAATTTGATGATTTGATTATGAATTACTCCCTCCTACTCAATCCACTCTTAGTTGAACACCCCTTTTTTTACAAAACTGCTGCCAAAGCATACCAGATCATTACCACGCACAAGGCCATTTTAAGTCCGGTTCCAAACAGGAATCCAACAAAAGAACCAAAGGCTGCTTTTGTTGCCTGGGCCGAATCTTTTCCAGCTGCCAGTTCACCTACCAGCCCACCTGCAAACGCTCCGATAAAAATACCAAGCGGACCCATAAACATACCAATCAACAAGCCAATGGTACTGCCCCAAATCCCGGCTTTGCTGCCACCGAACTTTTTTAAGCCCCAAATGGGTACAAAATAGTCAAGCACCGTAACCACGACCGTTGCTATACCCAGTATCCACAACAATTGCGAACTGAAATCTACAAACGAGGTGGCCTGTAAAAACAACATACCCAAAAAGCTGAGCGGTGGCCCCGGGAGCGGGAGCAAGGAGCCGATCAGACCGATGAGCAAACAGGCAATGGCCAAAATGGAAAGGAGTATATCCATGTGTTTTTAATTCAAATTTTCTCCAAAAATACCCACCACCCCAAAAAGATGCAAAAAAGAACGACAGACAAACCGTTTTAATCGAGCGAACCCCATTGGAAGGGGCCGCACAATGGGCTGGTCGAAAAATTCCAGTTCCTACTCCTACTTGTTTGAATTACCCTGTAATTCAAGTAACTTTGCGGCCGCCTGCGTCGTAAACTACCCAACACTCAGGTCTTCAGATACGCAGATTCCCCTTTTTTGTGTTTTACTGGATCGTGTTCGGAATGTTAGAGCATGTTTGGGGTTTTGGCCATATAGAGGCCATGTGTTTTGGAGTTTTGCCGAAGCCACAAAACCATTGTTTTAGCATGGCCTCTAAATCAGGTTCAAAAAAGTCATTTTTAACAACAATGCTATGAAACTTCCTGTAATGGCGAGCTGCCTTGCCCTTCTGCTTTCTGTGTTGGTTTGGCAATGTGGTAAAAAGACAACAGACAACAAAAAAAATGACCCGGTGCTGGCCAAGGTATACAACAAAACCCTGTACCAGTCTGAACTCGACGGAGTCGTTCCCGAATCCACCTCCCCGGAAGACAGCCTACTCCTTATGCAGGCTTTTACCCAACGCTGGATCCGCGATCAGCTCCTGATGTACGAAGCAGAGCGCAACATCCCCAAAGACCTGAACATCGACGAACTTGTGCGTAACTACCGAGCCAGCCTGGTGCGCTTCAACTACGAGGAGCAAATCATCTCCGAGCAGATGGACAGTACCGTGAGCGAACAGGAAATCCGCACCTTTTATGAAAACAACCAGGATCAATTCCAGCTGGAAAGCACCATTTTAAAATGCCTGCTAATCAAAATTCCTGCCGACGCACCACAAAACGAACTCAACAAATTCTGGTATAGCCGTAAAAAGGCTGATGAGAAAAAACTGGTTCGCTTTGCCGGTGAATACGCCACACTGGCCCTGCTTGATCCGGAAAAATGGTATAAAATTGAAGAACTCGCCGCGCTTTTACCTCAAGGGACGTTAACAGCGGAGAATGCTTCTTCCCGAAAAGAAGGAACGCTCAGCGACGGTGATTTCCGATACTACTACCGCGTACTCGAAGTAGTGCGCGGAAAAGAAACTGCCCCGCTGGACTACGTCCAGGAACAGGCTTCCAAAATTATCCTGCACCGACGCAAACAAGCTTTGCTCGAAAAATGGAAAGAAGACCTGTACCAAAAGGAACTCCGCCGGGAAAACGTCAAAGTATATTGAACACATGTTATTTATGAAAAAAATCTTTTTTGCACTCCTGTTGATCAGCTTCAGCCTGGGCCTGCACGCCCAAAACAAAGCAGTAGTTGATAAGGTGGTGGCCTCTGTAGGTGGCGAAATTATTCTGCTGAGTGAAGTGCAGGAACAAATTGCCTATTCCAAACAGCAAGAACCCAACCTGCCCGCAGATTACGATTGCTATATCGTGCAAAACCTTATCGTGCAAAAATTGCTCGTAAACCAGGCCAAACTCGACTCCATCGAAGTTAAACCCGAAGAGGTTGAAAACCAGCTGGATGCTCGTATCGACCGCCTGCTCCTGTACTTCAACCAGGACCCGCAGGCTATTGAAGAGTATTACGGTCAAGGAATCGAGCAGATAAAAGAACAGATGCGGAACGACATGCAAGACCAGATGCTGGCCGAACGCATGCAGGGAGAAATTACCTCCCGGGCTACCGTAAGCCCATCCGAAGTGAAAAACTTTTTCGCAAGCATCGATAAAGACTCCCTACCCTACTTCAACTCCGAAGTGGAAATCCGCGAACTGGTGTACAAACCGGAAGTCAATGAAGTGGAGCGGCAAAAATCACTCGATCACATCAACGAACTCCGCAAGCGGATTGTAGAAGACGGAGAGGATTTTGCCGAGTTGGCTAAAAAATACAGCGACGACCCCGGTAGCGGAGCTGCCGGAGGCGACCTTGGCTGGCAAAAACGCGGAACCTTCGTGCCCGAGTTTGAATCCATGATTTATAAACTCGAAAAAAATCAGATCAGCCCAGTCGTGGAAACAGAATTTGGTTTTCACATCATACAAATGCTCGAACGCCGGGGTAACCTCGTGCGTGGACGACACATCCTGGTTCGTCCGGAAATTACCCAGGCCGACCTCGACCTTGCCAAGGAAAAACTGGATACCGTCCGGCAAATGATCATTCGCGACAGCTCCATGACCTTCAGCCACGCCATCAAGCGTTTCGGATTCAAAGATGTTCCCAGCTACAACAACGATGGCCGGGTAGCAAACCCGCGCACCGGAAATACCTTCTTTGAAGTGGCCGACCTCGACACCGATATTTTCTTTGCAATCGACGGACTGGAGCCCGGACAAATCACCGAGCCAGTAAGCTTCCGTGCTAACGACGGTTCGCGGTTCTACCGCCTGGTGGAACTCAGCAGCCGGACCAAGCCGCACGTAGCAAACCTCCAACAGGACTACAACAAAATTCAAACCGCAGCGCTCGAACAGAAAAAAGCGGGCTTTACCGATAAGTGGATGCTGGAAAAAGTTGGAAGCACCTACCTTTCCATTGATCCGCGTTACCTGACCTGCCCCAACCTACTGGAACTCGTCAACCAATCAGCTACCGCCCGACGCCCATAAAATCAAAAAACTTTTTGCCAGAAAAAAGAGAACCGGGCCTTGCCTCCTCTTTGATCCAGACAAGACACATGCAATTTCATTCAATGAAACATATACTCTATACCCTATTGCTCCTGGGGCTTTTTGCCCAAACCGGCATGGCCCAAAGCCAGGACTCCATCATTCCGATTGTTGATTACGACAATACCCTCGATTACGAAATCGGTGGCTTGCGCGTAACCGGCAACGAATATGCAGATGCGAATGCACTGATCGCCTTGTCCGGACTCCGGGTTGGCGATACCATCCGCATCCCAAGTCCCTTGTTTCCAAAAGCCATCCGCTCCCTGTGGAAACTCAAACTCTTTACCGACGTACAAATTTTGGTGGAGCGCACCCAGGGAAATATCGTGTTCCTGGAAATTGCAGTCACCGAGTTGCCCCGCTATTCGCGCCACTCATTTGCCGGTGTCAAAAAAAGCGCACACGATGAACTCAACGACCTCATCGAACGCTATCTGCAAAAAGGGACCATCCTCACCGAAAATATCAAGACCACCCTGTCCTACGCCATCTCGCAATACTACATCGAGAAAGGTTTCCTCAATGCACGGGTGGACATCGAATCCGAGCCCGACGACCGCGCCGTAAACAGTGTGAAACTGGTCTTCAACATTAAAAAAGGCAAGCGTATCCGCATCCGCAACATTTCATTCGTTGGAAATGAAAATGTAAAAGCGAGAACCCTGCGCAAGCAGATGAAAGAAACCGCCCAGATTACACGGATTTTCAAAAAATCCAAACTGGTGCGCAAAGATTACGAGGAAGATAAACTCAACATCGAGAACTACTACAACACCATCGGATTCCGGGACGCCCGCGTGACGAAAGACAGCGTATGGCGTACTCCGAAAGGACAAGTGATGGTGCAGATTACCCTCGACGAAGGCAACCGCTATTATTTCCGTGATATTACCTGGAAAGGAAATACCATTTACGACGATAAATTCCTCGACCAGGTACTTGGCATCAACAAAGGCGATGTGTACAACCAGGAACTGCTGGATACCCGCTTGCAGTTTAGCCAGGACGGACGCGACATTTCCTCGCTCTACCTTGATAACGGGTACCTCTTCTTCCGCGTCGACCCCATCGAAGCATCCATCGACAACGATTCCATCGACCTCGAGCTTCGAATCTTTGAAGGCCCGCAAGCCACCATCGACCGCGTAATTATCAATGGAAATGACCGGACCCACGAACACGTAATTCGCCGGGAATTGTTTACCCGCCCGGGCGACAAATTCAGTCGGGCCGACATCATTCGTTCCAACCGACAAATCGTTAACCTCGGGTATTTCAATCCGGAAACCCTGGATATTCAAACTCCGGTAAATCCCGATCGCGGAACCGTAGATATCATCTATACCGTTGAAGAAAAACCCTCCGATCAGCTTGAACTTTCTGCCGGTTACCAACCCGCAACCGCTTTCAGCCGGGGCGGTGTAATCGGTACCCTCGGGGTTACCTTCAACAACTTCTCGGTTCGGAATATTCCAAATAAAGAGTCCTGGAACCCATTGCCACAAGGGGATGGCCAACGATTCTCTATCCGGGGACAAACCGCCGGCGACCGCTACCAAAGCTACAACGCATCCTTTACCGAGCCCTGGTTGGGAGGTAAAAAACCGAACTCGTTGACGCTGGCCGGTTTTTACAACAAATTTACTTCCGGATTTTTTGGCGACGACAACTACCAAGCCCTCGAAATTCTTCAGGGAACCGTTGGTTTCGGAACCCGCCTGAAATTCCCGGATGACAACTTTATCTTCCGTGCCGACCTGGACATTCAGACCCTGCGCCTGAACAACTGGACCAGCTTCATCGACGACCGTGGCCGCTCAGTAAACCGAGGTATTTATCACAACTACAGCCTGGGTCTCACCCTTGCACGAAACAGCATCAACGACCCGATTTTCCCGAAAACCGGATCACTCTTTTCTGTGAAAATGCAAATGACGCCCCCCTACTCCATGTTTAAAGACGCGGAGTTTTATCAGACCACCGACGTGCAGGATCTCTACCGCAACATCGAGTACATCAAATGGCGTATCGATGCAGAATGGTACACCTCTCTGATCGGTAAACTGGTATTGAAAACACAGGCTAAAATTGGTATGCTCGGTCGCTGGAGTGACAAAACCGGACTCAGCCCATTCGAGCGTTTCGAACTTGGTGGCGACGGTTTGAACAACCAGAATTTCGGACTCAACGGCCGTGACATCATCAGCCTTCGTGGCTACGACGTAGCCGACATCATGTCGTCGTATCCGGGTGGTGCCGGCGTGTTCGACAAGTTTACCGTCGAGCTCCGCTACCCAATCTCGCTCAACCCGCAAAGCACCATTTTCGTTACGGCTTTTGCCCAAGGTGGTAATGCCTGGTTGCGCCCACAGGATTTCAACCCGTTTGATGTGCGCCGCTCAGCCGGTCTGGGTCTACGGGTTTTCCTCCCGATGTTTGGTACACTTGGTTTCGATTATGGCTTTGGTTTCGACAAGCCTTCGCTGATCAACTCCGGAGCCAAATGGACCGAATTCGGCCGCTTCAACATCGTACTCGGATTCGAGCCGGATTAACACACACTAAGTAAAAATAATAAGCCCCCGCATTCTGAATATTCAGAGTACGGGGGCTTTCTTTTTTGAAGAAACAGAGAAATTTTTAGCTGGCCGGTTTGGGCTCTTAGTTTTCTTTTTTGATTGTCCAAAAATTCTTTAGGAGTTCATTATACTCGTTATTGGACAATGGTTTCATTTCCAGTTTTATTCTGTTGTTTTCCTTGGTGGTCGTATGCCAGGCCATAGCATACTGATCTGCCGAATAGGCTGTAATCAAAATGGTTTCATCTTCCGGAAATGGAATACGGTCCTGGTCTGCAGTTCCACATAAAACATACTGATCCTCATACCTTGAAAGACCCATACATACATTATGGTCTTTAAAAGCCAACATCACAACCAAATCTTCCGGGCCCTCTACCTCTATTCGGTTTATTCGATTGTTAACTGCATAGAACCGGTCAATATTTATCCATTGGGTACCGGTAGTAGAAGTTATGTAATTAAATGATCCCGGTTCTTGTTGCGTCGCGGTATCTAAAAAATCTAAATTACAATCCAGCCTAAATGAGTTTGCGTTGGGTTGAATCCCCAAACGATTGCTTTCATTTGCGATGTAGGTGTAAATGTCTTTGATTTCCTTATCGCTCAGGTGGTTGAAATCATTCATTAATGTTGGTTTCCATTCGGCCCACAGGCACAAGGCCAGGCTGTCGCCCGATGCGATCATCTGTTGCGAGTTTTTGGTGAATCGGATCAACCAATCCATATTCCGGAATAAATGGACGTTGCCCAGCATGGGGCCTGTCAATTTTGATTGGAGGTCGCTTGCGTGGCAGGCTGTACAGTTGGAATCAAACAGGCGTTTTCCTGTTTCAATCTCTTTTGCTTCGGCAGCCAGCACTGCTTGTTCAGTTGGGATCCAGCCCTGGCTTGGATCTCCGTCTTCCAGTACAAATACCTTCATATCTGGGTTGACAAAGGCGGCCGGAATTTTTACCTGCACCGGCAAATCGGGATTCACACTTCCGCCAAGCACATCCAAAAAAAACATGCCGCCGCTCTCAAGCATTTCGCCATCGTTTGTCTGGGTATACAGTTGGTATTTTATCATATCCAACACATCGAGTACTGACGCAAATTTTATTTGAGCCCTTCCATTCTCTGAGTCGGATTTGACCGAGCCTTTTCGGATAAACAATTTCACCCCTTTATCCATGGTAATGAGAGTGTCTTTGTCGCAGGGAATATCCACGTATTCGTATTCGATGGTATCGAGCGGGTGGGCGCCGGGGGTGGCACAGGAATGGAAAAGAAAAAGCGTGGCCAAAATGGCGAGGGCGAGTAGCGTTTGTTTCATCGGGTTGCAGTTTAATGGTTGAAAAATGGTTGATCCTGCAATATACTCAATCAACCACCTTTGCGCAACAAGGCGTACACATCCAGACTGATAAACGCACCGTTTTTTATTTCGCAATCCCGCAGAGTTCCTTCGTGCTGAAAATCCAGTTTCGACATGGCATTTTTGCAATTGGTATTTTCCGATTCTACGAAACCTTCAATCCGGTGAATGTTCATTTTTTCAAATGCATATTGGCAAATGAGGGGCATCGCTTCGCGCATAATTCCCTGTCCCCAAAATGCGGGCAGCAACCAAAACCCGATCTCGGCTTTTTGGTGGGTTTTGTCCAGCCCGTTGAGTCCGCCGGCGCCGTAAAAAACCGTGTTATCTGATGAGCAAACGGCCCACCATCGGCCCGTTTCTTCGCGCTCAAGTCCGGCAAACCATTCCATTTGCCTGCGGGTTTCTTCCCGGCTTGTGTAGTTCACCCCATAATGGCGAATGATGTCCGGATGGGAAAGCCCTTCGAATACCTTATCGAGATCGGTGGCCACGATGGGGCGCAGCAGGAGGCGGTCTGTTTTAATTTCATGCATAATTTCTCAGCATATAGGTACTACTTCTCAAGGCCTTCCAGCTCGGTTTCAATAAACCGCCTGGCCCAGCGGGTTTGTATGTTGGGCAGGATGATGTGATATTGATCGGCTTTATCCGGAGCGGCGGGCTGGATTTGTTTGAGCAACCGCCAGTCTTGTTTGGTCGGGCTGATTTCATCGCGGCCAACCGATTGGTACTTGTCTTCTTTTGCCAAAAAACCAAACAGGTAGTAATAGTAGTTTGCGGCGTGTTTGGTCATGCCAATTGGCTCATGCGCAAGATACTCGGAAACCTGAATCGGGAGAGAATCCACGGGGTAGGTCAGGCGGAGCAATTGCAGGGCTTCGTAATAATCTGAAACCCGGTTGTTTTCATAAAAAGCGCGGAATTGGTTGTTGTATTTTTTAAAAAACACATCCTCCTTTTTCTTCCTCTCTTCAAAATACACATTGAGCAAAACGAGTTGATTGGAGGGCACTTCATTTTGCAGGTGCATGCGGTGAAAAAAGCCACTGCATCCGTTGCTGTACTCTTTGCCAATGGCCTCGAAATGCTCCTGATCAATTGCATTCAGCAGGCTGTCTGGTCCGGAAAAAACCAGGGCACCTTCGGGCAACACCGGGGGCTTGTTTTTTATGGATTGATAATCGATCCGCACAAATAGGGAATCGTTGAGCAGCACGGATCCGAAAAACCGCCCGCGCTCCATTTTCACCTCATACCAAACCCGATAAAACGGAAATGCATGGCGTACCGGAACCGAAAAAAAGCCAGCGCCATCGGGCTGTACGTCAGTACCCCGGTAGCCACCGTAATGTGGGGAAGCAAAATGGAATTCCAGGCTTAATCCGGCTAGTGTTTCTGGGTCGGCATTTATGAGCTGTCCACTGAGTTTCGGGATGCTTTTTCCATCCAAAAAATAGGCTTCAAATTCGGAGGATTCCAGGCTCATCGGCTCCTGGGCTGCAAGCGCCAGGCTCAGCAGAAACAGGACAAGCGTACTTATTTTTTTCATGGCGTATTGTTTCGGAAATGCCAATCCATCAATTACTTAACGACTCCAGCCAGGCCAATTCAGTTTCGGCATAATGCCGCAACCATTTGGTTTGAATTTTCGGAATGCATTTTTGGTATTGTTCTGGCAAACTCCATGCAAAATCCCGGCGGGAACGCAACAAGCGGAGGTCTTGCAGCAGCGGGCTGATTTCATCTTGACCGACCGACTGTAAATATGAAAGCAGGCAAAAATAGTAATCAAAAGTCATTGGGGTTGTTCCAATTGGTTTGTAGTTTAGAAACTCTGAAATAAAATCGGCTGGAATGGTTGAGTCGTTAAACATAAACAAAGCCTGGTAAAATTCTGATTTTCGTTTGCTCTCATAAAATGCCCGATGTTGGTTTTGGTATTTTTCTAAAAACAACTCTTCCTTTTTCTTCCGCTCTTCAAACAGTTGATTCAGAACTTGCAAACGCTGATCGAGGGGCAAATTACTTGTTTGTGCTGAGGTCATTGACAAATAAAATTCTGACCAAATGGTATGTAAGTGTTCCTGATCCATTTTATTAAGTAGTGCATCTGAGCCAGAGTATACAATGGCATGCTCGGGAAGCGTACCAAGCCGGGCTGAAAGCAAATTATAGTCCAGCATTAGATTTAGAGAATCATTGAGAAGCACACTGCCAGAATAAATGATTAGATCGTATAATTTAATTTGCAAGCGTACCTGATAATACGGAAATGCATGGTGCACCGGAACACTAAAACACCCCATTACGCTGGGCTGTATGTAAATAAGTCCGGGATCACGGGAGTCTGGAGAAGCAAAATGGAATTCCAGGCTTAATCTGGCTAGTGTTTCTGGGTCGGCATTTATGATTTGCCCACTGAGTTTCGGGATGTTTTTCCCATCCAAAAAATAGGCTTCAAATTCGGGGGATTCCAGGCTCATTGGTTCCTGGGCGGAGAGTGATAAACTCAGGAGCAATAGAAACAGCGTACTTATTTTTTTCATAATATGGCGTTGAGGTTATTTCGGAAACATAGAGCGTGTTTGGGCTCTTAGTTATTTTTGCTTTTCCAGCCAGGCCAATTCAGTTTCGGCATAATGCCGCAACCATTTGGTTTGAATTTTCGGAATGCATTTCCGGAATTGTGCAGCCCTGTCCGATTCTGAAATGTGAATATACCGAAACATGCGGAGGTCTTGTCGCAAAGGGCTGATTTCATTGCGGCCGACCCGTTGGTATTTATCGCACGTCTGAAGGAACGAAAACAGGTAGTAATAATAAACAAATGACTCATAGGTCATCCCCAGGGGTTCGTAAGCAAGATATTCTGCAAAAAGTTCATCGGAGACTTTGGGTTCATCCAAATGGTTTAACCCTTCATAAAAATCCGCTTGCCGCCTGCTTTCAAAAAAAGCCCGATACTGATCTGGGTATTTCTGTAAAAACGGCTCTTCCTTTAGTGTTCGCTCCTCAAAATAATGTACAAGGGCTTCCTGGCGCTGGTAGTGGCGAGCCTTGGTAATGGACCAAATCATCTTATTGGTATTAAACGATTTTCCAAGGGTGTTGGAATATTCGTCTTCCATTTGGTTGAGCAGTGCATCCGGTCCGGAGTATGTAATGCCCCACCTGGATGTAGGTTTGGGCTGGATTGTAAGCGAGTCAAAATCCAGCTGCAGGTGGAGTGAATCGTTGAGCAGCACCCCTCCAGCGCATATTTCGCGTTCATTTTTCAATTCATACCAAACCCGGTAGTATGGAAACGCATGCCGCAACGGAGCGACAAAAAAGCCCTTGCTATCGGGCTTGACACGGGTGGGTATTACCTCCTCATCCAACTGAATGGAAACAAAACGAAACTCCAGGTACAATCCGGCCAGCGTATCCGGGTCGACGTTCACGATTTGCCCGGTAAGTTTCGGGATGTTTTTTCCATCCAAAAAATAGGCTTCAAATTCAGGGGATTCCAGACTCATCTGCTTTTGAGCAGAGAGGCTTATGCTTAGGAGGAGCAGGATAAAGAGCGTTGCGTTTTTCATTGTATAGTATTTGTAAGTCGACCAATAAAAAACGGAAGGGCATGTTTGAAAGTATGCAGGTGAGCGTTTATTAACGCTGAGGAAAGGTTACTCGTATTTGTATTTACACCAAACCCAAATCCAGCATACCCCCAAAAACCCGGCCCCGAATATCCGGCCATTCCGATTTGAGTATGCTGTAAACCATCGTATTTCTCCGATACCCGTCAGCCATTAGCGTGTGGCTGCGTAAGGTGCCCTCCAGTTGCCCACCGATCTTTTCTACAGCAGTTCGGGAGGCCTGATTTCGACTATCGATTTTAAATTCAACCCGTTCCATTTCCAAAAATTCAAATGCATGGCGAAGCAGGAGAAACTTGCAATGCCGGTTGAGGCCCGACCGCTGAAACGGAGGTGCATACCAGGTATAGCCCACATCCAGTCGTTGATGATACAAGGAGACGTTGGCAAAAGAGGTGCTCCCCGCATAGGCTGATTTTTCCTTATCAAAAACAGCAAAAGGATACCTTGTTTGCAACTTCCTCGAAGCCCAGGAATCCTCAAAGTAATCGAGCAGTTTTTCCCTGCTTCCAAACGGCGACGGAGAGTACCGCAACAAATCCGGATACCCCTCAGCAATCGGACTGAGGGCATCCAAATGCCCGATCTGCAATGGCTCCAGACGCACACGCGCATCTTCCAATATCAGATCTGAATCAAATTGAAACATGGTGATTAGTTGTAAGTGGTAAGTAGTAAGTGGTAAGTCAAAAACAAACTTACAACTTACTACTTACCACTTACAACTAAAGTTTAATAAAACTCCTTTGGCTTCACAATGGTGAATACGCGGGAAATATTGAATCCGAATCGGAGACCGGAAATCAGATTGCCTTCGGTATCTTCAAAAAACCAATCCTCCTGCGTTTCAGTGATGAACCCTTTGTAGGTCATATCCTGGGAATTGGTGAAATGCAGCTGGAATACGTGGCCGCCGGTTTCGATGTCAAACCCAATGGAAAGCGAGTTGGCGTAATTCTGTGCCAGTTGGTCGGGCAGTACGTAGTAGTATTCGGCATTCAGGGCCACCCGCTTCGACAGTTTGATGCGTCCGCCAATGCCCATAGCGAGCACGTCGTTTTTGTCAGACGGGTTCAGGGTCAAATTGCGGTGCACCAAGGTAGGCATCAACTGCAGGGTGATGGCCTCGTTGAATTTACGACCCAGCAACAGTTGGTGGGTGTAGTACAGTCGGTGTGCAAAATAGTTTTCCCGGTCTGTTTGCGTAAAGCGGATGGTCTTGATCTGCATATCGCTCAGGTAAACCAGCGTGAGCGGAATGTTCCGTTTGCCTGTTTGCTGACGGAGTAGTTTGAATTTAACGTACCCGTCGATAATTTTTTCCTTACTGCTCCGGCCGATACCGATGTTGAACCGGTCGCTGACCCCGTAGTCGAGCCCCAGTCGAATGGTGGCACCATCCAAACCGAACACATCGTAGGGGCCACCGCGCAGTGCGGAGAAGCGGTGCGAAATTTTGAAATCCAAAACGCCTTTAGCCGTATTTTCGATGGAGTGCCCATTGACGATGCGGTTGGTTTTGAAACTGGCTGTAGCAAGGTTTTCGGTTGGCTCATCATCACCCAGGAGGGAAAGCAAATCCTCCTCGTCCTGTGCAAACGTGAGCGTGCTGCTCAGCAGCATCAAAACCAGTAATAAAAGCAGTTTTTGAAAGTCTTTCATGGTACTAACTATTTGTTCGAATGCGGGTAAGCGTGTGTTCGGAATATTGGCTTAGAATCTTGTTTTTATTAGGATCAAATTCGCTAAACCTACGGTCCCGAACACAGGCCAAAATCAAGGGATTTTAAAAACAGGTTCAAAGATAGAAAAACTGCTTTTTACACCAAGGTTCTGTTTACCCGATTTGGCTCATTGTGGCAATTGATTTTTGCCGGCTTAGTTCAAACAGTTTCAAAAATATGGACCTTGTTAGGTTTAATACGCTGAGCGAAAGCCTATGGCCAAAAGCAAATGGCTAAAGTCCAACTTAGAGGATGTCTAAAATTCAATTTCTGGGCTACATTCGGCAAATTTGGTTTTTCTCTACGTTAAATTTTTCGCCGAATTACCCGTATGCGACTGCAAAATTTGCCTCAATAAAAACAAGATTTGCTCGACTTCGCCTCAGAATTGAAATTTAGACATCCTCTTATTTCATCTCTTCCAGCCCGGCCTTGAGGCTTACTTTGATTTCCTTGGCGATGTTGTCGCGTACAACAGCGGGAATTTTGATATCATAATCTGCACAGGCAACCAAAAATTCCGAAGCAACGGAAATGGCGCCGCCTTTAACCGTAATTGTGCCGGGGATATTCACCTGTTTTTTAACACCATGAATTTCGAGTGTACCCTTGGCGGTCACCGGGTGTTTCCCTTCCTTTTTCAGCAGGGATTTATCAAAATTCACCAAGGTGCCTTTGAAAACTGCACTTGGAAACTTGTTGCTCTCCATGTAATTCTCGTTGAAGTGCTCCTGCATCAGGGCTTTTTCAAACATAAAACTCTTGATGAGGACCTTTAACTGCATGTTTCCGGTTTCGGAATCCAGCACTGCGGTTCCGTTTTTATTCAGAGCCTCAATGTTTTCAACCGGTGTGGCAGAAAAAAACTGCACCTGTGCATCCCGGGTATAATATTTCTGGGAAAATCCAGGCAGGCTAAGCAGCAATACAAGACATGACAAAAGTAGTTGCTTCATGATTTTTTAATTGTGTGGTGAAGTGTATGGTGTAATTGACCCGGCTACCAAACATATTTTTTCATATACAAGCATGCGTTTCCGGGTCGGTTTTATGCAATCCCTTTTTGGGAAAAACCAACAGATATAGCGTTAAAACTTATTCGGGAAAAAGCCCGATTGATTACTTAATCTCAACGCAGCGGTCAACCTGCACATCCAGATTAAAGCCTGCGCAGGTGCCTTTGAAGGTCACGGTTTCACCGGCGGAAAAGTCGGTGCGCTCGTGTTCGGTGAGTGGATCCAGCGAGCAGGAAACACCAAACATTCCTTCGGTTTCGAGGATCACTTTGGTGCTGCCATCTTCGCCCATCGAACGCTCTTTTACCTTACCGCTGATGGCAATTATTTTGCCCAGGTATTTCTCATTGGCTGCGGCCTCGTCGGTGTCGTAATCATTAAACAAGCTTACGGCATCCACGCTCAGGGCCGGCTTTGCCAGTTCCATATCCTGGTGGGGTTTGTTGTACATGTAATAAGCCACGGCACCCCCAATCAGGGCGAGTACCAGACCGGCAATCAAGATTTTTTTCAACATGGTTTTAGTTTTTTTAATGACTCATCCGTGCCTGCGTTCCACGGCTTGAATTGGATAGAGCCATCAACTGATTAATTATCCGGAGCACCGGCATTGATCCAGGCTTCGATCCGGTTGATATCACATTCCGACATCAATCCGGTTGGTGGCATGGGGTTGGAGATATCGCGGATAGATGCTCCAAGTTTACCATTGTCTGCGTATGCTTTCAGCTGTGCGTAGGAGTCAAAAGGGAAACCCGAAACATTGTTGGATACGCTGTGGCAGGAGTAGCAGTTGTTCGTCAAAATATTTTGTACTTCCAGCGAGTATGCAATGTTGGTTGTGTCACATCCTCCGGTGCCTCCGTAAAGTTCCTCCTCGTTGTCGTACCAACAAGCGGTTGAGGGTGCAAGTAAAGCCAGGAGCAATACAAATGTTCCGGCTGCAAAAACGAGCTTTTTCATATTCAAATAAATCAATACTTGTTTGGTGAGGTCCAAATATACACAGGATTAGTTTTCCGGCGCACCCTGATCCACCCAATGTTGGATTTTTGCCAAAGTACAATCGTCCAGTTTGGACGCACCGAGGGGCATCCAGGCCGAGGTTCTGGTCAGGGCAGCTACCAGGCTGCCATCCAGGGCAATTGATTTTGTTTCATTGTAATTGGTAATGGAAAGGTTACCCTGCGGATTTGCTCCACTGTGGCAACCAACGCATTTTTGCTGCATCAGCGGCTGAATAAATGCAGAATACGTACCGGAAAGGGTGTCGCAGCCATTGTAATTGTCGTTGCAGGCATTGTTCTGCGCGCCTTGCGAAATCCAGGCTTTCAGCATGTTTATCTGATCCGTACTCAAGGGGGTATTCGGTGCGGGGGGCATGCGGTCTTCGGGATCGTTGTCCTGAATTACACGCAGCAATTTATTTTCATTCCAGTTTGTATTGTTGTATTTCTCAACGGTGTTTTTCAGGTTGTCAAAAGAAGTCAGCACAACGCCGTCTTCGTGGTCGATCTCATTGTGGCAACCGGGTTGCGAACAGTTGGAAACCAACATCGGTAAGATCTGATTTTCAAAATAGATCGAATCCGGATCACAGGGCACACCGGTTTGTGGATTGTTGTTGCCTCCTCCGGAAGTATCTACGGGGCCCACTGAACCATTCCCAAATGGATCGTGTTTACAGGAAACCATAAAAAGAATGGCCAGGAATAAAGTCGAAAGACTCCAATTTGCGTAATCTTGCATTTTGCTGCGGGATTTTTGTGTGTTAGTGCGTGTTCGGGTATTGTCAAATCAACCGACTTTCACGGGTCGTTCTCCTTCTTTCCGGCCCGGAACACCATTTGATCTGTTTTTTAATTTATCTAACGCCAAAAGTCGTCTATTCTTTTTTGCATCAAAACTAAAGTTGACTGAACGGGAGAAAATAAAGGCTGAACATGGAAAAAAACGACCGGAAGGCCTGGCTGCAACGTATCGGAGTTGCCGGGTTTCTTTTCTTTCTTATCAAAGGGCTCTTGTGGCTTGCTTTCGGAGGCGCCGTTATCCGGGCGTGTTCGGTGTTTTAGAACGTGTTCGGGAACGAACCCACCCTATTTTTTCAAACAATTTTTTTATCAAAAACAAATAAAATAATCTATTTGTTTGTTTTTGTGTCACGCGCATTTTACCGAACTTTGCTCTTTCGGTCATTCCCGAATTTGAATTCGCACATACCCAAGCTATGCCTGCTGCCAAAAATACATCCATAGAAGAAAAATTGTCGACCCTGGAAATGGACCCCGTGGATCTGGAGCACATCTCCATAAAAGGAGCCCGGACCAACAACCTTCGCAACGTCGATCTTAAAATCCCGAAAAATAAATTGGTAGTGGTTACCGGTGTTTCAGGATCCGGAAAGTCATCCATTACTATGGATACGCTCTACGCCGAAGGACAACGCCGGTATGTGGAAAGCCTTTCGAGCTATGCGCGCCAGTTTTTGGGCCGGATGAAAAAACCCGATGTTGATTACATCCGCGGCATTTGCCCGGCCATTGCCATCGAGCAACGCGTTACCACCGGCAACACCCGATCGACCGTAGGGTCTATGACCGAAACCTACGATTTTCTCCGCCTCCTGTACGCCAGGGTGGGAACCTTCTACAGCCCGATTTCCGGCGGAATTGTACAAAAACACGAGGTGACCGATGTCATCAATTTTATAAAAAAACAAGATGAAGGAACCCGCGGATTGATCCTGGTTCCTTTTAGCGAAAAATACAAAGAGCGGACACTGAAACAGGAACTGGAACTCCTGATGCAAAAAGGATACTCCCGTTTGTATTACCAAAACGAGTTCTTCCGGATGGAAGAAATTCTGGATGGCGAAGGCCCCGGATTTGAGCTCGAAAAACCCGCCGCTGATTTCCGCGAACAAGACCTGCTCATTCTGATCGACCGCTTTTCGGTTAGCCATGAAGACGAATCTGAATGGATGCGCCTGGCAGATTCCGTACACACCGCTTTTTTCGAAAGCGAAGGCGAATGTTGGGTAGAATTGGTCGGTGAAAAAGAACCGCAACGGGAGTTTTTCAACAACCGTTTCGAACTGGACGGAATCGAGTTTCCCGAACCCAGTCCCCAACTTTTCAACTACAACAACCCCTACGGAGCCTGCCCCCAATGCGAAGGGTATGGCCGTATTCTGGGCATTGACCCCGACAAGGTGATTCCCCATAAAAACCTGTCGGTATACGAAGGCGCTATCGCTCCGTTTAAAGGAGAGAAGTACGGGGCCTGGCTGAAACAACTGCTCAAAAATGCACACCACACCGATTTTCCGGTGCATACCCCGGTGGAGCAGTTAAGCAAACAGGATGTAAAAACTTTGTGGACCGGAAATGCCCACTTCCAGGGGATCAACGATTTCTTTAAGGAACTGGAAAGCAAAACGTATAAAATCCAGAACCGGGTGACCCTGGCCCGCTACCGCGGCCGGACCGACTGCCCCAGTTGTGAAGGAGGTCGGCTGCGTATGGAAGCTCTTTGTGTGCGCATTGGAGGAAAAAATATTGCGGAACTCACCGAACTTCCAATCGACGAACTGTACGCACATTTTCAACAGCTGGAACTGACAGAATACGAGCAAAAAGTTGCCAAGCGACTCCTGCTCGAAATCAATAACCGACTCCGCTTTATGGTGGAGTTGGGCCTCGGCTACTTGCGGCTCGACCGCATCAGCAGCACGCTCAGCGGAGGTGAGACCCAACGCATCCACCTTACGCGCACTCTGGGTTCCAACCTTACTGCCTCGATGTATATTCTGGACGAGCCCTCGGTCGGCTTGCATCCTCGCGATACCGGTCGACTGGTAGAGGTACTCAAAAACCTCCGCGACCTGGGCAACACGGTGGTGGTAGTCGAGCACGAAGAGGAAGTTATTCGCAATGCCGACTACCTGGTTGATATGGGCCCTGAAGCCGGAATTAATGGTGGCAATGTCGTTTTTTCCGGCGAGTACAGCACCATCCAACAGGCTGCTCCGGCAAGCCTCACCGCTCAGTATATGAGCGATAAAATGCGGATTGAGTTGCCTGCGCAACGGCGGAAACTCAACGCGTTTGTTCAACTCAAAGGTGCCCGCCAGCACAACCTGAAGCGGGTGGATATTCAGGTTCCGCTGCATGCACTGACGGTAGTGAGTGGCGTAAGTGGTTCGGGCAAAACAACGCTGGTGCGGGATATTCTGCACCCGGCACTGATGCAACATTTACCGGAAACCGGAAATAAAAAGCCGGGGCCGTTTGATAGCCTGGAAGGTGCATTCAAACAGATTACTGCGGTGGAGTTCATCAACCAGAGTCCAATCGGAAAAAGCAGCCGAAGCAATCCCGTTACCTATGTAAAAGCATACGATTACATCCGGGATTTATTTTCAAACCAACAGCTGAGCAAAATCCGCGGGTTTCAGCCCAAGCATTTTTCTTTCAACATCGACGCCGGACGCTGCGAAGCCTGCAAAGGCGAAGGGGAACAGGTTGTGGAAATGCAGTTTCTCGCAGATGTACACCTGGAATGTGAGGAGTGTAAAGGACGCCGCTTCAAGCAGGAGGTACTGGATGTGGAGTACAAAGGAAAAAATATCTACGATGTGCTCAAGTTGAGCATCGAGGAAGCGCTTGAATTTTTTGAGGGTCAAAACAACATCCTGGATCGCCTGCAACCCTTGTACGATGTGGGCCTGGGGTATGTGCAATTGGGACAATCATCCAGCACCTTGTCGGGTGGTGAAGCGCAGCGTGTTAAGTTGGCATCGTTTCTCATCCGCGACCAGGGAAAAGGGCACATCTTCTTTATTTTCGATGAGCCAACAACCGGGCTGCATTTTCACGACATCCAGAAACTCCTAAAAGCCATCAATGCGCTGGTTGAAAACGGACATACGGTGTTGGTTGTAGAACACAACATGGAAGTGATCAAGACTGCAGATTGGGTAATCGACCTTGGTCCGGACGGAGGAAAGCACGGCGGCCAACTGGTATTTGAGGGTCGGCCGGAGGACCTGGTCAAGGTAAAAGAAAGCCACACCGGGCTGTATTTGAAGGAAAAATTATAGCAGATTTTCTTGTGAAATGCTCTAAACGTTTGGGTGGAAAAGCTGCTTAAACGACAGATTTTAGTTAAAAATCAATGAACACTATTTTTTTTCAAAACTATACACCATTTTTGGCCTCTTGTTGCCGGATTTAGGCTCAATAGCGTACTTGAGTTCGGGCTTTTTTAAAAGATTTTATATTGAAAAAAAGCCTTTTTAAAACACAAAAGCCGCCTTTTTAGCCAAAAACCAGCAACAAATGAAACAAAAATGTAATTTTTGGACAATTTGTTTGGTAAGATGAAGTCCTCGCGGTATTTTTGCATTACTGCCAACAACAATACTCCAAAAGCCGAACTCTAACAAACCAGGCGAATCATCGCACAACGTCTTCCTGATCGGGCAAATTTAATCCGTGCCCAAAGGCAAAAAAATCAGGAATTGCGCAATCAAAACATACTCTAGGCGCCGACAACGTTGGATTCATCTGGGAAAGACACACTGTATGGGAAGGAAAGAAAAGTTTGTTTACAACATTCACACCCTTACTTACGAGAAAGTAGTTGTTCCTTTTAGAACACGAATCTGGCAGGCTTTTGGCCTGTTTTCAGTCGTATTGGTAAGCTCGATTTTGTTGCTCATTGCTTTGTACACGTATTTTCCATCTCCACGTGAGCAAGAACTTCTTCGTGAAATAGATCAAATGGAGTACAAGTACTCCCAGTTGAATGAACAGCTGGACCAAATGTCCATGGTTCTCACAAATATCCAGGATCGTGACGCCGGTGTTCACCGCGCTGTATTCGGAATGGATCCAATCGACGAAGATGTTTGGAACGGGGGTATTGGTGGCCACGATGCTCACCCTGAACTCTCCGCGTTCAAATACGGCAAAGATGCCGTGCGCGCATCCATCGACAAGATGGACATCCTCGCCCGCCAACTCGCACTTCAAAGTAAATCGCTCGATACCTTGCAGGATCTGGCTAACGACCAGCAAAAAATGCTGGCCAGCATGCCTAGCATCAAACCCGTTCGGGAAGACAAACTGCAAAAACGCATGAGCGTACTTTCCGGATTCGGATACCGCATCCACCCGGTTTATAAAGTGAAAAAATTCCACCAGGGTGTTGACTTCCCAGCCCGTGTAGGTACGCCAATTCAGGCTACCGGCGACGGTGTTGTGAAAGAAGTAGGTCGCCACAACGGCTACGGCAAATGTGTCGTAATCAGCCATGGCTACGGCTACGAAACCTGGTACGCCCACATGAGCAAATTCAATGTAAAAGTGGGTGAAAAAATCAAGAAAGGCCACATCATCGGTGCCGTTGGTACTACCGGACTTTCTACCGCACCACACCTTCACTACGAAGTACACTACAAAGGCTCTCCAATCAATCCGATCAACTTCTGTATGGATAAATTGACGCCAAAAGAATACCAGGATCTGGTAAACAGCGCAAACGCCGCTAACCAGTCGCTGGACTAATACCGGAAACAATAAACAGCAATATAAGCCCTCCCGAAGTCATTCGAGAGGGCTTTTTTTCGCTAACGCCTGTTCTCACCAAACCCTATACCATGAAATCCTGGATTTTATTTTTATCGCTTATTCTCACCAGCAACAGCCTTGTTGCCCAAACACCCGAATCCAGCATTTGGACCGACCTCCTTGTTTTTGACTC
Organism: Saprospiraceae bacterium; assembly: GCA_041392625.1. Classification (GTDB taxonomy): domain Bacteria; phylum Bacteroidota; class Bacteroidia; order Chitinophagales; family Saprospiraceae; genus M3007. Next base: position 48,153 of record JAWKLR010000005.1, on the reverse strand, counting down.
CACGCATACTGTATATACCACAGAGCCTTTTACCCTGGATGAACACTGTTCCCTCCAACTTGGAGCGCCTGCTGATACAAGCCTGAATACAGGATTCATTCTGCTCAAAACCGATTCTACCACCAGCCCGTCAGGAACCATCTTGATTCAATCCGGAGAAAAGCGCATTCGCTGCATCAATCGCAACCTTTCAAAAAAACAGGGTAACGATTTACTTCATCTGTTTTACCTCACAGAATCTGAACGAAAAAATATCCTGAAGCAAGGAATACAGGCACTCTCCTACCCGACTGAAAACGGAATGCAATCAGCTCCTGAGCTCAAAATTCAGTTTGACGAACAAACTCTCTTTTTCCCTTCTCCTGAAGCTATCAGCCAAAAAAAGGAAGCTAAAAAAAAGGCAGAGGCCCGAGAAAAAGCCCGTAAAACCGCCGAACTTTTCAAATCCGGATTGTATGGGAAAGGAAGCTCGGAACGTACAGACCTCCCGCCTACAACAATGGGTGGTGGATTGAGAGATCGAAAAGTCGTTGAGCGTTCAATTTTAAATCTATATAAAGGCAATGAGGAAGGCCGGATTGTTTTAGATGTTTGTGTAGACAGCACCGGAACAGTTGTGGCTACAAACTACAAACTGGTGGGATCCACCAGCAATAACCCGGAGATGATCCGATCTGCAATCGAAAGTATGAAAAACTGGAAGTTTGAGCCAAGCGAACAAGAAACTCAGTGCGGAAACATCATCTTCAATTTCAAACAAAAATAATACCGCCGCTTTACGTTTAAAAGCGACGGCATTTTCTACAGCCAGGAAGCATTCCTGATATCTTGATGGGTTTAGGCTTATGAAATTAGAATCGCCAAGCCTGTATCTTCATAAAATGTTCCGTCAGCCTGATGCGCCTGAATGGCGAGAGCAAGGCTTGGAAAGTTCTGGCCTACCGCCGGATCCATAATTGACCCATCCGGGCGCTCCAAAACATAATGCAATCCTGTGGCGGGCAACCACTTCCCTGCAGGGCCGACCCGCAGAATACGAAACAAACGTTGATTGTCTGTTGGGGCTGGTGCCGCTTCGCGTTTGAGCAACATTCCCTCAACCTGCGCATCCAGTTTTTCACTTCCGTATAAAAACATCAGCAAAGCCCCGGTTATAGAATTTGGCACAAAAGCGATGGTTACCAAACCAAGCGCTCTTGCCGCTTTTGCAATCCGACTTGGGAGTGAATAGCCACTTGCAGGTGTGGGTGCGCCCGGCGATCCAGACGTGACTGCATACAGCATAATCTCCGATTGCCGATCACCCTGAGGAGGAATTGCATGCCCCCCAACCCACAAGGGGTGGACTGTCGGATCATTTGGGATGTTATTCACACCCAGTTCGAGTGCTGCAGCCAGCAGCGAAGAAGCACCACAGGAGTTTGGGAACGTTTGGCGATATGCTACCATCATGACGTGTTTTATCTGGTTCGTTGTTTTAAAAAAGTGCCAATACAACCGGGCCTGCCCCCCAGCCGACCCGGCTGCATATGACACTACAAATGTCAGAATAGAACCCACGCCAGGTAAGGGGGAAACTCCCCGTTTTCAAAACCAGGTAGAAATACCCGGTTGCTCAGTCTGCTAAAGCCCGCCTTAGTCTACTAGAACTTACAAAATCACGGAGAAGGCTTATTTTTCAACGAGAACATTCACAACAAAGCCGATTCTATGAAAACTGTACTTTTCAGCTGCCTGGTTTTTTTCTCTACCTTTTGCTACGCCCAAAATGAGTCCGAGCCACAGGCATTTGTTCCAGAACTCACATCCCGGTTTCTCACCGTTCGCGATCTGGCTCTCTCTTCCAAAGGCGACGAACTGTACTTCACCGTTCAAAGCCTCCAGGATGAACTATCCGTCCTGGTTACTACACAAAAAATTGAAGGCCACTGGACCCTCCCTACCCTGCTCCCCTTCTCGGGCCAATACCACGACCTGGAACCGTTCCTGAGTACCGACGGGCTCCGGCTATATTTTGTCTCCAACCGCCCGCTTCGTGCATCCGATCAGGAAACCAAAGACTTTGATATTTGGTATGTGGACCGTCCGGACCCCGGCAGCCCCTGGTCGGAACCCAAAAACCTGGGCGCACCGGTAAATACTGAACACAACGAGTTTTATCCCTGTGTCTCAGACAAACAAACCATCTATTTTACCAGCGATGCCGAAAATGCGACGCGCAAAGATGACTTGCTCTCCGCTCAATGGAACGGCCATACATACGATCCGCCGATCTCGCTCGGCGACTCCATAAATACTCCGGGGTATGAGTTTAATTCCTTCATCGCTCCCGATGAATCCTACCTCATTTTTTCAGGTTACAACCGCAGCGATGGCTTAGGTAGCGGCGACCTGTACATTGCATACAAAATGGAAAATGGCGAATGGTCGAAAGCCCAAAATCTGGGCCCCGAAATCAATTCGGATAAAATGGATTTTTGCCCGATCGTAAACGAAAACTACCTCTATTTTACCAGCAAGCGATCTGCGGTAAATCAGGATAAAAAAGCCTACAAAAACCTGGAGGAGGTGCTCAATGAAATGAACCGACCCGACAATGGCTTGAGCCGATTGTACCGGGTACCTTTTAAAAAATAAAAGCGTTATTACTAAAGCGCTTCCACAAGTGGGCGCCAATGTTCCCACAGCCCGTCGCCCGCAGGCAAGGGGGCTTTTACCTGCACTTGCTCTCCGCCAAAATTCCATTCCAACTGCCAGGCGTGCAGGTGAATCGACCGGTCGGGGTTGCCCCTCCGTGCACCGTATTTTACATCGCCTTTAATCGGACAGCCAATGGCCGCCAATTGAGCGCGAATCTGGTGAAAGCGACCGGATTCCAGCTCTACCAACAACAGGTGGTAATTGGTAGAGTGATCGAGCACTTTGTAATGGAGCACCGCTTTGCGGGCATCTGCAGTGCCTTCTTCTACCACCTCAGCGCGTTTGCGCAAGCCGTCTTTTTTGAGAAAATGGGTCAATGTCCCTGCCTCTTCTGGCGGTGGAGCGCTGACTGCGGCCAGGTAGAGTTTTTTTATTTTATGCTGTTTAAACCGATTTTGAAGCAGGGTGACGGAAGTGGCACTTCGGGTCAGCAACAAGGCTCCACTCACCGGTCGGTCGATGCGGTGCACCAGATACAAAGAGCCCGAGCCCGGTTTACCCAGCATGTTCAACACGGAAGGGTCGCCGGTTTTGTCTTCCTGCACCGGAACTCCGGCGGGCTTATTGACCACAAGCAGGTCATCGTTTTCCCAAAGTTTTTCAATCATGGTACTTCTTCATAATCAATGTAGTCGCCGTCCTGCTCTTTGTCGGGTCGGCGTTTTTCCAAATGCATTTCACCTTCCGGCCGCGCTGGCCGCTCCCGCTGTGTTTGCCGTTTAGACTCCGGCGGAATTGGCCGGAATGTCAGATTGAACATCCGAATAAGCCACAGCAAGGCAATAAATGTAAATATCCATTTTAAAAGCATACCAAAACACTTGGAACAAACAAACTATCCGGTTTTCAGCGCCTGTTTTTTCTCAACTCGTTTTTTGAGAAAAGGATGACTAAACACCGCTACCAACACAATCCCCACACCCAAATAAAAACCGGAGCCCAACTCCTGATCTTCCCGGAAAAACAATACTGCTAATAAAACACCGTACACCGGCTCAAGGTTTATTGTCAGCGTTGCTGCAAACGCGGTGATATGCCGCATGGCCTGTAAACTCAGATAGTATGGCAAAATAGTACACACAACTGCCAGAATAATAAGCCATATCCAGTCGGCACCCACAGGAGTAAGGGTAATCTCTGGCAAAAGTACGAAGGCAAATGGTAAAAACAGGCTGCACAGCAAAAAGGCTGCAAACAATTCGGTAAACGTGATGGCCATTGAGGGGGCCGCGCCTTCATCCAGAAGTTTTTTATTTAAAACGCTAAACAGCGAAGCGAGCATTGCGCCAAGTACTCCGACAGCAAATCCGGTCCACATACTAAAATCCAGGTTGCCGAGAATCAGGCCCATGCCGGGAAGGATGAGCAAACTCAAGCCCATCTCGTACCACTGGAATTTTTTCTTTAAAAAATACGGCTCAGCCATCGCGGAAAAAAAGGAGGTCATCGCCATCGAGGCCACCGCCACGGACGCATTCGACAACTTTACCGCGCCGTAAAAACACAACCAGTGCAGCCCCACCAAACTCCCGATAAAAAACATGCGGATCCACACTGCGCGGGAAATTCCGCGAAACAAGGTGCGCGGCAAAATCAGAATCAAAATCGCACTGCACAAACCAACCCGCCACCAGACAAGCGACAAGGCCTTCAGGGAAATCAGCTTCCCTAAAATTGCCGTAAAGCCCCATAGTAAAACGCAAAAGTGCAGATAGAGATAGGCGCGCAGTTTTTCACTCATCCCGGCAAAGGTAGATTCTTTGTTTAGAATTTATCCAAATATTTATCACCCCAAGCATTGACAAGGATATGACAGAACAAATATGCGCGCCACCTACTTTTGTGACGTTTAGTACTACATGTACAGGTTCGACTTCAACAACTACCCATGTTAGACGGTTATCATATTCTCACTTTTACACACCGGGATGTTTCACTGGAAACACTTGGACAGTTGGTCGTTCGAACCGACGCACCCGAATTTACCCTCCGCCAACTGCGCGATGAGCTCGGCTGGGAAGAACTCATGTACCTAGGCACCTGCAACCGCGTCCTGTTTCTGTATTACCAAAGCGGCCCGGACAACCCCGCTGCAGCATTTCAACTGGTTCAGAATATCCGTCCCGATCTATCTGAAGCAGAACAACTACAGCTTGCTCAATCGCTTCGGGTGCTCCACGGAACTGATGCTATCCGGCATTTTGTTGAAGTTGCCGCGTCGATGGACAGTCTGGTCGTTGGCGAGCGTGAAATTATCCGTCAAATTCGGGATGCATACAACAAAAGTCGAGATTGGCAGCTTTGCGGCGACCACCTCCGGCTCCTTATGCGCTACACGGTAGAAACAGCCAAATACATTTACTCCAATACGGGCATTGGCGAAAAAGCCCTTTCTATTGTAGCCCTTGCTTTTCAAAAACTACAACAAGCAGGCATCCAAAAAAACGATCGGATTTTGCTCGTTGGTGCCGGCCAAACCAATGCACTGGTCGCAAAATTCCTGGATAAATACGGCTATCGAAACGCCACCGTCTTCAACCGGAGCCTGGATAAAGCGGAAGCCATCGCCACCTTCCTGGATGGGAAAGCCCTTCCGCTCGATGCAATCGACCACTACTCAGAAGGCTTCGATGTGCTCATTGTGTGCACCGGTTCAGTAGAACCCATCATTACGCCTCAACGGTATGCCCAATTGCTGGCCGGAGACCAGGATTCCAAAATCCTGGTCGATCTCGCCGTTCCAAACAATGTGGAAGCCACCATTCCCGATATTTTTCCTGTAAACTACATTCACGTGGAAGGTCTTCGACACATCGCGGAAGAAAACTTGTCGCATCGGGAAATCGAACGGGAAAAAGCCGCCGAACTTATCACGCAAAGTCTGTTTCAGTTCCGGCATATGTGGCACGAACGTCAGGTAGAACGATCCCTTTCACACATTCCACAGGAAGTAGCCGAAGTAAAACACCGGGCTGTGAACGAGGTCTTCGGTAAAGAGTTTGCACAACTGGACTCCGAAGCACAGGAATTGGTGCTGCGCATGCTGGGCTATATGGAAAAGAAATGCATCGCAATCCCGATGAAAACTGTCAAGAATATTGCGCTGCACTCTGCCCGGAATGTAGCTTCTTCGGTTTCAGAATGATTTTTTGCGGCGGGATTTTGGGTAATTCCTTTTCAAGGGTGTATTATTTCCTTTTGAGGGTGTTTTCTTTTTGGGGTATTAGACGCGAGGCATCGCGTCTCTACGGGGTGGGGTTAATGGGCTTCCAGCCAGGTTTGGCCGATTCCCATTTCCACCAATATTGGCACCTTTAACCCCGGAATGGCATTCCGCATATTATCCATTATGATTGGCTTGATCGCTTCCAATTCATCTTTGTGTACATCAAAGACCAATTCATCATGCACCTGCAAAATCATCCGGGAACGGAATTGGGCTTCTTCCATGGCATGGTAAATTTCAATCATCGCAACCTTGATCAGATCTGCTGCTGTTCCCTGAATGGGTGTATTTATTGCCATCCGCTCTGCCATCGAACGGGCCATCCCGTTTCGGGAATCAATATCCCGAAGGTACCGACGCCGTCCCATCAGCGTTTCAACATATCCATTTTTTCGGGCAAACTCCACCGTGGTATCCATGTAGCTTTTTAAGCCCTGATATTGCTTGAAATAGTTTTCAATAATTTCCTTGGCTTCCGCCCGCTTGATTCCCAGCTGGTTGCTGAGGTTGGTTGCCCCAGCCCCGTAGATGATTGAAAAGTTGACCGTTTTGGCCGCCCGTCGCTGGTCGGATGTAACGGCATCAATATCCACCCCGAATACTTTGGCCGCAGTGGCCGTGTGGATATCCAAGCCCTGCTGGAATGCTTCCAACATGGCGGTTTCATTGCTGATTTCTGCAATCAAACGCAATTCAATCTGGGAGTAGTCGGCCGACACCAAGACATGGTCCGCATCGCGGGGGATAAATGCTTCGCGAACTTTCCGGCCTTCCGGCGTGCGAATGGGTATGTTTTGTAAATTCGGATTCTGCGAGCTCAAACGCCCGGTAGCTGCAATCGTCTGGTTGAACGAAGAGTGCACCCGACCTGTTTTGGGGTTGATCAAAGCGGGCAGTGCATCCACATAGGTCGACTTTAGTTTCATCAAAGCCCGGTGGCGCAATATATCGCCCGCAATCGGATATTCCGCTTCCAGGTTGCTCAGCACTTCCTCATCCGTAGAGTATTGGCCGCTTTTCATTTTCCGACCGGAATATGGAATTTTCATCCGCTCAAACAACACCTCGCCAACCTGCTTAGGGCTTGCAACATTGAATGTGAATCCCGTAGTTTCCAGGATTTTTTCTTCCAGTTCCCGGGTTTGGTGAGCCAGCTCATCCGAGTATTTTTTCAAAAAATTCGGATCAATCCGAACCCCAGCGTGCTCAATTCCTGCCAGCACCCGCACCAGCGGAATTTCAACTTCTTCAAACAACTTGACCAGGTTTTCTCCACCATCTTCCAGTTTAGGCTTAAGAAACTGATGTAGCTGGTACGTGATGTCTGAATCCTCTGTGGCATATTCTGTAACCTGGTCGATCGGCACATCCCGCATGTTGCCCTGCTTGGGTCCTTTTTTCCCAATCAAGGTCTCAATTTTTACCGGCTCGTAATCCAGGCAAGTTGCAGCCATGTAGTTCATGTTGTGGCGCAGCTCGGGTGAAAGCAGGTAATGGGCGATCATAGTATCCCAATACGGTTCGGCCAGTTCGACCCCGTAATTTTTTAGTACAATGGCATCGTACTTGATGTTTTGTCCGATTTTCAGAATGTTTTTATTCTCAAAAAACGGGCGGAAAAAATCCACAATTTTCTGGGTTTCATCCTGATCTGCCGGCACCGGCACATACCAGCCTTCGTGGGCTTTTATGCTAAAAGAAAAACCAACCAGCTCTGCCTGAGTCGCCTCAAGCGCCGTTGTTTCTGAATCGTAGCTTACTGCATCCGCCTTCAGCAAAATATCCAGCAAGGCCTGTCGGCTCGCCTCGCTATCGGCCAGGCGGTACTCGTGTTTGGTATTCTCAATGTTGTTGGCTGGTCCGGTTTGGCTCGGTTCCGCCACCGGCATTTGGTCGGTTGAAAAAAGCGAACCCTGTTGGCCGGCACCAGAAGCGGCTGCGGGTTTTGTTGCTGCCGCCGGAGCGGAGCTCTCGCCGAGGATATCCATTGCCAACCGACGAATTTCCAGCTCCTTGAAAATTTCAGTGAGTTCCTCCTTGTTGAAGGGTTCAATCTCAAATTCTTTATCGTGGAATTGGACATTGGGTACCTGGGTATCAATGGTAGCCAGCCATTTCGACAAAACCGCTTTATCCTTATTTTCCTCTACCTTCTCTTTTTGTTTGCCTTTGAGCTGATCGGTGTTTTCCAGCAGGTTTTCGATTGATCCAAATTCGGCAAGCAGTTTGGCTGCTGTTTTTTCGCCGATGCCGGGGAGGCCGGGAATGTTGTCGACGGAATCGCCCATCAGGCCCAGCATATCAATCACCTGATCGACCCGATCGATTCCCCATTTTTCACAAATTTCCTTCTCCCCCATGATTTCCACTTCCCCACCCTGCCGGCCGGGTTTGTAGAGAAAAATGTTTTTGTCTACGAGTTGGCCATAGTCTTTATCCGGAGTTACCATATACACCTCATAGCCCGACTGGCCCGCTTGTTTTGCCAGCGTACCAATCACATCATCTGCTTCGTAGTGGTCGATGATGATGACCGGAATATTCATGGCCTGCACAATCTTTTTTACCCATGGAATAGCCAGGGTGATGTCTTCCGGCTGAGCATCCCGATTGGCTTTGTAGTCTTCAAATTTTTCATGTCGAAACGTCTTCGTGGGTGGATCAAATACCACAGCCAGGTGGGTTGGCTTTTCAGATTTCATCATTTCCCAGAGGGTCCGCATAAACCCGTGAATAGCGGAAATATTCCAGCCCTTGGTGTTCATGAGCGGACGGGTAATGAAAGCGTAGTGCGCCCGGTAAATCAGGGCGTGACCATCGAGAAGGAAAAGTTTTTTTGACATGCCGGAGTTTCTATTTTGGTCAAAGATAGGAAACCCGGAGGAGTTGGCATGCAATACCAAGCCGGAATGAACACCTGATTTCCCGGAAAAATTAATCGAAAAATCAGGTGTTCACTACATACGTTGTTCTACAAATCCCATTGCAGCACAACCCCGGCATAGGCCAGGCCACCGCCGAATCCCATCAACACCATTTTATCTCCTTTTTTCACCTGGCCATTTTTCACACCCTGGTGCAAGGCCATCGGAATGGTTGCGGATGAAGTATTTCCAAAATTGACAATGCTTTCGAGTACGCGCTCCATTGGAAACTCCAGATTATTGGCAATCACCTCCAAAATACGCATGTTGGCACTGTGCGGAATCAGCCAGTCGATGTCCTTAATATCCATATTTGCCTTCGCAAGCATTTCGCGGATTTTTACCGGCATGGTGGTCACCGCCCATTTGAAAACGCGGCGACCGTTTTGGTGAATCATACCATTTGCATTCACCGTTTCACCGTTTATGCAGTCGTGTTTGGAGGTCATGTACAAGTCTTGTCCGCCCGAACCTTCAGCACCCGTGATGTTGCTGAAAAAGCATTGGGTATCAGATGGTTCAATCAGCACAGCTCCGGCGGCATCACCAAAAAGTACACAAGTCGTCCGGTCGCTGTAATCGGTTACCTTGGAGAGGGTTTCACCACCGATTACCAGAATTTTTTTGTGTGAACCGGCAGCAATGAGTCCTTGAGCGAGCACCATCCCGTATCCAAATCCGGCACAAGCGGCATTCACATCGAGGGCGCCCGTGTTTTCCAGTCCGAGTTTGAATTGCACTTGCGTGGCAATGCTTGGCATGATCTGATCGGGTGTTACGGAAGCCACCAAAATCATATCGACATCCGAAAGGTCTTTTCCATATCCCTCAGCCAGGTTTTTTGCTGCAGCTACACACAGATCGCTGGTGTATTCATTTTCTGCTGAAAAATACCGTTTCTTAATTCCGGTTCGGGACTGGATCCACTCATCTGATGTTTCTACGATGGATTCAAAATAGGCGTTGTCAGCCAGGCGTTCCGGAGCATAGGAACCAATGGCCGTGATGCGAGCATAAGACATAAGCGGGCGTTTACTTCCCCGGAAGGAAGAATGATAAATCACAAACTCACAACAAAGTGGCAAATCTTATAGCAAGCAAGGTAGCCCACTGCAAGCATGCAGTACTTCTCAGACGCATGAGTCTGTTTGGTTATAACACGACTTTGGGCTAAATGGTAAGAGCTGTGGCAGCTCGCAAAATCCCGTTTTTTTAGCGTTGAAAAAATGGGATTAAACCAGTTACCGGATTGGCGCAAAGCTAGCTGCTTTATTCCGATTTAAAAAATAAATGTGAATGCAATTGATTTTCAAATTTTATAAACAACAAATCCCTTCATTTCTTTCTTTTTGTTTGCATCTACGCTGTCTTTCCAAATATAAATTCTGTTTCAACAAGTCAAGAATAAGCCAAACAAGGAGGCTTCTTGCCTTGTATGCACCTCTTTTAGGGCATTTCAGAATCTAGGTGAACCACAAACCAAAATACGATACAAGTTCTTGATCGGGAATTGGTACCGAAATGCTAACTTTGCATTCTTTTTTGAAAATGAACTGGCATTCAGGTTCTGGATGAACATGCCGGTTCAGATGAATAGTAGCAAAACGTGAACCACTCGACTCTCACATATAGCCCCGACGCCCCGACATCCGGATCCTGTATTTTCTTGATTGAAAAAAACGGACTGGACGCGCTACAGCCCTTCCTCTCTGAAACGGAATTGACCATCGCCCGCGATGCAGCTGAAAAAGGTTTGCAGGTTGCCTGCCTGCCACGCATTGATGGCATTGTCTGGCTGCGCATTTTGAAAAATCGAACGGTCGATGCAGACTACCTGGAAGACCTCCGGCAAAAAGGGAGTAAAATGCTCCCGCTCCTCAAGCAATACAAGGTAAAAAACATTGCAGTGCATGCACCCCAGGTTGAGGCTGCCAAAGCCTACGCTTTTGCCGAAGGTCTGGCCCTTACTGCCTATGTTTTTGGAAAATATTTTACCGACGCCAGCAAGAAAGAACTGCCCTTGGATTCCATCACGGTTTCCGGCCCAGGGTATAGCGCCGAATCTATCGACGAGTTGAACGGATTGGTTTCTGCCGTTTGCTTCGCCCGCGATATGGTGAACGAACCGCAGATTTTTCTCAACTCGGTACAGTTTGCAAAAGAAATTGAACAAGCCGGTGAGCGGTTTGGCTTTTCTGTTGATTTGCTGGAAAAAGAAAAAATTGAGTCGCTCAAAATGGGCGGCCTTCTGGCTGTCAACAAAGCCAGTGCATTCCCTCCGCGATTTGCAATTCTGGAGTGGAAACCAGAGCAGGCAAAAAATACAGCACCCATTATCCTGGTAGGAAAAGGTGTGGTATATGATACCGGCGGCCTGAGCCTTAAATCGCCGGAAGGCATGGAGCTGATGAAATGCGATATGGGCGGTGCCGCCGCGGTAGTTGGTGCCATGGCCGCCTTGTCAGTGAATAAACTTCCGTTGCATGTAATTGGCCTCATCCCGATTACCGACAATGCCGTCAACGAACGCGCCGTTGCACCTGGCGATATCATCACCATGTACTCCGGCACGACTGTGGAAGTAGTAAACACCGATGCGGAAGGCCGACTCATTCTGGCGGACGCTCTCCACTACGCGAAAAAATACAAACCGGAATTGGTAATCGACCTGGCTACCCTTACCGGGGCCGCCGTCCGTGCACTGGGCAATCAGGCGATCTGCTATATGGGAACTGCCGACAAGGAAATCAAAAGCCAATTCGAGCAGGCAGGCATGGATACCTATGAGCGTCTGGTGGAATTTCCGCTTTTCCGCGAATACGGCGAAGAACTCAAAAGCAATACTGCCGACTTGAAAAACCTGGGTTCCGGAAATGCAGGAATGATTACAGCTGCCAAGTTTTTAGAGCATTTTACCGATTACCCATGGCTGCATTTGGATATTGCCGGTGTTGCATTTTTGCGGCAAGCCAAAACCTACCGACCCAAAGAAGGAACCGGTGTTGGGGTACGCCTGCTCTACCATTTTTTAAAAAACAATTACTAATCGCATTGAGCGTTGACAAATAGCCGGCGTTTGTTCTTTTTTGCTTTTATTACCAAGGCAAACGCTGGAAGAACCCGAAATACACGATAACAAACATGAGTACAATCACAATAGGAATTACCTGTGGCGATATAAACGGCATCGGACTTGAGGTCATCCTCAAAGCCATTGCCATGAAAAATGCTGGCAACAAACACAAGTTGGTTGTTTATGGCAGCACCAAAGTGGCAGCCTACCACAAAAATATCATCACCGAAGAAAACATCCTGTTCAATACCATCCAAACTCCACAGGAGGCACAGGCCGGGAAAGTGAACATCATCAATTGCTGGCAGGATAATGTCAACATCACCCTGGGAAAACCCAGCGATGTAGGTGGCAATTGCGCTAAAATGGCCTTGGAAAAAGCCGTGAAAGATTTGCAGGACGAAAACCTGGATGCACTTATCACTGCACCCATCAATAAAAAAGCCATGCAGCTCGCCGGGTTTAAATATCCCGGACACACCGAGTTTATAAGCGCCGAATTCAATGCACCCCATTCCCTGATGCTGATGGTGAGTGATGACCTGCGGGTTGGATTGGCTACCAACCACCTCCCAGTTGCCAAGGTTGCTCCGGCCATCAACAAAGACCTGATTCTCAAAAAGCTGATCATTTTTTCCGAAACCCTGAAAGTGGATTTTGGAATTGAAAAGCCAACCATTGCCGTGCTGGGCCTCAACCCACACGCCGGCGACGAAGGTGCAATCGGCTCTGAAGAAGCTGAGCACATCCGTCCTGCAATTGAGCAGGCAAAAGAAAAAGGCATCCTGGCATTTGGTCCGTTCCCTGCAGATGGATTTTTTGGCTCGGCGCAATTCAAAAAATACGATGGCATTCTGGCCATGTATCACGACCAGGGGCTGGTACCATTCAAAGCCTTGTCGTTTGGTGCAGGTGTAAACTACACAGCTGGTCTTCCTATTGTCCGGACTTCACCCGACCACGGAACAGCATACGATATCGCCGGTAAAGGCGAAGCCGATCCTCGTTCATTTATCAAAGCCCTCTACCTCGCAGCAGATATCGTTGGCAACCAGAACAATTACCTGGAAATGCACGAAGATTCGCTCGAACGCAGAAAACAACGTGCGCTGCAAAGTGAAACCGGCGACGACGAAGAAATCGAAGAAGTACCAGGCGATTAATCCCCCCGTAGAGACGCGATGCCTCGCGTCTAACACCCAAAAAAATCCGCGTCTAACATCCCCAAAAGAAAACATCCTGATTTTAATAAAATAAACATGTCTAAAATTCTCGGTATTGATGTGGGCGGCTCAGGAGTAAAGGGCGCTTTAGTTGATTTGAAAAAAGGAAGCCTTTCCGGCGAACGATTTCGGGTACCTACTCCCAAACCGGCCACCCCCAAAGCAGTGGGTGGAGCCATCCGAGAAATAACAGAGTTTTTCAATTATAAAGGCTTGATTGGCTGCGGATTTCCCGCCATTGTCAAAGATGGGCGTGCACTTACCGCATCCAATATCCACAGCAGTTGGATCAATACCAGCATTGAAGAAGCATTCTCTAAATCCGCTAAAGGAAGTACGGTGTATGCCACCAACGATGCCGACGCTGCCGGCTTGGCGGAAATGCGTTTCGGGGCCGGCAAAGACAACATGGGACTCGTACTGCTCATTACCATTGGTACCGGTATTGGAACCGCCATGTTCTATAAAGGCGAATTGATTCCCAATACTGAATTCGGACATGTAATCTGGAAAAATAAAAAACCGGCCGAAGCCTACTGCTCCTCCGGAGCCCGGGAACGCCTGAAAATCAGCCGCAAGGAATGGGCTCGCCGATTCAACGACTACCTACACCACCTGGAGCGCATCCTCTCCCCCGATCTGTTCATTTTAGGTGGCGGCGAAAGCAAACTGTTTGACAGTTACAAACAACACCTGAATCCCAACTGTCCGGTTGTTCCGGCACAATTGCTAAACAATGCCGGCATTATTGGTGCCGCTGTGTACGCTTCGGAAATTGCCTAGAGTGCCTATTCGTTTGATGCGGTGCTATCCAGCATTGCATCCCGTTTTTTCTTCACGCGTTTTACTACCACAATACTCACCTCGTACAGAATGTACAGAGGTACCATCACGATAAATTGTGATACAACATCGGGTGGCGTAATGATGGCAGCCAAAATCAGGAATGCCACTACTGCGTGCCGGCGATAATTGCGCAAGGCCTGCGGACCCAAGACTCCAATTTTTGCACCAAAATAGGCGATGATCGGCATTTCAAAAATAACCCCGGTTGGAATGGTAAACATGGTCATGTACGTCACATAACTGTCCAGAGTTGGAGAAACTATGGCCCCATCCAGGGTGTACCCGGCAAGGAAGTTGATCGAAAACGGTGCAATCACATAATATCCGAACAGAACCCCCATCAAAAACAAGATGGAGCAAACAAAAACCACTCCGCGAATCGCAGATTGTTCGTGCTTGTGCAAACCCGGCCGAATAAATTTCCAAACCTCCCAAATGATGTAGGGGAAGGCACAAATCACTCCCAACCAAAACGAAATCAAAATGTGTTGCATCAGGATTTCGCCCAATTGCCGGGTGAGGATGTCAAACTTCACGGGCGTAAAACACATCTTATCACCCAGACCCAGTTTGTACGATAAACCGCACATGGCCCGATAGGTTAAAAAATCGGGATTTCGCGGACCAAACAGCAGGGTGTCAAATACGAACGACTTGTTATAAAAAGCCATTGCCGCAAATACACCAATCGCCGCAACCGAGCGCAAAATGTGGGAGCGCAATTCGGCAACGTGCTCAAAGAAACTCATTTCCTTGTGCGACTTTTCAACTTCGTGCATCTGATCTAGCGGCATGATATCTGTGTCATTCCAGGGTGAAAGAAGCTGCTAAGGTACAAGCTTCTCGGATTTGACCCGCGCTTTTAAGAAAGGTTTATTCTGCTTGTCCTGTTTCACTAAAAAGAGTCCACTTCCTTATATGCATCAATCACTGCCCGCTCGCCGGCTACCCCATCGCCGGAGTTGCCGTGTTCCATTCCAAGAATCCCTGTAAACCCTTTTTCGTGGATGTGCTTAAACACATTTTTATAGTTGATTTCTCCTGTGGTTGGCTCATTCCGCCCCGGATTATCCCCGATCTGAAAATAAGCAATTTCACTCCAGGCCAAATCAATATTTGGAATCAGATCGCCGTGTTGAATCTGGATGTGGTACAGATCGTATAAAATCTTGCAGGAAGGACTGTTCACTGCCCGGCAAATTTGGTAGGCTTGTGGTATGTCCGTCAGAAACAATCCGGGGTGATTGCGAAAGTTGAGCGGTTCAAGTACCATCACCAGACCGTGGGGCTCCAGAATCTCAGAGGCTTGCCGCAAGGACTCTACCACATGCGCCGTTTGGTAATCGGGATTTTGCCGCAAGTCCACATACCCCGGCACCACAGTCATCCACTTGGCACCACAGCGCTTGGCCACATCCACCGAGTTTTTGATGTTGTTCAAAAATTCATCGCGGAGTTCTTTTTTGCCGCTGGCAAGATTGGGCTCCCGCCAGTAAATTTTATGGGCTACAAAAACACCCATTTCCATGCCCAGTTTATCCAGCAGGTTTCCAATTTTTTCCTGCATCGCCACATCTCGGTTGCCCATGTCGTTATCTTCAAAAGCAGTAAACCCTTCATCTGCCATAAACCGAATCTGATCCAGAAGATCTGCACCTCCCGAATTTTTAAACATCCCGTCGTGCGGTGCGTATTTGAGCTGAAAGTTGTGCTTCCCGGAATTGGAAACTGAAGGCATTGCCTTGAGCCCTGTAGCTGCTGTAACCGTACCGGTGAGCAGGGTGTTTTTTACAAAATTTCTTCTGTCCATATCGTTGATTTATCTGTTTTGTTACTCACTGCAACACCGAACCCGGTCTATTCCCAGGTAGTCGTGCAGACTGGGATCAAAATACAGCGTTTCTCCCGTTTCTTTATCCAGAATCACATTGAAATCATGATCGCGAAAAAATGGACTGGAAAACACGGCGTGCAAATCCCAACCCAAAAGCTGCATTTTCCCAATTAGGTGTTTGATTTCATATCGACTTTTCAGGTTTTTGTTTTTTAAAATATACTCGCCCGCCGCCTGAAAAAGTGCAGCATATCCAATACAGTTTGCTTTCCCTTTTTCGGCTACCACATTAGGATCACTTGATACATTTTCCATATAAAACAGCAAACGCTTATCTGTGATTTTCCCTGCGATCCCCACAACTCCCTTAAGATCAAGCGCGATATCCATTTGTAGACTATCAATTTCCTGAATTGTTCTGGAATGAATAAGCTCAATATTCTCTCGCTCACCCGCTATTGTATAACATACCAGCAATCTAAATACAAACCCGCGAAATAAAAACAGCAGGCCTAAACCCAAAAGCACTAAACGCCATTTTTTCATTCCTGCTTTTTTTCATCTTGAGCAAACCAAACCCGATGGTTTCTGATTTTGATCTTGGGTGCATTCGGGCCCAGTACATTATAGGTCGTGGCCAGCGCATCTGCTTCGGTTGCATTTTTTGCCAGAACAGTTACCAAAAACTGGTGCGTCACTCCCCAGCACGTTCGCAAATCCAGGATATGGCTATACCGGGTGCCATCCTCCGCTTCAAAAAATTGATACGTGGCCCCGGATGTGGTAATGCCGCAGGAGCGAAGATTTAGGGGCTCCGCCTGACCCGGAATTTGGATCCGCCAGCCAGCTTGCCCCGGAGGGCGGCGCCAATTGCAATATCTCCCCCAACATCCACCATCGCCTGCGGGTATCCCCTTTTGCGAAGCAAACGCAGACAAGCATCGGCGGTGTAGCCTTGGGCGATGCCGCCAAAATCCAACTGCATCCCGTACTCGTTCAATCGTACTTTTTTGCCCAAACTACGCATGTTGATCTCCCGGTAATCCACCAAAATACAGGCTTCAAAAACCCTTCCGCTATCCGGCACGACCTGCAGGTTTCTGCTTCTGCGCCAAAGCCGGGTAAGTGGTCCGATGCTTACATCAAACATTCCGGAGCTTTTCTTTGAAAACCGCTGTGCTGTTTTTAGAAGTTTCCATAAATCTTTTGAAACAGGAACATACGCTCCCGATCCAGCTTGCTCGCCCAACAAACTTACCTCGCTTTGCGGCAGGTAGTCGGAAAAACACAAATTCAACCGGTCGGTCAGCGCAAAAACCTCATCGGCAGTCTTGCGAGCTGCTAATGAATCTCCGGCATAAAATACCAGGCGAATGGTGGTGCCCATTTGCGGGTGTTCAAATTCATACCGGGCTTTATGCTGGGCTTGCCCTGCTACAAAAAAAGGCAGACAGGCAAAAAGACCAATTAATAGGCTTTGGTAACTCCGGGAATAGCGCATGGATACATACCATCTTTACCTGGCATGACCTTGGGATTGGCCTTCCAGTCAAATTTTTCAGGAAGCAGATTCAATTCTGAATTCAGGGCATCATCCCAGGTCACTTCTTGTCCGGAATAGGTTGCCATGCGACCCATGATCGCTGTGAGCGTACTTTTTGCTGCATTTTCTGCATCTGCAAATTTGTATTCCCCGCGGGCAACTGCCGCAAACAATTCATCGTGTTCTACCTGATATGGGTTTGGGTCTTTCCGATCGTTATAATCCATAAGTACCCCACCCCGACTGCTCAGAATCTTTCCCGGACTTGGCGCTGTTCCATTGGTTCCGTGAAACGCCTCTGTAACCGCTGCTTTTGATCCGGGAATTTGCCGGCATTGACTAAACATGCGCGAGCCATCGGCGTATTCATACTCCAGGGTGTGGTGGTCAAAAATTTCACCGTATTGGGTACCCACCCGAACCTGGCGTCCACCCGATCCGTAGGCTTTTGTCGGGTACGCCTGTTTTACCCAATTGGATACATCCAGATTGTGTACATGTTGCTCGACAATGTGGTCGCCACAAATCCAGGTAAAATAATACCAGTTGTGAAGCTGGTATTCCATTTCGGTCATCTCTGGCTGACGGTCGCGCACCCACAAAGCGCC
This sequence comes from Saprospiraceae bacterium, assembly GCA_041392625.1. Classification (GTDB taxonomy): domain Bacteria; phylum Bacteroidota; class Bacteroidia; order Chitinophagales; family Saprospiraceae; genus M3007. The sequence goes on along the minus strand of JAWKLR010000005.1, from coordinate 30,176 downwards.
CATATTCCAGTAAACTCGAGAGGCAACGATATCGCCAATCGCTCCGCGCTGCAACATATCCACCCATTCGCGGTACACACGTTGGTAATGCCGTTGCAAGCCGACTACCACATTCAGTTTTTTCTTTTTGGCTTCTTCTGCAGCAGCCAGTACACGCCGGATTCCGGGTCCATCGGTTGCAACCGGTTTTTCCATAAAAATCTGTTTATTCTGCCGCACGGCTTCTTCAAAATGGATGGGACGAAAACCCGGAGGGGTTGTCAAAATCACCACATCGGCAAACTCCATGGCCTTTTTATAGGCATCAAAACCAACAAATTTGCGTTCTTCAGGTACATCAATCCGCTTGGTCAGGTTGGTTCCTTCCACACCCGTCCAGTCAACCAAATCCTCCTTCGTCAGTGCGTTATACGATTCGTCAATCTTGTTTCGGAATACATCTGCCATGGCTACGAGCTGCACATTTTCTTTGGTGAGCAGTGCCTGCATAGCCGCGCCGGTACCTCTGCCTCCACATCCGATGAGCGCAACTTTAATTCGGTCGTCAGCCAGACTTTGGGCTGCTTTGGCAACGGGCAGTCCGGAAATAAATGCAGCGCCGGTAAGCGCACCGGTGGTTTTGAGGAAATCGCGACGGGATTTTGACATGATAAAAAAGATTGGTTAAACGATTGAAGAAAGCGTTTTTCGGGATGTCCAAATAAACGCTTATTTTCGGTCTCAAACAAATACAAAATGTCCGACGCAGAAGAACACCGCTTTGAATCCAGTCTGGAATTATCCGACAACAAACTCTGGAGTGCCCATTTTGCAGTACCGCAATGGGCTGTCGAAGCGCTTACCGATGGAGAAAAAGACCGGCGGGTTGTTTGTCTTTTAAATGAAAAAATCCAATACCAATGTGCCCTCCTTCCTTGGGGAGATGGCCGGTATGTGATCAGTGTGAATAAAAAAATTCAAAACTCCCTCAAACTAAAAGAAGGCAGTCGCGTAGAGGTGCTTTTGAAAAAAGATACCAGCGAGTTTGGATTGCCCATGCCCGAAGAATTCGAAGAACTTTTGAATCAGGAGCCCGAAGCCAAAGCGTATTTTGACGCATTGACTCCCGGGAAAAAACGCACCCTGCTTTACGCCATCGCCCAACCCAAACGAAGCGAAGGCCGTATGATCCGCGCACTGGCTGTGGCCGACCACCTCGTAGAACAAGCTGGCTCCATCGACTTCAAATTGCTCAATCTGAAAATCAAAGAATACGGCAAGCGATGAGTGAACTCCAGCAATACATTCAAAGTTATTTTCCCGTTTCCAAAGAAGACCTGGATTCGATTGCAGCGGCTTTCAAAGAAACCACCCTTGAAAAAGACGACTTTTTCCTGCGCGAAGGGCAATACTGCGACCGCATCGCTTTCATCCGTTCCGGACTGATTCGTATTTACCGACTCACCGAAGACGGTCGGGAAGTAACCCAATGGATTTCCACACCCGGATATTTTGTGACCGACCTGGCCAGTTTTGTTTTTGACGCTCCCGGACGCTGGAATATTCAGGCACTCAACGATTGCTCCTTGTTTAGTATTGACCGGGCTTCCTACCATGCTATTGCCAAATCGGTACCCAAATGGCCCGAACTCGATAAACACTTTATCGCCCGCTGCTTCATCCTGCTCGAAGAACGTGTTTTCCGGCATCTCCACCTGAGTGCCGAGGATCGCTACCGCGAATTGATGGAACAAAACCCCGAACTTTTCAATCAGGTCCCCCTGCAATACCTGGCATCCATGATGGGGATGACACCTGAAACACTTAGCCGCCTTCGAAAAAAATCCATTTCGATACGTTCTTGATTTTTGTCAAGAGCTCCGGAAAAAATCCCCCTGATCTTTGTGTCATCATTCATTTAAAACTAAAGATTATGGCAAAGCGAGCATTTCATTTGCATTCTGAAATCAATATCAATGCATCCGTAGAACAGGTTTGGTCGGTATTTATGGATTTTGAAAAATATCCCGAATGGAATCCATTTATTTTATCCATAACAGGGGAAGCGAAAAAGGGAGAGACTATCCAGGCGATACTTCTCAATCCGGGCAGTTCCAAAATGAAATTTACACCGAAAGTACTTAGCTTCGATCCGGGTCGGGAGTTTCGTTGGTTGGGGCACCTGTTTTTTCCCGGATTATTTGATGGCGAGCACTATTTTCAGTTCAGCCAAAATTTGGATGGAAGCACCCGCTTTGTCCAGGGAGAATCCTTCCGAGGTATTTTGGTTCCTTTGTTAAAAAATATGCTGAACACTAAAACCCAAAAAGGCTTTGAACTGATGAATGCAGCGCTGAAAGAGCGCGTGGAAAAAATGGGGTAAGAGGATGCCCAAAATCAGCTCCGCGTTTTGCGCATCGCTTCGGCAACTCCCATTGATTCATCGGTAGCAATGGATTCCAACTCCCGAATTACCTGTTGGGCACTTTCTTCGTCTTTATTTTGCGACAGTTTCCATTTTCCCTGGATGGTTTCTACACGCAATTCAAATCCCTGCACTCCCCGGTACAATCGGTTGAGCATTTCTTCCGGCACCTTGTCCAACGACACAGGGCTCTTGCCTTCGGGTTCGTATCGCTGCATCATTTTCTGTATGGATGCACGGGTTTCTTCCGGGTTTTGAAGGTGAATTTTTCCACTCAAATGCACGGCCATAAAATTCCAGGTAGGTACACTCATGTGCTGGTACCACTGGGATGAAATGTAGTGGTGCGCACCCTGGAAAATAGCCAAAGCGGTTTGTCCTTCCTCCAGACCCGAGCTCTGATCATTTGCCCGGGCAAGATGGCCGGTAATAATCCAGTTTTGATTGGGATCGACAACCAGATCCAGGGGGATGTGTGAACCCATTGGATGTCCATCGTGCTGACTAATCAGCAAGCCAAACGGATGATCGAAAATGAACTGTTTGAGGGCGGGGAGGTCTTTTTGTTCAAAATGTTTGGGTACATACATGCCTGAAATAGTTTGATATTAAAATGGATAGGAACCCGATGTATTCAGCTAGTTCAAAAATACGCATCCCGAACCTGACACCTGTCAAGTTCGGGATGCTTTTAGAGTATGTTGGGTATTTTGGGTATTAACCTCCGCGCTTGCGCCCTTTGGTTGTTGTTGTCTTTGTACGGCTTCCACCGTTTTTTCCTTTCACTGTGGTCGTGGTCATTTTTTACCCGCAGTATTTCCACGTGGGCCGGTAGCCTTTTTAGTCGTGGTAGTTCGGGTTGCTAGAGCGACCGCCAGGTCAGGTTGCTGTTTTAGTTGTGGTCGACTTTTTAGCTGTTGCACCACGAACCCAGTTGCCTTTTTTGTGGTAGTTGTGGACGTAGCCGTACGTCCATTTTTATTTTTAACTGTGGTCGTGGTGCTGGTACGGCGGGCACTAGGCTTTCCATATGTATTCACATGCGTTGTGGTGCGCGTGTGCACAACGGTTGTCGTGCGGCGACGCGGGGTGTACACGGTATGGGCCCGTACTACGCGGTGGGTATGCACCCGATGGCAGCGGTGGTAATATGGGCGGCTGCCAACGTAAAACGTACGCCATGGATGTGGACGCCATGGGCGATACCAGCGCGGATACACTCTCCACCGATATGGAGAAACATATACTACGTATCCCGGACGGTACATCCAACGAACAGAGGGCCAAAGCCACACATTCACTACAATGCGAACCGGAGCCATCCCGGCAGCAGAAGGGCCGTTTCGACCATCCGCATTATCGGCAGCTTCTTCCTCGAACGGTTCGGCAAGTACTTGCTCACCATAGACATCCTCATCGCCAACAATCTGTAGAATAGCGGATTCGTCACCGGTTTTTTCAATTTCGATCACGGCAATATCCTGGAATTCATTTTCATTAAAAGGCACTTGCAACACAATCGCGTGCACATCGCCTTCCATCTGATCGATCACCCGGATGTAATCCACTTCGCCGTCTTCGTTCAGGTCCAGGTTGTTTACATTATTTCCTTCTTCGTTCAGGCTTTTTTCAAACTCTTCGAGCGAAGCAGATTTTTTAAACAATTCAATGGCTCCCTCCAGGCTAAAGTTATCGCCAGGGAGGCCGGTGCTGTCGGCTCTATTTCATCTTGCGCCTGCAAAGCCAGGACGGATCGAAAAGAAACAAGGCACTTAGTAGAAATGATTTCCAATACGTTTTCATTGGATAAAAATTTAGTGAAAAATGAGTTTGTTCATAGTAACGAAATCTTTGACCCTGCTGCATGCATAAGGTTTAATCCTTTAGGAAAACTTTAGCTTTTGACTTTTTAAAAACTTGCTCTAAACTACCCGTGTTGCCGGATGATGCTATTTGGATCCCAGAGGTCACAGTACTCCGACATGGACCGCCCAATTCCGTCAATTCCCGGGAACAGTGTTTTTGCATTTATATTCATGGTGTACAGCTCTTCCAAAATAGACTTTTTGGATTCTTTGGGTATGATAATCGATGTGATGGCACCGAGCTGTTCAAAAATTTCAAAGTGATCTGCCAGTGGGTTGGTGCAGATTGAAAAGCGCCCTTGCTGTGCTTCGATGCGTTCATTGGATTTTGATGCCGATAAAAAATTAATGATTGAGGGGGCGTCTGAAAGCATCATAAAATTCAGGAACAATTCATCGATGCTTGCCTGCGCATAGGCATTTGCCTGTTCGGGATTGGTTTGGGAAAGTGTATTGACCACGAGTTGGCGGGTTTCCTCAATCTGGGTAATGCAATATTGATCCACGCGTTTGAAATCCACAATCCATACCCGGCCATCGTATTCATAATTTCCCATACAGCTGAAATATAGGGCAACCAGGGAAGAAGTGCTCCAGTCGAGACAGCGGGAGGGCGCTGAATAGTGTTGCATGATAATCTGCCAACCATAAAAATCAAAATCGATGCCGTTGCTGATGTCGTAAGTCTGCCGGTGATCCAATACATTTCGGGCAGAAATTTTGAACAGGTTCATGGTTTCCTGTTCCAGCTGAATGGCTTTTTCCCGGTTCAGTTTTCGGATGTTGGCGACCCGGGTAAAGGAGGGTTGCAGGCGCCAATCGGCATTGCTTTGTCCCCGATACAGGAAGTTCGGGTGAATTGTCACCTTATTTTTAAATTGCTGAAGTTGTTGAAGAAATCCGGTAACGTCGAGCATGATTGATCTTGTTTTCAGGAAAGAATATTGGGTAAAGCGCTCCAATTTACGGTTTTTGGAGGAGATGGGATGGGGAGTGCCAAATAGATTCAGAGTGATTGCATCAAAAATATGCAGACGCACTTTTGTGTGGATCGCCTTTGATCCGGTGTGGTTATAATGGTTTATTTATTGGCATTTTTTAATCCAATTTGATGGACATACGCTGATTATTGAAGAAGGCGCGGGGTGTTGACCGCTTTGACTAAGTGGGGGAAGAGACCTAATCAACAATCCATTCTGAAAAAAATTGGTCGCGCTCGGCTTTGCTGAGCGTTCGGGTATCGCGGACAATTCGGAATCCGAGAAATGGTGAATCCGGGTTCCACCATTTGCTCTTGGGCATTTGGGGATCGCGGGCCTGCCATTTTGCACTGCTTTTTAATCGGTGTGCAGAAGCGAGGTCTTCGACAAAATCTTCGAAGGATCCTCCGCGGACGGTTCGGGAGTGCTTTCGAATCGGAGCGATTTTGGGATTTTTATTGTCGCTGAGAATCCGGTCGAAATAATCATCCACGTAGTAGTCGAGCGTCCATTCAGCTACATTTCCGTGCATATCGTACAGGCCCCAGTTGTTGGGCTTTTTGGTTCCCACTTTTTGATAGGCCCCCTTGCTGTTGTCGTAGTACCAGGCATAGTCACCTGCTTGTTTCGGATCATCGCCCCAGGAATAGGTGGTTGTGGTTCCTGCCCGGCATGCATATTCCCATTCGGCTTCGGTGGGGAGGCGGTAGAAATCACCGGTTTTATCGCTCAACCATTGACAGTACCGAAGAGCATTTTGTTGGGTCATGGTGCTGGCCGGAAATCCGTCGGAGCGGCCCATTCCATAGGTGAAATCAAAATACGGAGGGGAGGGCCTGCTGACAGCGTCCGCATCAAATGGTTCGCGGGCATAGGTACTGTCGCTGTCTTTATTTTTAGTGGTAAAAATGGCAAAGGCATCCCAGGTCATTTCATGCACACCAATCCAATATGAATCCAGGATTACCGGGCTGCTACCCTCCCCCATTTGAAAGGTATCGGCAGGGAGTTTAGCCAATTGGATGTACTGATCGGTACCTGGAATGTGTACGGTATCGTATTCAATTTGGGCTATACTATATATAGGTGTGAAGAATAGAAAAGCCAGAAAGAAAATTCGCATAAATAAATCTTGTTTTAAGCCAGGTCGAACAAACTTGGCGGGTCTTTTTCTTCGCGATGCAGTTCCGGGCCATCTGTCCCGACCCGGTTTAGTTTTTCAGATACCCGGTAATACTGCAGGCTGTTGTCGGGCGCAGTTTTCAGCAAAGGTAAAATGGATTCCAATGGGGCAACACTAAGCCAGGCTTTCTGTTCTTCTTTGTTGAGCAGCACCGGCATTCGGTTATGCAGGGCCGACATCTCGGCATTGGGACTGGTCGTAAGAATCGAGAAGGTACGCATGTGGCGCGGGCCCCACTCATCCCAAATGCCGGCCATCATCAAGAGTTTTCCATCGGTCGATTGAATTCGGTAGGGCGTTTTACGATTGCCGGCCTGGGTTCGCCATTCGTAAAAACTATCGGCCGGCACCAGGCACCGCCGCCGCCGGATTGGATCTTTGAAACTTGGCTTCTCGGTAACGCTTTCTGCTCGGGCATTAATCAGTTTCCCGTTGGGCTGTCCGTCTTTGCTCCAGGAGGGCACCAGTCCCCAGATCATTTCCTGTATTTTGTGCGGCTTGTCGTTTGCAATGACATACGCCATGTTGGTTGGTGCAATGTTGTACTGGATGCGGAGTTGCGCGGGCAAATCCACATCGGAAAGTTCTGCTTCAAGCTGTTCTTTCGTGGGTACAAAGGAGTATCGACCACACATGGAGTTTTTGTTTTAAAATTAAAATTGGAAACCTGACACAATTTCAAAAAAATCAGAACAATATTCTATTTTTTGAGGTTCTAAAAAACCCAAAGACTGATTTTCAGTGGGTTATGGTTTTGGTTTTTATCAAGCTTTTTGTTTTAGCCGGCTGTCAACAGCCAGAATGACAGGCTTTGTAATAATTTGATAACCAATACTTTACAATTTAATCACACAGACATGAAAATGTGTAAAACTGGTGGACTTATCAACGTTTACCAACAATCATCCACACGCCAGCAGGCTTCACCGGAAGTGGGAACTCGAATTTGTGAACAAGCCGGATTTTTTTCTACCCAAGCTAACAGCTAACAGCGATGTTAATTTATTTATGCACAAAACACCTACTCTTTTCACAATGCTGTGGATAAAATTATAAGCCCTTGATAGTAAGTACTTTTCCTGGATGAAGTTTGTGTATAAAGCTGGTAACTTTCAATAACAACTAGTTCGTACAGTGCAGTTATGAGGTTACCAACAAACTAACAGCCCTAATAATAATGACCAGTTTTGAAATTTATAAAGATTTAAAATTATTAAAGGAATATGGATATGAGGAAAAGTGGAAATTTCAATGTTGTACTTTTGTTTGAAAAACAGAAAAGATATGTCTGATATAAACATGGTAGCGCCTCGCCCTGTCCGTATTTGGTTGTTGGTAGGATTGTTCATGGTGTTGATGCAGGTTGTGATTGGTGGTGTAACCCGCCTCACCGGGAGTGGACTGAGCATCACGAAATGGGAGGTAGTAACAGGAGCCATTCCTCCGCTCAATGCTGCAGCCTGGGATGCTGAGTTTGAAGCGTATAAAGCGACACCCCAGTATGAGAAGATCAATCGGGGGATGACGATTTCAGAGTTTAAGTTTATTTATTTCTGGGAGTATTTCCACCGTTTGTGGGCCCGACTCATGTTCTTCGTTTTTGTATTTCCCTTTGCATTTTTTGTGTGGAGAAAGATGTTGAGCCCTACCCTGCGCAAGCGTTTGATTGTGGTGGTTTTACTAGCAGGCTTGGAAGGCTTCTTTGGCTGGATTATGGTTGCCAGTGGTTTGCGTTCACGCCCGTGGGTTAATGCATATAATCTGACCCTGCATTTTTGCATGGCGCTAATCATTTTTGGTTATTTGTTGTGGACGACCTTTTTGGCCTATCAACCCGAATCGACAAACTGGAATAACTCCCGTTTTCGGAAATTGGGTTGGGTAATGCTTGGGATTGCTTTTTTTCAAATAGCCTTGGGTGCCATGATGTCGGGCACCAAAGCCGGCTTGTTTTATCCGGATTGGCCGCTGATGGGGGACGGATATTTTCCCCAGATCATTTTTGATGGTTCGCAGTGGAAAGGAAGCAGTTTTATTGAGTACGATAAAAATCCGTTTATGCCGGCATTGATCCAAGTCTTGCACCGCAATGTGGCGTATTTATTGAGCGGGCTCATTTTCTATTTTTACTGGAAGACGCGAGGACTGGGTAATGCATCGTTTCAGATTGGATCGGTTATGTTGCTTGCTGTTTTAGCGATCCAGGTTTTGCTTGGCATTTTTACTTTGATAAATTGTGTGGGCCAGGTGCCGGTCGGGCTTGGCGTATTCCATCAAGCCGGCGCCATCTGTTTGTTTGGTGTTTTGCTGTTTGTGGTTTACCACATGCGTTCGGATAAGTAATATTAGAAAAAAGAGGCATTTTAGTTAGGCAAATGAGCCACCTCATACTGAGCCCCAAACAGAATTTATTCTTGTAGGGTGGCTAGACTTGGGTATTAGGTGGATTTAACTATTTTTGCCTATTATCCACTTGTGAATTAAGGCGAATGACACATTCTATACAGGAAGAGAACGGATTCCGATTTGTTGAATCGGGAACGGAAGGCGACACGCTTATGTTGTTGCACGGGCTTTTTGGTGCCCTGAGTAATTTTGAAGGGATCATTTCGGCCTTTTCAGATCAGTACAATGTGGTTGTACCGATTTTGCCAATTTATGATTTGCCTATCACCAAGGTATCGGTAACGGGCCTGGTTGATTTTGTAGGCGAATTTGTTGCTTATAAAAAGTACGATAAGGTTCACTTGCTGGGGAATTCACTGGGCGGGCATATTGCATTGCTGTATGCATTGAAAGAGCCCGAGCATATTGCCAGCATTACGCTTACGGGAAGTTCTGGCTTGTTTGAAAGTGCTTTTGGTACTGCATTTCCCAAACGCGGGGATTATGAGTATATCAAAACAAAAACAGCCGCCACATTTTACGATCCAGAGGTTGCAACCAAGGAATTAGTAGATGAGGTGTTCAGTATTGTAAACGACCGAAACAAAGGCATACGGGTAGTTGTAACGGCTAAATCTGCCGTTCGACATAACCTGGGAGACAAACTCCACAACATCAAAGCACCGACTTTATTGATCTGGGGAAAACAGGATAATGTAACGCCTCCTTTTGTAGCGGAAAAATTCAATGAATTGATCGAAGACTCGGAGTTGTATTTTTTGGATAAATGCGGTCATGCCCCAATGATGGAGCATCCTAAAGATTTCAATGCATTGCTCCGTACATTTCTAGAGAAGCATAAGCAATCTTGATTCAATCATACATACAAAAATAAAGCCTCTTTTCAAGGGGCTTTATTTTTGTATGTGTTTGTAAATATATTGTTAAATATTTTACTTCAAACTCAGTAAATGCTCTTTGAGCGCTTCATAATCTGCCTTAATCTTTATGCTTCTTTTTTCTTTAGACAATAAATTTTGAAGTCCTTTTGGAAGTGGAATATTGGTATTCAAAACCGCATCAATGGTTTCTTTGAATTTAGCGGGATGTGCTGTTTCAAGAATAATTCCTGTGGTTTCCGGATTTGCTTTTTGGTAGGTACGCCAACCCATATATCCAATGGCACCATGTGGCTCAAAGATGTATTTGTACCGGGCATATGTTTCGCGCATTACTGCTTTTGTTTCCGCATCAGAAAAACGGTAGCCATCCATGTGTTCTTTTACAATGTTCCACGTGGAACCATAGAGGTGGGCAATCCGAGCAAAGTTCGATGGGTTGCCGACATCCATTGCATTCGACAAGGTTTCTTTGGATGGCATTGGTTTAAATTGACCGGTTTGCAAATATTTGGGAAACACTTCGTTGGCATTGCTGGCTGCAACAAAATGATGAGCCGGTAGTCCCATTCGTTGAGCCATGAGCCCGGCGGTTAGGTTGCCCAGGTTTCCGGAAGGAACACTGAATACAAACTGGTCGCCCTGCTGTTTAATTTGTTTGTAGGCTTCCCAGTAGTAAAATGTTTGAGGAATCAATCGGGCAATATTGATGCTGTTTGCAGAACTGATCCGGATACTCCGCCGCAATGTTTGATCGAGGAAGGCATGTTTAACCAGGTATTGGCAATCATCAAAAGTGCCTTCTACTTCCAATGCATGAATGTTATTTCCTTGTGTTGTAAGTTGTTTTTCCTGGAGTGGACTCACTTTCCCGGATGGGTAGAGCAGGGTAACCTGTATGCCTGGAACCTGATCAAAGCCCATGGCTACGGCGCCTCCGGTATCTCCAGAGGTTGCTACCAGGATGTGCAGGTCTCGGTTTTCATGGGTATTAAAATGGGCCATGCATCTGGCCATGAACCGTGCGCCCACATCTTTAAATGCAAATGAAGGACCGTGATAGAGTTCGAGTACATGGGTAGATTCATCCAAGGTGCTAATATGAATTGGGAAATCAAGACTTTCCTTAATGATCTGTTCCAATTCATTTGTACCAATTTCATCACCCAGAAATGCTTGACTGATGAAAAGCCCCAGTTCCTGAAAGGAATATTGCTCCAGTGTACTTGTGAAAGCAAGGGGGAGAAGTGGTAGTTCTGCCGGTACGAATAGGCCGTTATCAATCGGCATACCCTCCATAAGTGCCTCTTTGAAGGAACGATTGATGCTCTTTGTTTTGGTACTTATGAGGCGCATAGATGTGTGTTTGTCTGAATGGATGTTCCATGTTCCACGTGGAACATAGGGGTTATTCTGTTTTTGTTATCACTACTTCAACCCGCCGATTGACTTTTCGTTCTTCTAAACCCTGGTTTTTATTCAGGGGTTTGCTTGCTCCGAATCCTTTGGTTTGGATTCTTTCTGCAGGTATTCCTTGTTCGGTCAGGAAGTTTTTTACTGCAACGGCACGGTCTTCCGAAAGCCGAAGGAGATCACTCGGTCGACCTACGTTGTCTGTATGGCCCTCCACCCGGATGTGTATTCCAGGATTTTTTTGGAGTAGGTCAGCAAGTTTGCTCAGTTCGGGGTAGGAGTGTTCCAGGATTATATCTCTGGATTGTTGGAAGAAAATGGGTTTCAGTTTGATCGTATTCCCTGCACTCAAGGGGCTCATGTAAAGATCCAGGGTGTAATATTCTTTAGTGTAGACATAGTCTTCTCTGAACAGGATGCTATCTGCTTCGCCTGCCAGGCCCATCATTTCAGGATTTAATTCAAACAAAACGCCCTTTGGAATCTGAATGGAATACATTCCATCCGGGCATTCAGCAGTGTATAAGTCGCCTGCTTTGGTGTTGTAGTTGAGTGTTGCACCTGGAATAAGTTGCCCCGTTTTACGGTTTAGGATACGCCCTTTGACATATAAGCCATCTGCAGGAAGGGGCTTTGATGCAGGCTTGAGGATTATTTCCGGTTCTGGTTCCGGCTCATTTGGAACGATATATCCCGGCGATGGATACATATAAAGATCCAAGGTGTAGTAATCCTGGAAGTAATAATAGTCTCTTCTGAAGATGATGCTGTCAGGCTTTCCAAGAAAATCATTCTTTTCTGGTGTGAGTTTAAAGAGCACTCCCTTCGGGATTTTGAGGGAATAATACCCGTTTTCCGCAATGATGAGGTTGTCACTAATGGTCTTTCCACCATAGCGTACCTGGGCTCCTTCGATTAGTTTTCCGGTTTGACTGTTCAGGATACGGCCTTTTACATAGAGTTCGGTGGGTTGGGCCGGTGCTATTTGTACCCGGTAAATATCGCTGGACCCATCTCTTTTCGAAGTAAAATACAACTGTCCGGAAGTCATATTAAAGTAGGGTTGGCTTTCATCACTTTTGGAATTAATGGGCTTGTCGAGTCTGGCCGGGGTCGTCCAGTTGGTCCAGCTGTCATCCACCCGTCGGCTTACGAAGAGGTCGTAACCACCCGTTGTATTGAATCTGTTGGATGCAAAATAGAGTGTGCGGTGGTCTTCGGAGATAAAAGGAGTGAGTTCCCGTTCGCTGGAATTGATGGTGTTCCCCATGTGTTTTGGGGCTGACCACTTGTTTTCTCCTTCCCGAAAACACACATACAGGTCCATGTCTCTGGAGTCATATCGGACTGCAGCGAGGATTAAAATCTCTCCATCAAAACTCATGGTGAGGCTTACCTCTGATTTTATGGTGTAATAATCCCGAATTTCTACAGGCTCCGGAAACATAAATTGTCCATCTGGCCCCCTACGAATAATGGAAAAGCCTTTTGCCATATCCCCGTTTTCCTTGAACTGGTTGATGATGTAGAAGGAATTTGGATCTGGTGTAATGGATACCAGGCTATTGGGAAGGGCATTGTTTAATGGTGGACCGGGATGGCTTACCGCTGAAAACGTAAAGGAATCTGCCTGGGCCAACCAAACATCCTGATTTAGTGTAGAGCGTGCCGCATTGCTAATTCGGCTTCCTTCTATTTGAGAATAGATGTCAGCCAGCATGAGATCATACTTGTCTGCCGTTAGTTTTTTGGAATAATCCGTAGTGTCAATCCGCAGGGTATGGTCAAATTCAGGATATCCCACCCGGGTAAAATACAGGGTATTTCCGTCGCGACTAGGTACCGGGACAATTTCGTCGTAGGATGAATTAATGAACTCGGGTAGTTTTTCTACAATAAATTCCTGTGCAGTACACAAGACTACACAGGAATTTAAAAGGACCGTGAGGAAGAAACGCATCATATACTAGGGTATATTTAAAATTCAATTTTCTTCCGGTAAAGATAGGTTGGTCGAATCTGTAAATCCTAATTCAGAAGTTCATAGATTCCGGCAATGCCTTGTCCACCGCCCACACAGGCTGTGACCATTCCGTATTTCTGCTTGCGCTTGCGCATTTCACTAAACAACTGAACGGATAACTTGGCTCCGCTACAACCCAGGGGGTGCCCCAGTGCGATTGCTCCGCCATTGACATTGAGGCGTTGCATGTCGATTCCAAGTTCTTTTACTACGGCCAGGGATTGTGCGGCAAATGCTTCGTTCAATTCGATTTGCTCGATTTGATCCAATTTCATGCCTGCTTGTTGCAGCGCCTTGGGCACAGCTTTTACAGGACCAATACCCATGTACAAAGGCTCTACACCTGCAACTGCACAGGATGCCAATCGGGCAATGGGTTCCAAGCCCAGGTTTTTCATCATCTCTTCCGACATGACCAGCGTGAAAGCGGCCCCGTCGGAAGTCTGCGAGGCATTGCCTGCAGTGACAATTCCTTTCGCGTCAAACACCGGCCGCAGTTTGGAGAGTGCATCCAGGGTAGTGGAGCGGCGTACGCCTTCATCTGTATCCATGATGAATTCCCGTTCTTTGCGCTTGTCATTTTCAACCCAAACTTCTTTTACAGAAATAGGGACAATCTGATCTTTGAACGCTCCACTGTCAATTGCAGCGGCAGCGAGTTCGTGACTGCGTACAGAAAAGGCATCGGATTCCTCGCGGGAGATGCCGTATTTTTTTGCAACCGCCTCTGCGGTTAAGCCCATTCCTACGAGATAGTCCGGAGTTTGGGATGCGATGTTGTAATTGGGAGCGAGCTTATATCCCGTCATCGGAATCAAACTCATACTTTCAATTCCACCGGCTATGTAGCAATGGCCCATACCAGCACGAATTTTTGCAACTGCAATGGAGATCGTTTCCAGTCCGGAAGCGCAATAACGGTTTACAGTCATGCCCGGAACCTCAGTACCGAGTGCACGGGTTGCAACCAAGCGACCGATTTGCAGGCCTTGCTCCCCTTCAGGATTTGCGCAGCCAACGATGACATCGTCCACAAGTTTAGGATCGAGTTGGGGGATTTCCTTCAGGATGTGTTGGATCACGGCAATGCCCAGATCATCCGGACGCATGCCTTTAAAACTCCCTTTCCCCGCTTTGCCCACGGCGGTGCGAAACCCGGAAATAATATATGCTTCGTTTTTCATTTTTATCTATTTATTCAAACGCTGTTGTCAGCGAATAGGTTATCAACATATTTTTTACAAAAACGGAAAAAATGGAATTTAGTTACGCAATGGTTTTCCTTTTTCCAGCATGTGTTGGATCCGTTCCAGGGTTTTTTGTTCACCGCACAGACTGAGGAATGCTTCGCGTTCCAGGTCGATAAGGTACTTTTCTGAAACGTATTGTGGGCTGGTAAGGTCGCCACCACAGAGTACCCAGGCTATTTTATTTGCAATTTTTATGTCGTGCTCAGAAGCGTAATTTCCAAGTTTGAGCGAATGGCCGGCTACATACAAGGCGCCCAATCCGGTGCGGCCAAGCACATACACATCTTCGCGTTGGATGGGTTGTACGTAGTTGACACTCAGTTCCAGCGCTTTTGCTTTTGCCTCTGCAATGTTGCGCGCTACGTTTGGTACAACGTGGTCTTTGGTATGCTGCAGGTATCCGTAATTAAAGGCTTCATGTGCAGAAGTAGCCACTTGTGCCATTGCAATGGTTTTGAAGCGTTCGATCAGGCTTGGAATCTGTACATCCCCTTCACGCGTATACTCGTCGGATAGGCGTACTGCAAATTCCTTTGTGCCCGCTCCGCCTGGAATCAGGCCAACGCCGACTTCTACCAGGCCGACGTAACTTTCTGCTGCGGCCATTACTGAATCACAGTGCATGGCAAATTCGCAACCACCACCGAATACATATCCTTGAGTGGCCATCACAACGGGAACTGCCGAGTAGCGCAGTCGCATGGAGGTTTGCTGAAACAGACTTACAGCCATGTTCAGTTCATCCCATTCCTGCTGATAAGCCATCATGGCAATCATCATAAGGTTGGCGCCAACCGTAAAGTTTTGCGCATTGTTTCCAATCACCAATCCTTTCCAGCCGTCTTCTTCTGCAATGCGTACACTTTCATTCAGGCCGCGCAGGATGCCTTCGCCAATGGCATTCATCTTGGAATGGAATTCCAAACAGAGAATACCGTCGCCAATATCATGGAGGGTAACTTCAGCATTTTGATAAACCGGCTTGTTGCTGCGGTAGGCATCCAGGACGATGAACGAATCACCTCCGGGTAGGGCTTCGTAGGATTTGGTTGCAGGATTGTAGCAGCTGCGTTTTCCGTTTTCCAGTTTGTAAAAACTGTCGTGACCGGCATCCAGCATTTCCAAAACCCAGGGGGCGATTTGTTCGCCGTGTTCTTTCGCTGCAGCTACTGCATCGGCAACACCTACCATATCCCAATATTCAAAGGGGCCTTTTTCCCAGGCAAATCCGGCACGAAGTGCATCGTCGAGCGCAAACAGGGTATCGCTTATTTCAGGTACACGGTTGCTGGCGTAGGCAAACAAACCGAGGAAGGATCGTTGCAGCAATTCAGCGCCTTTGTCGCTTCCTTTGAATATGGCTTTCATACGTTGCGGAAGCGCATCGATCTGTTTCAGGGTATCGATGATGGGGAGTTTCTCTTTTACCGAAGGCTCATACTTGAGGGTCTCCAGGTTGAGTGCGAGAATGACAGGTCGGCCATTTGCATCGCGCTCTCCGGTTTTTTCATAAAATCCTTTGCCTGATTTGTTTCCGAAGAATTTGTTTTCAACAAGGAAGTTCAAAAAAGGCGGAATTTCAAATTTGGAAATTTGTTCGTCGTCCGGACAGTTTTCGCGCATACCGTTGATCACGTGCACGGCAGTATCCATACCTACCAAATCGCCCAAACGGAAGGTTCCTGTTTTGGGCCGCCCGATAGCGGGGCCGGTCAACGAATCGACGGTATTGATGGAGAGTCCCAATTCATGGGTGAGTTGGAAAATTTTAGCCATGGCAAAAACGCCGACCCGGTTGGCAATAAACGCGGGAGTGTCTTTACACAACACCGTTTGTTTTCCAAGAAATACATCGCCGTAGTGCATAAAAAAATCCGTGACTTCCGGATCGGTTTCCGGGGTAGGGATGATTTCAAGGAGGCGCATATAGCGCACCGGATTGAAAAAGTGGGTGCCCAGGAAATGCTTTTTGAAATCCTCGCTCCGGCCTTCATTCATCAGGTGAATGGGAATACCTGAGGTATTGGAACTGACCAGGGTGCCGGGCTTACGGTATTGTTCGACTTTATCAAAAATCTGTTTTTTAATATCCAGTCTTTCTACAACCACCTCAATGATCCAGTCGGCATCTTTGATTTTGGGGAGGTCGTCATCAAACGTACCGGTACTGATTCGGGACGCAAATTTTTTGTCGTAAAACGGAGCCGGTTTGCTTTTGATTGCCAGTTGCAGGTTGTTGTGTGCAATGGCATCTTTTCGCTTGCCGTCTTCGGTAGTGGCCATGTCGAGCATGAGCACTTCAACACCGTTTCCCGCGAGGTGGGCTGCGATGCCGGAGCCCATCAGACCGGAGCCGAGAACGACCGCTTTTTTAATGTGCTTGTGTATCATTCAGAAATTGTATTTATGGATGTTTTCGATTTATTTCAAAAAGTAGGACCTGTTCTAAACGCCTTGGCCGAGAATAAATTTCCCAGGGTATTCTACTACAACAGCCAAGCGCATAAAGGGGTTTAAAAAATAATAGCGAATTTTCGCTAACAAAGATATGAGAATTTTTTTAAAAAGGAAAACAGCCTGTTCAATAGATAAAAATCCAAATATGTCAGAAAAAGTCAAATCCGACCACGGGATTTTGTTCGTATGTATTTATCTGTCGGTACATTTATTTTTTTAAAATCAAACCTACCCTTTTTCGTCATGAACAAAATGTACAAAACCAAGTATTTCAAAATAGCGAGTCTGTTGTTTTGTGTACTTATCTGGCTGGCTAACAGCGGCAATCCTCCCAACGGCCGGACCGGTGCACCATTCAATGGGCACTGCGGCGATTGCCACTCGGGTGGTAGTTACCAGGGAATTGTGAGCATAAGCGGCTTACCAGCAACCATTGATGCGAATACAACCTATCCAATGTCAATCACACTTTCACCAACGATGGGAAATCCCGTTCGTGGAGGGTTTCAGTTGGTTGCAGTGGATGGCAGCAACACCAACGCTGGAGATTTGATCAACCTGAGCGGAGCTACTGGAACAGAAATGTTCGGTGGCCGGGAATACATCGAACACCGCAATCCTCAGAATTTTGGTGGCGGTGATGCGACCTGGGATTTCAACTGGACTTCTCCTTCTTCGGCATCAGGAAATAGCATTACTTTTTATTTTATTGGAAACTTTACAAATGGAAGTGGCTCTGGTGGTGACTCTCCATTCAATTCCTCTCAGACATTTACGTTTGCCGGGTCGCCACCTATTAGCGCATTTATTTCCGGTTCAAGCAACGTAAGTTGTTTTGGAGGAAATGATGGAACTGCGACTGCAGATGCAACAGGCGGTGCCCCACCCTACTCCTTTCTTTGGTCGAACGGTCAGACTGGTCAAACGGCAGTCAATCTGGGTGCCGGGACTTATACCGTAACTGTTTCGGATGGAAGCGGATCTTCCGGCACGGCGCAGACGACCATTACGCAGCCTCCGAATATAAACCTGAGCACATTTGTTTCCGGATTTATTGATTGCAACAATCCCACCGTTTCTGCGACTGCATCTGCAACCGGAGGTGTGGGCGGATTTTCATACAGTTGGTCAGACGGCCAATTTGGATCAGAAGCATTTTTCTCTACAGGTGGAACGTATTTCGTTACAGCAACTGATGGAAATGGATGTACTAAGTCTACATCGGTGACCATCAATTCCAATACAGTTCCTCCAATTGCCAATGTGAACCCACCGGGAATGATTTCCTGTTTTAACCCTACCGTTCAATTGAACGGGGCAGGTTCATCAACCGGGCCGTCATTTACATACATGTGGAGTACCTTAGACGGACTAATTATTTCAGGACAAAATACATTGGCACCAGTGGTTGGTGCACCAGGAACCTATATCCTTACTGTAACCAATACTGCCAACGGCTGTACAGCTGAGGCATTTGGTGTGGTTGAAGGCGATAATTCTCCTCCGGAAGTAAGTACAACCGGTGGTAGTCTGGATTGTGTAAATTCAAGCACACAGATTTCGGCCAGCATTTCCGGAAATGCATCGTATTCCTGGGTAGGTCCAAATGGATTTCAATCCAACTTGCAAAGTCCGACGGTTACTCAAGTTGGAACCTATGCTGTAACAGTTACAGACCTGAGCAATGGATGTACCAATACAGGAGTAGCGCTTGTCGTAGAAGATATTGCTCCACCAGTTGTGACAACCCAGGGCGCTACCCTGGATTGTGCAAATTCAAGTGTGACCATACAAGCTGCTTCAAACCCCTCTGCGGATTACGCATGGACGGGTCCCAATGGTTTCCAATCCAATGAACAAAATCCAACTGTTTCTGAAGTTGGTACCTATACGGTAGTAGCAACTAGCCAATCCAATGGTTGTACTGCCGAGGCAACAGCTACAGTAGATGAAGACCTGGAGGCACCCACCGTTTCAGCAACAGGTGGTTTGCTTACCTGTAGCCAAACAAGCACGACCTTGAATGTAACTTCCATGCCCGCATCCAATTATCAGTGGACGGGGCCTGGTAATTTTTCATCTACCAGTCAAATGCCATCTGTGTCTGAACCAGGTGAATATACAGTTGTGGCAACGCGTACCGATAATGGCTGTACAGCAGAAACAACAGCTATTGTAACAGAAGATGTAACCGCACCAGTATTTACCGTGACAAATGGTGTATTGAACTGTACTTCATTGTTTGATACGCTGAGTGCCAATTCAACCGACACCAGCCTCACGTATGTTTGGACGGGCCCCAATGGATTTTCATTTACCGGCCCAAATCCGGAAGTAGTGCTCGGTGGTATGTATACTGTAGTAGCTACCAGCAGTGTAAATGGTTGTACACTATCAAAGAATGCGAATGTGGTAGTAGATTTTATTCCGCCAATAGCAGCAGCAGATACTCCGGAAGAAATTACCTGTGCATTTCCTGTTATTCAATTGGATGGAACCGGATCCAGCATGGGTTCTGATTTTTCCTATGCATGGACTACTTCCGATGGAACCATAGATGATGGAGCAAATACACTCACTCCAACGATCAGTGCAGCAGGAACCTACCAACTTGAAGTAACAGATGAAAGTAATGGGTGTACTTCCACCACCGATGTATTGGTAGAACAAGATCCACCACTCCAAACTAATATGTTAGGCACAACGGCTGTAAGTTGTAATGGAGGTTCGGATGGAACAGCCAGCGTAGAAGGCTTGGGAGGCAGTGGCACCTATACTTACCTGTGGTCGAATGGAAGCACCATGTCTACCGCCAGCAACCTGGCAGCCGGAACATATTCAGTTGTTGTTTCTGATAATCAGGGATGTTCGGCAACGGCAACAAATGTTGTTGTAACAGAACCGCTGGCAGTACAGGCCAATGCAACAGCGATGGCTGAAACCAGCTTGGGTGCCAACGATGGAACAGCAACCGCAGCACCATCGGGAGGAACGATGCCCTACACCTATTTGTGGAGCAACGATTCGACTAGCCAAACAATTTCCGGTCTGGCACCGGGTTCATATACTGTAACTGTTACGGATATGAACAATTGCACCGGAGTACAAACCGTAAATGTGAACAGCTTCAATTGCAATATTTCTACAACTACCAGTTTTACAGCGGTGAGATGTAATGGAGGCGCTGATGGAACTGCAACGGTTGAAGTATTGGGTGCAAGCGATCCGATTTCGTACTCCTGGTCAAACGGAGATACTACCGCTACTGCAACCGGATTGGCTGCAGGAGTATATACCGTGAACATCCTTGATGGAAACGGATGTCCAACACAAACTTCGGTGACTGTAACCCAGCCTATGCTGCTGACGGTTTCGACTGTTGCAACGGGAGAAACCAGCTTGGGTGCCAATGATGGAACAGCAACCGCTACACCTACAGGTGGCACCGGTCCGTTCACATATAGTTGGACAAATGGAGGTGTAACACAAACCATTACCAATTTAAATCCCGGCACTTATACTGTTACCATAACAGATTTAAACTTCTGTAGCGCAACGAGTCAGGTGACGGTACCTGCATTTAGTTGCCAGCTCAGCAGCAACATTACACAGGCGAATGTCGGTTGTTTTGGTCTTTCCAACGGACAAGCAACCGTAAGCATCACCGGGGGAGCATTGCCATTGGTTTACTCCTGGTCGAACGGAAGTACAGGTGCTACGGCAACCGGCCTTGCTGCAGGCACATACACTGTTACGGTAGTGGATGCAAATAACTGCGATCTCATTGCGGAGACAACCATTACTCAACCGGATGCGCTTAATTTAGTTTCTTCAGCAAGCAATGTGGAATGTCCGGAGTCTACCGATGGAGCAATTGAGTTGACCATTACAGGCGGGACTACTCCGTACACCGTAACGCCAGGTCTGACCGGACTGGGCGTGGGTACTTACGATATTTTGGTTGAAGATGCCAATGGCTGTCAGATTGAGGGAACCGAAACAATCATTTCGGAAGATGTAACTGCTCCGCAAATAAGTTGCCCGCCGGCCGGTGAAGTGTGTGCCGGGACAAGTGTAGCATACGATTTGCCGGTAGCGACTGACAATTGCGATTTGGATGGGGCTACCCCTACCCTCGTGTCTGGTTTGCCAAGCGGATCGGTCTTCCCGGAGGGCAGTACTACAGTAGAGTATATGATCACCGATGCATCCAACAATACTGCTGTGTGTGCCTTTACGGTTTTGGTACTTCCAAATCCGGAAGCAAGTCTGGCAGCGGTAGTAAATGATGTGGATAATCAGGGAATGGGTTCTATTTCCATTGTTGTTGAAAATGGATCTGAGCCGTATTCATTTATCTGGACTTTGGATATGGATGTTGTCTCCACCGAACAAAACCCAGCGGGTCTGTTCATGGGAGATTACCTGGTCGAAGTGAGCGATGCCAACGGATGTTCTACTACATTGGGACCAATAACCGTTGATAATACGGTTGCCGCCAATGAGCAGGTATTTACTCCGAGTATCCGACTGATTCCCAACCCGGTTCAGGAACAATTCCGGTTGGAAATTGACGGGGTTCAGCCACAGTACGTTCGTATTCTCAACACACAAGGACAGTTAATCCGAAATCTGAATCCTTCGGAATGGACAGGCCTTGTTGAGGTAAGTGAAGTGCCTTCTGGCTTGTATTTCCTTCAAATTTTGTCGGATACAGGCCGGGTATTCAGTATCAAATGGTATAAATCGGAGTAATTAATCCGAAAATATGACAGATAAAAGCAGTTGTATCGCACTAAAAGCAATACAACTGCTTTTTTGGTAATATATTTGCAGTAATTTAAAACAGAATGCTGCGTTCTAAAGGTATTCGATGCATATTTGCAGCTGGTTGGATAAACGATCCAATCCTTTTTTAGTTAAAATCCTATAAATGGAACAGAAGAAAAAACGCCCGCGTATTTCAAAGTCGGGCACTGGGTTTTCGCTGAAAGAGCGGCCCAAAACTTTTTTCCCAAACTCTGATCGCAACCGTTCAGAAGATGGAGAAAGAAAACCGTTTAATCGGGATGACCGCCGGTCGAATGATCGGAGATCCTTTGATAGAAAACCCTACGGGCAACGGCCGTTTCGAAAACGGGATGATTTTCATGTAGAAAAAAAGCCGAAACCCACCCTACCTTCAGGTGAAGGCATGCCACTCAATAAATACCTGGCCCATTGTGGAGCTTCCTCCCGCCGGAAAGCCGTTGAGTTTATTGAAGCAGGGCAAGTTACCGTAAATGGTGAAGTAAAACTGGAACCTTACTACCGTGTTGAAAAAGGCGATGTGGTTGTGTACGACGGAAAAGAAATGCGTGTACAGGAACGTCCGGTTTACCTCTTGCTCAACAAACCTAAAAATGTAATTACAACCACTGAAGACGAACGAGGTCGAACCACCGTACTCGACATCGTCGACCCCCACTACCCCGAACGCATTTATCCCGTTGGACGCCTCGACCGCGATACCACCGGACTACTAGTAATTACCAACGACGGTGACCTCGCCGCCAAACTTTCACACCCCAGCTATAAAATCCTCAAGCACTACCGCGTAGGATTGGATAAAGGCCTCTCCGAAGCCGATTTCGTCCGGATTGTGGAAGGTGTAGAATTGGACGATGGTGAAGTTCCGGTAAACTGGGTTCGTTTTGCAGAAGACCACCCCGAACGCGATGTGGTTGAACTTGAAATCGTTGTAGGCCGCAACCGAATTGTGCGCCGCCTCTTCGAATCGCTCGGATATCGCGTGCGTAAACTCGATCGCTTTTACTATGCCGGCCTTACCAAGCGTGAATTGCCTCGCGGATCGTTCCGCGAACTCACTCAGCGCGAAATTGTCATGCTCAAACATTTTACCGGACATCCTTCAACTGTTGCAAAAAAGAAGGAAGGAAATGAAACGGAAAATGAGGCCGTAGAAGAAAAGCCAAAAACGGCTGCAAAGAAATCGGTGAAAAAAACCGAGGACGAAGCACCGGCACCAAAACTGGTTCGCAAGAAGAAAGATGAATCAGCAGAAGAAAAGCCGAAAACTACTGCGAAAAAAGCAAGCAAAAAATCCGACAAAACGGAGGATTAATTTTTGCACGTATGCTGTAAATAAAATGGGGCATTCCGATCGTTCGGAATGCCCCATAATTTTTATACGTATACTGTACTTATTATTGTTTTATCAACTGCAAAACACCCATTTCGGTGCCGGTGGATAACCGCAGCCAATACGTACCATTGGCTTGCGATTGGAAATCAAGATCAAAGGTATTGGTGCCGCTTTGCAACATCTTTTGCTGTTGCAAAATGGTTCGTCCGAGCATATCCACCAATTGGATTTGTATCGGCCCGCCGGAAGCACTCTCCAGTTGAACCTTCACCCAACCATTTCCCGGATTTGGTGAAACGCGGATATCCATCGTTTCCAGAATGGTTTCTTTTGCATCTACCTGCAAACTCCGGTTTCCATTGGCAAACCAAACGCCCCAAACCCGGGCATCCACAAACCCGGTACCCTGGCCGGATGAAGATATTTTATCTGAATTCAGGCCTTCCAGGTATAAGTTGTAGTTTAAAAAACCAGGGTACTCCGTGAGTAAGGCATTGTCGGTTCGGTTGTAATTGGGCCAACCCAAATCGCCGTTATCCTGGATAATCACATCGTAATCTCCGGTTTCGACATTGGCACCGTAGATGTCGTACTGACCATTTAGGTTGTCGATGTAGTCAAAAGCAATTACGAAGGGCGAGTTTTTGGCGAAAGCCGGATTACCAATGCTTGTTTTTTCAGGAATGCCATTAAACAACTTGGAAATAAACGCATTGCTTCCGTTGGTGAAGGCATTGTTTTCCCAAAACTGGATAAAACCAATATCCCAGTAACTGATGTCTTCTCCCTGGTTGTTGCTCAACTCATTGAAGGCATCGTACATGATGAAGTTTCCGGAGTAATCAAACTCCAGTACATCGGCATATTGCACTTCTCCGGTTATTTGTCCCTGCGTATAGGTTGGATTGTACAGCTCAAATACCTCAAAATCTCCAATAATACTCAGCAGATCAAATACATAAATGAGGTTGTTGGCTGTGGAGGTAAGACCAGCGATGTAGCGGCCGTCTTTTGAAATGGCAGCATTTCTCCATTCCGCTGCATTGCTTAGTGTACTGGTTGAAAAATTGATTTGTCCGTTTGTGTATGCCAGGTCTATTCCAATAATGTGGCCGGCTTCATTTACGAAAACAATTTGTGAGCCATTGTCGGTAATGGATGGGCGGCTTGCAACCCCCTGATCGTACAAGGTGCCTAAGATTGTTCCGGCTCCGGTTGCCAGATCCAGATCGTTCAGGTCTTGTGTTACGCAAAGTGCATAGTCATCACCGGGGTTAACCGACAACTGTCCCAAATAATTTCCGCCCGGTGCATTGCCCACAATTCCCACCTGATCAAATGCAGCGGCAGCGGCATTAGCCACGGTCGTTCCGTACTCTGCCGTTGCGGCGGCAATTACGGCAATACGCAGGTCGACAAACTGACTGGATTTCACCAGATAATCGGTAAGTGCGATGTAATACACTTGTTCTGCTTTGTCTTTTCCAACGGCTGCATTGTTTGCAAACAGATAAAATGCGTGGTTTGGAATACCGCTGTTAATATGCACCCCACCGTTATCGAGGCTGCCATTGTATTGTTCGTTTACATGATTGGGCTGCCACCAGTTGCTGCCCTGCGAGGCGCTGTTGTGTGGGTTGGATAAATCCCGAAGACATCCGCCCGGGCTTTGTCCCGGCTGCATTACGTCCTCCCCTATTTTCCAGTCGTCGCGGTCGATCATTGCGCCAAAAATATCGGCAAAGGATTCGTTGAGTGCTCCGCTTTCGTACTGATACTCGAGGTTGGCAGTTTTTTCTACCACCCCGTGGGTCATTTCGTGTCCGCCAACATCCAGTCCGCGAGCCAATTCCTTAAAGGTGCTTCCACCGTTTCCGTACCACATGGCATCGCCGTTCCAAAATGCATTTTCCATGGAAGAGCCGTTTGCTTCGGAAACATTTACAAAACTCAGAATATTGCCACCCAGTCCGTTGATAGAATTGCGGTTGAATGTATTTTTGAAATAATCATAACACTTAATCGAATTGTAGTGGGCGCTGACGGCTTTTTTGTGGTTGAACGTCAGCGAACCGGAACTCACCAGCTGGTAATTGAAACTGCTGGAAACTTCCGGGGAGGTATTGAGTGCGTCGAGTGTGATGATGGTACCCACCGGATCGGATGGCATGTTGGAAGCGCTGTTGTTAAACATCGGTTTGCTTGCATCTTCCATGTAGAAAAAAGATCCGGCTTGCCAGGCGCCAAAGCTCCGGTTGATGTTAAACAGGTCGAGGCCGTTGGCAGTAACGGGGCCGTCGAGCACTTCCGGTTTTTCTTCCGGATCGTTGTGGCTGTGGCCGGTTCCTGCAACGGAGCAGGTGTGATCGTATTGATTCAGGATTGCTCCGGTTTGCGCATCGACAAAAAAGATGTACCGGCGCATCAGGTTGGGGTGTACCTCCAGGTGCCAAACGAGTTGGTTGTTGTACACAAGCAGCTGGGCATCAACGGGAGATCCGCCTACAACCTGCAGGTCCATATCGGTCCAGTTGGTTTTAAACTCCACATTGGGAAGGGCTGCTTTAACCTGCTCCAGTGCATCGGCTTCGCTGAGTGCGGGCGTAAGCGAGGAGAGCGAAGGGGTATTTTTATAACGGCCGGTTGCCAAATCAAACACACCATTGCGGCTGTGGATGGTCAGTTCGCCGCCATACACCTCCAGGTTTTGGTAAACCTGTTGTACGCGAACGTGCTGATTGCCTTTGGCATCCTGGCGCTGGGCGGTCACAACAAATTCGAATTCCGGATTTTGGATTCCTTCCGGGTTCAAACTGGTCAGATAAGCCATAGCAGCCAGATCGGGTGCGGTGGATTCGGGTAAATTGCGGGAAACCTCCGTACTTCCATCGAATGCGATGGGGTGTCCCGCGGCGTCGCGCTCGATGCGCACCTTGGGAGCGGCGTTTCCGGCTCTGTTTTGCAGGGCCCCGATGGGTTGCAAGGTAGGGGTAGGTAATTGAAATGGATTTTCGGCAGGCGGGATTTCCGCTTTTCCGGGCCAACTCACGCGGAGAGGTTCGGAATGACTGACCTGCCCTTTTACCGGCGGATGGGTTTTAGCCGATTGGCTATAGGCTGCGGTTGTCAGAAAAACCAGCAGCACCCCAAGCATAAGGATTCGATTCATGGAATGAAAGCAATTGGAATATGAAAAATCTATAGATTGGTATACACAATAAACGGCCTGAACAGTACATTCCATACAGGCGCGACTAAAAACAAATATACGATTTTTCGGTCGGGCTATAAACCTGGGTACTCCGCCGAGCCCCGGACTGTTTGCAAAGCCGGGGAAAGGAGGATATATTTAGAGGTGTTATGTTGTGGGTTGGAATTTTAAGTTACAAAATATTTCATCAAACACAGAAGTGATATTAACCTTATTCTATTATATGCCATTTTTGAAATCCAGTATTTACATTTATTAAACACCTAACAATGAATATTTTTGAACAACTAAATAAAATTTGGAGTAAAGATTATATAAATGATATGCCAGGTTTTGTTAAAGAACGTGGATTTGTCTGCTCAAAAAATGATTCTAAAATGGATTTATTGATAACAGGTATTAATCCATCCTTTAGAGAAGGGGAAAATCCAGAATCATTTTGTTTTGATTTTCATGAAACCATGAAAGAAACGAAGTATGATAACTATTGGGGACCCTTGAGAAAGATCTTGGTTGATGCAGAAAATGAAATTGACTTAAGGTCTCGAACAGCTTATTTGGACATATTTTACTTTAGAGAAAAAATGCAAGGCCAAATTCGAAATGGGATATTGAAGCGACCCAAAGGAATTGAATTTTTGATGGATCAATTAATAGTTACTCAAAAACTAATTGAAGAGATTATCAAGCCTAAAGTTATAATAGTAAAAAATAAAGAGTCTGCTGCTTATTGGGGAAAGTTATCAGATAAAGGGATTATTTGGATGGGGTATAAAATTGTCCATGAAGAAACACTGAATTGTGGTGAGTTATATAAAATAGCAGGACTAATTGACTCCCCCGATAGAATAGCCCGCGATATTAAGATTACTAACTTAAAAAACTCGTTTATTTTATTCTCGGTACATATTAATCAATATACAAAACGTGAGAAAAGACCTACTGCTGTAATAGTTAATGACCTTCTGAATAGATTCAATATAAAAAGCTAAAACCCCAACCCATCCATGCGTG
The DNA here is from genome assembly GCA_041392625.1 of Saprospiraceae bacterium. Classification (GTDB taxonomy): domain Bacteria; phylum Bacteroidota; class Bacteroidia; order Chitinophagales; family Saprospiraceae; genus M3007. The sequence continues at coordinate 2,947 of JAWKLR010000005.1, read as the reverse complement.
CTCCTCTCCTCCATTTTATCCTGCTTTTTTTAACGACATGCGGTGTCCATGATTCCAGAATACAAATTCAGGAAAATCTAACTGTGGAAACTATGCTCGCCAGACGGGCATTGGAGTTTGTGGATATGGGGACAGAATCAGAAGAAATATTGGAGAACCTGCGTAAAGTGGTTATTTATGATGATGTTCTGGAGTTTATCTTTCAACGAGTAGATAAAAATAATGTTCGATGCAGAAAACTGGACTTTGAAACCTTCCAGTTTTTTGAAGATATCTGGACTAAAAACAACATGCGCATCAACCTGATGTATTTGGTAAAAAATGATTCAGTGCAATATGGAATAATTTCTTCCATTGATTCAAGCGGAGTTAAAATTGTAAACGAGGAGGAGTTTAAAAGAAACACCCATTTCATTGAGGCCTATATTCAAAATCATGAACGGATATATGGAATCCACAAAACGATGGAGGAGTTTATAAAAGAGGTTGTTGATACCAAATATCAAATACGAATAGCATGCGGACTATCCTGTTCTTTTTATGGCGAAAAGGAAAAAATACTGTTTAAACAAGTCCAAAATCAAAACACAGCTCATGTGCTGACCTTGCTTACATCCATGATCCCGGAAGAACAGGCATTAGGAATTATTGGAATCAAAAAACTAAGCGAAGCCGGTATTTATTTGGACGAAGAAATTTTAAAAATTGTAGACCATATTCTTAAAAAAAACACGACTGTCTTTGCTTGTATGACTTGTCAGTCCGACTTTTACAAACTCGATCGGTATTTGAAATTTTACGATTGGTCAAAAATACCTAATATTGAATTATAAAAACCTCCTTTCTACTTTTGAAACAATCCATCCTAAACCAAATTTTATCCAATGAACTATCCGGAAAAATCAGAATACAATCCCTATTTTCAAACCTACCTCAAGCTGGTTCCAAAAAGAGACTTCCTGACACTTTTGAATGAAAACACGCAGGAAACAGTCGACTTTTACACCCAACTGCCATTGGAAAAACACAACTACAAATATGCCGAGGATAAGTGGACCATTAAGGAGGTTTTGATGCACGTAATTGATACCGAACGGGTATTTGCCTACCGGGCCCTGGTGTGTTTGCGGGGAGATAACTCTACCGTTCTCCATGATATGGATGAAGGTTTATACGCTTCCCACACCGATGTAACATCCAGATCATTGAATAATCTGGTCGAAGAGTTTATTGCCGTGCGCAAAAACACCCGCTTCCTTTTTCAAAATGCAACAGAAGAACAAAGTAAATTTCCTGGAAACGGTCTTAACCAACCCTTCACCGCACGGGCATTGGGCCACATTATGATCGGACACAATACGCATCACATGAATGTTATTCGAAATCGGTATTTTTTATAAACGATAACAAGCAGGTAGCTGAGAACCTTATTTATTAAATTACTGAAATCCATCCTGGAAATGGGATAAATCTTATTTCAAATTATTCAACTATGAAAAATACCCGTGTATTTAAAATGGCCTTTGGTGGTGTATATCCACACTACGTGGCGAAGGCGGAAAAAAAGGGGCGAACAAAAGCGGAAGTGGATGAAATTATCGGTTGGCTTACAGGCTACGATCAGCAAGCCATAGAACAAATCATCGAGGATAAAACCGACTTTGAAAATTTTTTCGAAAAGGCTCCACAACTGAATCCCAATGTCTCTAAAAATACCGGCGTAATTTGTGGATATCGGGTAGAAGAAATTGAAGATCCGCTGATGCAAAAAATTAGATACCTGGATAAACTGATTGACGAATTGGCCAAAGGAAAATCCATGGAAAAAATTCTGCGATCGTAGATTTCTGAACTGTTTTATCTGGAAATCAGAATCGGTATAAATTAGAGCGTGTGCCGGAATAAATGACCTTTTGCGGATAGTATTTGTTAAATTTAGAGCGTATTCGGGAGGTTGATTTGCCTCAAAACGGTATCTGTTGACAACCCAGTTCAAATCCCGATACAGACGCTTGCCCCAAGTATTTTGTTCATTTACCGAATTCCGTCTCATCTGACGATTTCGGGATAAAAATAAAAGCAATGAACAACTTCAGATTATCCGCAATTTTTTCCGGACTCGCAATGGCCCTGATTACCGTCGTTTTCCTCGCCGTAATATCTCCCTGGAAAGGACTTGGAATTGCCACCCCCTACATGATTATGTCGGGTATTGGTTCCTGGTTTGCCGGAATTTTATTTTTTATCAGCGCGGTGGTCAGAAAACACCAGAAAACAAACCCAAAATCCTATCTGTTTCTTTCAATTTTATTTCTTTTAATCTTTATTCCAGTTAGCTTTTCCTACATGTATATGAGTGGGCGGGTACGAACTAAAATTACAGTCCGGCTAACCAATAAATCCGGCTCAACCCTGGAGGATGTAGTCGTTTATGGCAGCGGACCGCTGTTTATTGGGCAGGACACCTTGTGGCTTGCACGTTTTGAAAATGAGCAGGAGGTGAAATTTAAAATATGGCCGGATACCAAACCGCAAAAAGGAGGAGGCAAAAAAGGGAATGTGGAAATGCAGTATACCTTAAATGGAGAACAAAACTCGAAAACCATTGCAGGCGAATTTCTTGTTTACCCCTTGAATATTCAACAGAAATGGGACGTAACGATTGACCCGGATTTTTTGAAAAACAACTAACCGCATTGACATGAGCATGCTAAAAAAATTAGTGATTGATATGATACCCGTAGTACTGGGTGTATTGATTGCGCTGTTTATTAATGAATGGAAACAGAATTCCGACAACAAACGCTTTTTGGCCAATGTCTTTGAATCAGTCGATAAGGAAATGGAGCTAAATATTATGGAATTCAACAAGGTTTTGCCAAAGCAACAGGCATTGATTGACACGGTTAGGGCATATATGGATAACGACCAAAACACTTTTCTCCCC